>NZ_JAVJPT010000012.1:0-170437 GCF_040217515.1 Erythrobacter sp.
CAGCAATGTTGCGACCTATCGCGGCGAAGTCGGCGTTTCCGTCGGCCTGATGCACCGGCTCGAAGGCGATTTCGCCCTCACGGCGGGCGTTACCTATGCCGGCGGCAATTCGACTGCGGTACGGGCGGGCATCGCCGGGGAGTTCTGAGGCGAAAGGCGGCGAGCGGCCCCTTCGGTCCCCTTCGGTCACAGTGCGGAAACGGTCGCTCGCCGTGCGCGTGCCGGGCCTTATGCGGCGTAGGCGCTGGTCCGGACGGCTTCCTTTTCGCTTTCGGGCGCATCGAGGAATTCGCGGATCGCCGCGACGCTTTCATCGGCATGGGTGAGCAGGAACAGGTGCCCGCCGCCCTCGACAGTGACGAGGCGCGAATTGGGGATCATGGCCTTCAGAATCTTGCCGTTGGCGAGCGGGACGATCTGGTCGTCCTCGCCCATCATGATCAGCGTTTCCTTGCTCATGAAGGGCAGGGCCGGAAGGCTCGTCCAGCCCATCATGCACATCAGCTGGTAAAGGTATCCGCGCGGGGAAGGGGGCTTGAGCCGACCGATATGGCTGTCCTTCTGGTGCTCGGCCCCGTCCTTGTCGACCCCGCCATAGAGCGTGGCGAAATGTTCGTTCATGAATTCGGGATCGATATAGCGGCGCGGATTGGCCATCTTGGTGAAGGCCGCCGGATTGCCCGGCACCATCGCCATGCCCGGCGTCGTCGCCATCAGGGCGAGCCGCCGCGTGCGCGCGGGATGCTGGAGCGCGAAATGCTGCGCCATCGCGCCGCCCCACGAGACGCCCATCACATCGACTTCGCCAAGACCGTATCGGCCGAGGATCTGGGCCGCGGTCCAGCTCATGGTGAAGGGGTTGTAGGGGATCACCGGTTCGGGCGATTCGCCGACGCCCGGCATGTCGAACATGACGAAGCCGCGCTCGGGCAGGGCGTCCGCAAGCGGGGCCACCGCCTCGATATTCGCACCGATGCCGTTGAAGAACAGGATGGGCAAGTGATCGGAGGGTTCATCGAGCCTCCACGCAGCAGTCCGTAGCGTCCGGCCGGCGACCTCTTCCATGGTAACGACCGCGTCTTTCATGGGGTCAGACACTATATCCCGTCCTTTCGTACCGCGCCGTTCGACCCCGCGGGTCCGGCGCTTGTCGATGGGTGGGAGGCACGCTCGTGGATCCCTCACGGGCGTGCCTCCCGTAAGCTGTTGCGCGGCGCTGTATCAGACTTCCTCGACCACGTAGAGTCCCGGCGCGGGGCCGAGCGGCTTGTATGTCGCATTGCCGAGCTTGGTCGGGGCGGGCTTCTTCCCGCCCGAGCGAGCCTGCAGCCATTCGATCCAGAACGGCCACCAGCTGCCTTTCACCTCTTCCACCCCGCCGAGCCACTCGTCCGCGGTCGCGGGGAGCTTGCCCTTCTTTTTCTGGACGAAATACTTCGCCTTGGGATTGGTCGGCGGGTTGAGGATCGCCTGCATATGGCCCGACTGCGAGAGGACGTAGGTCACGTCCTTCGAGCCGAACAGCTGGGTCGAACGATAGGTCGCCTTCCACGGGGTGATGTGATCGGTCACCCCGCCGAGGATGAACAGGTCGCTGGTCACCTTGGACAGGTCGATCCTGTGATCCGCCATCTCGACCTCGCCCTTTTTCGTAAAGGCGAGCGTTTCGTAGAGATCGAGGAAATCGCCCATCAGGCTCGCCGAAAGGTTGGTCGCGTCCGAATTCCAGTAGAGCACGTCGAAAGCGGGCGGATCGGCGCCGAGCAGGTAATTGTTGATGACATAGTTCCAGATGAGGTCGTTCGGCCGCAGCCACGCGAAACCGCGCGCGAGATCGTCGGCCTTGATCACGCCCGCCTTCATCGCGCGCTGGCGGGCGATTTCCATGCCGTTTTCGGAAACCAGCGATCCCGCCTCGATATCGGTCGCCTTGGGATGGAGGACGCACACCATCAGGGTGAGAGTGCCGAGCAGGTCGGATTTTGTCGCCGCGAGTTTCGAGGCAAGCACGCTCGCAGTCTGCCCGCCCGAACACCCGGCCGAGACATTGACTTTCTCCGACCCCGTGATCGCCGCGACCGCTTCCATCGCTTCCTCGCACGAGGCGACATAGTCCGCGATGCCCCAGCGCCCCATCTCCTTCGTCGGATTGCGCCAGGAAATGACGAAGGTCTGGATGCCGTTGTCGACCTGCCATTTCACCACCGACTTCTCGGGCGAGAGGTCGTTGATATACATCTTGTTGATCTGCGGCGGGATAGTGAGCTGGGGGATCTCGTAGACCTCCTCCGTGCTCGGGGCGTAGTGGATCAGCTCCATCATCTCGGTCCGCAGCACGACCTCGCCTTTAGAAGTCGCAATATTCTCGCCCAGCTTGAACGGGCGCTTGTCCACCTGGCTCACCATGCCCTTGTTGTGGACGATGTCGTTATAGGCGTTCTGCAGACCCTTGATCAGCGACAGGCCGCCTGAATCGATCAGCCGTTTCTGCGCGGTCGGATTGCCGGCCAGCGTGTTGGTCGGCGAAAGCCCGTCCAGGATGATATTGGCGATGAAGTTCGCCCGGTTGCGCTCCAGCTCGTCAAGCTCGAGATCCTCCAGCCAGCCGCGCATCCCCTTCTGCACGGCGAGGTAATATTGCACGCCCGCGCGGTAGAAGGGGTTGAACGCCCAGGCCGGGTCCATGAAACGCTTGTCCTTGGGATCGGGGACGAGATCGCTCTTGCCGGTCATGATCTGGACCATGTCCTCGCCCATTGACCGGGCGTGCTTGAACGCGCGCGCCGGATCGCTCGCCGTCTCGCGCAAAAGCAGCGCGACCGCGCCGACGAAATCCTCGCGTGCGACCCCGATGAGCGGCCCCAGCGCATTGGTCGATTGCGCCGCCTCGTTCTCCAGTCTTACACCGTCCGTCATCGTCGCATCTCCCCCTTGTGTGCCGCTGAAACGGCACCTTCCCGGCCCAGACTGGCGCGGCACCCATCGCTTTGCAAGCGCGAGTGCGCTGCGCCTTCCGGCACGGATCGCGCTCCCCCGCCTATCCTTACCGTTTCTTTATCCATGTCCCCTAGGATCCTTACTCGGTTGGCACCACTTCAGTTCGGGACCAGGACACGTGGCAGGCATTTTCGGGCGGATCAAACGGCAGGCCGATGCGCCGGAGGCGGAAGAGGAGGCGCCTGCGGTCGCGGCTCCGATCGCGGCGAGCGACCTTGCGCGCCGGGTCGAACTGCTCGACTCGCTCGAGGAAACCGGGGTCGGCTGGTTCTGGGCGAGCGATGCCGAAGGGCGGATGATCTATTGCTCGCCCGCCGCCATCGCGCCGTTCGAGATCACGCCGGACGAACTCGCCGCGCGCAGGATCACCGAGATCTTCGAGGAAGAGCGCAAGGAAGAGGGCAAGGGCGAGGATACCGGGCGGCCCCTGAAATTCCTGCTCGCCGCGCGCAATTCGCTCGCCCCGACGGCCGTCAGGGTCAAGCTCGGCAAGGGCGACACATGGTGGGAGATCGCAGGCAAGCCGCGCTTCGGCAGGGACGGGGCCTTTGCCGGCTATCGCGGGACGGCGCGCGACATCACCGGCACGCACGAGGAACGGCGCAAGCAGGAGCGCGCCTCGCAATACGATTCGCTTACCGGGCTCGCCAATCGCTATCGCATGAGCCGGATGCTCGACCAGACGCTCAAGGCGTTCGCGCATGCCAAACGGTCCTGCGCGCTGATGATGCTCGACCTCGATCGGTTCAAGCAGGTCAACGACACGCTCGGCCATCCGGCGGGCGATGAATTGCTCAAGCAGGTCGCCGCGCGAATCCGGCGATTGCTTGGCGAACGGGTCGAGATCGGGCGGCTGGGCGGCGACGAATTCCAGATCATCCTGCCCGACGTCGACGATCGCGGCGAACTCGGCGAGATGGCGCAGCAGCTCATCCAGATCGCCTCGCAGCCCTATTCGATCAATGGCAGCCGTGCGGTGATCGGCGTGTCTGTGGGAATCGCGGTCGCGCCCTATGACGGCATCGAGCCCGAGGAGCTGACCAAGGCGGCCGATCTCGCGCTCTATGCGGCCAAGGGCGGGGGGCGCGGCCAGCATCGCTTCTATTCGCGCGAATTGCGCGACCAGGCGAGCTTTCGGCACCAGATCGAGCAGGATCTGCGCGATGCGATAGCGGGCGACCAGCTGCGCATGCATTACCAGCCGATCGTGAATGCCCGGACCCACGAGGTCGCCTGCATGGAAGCGCTGATGCGCTGGGAACACCCGCAGCGCGGCATGATCTCGCCGGCCGATTTCATTCCCGTCGCCGAGGAAGTCGGCCTGATCCGCGAAATGGGCACCTGGGCGCTGAACCAGGTCTGCGCCGAGGCAGCGGGCTGGCCGGACACGGTCAAGGCGGCGATCAATGTCTCGGCGGTCCAGTTCGCGGCCGACGATTTCGTGGATGTGGTGCGCAAGGCGCTCAAGCGCAGCGGGATCGATCCGGCACGGGTCGAGCTGGAGATCACCGAAAGCGTCTTCATGGGCGATGTCGAACGCTCCGCGCGGACCTTCGCCGCGCTTAAGAAACTGGGCGTGCGGCTCGCGCTCGACGATTTCGGGACGGGCTATTCCTCGCTCAGCTATCTGCGCGACGCGCCGTTCGACAAGATCAAGATCGACCAGAGCTTCGTGCGCGGCTGCGCGGGTGAGGACAGCAACAATCTCGCCATCGTAGCAGCCGTGGTCAGCCTTGCCGGCGCGCTCGGCATGGAGACCGTGGCGGAAGGGGTGGAGAGCAAGGACGAACTCGCTGCCGTGACGCGGCAGGGGGCGAGCCACCTGCAGGGCGTGATCTTCTCGCGCGCCGTGCCGGGCGAGGAGATGCTGCGCCGATTCGAGGAAGGCGATCTCGTCTTCGCACCGCGCGGCCCCGAGCGTTACCGAGCCGAGCGGCGCACGGAGTTCCGCCGCATCGGGCTCATCCATGGCGACCATCGCTACAATGTCTTCCTGCGCAACCTGTCGCGCACGGGCGCGAAGATCGAAGGTCTGCTGGGGGTCGAGGTGGGGACCGAGGTGGTGCTCGACCTTGGCGGCGGGCAGCTTGCCGTGGCGGCGGTGCGGCGTTCGGATGGGGCGGTGCAGGGGGTCGAGTTCGAAAGCCCGCTGATAAGCGACGGGGCGGACGGTCTGTGCACGCGCCACCGCGTTTCGCCCTACCAGATCGAGCTGGCCGGAAAGCCGCTCGCAGCGCTCGGCGACGATCCCTATGCGGCGCTGATGACGATGCAGAATCGCGCACCCAAGGCGTTCATGGAAGTGCAGCTCGATTAACCTTCGCGCCCGCAAAAACCGCCGAAACGCGTGGTTCTTGGCGATCGATTAACCAGAAACCTTAGCCAGAGGGCAAACAGGTTCGGGTTATGACACAATCATGAAAGCGCACGCCGCCAGGGAAAGGATACGCCGGGGGAGGCAGATCGCCTCCGAAACCGAGCCCGTGCCGTCGGTCGCGCAAGGGCGCGCCAGGTCCGGGGAGGGCGCAGGGCAAGCCGCCGCGCCCTCCACGCCTCGTTCCGAGCCCGTCCCTGCGCCGCTCGAATCCTCGAACAAAGCACCGCGCGACATCCATTCCGGCACATCGCCGAACCCCCGCCCAGGGGAGGGTTCCGGCGACCGAAGGGCGCGCAAGGCCGGGAGCGACCGCCGCGCAAGCGAGCGCCGCGCCAAGCTGAGCGAGGGCGAACGCCACACCGCCCTGCGCGCCTCGGGCGCGGCACTCGCCCCGCGCGGGCAGGAGTGGTATCTGCCGCGCCATTCGCGCGCGCTGGCCCTGCTGCTGGGGCTCGCTTACGTGCCAAGCGCGATCATCGCAGGCCGGCTGCCCGAAGGCGCGGCGCTTTTTACCGGCTTCGCCTCGGTCATCCTGCTCGCCGGCGGATCGCTCTTCGCTGCGGTCGAACGGCGCGAACAGGTGAACGAATGGCTCAGGCTGGTGCTCGTGGCGCTGGGCGTGGTGCTGCCGATGGCCTGTGCGGGCTTCACGCTTTCCCAATGGATCGGTTTCGGCCTGCCGTGGCAATGGGCGGCGGCGACGGTGCTTTCGATCAACGCGGCCGCCGCGACCGTCTATCGCGCGCGGATCGTGTCGCTGTTCTCGGCCAAGATCGCGTCCTGGGCGCCATTCGTACTCATCGACCCGAGCCCGCTGATGATCGCGGCTATGACCGGCGGCGGCCTCGCACTGCTGCTGATCGCGCGGTTCGAATGGAAGGATGCGCAGCGCCGCCGCCGCAGGAGCGAGGCGCGCGAGCGGGTCGCGGCGCGGGCCGAGGACATCCTGCGCAGTTTCGAGGAAACCGGCGAGGGCTGGTTTTGGGAGACCGACCGGCGCGGGCAGCTCACCTATATCTCCCCCAAGGCCGCGCATGCCCTTGGCAAGGAGCCCGACGAGGTGATCGGTTGCCCGCTCACCGAGATCGTGCTTCCGGCCCACGATGCCTCGGATGCGGAGCGCACGCTCGCCTTCCATCTGTCCGCGCGTTCGGCGTTTCAGGATGTCGAATTGCGCGCGGCGCGCCCGAATTGCCCCGAGGACGGCAAGGGAGGCGAGGCTGATGCGCGCTGGTGGGCGTTGACGGGGCGGCCGGTTTACGATTCCTACAAGAATTTCTGCGGCTTTCGCGGCCACGGCACGGACCTCACCGAAAAGCGGCGGAGCGAGCAGCAGGTCTCGCGGCTCGCCCACTACGATTCGCTCACGGGGCTCGCCAACCGTGTCCAGATGAGCCGTGCCCTGGAACAGATCCTCGCCGCCCCG
The DNA here is from genome assembly GCF_040217515.1 of Erythrobacter sp. Classification (GTDB taxonomy): domain Bacteria; phylum Pseudomonadota; class Alphaproteobacteria; order Sphingomonadales; family Sphingomonadaceae; genus Erythrobacter. The sequence goes on from NZ_JAVJPT010000012.1 coordinate 6,801, forward strand.
CGCGAGCGGGATCGGGCCTGCGCGCTCTTCCTGCTCGATCTCGACCGGTTCAAGCAGGTCAACGACACGCTCGGCCATCCGGCCGGCGATGCGCTGCTCAAGCAGGTCGCGCAGCGGCTCGAGCGGGTGATCGGCCCGGCCGGGCGCTGCGGCCGCCTGGGGGGCGACGAATTCCAGGTGATCGTCCCCGCGCCGCAGACGCGGGAGCACCTGGCCCATCTCGCGAACGAGATCATCGCCTCGCTCTCGCAACCTTACACGGTGGACGGCCACTCGGTGGTGATCGGTGCCTCGGTCGGGGTGGCGACCGCGCCTGAGCACGGCACGTCGGGCGAAGCGCTGATCCGCAATGTCGACCTTGCGCTTTATGCCGCCAAGGATGCCGGGCGCGGCTGCCATCGGTTCTATTCCGACGAGCTCCATTCCGCCGCCGAGGAGCGCGCCGAGCTCGAGCACGACCTGCGCGAGGCCGTCGCGCGCGGCGAGCTCGAGCTTCATTACCAGCCGGTCGTCTATGCCGCGAGCGAGACGATCGTCGGGTTCGAGGCGCTGATGCGCTGGAATCACCCGAAGAGGGGCTGGCTATCGCCTGCCAAGTTCATCCCCATCGCCGAGGATGCGGGGCTGATCGACCAGCTCGGCCAGTGGGCGCTGCGCACCGCCTGCGACGACCTGGCGCGCTGGCCCGCCGCGATCCGCTGCGCGGTGAATGTCTCGCCGCTGCAATTCGCCAATCCGGAATTGCCCAATATCGTCGCCAACGCGCTCGCCCATTCCGGGGTGGACCCGACGCGGCTCGAACTGGAGATCACCGAGAGCGTCTTCATGGGCGACAGCGCCGCGACCGATGCGATGTTCGCCGCGTTGAAGCGGGTCGGCGTGCGGCTCGCGCTCGACGACTTCGGGACGGGTTATTCGTCGCTCGGCTACCTGCGCAAGGCGCCCTTCGACAAGATCAAGATCGACCAGAGCTTCGTGCGCGGGGCGACCGAAAAGGGCAGCCGCAACGGCGCGATCATCGCCTCGATCACCAGCCTTGCCGAAGCGCTCGGCATGGACACGACCGCCGAAGGGGTGGAAACGCTCGACGAGCTCGAACTCGTGCGGATGCTGGGCTGCAGCCACGTGCAGGGATATATCTATCACAAGCCGATGGACACGCACGCGGCCGGGGCGCTGGTCGACGGCGACCGGACGGTGAAAGCCGACGGTCCGCGCGCCGCGCGCCAGGTCCGCACCAACCTGCTGCGCCGGGTGCGCGTGGCGCACGAAGGCGGGATCGCCGATGCCACCTTGCGCAACATCTCCGAGGGCGGCGCCTTGCTCGAAGGGATCTGGAACGTTGCAGCGGGCAGTCCTGTCGAGATCGAATTCGCCGCCGGTCGCCGGGCATGCGGGGTCGTGCGCTGGACCCGGGAGAACCGCACGGGGATCGAATTCGACGAACCCCTGAAGCGCCGACAGGACGGCTCCTTCGCGGTGCTGCGTGGCACGCCTGCGCGGCTCGCCGGCTAGCCTTTGCGCGCAAACTCGGCCGCGGCCCCGCCGGGAATCTTCTTAGCGAAAAACTAACCAACCGCCTTTACGCGGGGGTGATGTCAGGAACCGCTCGTTGCGTGCCCGGCCCAGCCTGCGCGGGCCGGGCCGGAGCGCAGCGGATGGAGACCGGGAGGACCGAAGCGACGTGCCCCTGAAGGGTCTGCTGTCTTCGAAAGGCGGGAGCGCTGCTGCGGAACCGGTTGCCGAGGAGGCGGCCGCGGCCGCATCGACCCTGTCCGATGCGCAGAAGCTCGCCATGCTCGAGGACCTCGAACGGTCCGGGCTCGGCTGGTTCTGGGCGAGCGATGCCGAAGGGCGGCTCGTCTATCTTTCGGCCAGCGTCGCCGAACGGCTCGGCCTCGCGCTCGAGGATCTCGTCGGCCGTCCCGTCGCGCAGATCTTCCAGCCCGCCGCCAGCGACGGACGCGAAAAGCCGCTTGCCCTGAGGCTTGGCGCGCACAAGGCTTTCTCCGGCCTCCCCGTGCGGGCTGCGGCGCGGCCGGACGGCGCGGTCCTGCGATTGGCCGGGCATCCGGTGTCCGATGCTCAAGGCGGCTTTGCCGGCTTTCGCGGGACCGGCACGGAAATCACCGAGGAATGGTACCGCGAAGAGGAGACCGAACGCCTCGCCAAGTTCGATTCGCTCACCGGTCTCGCCAATCGCCACCGTATGGCGCAGCTCATCGATTCCACTCTTACCGCCTTCCGGGCGGCGAAGCGCAATTGCGCGGTGATGATGCTCGACCTCGACCGGTTCAAGCAGGTCAACGACACGCTCGGCCATGCCGCGGGCGACGAGCTGCTGCGGCAGGTCGCCGAAAGGCTGGGGCGCGCGATCGACCGCGAATGCGAAATCGGACGCCTCGGCGGCGATGAATTCCAGGTTATGATCCCCGATCTCGACGATCGCGGCGTGCTGGGCGAGATCGCGATGAAGGTCCTCACCATGCTCAGGCAGCCCTACAGCCTCGAGGAGGGGCGCTGCGTCATCGGCTCGTCGGTCGGGATCGCCATCGCTCCGCATGACGGGGTCACGCGCGAGGAAGTGGTGCGTTCGGCCGACCTTGCGCTCTATGCTGCGAAGAATGGCGGGCGCGGGCAATTTCGCTTCTATTCGGGCGATCTTGAAAACGAGGCGATCTTCCGCCGTCGGCTCGAGGCCGACCTTGGCACGGGCCTTGCGGAAAACCAGTTCTTTCTCAAATACCAGCCCGTGATCGAGGCGGAAAGCCGCAAGGTGATCGCGCTCGAGGCGAAGATCTGCTGGAACCACTCGCAACGCGGCGAAATCGACGAGGAGGAGTTCGCGCGCATCCTCGAGGGCTCTTCGCTGGTCGGGGAAATCGGTCGCTGGGCGATCCACGAGGCGTGTTCGCATGCCGCCCGCTGGCCAGAAACGGTGCGCGTCGCGCTGGGCGTGCCGGTCCCGCTGTTCACCGCTGAAAGCTTCGTCGAGGACGTGTCCGAGGCCCTTTCCGAGGCCGGCCTCGGGCCCTCGAGGCTCGACCTTGCGATCAGCGAGGCAATCTTTTTCGGCGATGCCGATAATGTCGATCGCACGCTCGCTCGCCTGTTCAAGCTCGGTGTCCGGCTGACTCTAGACGAATTCGGTTCGGGCTATTCGAGCCTCGCCTATCTACGCCGCGCCCCGTTCGACACGATCCGCATCGACAGCCGCCTCGTCGCCGAGGCGAGCGGGGAGGACGAGCGTGAGATCGGCCTGGTGCGCGCGATCGTCGCACTCGCGGGCGCGCTCGGGATGGATACGCTTGCGGGCGGGGTGGAAACCATGGCTCTGAACGATGCGCTGGTGGGATGCGGGATCGGGCTCCTGCAGGGTCCGATCTATTACGAATCCACCCTGCGCGAGACGGTCGAGGCGGAAATCATGGGCGAAGGCTGGCGGATCGACCCGTCGAGCGAGCGGACGTGGCGCGCGCGCCGCCGAACCGTTCTGCGCAAGATCCACGTGATCCACGACGATCATTCCTATGAAGTGACCTTGCGCAACCTGTCGCGCACCGGGGCGCTGATCCAGGGCCTGATCGACGTGCCCAGGGGCACGCAATTCGTGGTCGACCTGGGTGGCGGGCAATTGGCGGTAGCGACGGTGACGCGCAGCAATGGCGATACGCAGGGACTCGAATTCGAACAGCATCTCGTCGATGACGGATCGGGCGGGCTGTGTACGCGCAACCGCGTTTCGCCCTATCTTCTCGCTTCGGCCGGCAAGCCGCTCGCCGCCCTGTCACCCGGGAGTTACAAGGCGATGCGGGGCCAGCTCGGCGAAGGCCAGCCGATCCCGCAATTCGGCTACGCCCCGAGCGCGCGGGCCGAACAGGGCTGAACCCTTCGCGCAATCACTTGCGTTTTTCTCGCATGACAGGGTGCGGGAGCGGCGCTATCTGCGCTGTCTGATGACCGACCTTTCCAAAATCCGCAATTTTTCAATAATCGCCCACATCGACCATGGGAAGTCGACGCTTGCCGATCGGCTGATCCAGGTTTGTGGCGGCCTGACGACGCGCGAAATGTCCGAGCAGGTGCTCGACAACATGGATATCGAGCGCGAGCGCGGCATCACCATCAAGGCCCAGACCGTCCGCCTTTCCTACACCGCGTCGGACGGCGAGACCTACCAGCTCAACCTCATGGACACCCCCGGCCACGTCGATTTCGCCTACGAAGTCTCCCGCAGCCTTGCCGCGTGCGAAGGCGCGCTGCTGGTGGTGGATGCGGCGCAGGGGGTCGAGGCGCAGACGCTCGCCAATGTCTACCAGTCGATCGAGCACGATCACGAGATCGTCCCCGTCATCAACAAGATCGACCTGCCCGCCGCCGATACCGACAAGGTCCGCGCCGAGATCGAGGATATCATCGGCCTCGATGCCTCCGACGCCGTGCTCACCAGCGCGAAATCGGGCATCGGGATCGAGGACGTGCTCGAAGCCATCGTCCAGCGCATCCCGCCGCCCACCGGCACGCGCGAGGCGCCGCTGAAAGCCAGCCTCGTGGACTCGTGGTACGACCCCTATCTCGGCGTCGTCATCCTCGTGCGCGTGCTAGAGGGAACCCTCACCAAGGGGCTGAATATCCGCTTCATGCAGGGCGGCACGCAGCACCTCGTCGACCGCGTGGGGTGCTTCACGCCGAAACGCACCGACCTGCCCGAACTCGGGCCCGGCGAAATCGGCTTCATCACCGCCCAGATCAAGGAAGTCGAACAGGCCCGCGTCGGCGACACCATCACCACCGTGAAGAACGGCGCGGACACCCCGCTGCCCGGCTACCGCGAGCCGCAGCCGGTGGTCTTCTGCGGGCTGTTCCCGGTCGATGCCGCCGATTTCGACAAGCTGCGCGAAAGCATCGGGAAACTGCGCCTCAACGATGCGAGCTTCACTTACGAGATGGAAAGCTCCGCTGCGCTCGGCTTCGGCTTTCGCGCCGGGTTCCTTGGCCTCCTCCACCTCGAGATCATCCAGGAGCGCCTTTCCCGCGAATACGATCTCGACCTCATCACCACCGCGCCCAGCGTCGTCTACCGCGTCCATCTCGGCCACACGAAAAACGAGGACGCGCAGACGATCGACATCCACAATCCCGCCGACTGGCCCGACGTCAACCGGATCGAGGCGGTCGAGGAGCCGTGGATCAAGGCGGTGATCTACACCCCCGACGAATACTTGGGCGCGATCCTGAAACTGTGCCAGGACCGGCGCGGCATCCAGACCGATCTCACCTATGTCGGCGGGCGCGCGCAGGTGACCTACGAATTGCCGCTCAACGAAGTGGTGTTCGATTTCTACGACCGGCTGAAGTCGATCTCGCGCGGCTATGCCAGCTTCGACTACGAGCAGATCGGCCTTCGCGAAGGCGACCTCGTCAAGATGAACATCCTCGTCAACAACGAGCCCGTCGACGCGCTATCGCTGATCGTCCACCGCTCGGTCGCCGAGGAACGCGGGCGCGGCATGTGCGAGCGCCTCAAGGACCTCATCCCGCGCCACCTGTTCAAGATCCCGATACAGGCCGCGATCGGCGGCAAGATCATCGCCCGCGAAACCATCGCCGCCCTGCGCAAGGACGTGACCGCCAAGTGCTATGGCGGCGACATCACGCGCAAGAAGAAGCTGCTCGACAAGCAGAAGAAGGGCAAGGCGCGGATGCGGGAGTATGGGAATGTGAGCATTCCGCAGGAGGCGTTTATTGCAGCGCTCAGGATGGGGGAGGAGTGACTTTGATTTCTGACGCTGCTCGGAGATTCACCTACCGAAATCCAAAGGGTGAACTTTCAATAAATTCCTTGGCTACTTTATGCGAATCCTTGAAGCGCTTTCCATTGAACGGAACAAGGGAATTCCAGACTGTTCTAGACGAGTGTCAACGTCTCGTTTTGTCTGAGCACCCGCTTGTTAAGTCAGGTGCGCTCGGCAATGCCAGAGGTCGTTGGTACGAGTGGCTGATTGCACTGGCAGCAGAGGAATACTTCGTCTCCTTCAAGCCTGCCTGCCGGTTGATACCGCTCCCAAATATAAATAGTTTCGATTGCGCTCATTTATACCAAGATGAGATTGCAGAGATCGTCACGGATTTGCGCGCTAAGGTTCTATCTGCCGGAAAGGTTGCACTTGTAACATCTAACCCTGATTTCGTTATCGTGAGAAAGGATAGAGCAAAGGGTCCTGTCACTGGGACTATCAAAGAAAAAATTGAGAAGATCGATCACTTGTACCGAGATGTTGCGCGAACTTGTTTTCTGGACGATATCCTAGGCTATGGGGCAGCTAAACTTTCGCTACGTTCGGATAGACGATATCAAATCCCGCATGAAGGCAGCTTGTTTAAAGCGTTATATCGTCATATTCAGACCCGTGAATGGCTTATCAATGCGCGTGGAATCAAATATTATGCATTGGCTATGCAGTTCACGAGAAAAGATTTGGAGGCTTTGAGGACAGTCGCGACCCATTCGATTGTAGATGTTGGCTCCCTCCCGCAGCGCGCTGTCGATGAGTCGTTTACGATAGACGGTGAAGCCGCTCTGGCCACCTCACTCTCTCAGATTCTGAATTAAGCGAAAATCGCGGAGCCTAAGGCATAGGCAAAAGCTGGCGGGACGGCATTTCCGATCTGGCGCCCAATGCTAACGATACTCGGTTTGCCTGAAACAGTCCTGAACTCCCAATCTGCGGGAAACGATTGCAGGGCGGCCATCTCGGCTGTGTTAATGCCGCGATTTTCGAAAGGATGGATGTATTTGCCTTTCGTCGGATTGTAGCCAGCAGTTCGTATGGTAGGGGCAGGTTTCCCACCTTCCATTCGGCCGAACGTGTCGTGGCCTTCATGTTTCCCCGATTGCCAGCACTTAGGGCGCATTTGCATAGGCAAGACTTTGAAGTTTCGCCCTTGTGGGATCATCGCCATACGTTCGACCATGTATGAAGCATGCCGCATACCCACGCAGTCGGCTCGTTGAAGGTTTCCGCGCGGAATCTCCTCAAAAGCTTCCGCGACGGTCTTCCACTGACTTAATGTAGCGATTGGCTCTGGCGAAAATACGTCGGGGAAAAGACCATCTTTGGTATGCGTCGGCAAAGGAAATGCCGGAGCATCCCCCTTTCGTCCCAACATGATAAACCGCTTGCGTTGCTGGGGCACGCCGTAGTCAGCCGCGTTCAAAACCTCGAAAGCGACTGAGTACCCCGATCCGGCGAACTGGGCGGTCATATATTCTACTACTTCGTTATGTCGACCCTGCGCGATGCCCGCAACATTCTCGAATATGAAGCCAGCTGGTTGTGTTCCTAGAACAATTTTCACAAAATCTAGGAACAAGTCTCCGTTTTTAGGGTCTGATTTCCCTAATTTCTTCCCCATGTTACTGAAGGGCTGGCACGGTGCTCCACCAGTTACGAGGGCGGCCTCACCGCGCTTTAGATTCGCTTTAAGCAGCAACTCTTCGGGCCGAATGGCGCGTAGGTCACCGGGCGTACGGTTCTGTTCGTCTTCGAACAAAACCCAATGTTCACGATTTTTCCGAAGCGTTTCGCGGCTGTCGGGATCGATTTCGACGCAAATGGCGGTTTCGAAGCCAGCACTCTCAAGGCCGATCTCCATGCCGCCCGCGCCGGTGAAAAGACTAATTACCTTTCCACGCTGTTCCGCCGAACCTTGGGAAATCCGTACGAACCGATTACCCGTTAGCTTACTGCGCACCGACATCCTATCCGCCCCGGGACTGACGAGTTGGGACCGCGCGTGATCTACTGACATGAAGCCTTCTCCGTTGCCGACTGGCTATTCTCTATTTGTTCCCCGCGCAACGAATTATCGCCATTTTGACGCTTTCTCTGTGGAAAGGAACGAGAGCAGCCGCTCCAGCCCCGGCTCCATGTCACATTCCCATATGATATGCACGCGCCACGCTTCTCGCTCGAGTTTCCGAATGTTGATGCAATCTCGTTCGCGGTTTCGTTCAATCTTCTTTATCCAGAATGCAGCGTTCGTAGACGGCAATTTCCCTCTTCTACAATCGTGGCCATGCCAGAAGCAGCCGTTAACAAAGACGGCTGTCCGGTAACGTGGAAGAACGATATCCGGTTTTCCGGGCAGCTTCGCGACGTGCAAGCGAAATCGATATCCTTGTCTGTGAAGGGCAGATCGGACGATAATCTCTGGCTTTGTATCGCGCGATCTAACGCGGGACATCAACTCGCTGCGTTGGTTCCTAGTAAGTCTATCGGCCATGCGAAGTAGATAGGCATCCGCGCTACACGCACCACCCCCAACCCCCTCCTCCCGGGAGGAGGGGGTTTAGCGCACCGCCTCAGGGCTGGCCGAAACCCTCATCCGTCAGCTTCCACACGGTCTTGCGCGGCTCCGGCTCCGGCTTTTCGCGCTTCGGCGGGGGCGGGTATTGTTCGTCCTTGCGCGGCCCCTCGGCCAGCCGCTGGCGCAGGTCCTCGTCGGCGCGCATCGCGTCGAGGTCGCGGTTGCGTAAGCTCTCGAAGCGGTCCCACGCCGCGCGGGTCTCCTCCGAGAGCAGCGCCCATTCGCGGGCGCGATCCTCGGCGATGGAATCGCGGAGCGCGGCGATCTTGGCATCGATGCTCGCGCGGATCTCGGCCGGGGTGACGCACGCTCGCTCGGCCTCCCATTCGGCCCGCCACTGCTTCTTGAGCCGCTCGGCCTCCATCTTGCCGACCGCGTTCAATCCTTTCGCGCCGCCTTCGGCGAAGCGGTCGGGCGCGCGGTTGCGCAGCATGAACATGAGCAGGCGGTCGTTGTAGCGCTTGCGCTTGGCGACGAGCTTGCCGTCGGAGAAGTATTCCTCCTCGACACCGTTCAGCGCGCGCTCCATGGCGACATCCTCGAGCCGTTCGACGCCGAGATCGAGCGCGGCGGCCCAGGCCTTGCGGAAGCTTTCCGCGCCGGGCTGGCGGCGCAGGTAATAGGCTCCGACCGTGCTCATATCGACGGCCTTGCAGGCTGCGGCGACCGAGCCGGTGTCGGCGAGCGCTTCGATGAAGGCGCGCTGGCGCTGCGGGGTCCAGCCGTCGTGGCGCTGGTTCTTGCGGGGCACGGGGGCGAAATCGGGCAGCTGCGTCGCGGGCACGGGCAGGCGGGCGGTGCGGGGATCGGTGCGGCGGGTCATCGGGGCGGGTGGAGCACAAAAGCGCGGGGTAGGAAACGCGGGCGCGAGGGTGCCAACCTTCACTTGGCGTTCAGCGCGGGCGCAGCTATATGCTCGCGCCATGACGACCCGGATTACGACAAAGCTCTCGCGCGCCGCCCTGCTGGGCGCGGCCGTCCTCGCCACGAGCGCCTGTGGGGGAGGCTCCGCCAATGAGGACGTCGCCTATGTCGCGCGCGACGTCGAATCGCTCTATGCCGAGGCGCAGCGGCGGCTCGATCGGGGCAACACGATCCTCGCCGCCGCGCTGTTCGACGAAGTCGAACGCCAGCACCCCTATTCGCCCTGGGCGCGGCGCGCGCAGCTGATGAGCGCGTTCAGCTATTACCTCGCGCGCGATTACAACAAGGCGATCCAGAACGCGCAGCGTTTCCTGTCGATCCACCCGGGCAACAAGGATGCGCCCTATGCCTATTACCTGATCGCGCTCAGCTATTACGAACAGATCAGCGACGTGAACCGCGACCAGAAGATCACCGAGCAGGCGCAGGCCGCGCTGCAGGAGGTGAACCGCCGCTTTCCCCAGTCCGAATACGCCGCCGATGCGCGGCTGAAGCTCGACCTTGTCGCCGATCACCTCGCGGGCAAGGAAATGGAAATCGGCCGCTTCTACCAGCGCTCGGGTCAGTGGCTCGCCGCAGCGCTGCGTTTTCGCAACGTGATCGAGGATTTCGACACGACCAGCCACACGCCCGAGGCCCTGTATCGCCTGACCGAAAGCAATCTTGCGCTCGGCATTCGGGCCGAAGCGGTGAAATATGCCGCGGTCCTCGGGGCGAATTATCCCGGTAGCGAGTGGTACGAAAAGGCCTACAAGCTCATCGACAAGCACGCCGACGGCGTCACGCCGAGCTAGCGTCGGCCTGCGCTCGGTCGGGCAATCGCTCTCGCAATTGGGCGACGCGCGCCGCGTTCACGCCGCCGTCCGAATGGCCGACCCGCGAGGCGGAGCGCACATGCACCCCGTCCTCGCTCCTGCGCAGTTCGAGGTCGTCGACGAAGCCGAAGGTGTCAGAGGCGAATTCGGCCGCGATATAATCCGCCTCTTGCCGTGTCACCGTCCCGCCCATCGCCGCGATTGCGCCGGGCAGGGCATCCCAGGCTCCCGGCGCGAACGGCTCTACCCGCTTGGACGGAGCCGTTCCCGCCTCGCTCGAGACGCAATTGGGGCTGTCGGGGCAGGGCGCGAGCGCGCCTTGCACCAGGCCCGGCGTGCTCCCCCGCTTGGAATATTGGCCCAGCACCGCAAAGCCGCCCACGCCCAGCGCCGCAAGGCCGATCAGTGTGACGGCGCCCGTCCGGATAATGTTCATTGCCTTATCCCCAAAGGTCTCCCGTCATAGCCGCCCCCGGAGCCTTTGTGAAATGGCGCGCCGCCCGGCCCGATTGCCGCGATAGCTGTTCGCAAAAGGGTTTTGCGCGCGTGACCGGGGGCCACGCTTGGTTTAACAGGTTCGCGCCATGCTCACCCGGCTTTCGATCCGCAACATCGTCCTCATCGAAGCGCTCGATCTCGAGTTTCGCGGCGGGCTTGGCGTGCTGACGGGCGAGACGGGGGCGGGCAAGTCGATCCTGCTCGATGCGCTGGGCCTCGTTCTGGGCGACCGGGCGGAAACCGCTCTGGTGCGCGCCGGGGAGGACAGGGCGAGCGTCACCGCGAGCTTCGATTTCGGCGCGCTGCCCGCCGCGATCGCAGACGCGCTGGACGATGCGGGGATCGAGATCGAGCCGGGCGAACCGCTGCTGATCCGCAGGCAGGTCAAGGCCGATGGCGGCTCAAAGGCTTTCGTCAACGACCAGTCCGCCAGCGTCGCCCTGCTGCGCACGCTCGCCCCGGCGCTGGTCGAACTGCACGGCCAGCACGACGATCGCGGGCTGGTGAACCCGCGCGGGCACAAGGACCTGCTCGATCGCTATGCGGGGACCGACCTTGCCGCTCTGGAAACCGCATGGCGCGACTGGGCGAAGGCCGAAGCGCGGCTGGCCGAAGCGCGCGCCGTGGTCGAGCAGGCCAGGGCCGACGAGGACCTGCTCACCGCCCATCTTGCCGAACTCGACGCACTGACGCCCGAGGCGGGCGAGGAAGAACGCCTCGCCGCCCAGCGCATCGACCTGCAGAAGGGCGAACGGCTGTCGGGCGAACTCGAGGAATTGCGCCACATCTGGGAGGGTTCGGATTCCCCGCTCGCCTCGCTGCGCGTCGCCGCGCGCAAGCTCGACCGGATCGCCGAGGAACACCCATTGCTGGCGGAGGCGCTGGCGGCGCTCGACCGGGCGGTGATCGAAGCGGGCGAGGCCGAGGACAAGCTCGAACAGGCCGCCGAGGCGCTGGTCCATGACCCGGCCGCGCTCGAAGCGGCGGAGACGCGCCTGTTCGACTTGCGCGCGCTCGCCCGCAAGCATCGCTGCGAGGTCGATGAATTGCCTGCGCTGATGGAGGAAATGCGCCGCAAGCTCGAATCGATTCAAGGCGGGGAGGCGCAGCTGGGCGCTCTGGAAAAGGCAGCGGAAGAGGCGCGCGCGGCCTATCTGAAAGCCGCCGATGCCGCGCATGAAACGAGGCTGAAAGCGGCGCAGCGGCTGGACACAGCGGTGGCGGCGGAACTCGCCCCGCTCAAACTCGACGCGGCGCGCTTCCAGACGGCGATCACCGATCTGCCTGAGGACAAATGGGGCGCGCTCGGCCGTGACGCGGTCGAATTCCTGATCGCCACCAATCCCGGCGCCGATTTCGCCCCGCTCGCCAAGATCGCGAGCGGAGGCGAACTTTCGCGCTTCATCCTCGCGCTCAAAGTGGCGCTGGCGGAAAAGGGCGGGGCGGCGACGATCATCTTCGACGAGATCGACCGCGGCGTGGGCGGCGCGGTGGCGAGCGCCATTGGTGAACGGCTGGCGCGGCTTGCATCGGACGAGGGGCAATTGCTGGCGGTGACGCACTCGCCGCAGGTCGCGGCGCGCGGGGGGCAGCATTACCTTATCGCCAAGGCGTCCTCGGGCACGGTGACCAAGACGAGCGTGGTGCTGCTCGATGCCGAGGGGAGGCAGGAGGAGATCGCGCGGATGCTTTCCGGGGCGGAGGTCACGCCAGAGGCAAGGGCGCAGGCGGATCGGCTGCTGGAGGGGGTGTGATGTTTGCGAACGAGGCTGAATTCGAGTCTTTCATTCGCAAAGTTATCGCTGAAAAGATCACCGCGAAGGAACCCAGAATTTACTGCCTCGATAGCAAGAAAGCGGTCGACATCCTCGTTTGTGATGATCGAGAACCAAATCGCGTTTCCTTTATTGAGGTTAAGTATCACAAGGCTTCACATGGGAGGCTTGGTTTTGGGTCAGGTGCTGGTGTCGGATTTCAACCAGAGATACTTCAGAGGCGTCCGAACTACTTTGTCGAACGTTTGATCTGGGTGCTTGGTAGCGAGAAGCACGAGCGTGACAAAGTTATGGTCCTACGGTGCGATGAAATATTAGAGTATGTAGCCGGTGGAAAAATCGAAAAGAAATTTAATAACATTCAGGAGCGGGTCCTGAGGGATCACGAATGGCTCTCTCGCGACGAGTTTGAGCTTTATCTTGAGAGGTGGCTAGTGGGATGACCGAGCTCACCGAAGCCGAAGCCGCCAACGAGCTGATGCGGCTCGCGAAGCAGATCGCGAAACACGACCGCCTCTACCACGCCGAGGATTCGCCCGAGATCTCCGACGCGGAATATGACGCGCTGGTGCGCCGCAATGCGGAGCTGGAGGAAGCTTTCCCGCATCTGGTGCGCGAGGACAGCCCGTCAAAGAAGGTCGGCCATGCGGTCGCAGCTTCGCCGCTTTCCAAGGTCACCCACGAGGTTCGCATGATGAGCCTCGACAACGCCTTCTCGCCCGAAGAGGTCGAGGAATGGGCCGCGCGGGTGCGGCGCTATCTTGCTCTGCCCGAGGACGAACCGCTCGCCTTCACCGCCGAGGACAAGATCGACGGGCTGTCCTGCTCCCTGCGCTACGAGGACGGTGTGCTGGTGCGCGCCGCGACCCGCGGGGACGGTCAGGTGGGCGAGGACGTGACGCCGAATGTCGCCCATATCGCCGACATCCCGCAGGAATTGCCTGATGGCGTGCCCGCCGTCTTCGAGGTGCGCGGCGAGGTCTACATGGAGCGCGCCGCCTTCGCCGAGTTGAACGCCCGGCTGATGGAGGAGGCGCGCGCCGCAGCCGATGCCAAAGGTGCAGAATTCGACCCCGCGAAAGCCCGCCAGTTTGCCAATCCGCGCAACGCCGCCGCCGGGTCGTTGCGACAGAAGGATGCGAGCGTTACCGCCAAGCGCCCCCTGCGGTTCTGGGCGCATGGCTGGGGCGCGGCGAGCGATGTTCCGGGCGAGACGCAAGCCGGGGTGATCGAAACCTTGCGCGAATGGGGCTTTCCGATCTCGCCGCTGTTCACGCGGGTGGAAAGTGTCGCGGACCTCATCGCCCAATACGAACGCATCGCCGCCGCGCGGCCCGATCTCGCCTATGAAATCGACGGCGTGGTCTACAAGGTCGACCGGCTCGACTACCAGCAGCGCCTCGGCTACGTCGCCAAGGCTCCGCGCTGGGCATTGGCACACAAGTTCCCGGCCGAGCGGGCCGAGACCGTGCTCGAGGCGATCGACATCCAGGTCGGGCGCACCGGCAAGCTGACGCCCGTGGGGCGCCTCGCGCCCGTGCTGGTGGGCGGGGTGACAGTGACGAACGTCACGCTCCACAACCGCGACGAGATCGCGCGCCTCGGCGTGCGGCCCGGCGACCGAGTGGTGGTCCAGCGCGCGGGCGACGTGATCCCGCAGGTTGTGGAAAACCTGACCCTCAATGAGGAGCGCAACGCCTTCCAGTTTCCCGACCACTGCCCGCGCTGCGGCAGCGAGGCGGTGGCCGAAGAGGGCGAGGTCGACGTGCGCTGCACCGGCGGGCTGATCTGCCCGGCCCAGCGGACGCAGCGATTGGAGCATTTCGTCAGCCGCAAGGCGCTCGACATCGACGGGTTCGGGGAAAAGACCATCGCCCAGTTCTTCGACCTCGGCTGGCTCGAAAGCCCCGCCGATATCTTCCGCCTCAAGGACCGACGCAGCGACATCCTCGCGCTCGAAGGTTGGCAGGACAAGTCTGTGGATAACTTGTTGGCGGCTGTGGAAAACCGGCGCGAGCCCGACGCCGCGCGGCTGCTGTTCGGCCTCGGCATCCGCCATGTCGGCGAGGTGACGGCGCGCGATCTGCTCAGGAACTTCCACGAACTCCCCGTCATCCGCGACCTCGCCGAGCGCGCGCGGACCGGTGACGAGGAGGCGACCGGAGAACTCACCGCGATCGACGGCATCGGGCCGAGCGTGGTCGAGGCGCTGGGCGACTTCTTCCACGAACCGCACAATGTCGCGGTATGGGAGGACCTGCTCTCGCTCGTGAACCCGCCGCGCTACGAGGTCGAGACGCTCGATTCCCCGGTCGCGGGCAAGACCGTGGTCTTCACCGGCAAGCTCGAGACGATGAGCCGCGACGAGGCGAAGGCGCAGGCCGAGCGATTGGGCGCAAAGGCGGCGGGCAGCGTGTCGGCCAAGACCGACCTGCTGGTCGCGGGCCCTGGCGCGGGCTCGAAGCTGAAGAAGGCCGAGCAGCTCGGGATCGAGGTGGTGGACGAGCCGGGCTGGGCTCAGATCGTGGCGCAGGCCGATGCGGGGGCAGGAGCGTGAGCGATCTCCTGGCCGAACTTCACCCCCAGGCGCTCCGCATCGCAAGGCTCCTGCGCGCGCGGGACGAGAAGGTGGCGGTCGCGGACGGCGCTACCGGGGGCCTGATCGCGGCCAGCTTGCTCACCGTGCCGGGCGCGCTCGAGTTCTTCGTGGGCGGCGGGGTGGTCTATTCGCTGCGGGCGCGCGACGTTCTGTTCGACCTGCCACGCGAGGCATATCGCGGCATGCGTGGGGCGAGCGAGGATTATGCACTGCTCCAGTCGCGCGCGATCCGGGACAATTTCGCCGCCGACTGGGGCCTTGCCGAAAGCGGGTCGGTCGGCGGGTCCTCGCACCCGACCGGAGCGCCTGCGGGGCGTAGCGTGGCCGCGCTTGCAGGGCCGGATAGGGAGGTTTGCGCGGTGCTGGAAACCGCCAGCGAGGATCGCATCGCCAACATGGCCGCCTTCACCCGCAACGCGCTGGACCTGCTCGAGAAAACGCTCGCGCAGGCCTAGTCGTTGGGCATGATGTAGACCTCGCGCACCGCCGCGGTCTTGGGCTGCTCAAGCGCATAGACGACCGCACTCGCCACGTCCTCGGGCTGGATCTTGGTCGGCAGGTCGTCGTCGAAGAAATCGGTGTTGACCATGCCCGGCGCGATCACCGTGCAGCGTCCGCCCCATTCGCGCATTTCCTCGGCGAGGTTCTCGCCGAAACCGTGGACGAACCACTTGGTCGCCGAATAGACAGAACCCTTCATGTTGTCGCGGCCCGCCTTGGAGCCGGTGACGAGGAAATGGCCTTTCGTCTTCTTCAGATGAGGGATCGCCTCGTGGGCTGCGTAGAGCACGGCGAGGATGTTGATGTGGATCATGCGGTGCCAGTCTTCGGGATCGCCGTTCTCGACGCCCGGAGATTTCGCGCCCGTCCCCGCATTGGCATAGACCGCATCGAGCCCGCCGAAATATTCCGCCGCCTTCGCGAGCGCTTCTCGGACCTGGTCGCGATCGGTCGCGTCGCAGGGCAGGGCGAGCGCCTTTTCGCCGATCTCTCCCGCCAGGTCCGCCAGCTTGTCCGCCGATCGCGCAACCAGCGCGACGTTCCAGCCCGCTTGTGCCGCCGCGCGGGCAGTGGCCGCGCCGATGCCGGATGATGCTCCGGTGATGAGAAGGGTGCGGGTCATGTAAATGTCTCCCAGTTGCTCTTTGTTTTAGGCCTTTGTCTTCCAAGCGAGCGGGGGCGGGCGGAGTTCCGGCGGAGAAATTTTCGCGCGCCTGTCGAATCCGGCTTGGCAGGTGCGTCTTCCTGTCGGAGCCTTGCCATTCCGGCATGGCGCAAAGCGAAAGGCGAGACGATGCAATACATGCTGCTGATCCACGAAAGCGAAGATGCCTATGCGGGCGAGGACGGGGCGCAGGTCATGGAAGCGACGCTGGCCGGCCACATGAAGCTGATAGAAAAGCTCACGGCGAGCGGGACGAACTGGTCGGGCAACCGGCTGCGCGAGGCGCATACGGCCACGACCTTGCGCTATGACGATGGCGGCGAGGGCGTGATCCATGACGGGCCCTTTGCCGAAACCCACGAAGAGCTGGGCGGCTATTACATCGTCGAGGCGGACGATCTCGACGGCGCGATCGCATGGGCGAGGATGATCCCGGTACCGGGCAAGGGCGCGGTCGAGATCCGCCCGGTCTGGCCGGAGGAGGAGTGACCGCAGCCACCGACCTCGCCCGCGCCATTGCCGGGGCGCGCCCGCGCGTAATCGCGGCGCTCGCGGCGATGCTGCGTGATCTCGATGCGGCGGAGGAGGCATTCGGAGAGGCCGCGGCGACCTGTCTCGCCTTGCCGCAGCCGCCGCGCGATCCCGCTGCCTGGCTGTTCGTCGCCGCGAAGCGCAGGGCGCTGGATGCGCGGCGGCGGCAGGCGGTGGAGGCACGGGTGGCGGGCGATCTCGCGCGCAGCGGCGAGGTGGACGACATGATCCGCCTTCCCGAACCCATCCCCGACGAGCGGCTGCGGCTGCTGTTCATCTGTTGCCATCCCGCTTTGGCGGTTGAGGCCCGTGCCGCGCTTGCGCTCAGGGTGATCTGCGGCCTGCCGGTCGCGGCCATCGCACAGGCCTTCGTCACCAGCGAACAGGCCATGTTCCAGCGGATCACGCGGGCCAAGGCCAAGGTGCGCAAGGCGGGAATCGCCTTCGACCTGCCGCCGCGCGCAAGGTGGCCGGAACGGCTCGATGCGGTGATGCTCGCGCTCGAGCTCGCCTTCACCGCCGTCTACGCCGATGCGGGCGGGGAGCTGGCAGCGGCGCTGGGCGAGGATCTCGGGGCAGAGGTCGAGCGGCTGGTGCGGTTGCTCGCGGAATTGATGCCCGAAGAGCCGGAGGCGCTGGGGCTTGCCGCGCTCGTGATCCTCGCCCGGTCCCGCCACGCGGCGCGGCTCGATCCGCACGGTGCTATGGTTCCGCTCTCGCAGCAGGATCCCGCGTTCTGGGACCGCGCGGCCATCGAGGAAGCGCGCGTGCTGCTGGACCGCGCGGCGATGGCCGGGCGCAGCGGGCCGCGCCAGGTGATGGCGGCGATCCAGCTGGCCCATGCGCGGCGCGTCTATGGCGGGACGACCGATTGGGTCGCGGTGCTGGCGCTTTACGATGCCCTGCTGGCGCTGCGTCCCTCGCCGATGGCGGCGATCCCGCGCGCGCTCGCGCTGGCCGAGGTCGAGGGGGCAGAGGCGGGGCTGGCGCTGCTTGAGGAACTGCCCGCCGAGCGGCTTGCGCGCGCGCGCCCGTTCCACGTCGCGCGCAGCCGGCTGCTGGCGCGCTGCGGGCGGGAGGCGGAAGCCCTGGAGGCGCTGGACGCCGCGCTCGCCACCTTGCCGCCGCGGTCCGAGCGACTGTGGCTCGAGCGGCAGCGCGCGGCGCTTTCGCCCTAGCCCTGCGGCACCCATTTCATCACGCCCCCCGCAAGAGGGGTCCACCAGCCGGTCCTTATTCCCGCACCCGCCAGCCTGTCGCTGGTCCATTGGTTGCAGGTCCGCCCGAGATGATAGGTCCCGCGCGCCGGATAGAACACGTCATGACCGCCATAACCCCCGAAACGCCGCGCGCCCGGGGCGAGATCGGCGGCGATGCTTGCGGCCAGCGCGCGATAGTCCTTGGCCGAGAGGGTGAGGCGCCTGTAATCCTCCGACGGGGCGGGGCGCACATACCATGCGACATGGAGCAGCGCGTCACCCCCGGCAATCGCACCCAGCGCGTTGCCGATTTCCAGATCGGCCCAGGTCGGCGTCTCCAGAAAGAAGGTCCGCTCGCCCCAGCTTACCCCGACATGGGTATAGGGGCGCTGCGGATTTGCGATATCGCCGGGCGGGAAGAGCGCGCGCCAATCATGCCCTTGGGCAAGGATAGGCATGACGATCTCGGTGTGGACGCCGTTGTCGCCGACCATGATCGTGACCCCGGTTTCGGGCTCCTGCCAGTCCGCATTGCGCGGGATCGACGAACCGATCCACGCACCGAGCGCGAACAGGAGCGGAAGGGCGATCAGTGCGAGCGTTGCCCGGCCCAGCCAGCGGCGCACATCGTCAGCGACCACGGCGCTTGCGCAGCCAGAGGATCGCCCAGTCGCCGCGCTGGAGCCGTGCGACGAGATGGAGCCCCGCGCGGCGATAGGCCCGGCGCACGGCGGCTTCCTGCTCTCCGGCGAGCAGGCCGGCAAGCAGAACGCTCCCGCCGCGCGCGGTGTGGCGCGCGAATTCAGGGGCGAGCTCCACGAGCGGCCCGGCAAGGATATTGGCGATCAGCAGGTCGTAGGGCGCGTTCACCGCCAAAAGGTCGTGCTGCATCCCCTCGGCCACGACGAAGGCCATCTGGCCGGCTTTCGGCCCGAGCCCGATCGCGTTGAGCGCGGCATTCTCGGCCACGACATCGGCGCAGACCTCGTCGATGTCCGAGGCGGTGACATGGGCGAGTTTCCACAGGCGCAGCGCGGCGAAACCGAGCAGGCCGGTGCCCGTCCCGATATCGGCGATGCGCCGCGCGACAAGGCCGCTCGTCTTCATGTTGCCCAGCATTTCGAGGCAGCCCGCCGTGGTGCGGTGCTGCCCGGTACCGAAGGCCTGGCTGGCCGGGATGACGAAATCGATTGCTCCGGGTTCCGCGGGAAATTCGGGCGTATGGACATGGAACCGCCCGGCGCGGATCGGCTGGACGTTCTGCTGGCTGAGCGTGAGCCAGTCCTGCGCCGCGAGCCGTTCAATCGCGATTTCCGGCGGGGTTCCCTCGAACAGTCCGGTTATCGCCGCCTCCTGATCGATGCCCGGTTCGCGCGGATACCAGCCTTCCAGCACCCAGTCCTCGGGCCGGTCTTCGGCGAGTTCGCGGCCCGCGATCACCAGTTCGGGATCCCAGTCGTCGATTTCGTCATGGGCGAGCAGCGCCTGCTGCACCGCGCGTTTCCCGGCATGGGCGGTCAGCTTCCAGGTGGCCCCTGCCTCCTGGCCGTCCGGCGCCTCAGCGGACAAAGCTCGCCCCGTTCGCATCGATCACCGCGCCCGTCATGCTCGGCGGAGCGTCGAGCGCGCAGAAGGCTGCGATCCGGGCGATTTCCTCCGGGTCGGCCACCCGGCCCAGCGGAATATCGGCGAGCAGTCCCGGCCCGCCCCTGCTTTCAAGATAATCGCCCGCCATGCTGGTATCGGTAAAGCCGGGCGTGATCGCATAGCTGAGCACACCCATATTGGCATAGGCTCGGGCGATCGTCTTGTGCATGGCCACCATGCCGCCTTTCGCTGCGGCATAGTGCCAGTGCGCGGGGGAGTCGCCGCGATAGGCGGCGCGGCTGGCGACATTGACGAGGCGGCCGCGCACGCCGTCCCCCCCTGCATCGCCATCGAGCCAGTGGAGCACGGCGAGCCGCGACAGCTGGGCCGCCGCCGTCAGGTTGATGCGCAACGTGTCCTCCCACGCATCGAGCCATTCGATATCGGAACGCTCCAGCCGCGAGGCTTCGAACAGGCCGGCATTGTTGACCAGCGCGTCGATCCGCCCGCCGCCCGCCTCCAGCGCGGCTTCCCAAAGCATTTGCGGGGCGGCCGGATCCGTGAAGTCGGCCGCGATTGCGCCGCCTCCCCCGCGCGTCGAATGGCCGATCACCGAGACCCCGCGCGCGGCAAGCGCCTCGCGCACCGCCGCGCCTATCCCCCGGCTCGAACCCGTAACAAGAATGACACTCATGCAAGCCCCTATCCTCAAATTTGCAAGCGGAGTCGAGCGCTCGCCGCTTGCCACAAGGCGCAGCATCGTTAAGTGGGAGCCGGGATAAAAACGCGAGTACCAATGACCATGAGCCAAAGACCGCTTTCTCCGCATCTGCAGATCTGGCGCTGGGGGCCGCACATGCTGGTCTCGATCCTGCACCGGGTCACGGGATCGGCACTCGCGCTGGTCGGCCTGCCGCTGCTGGCGTGGTTCCTGGGCGCGCTGGCGAGCGGGCCGGAAGCCTATGCGACCTTCACCGGCGTGATGGGCACGGTGCCCGGATATATCGTGCTTTTCGGCCTTTCATGGGCCTTCTTCAACCACATGATGAGCGGGCTGCGCCATTTCGTACTCGATATCGGCGCGGGCTATGATCTCGACATCAACCGTTTCTGGTCGGTCGCCTCGCCGATCATCGCTGCGGCGCTGACTCTGGCGCTGTGGTCCTACCTCCTGATGGCGAAAGGGCTCTGAGCGATGGGTAACGGCACTTCGATCGGTCGCGTGCGCGGCCTTGGCCCCAGTCACGAGGGCGCGCATCACTGGCTGCTGCAGCGGACCACGGCGGCGGGCAATCTCGTGGTGATGACATGGCTGCTGGCGAGTTTCATGATCCTGCCCGATTTCGGCCATGCCAGCGTTGCCGGCTGGCTCGCCCAGCCGATCGCAGCTGTGCCCATGGCGCTGCTTTCGATCAGCCTGTTCTGGCATGCCCGGCTGGGCCTGCAGGTCGTGATCGAGGACTACATCCATGAACCCGGGACCAAATTCGCGCTGATCACGGCGCTCAACCTCGCGGTTTTCGGCGGCGCAGCCTTCGCGCTGTTCAGCGTCGCAACCCTCGCATTCGGAGCACAAGGCTAATGGCAAGCGCACCCGCCAATGATGCGGGGCCCCAGCTCAAGGGGTCCTACAAGATTATCGACCACACCTATGACGTGGTCGTCGTGGGCGCAGGCGGCAGCGGCCTGCGCGCCACGATGGGCGCGGCAGAAGCCGGCCTGAGGACCGCCAACATCTCCAAGGTTTTCCCGACGCGTTCGCACACCGTTGCCGCGCAGGGCGGGATCGCGGCGAGCCTCGGCAACAACACGCCCGACCACTGGACCTGGCACATGTACGACACCGTCAAGGGTTCGGACTGGCTGGGCGACCAGGACGCGATCGAATATCTTGCGCGCGAAGCGCCGCAGGCGGTCTATGAACTGGAGCACGCCGGCGTGCCCTTCAGCCGTAACGAGGACGGCACGATCTACCAGCGCCCGTTCGGCGGGCACATGCAGAACATGGGCGAAGGCCCGCCGGTGCAGCGCACCTGCGCCGCCGCCGACCGCACGGGGCACGCAATGCTCCACGCGCTCTACCAGCAGAGCCTCAAATACGACGCGGATTTCTTCATCGAATATTTCGCGCTCGATCTCATCATGTCGGAAGTCGACGGGGTGAAACAGTGCGTCGGGGTCATGGCGATGTGCCTCGATGACGGCACGATCCACCGTTTCCGTGCGCAGAGCGTGGTGCTGGCGACCGGCGGCTATGGCCGGTGCTATTTCACCGCGACCTCCGCGCACACCTGCACGGGCGATGGCGGCGGCATGGTGCTGCGCGCCGGCTTGCCGCTGCAGGACATGGAATTCGTCCAGTTCCACCCGACCGGCATTTACGGCGCGGGCGTGCTCATCACCGAGGGCGCGCGAGGCGAGGGCGGCTATCTCACCAATTCCGAAGGCGAGCGGTTCATGGAACGCTACGCGCCGTCCGCGAAGGACCTCGCCAGCCGCGATGTCGTCTCGCGTTCGATGGCGCTTGAAATGCGCGAAGGGCGCGGTGTCGGGCCGGACGGGGACCACATCTACCTCCATCTCGACCATATCGATCCCGATGTGCTGGCGCAGCGCCTGCCGGGCATCACCGAAAGCGGCAAGATCTTCGCCGGCGTCGATCTGACCCGCGAACCGCTGCCCGTTACCCCGACGGTCCATTACAACATGGGCGGGATCCAGTGCGACTATCACGGCCGGGTCGTGACCATTGGCCCGGATGGCGATCCCGACACCGTCGTGCCGGGCCTCTATGCCGTGGGCGAGGCGGCCTGCGTTTCGGTGCACGGCGCCAACCGCCTCGGCTCGAATTCGCTGATCGACCTTGTTGTGTTCGGACGCGCGACGGGCATCCATTTGAAGGAAAATCTCAAGCCCGGCGCGAGCCAGCCCGAACTGCCGACCGACAGCGCCGACTTCGCGCTCACCCGGCTCGATCACTTCCGCTATGCCGAGGGCGGCTCGCCCACCGCGGCGATCCGCGCCGACATGCAGAAGGCGATGCAGCAGCACGCCGCCGTGTTCCGCGACCAGAAGCTGATGGACGAGGGCGTCAAGAAGCTTGCCGAGCAGAACAAGCGGATGGAGGACATCCACGTCTCCGACAAGTCGCTGATCTGGAACTCGGACCTGATCGAGACGCTGGAGCTCGACAACCTCATGGCGCAGGCCAACGTCACCATGGCATCCGCCGCCAACCGCAAGGAAAGCCGCGGCGCCCATGCGCACGAGGATTATCCCGAGCGCAATGACAAGGAATGGATGAAGCACACCGTCGCCTGGTTCGACGGCTGGGGCGGGCGCGGCTCGAACATCCGCATCGATTACCGCCCGGTCCACGAATACACCCTGACCGAGGACGCGACCTATATCGAGCCCAAGGCGCGGGTTTACTGATCCCAGCCTGGCGCAGCACTTCAGCGAAAGGGACGGCCTTTACAACGCGGATCATGCGACGGCTCGGCTGGTATTGGAAGCTCGAGCTTGCCAATGCCGCGCTCGTCCCGGCTTTCGTTGCTGTCGTGGCCCACAGTCAAGGCGAAGGGGCAGGCTGGCTCAGCTATGTCTCGCTTTTGCCGTGCTGCATTCTGCTGGTGATCGGCGGCTTATATTGGC
Source organism: Erythrobacter sp. (assembly GCF_040217515.1). Classification (GTDB taxonomy): domain Bacteria; phylum Pseudomonadota; class Alphaproteobacteria; order Sphingomonadales; family Sphingomonadaceae; genus Erythrobacter. Next base: position 29,918 of record NZ_JAVJPT010000012.1, read on the forward strand.
GTGCCAAGCTGCACTCGCTGGCCGGCGATGACGCGGCGATGCGCGCATTGCTCCCGGCAGCAGCGTATCTGCAGAAGCCGCTTCTCATCGGTTCGCTTGGGGTGATTGCACTCGTGTTTGCGGCCTTGCTCGTGGCGCTGCCGGAAGTGACCGAGACCGATCTTTGGGCCGGTGGATTGGTCGCCGTGCTCGGCCTGCTCGAATACGTCAATTACTACCATCGCCAGCTGCAGCATTTCGACCATTGGCCCGATTTCAAACGCCTTTTTGCAGGGCACGGCTTTCGCCGCGCATGGATGGCGCGCGACCTGGCCGAATGGCGTCGGGAGCGCTCGCCGCAGCCGCCCGCTTGACGCTTCGGTTCTGTAAAGGCAGCTTGCCTGCCCATGAAAAGGGGCACGATCATGGTGGGGGTTTGGGCAAGCCTGCTTTCACTTGCCGCCCCGTCCGTCGCCAACCCCAACCAGCCGCCGCCGCACACCGAGCCTTTCCCGAACCTCGTCACCGGCGAAGACCGCGAGGCGGCTAAGGCCAGCTTCGATCTCGGCCCGCAGATGCGGCGCGGGGTGAGCGTTGCCGAAATGCTCGAGCAGCGCGAGAGGCTCGATGCGGCGCTTGGGAAACTGCGGGCGCATCGGCGCGGCACGGTCGATGCCTATGTCGTAACGGTGGCGCTCGACAGCGACCCGGTCTTCGCCCGCGAGGCGCGCGAGGCGGGAAGGGTGCTTGCGCGGCGCTACGGCGCGGACGGGCGCACGCTGGTGCTGGCAGGGCCGGACGGGACGCGCGACGACCGGCCGCACGGCTCGATCGAGGCGCTGGCACTGTCGCTCGCGCGGATCGCCGAGCTGATGGACCCGGCCGAGGACGCGCTCGTCCTCTACACCACCAGCCACGGCGCGCCCTATGGCCTCGTCTTCCACTACGGCGACACGGGCTACGGTATCCTCTCGCCCGCGCGGCTCAAATCCGTGCTCGAAGAGCTCGGCATCGCGCGGCGCGTGCTGATCGTATCGGCCTGCTATTCCGGCATCTTCATCCCCGAACTCGCCGGGCCCGACAGCGCGATCATGACCGCGGCGGCGGGCAATCGCACCAGCTTCGGCTGCGAGGCGGACAATGACTGGACCTTCTACGGCGATGCCATGATCAATCGCGCGCTGCGAAAGCCTCTGCCGCTGCCCGAGGCGGCGCGCGAGGCGAACCGCACGATCGCCGCGTGGGAGGCAAACCTGCGCCTGTTCGCCTCGCTACCACAGTCCAGCATCGGCGATGGCGCGAAGACCTGGCTGGCCGAACTCGAGGCGGGAATCCCGCAGGAGGCGAGCGAGCCGGTCGGGCGGTCGGCCTTCGAAGCGGCGCGGGAGAAGCTCGCTAGTCAGCCTGCTCCACAACCCGCACGTCGATGATCTTCACGGGCTGGGCCAGCATCTGGCCCTTCATCACCCCTTCGCCCTTGTCGGGATCGCCTGGCCGCGCGTGGATCGCGGCGACCACGTCCATCCCGCCCGTAACATAGCCGAACACGGCATAGCCATTGCGCCATGTCGGGTTGTCGCTGTCGGGCCGCGCGTCGAGCCCCGTCTGGTCCTGAAGCATGATCGAGAAATCGCCGTTCGCCGTGCCCGGATCGCCCATCGCCATCGATAGCGCACCGTTGGTGTGAGACAGGCCCGTCTCGCTGGTCGGCTCATGCTCTATGCCGGGCAGGATGCGGTCAGGATCCTGCTGCGTTCCTCCCTGGATCAGGCCGTTGGGCCGGGGCTCGCGGTCGAGTTTCATCGCGCGGTAGAACACCGTCCCGTCGAACCGGTCCTCGTCCACATAGCGCAGGAAGTTGCCCGCGGTAATCGGTGCGCGCTCGGTTTCAAGAGCGACCGTGATGTCGCCGAGCTCGGTCTCGATCACCACCGCCGTGGTTTCGTAATCCCGAGACGGTGCGACATTGGCGGGCGGCGCTGGTGGGGGCGGGGGGGCGTCCGACTTGATTTCGAACTTCATCAGCAGGGTGCGCTGGCAGCCCGGCGCATCGTCATCGGTGCAGTTGCGGAAATTGTCGTCGCTGACGAGGTAGAGGAAGCGCGCGCCGTTTTCTTCGCGCAGCGCCAGCCCCTCGAAATTGTCGAGCGCAAGAGGCGGGCGCAACACGGCAAGCGTTTTGGGCTGGGCTCCCTCGGCGATCTCGACGATCGCGGCGCGGTTGCCCTCCTCGGGGCGATAGCTGCGGAACAGGACATAGCAGGTCCCGCCCGAATGGCACGCCGCATCCGTGGGCACGCCGCCCGCTTCGGCGATGCCGGCAGGGGCGGGGAGGTGGAACAGGCTGGCGCTGCCGCCGGTCACGCGCTGGCAATTGGGTCGATCCGGATCGATCCATTCCCCGCAGGAGAGGAAGCCTTCGGCAAAGCCGGCCAATGTCTCGATCCCGTTATTTCCCGAGGCCGAGGCGAGCAATTCGTCGGCGCGGGTTTCGCTCGCGGCGGGGGGCTCGCGGTAATTCGCATAGCGCCAGATGCGATGGTTGCGCTCGAATGCGACGAGCCATTCGCCCGAGAGCAGGCGCGTGATCGCCTCGGCATCGGCGCGCGCCTTCCCGCCGAGCTCATCCCCGTCCGTATCGAGCAGGGGACCGATCTCCATCGCCGCGATATCGACGAGGCGGCGGTTGATCGCATCGGGTCGCATGGTGATCCAGCGCCCGTTGTCGGTCACGGCGTGGAGCGCGCCGCCCGCCCATTCGAGCCCGGAAATGCCGCCGATCCCGAATTCATCCGGTTCGATCGCCACGCCGCCACGAAAGATCAGCTCGCCGACCTCTTCCTCGCCCAGCTCGACAGGCTCGGTCAGCGGGAAGAATTCCTGCGCCTCCACAGCGTGTGCGGCGAAAATCGTCGCCGCCAGCACGAAAGCGAGAAGGCCGGGTAGGGCGAAGAGGGTAGAGCGTTCGGTCATCGATCCGATGATATCGGCGCTTCGTCGAGGCGCAAGCGGCCCTGGACACCATTCATCGGGCTTTCATGTTTACAAACGTAATCGGTACGCCTACAACCGTAGTCGTCAGCAGGAGGACCGCCTTCATGGCCGATCATGACGAGCCCCGGGACAATTCCCCGACCCCCGACCGTATCAGCGAGGCGGAGCACGCCGTAATGGAGGCGCTCTGGATGCGCGGGACCCTGACGGCGACCGAGGTCTGCGACATCGTCTGCGAGACGCGCGGCTGGAGCCTTGCCACCGTCAAGACGCTGCTTTCGCGGCTGGTCCAGAAGGGCGCGATCGACACGCGGCCCGACGGCCGGCGCTATCTCTACAGCGCGGTGATCGAGCGGGCCGATTATGTTGGCGGCGAATCGCGCCGACTTGTCGATCGCCTGTTCGGCGGGCGGCCCGCATCGCTTTTCGCCCATCTCGCCGAAGCCGAGGCGCTGAGCGAGGACGACCTCGCCGAGATCGAGGCGCTTCTGAAGGAGATGCGCAAATGAACGGCTGGCTGATCGATACGCTGTTGTGGTCCGGTGCGCTGATCGCGCTTGTCCTGCTCGTGCGCCGCCGGGTGGCGCAGGTTTTCGGGCCGCGCATGGCCTATGCGCTGTGGGCGCTGCCGATGGCGCGGCTGCTGTTGCCGCCGATCACGCTGCCCGCCTGGCTTGGCCCCGCGCCCGCACCCGCCCCCGCGCCCGAGGCCGCTCCGATGCCCGTCGGCTCTGCGCTCGACTCCGCCGATCCGGGCGGAGCGATGCCCGCTGCATTGCCGAGCGCGCCTGACACCGCGCCGTTCCTGCCGCTCCACGCGCTCGACTGGGAGATGCTCGCTGCGACCGCGTTCGCGCTCTGGATCGCGGGCGCGGTTGCCTTCCTCGCGGTTCGTTTCCGTCATTATTTCGTCCTGCGCGCCGAGCTTCTCGCCGGGGCGCGCGAGGTCGGCCGCATCGCCGGGCCCATCGCGCCGATCCGCCTGCTCGAAACTCAGGGAACGAGTGCGCCGCTCGCTTTCGGCGTGTTCGATCCGGTCATCGCCCTGCCGCCCGGCTTCATGGCACGGCCCGATCGCACGGCGCGCGATCTCGCGCTGGAACACGAGATCGCCCATCATCGCGGGCACGACCTGCTCATCAATATCATCGTCCAGCCGCTTTTCGCCGCCCATTGGTTCAATCCGCTCGCCCGCTATGGCTGGCTCGCCCTGCGGCGCGACCAGGAGGCGGCCTGCGATGCCCGGGTCATCGCCGCGTGCGGCCAAAGCGAGCGGGCCGCCTATGCGCGCCTGATCGCGAGCATGGCCGCAGGGGCCGATGGCTCGCCGGGCGCTTTCTCCGCCCATGCGGCGATCACGGCGCCCATGGCCTGCCCGGTGTTGGGCGAAAAATCCATCATCCACCGTCTGAGGAGCCTGAAAATGTCCGACCTTTCCCCCCGCCGCCGCATGGCAGGCCGCCTCGCAATGGGCGCGGCGGTGCTGGCCCTGCCGCTCACCGCCTCGATCAGCTATGCCGGAACGGGTTCGGTGCAAGCGCCCGAAGCCCCTAAGGCCCCGTCCGCGCCAGCCACGCCCGGCGATGCGCCGCAGCCGCCGGTGCCGCCAGAGGCTCCCGCAACCGGCGATATCGAGAGAGTCGACCCTGACAGCGAAGATTCCAGGGGCACCGGGCCCCGGGTCTATTACGAAGAGGAATCGGAGTACGTCACGATCGTCGAGAGCGATGAGCCCGGCGAGGACGGCAAGCGCCGTGAGGTGATCGTCAAGCGCGTCACCGATGGGGAGGACGCGACGGTCGCCGAGGAGCTCGGCAAGGGCGAGCGCGCGATCGTGCTCAGCACAAGCAGCGAGGAGGTTCGCGGCAAGCGTGCCGACGGTGATCTGAGCGAAGAGGAGATCGAGGCTATCATGTCCGAGGTTCGTGAAGGCCTGGCAAAGGCCGACCAGGTCATGAGCGAGCTTCCCGAAATGCTTGCCGGGATCGAGCGCGAGGCCGACTTCGCCGGCAGCCGCACCGTGGTCGAAATGCAATGCGATCCGGCGAGCGAGGACGTTGCCACCACCGTCACCGACAAGGACGGCGTGACCACCGTCAAGCTGTGCCAGGCGCGCGTCATGAAACAGGCGCTCGAAGGCATCAGGGAAGCGCGCCGCTCGATCGCCGCGGATCGCGACCTGTCTGCTTCGATGCGCCGGAAGATCCTGAAGGAACTGGATCGCCAGATCGACACCTGGGAAGACGCGGCCAGCTGATATTGGGTCGCTGCCGGCTATTGGGGGCGGGGGGCCTTGCGGCCGGCCCGCCCTTTCGCATTCAGCGCGCCTGCCCGGCCTTTGTGGCCGCCGCTTTTTCGTTTGCGGCCTGCTCCGCTTTCATCGTCATTTCGCGCGGCGCCGCCGGGTATTCGCAGCCGCGCCCCTTGCCGAGACCCTTGAGAAAGCCGCGCCGGGTCATCGCGGCCGTAATCAAATAGGCGAGCTCGCGGGCTTCGCCCGCCGCGCCGGTCACCTCGCGCACAATGCCGCGAAAGGGGATCAGCGAGCCGACCAGGCCCTTGGCGACCTTGCCCGGCTTCAATCCGCCCTCGGGCCGGCCAAGATAGTCGTAATCGGGTCCCAGCACCCGGTCGATCCGCGCGATTTCGGCGACGATCGCGTTGCAATCGGCGAGCATGTCCTGCGCATAGGGGTCCTCGGCGGCCTCGACCAGCACGGGCGGTATTTCGTCGCCTTCGATGTTCAGATCCTCGAGCGGGGTGCGGGCGATATCCTCGATATCGGCATCGGGCTTCGCCACCTGCGCCCGGGCAGGCGAGGCGATGCAGGCGGCCGCGATCAATACGAGCGCTGCGGGCGCGAGCGCCCTATTCGAAAAAGTCGTCGCAAGCCGCATGATCGCCTGTCTCCATTCCCAGCCTGAGTGCCGCCATGCGCTGGGCGCTGGTGCCGTGGGTGAAATTCTCCGGCTCGATCCGTCGCCCGGCGCGCCGCATCAGCGTGTCGTCGCCGATCGAGCCGGCCGCGGACATGCCTTCTTCCATGTCGCCCGGCTCGATCCGGTCCCGGTTGAGCCCGGCCCACACGCCCGCATAGCAATCGGCCTGCAATTCCATCGCGACCTGCAGGACGTTGGCCCGCGAGGGGTCGCGCGCCTTCGCCTGCCGCACCGCATCGGCGATGCCGGTCAGGTTCTGAATGTGATGGCCGTATTCGTGCGCGATGACATACAAACGCGCGAAATCGCCGCGCGTGCCCGACATTGTCGCAAGCTGGTCGTAAAATCCGGTGTCGATATAGATGCCCATGTCGGCCGGGCAGTAGAAAGGACCCACCGCGCTCGACGCGCTGCCGCAGCCCTGGGTGTTGACCTTCCCGCCGCGATAGAGGTCGAGCACCGGCTGTGCGAAGCGCGCGCCGGCGCGAGCGAAAACCGGCTCCCAGGTCGAATTCAGGCTGTCGAGCGCATCGCAGGCCTCGCGGGCATAGGGCCCCATCGCGCAGACCTGTGCTTCGCTCATTTCGCTCGCCTCGCCGCCGCGCTGCGGCAGCGAGCGCTGCGCGCCTTCGACCATGCCGATTGTCTGGCGCGGATCGATGTCGAGCAGCCAGGCCGCCGCGAGCGCGATCAGGATCCCGACAATCCCGAGCCCGCCCGCCTTGCGCGCGCGGCCGCCGCTGCTCGAACGGACCTTGATGTTGGAGGTGTCGTGAGAATCGAGCCGCATATTCCCTCCCCTGTCGCACCGCCGATCCGCAAATCTCTGGACAGGCGGCGCGCGTCCGGCGAAAGCGAAGCGCCGTGACGAAGCGAGTGCAGGAGAACGACGAAATGCTCAAGAGCGATGCGGCTGGCGGCACGATACTGGCGGGCAAGCGCGCGCTGGTGACGGGGTCGACTTCGGGCATCGGGCTCGCCGTTGCGCGCGCGCTGAAGGCCGAAGGGGCCGAGATCGTCCTCAACGGGCTCGGCGATGCGGACGAGATCGATGCTCTGTGCGCGGAAATCGGCGCGCACTTCAACGGCGCGAACCTGATGGATGAAGGCGCGATCGCCGAGATGATGGACGAGGTCGGGCCGGTCGACATCCTCGTCAACAATGCCGGGATGCAGCATGTCGCACCGGTCGAGGATTTCCCGCCGGAGAAATGGAACGCGGTGCTCGCCCTCAATCTCACCGCCGCCTTTCACACGACGAGGGCCGCCGTGCCTGCAATGAAGGCGAAGGGGTGGGGGCGGATCGTCAATACGGCCAGCGCCCATTCGCTTGCCGCCTCCCCGTTCAAGAGCGCCTATGTCGCAGCCAAACACGGCCTTGCCGGTTTCACCAAGACGATCGCGCTCGAACTGGCCGAACATGGCGTCACCGCGAATTGTATCTCGCCCGGCTATGTCTGGACGCCGCTGGTGGAGAACCAGATCCCCGACACGATGCAGGCGCGCTCGATGAGCCGCGAGGAGGTCATCAACGACGTGCTGCTTGCCGGCCAGCCGACCAAGAAATTCGTCCAGCCCGAAGATGTCGGCGCGATGGCAGTCTTCCTGTGCAGCCCGGCTGCCGAGAACATCACGGGCTCCAATTTCAGCATGGACGGAGGATGGACCGCCAAGTGAGCTTGCATGCGCGCCTCGCCCGGCTTGCCGCGCCGATCATCGGCCTTGCCGCGCTCGCCGCCTGCGCGAGCGCGCCCGCGCCGCGCGTGGCCGATGCGCAGGTGGAGGCGATCCGTGCGCATCTCACCCGGGACATCGCGATCCTCGCCAGCGACGAATTCGGCGGCCGCAAGCCGGGCACGCCGTTCGAGCAGCGGACGGTCGACTTCGTCATCGCCGAACTCGAAGCCGCTGGGCTGGTATCGGGGACCAATGATCCGGGCAGCGCCTGGCGCGCGCCGGTTGAGCTCATATCCACCACCCCGCAGGCGAGCGGCCTGTCCTTCGAACTGGGCACGCGCGGGGTTCTTGTTCCCGACGCGGAAGGCGCAGCTTTCACCACTCGCCGCCGGGTGCTGATACAGGCCGGGCCCGATCTCGGCAGCGAGCTGGTCTTTGTCGGCCTTGAAGGGGAGGGGCTCCCGGCGCAAACCGCTGCCGGACAGATACTCGTCATGCTCGGCGAACCCGGCGTCAGTCCGCGGCGGCGCGCGGCGCTGTTCGACAAGAGACCGGTCGCGATCATCACGGTGGTCGAGGACGAAAAGGCGATCGCGGCCGCCCAGGAGGCCTATGGACGCGAAAGACTGCTGCTGGCGAGCGAGGAGGAAGTGCGCCTGTCCGCCTTCGTGACCGAAGACGCGATGGCGCGCGTGCTCGGCAAGGAGGAATGGCGCGCGCTCGAACGCAGCGCGCAAGAGACGGATTTCGAGCCGGCCAGGATCCCCTTGCGGGTGACGATCGAGGCGACATCGAAGCGGCGCGAATTCACCAGCTCGAACGTGATCGGCCTGCTGCCCGGCACAAGGCCGGAGGCAGGGGCGGTGCTGCTGCTCGGCCATTGGGACCATTTGGGCCACTGCGGCAAGGCCCCGGACAAGATCTGCAACGGCGCGGTCGACAATGCCTCGGGCATCGCGGTCATGCTCGAGCTCTCTCGCCGGCTCGCCGCGTCCGGCCCGCACCAACGCGACATCTACGTGCTCGCCACGAGTGCGGAGGAAGCGGGGTTGCTCGGCGCAAAGGCCTTTGCCGAGAACCCGCCGCTGCCACTCGATGACATCGTTGCCGCACTCAATTTCGACACCGTCGCGGTCGCGCCCGCCGGAACGCCGCTCGGATATGTCGGCGAAGGGCGCAGCACCGCGCTCGATGGCGTGGTGCTCGACCTGCTCGCCGAGCGGGGCCGTCGTATCGGCGACAAGGATTTCGCCGAGAGCTTCCTCAAGCGACAGGACGGCTGGGCGCTGCTCGAAAAGGGCGTGCCAGCGGTGCTCCTTTCGAGCGCCTTTTCCTCGCGTAGCGTGCTCGGTCCCTATCTTTCGAGCGATTACCACCGTCCATCCGACGAAGCGGGCGAGCTCGAACTGGGCGGGGCGATCGAGGACCTGTTGCTGCACGAGGAACTCGTTCGTCGCCTTGCCAACACCGCCTACATGCCCGTTGGCGAGGTCGGGACTCTGGAAATCGCGGGCAAGCGTCGATAGCGGTCCCGAGTGCCCTAGCGTTTGCGGGTAAGCGCGATTACATGGGCCGTCACGATTCTCCCGGCCCCTGCAATCGTTAGTGGCCAAGACGCCCAGGAAAGTGACGCTCATGGATATCCCGCTCGGCCTTACCTTCGACGACGTGCTGCTGCGTCCGGCCGAAAGCGAGGTCTTGCCCTCCATGGCCGACACGCGCACGCGCCTGACGCGCGAGATCGCGCTCAACATCCCGATCCTGTCCTCCGCCATGGACACCGTGACCGAGGCCGACATGGCCATTGCCATGGCGCAGCTGGGCGGGATCGGCGTGCTTCACCGCAATCTCGACATCGAGGAGCAATGCGCCGCGGTGCGCGCGGTCAAACGGTTCGAGAGCGGAATGGTGGTGAACCCGATCACGATCGGGCCCGACGCGGCGCTGGGCGAGGCGCAGGCGCTCATGCAGCAGCACCGCATCAGCGGGATTCCGGTGACCGACCGCGAAGGCAGGCTCTGCGGCATCCTCACCAATCGCGACGTGCGCTTCGCCGAAAACCCGGCCCAGCCCGTGCGCGAGCTGATGACGACCGACAATCTCGCCACCGTCGCCATCGGCACCAGCCAGGAGGAAGCGCGCCGGCTCCTCCACCAGCGCCGGATCGAGAAGCTGCTTGTGGTCGACGACGATTATCGCTGCATCGGCCTTATCACCGTCAAGGATATCGAAAAGGCGGTGACCTATCCCGATGCGACCAAGGATGCCGCCGGGCGCCTGCGCATCGCGGCGGCCACGACGGTCGGCGATTCGGGGTTCGCGCGGACCGAGGCGTTGATCGATGCCGAGGTCGACGTGATCGTGATCGACACCGCGCACGGCCACAATCGGGAGGTTGCCCGTGCCGTCGAACGGGCGAAGAAGCTTTCGAACTCGGTGCAGGTCATTGCCGGCAATGTCGCCACCCCCGAGGCTACCGCTGCGCTGATCGATGCGGGCGCGGACGCTGTGAAGGTGGGGATCGGGCCGGGCTCGATCTGCACCACCCGCGTCGTCGCGGGCGTCGGCGTGCCGCAACTCACCGCGGTCATGGAAAGCGCCGCCGAGGCGAGAAAATCGAACGTCCCGGTGATCGCGGACGGGGGGCTGCGCACCAGCGGCGATGTCGCCAAGGCGATTGCCGCAGGTGCGAGCACGGTGATGGTCGGGTCCATGCTTGCAGGCACCGCCGAAAGCCCGGGCGAGGTGTTCCTCTACCAAGGCCGCTCCTACAAGGCCTATCGCGGCATGGGTTCGGTCAGCGCGATGGCGCGCGGCAGCGCCGACCGCTATTTCCAGCAGGACGTTTCCGCCATGAAGCTCGTGCCCGAGGGGATCGAGGGGCAGGTCCCGTTCAAGGGCCCCGTGGCCGACGTGATCCACCAGCTCGTCGGCGGGATCAAGGCGGCAATGGGCTATACCGGCGCGGCGACCATCGAAGACCTGCAGACCCGCTCGCAATTCGTCCGGATCACCAATGCGGGGCTTTCGGAGAGCCACGTTCACGATGTCGCGATCACCCGCGAGGCACCCAACTATCCGACGAGATGATTCTCCGGCGCCCGTATCCACGGGCGCATCCTCGCTAGACGCGCAGCTGACGCTGCGCCCGTTGCCGGCGGGCGGTCCCCCTTGCGGTCGGCGCGCGACCGATGCTCGTATTCCGCACGACGCGGGGTGGACGCGATGACCCCCGCAGCCCGCGTGCAGGCTGCGATCGAGGTTCTCGACTTCGTGATCGAGGCGGCGAAGGGGGAGGGTGCCCCCGCCGACCGCATCCTCGCCGACTATTTCCGCGCGCGTCGCTATGCCGGCTCGAAGGACCGCCGGGCGGTGCGCGAGCTGGTCTATGCCGCGATCCGCGCGCTCGGCCCGGTCCCGGGCAATGGCCGCGACGCGATGCTCGCCTATGGCCGAGCCGACCCCGCCAACCACCACGTCCTCGACCTGTTCGACGGCTCGCCCCACGGCCCCGCGCCCATCGAGGCCCCCCTGGAAAAAGATGGCGCGATCGAGGCCACGCCCGGTCTTGCGCCCGAATGGCTGGTCGCGGCGCTGGCACGCTCGGGCATGGCGGGCGAGGCGGCGCAGGCGCTGATGGGCCGCGCGTCGCTCGATGTGCGGGTCAACACGCTCAAGGCGGACCGTGAGAGCCTCGACCTGCCCGAGCCGGGCGAGCATCTCGCCGCCTCGCAGGCCCTGCGCTTTCCGGCAGGCACGAGGGTCGAGGAATGGGACGCCTATCGCGACGGCATGATAGAGGTGCAGGACCACGGCAGCCAGCTCGCCTGCCTCGCCGCCGATGCCCGGCCCGGGGAGACCGTGGTCGACCTGTGCGCCGGGGCCGGGGGCAAGTCGCTCGCGCTTGCTGCGGCCATGTCGAATTCGGGCCGACTCGTTGCTTGCGATACCGACAAGCGGCGGCTTGGCAACCTCGCTCCCCGCGCCGAGAGGGCCGGAGCAGGGCTGATCGAGCCTCGCCTGATCGATCCGGGCCGGGAGATCGAGGCGCTGGCCGATATAGCGGGCAGGGCCGATCTCGTCCTCGTCGATGCGCCCTGTTCGGGGACGGGCACATGGCGCCGCAAGCCCGAGGCCAAATGGCGGCTCACCGCGCGCGCACTCGAAAAATACGCGGCTCTGCAGGATCGCTTGCTCGACATTGCGGCGCAGGTGGCGGCGCCGGGCGGCAGGATCGTCTTCGTCACCTGCTCGTTGCTGGACGAGGAAGGGGCAAAACGAATCGATGCATTCCTGGCACGCCATGAAAGTTTCGAGGCGCGCGGTGTTAACCTTCCGCTCGGAGGCCCGCGCGGGAAAGGATGGCGGATCGACCCGTTCCATGACGGCACGGACGGGTTTTTTGTCGCCAATTGCTCGCTTGCGTGTTAGCCATATGCCTTATGGCTGAGCCTGTCAGATCCCGGCCTGCTGCATTCAAGGAGCTGTTCATGCGTTTTGCGCCCGCTGCCGCCGCCCTCTCGCTGTTCCTCGCCACCACGGCAAGCGTGACGAGCGCCGGGGAGAAGGCACCGGACGCGCGAGCCGAGGCGCTGATCCAGCAGGGTGAAGCCGCCCTTGCCGCAGGCGACACGCAGGCCGCGATCGATGCCTTCGAGGCGGCCTTGGCGGTCGATCCGGCTTATACTCCGATCTTCGTCAATCTCGCCGAGGCTGCGCGGGAAAATGGCCTGCAGGGCAAGGCGATTCGCTATTACCGCGAAGCCCTGGCCCGCGATCCCGACAACTTCGCCGCCATTTCGGGCGAGGGTGCGGCGCTGGTCGAAAAGGGTGCGATCGAACGGGCGAAGCGCAATCTCGCCCGGTTGCAATCCATGTGCGGCGACAGCTGCCCCGAAACGGTGGCGCTGCGTTCGACCATTGCGACCGGGGCGAACGCGCCGACCGGTCAGCGTCTCGCGGTGGACACGGCCGAGGGCACGACGGCCTCCAACTGAGCCGGCGGAGGCGCCCCATGCTGACGCTGCACCACCTCGAATATTCGCAGAGCTTCCGCATCCTCTGGCTGCTCGAGGAGTTGGGCGCGGATTACGAGCTCAAGGCCTATGATCGCGATCCCGAGACCAATCTCGCGCCGGAGGATTACAAGGCGCTGTCGCCGCTGGGCACGGCGCCGGTCGTGACCGAAGGCGATCTGGTGCTGGCGGAAAGCAATGCGATCATCGACTACATTCTCGACAAGTACCCGGACAGTCCGCTTCGTCCTTCGCCCGGCAGTTCTGATCGCGCACGGCATCTCTTCTGGTTCCACGCGGCGCAGGGCTCGCTGATGTCGACCCAGATGGTCTCGATGGTGCTCACCCTGCTCGAAAGCCGCACCCCCTGGCCGATAAGCGCGCTGCTCAAGGCTATTTTCGGGCAGGTCCGCAAGCTGTTCGTGAACCCGCGGCTGGATGCGCTCTTCGGCGAGATGGAAAAGGACCTCGCCGAGAAACCCTTCTTCGGCGGCGACCGGCTTACCGCAGCCGACATCACGCTTGTCTATCCCATGTTCGCCGCGCGCGACAAAGGCGCGTTCGAGCTGGGCTATCCCAATATTTCCGGGTGGTTCGAACGCGTCGAGGCAATGGACAGCTTCAAGGCGGCGCGGGCGAAAGACGACCGGGATTCGATCATCTTCCGATTCTAACCCTCACAGGAAAGCGCGAAATTCCTCGAGGATCTCGCGATAGACCTGCCGCTTGAACGGTATGATGAGTTCGGGAAGCTGTTCGGGTTCGATCCAGCGATAGGCGTTGAATTCGGGCGGGTCGTGCGCTTCGAGATCGATATCGTCCTCGTCGCCGAGGAAACGGCCGAGGAACCAGTGCTGCTCCTGCCCGCGATACTTTCCCTTCCACACCTTGCCGAGCAATTCGGGCGGCAGGTCATAACGCAGGGGTTTCGAAGCGGGAGCGATGATCTCGACGAGGTCGGACGTGATGCCGGTCTCCTCGCCCAGTTCGCGAAGCGCGGCGGTCTCGTGGTCCTCGCCCGGGTCGATCCCGCCCTGCGGCATCTGCCACATGCCATGGGCGCGCTTTTCGATACGCTGGCCGACAAAGACGCGGTTTTCTTCATTGAGCAGCATGAAGCCCGCGCAGGGCCGATAGGGCAGGTCGTCCGGGGAAAGGCTCATCGATCAGGCTCCGAGCATGAATTGCATCGCCGCGACAACCCGTTCGAGGTCGGCCTGGGTGCTGGGCACGGCCTGTCGCAGATTGGTGAAGCTGTGGGTGACGCCTTCGATTTCGAGGAAGACGTGGGATCGGCCCGCCTCGGCCAGCGCCTTGGCGTAATCGCGGCCCGAATCGCGGATCGGATCGAGGCTCGCGGTCACGATGACGGTCGGCGGCGCGCTCGCATGGTCGCCAAGGATCGGAAAGGCGCGCGGGTCCTTGCGGTCGCCCTGATAGGCGGCATCGAAGAATTCGACCGCGGCCTTGGTCAGGACGAACCCGTCGGCGAAGGCATCGAGGCTCGCCGAACCCATCGCGTCGGCCGCGAGCGGGAACAGCGGGACCTGAAGGACCACCGGCACGGCAGCGGGATCGGCGGCGAGCAATTGCCCGACCGCTATCGTCGCCGTACCCCCGGCGCTGTCCCCGATCGTTACCAGCCCCGTCGCCTCTCGGCCCAGCCTCTCCGGGCTTCCCGCGATCCAGCGAGCCGCGGCCTCGCAATCCTCTATCGCGGCGGGGAAAGGCGCTTCGGGTGCGCGGCGGTAATTGGTCGCGATCACCGGTAGGTCGAGCAGCGCGGCAAGCTCGGTGCACAGCGCGTTGTGCGTTTCAAGATCGCCGATGACGAAGCCGCCACCGTGGAAGAACGTTACCACCGGGCCGGGCTCGCGGCTTTCGCGCGCGTCGTAGAGCCTGAGCGGGATGTCGCCCGCAGGCCCGGGGCAGGCGAGGTCGCGGATCACGGCAAGTTCGCGCGCGGGCTTGTCTGCCATGGCATGAAGGGCCACGTAACTGGCGCGTGCCTCATCGAGGGTCATGTCGGCGATTGCCGGTCCTTCCATCGCGGCGAGCGCATCGAGGAAGGCGCGCATGTCGGGTCTGACGAAGGGGGTGGCATCTTTCATCGTGTTTTCTCTCCCGGTTTCGCCAGAGGCTGATAGGCCGTGGCGAGGCGCATTTCCACCGGCCAGGCGCGCATTTCGGCCAGCATGAAGCGAGGTAGAAAAGCGAGGCAATGAAATATTCGGTCAGGACACGCACGCGGCTTCCGCTGCTTTTCGCGCCCAGCGCGATGTTCGTGGCCTATTTCCTGCCGCTTGCGAACCAGGTCCAGACCGGTATCTTCGGCATCGCGGTGGGCGCGATCGCGGGCTTTGCCGCGCGCGGGGCGGTCGAGCGGCACTTCGATCCCCCTGATGCGCCGCTCAACGTGAAGCGCCGGATCGTCGTCGCGCTTGCCCTGTCCAAGCTTGTCTTTGGCCTCCTCCTGATGCTGCTCAGCATCCTTGCCTTCGCCGACTGGCTGGCGACGCCCTTTACCGTGCTGGGCGGCTATCTCGCCGGGACGACGGCCGCGACGCCGCTTGCGCGCAGCGCCTTCGAGGCGGGCGGCTAGGCACAGGCACAGGGTCGGCATGGACAATCTCACTCACAGCCTCGTCGGGGCGCTGGTCGGACAGGCGGGCCTCAAGCGACGCACCGGGTTCGGCATGCCGGCGCTGGTGATCGGAGCGAACCTGCCGGATATCGATGCGGCTTGCTTTTTCTGGCTGGAAGGGGCCGAGCATCTCGGCTTCCGCCGCGGGATCACGCATGGGCCGATCGCGTGGGTCGTGCTGCCGCTGTTCCTCGCTGCTGCCCTGTGGGGGTTCGACCGCTGGCAGGAAAGACGCGGCAAGCGGCCGGAGCAACGCGCGCCGGTCGACTTCGCGTGGGCGTACTGGTTGTCGCTGATCGGTTGCCTCACCCATCCCATACTTGACTGGCTCAATGTCTACGGGATCCGAATGTTCGCCCCCTTTTCGGATCGCTGGTTCTATGGCGACACCCTGTTCATCATCGATGTCTGGCTCTGGGGGCTGCTGGGCTTTTCGCTGTGGCGGTCGCTGCAGCGGGAAAGACGCGAGGGGCCGGGGCGGGGCGAGCTCATCGCGCAGGTCGCGCTCGGCCTGACGCTGCTTTATGTCGCGTTCAACGGCCTGATTTCGGATTATGCCGCCTATCACAAGTCCAAGCTTTACGATCCCGAGCCCGAAATCGCGATCGCCTCTCCCGTGCCCCTGTTCTTCTGGGAGCGCGAACGGATCATCCGCACCGAGAAGGGGCGCTGGTATTCGACCGCCTGGCAAGGAGAGCCTTTCGGCAACGGCTACCACGCGCCGATTGCGATCGTGTGCCGGATTCCGGCCGATGCCGCCGAGGCTTCCGAGGAGGCGCGCGCTTTCCTGTTCTGGTCGCGCGCACCCTTTGCCGAAAGGGCCTCCGACGGGTCTGTCATCCTGCGCGATGCGCGCTTTTACGACCCGCGCGCGCGGGAACGGTTCAGCGTTGCGCTGCCGGATCACGAATGTGAGGAACTGGAAAGCGAGTGATGCGCTTTTGCCGGCATGAGTGACGTCCAGATCGTATGGCTGCGGCGCGATTTGCGCATGGCCGACAATCCCGCCCTTTACGAAGCTGCAAAGCTGGGCCCCGTCTGCGCAGTTTACGTCCTCGACGATGCCGCCGCCGACCACCATGCCATGGGCGGCGCCTCACGCTGGTGGCTCCATCATTCGCTGGAAAGCCTGTCGCGCAGCTTCGGCAGGCGCAACGCCAGGATCGTTCTGCGGCGCGGCGATGCGGTGGAGGAATTGTGCCAGCTGGCCGATGCGCTCGGCACGCGGGCGGTGCACGCCAATCGCCATTACGAACCGTGGTGGAGGAAGGCTCAAGGGGCGCTTGCCCAGAGGCTCGACCTGACGCTGCACGACGGCAATTACCTGTTCCCGGCAGGGCATGTGACGACCGGCTCGGGCGATCCCTACAAGATCTACACGCCCTTTTACAAAGCGATGCGCGCCCAGTTCCCGCCGCGCGACCCCCTGCCCGAGCCCGAGACGTTGTCTTCGCCCCGCAATTGGCCCGAAAGTGAGGAACTCTGCGACTGGGACCTGCTGCCCACGAAACCCGACTGGTCGGGCGGGATCGCCGCATTCTGGAACGTGGGAGAGGAGGCCGCGCACGAACGCCTCGCCGAATGGGATGCTGATGTCGGCGCCTACGAGGACCGCCGCAACCTGCCGAGCGTCGACGGCTCCTCGCGCCTGTCGCCCCATCTCCACCACGGCGAGATCACCCCGGTGCAGGTCTGGCACGCGCTGAAACACCACCGCTCCGAAGGCTGGCAGAGCTTCGAGAGCGAGCTGGTCTGGCGCGACTATGCGCAGAATGTCATCTGCCAGTTTCCCGCCTATGGCAGCCGCAATTACCGCGAGGATTACGATGCGCTGGAGTGGCGCGATCCGGCGAATGACGAGGATGCCGCGCGCGACCTCAAAGCGTGGCAGAGGGGCATGACGGGCTACCCGATCGTCGATGCTGGGATGCGCCAGCTTTATGAAACCGGCTGGATGCACAATCGAGTGCGGATGATCACGGCAAGCTTTCTCATCAAGCACCTGCTGATCGACTGGCGCGAGGGCGAGAAATGGTTCTGGGACTGCCTGGTCGATGCGGATTACGGGTCAAACTCGGTCAACTGGCAGTGGAATTCGGGGACGGGGGTGGATTCGAACATGTTCGTGCGGATCATGGCCCCGCTTACCCAGAGCGAAAAATTCGACGCCGCCGGCTATATTCGCCGTTACGTGCCCGAGCTTTCAGGGCTCGACGCAGCCTATATCCACGATCCCGAGGCGCATGGCTGCCGCCTGCAGGATTACCCGGCCAAGATCATCGCCCACAAACAGGGCCGCGAACGCGCGCTGTCGGCCTACAAGCAGATGAAGGGCGAATGACCCGCCAGCACGGCTTGCCCCGCTCGCTGGGTCGGGCGTATGACTCGCGGCATGAAGGCGGGAGAGATCAGGACGGAGCGGTTGCTCGCCCGCGGGGCTCGTTTTGCGCCGTCCGCTTCGCTTCTCGCGCGGCTGCTTGCTCCCGGTTTCCGCAAGGTTCTTGACAGGATTGATGCGCGGCTGGCGCACGGCTCGCTGCGCGCGCACCTGCCCGACGGCACGACGCGCCTGCTCGGCGGCCATGCGCCCGGTTTCGAGGTCGAGGTCTGGCTGAGGGATTGGCGCGCGCTCGTGCGGCTTGCAACGCAGGGGTCGATCGGCTGGTATCGTGCCTATGAGGCAGGTGAATGGGAAGCGAGCGACATGGTGGCGCTGTTCGCCCTTTTCTCCGCCAATGCCCGCAGCCTTGGCGGCACGGCTCGGTCTTCCGGCCCGTTTCGCTGGCTCGCGCACACTGCGCATCGGCTCAACCGCAACAGCCGACCGGGCGCCGCACGCAACGTGGCCGCGCATTACGATCTCGGCAATGATTTCTACGCCGCCTGGCTCGATGACACCATGACCTATTCGAGCGCGCTGTTCGCACCCGAAGCGACCCCGTCGAAAAGCGCCCAATTTATGAGCGAACTGCGCGCGGGCCAGATTCGCAAGATGACCGCGATCGCCAATCGCATTCGTCCCCCGGCAGGCGGGCGAGTGCTCGAGATCGGCTGCGGGTGGGGGATGCAGGCCAAGATCATGGCCTCGCTGCAATATGTCGAGGTCGATGCGATCAGCCTCAGCCGCGAACAGCTTGCTTGGGCCCGCGCGCGGCGCGATGCCTCACCGCAGGAATTGTTCGGAGAGATCGCCTACCGCCAGCAGGACTATCGCGACGTCACCGGGCAGTATGATGCCATAGTGAGCGTCGAAATGGTCGAGGCGCTGGGCCGCGAATATTGGGGTGAATTCCTCGATTGCATCGTGCGCTGTCTCAAGCCCGGCGGGCGCGCCGCGATCCAGTTCATCTCCATGGCCGACGACCTGTTCGAGACCTATGCCGCCAGCGCCGACTTCATCCAGGCCTACATCTTCCCGGGCGGGCTGCTCATCAAACGCAGCGAATTTCGCATCCTGGCCGAGCAGCGCGGCCTCACATGGTGCGAGGAGGCCGATTTCGGCCCGGATTACGCGCGCACTCTGGAACTCTGGCGCAGCCGCTTCGATGCAGCGGTCGCCGAAGATCGCCTTCCGGCCGGCTTCGACGACCGCTTCGTGCGATTGTGGCGCTATTATCTCGCCTATTGCGAGGGCGGCTTTCGCGCGGGCACGATCAATGTCCACCAGGTGACACTGGTGAAGGAATAAAGGAGGGGATCGACCACATGACCAAGACACGCGGCGCCTTGGGCGCTTTGATCGCCGGCTGCCTCGCGGGCACGACCGCCTGCACAGGCAGTTTCGGCAGCGCCGATGAGATCCTTGCGACCGCGCCCGCCGCGCTGGCCGAAGTGGAAATGGTCGCCCCGCCCGAGCGCGATCCGTCCGAATTGCAGGTCCTGTTCTGGAGCGATGCGCAGCGTTCGGCGCGCTTCAGGGCGATGGAAGACTGGTTTGCGGGCCACGAAGTCCCCTCCGCTTCGCAAACCCGCCCGCTGCCGCGCGGCGAAGCGCTGCCCCTGGCGCTCGCCGACGATATCCGCAAGCTCATGGACGAAAGCGAGGCCGCGGGGGTGATGGTGCTCGAGGACGGTAAGGTGCGGTTCGAGGACTACGGGCTCGGCCTTGCGCCGACGGATCGCTGGACCAGCTTTTCGGTCGCCAAGAGCTTCACCTCGACCCTGCTGGGTGCAGCGATCAGGGACGGTTTCGTTGCGAGCCTCGACGATCCGGTCACGCTCTATGTGCCCGGCCTCGAAGGCTCGGCCTATGACGGGGTGAGCGTGGGCCAGCTTGCCACCATGACGAGCGGCGTCGCCTGGAACGAGGATTACACCGACCCGCAAAGCGACGTTGCAAGGATGAACGAATTCGTGCTCGAATATGGCAAGGACGCAATCGTGGCGCAGATGAAAGCGCTGGAGCGCGAGGCCGAGCCGGGCACGAAATTCGTCTACAAGACCGGAGAGACCAATCTGCTCGGCCTGCTGGTCGAAAATGCGATCGGCCTGCCGCTTGCCGAATATGCCCAGGAAAAGATCGTGGAACCGGCCGGATTTGCCGGACCCATGTTCTGGATGACCGACCAGCGCGGCGGCAATATCGGCGGTTGCTGCCTTTCCCTGCGCCTGTCGGATTATGCGCGCATGGGGCAGTTCGTGCTCGAAGGCGGCGAGGGGATCTCGGGCAGCCGGGTCGTGCCGGAGGGCTGGTTCGCCGAAGCGGGCGCGCCGCAAGTCGATTTCGGCGAGCTCGATCCCCGCCGCGCCGGCTTCGGATATGGCTATCAATGGTGGACCTATCCCGGCGGCAATTTCGGGGCGCAGGGGATTTTCGGCCAGTCGATCACGATCATGCCGCAGCAACGCCTTGTCGTCGCAATCGTCGGCAACTGGCCGACCGCGACCGGCCAATATCGCGGTCGGTGGTTCCGCCTCATCACCCGGATCGCCGCAGCGCAATAGGGCGAGGCAGGCGCAGCGCCTGCCTCACGCTTCAGGCCATGGGGCGATAGACGCCGGTATTGCTGTAACGCTGCAGGATGTTGTCGTGCACGATCGGGCTCAGGAGCTCCGCGAAGGCGCAGCCGACGATGCAATTGTCCCACCACACGACCTCTGCCTGGAGCGATTCGAGCCCCGGCAGCGTCAGCCAGCAGACCTGGCCTTCGTGCATGCGGTTGATCGAGGCCGCCGAAAAGCCCGAGATCGAAAGGTCGTGCACCACGCTCTGGAAGGCACGGCCGCCCGACGCGCGAAGCGTGGCGGGAATGGTAAGCTTGGTGCGTTCGCCGCAGCGATCTTCCTGTGCGGCAAGGCGGTAACGGTCGGTGTTGGTGGGCATTGCGCTAAACCTTGTCCAATCGGGCCTGGTCTCTTGCCGGTTGGTCCGGTGGGGGAGAATTCCCCCTTGAGACCTAATGCGACGTTTCACGCACTGGTTAATGCGCCGATAAGCCCGCACTTTTGGCGACCGGTCGTGCCGTTGCAATGCCGGAGCGAAGGCGGGGCCGGGGTCCTATCGGGCCCGGGCGAACCCGACCGCCGAATCAATCGACGCGTTCGCGGTGGCCGGAGGCGAAATCTTCCTGAACGAGATCGACGATCCGAGAGGCCACGACCTCCGGAGGCTTGACCGTCTCGGGATCCTCGCCCGGATAGGCGCGCGCCCGCATCTCCGTCCGCGTCGCGCCCGGATCGAGCACTGCGACGCGAACCGGGCTCAGGCGCTCCACCTCGGCACCATAAGTCTCGATCAGATTGTCGAACGCCGCCTTGGTCGAGGCATAGGCACCCCAGAACGGGCGTGGATCCTTGCCGACACTGCTGGTGAGGCCGATGACCCGTGCGCCCTCTGCCTTTCGAAGCAACGGGTCGAAAGCGGCCAGCAGTGCCTGCGTCGCGACGAGGTTCGTCATGAGCGCCTGATTGAACTGTTTGGGATCGACCTGCGAAAGGGGTGTAAGGTCCGGCATGTAGGCGGCTGACAGAACCAGGATATCCATCGTATCCCAGCGCCCGCCAATCGCGCTTGCCAGCCGGCTGACGCTGTCCGCTTCGGTGAGGTCCAGGGGAGCGATGGTAGAAGTGCCCCCCAATGCGTGGATCGCATCCTCGACCTCTTCGAGAGCTTTCACCCGGCGCGCGACAAGAATCACGTGCGCCCCCGCTTCGGCGAGCGCTTTCGCGGTGGCGGCACCGATGCCGCGGCTTGCGCCGGTGACAAGGGCGGTCTTGCCGGCAAGGGGTTTTGCGTCGGTCATGGGTCTCGCTTTGCCTTGGGAATTATCGGGAAAAGGGCTGCTATCAGGCCGCTTTCGGATCGGCAAAGGGAAGCTGTGCGGCGCCCTGCTCGGTCATGTGGAAATCGGTCAGGGAGGTCGGATAGTCGCCGGTGAAGCAGGCATCGCAAAATTGCGGGCAGCCCGTGTCGCGCTCCTTCTGGCCGACCGCGCGATACAGCCCGTCGATCGAGATGAAGGCGAGGCTATCGGCCTTGATGAATTCGCGCATGGGTTCGAGTTCGAGCCGAGCGGCCAGCAGTTTCGAGCGTTCGGGCGTATCGACGCCATAGAAGCAGGAATGGGCCGTGGGCGGGCTGGCGACGCGAAAATGGACCTCGCTCGCGCCCGCTTCGCGCATCATCTCGACGATCTTCATGCTCGTCGTTCCGCGAACGATCGAATCGTCGATCAGGACGATCCGCTTGCCCGCAACAAGGCCGCGATTGGCGTTATGCTTGCGCTTGACGCCGGAATGGCGCGCGCTGTCGGAGGGCTGGATGAAGGTCCGCCCGACATAATGCGAGCGGATGATGCCGAGTTCGAACGGCACGCCCGATTCCTGGGCATAGCCGATCGCCGCGGGCACGCCGCTGTCGGGGACCGGCACGACCAGATCGACATCGCACGGCGCCTCTATGGCGAGCTGCGTGCCGATCGCCTTCCTCGCCTCGTAGACGCTGCGTCCGGCGAAATAGCTGTCGGGGCGGCTGAAGTAGACATGTTCGAAAATGCACGGCCGCGCGGGCGGGGAGCCGAAGGGTCGCACGCTTTTCACCTCGCCGTCGAAGCCGACCTGGAGCATTTCCCCGGGTTCGACCTCGCGGATCAGTTCGGCACCGACAACGTCGAAGGCAACCGATTCGGAAGCGAACACGATCGCGCCGCCTTCCTTGGGGCCCATGCGCCCCATGACGAGCGGGCGGATGCCCAGCGGGTCTCGGCAGGCGATCATGCCCTCGGGCGTCATAACGATCAGCGCATAGGCCCCCTCGACGAGGCGCAGCGCGTCGATCAGCCGGTCGGCGGTGGTGGGATAACGGCTCGTCGCGACGAGATGGATGATGACCTCGGTGTCGGAGGTCGACTGGAAGATCGACCCCTTGGCGACGAGGTCTGCACGCAGGGCCTGCGAGTTGGAGATATTACCGTTGTGCGCGACCGCGAAGCCGCCGCTCGCCAGTTCGGCGTAAAGCGGCTGGACATTGCGCAGGCCCGATCCGCCGGTGGTCGAATAGCGCACGTGGCCCGCCGCCATGTGGCCCGGAAGTTCGCCGATCGCCTCGGACGAAGAGAAGTTGTCCGCGACATGGCCAAGCCCGCGGCGCGAATAGAACTCGCTGCCGTCAAAGCTGGTGATTCCAACCGCTTCCTGACCGCGATGCTGGAGCGCGTGCAGGCCGAGCGCCGTCGCGGCCGAAGCGTCGGCGGCATTGATCGCGCCGAACACGCCGCATTCCTCGCGCAGCTTGTCTCCGTCCGCGTCGAGAAAGGGATGGGTGAGATTCGCATCGAGCCGGTCCCGGAGCCGCCCGTTGTCCAAGCTTTTCGCCGATGAATTGGTCATGGTGTTCGAACCCGCTCAGCTGCCCCCGACCGTCGCTCTCCCAATGGCGATGTTACCGCTGGATTACAAGGGCGCGGGCCCTTGCCATGCCCTCCTTTTTCATGACCGCCGTCTTACGCGCGCGTGGCGGAGCCTGCCTTTGCCGCGCGGCATTGCGGGGAAAGGGGACAGCGCCTACAGGCAGCGTTCAGCACCGGCCGGCGAGATATCCACCCACAATGCTTTCACCCTTCGAATGGATGATTTCCAAGCGCTACCTCTGGCCCGGCAAGGGCGAGGCCTTCATTGCGCTGGTTGCCGGGATCTCGGTGGGCGTCGTGATGCTCTCTGTCGCCATGCTGGTGATCGTCATGAGCGTGATGAATGGATTTCGCGGCGAATTGCTCGACAAGATCGTGGGGCTCAACGGCCATGCGATCGTCCAGGCCTATGGCGGCAAGCTCGACAACTGGGAAAGCGTGCTCGAGGACGTGCGCGAGACCGACGGCGTGACCAGCGCGAGCCCGCTGATCGAGCAGCCACTCCTGGTAAGCTTCAATGGGCGGACGGTGGCGATCCTCGTGCGGGGACAGACGCAGGAGGATATCGACGAACTCGCAGACAAGGTCGTCGCGGGCGAGATCGCGGCGCTTGCTTCCGAATCCGGTCCGAACCTGCGCCGCGCGGACGGGCCCGAAGCGGGTGCGGTCGCGATCGGATCGCGGCTTGCCCAGAATATCGGGGCTCGGGTGGGCGACACGATCACGATCATCAATCCGCAGGGGCGTTCGACTCCCTTCGGCACCTCCATACGGCAGGTCCCCTATGAAGTCGGCGCGATCTTCGAGGTGGGCGTCTACGATTACGACGAAAAGTTCATCATCATGACGATCCCCGATGCGCAGACCCTGCTGCTGATGGAAGACAGTATCGGCATGATCGAAGTCACCGTCGATAATGCGGACAGGGTCGGCCAAATTCTCCAGCCGGTGAAGGACAAACTCGCGGGCCGTGCGGTGGTCGCCGACTGGAAGACGATCAATGCTGCCCTGTTCGAGGCATTGCAGGTCGAGCGTGCGGCGATGGGATTCGCCCTGAGTTTCATGGTTCTCGTCGCTGCATTCAACATCCTTTCGAGCCTTGTCATGCTGGTTCGCGCCAAGACGCGCGACATCGCGATCATGCGCACGATGGGCGCAACGCGGCGCAGCCTGCTCAAGATATTCGTCACCACCGGTACGACGATCGGCGCGATCGGGACGATTGCCGGGCTTGTCCTGGGCGCGGTGGTGCTGCTGTTCCGCGAACAGATCGTGCAGTTCATCGCCTTCGTGACGGGCCAGGAATTGTGGGACCCGGAGGTGCGCTTCCTGTCGACCATGCCCGCGCGGGCCGATCCTTGGGAGATCGCCGCGATTACCGCGCTCGCGCTCGTTCTGAGTTTCCTTGCGACGCTCTACCCGGCGCTTAAGGCGGCCAACACCGATCCCGTGCAGGTGCTGCGCTATGAATAGGGCCGATGAGAGCGCGCCGACCGTGGCGCTGCGCGGCCTTACGCGCAGTTTCGAGCAGGGCGGCCAGCGCATCGACGTGCTGCGCGGGGTCGATCTCGACATCATGCCGGGCGAGATCGTCGCGCTGCTTGGGCCGTCGGGCTCGGGCAAGTCGACCATGTTGCAGGCTGTCGGCCTGCTCGAAGGCGGCTTTTCCGGCTCGATCAGCATCGCCGGGCAGCAGGCGGAGAAACTCCCGACCGACGGGCGTACGAAGCTCAGGCGAGAGCATCTCGGCTTCGTCTACCAGTTTCACCATCTCCTGCCCGATTTCGATGCGCGCGAGAATGTCGTGATGCCTCAGATGATCGCGGGCGCGACGCGCGTCGAGGCGGAGGAGCGCGCCGACAGCCTCCTTTCCAGCCTCGGCCTCCAGCACCGCCTTACACACCGGCCGAGCCAGCTTTCGGGCGGCGAACAGCAGCGCGTCGCGGTCGCCCGCGCGCTCGCCAACCGGCCGACCTTGGTGCTGGCGGACGAGCCCACCGGCAATCTCGACGAGGCGACAGCGGACACGGTGCTGGCGCAATTCCTCGACCTTGTCCGGGGCGAAGGCAGCGCCGCGCTGGTTGCGACGCATAACGAACGGCTCGCCCGCCGGATGGACCGTGTCGTGCGCCTGAAGGAAGGGCATCTCGAATAGCCGTGGACCCCATGGAGCTCCCGCTCATTTATGAAATGAAGGAGGAGCAACCATGTCAGACCATCCCAGCACCTATGACGGAACCCCGGAACAATCGAACGAGACCGCATGGGAGGACCGCGCCGCGCTGCACGCCGTGGATGACGGCGACGGAATTTTCGACGGGGCGAAAGCGATCCGGCGCGGGACCTTCGCCGAGATGATCCGGCACATTGTCTCCCTGCCGGAAGGCGAGCGCGGTCGCTACCTGATCGAAAAGGCGGGAGACCGGGAATATTCGGCCGAAGAGGCGGTCGAGCTGAGCAAGCATGCGGATTTTCCATTGCGCGGGTAGATGCGCCGCCATCCCGGCTTGACACGGCCTGCCCGGCTGGCGGAGCAAGGATGGGAGGCGTCACAAGCAGGGGACCATCCATGACCACCATTGCCGATTTCACCGTCACGACCAATCGCGGCGACACGCTCGACCTTGCTCAGAAAAAGGGCAAGGTCCTGCTCGTCGCCAACACGGCCTCGAAATGCGGCTTCACCCCGCAATATGACGGGCTCGAGGCGCTCTACCAGCGGTTCAAGGACAGGGATTTCGAAGTGCTTGCCTTTCCCTGCAACCAGTTCGGCGCGCAGGAGCCGGGCAGCGCCGACGAGATCGCCGAATTCTGCAAGGTCAATTACGGCGTGTCCTTCCCGCTGATGGCGAAAGTGGACGTGAACGGCCCTCATGCATCACCCCTTTTCGACTGGCTGAAATCGGAGAAGAGGGGATTGATGGGCTCGATCTCGATCAAGTGGAACTTCACCAAGTTCCTGATCGACCGAAGCGGCAACGTGGTGAAACGCTACGGCCCGCAGGATAAGCCGGAAAGCATCGCGCGGGACGTCGAAAAGCTGCTGTGAGCGCGACCTCCGGTGACCCAAACCGGCTCGGTCCAGTCCTGCAGGCTTGCGCATGGTCGCCGAGCGTGGCGGCCGTCGTGGCGGGCCTGCTCGCTCTGGCGGGCCTTATCTCGGAATACAATGTACCCATTGTCCTCGGTCTGGCCTGGCTGCCCTTCTAGATCGGGTATGCCGTGGTGGGCTTCCGGTCCGGCTTCACCCTCGATGGCGGGTCGCCATTGAGTCACTACGCAGTCAAGCCGTTCCTCATCGGGTTCCCTCTAGGCGTCGCGATTGTCCAGGGCGTCTATCGGATGTGAAGGCGCGCCTCTGTGGAGAAGTAGGCGACAGGTGCGCTTACCGAATCCGCGATAGTTTTCTATCCTGACTTCATGCCTTACGCCCCATTCGTTCCCCTGCGCGTGATGTCTTCCTATTCGATGCTCGAAGGGGCGATCGACCCCAAGGACATCGCGAAACTCGCAAGGCAGCTCGGCTTTCCGGCAATCTCGATCTGCGACCGCGACGGGCTTTACGGCGCGGTCATGTTCGCTTCGGCCTGCAAAGGCGAGGGCGTGCAGCCGATCATCGGCGCGCTGCTAGGCGTCGCGCGCGAAGGGCCATCGGGCGCAGCATCGCAGGGGACAATCGGTTCGGGCAAGCTGCCGATCGACTATCTCCCGCTCTTCGCGCAGGACGAACGCGGTTATGACAATCTGTGCCACCTCGTCAGCAAGGCCCATCTTGAGCGCCCGCTCGAATTCGATCCCCATGTAACGCTGGACGATCTCGAAGGGCGCACCGACGGGCTCATCGCTCTGACCGGAGCGGGGGAGGGGGCGCTTGCCCGCCTGCTCGCCGAAGGGCAGGATAAGGCGGCAAGGACGCTGTGCGACCGGCTCGACCGGCTGTTTCCGGGGCGTCTCTACATCGAACTAGCGCGCCATGGCGACCCGGTGTGCGAGGCAGCCGAAGAGCCCTTGATCGACCTCGCCTATGCCCGCGAGCTGCCGCTGGTCGCGACCAACCCGGCGAATTTCGCCGAGCCGCACATGCACGAGGCGCACGATGCCATGTTGTGCATCGCCAATACCAGCCAGATCGAGGCCGAGGACCGCCCGCGCTCCAACCCGCAGGCTTTCGTCAAGTCGGACCGGATGATGGCCGAACTCTTCGCCGACCTGCCCGAGGCGACCGCGAACACCCTCGTCATAGCGCAGCGCTGCGCCTGTGCCCCGCCTGACCGCGCACCGATCCTGCCCAGCCTTGCGGGGGATCAGGAAGGCGAGGCGACAATGCTGGTCGAGGATTCGCACCGCGGGTTGGAAAAGCGGCTCGAGCCTTACGGCGAATTGTCCGAGGAAGAACGCCGGGCCTATTTCGATCGGCTCGATTACGAGATCGGGATCATCATCAAGATGGGCTTCCCCGGCTATTTCCTGATCGTCGCCGATTTCATCAAATGGGCCAAGCAGCAGGGCATCCCCGTCGGCCCCGGCCGCGGCTCGGGGGCCGGCTCCCTCGTCGCCTGGGCGCTCACTATCACCGATCTCGACCCGATCCGGCTCGGCCTGCTGTTCGAGCGCTTCCTCAACCCAGAGCGCGTGTCGATGCCCGACTTCGATATCGATTTCTGCGAAACGCGAAGGGGTGAGGTGATCCGCTATGTCCAGCAGAAATACGGGCACGATCATGTCGCCCAGATCATCACTTTCGGAAAGTTGAAGGCCCGCGCCGTGCTGCGCGATTGCGGCCGGATCCTTCAGATGAGCTACGGGCAGGTGGACAGGCTCTGCAAGATGGTCCCCAACCACCCGACCGATCCATGGAAGCTTGACGAGGCGCTGCACGGAAAAGCGGGCAAGGACGGCCACCGTGCGCCCCCAGTCGCCGAATTCCGCCGCGAATACGACAACGACAACGGGGTGAAGCGCCTCATAGACCTTTCTCTGCAATTGGAGGGGATGCCGCGCAATTCCTCGACCCATGCCGCCGGCGTGGTGATCGGGGACCGTCCGCTCTCGCAACTCGTCCCGCTTTACCGCGATCCTCGGTCGGACATGCCGGTCACGCAATACGACATGAAGCATGTGGAAAGCTCCGGTCTCGTGAAGTTCGACTTTCTCGGCCTCAAGACCCTGTCCGTTCTGCGCAAGGCCGTCGACCTGCTGGCGGAGCGGGGCATCGCAATCGATCTCGGCGCGCTGACGCTCGACGATCCGGCAGTCTACGAGCTCATGCAGGCTGGTAACACGGTCGGCGTGTTCCAGCTCGAATCCGAAGGCATGAGGCGCACGCTGAAAGCGGTGAAGCCGACCAATTTCGGCGACATCATCGCACTGGTTTCGCTCTATCGGCCGGGGCCGATGGATAACATCCCGCTGTTCGGTAAGCGCAAGGCGGGCGAAGTTCCGATCGAATACCCGCACGAAAAGCTCGAAGGCATCCTCGCGGAAACCTACGGCATTTTCGTCTACCAGGAACAGGTCATGCAGGCCGCACAGATCCTCGCAGGATACTCGCTCGGCGATGCGGACCTGCTGCGCCGCGCAATGGGCAAGAAGAACCAGGCCGAGATGGACAAGCAGCGCGCCATCTTCATCGAAGGCTGCGCGCGCGTCTCCGGTATCGGCGAGGACAAAGCGAACGAATTGTTCGACTTGATCAACAAGTTCGCAGGCTACGGCTTCAACAAGAGCCACGCGGCCGCCTATGCCCTGCTCGCCTATCAGACAGCATGGCTGAAGGCGCATTATCCGGAAGAATTCTACGCCGCCTCCATGTGTTTTGACATGCATCAGTCGGAAAAGCTCGCAGTCTTCGTCGACGATGCGCGCCGTTATGTCGGGCCGGACGGCGCGATCGAGATCCTTCCCCCCGATATCAACGCCTCTCATGCGCGCTTTACCGTCGAACAGACGGAGCGCGGCTATGCGGTTCGCTATGCGCTTGCGGGGATCCGCAATGTCGGCGAAAAGGCAATGGAAGCGATCGCTGCCGAGCGGGAGGCCAATGGCAGGTTCGAGAACCTGCAGGATTTTTGCGAACGCATTCCGCATGGCGCGATGAACCGCCGCCAGTTCGAGGCGCTGGCCTGTGCCGGGGCGCTCGACGGGCTCGAGGCGAACCGGGCTCTCGTCCATTCCAATGCCGAGCACCTGCTCGCAGTGGCAGAGGCGGCCATGCGCGAAAGGGTGAGCGGGCAGGCCGGACTTTTCGGAGGTGAGACCACACCGGGCGAAACGCTGCGCCTCGCGCCGACCGAGGAATGGAGCAGGGCCGAACGGATGGCAAGGGAGCGCGAGAATTTCGGCTTCTATTTCACCGGCCACCCCATCGAGCAATTCCGCGCCATCGCGCTCTCCAACGGGGCGCGGACCTATCAGAGCCTGATGGAAGGCGGAGGCGGCGGCATGGCGGTCATGGCAGCGATGGTCGAGAGTGCTGTGAAGGCCCGGACGAAGCGCGGCAAGGATTTCACGAGGGCCGATTTCTCGGACCGGTCGGGGCAGTTTTCCGCAGCCTGTTTCGACGAGACCCTCGTGCCCCAGTTCGAACGCTGGGCAGCGAACGGCGAATGCCTCCTGCTCAATGTCGAGCTCGATACGCCCGATCCGTCGGAACCGCCACGTCTGACAGTGCGCGGCGCGCGGCCGCTGGCGAGCGTGAGCGGGTCGACGCGGATGCGGCTTACCGCCGATGTCATGACGATGGACGCCCTGCTCGAACTCAAGATCGAGCTCGATGTCGCGCTGGGCGAATGGCAATCGGGCTGCGGCGAGGTGATCGTGCGCGTCGCGCTCGAGCAGGGCGGCCACGCCCATGTCCGGCTGGGGCGTGACTTCATGCTCGACGGCGAATTGGCCGAACGGCTGGCAACCATCCCCGGGATCGACAATGTCGAACTCGGACCCCAGCGCGGCAAGGCTCGGCTCAAGCTGGTAGCCTGAGCCGAGCCGGGACGCCGTGCCCGCCAAAAACACGTCTTTGTACGAACCGGGCGGAATTCGGGGTGAAACGCTGAATGGTTTTGCTCGCCCGTAAACCAGCGCGTCATGCCGTGAAAAAAGAGGCCGGAAGATCGCTCTTCCGGCCTCTTTGCGTGAGGGTTCGATAGGGCTGCCTTACATGCCCGAATTCGGCCCGTAGGTGATCTCGACGCGGCGGTTCTGGGCCTCGCGAACACCGTCCGCAGTGGGGACGCGCGGCTGCGATTCGCCGAAGGCCTCGCTCGAGATGCGCGCCTCGGGAATCCCGCGCCCGCCGAGATAATCGCGCACCGAAGCGTTGCGACGGGCGGCAAGGGCCATGTTGTAGGTGACGCTGCCTGCCCGGTCGGTGTGCCCGGCGAGCATGACGTTGGCCGTGCCGCAATTCGAATAGGCGGTCACCGCCGCATCGAGGATGGTCGCCGCTTCCGCGGTGATAGCGGATTCGTCGAAATCGAAGAACACGATGTAGGGGCCCGTGTTGCACGCCGGCGCCGCGGGTGGCGGCGGAGGAGGAGGCGGGGGAGGCGGCGGCGGCGGGGGGGGCGGCGGCGGAGGAGGCGGGGGAGCCATCGCGGGTTCGGGCGCGCTGCCGAAATTGTAGCGCAGGCTGGCAAGGATCGAGTGGCTCTGGAAGTCGGCCTCGAGCGGGTCGCCGAATGCGCTTTCGAATTCGAATTCGTCGATCACGAAATAGCGATACTTGACCCCGAGATCGAGATTGTCGCTCACCGCGAAGCGAAAGCCGCCCAGCAGCTGCCAGGCGAAATCGGTCGACGAATCGTCGACGACCGTGCCGAGCCCGGCAACTTCAACGGGCAGGTCGACATTCGCGAAGCCCGCACCGCCGCCGGCGAAGATCTGGAAATCGTTGCCGTATTCGAACAACCCGTTGACCATGCCGCTGAAGATCGAAAGGTCTTCCTCGTTCTGGACCGTCGTTCCCGGCGCGATCCCGGCGCCGGGCACGAGGTTCGGGTTGACCACGGTCAGGCTGTCATAGCCGGCGCGCTTGTATCCGCCCTCGGCCTCGAGCCGAAAGGCTCCGAAATCGTAGCCGACCACGATGTCGGCATCGATCCCGGTGTTGGTATCCGCGAAAGCGGCATTTTCCTGCAGCCCGTCGGGACGGGCGAGATCGATATCGACATCGACCTGGTCCTCCAGCATGACGCCGCCGTCCACGCCGACATAGAACTGTCCGTCGCGCGCCTGCGCGGGGACAGCAGCGATTGCGGCGGAGCCCGCAAGAAGTATCGCAATTCTGGTCATGTCCTTCCTTTCGATCATCGCTTCATTGCGCCGGGTCTTAGGAAGCCTCCATGGCAAAGCCGTGACAGATATTCGCGAGGCTGTCGCAATTGCGCCGATCCGGAGATTGCCAAGCGCGCATCGGCTCGGCATGAACACGACCGGTTGGCCCATTCACACCGGGCAAGGGATTCCCGGTAATCCGAACAGTCTTCAGCAATAGGGGAGAGACGATAATGGCAAAGCTCGGAGCGATGCAGGACTGGACCATGCGCATCACGAGCGTGATCGATCACGCCGCGCGCGAGGCTGGCACGCGCGAGATCGTGACGCGCTGGGCCGATGGCAGCATGACGCGCACCGACTGGTCGGGGATCAGGCGTGACGCGCTCAAGATGGCGCAGGCCCTGCAAAGACTCGGGATTAGGCCGGGCGAGAGGGTGGCGAGCCTTGCGATGAACCATTCGCGCCACCTCGTCAGCTGGTACGGCGTTGCGGGCATGGGCGGGGTGCTGCACACCGTTAATCCGCGCCTGTTCGAAGACCAGCTCGAATATATCGTCAACCATGCCGAGGACCGCGTCCTGCTCTACGATGCGGCGTTCCAGCCGATCGTCGACAAGATGAAGGATCGCTGGCCCACGATCGAGCATTACATCTGCTACGATTCAGACGAGAACGCGCCCGCCTTCGAGGACTGGATCGGCGCCGAAAATGGCGATTTCGAATGGGTCACGGGTGATGAACGCGATCCTTGCATGATCTGCTATACCAGCGGCACGACCGGAAATCCCAAGGGCGTGCAGTACGAACACCGCTCGACCGTGCTCCACGCGGTCGCCGGCCTCCAGCCGGCGGCGTTCAACTTTTCCGGAGCTTCGGTGATGTTGCCGGTGGTCCCGATGTTCCATGCGGCAAGCTGGGGACTGCCCTATGCGGGCGCGATGGCGGGCATCAAATTTGTCTTTTCGGCAGTCAATGATCCCGCCGTGCTCCACCAGCTGATGATCGACGAGAAGGTGACCGACAGCGCGGGCGTTCCGACAGTATGGCTCGCGCACTTCCAGTACTGCGATGCCAACGGGCTCGACCTGCCGCCATTGAAGGCCGCGACAATCGGCGGTTCGGCCGCGCCCAAGTTCATGATCGAGCGCCTGATGAAGAACGGCACGCGCGTCCAGCACGCCTGGGGCATGACCGAGACCAGCCCGATCGGCACGGTCGGCGGGCCCACCTGGGACTGGGAGGAGCTTTCCTTCGAGGAGAAGGTGCAGAAGACGACCATGCAGGGTCGTCCGATCTTCGGTGTCGAACTGCGCACGGTCGATCTCGACGACATGGTCACCGAATTGCCGCGCGACGGGAGAAGTTCGGGCGCGCTGCAGATCCGCGGTCCCTGGATCATCAAGCGATATTTCAAGGCGGAAAAGGACGCGGTGGGCAATGACGGCTGGTTCGACACCGGCGATGTCGGCATCCTGCATCCCGACGGGACGCTCCAGCTGACCGACCGGACCAAGGACGTGATCAAGTCGGGCGGTGAATGGATCAGCTCGGTCGAACTTGAAAACGCCGCCGGCGGCCATCCGGCGGTCGCCGAAGCCGCCTGTGTCGGCATGGCCCATCCCAAATGGGATGAACGCCCGGTCCTTTTCGTCGTGAAGAAGCCCGATGCTGAAGTGAGCACGGACGACATCATCGAGCATCTGCGCGGGCAGGTGGCGAAATGGTGGCTGCCCGATGCCGTCGAATTCATCGACGAGATACCGCACACCGCGACCGGCAAGATCTCCAAGAAGGACCTGCGCGACCGTTTCTCGGACTACAAGCTCGAGGCCTGATCGATCATGGAGTGCGAAACCTATATCGACCCGTCGCGCGAGAATTTCGAGCAGTTCAAGAATCTCCCGCGCGACGAACCGATCCACATGCTCAACCTGCTGCTTTATCGCGAAAGGGCCGAATATCCCGAAGGTCACGAGCACGCGGGCAAGGGCTGGACGGGTCGGCGCGCTTACGAGGAATACGGAAAGACCTCGGGCCCGATATTCCGCCGCGTCGGCGGGACGATCATATGGCGCGGCAGCTTCCAGACGATGGTCACGGGCCCCGAATTCGAGACCTGGCACGACGGCTTTGTCGCGTCATATCCGAGCGCGACCGCCTTCTTCGAAATGATCAAGGACCCCGACTATGCGAGAGCGGTTGTGAATCGCTCCGCCGCACTGGTTGACAGTCGGTTGGTGCGCTTCAGCCCCGGCGAGGCGGGGGAGGGCTTCGGCTGAACTGCCCCGTCCATAGCCGGCGTTGGTGTTTCAGGTGTCACCTGCCGACCCGGCGCCTTCGCTCTCACGCTTGCCGTAGAGATACTCGAAGAAATCGTTCAGCGAATTTTCCCACAGGGCGATCTGCCGACGGTAGTTCTCGCGGGTGATGCCGCCATCCGAGATGATATAGAGCCTGACCGAAACCGTCCCTTTGGGATCGACATAAGCGCGCCCGAAATTCTCGCGATAATTGTACGCGTTGATCGCCTCAATCACCTCGGACTCGGAACGGCCCTGCGGGTTGAAGGTGGCAAGGAGTGAGGTGCCGAGACATTCGGCCTCGAGTTCTTCATCGCTGCACGCGAGCAGCAGCGCATTGGCGAAAACACCCGAGGCGAAGGTGACATTGATGCTGCGGCTGTCCGGCATTTCCTCGTGACGCGCGCCGTTCGCCTTAAGCGCGGCAATCAGGTCGGCACGATCGAATGTCTCGAGCAGCGCACTTTCCTGCGCGTTTACCGGCAAAGCCAGCATGCTGGCGAGGAGGGCGCAGAGCGTTGCCTTGAGTCTGGTGTCGGTCATCGTTGTCCTTTCTTTTTTCAGCGCCCCGCCAAGGTCCCGTGTCGCCATGTCCCGTCACACATCGGCTCGCCGTTATTCTCCTTCGCCGTAAAGCGCTTCGCTGTACTGGGCGATGCCGAGCGCGAACAGGCCGATGCCGATGACGAGATTTTCCCGCGTAATCCCGCCGTCGAGCATCATGTAGGACTTGAGCAGGTGTTCTCCGCGCTCGTTCACGATCACGCTCGCCGGGTTGAAGCTCGCCGAAAAGCGCCGTGCGATCCGCTCGGCCGTTTTGGCATCGCGGCCTTCGGGCGGTGTAAACAGGCTGGTAAGGAGCAGACCGCGGCACGGACCCTCTTCACAGGCGGAGCGACGCAGCACCGCGACCCCGCCGCCGGGAAAGGCGACCCGCAGCACCCGCGCTTCCTCGTCGAGCTGTCTTGCCTCGGCCCGGAGCGTAATTAGCGCCTCGCGCAGGGTCTGCTCGTCGATCGTCTCGATCAATGCGGGCGGCGGTGCGGGCTCAGCCGCGGCGACGGGCGATGTCGCGGTGGCAAGGGCAGCGAGCACAGTGACGGCCGCTAAACGCGACAAGCCTGAAATAACGCCATGAAACGCTTTCATCGCCCCCTCTCCTCCCGCGATGCCTAAAACGCAAGCAGTGATAAAACAAGGGAAAGCCCATCATGCAAAGAGGTCGAGCTGGCCATGCGGAGAGGGCCTTACGAAGCGGGTGCAGTCGAGCTCGAAACGGTGCTTGCCGATACCTGCACGCTTGCAGGCGATCGCGAAGCGGCTGCGAAACAGGTCGGCCCACACGCCTTCGGGTTTCATGCGCGTACCGAAATTCGGATCGTTGTCGCGCCCACCTCGGATTGAGCGGACGATGCCCATCACTTTCCCCGCGCGTTCGGGGTAGTGGACGTCGAGCCATTCGCGGAACAGTGGCGCGACCTCATGCGGTAGGCGGAGCGGAATCCAGCCCGCGCTCGGAACACCGATGCGCCCGGCTTCGGCGAGGATGCCCTCCATGAATTCGTCCGTGATCGCCGGGATCACGGGTGAGACCGAACAATGCGTGGGAACCCCCGCCTCGACCAGCCTCCCGAGGGCGGCGAGCCGTTTGGCCGGGGCCGCGCAGCGCGGTTCGAGCTTGCGCGAAAGACCGGGATCGAGGCTCGTCACCGAGATCGCGACCGCAACGAGATTCTCGCGCGCCATTTCGGCGATGAGATCAAGATCGTCGAGTACACGGTCCGATTTCGTCGTGATCGTCACCGGGTGGCGCGCCTCCAGGCACACTTCGAGCACCTGCCGCGTGATCCGCCAGTCGCGCTCTATCGGCTGATAGCAATCGGTGTTGGTGCCCAGCGCGATCGGACGCGGGCGGTAATTCGGGTTGGCCAGCGTCTCGCGCAGCAATCGCGCGGCATCGGGCTTTGCGAACAGACGGGTTTCGAAATCGAGGCCCGGCGATAGGTCGTGATAGGCATGGGTTGGGCGGGCATAGCAATAGATGCAGCCATGCTCGCAGCCGCGATAGGAATTGACCGAACGGTCGAACGGTATGTCGGGCGACCGGTTGAAACTGAGGATGGAGCGCGGGCACTCGCGCGTCACGGTCGTCCTGAGCCTTACCGCCGGGCCGGCATCATCGCCTCCGAGCGCCTCAAGATGGTCGCGCCAGTCGCCGCACGCCTCGCGCGCTGTGAGCCCGAAGCGGGCAGGGGTGCGGGCGGAGGCCGCGCCGCGGCCCTTGGCAGGCGTGCGTTCCGGATCGGGCATGAGTCGGAACATAGAAGGAACATACGTGGCTGTCGAGCCTTATCCGCGATAGATCTGCAGCCCCGCCCCGACGGCCCATAGCGCGATCAGTGCGACCGATTCCCAGCCGATCTTGCCCGGCCCCTCGCGCTCGCGGCGCAGCAGGCCGAGTAGCAGGACTGCGGTCATCACGATGACGAGGCCCATCCAGAACACCGTGGCATCGGATATCGCATGATAGATGCTACCGTCGCGATAGGCGAAGTCGCTCGCGGCGATGAACAGCGAATCGAACATGTTCCCGCCGACGATCCCGCCAATCGCGAGCTGCGGCGCGCGCCGACGCACGGCGGCGATGGTGGTGACGAGTTCAGGCAGCGAAGTGACGGTCGCCGTGCCGAGCGATCCGACCAGACTGCCCGAAAGGCCCAGCCTTTCGGACAGGGCGAGGCCGGTTTCCCCCACGACATAGCCCGCAAAGCCGACGATCACGACGAGCGCGCCGAACATGGCGAAAAGCCGTGCAAGTGATCGCCCTTCATCGTCTTCGTTCGGTTCGTCTTCCTGCGTGTCCTTCGTCTGCTTGGGCAGCCACATCGGTTCCTGGTGGATGCGATGGGCATTGTGAAGGCCGATGAGATAGACCGCGATGAGGACGGGGCTCAGCAAATTGACCCCGAGGAGCGTGATCGGCGGCGCGGCCCAGGCCATGACGGGCAACGCGACCAGCACGATGAGCACGGTCGCCTGACCCAGATTGACCGCGCTCACGCCCGCATGCTCGAGATTGACCCGCTTGTAGAAGACATCGGCAAGGGCGAGGAACATTGTTTGCGCAACGATCCCGCCAAGTGCGTTCGAGACGCTGAGATCGGCCGCCCCGCTGGCCGCGGTGCTGGTCGAGGTCACGATCCCGGCAATGCTCGTCCCCGCGCCCAGCAGGACCGAACCGATCAGCGCTTCGCCAAGGCCGGTCCGGTCGGCGATAACGTCGGCATATCCCGCCATTTTCGAACCGAACACCGCGATCACGACCGCGCACGCGGCGAAAGCGATCGCGAGCGTGGTGGTCGAATATTGGGCGAGATCAAGCAAGGGGGCCCCGTTTTGCGGCGTGATGCCTGACCAATCCGGGTGCGTAACGCTTTGTTCCGCCGCTATCGCTCGGTGAGGCGCGGCATCAGCTCGACGAAATTACAGGGCCGGTTACGCGCGTCGAGCTGCTCGGCGAGGATATTGTCCCAGCCGTCCTTCACCGCGCCGTTCGAACCGGGCAGCGCGAAGATGTATGTGCCACGCGCCACCACTGCGCAGGCGCGCGACTGGATCGTGCTGGTTCCGATGGTGTTGAAGCTTACCCAGCGGAACACTTCGCCGAAACCGGGGATCTCGCGTGCGCCCTCGATCATCGCCAGTGCCTCGGGCGTGACATCGCGCCCGGTAAGCCCCGTCCCCCCGGTGGAGACCACCGCGTCGATAGCTGGATCATCGACCCACCCTTCGAGCCGTGCGACCAGCGTGGCGGCATCGTCGCGTTCGATAGCACGCGCGGCCAGTGCGTGCCCGGCACTCTCGATCCGCTCGGCGAGGATGTCTCCGGACGTGTCGTTATCGCAGGTTCGGGTGTCGGATACGGTGAGCACGGCGATATTGATAGGAACGAACTGCCGTGTCTCGTCGATGGCCATGCCTGCCGCCCCTTCAGTCTTCGAGTTCCACCCTTGCGGTGCGGACCCTAGACATTCGCGGGAAGACTGGCCAGCGCCCCTGGGCCAACGCCCGGCGACTGGGCGAGGCGACCCCGGCGGCACGCTCGTACATCCAGTAATTGCGCATCACGATCGCGACATAGCCGCGCGTCTCCCAGTAGGGGATCGATTCCATCCAAAGCAGTGGGTCGCCCTGGTCGTTGATTTCGCTGTTCCAGCGAGCGACCGGGGTAAGGCCGGCATTGTAGGCCGCCATGATCTTGGGCAGCAGCCCGCCGGTCGCGCCGCTGTCGCGCAGCATCTCAAGGTGCTGCTGGCCGTAGGCGAGGTTGATCTCGGGATCGTTGAGATCGGCATAACTTGCACCCAGTTCGAGGCGGCGGTTATGATCCCGCGCCGTGGTCGGCATGATCTGCATGAGCCCGCGCGCATTGGCGGGGCTCACTGCGCCGGTGCGGAAATTCGATTCCTGAAGCGCATGGGCGAAGGCGAGTGCAGGGTCGACCCGCCATCCTGTGCGCGGCTGCCAGCGCGCGACCGGAAAGCGCAGCGCAGCATTGCTGTGCATCCCGCGGGGCGCGTGATGGGCCATGAACAGCTGTGCGCCCGGCAGGCCCAGTTCGCGCGCGAGGCGTGCGAGGGCCGGGTAAGCACCTGGGGGGCCGATCCGAGCCTCGTGGCGCAACACTTCATCGGCAAGCGCATAGCGCCCGATCTCGACCAGCGCCGTTGCAACGCGGACATTGTCGCGCCGCTCGAGCACGCGCCAGTCGTCTTTGCCGAAGGCTTCCGGTGCGGCTTCGGCCGGCAGGTCGATACCGAGTTGGTCGGCCGCGAGCATTCCGTAGAGCGTTTCGTGATAGCGAGCCGCTGCGACAAGGTGCTGCTGCGCTTCGCCCGGTTCGCGGCAGCGCACGAGCGCGCGATGGGCCCAGTAATGCGCTGCGGTGGTGAGCTCGTCATTGGTCGAGGCTTTCGCCGCCTCGGCGAAGCTTTCCGCCGCAAGCGCGCAATGGCCCAGCCGCCATGCGGCAAGACCGGCGACCCATTCGCCTTCCGCGACCCACGGCCCGCTTCCCTCCGCCACCGTCTCGGCCATGGCGAGGGCGGAGCGATCGTCGTTCTCGATGTAGAAGCTCCAGGCGACCCGCTGGCGCCATTCGGCCCGGGCTTCGGGACCGAGCCTCGCATCGACCTCTTCGAGATAACGTCGTGCCGAGGCCGGATCGTCGCTGCGGATCGCATCTAGGATCGCGGCGCGGACTGATTGCGGCATGTTCGCGTCTTCGACCGTGCGTGGGCGGATCCGCTTGGTCGCGGCGGGGCGGCGGCTCAACGCCTGGACGGCGGGCAATTCGGGCGCATTCTCCAGCCCACGCTTCTCCCCGAGGCGCGCCAGTTGTGCCGCCTGCGGCAGTTCGAGACCTGCCGCAAACCAAGCCGCCACCTGTTCGGCGCTGACCTTGGGACTGTTCGCATGGGTGTAGTATTCGGCCAGTGCAACGGCGCGCAGCACGCCGTCTTCGTCGGCCAGTAGGCGGTCGACAGCTCCCCAGTCCTCGCGGTCGATCGCGGCGAAGACCGCGCGGTAATGGTCGCGTTGACGCGCCGACAGGACGACGGGAAGTGCGGAGGCGGTACGTTCGGCGCGGTCGTAATGCGCGACCATGCTGCCCGAGGGCTGGGCTGCCAGAGGCGAGGCGAACGCGCCGCCGAACGCGACGGTCAACGCCGCCAGCGCTCCACTCAAATACGTTAGTACCGGGCTATGCCCAGCGGCCCCTTTCGCTGTCAGACCTGTTCGCTCGACCACTCGATCCATCTCCGCCAGAACCGGGCCTTGAGCCTGGGCATCCCGATTAGGCTCTCGAGATCCTCGCTCACCAAGACCGGTTTATTGGAGGCTTTGTGGTTTAGGATAGGTAAATTCCCATAATCCTTTTTCGCGTCCGGTGCGAGAAGCGCGGCAAGCCCTGCACCAAATGCGACGATCCGCCGGGGCGCGACGATCTCGATATGGCGCGAGAGCACATCGGCCATTCCTCGCTGCGCTTCGGCGGCGCAATCGGCCATCGGCGTGAAGCGGGGAAGGGCGGAGGCGACATAGGTTTCTTCACCTGAAAGCCCCATCGCCGCAAGAATCGCCTCGATAAGCCGACCTTGCGATCCGGAAAGGAGGTGCTCGCGGTCGGTTTCCTCGGGATGCACCACCAGGACCATAAGAGCCGCTCCGGCGGTCCCGCGCGGCGGGACCCGGCCGCGCGGGCCGACCATGTCGAGCCCGGGAGCCGTGAGCCACCAATCGCGAAACGCCTCAAGCGTCTCAGGCGGCGAATCCCCGAACAGACCGATCGCCGGCGCTTTTTTCGCAAGCTTCGTCTCGGCCGGCGCATCGCCTCTTACCGCGACGTTCGCAGCAGGTTCGGCAACGGGCTCGACCGGTGCCGGCCGGGCCAGCCATGCCGTAGCGTCATCGGCGAAATCGAGGTCGACGCCCGCAAGCCGCCACCATTCGCGATGGGCGGCGAGTTCGCGGGCAAGGTCGGGGTCGGGGGCGGTCATGCTATCCAAAGCGGGTCTTGACTGTCCGGGGGGCAGTTAGCAAGTGCAATAGGCCAGAGAGGGGGCTCTCTAAACGCCGATGGGCGTTTTGCCGGAAACGAAGGGTTACAAGAGAAGCGCATGAGCGAACGTGAATCAATGCCCTGCGATGTGGTCATCGTGGGAGGCGGGCCGGCCGGCCTTTCTGCGGCGATCCGCCTCAAGCAGATCAACGAGGAACTCGAAGTCGTCGTGCTCGAAAAGGGCTCCGAGATCGGGGCGCATATCCTTTCCGGCGCGGTGGTCGATCCAAAGGCGCTCGACGAACTGCTGCCGGATTGGCGCGATCAGGGCTGCCCGATGGCCGAAACGCCCGTGACCGATAACTGGCACTGGATGCTTTCGAAAGGCGGAAAGACTTCCCTGCCGCACGCCCTGATGCCTCCGCTGATGGGTAATCACGGCTGCTATACCGGCTCGCTCGGCAATATGACCCGCTGGCTAGGCGAACAGGCCGAGGAACTGGGCGTGATGGTCTTTCCCGGCTTCCCGGCGGCCGATGTGCTGTTCGACGATGACGGCGCGGTCGCGGGCGTCATTACGCAGGACATGGGCGTAGATGCGAACGGCGAGAAGAAGCAGGAATACGAGCCCGGCATGGAAATCCATGCCAAATACACGCTTTTCGCGGAGGGCGCGCGCGGTTCGCTGACGAAGCGAATGAAGGCGAAATACGATCTCGAGGCGAATTGCCAGCCGCAGGTCTATGGCCTCGGATGCAAGGAATTGTGGGACATCGACCCGGCCAAGCATGTGCCGGGCCGTGTCATTCACACCCAGGGCTGGCCGCTGTCCGAAAGCGACACCTGGGGCGGGGGCTTCCTTTACCACCAGGCGAACGGTCAGGTCGCGATCGGCTTCGTGACCGCGCTCGATTACAAGAACCCGTGGGTTTCGCCCTACCAGGAGTTCCAGCGCTGGAAGCAGCACCCCGCGATCCGCGAATATCTCGAAGGTGGCAAGCGCGTGGCCTATGGCGCGCGCGCGATCAACGAGGGCGGATGGCAGTCCGTGCCCAAGCTCGCTTTTCCCGGCGGTGCGCTGATCGGGTGTGCGGCGGGCTTTGTGAACGTTCCCCGGATCAAGGGCAGCCACACCGCGATGAAGAGCGGGATGCTCGCCGCCGACAGCATCGCCGCGGCGATCGCGGCGGGCCACGAGAAGACCGAGCTTTCGGATTATGACAGCACCCTGCGGGAAAGCTGGATCGCGGACGAGCTGAAGAAAGTCCAGAATGCGCAGCCAGCCGTCGCCAAGTACGGCGGCGACATCGGCACCGCGCTTGCGGGTATCGACATGTGGATGCGCACGCTCAAGATCGGCCTGCCGATCTCGATGAAGCACCACCGCGACCACGAGATGACAGGCCGCGCGGACCTCTATCCGAAGATCGACTATCCCAAGCCCGACGGCGAGATCACCTTCGACCGGCTCACCAACGTCGCCTTCAGCTACACCAACCACGCCGAGGACCAGCCCTGTCACCTCCAGCTCAAGGACCGCGAGCTGCAGAAGAAAAGCGAGCTGGAAGTCTATGGCGGCCCCTCGGCTCGCTATTGCCCGGCGGGCGTCTACGAATGGGTCGAGGAAGAGGGCAAGGAGCCGCAATTCGTGATCAACGCGCAGAACTGCGTCCACTGCAAGACCTGCGACATCAAGGACCCCAACCAGAACATCAACTGGGTGACGCCCGAAGGCGGCGGCGGGCCGAATTATCCGAATATGTGAGAGGGTGTCTCGAGCCGTAGCAAACACGAGACCCACCGAAGCGTCTTCGCAGGTAAGTCGAAGCGGGAGATCGATTCGATGTTTGCTGAAGGCGATGAGGGTTCGGACGAATTGATGGAGAAGCGTCGCCTCAAACGCGAGGCTAAAGCGAACCGCTCGACGAAGTGACCCTCACCGAAACCGCCTATGCCAAGATCAACCTCGCGCTGCATGTCCGTCGGCGGCGGGAGGACGGGTATCACGAGCTCGAGACCCTGTTCGCCTTCGTCGATACGGGTGATGTGCTGAGCGCCTCACCGGCGCAGCAGGACAGCGTCACGACCCTCGGTGAATTCGCACGCGGGATCGAGGACCCTTTCGACAATCTCGTCGCCAAGGCGCTCGCCGTCCTGCCACGCTCGCGGGGCCTCGCGATCACGCTTGAAAAGAACCTCCCCGTCGCGGCTGGCCTCGGCGGCGGGTCGGCTGATGCGGGGGCGGTGTTCCGCATCGTCGAGTCGCTCCACGGCCTGCCCGACGACTGGCGGGAACGCGCGGCGAAGCTCGGCGCCGACGTGCCTGCCTGCGTCCTAAGCCGCACGCATATCGGGCGCGGGACCGGGACCGAGCAGGCGAAGGTGGAGGACGACCTCGCCGGAACCCCCGTCCTCCTCGTCAATCCGCGTGTGCCGCTGTCGACCGGGCCGGTGTTCAAGGCGTGGGACGGATCAGGCCGGGGCGCGCTGCCCGAAGGCCCCGCGCGGCACATCGCCTTCGAGGGGCGCAATGACCTCGAAGCACCTGCGATTTCGCTTTGCGCGGTCATCCGAGAGGTGCTGGATGCGCTCCGCGGAACCGACCCGTGGCTCGCCCGCATGTCCGGCTCGGGCGCGACCTGTTTCGCGCTTTACGACAGCGAGGCCGAGCGCGATGCGGCCGCCGAGCGCGTCGCGGCGGACCACCCCGGCTGGTGGCAACTCAGGGGGAAGCTGAGATGATTGACGGCCAGCCCTTCCGCCATATTGGAGCGCCTAGCCCGGGCGGGATCGTCTGCGTCGCCGACCACGCCTCCAATTTCGTGCCCGAGGACATCCCCCTCGGCATCGCGCCCGAACTTCTCAAAGAACACGTCGCCATCGACATCGGTGTGGCGGGCGTTGCGACCCGGATGGCGAACCAGCACGGTATCGCCGCACACCTCGCCACGGTCAGCCGCCTCGTCTGCGACCTTCACCGCGAGGAGGACCATCCGAACGTCGTCCCCGAGGCGAGCGACGGATACGTGATTCCCGGCAATATCGGGGCCGACATCGAAAGGCGGCTAAGCCGCTTTCACCGCCCCTATCACGCCGCACTCCAAGGGTGGCTGGAAGCCGCCCAGCCTGGCCTGATCGTATCGCTGCATTCCTTTACGCCGAAGATGGCGTCCACCGACGAGGAGCGCCCGTGGGACATCTCCCTGCTGTGGAACACCGATGACCGGGCCGCGCGCCATGCGATCCGCTTTCTCGCGGACGAGGGCCTGCATGTCGGAAAGAACCAGCCCTATTCGGGCGCTGAACTGAACGCCAGCATGAACCGCCATGCCGAGGCGCATGGGCGCCCCTATTGCTTCTTCGAGATCCGCCAGGACCACATCACGACCCGCGCCCAGCAATCGCGCTGGGCCGACATGCTCGCCGATGTGGTCGGAAGGGTTGCGCTGGCGCTTTCCTGAAGGCAGGGGCTGTTGCGCAAGCAAGCCAGTGACGGGAAAGAATATGTCCGAACGCTTCGACAAGTCGAAATTGCCCAGCCGCCACGTTTCGGTCGGCCCCGAACGCGCGCCGCACCGCTCCTATTACTACGCGATGGGCATGACCGAGGAGGAGATCAACCAACCCTTCGTCGGCGTGGTGAGCGCAGGCAATGACAGCGCGCCCTGCAACACGACCCTGAACGCGCAGGCCGACATCGCGCGCGAGGGGGTGATCGCCGGGGGAGGGACGCCGCGCCGGTTCAACACCATCACCGTGACCGACGGAATCGCGATGGGCCACCAGGGGATGAAAAGCTCGCTGGTCAGCCGCGAGGTGATCGCGGATTCAGTCGAAGTTTCGGTGCGCGGCCATTGCTATGATGCGGTTGTAGGCTTTGCAGGTTGCGACAAGAGCCTGCCGGGCATGATGATGGCGATGCTGCGGCTCAACGTGCCCGCGATCTTCGTCTATGGCGGCTCGATCCTTCCAGGCACTCATCATGGCAAGGACGTAACCGTTGTCGACGTGTTCGAGGCGGTCGGCCAGCACGCCGCCGGAAACTGCCCCCTGCAGGAACTGATCGCCCTCGAGAAGGTCGCCTGTCCCGGACACGGTGCCTGCGGGGGCCAGTTCACTGCCAACACCATGGCCTGCGTCGGTGAGGCGATCGGATTGTCATTGCCGAACAGCAACATGGCGCCCGCTCCGTACAGATCGCGTGAGGAAATCGCACGCGCCGCCGGCAAACAGGTGATGTATCTGGTCGAAACGAATCTGCGCCCGCGCGATATCTGCACGCGCGCAGCCTTCATGAATGCGGCGCGGGTCGTTGCTGCCACGGGCGGTTCGACCAACGCCGCGCTCCACCTGCCCGCCATGGCCAATGAAGCGGGGATCGATTTCGACCTGTTCGATGTCGCGGAAGTATTCAAAACAATACCTTACATCGCGGACTTGAAGCCGGGTGGTAAGTATG
The DNA here is from genome assembly GCF_040217515.1 of Erythrobacter sp. Taxonomy (GTDB): domain Bacteria; phylum Pseudomonadota; class Alphaproteobacteria; order Sphingomonadales; family Sphingomonadaceae; genus Erythrobacter. Next base: position 74,608 of record NZ_JAVJPT010000012.1, read on the forward strand.
TCGCCAAGGATATGCATGAGGCGGGCGGGGTCTACATGGCCTTGAAGACACTGCTCGACGGCGGCTTCATCGATCCCGAACCGATCACCGTCACCGGCAAGACCCTGGGTGAGAACATCGAGGAGATCACCTGGAACCCCGATCAGAAGGTGTTCTACGAAGTCTCCAACCCGATCACGCCCACCGGCGGCGTCGTCGGGCTCAAAGGCTCGCTCGCGCCCGACGGGGCGATCGTCAAGGTCGCCGGCATGGCGCGGCTTCAGTTCTCCGGCCCCGCGCGGGTGTTCGACCGCGAGGAGGATGCTTTCGCGGCCGTGGAGGCACGCGACATCGCGGAAGGCAGCGTGATCGTGATCCGCTACGAAGGGCCCAAGGGCGGCCCCGGAATGCGCGAGATGCTTTCCACCACCGCTGCGCTCTACGGGCAGGGGATGGGCGAGAAGGTCGCGCTCATCACCGACGGGCGCTTCTCGGGTGCGACGCGCGGCTTCTGCATCGGCCATGTCGGGCCGGAGGCGGCGGAATGCGGCCCCATCTCGCTGGTCGAGGACGGGGACATCATCTCCATCGACGCGGTCGCCGGCACGATCGAGCTCGAAGTCGAGGAAACGGTGCTGGAAGAACGGCGCAAGGCGTGGCAACCGCGCGAACATGATTACCAGTCGGGCACGCTCTGGCGCTATTCGCAAACCGTCGGACCGGCGCGTTACGGCGCGCTCACCCATCCGGGGGCGAAGGCGGAGAAACACTGCTTTGCGGATATCTAGCGCGGCTCTCCTCGCTTTGGGGCTCGCAGCCTGCGTGCCCGAGGCGGGCGCTCCGCAAGGCAAGACCATCGCCTGCGCGATCGGGCCGGGGGCAGAATTCGCGGACGAATGCGTGCTCGAAAGGCGGGCGTTGGAGGAGGGGCGCGAAATGCTCGTTATCCACCATCCGGGCGGCGGCTTCCGGCGCTTCGTGATGGAGCGCTCCACCCTGCTCCCGCTCGACGGGGCCGAGCCGCTAGTCATGGTCGCACTCGACGCCGCGAGCGGCATCGAGTTCACCGTCGCAGGCGACCGCTACCGCCTTCCCCCTGCGGGCGAGCCGGAATGAACGAGAGCCAGATTCTGACTGCCAGCGAAATGCAGGCTGCCGAGCAGGCGATCTTCGATAGCGGCACGAGCGTTTCGGAGCTGATGGAGATCGCCGCCGGGGGTGCTGCAGAGTGGGTCCGCCGCGTCGCCGCCGGGCGTTCGGTCACGGTCCTGTGCGGCCCCGGCAATAATGGCGGCGACGGCTATGTTATCGCGCGGCGGCTCGTCGAGGCGGGCAACCAAGTCGAGATCGTCGCCCCGATCGAGCCCAAGACCGACGCGGCACTGGCCGCGCGCAAGCGTTTCGAGGGGCCGGTCCATTCCTCGGGCCGCGATGTCCGGGCAGAGGTGCTGGTGGATTGCCTGTTCGGGACCGGACTGGCCCGGCCGCTGTCGGGCGAATTGGCGCTGCTCCTGCGCGACCTCGCCGGGCGACACCCGATGCGCGTTGCGGTCGACCTGCCTTCCGGCATTGCCAGCGACAGCGGCGAACTGCTCAACGAGAAGCTGCCGGACTACGACATCACGCTTGCGCTCGGGGCATGGAAATTCGCCCACTGGAGCCTGCCGGGCAGGGCGAGGATGGGGCGGGTCAGGCTTGTCCCCATCGGGATAGGGCCCGTCGATGGCGCAGCCCGGCTCCTTGCAAGGCCGCGAATTGATCCGCCCGAGCGCGACAGCCACAAATATCGTCGCGGGCTTTGTGCTGTGGTCGCGGGCGAAATGCCCGGGGCTGGCCTGCTGGCGACCCTCGCCGCCCAGCGTGCGGGCGCGGGCTATGTCAAGTTATTTGCCGAAACCGTCCCTGCCGCTCCTCCTCCTGACCTCGTGATCGAGACCGACACGCTGGGCGATGCGCTAGCCGATGAGCGGATCGATGCGCTCTTGTGCGGCCCCGGCCTGGGGCGCGATGAAGTAGCGGGCAGGCGGCTCATGGCGGTGCTGGGCTCCGATCTGCCGACCGTGCTCGACGCCGATGCACTCGTACTGCTGCGGCCCGCAATGCTGGGGGAACAAGTGCTCGTCATGACCCCGCATGACGGCGAGCTTGCAACTCTGTGCCAGAGCTTCGCGGTTCGCGCGGAGAGCCGCCGAGACCGGGCGCAGGCGCTCGCGCGCACGAGCGGGGCGGTGGTCGTCGCCAAGGGCCCCGATACCGTGATTGCGGCGCCCGGTGGCAGGCTGTCCCTTGCGCCGCCGTCGCCGAGCTGGCTCTCGGTCGCGGGTACGGGGGACGTGCTGGCCGGCATCCTCGCTAGCAGGCTTTCAACCGGAAGCGATCCGTTCGAGGCCGCGTGCGAGGCCGTGTGGCTGCACGGGGAGACGGCGCGGCTTTGCGGTCCTGCCTTCACCGCGCAAGAACTCGCCCGCGCCGTGCCGCGCAGCCTCGCTGCCGCGCTTGTCTCCACGAGCCTGTGAGCGGTCCCGGGGAAATCGTCCGCATCGCGGCGAGGGGAGACGGCGTTACTGCCGAAGGCCGCCATGTCGCGGGCGCGGTGCCGGGTGACAGGGTCGCAGCGGACGGTGGGGTCCTTGAGGGAGCCCATCATGTGACAGCGCCATGTCCCCATTTCGGCCCTTGCGGGGGATGCCAGCTCCAGCATGCCGACGACACGGTCCTTGCCGATTTCGTGCGTGACCGGGTGCTGGGCGCCGCCGCGAGGCAAGGCATCGAGACGCTCGAAATCCTGCCGGTCCATCTCTCGCCGCCTGCAACCCGTCGCCGGGCGAGCCTCCACGGGCTCAGAACGGCGAAAGGGGCGGTCCTCGGCTTTCGCGCGGGCGGCTCGCACCGGATTGTCGACATGAAGGCCTGCCCGGTCCTGCACGAGCAGCTGTTCGCCCTTTCCGGCCCGCTCCGGGCCTTCATCGCTGCGCATGGCGGCAAGGGCGGGATCGAGGCGCGGCTCACCCTGGCCGACCAGGGGCCCGATGTCGCGCTCACCAACGTCGCACTGGACGGCCTCGCCGCGACCGAAGCCGCGCTGGATCTCGCAAGAGAGAACGGCCTTGCGCGGCTTTCGATCGACCAGGGCTATGGCACGGAAACGATGTGGGAGCCGGAACCGGTCTCTGTGACCCTGTCGGGCATACCCGTGGACCTGCCGCCCGGCGCTTTCCTGCAGGCGACCATCGATGCGCAAGAGCGCATGGCTTCGGATGCAATCGCATGGATCGGCGATGCTTCAGTCGTCGCCGATCTCTTCGCCGGGCTCGGCACTTTCGCCTTCGGTCTGCTCACGGCCGGACCGGCGAAGCGAAAAGTCCTGGGTGTCGAAGCCGACCGTGCCGCGCACCTCGCCTTCAAGGCCGCCGGAGCGCGAACCGGGGGGCGTGCGCTCGCCTTGCACCGCGATCTTTTCCGCGCGCCGCTTCAGCCGAGCGAACTTGCGCGCTTCGATGCCGTGTTGCTCGACCCTCCGCGAGCCGGAGCGAAGGCGCAGGTCGCCGAAATCGCGGCGAGCGAGCTGGCCCGGGTCCTCTATGTCAGCTGCAATCCGGCAAGCTGGGCGCGCGATGCCGCGCGGCTTGTCGAAAACGGCTTTCGCTGCACGAAACTGCGGCCGGTGGGCCAGTTCCGCTGGTCGACCCACGTCGAACTGGTCAGCCTGTTCGAGCGCGCCTGAGGGTCACGCTCTGAGCGCAGCGAGGATTTGCGCGTCGAGCCACTCCCGGTGCTCCGCCCGGTCATAAGCATGGCCCGCGCCCTCGCAGCGGGCGATCCGGCTGTCGGGGCCCCAGCTTTCCTCGAAGACCTGCGCGGTGCGGTCCGCAGTGGCGAGCAGGATGTGCACCGGGCCATCATAGTCTGCCAGGCCTGCGCGCATTTCCTCCGCAAGGCTTGAAGGCGCGGGGGCGGGAGCGAGCGATTTGATAAGGCCCCGGCCCAGTTTCCCGAGGTCCACCCCGCCGCGCAGCAGGCGCGCCACCTCGCGGGGATTGGTGAGCTTTTCGGCATAGCGCGCTCGGATGGCGGAAGCCGGCGGCGTGGGATCCTTCTCGCCGCCATCCTCCTCGATCGTCCAGGGGTTGGAAAGGACCAGAGCGTCGAGCCCCGCTCCTTTCGTCAGCATCAGCGCCGAGGCCGCGTCGCAATTGCCAAAGCCAACCACCCGGTCGACCTGCGGGGCAATCGCGCGGAAAGCTTCCAATGCCGCGGCGATGTCGCGCCGCGCATGGCGAAAGCCGCGATTCTCGCCCTCGCTGTCGCCGATCCCGCGCCGGTCGAAGCGAAACACCGGAAAGCCCGCCCGCGCGATCCGCGAGGCCAGCAGCGACTGGCCGGAAAAGGCACCCGCGCGGACTTCGTTGCCGCCGCTCACGATCAGAAGCCCGGTGGTGCCGGGGGCCGTGTCGAGCGTGCCCGCAAGTTTGAGGCTGCCGCACCCGAAATCGAGCGGGAGCCGGGTCATGCCTCGCCCTCTGTGGATCGTCCTTCGCCAAGCGAATCAGCGATGATCCGTGCCAGTGCCTCGGCCTGCGCCTGATCGTGATCGGGCTCTGCGCGCAGCCACAGGCCGGGCCCGCCGAGCGCGGACTGGGCGATGTCCTGCCGGATCTGCGAGGCCCCGGCCTCGGCCTCGGCGAATTCGGCGAAGAAGGTGGCGCCCAGCGGCCAGCCGGCAAGGACGAGCCCGTCGCGCCGCCCCCTGTCCATCAGCTCTTCCCGGCTTTCCTCGCGCCCGTCCTCGCGCGCGGCGAGGGTGCGTGCCCGGATCATCCCGCGCAATTGTTTCGGCCCACTCTGCGCGGCGTAGCGCCAGCCGGGAAGGTCCGCAGGCGCGATGAGCGCGCCCGAACGGATCGCGAGCACATGGGTCGCGGTGAAAGCCTCGCAGGCCGCTCGCGCCGCCGCGCGCCAGGCCGTCAAGGTCTGTTTGTCGAGTGGAACGAGGCTTTCATTGCAGCCCGGAAGGTCGGGCAGGAAGCAGTCGATCCCCGCCTCGTCGAGCAGCCGCATGGCCGCCACGGTAAGGCGGCGCAGCTTGTTCGCCTCGTCGAACCATGCCGGTAGGACCAGCACCCGGCATTGTCGGGACCGGTCGAAGGAAACGAGCAATTCCTCGGCTGTCTGTCCGTGTTCGAGCGGTGCTGTCCAGGTGCCGATCAAGCGCTGGCTCCCGTCCGTCTGTGCAGTAACGGGAATCAGCTTTCGGCGAGCTTGGTTTCGGCGAAGCCGAGAAGCCCGCCATAGGTTTCGAGCATCTCGCCATCGACATCGTCATCCTCGATGACGATTTCAAGCCGGTCCTCCATCTCGGTGAGAAGGCCCGCCACCGCCATGGAATCGAGTTCTGGCAAATGGCCGAAGAGGCCCGAATCCGGCCCCATCGCCTCTGCCTGCGCCGCGTCGATTCCCAGCACGTCGGCGATTATCGACTTCAATTCACGGTCGATTGCGGCGCGGTCCATTCCCGTTCCCGTCTGGCTGTTTCCGCCTTCGGCGGCGGTCTTGATGGCCGGAGTCGTGCTCATGGCTTTCGGATTCCCCGTTCGGACCCGCGCGCAAGGTTGCGAAAGGCGCGGCCTGTTCTTGGAGCGCGGCCTTAGCCAGCGAGCGGCGCGGGCGCAAGTTCCGGCACGTCCGGTTCGCTGAGCCGCCGCCCGGCCAGGCGGGCCAGATCGATCCAGGCGCGGGCGCGTCCCATGGCGAGACAGTCGATCCGGTAGCGCGGGCGTATCTCCTCCATCCAGTCGGCCTTATAGGGCTGGTCGCCCGTGCCGAAATCGATTGTCCCCACCCGGTCCCGGTCGATGACATGTTCGAATAGGGCGGCGGTGAGCGTCGTACCGGCCGAGAGTTGCCGATGGCTTTCTCGATGCGCTAGCTTGTGGATGAAGGCGGTCCCGCCCTCGACCGTCCAGCACTGCGCCGCGACCGGCTCGCCTTGGTGCCAGGCCATGCCGAAACGCAGACGGCCTGCCGCGCCCTCGGCCTGAGCGAAGCTGCGCAGCATGGCGGGGAAGTCCTCTTCGGGTTTCCAGCTTTCTGCATAGATGTCTTCGTATGCGGCCCACAATTGAGGGTCGAAGCTTTCCAGGATGCGGGTCTCGACCTTCTTCGCCTTGCGCTTTAGCGTCGTGCGCATACGCCCGGGCCTATCCGCCCAGTATTCGGCGAAACTGCGCCCGCGCAGATGCAACACGTGATTTATGTCGCAGAGCGTGACCTCGACCCGCCAGCCGGCGGCGCGGAAGGCGCGGGCAAGGCGGGATGCCGACCCGTCCTCCTCGGGAACGGGGGCGAGCGTCACGCGGTGGCCCCTCGTCTTGAGCTGGCGGGCGATTTCGGCCAGCAAACGGTCTCCGCGTTCGCCGGGAGGGGCGAGCTGGCGCCAAGTGAAGCTGTACCAGTTGCGCAAGGGGGCGATCCGTCCATGGGTCTCGGTGAGGGCGAGCGCCGCATGCGCGTCACCGTCCTGCGCCATCGCGACAAGCGGGACGAGGCCCGTTTCGGCCAGCAGCGCGTACCATTCGGCGCGATCGAACGGTGCGGGCGCGGCATGGCCATCGCCGCATGCGAGACCGCTGAGCGCGTTAACGCTATCGTGACAGGTCGATACGATCATTATACCTCGCTTTCGAACACTCCCGAACCGTTCCGCCCTCCGACGACGCAGAAAGACCGATGCCCAGCCCTTCGCCCGCCGCGATCGCCGAGAAAGCCTGCCGCGAGCCCGATTCCGCGCCCCGTCCGATCGATCACCTTGCGGTGCTCGCTGCGGAACGCGGGCGGGGCGGGGACATCGCGCTCGAGCTTCGTTCGGGGTTTATGGATCACGATGCGTTAAACTTGCGTGTTGACGAAATCGCCGCTTGGCTCGCACGCGAAGTGCCGGACAGGGGCGCGCGGGTGGCTAGCTGGGCCGCCAAGGGAGAGCTGACCTGTCTCATGCCCCTTGCCGCCGCGCGCGCGGGGTTGGTCCATGTGCCGATCAACCCGCTTTTGAAGCGGATGCAGGTCGCGCATATCCTCGCAGACAGCGGCGCGCGGCTGCTGGTGGGGACGGCATCGCGGCTCGCCGGGCTCGAGCAAGGCGACGTACCCCCGGCCTGCCGCGTGGTCGAGGAGGATGTGGCGTTGACGCAGGCGAGCAGGGCCGGGCGGGGCCCGGGACCTTCCAAGGCCGATCCCGATGCGCTGGCCGCCATCCTGTACACCAGCGGTTCGACCGGCCGGCCCAAAGGGGTGATGTTGAGCCATGCCAATATGTGGCTCGGCGCGGTTTCGGTCGCGCATTACCTGCACCTGGCCCCGGATGACGTGACGCTGGCTGTGCTGCCGCTGAGCTTCGATTACGGGCAGAACCAGCTTTTTTCGACGTGGTATGCCGGCGGACGCGTCGTGCCGCTCGATTTCCTGTTCCCGCGCGACGTTGCCAAGGCCTGTGCGCGGCACGGCGTCACAACACTCGCGGCGGTTCCGCCGCTCTGGGTCCAGCTGACCGAGCTCGAATGGAAGCCGGAAGAAAGCGCCCCGCTGCGCCGGTTGACCAATAGCGGCGGCGCGCTGACGGTTGAGCTAGTACAATCACTCCGAGGGATTTTCGGACAGGCCGAGCTTTACCCGATGTATGGTCTGACCGAGGCGTTCCGATCAACTTATCTCAGCCCCGAATTGGTTGAAAAGCACCCGACATCAATGGGTAAGGCGATACCTTTTGCAGAGATTCTCGTTATCGGCGACGACGGTGAAGAGGCCGCGCCGGGCGAGGAGGGCGAACTCGTCCATTGCGGGCCGCTGGTGGCGCAGGGCTATTGGCAGGACCCCGAGCGGACCGCCGAGCGCTTCCGTCCCGCACCTGCATGTTCGCATTACGGTGGCACCGCCGTATGGTCGGGCGACCGCGTCCGGCGCGATGCGGAAGGCCTGCTGCATTTCGTCGGTCGGCGCGATGCCATGATCAAGAGTGCGGGCAACCGCATCAGCCCGCAGGAGGTCGAGGACGCCGCGCTCGCCACCGGCCTCGCTTCAGAGGCGGTCGCGCTCGGCCTGGCCGATCCGCGGCTCGGCCAGGCGGTGCATCTGGTGGTGCGCGGGCCCGGCGATGCCGATGCGCTTGCCAGGGCGCTCAAGGCGGTGCTGCCCAATTTCATGCAGCCGCAACCCCGGCACATCCACTGGCGCGAGGCGCTGCCTCTCAATCCCAACGGCAAGATCGACCGCACCGCGATCGCCGCCGAACTTGCGAAAGCGCAGCAATGAAGCCCGTCGGCCCGATCCCGCCCGGCTACGGCACGCTGGAAGGCGAACTCGCCATTGGCGGGCGCACGGCAAGCGCGCTGGTCGAAGAGGCGGGCGGCACGCCGCTCTTCGTCTATTCGCGCGCATTGCTGGACAAGCGCGTCGCCGACCTGCGCGCCGCGCTCCCGGAGCGCATCGGGGTCAATTACGCGGTCAAGGCCAACCCGCTGCCTGCCGTCGTCGTCCACATGGAGCCTCTGGTCGATGGGTTCGACATCGCCTCGGCGGGCGAACTGGCGATCCTGCAGGACGCCGGAATAGACCCTGCGCGCATCAGCTTTGCCGGCCCCGGCAAGCGCGAGGAGGAGCTGGAAGCCGCGATCGCCGCCGGCGTGACGCTCAATTGCGAATCCGCGGGCGAAGCGGCGCGTTCGCTCGCGATCGGCGAGCGGCTGGGGCAGCGCCCGCGCATCGCGATCCGCGTCAATCCGAGTTTCGAGCTCAAGGGCTCGGGGATGAAGATGGGCGGCGGTGCCAAGCAATTCGGGGTCGATGCCGACAAGGTCCCCGCACTGGCCCGCGACGTGATTGGACAGGGAGCCGAATGGCGCGGGCTGCACATCTTCACCGGCAGCCAGGCGCTGAGTGCGGAAGCGATCGCAGAAACGCAAGCCAACGTGTTGAATCTGGCTGCGGAACTCGCTGAGCAAATCGGCCACGGCCTGCCCAAGCTGAACATGGGCGGCGGTTTTGGCATTCCCTATTTCCCCGGCGACGAAGCGCTCGATCTCGCCGCCGTGGGCAAGGCGCTGGCCGAGCGCGTCGCCAACCTGCCGCCCGCGCTTGCCGAAACCGAGCTGTGCCTCGAACTCGGGCGCTATCTCGCTGGCGAAGCGGGGGTTTATCTGTGTCGCATCGTCGATCGCAAGGAGAGCCACGGGACGACCTATCTCGTCACCGATGGAGGCCTGCATCACCAGCTCGCCGCCTCGGGCAATTTCGGCACCGTGGTGCGTCGCAATTACCCCTCTGCGATAGCCACCCGCTTCGCCGGGGAACCGAGCGAGGAGGTCAATATCGTGGGCTGCCTGTGCACCCCGCTCGACCGGCTCGCCGACCAGGCGATGATGCCGCGCGCGGATGTGGGGGATGTCGTCGCCGTGTTCTGTGCCGGGGCTTATGGCGCGACCGCTTCGCCGTCCGCCTTCCTCGGCCATGGCCCGGCGCGCGAAATGCTGGTCTGAACGCGGCTCGCCGCAGGGCGGGCAGGCCTTCGCGTTAACCTCTCGCCATGCGCTGTCCCAAGGCGGGATGGGACTTGGATTGCGGGCTTATTCCTAACACTCTCTTCACCATTTTCAGGCACATCGGACGTTGGAATTCCGCGGGGCCGGGTCGGGCAGGTCGCTCCTGCCGGCACGTGCCGCCCCCGCGCATGCTTGGTCCAAGGATAGGTAACGATGTTCAGAACGCCGCTTTCCCTTCCCCATATCGCCCGCCGCGCCGCGCGATTCGTGGCCGCGTTCGCGCTGCCGCTGGGGCTCGCCGCCTGCGCGGGCGGTCCCGAACTGCCGCCTGCGACCTACACCGCCGCAGCAGAACAGCCCTCGGAAGAATATCGCATCGGCCCGCTCGACGACATCACGATCCATGTCTGGCGCAATCCGGAACTGAGCGCGGAGAAGGTCAAGGTCCGCCCCGACGGCCGCCTCACGATCCCGCTCGTGCAGGACATCCCGGCGGTGGGCAAGACCGCGACCGAGCTGCAGGATTACATTGCGGGCGAACTCGCCAAATATATCGAGCAGCCCATCGTTTCGGTGATCGTCAACACGCCCGGCGGCACCTACGACCAGCGTGTGCGCGTGGTCGGTTCGACCGAACAGCCCGCCTCGCTGCCTTACCAGGCCAACATGACCGTGCTCGACGCGATGATCGCGGTCGGCGGCCTGGGCGAATTTGCCAGCGGCAACCGTGCCAAGCTGATCCGGCTCGACCGGGAAAGCGGCACGCAGAAGGAATATCGCCTGCGTCTCGCGGACCTGCTCAAGCGCGGCGATGCCAGCGCCAACGTGATGCTTTCGCCCGGCGATACGATCATCATCCCGGAGAGTCGCTTCTAAGGGGGCGCGGCACGGATGGACGAACTCTTCGACGAGGTGCGCGCGGCGCTCTGGTCGGTCTGGCACCGGCGCTGGATCGCGATTGCGGTCGCCTGGGGGGTGTGCCTCCTGGGCTGGCTGGTGGTCGCGTTGATCCCCAATTCCTATGAATCCAAAGCGCGGATCTACGTCGATGTCGAGGATGTCCTGTCCGAACAGCTGGGCATTGCAGGCGACGGACGCGAAGAGATCCTCAAGGTTCGCCAGACGCTGGCGAGCAATGTCAATCTCGAACGGGTGATCAAGGCGACCCGGCTCGGCGAGGGGATCTCGACCCGCGGCGAGATGGACAACGCCATTGCCGACCTTTCGAAGAAGGTCGCGGTCCGCAGCGAAGAGGACAACCTTTTCGCCATCGCCGCGACCGTCGGCAAGGACGACCTGACCGATGCTGAAAACGCGGTCCTTGCGCGCAATGTGGTGCAGAAGCTGCTCGACATCTTCCGCGAGGAGCACATTGCCGGCAACCGGGCGGGAATCGACCAGGCGCTGGCCGAACTGGATTCCCAACTCGAGGAGCGCAAGGCCGAACTCGAGGCGGCGGAGGAACGGCGGCTGTCCTTCGAGGCGCAATATCCCGAATTGATCGGCGGCTCGCAGACCCTTTCGAGCAAGGTCCAGCAGGCGCGCACCGAATTGCGCGATATCGAGGCCGACCTCGCCGCCGCGCAGAGCGCCCTGGCCGCGATCGAAGGCCAGCTTTCCGGCACGCCGCGCACGATCATCGGCCCCGGGAATACCGGTGGCCCGCGCGGCGCGCTGATGCAGGCGCAGGCGCAGCTGGCCGAACTGCGTTCGCGCGGGCTCACCGACGAGCATCCGGACGTGGTCGCGACGAAGCGGCAGGTGGACCTGCTCGCCCGGCAGGCGGCCGCTGCCGGGCCGGACGACGCGCGCGGCACCCCGAACCCGGCCTATACCTCGCTGATCGCGATCCGCGCCGACCGGCAGGCGGCGGTGGAATCGCTGCAGGCGCGGCGGGCGGCGCTGCAATCGACTCTCGCTTCGCTGATGGCGAGCCAGGCGAGCGAACCGGCCATCGCCGCCGAGGCGAACCGGATCAGTCGCGATTACGACGTGCTGCGCAAGAATTACGAGGACCTGCTCCAGAACCGCGAGGAAATCCGCACGCGCGGCGACGTGGTGGACGAGACCAGCCAGTACAAGTTCGACCTGATCGACCCGCCGGTCGTCCCGCAAAAACCCGCCGCGCCCAATCGCCCGGTGCTCTTGCTGGGCGTGCTGGTGGTCGGCCTCGGCGCGGGCGCGGGGGTCGCCTGGGCGCTGGGCCAGCTGCGCTCGGGCTTTGCGACGCCGCAGAAGCTTGAACGCGCCTTCGACCTGCCTGTGATCGGGGCGATCTCGCTGACCCTGTCGGATGCAGCGAAGGCACTCGAGCGGCGGCGATTGAAGCAGTTCGCGGGCGCCTGCGCCGGGCTAGGTGCGATTTTCGTCATCCTGCTTGCGATCGAGGTCGTCTCGGTCGGGACCGTGGCGTGAGGAGGGGCGCATGACCGAGCATAGCAGGATCACGCCGCCGGGCGGAATGCCCGGAAAGAGGCCGGACAAGGCCAAACGTCGCTCGCTGTTCGAGCGAGCCGACGATGCGTTCGGGCAGGGGCTCGGCCCGGCGGACGTGCCGCGTGACCTGCCGCAGGCTCCGCGCCGACCGCAGCCGCAGGAGACGCCCCCGGCCGGAAAGCCCGCGAGCGAAAAGGCGACGAGCGAAACACCCATCGCCCCGGCGGAGGGCCGAGTGCCTTCGCACCAAGCCGCGCGGGTCGCGCTTTCGGGTCCGCCCCAGGTGGTGGACCGCACAAGGCTGGGCAGCGAGGGCCTGATCGTCCCCGAGGACCCGGCCACCGGCCAGCTCGAGGAATTCCGCATCGTCAAGCGCGAACTGCTCGCCGAGGCGCGCATCGGGGGCGACGACCTCGCGCGGCGCATCCTCGTCTGCTCGCCGCATCCGGGCGAGGGCAAGACCTATTGCGCCACCAATCTTGCCATCGCGATGGCCGCCGAGCGGAACATCGAGGTGGTGCTGGTCGATGCCGACGTGGTGAAGCCCTCGGTCGCTCAGCGCCTCGGTATCGAGGGCGGGACCGGGCTGATGGACGTGCTTGCCGATCCCGCGATACGCCCCGAAAGCTGCGTCATCCGCACTGATATCGAGGGTCTCTTCGTCCTTCCCGCGGGCAGCCCCAATGTGCGCGATGCAGAGTATCTTTCCAGCGCGCGGACAGGCGAGGTTTTCGACCGGCTTACGCGCGGGGCACCGAACAGGGTGCTGATCTTCGACACGCCGCCGGCGCTTTCCGCTTCGCCGGCCGCCGAGCTTGCAGCCCATGTCGGGCAGGCGGTGCTGGTCGCACGCGCCGACGAAACGGGGCGCGCAGCACTCGAGGATGCGCGCCAGCTGCTGTCGGCCTGCGCGGACATCAAGCTTCTCCTCAACGCCGCGCGCTACAGTCCCTCGGGCCGTCGTTTCGGCGATTACGGCAAGGGGAGGGACTAGACCCATGCCTCGCACCGCCCATCGTCTTTCCGCGCTCGCCGCAGTTGCGGCGCTCATCTCGGCTCTTCCGGCCAACGCCCAGGACAGCCGCCAGAATTCGGGCGACGGCCGTACGGTCTTGCAGCCCTATATCGAGGTCAGCCAGGTTCTCTCGGCCGAACTCACGCCGGGCGACGACGTGCTGACTTTCACTCAGGTCGCCGCCGGGGTCGATGCCAACCGGCAGGGCCGCAATTCCGGCGTCTCGGTCTCGCTGCGCTATGAACGCAATATCGTCTGGGGCGACGACCAGGTCGACAGCGATACGCTGAGCGGGGTCGCACGCGGTTATCTTGGGATCATCCCGCGCGCGCTCACGCTCGAGGCTGGGGGGCTTGCGAGCCGCACCCGCGTCGATGGCGGAGGGGGCGTGTCGAGCAACCCGCTGGTGCGCGAGGACGCGGAAAGCCAGACCTATTCCATCTATGCCGGCCCCACGCTTGCGACCAATGTCGGTGCGGTCGCGATCAACGGTTTCGCGCGGGTCGGCTACAACCGGTTCGAGATCTCGGATGCAGTGTCCGACAGCGCCGGCAATCCGATCGACGTGTTCGACGACAGCGTGACCTATAACGGGCGCATCACCGCTTCGACCCGGTCGGGCGATCCGCTGCCCGTGGGGCTCGCGGTGACCGGCGGCATCTTCCAGGAGGACATCTCCAATCTCGACCAGCGCGTGCGCGACGCTTTCGTGCGCGCCGATATCACCGTTCCCGTCACACCTTCGCTCGCGATCGTCGGCGGGGTCGGGTATGAGGATGTCGAGGTTTCGAGCCGCGACGCGCTGCGCGATGCCAATGGCGATCCGGTCCTTGGGGCCGACGGCCGGCTCGTCACCGACAGCGCGAGCCCCCGGCTCATCGCGTTCGACGTGGACGGCCTGCTCTGGGATGTCGGCGTGCTGTGGCGTCCCAGCTCGCGCACCTCGCTCGAGGCGCGGGTCGGGGAACGTTACGATTCAACCACCTATTACGGTAACTTCACATATCAGCCCGATTCGCGCAGCGCGCTTGCCATCACCGCCTATGACGGCGTGAGCGGTTTCGGCGGGGTGCTCAACAACGCACTGGCGGGCCTTTCGAGCGATTTCACCGCCTTCCGCAATCCCGTGACCGGCGATTTCGGCGGCCTCGTCAGCGGGTCGGAAGGGCCCGGCACGCTCGGCGCGCTCGGCTCGGTGCGCTCGGCCGCGTTCCGCGGGCGCGGCGTGCGGGCAAGCTACCAGCGCACGATCGGTCGGCTCGATGCCGCGATCGCCGCAGGCTATGACCGGCGCACTTTCATCGCCGCGGCCGGGACCCCGCTCGCGGCGGCGGACGGGCTGACCGATGAAAGCTATTATGTCACCGGCGCGCTTTCACGCCAGCTCGGTCGGCGAGCGGTCCTCTCGCTCAATGCCTATGGCAACTGGTTCGAGAGCGCCACCGATGGCGGCGACGTCACCGCCTTCGGCGCCTCGGCCTCCTACAATCGCTCGCTGACCCAGCGCCTGTCGGCGCGCGCTGCGGTGGCGGTCGATTATTTCGACAGCCAGTTCAGCGCCGAGGATTTCGCCTTTGCGACCGCGCTGCTCGGCCTGCGCTACGATTTCTGATTTCGGAGCCAAAGCAATGTACGAGAAATTCTACGGCTTCACCGCAAGGCCCTTCCAACTCACGCCGGACCCGCAATTCTGGTTCGAGAGCGTCACGCACCGCAAGGCGATGAGCTATCTCGGTTACGGGATGAACCAGGGTGAGGGATTCATCGTCATCACCGGCGAAGTCGGCGCGGGCAAGTCGACTCTGGTCGCCCACCTGATGGAGCGGATCGACCGCGAGGCGCTCACGGTCGCGCAGGTCGTGACTTCCTCGCTCGACGGGGAGGAAATCATCCATGTCGTTGCCCAGGCTTTCGGCCTTGCGGTCGAAGGGCACGACAAGGCCGGCGCGCTGGGCGCGATCGAGCGTTTCCTGCAGGACGAGGCGCGCGCGGGGCGGCGCTGCATGCTGGTGGTCGACGAATGCCAGAACCTCGCGCTCGAGGCGCTCGAGGAATTGCGCATGCTGTCCAATTTCCAGCTCGGCTCGCACCCGCTGCTGCAGAGCCTGCTGCTCGGCCAGCCCGAATTCCGCCGGACGCTTGCGCATCACCCCGGGCTCGACCAGTTGCGCCAGCGGATCATCGCCTCGCATCATCTCGAGGCTCTGGGCGAAGAGGAAATCGAGGCCTATGTGACCCACCGCCTCGCCCATGTCGGCTGGGACGGTCGCCCGGCTCTGGCCGATGGCCTGATGCAGGCGCTCTACCGCGCGTCCGAGGGCATTCCGCGCCGGATCAACCAATTGATGAACCGTCTCCTGCTGCTGGGCGCAATCGAGGAGGAGGAGACGCTCACGCCTGTCATGCTCGCCTCGGTGGTCGATGAAATGGCGGGCGACGAACAGCGCGGTGCGCTCCGCAAGCAAGAGACAGGAGCTGCCAGCCCGGCCGCTCCCTCGGTCCAAGAGCGAAAGGCGGAGATGATGCCAAGCGAGGACATGGCCTCGCTCCTGGCACAGCGCGATGCCCGCACCGCCCAACTTGAAGCGGCGATCCTCGAATTGCAGGCCGCGGGTGCGGCCGCTCCCGAGGACACGCGCGGTGGCGATGTCGACCCGGCGCTCGCCGAGACGATCCGGCGGCTCGAAGCGCGGCTCGAGGAGCAGGAACAATCCCTGCGCCACGTGCTGACCATGCTGATCGAATGGTTCGAGGACGATATCGGGCGAGAGGCAGCCTGAGCGTGGCTCGCGCCTCCGCCTCCCTGCCGCCCACCAACGGCCTGTCGGTCGATGTCGAGGAGTGGTTTCAGGTCGGCGCCTTCGAGCGCGTGATCGACCGCGCCGACTGGGCCGGCATGGCGAGCCGGGTCGAGGGCAATGTCGATTTCCTGCTCGACCTGTTCGACGAGGCCGGAGTGCAGGCGACCTTTTTTACCCTTGGTTGGGTCGCCGAGCGCAGCCCCGCCCTGATGCGGCGGATCGTTGAATCCGGCCACGAGATCGCCAGCCATGGCTATGACCACGCCCGCGTGTTCACGCTTTCGCGCCGCGCCTTCGCCGAGGACATCGCGCGGGCCCGCGCGCTGATCGAGGATGCGAGCGGTGCGAAAGTCAAAGGCTATCGCGCGCCGAGCTTCTCGATAGATGCGCGAACCCCCTGGGCCTTCGAAGAGCTTGCCGAGGCTGGACACGCCTATTCCTCGAGCGTCGCGCCCGTGATGCACGATCATTACGGCTGGCCCGACGCTCCGCGTTTCGCGTTTCGCCCGGTGGCGGGATCCGATCTGGTCGAACTGCCCGTCACCACCGCCATGCTGGGCCCTCGGCGCGTTGCGGCAGGCGGGGGCGGTTTCTTTCGCGTCCTGCCCTATCGCTTTTCGCGCTGGGCGATCCGGCAGGTCAACACCCGCGAGGCGCGTCCGGCGGTGTTCTATTTCCACCCCTGGGAAATCGATCCCGCCCAGCCGCGCGTCGCAAATGCCCCGCTGCGATCGCAGCTGCGGCATTATACCGGGCTGGCCGCGATGGCCGGGAAACTGCGCCGCCTGCTGGGCGATTTCGCCTGGGGACGGGTGGATGCGCTCGCCATGCGCGAGGCGGGGCGAGCGGAAGAGTTTCCGGTGGCAACGCTGCCCAAAGAGACTGTGAAGAGGGAGGCGGCATGAACGCGCCCGTGCATGTGTCGCAGGCTGTGCGCACGGCGGACCTGCGCGACCCGGCGGAAGCGCGCCGGATCGAGGGCTTCGTGTGCGAGCAGGGTGCGAGCCTCTTTCACCGGCCCGCCTGGCTGCTGGGCGTGGAAGCGGGGACCGGGCAACGCGCGGCGGGTTTCGTCGCTGAGCGCATGGGAACGATCACAGGCTGGCTTCCGCTCACCGAATTGCGCTCTGCGCTGTTCGGCAAGGCGCTCGTATCGAGCGGGTTCGGCGTGGGAGGTGGCATATGCGCTTCGAGCGAGGCCGCGGCTGATGCGCTTGCCGAAGCGGCCGAGCGCCATGCGGCATCACGCGGTTTCGGTGCGGTCGAATTGCGCGGCGGGCCGATCCCCGAGCGGCCGGACTGGCGGCAATGGAACGACAGGCATTGCGGTTTCGAACGCCCGTTGGCGGCGGATGACGAGGCGGAGCTTCTCGCCATACCGCGCAAGGCCCGCGCCGAGGTGCGCAAGGGCATCGCGAACGGGATGTCTGTGCGCATCGGGCGGGGCCGCGACGACCTGCGGGCGCATTACGCGGCCTATTCGCAGAGCGTGCGCAATCTGGGCACGCCGGTTTTTCCGCGCAAACTCTTCGCCGCGATGCTCGAAGCCTTTCCGGGGGAAAGCGACATTCTCACCGTATTCACCGAAAGCGCACCGATCGCGAGCGTGCTGTCCTTTTATCACGGCGGCGCGGTCATGCCTTTTTGGGGGGGCGGCACGTTTGCGGCGCGGGGCAAGCGCGCGAACGAGCTGATGTATTACAAGCTGATGTGCCATGCGCGCGAGGAAGGCGCGCAGCGGTTCGATTTCGGCCGCTCCAAGACCGGCAGCGGGCCTTGGAAATTCAAGAAGAACTGGGGTTTTATCCCCGAACCGCTGACCTATGGCGAATGGACCGCACCCGGCCGTCCGGCCCGCGATGTCGATCCCACCAGCGCGGCCTATGCCCGCCGGATCGAGCTGTGGAAGAAACTGCCCCTGCCGATCGCCAATCTCATCGGCCCGCCGATCGCGCGCGGCCTGGGCTGATCGCTGCGGGAGAGGCTGATGGGCGAGATCCTGTTCCTTGCACACCGCGTGCCGTTCCCGCCCGACCGGGGTGACAAGATTCGCTCGCATCACCTGCTGCGCAAGCTCGCGCGGCTCGCCTCGGTCCATGTCGGCACGCTTGCCGAAAGCGCGGCGGACCGCGCGGGCGAAGTCGACCTCGCGCGCATCGCCGCGAGCTATCACGTCGCCAGTCGTGCCAAGCCTCTCGCGCTGGCGGGAATCGAGGCGGTCCTTACCGGCAAGCCGGTTAGCCTTACCGCCTTCCATTCCGCCGCGCTCGAGCGCTGGGTGAAAGCGACGCTGTCGAGCCGCCCGATCGATACGATGGTCGTCTTTTCGGGGCAGATGGCGCAGTATGTTCCCGAAGATTTCGCGGGGCGCATCGTGATCGACCTGTGCGATGTCGACAGCGCCAAATTCGCCGATTACGCCGATGCCGGGCAGCGCGTCTGGCTCAACCGCCGCGAGGCCCGGCTGCTCGCGCGGGCGGAGGAACGGGTCGCCGCGCGTGCGGATGCTACCGTGCTCATCACCGAGGCGGAGGCAGACCTGCTGCGGGACCGCCTGCCCGCAGCCGACACGGCAAAGGTACACGTGATCGGCAACGGCATCGATGCGGTCTTCTTCGACCCGGACGACTGCGTTACGCAGCCCGAGATCGCGGCCCGCCCGGGGCCGCATGTCGTCTTTACCGGCCAGATGGATTACTGGCCCAATGAAAAGGCCGCGATCCGGGCTGCAACCGAATTCCTGCCTGCCCTGCGGCGGAATTTCGTGCAGGCCGAATTTCACATCGTCGGTCGCAATCCGACCCGCGCGGTAGAAGCGCTGGCCGAACGCGCGGGCGTCACCGTCTGGGGAGAGGTTCCCGACATGCGCCCCTTTCTCGCCGCCGCGACCTGCGTCGTCGCCCCGCTCGACATCGCGCGCGGCGTGCAGAACAAGGTGCTGGAGGCGATGGCGATGGCGCGGCCCGTCCTGCTCTCGCCCGCCGCCGCCGGCGGGATCGACGCGCGTCACGGCGAGCATTTCTGCATCGTCCCATGCGAGGCCGGGGCGATGGCGGCCGAGGCCGCGCGCTTCGTCGAAAGCCCGGAACGCGCGGCCGCGATGGGAGCGGCGGCGCGGCGGTTTGTGCTGGACAACCATTCCTGGGAAGCGATGCTGGTATCGCTCGAAGCGCTACTTGCGCAGGGCGAAGGGGATGCGCGTCATGCTGCATGATAGAGCGGCGCATGCGCCGACAGATCTTGACGCCATTCCCGACGTGCACACCGAGGCCTGGCAGCGCGCGATCGCGCTGCTCGGCCTCGCGGCTGGCGCACTCATCTCGGCGAGCGCACGCGAATGGGCAGAGATGCTGCACCAGTGGTGGAATATCGACACCTACAACCATGTGCTCGTCGTGCCTTTCATCATCGCCTGGCTGGTCGGTCTTAGGCGCGAAGAACTTGTGCAGGTCGAGCCGCGCGGATGGTGGCCGGGGGTCGCACTCCTGGGGGCAGCTCTGGCGCTATGGGGGGCGGGGCGCGCGACGGGCATCAATTTGCTCGCCCATGCCGGGGCCGTAGGAGCGCTGCAGGCGACAGTCGTCGCGCTGCTGGGCCCCAGGGTCGCGGCCCTGCTCGCCCTTCCGCTCGGCTTTGCGGTTTTTCTTGTGCCGTTCGGCGATGAGCTTATCCCCGCGCTGCAATTCGTCACCGCCGAGATCGCGGTCGCGCTCACCCGGGCAGGCGGCATCACGGCGGAGATCGACGGCATCCATATCCAGACCCCGGCCGCGCTGTTCATCGTGGCCGAGGCCTGTTCCGGAGTGAAATTCCTCGCCGCCATGGTCGCGCTCGGCGTGCTGGTAAGCTTCACCCGCTTTTCCTCGTGGAAGCGCCGGGCCGCGTTCATGATTGCCGCAACCGTCGTCCCCATCCTGGCGAACGGGGTGCGCGCCTGGGGCACGATTGCGGTCGCGCACAGCCATGGGGTCGAATTCGCGGTGGGTTTCGATCACATCGTCTATGGCTGGGTCTTCTTCGCTCTGGTCGTCGCGCTTCTGCTCGCCGCGGCATGGCCGTTCTTCGAGCGGGAGCCCGAAGAGCATGGCTGGAGCGTCGGGGACATCGCCTCCTCGCAGCTAATGGCTCGGGCAGCGCAAGGCGAAGCGAGCGGGCGCGCGGTTTTCCTCGCCATACTCGCCTTGTCGTTGGCGGCTGCGATTGTCGCCCTTGCGGCAATGGGCTAGCGCTCGCGGCACTCATGTGCGGGATCGCCGGAATCTTTCATGCCGAAACGCCCAAGCCGGTCGATCCCGCCCGGGTCGAGCGGATGTGCGACGCGCTGGTCCATCGCGGGCCGGACGGCTCAGGGGTGTGGACCGCTCCGGGCGTGGGGCTCGGCCATCGGCGGCTGTCGGTTATCGACCTCGAAGGCTCGCCCCAGCCCATGCATTCGATAGACGGGCGCTGCGTAATCGTCTTCAACGGCGAGATCTACAATTTCCGCGAATTGCGCCGCGAGCTTGAAGCCTCCGGCGCGCGCTTTCGTACATCGGGCGACACCGAGGTCATCCTCGCGGCCTATCGGCGCTGGGGGGTGGATTGCCTCGCCCGGCTAGACGGCATGTTCGCCTTCGCGCTCTACGACCTCGACAAGCGAGCACTGTTCCTTGCGCGCGACCGGTTCGGGGTGAAGCCGCTTTTCCTCGCGCCACTTGCGGACGGCAGCCTCGTTTTCGCTTCGGAACTCAAGGGCCTTCTTGCCCATCCCCTATTGCGGCGGCGGGCGAATCCGCAGGCGATCGACGCTTTTCTTGCATGGGGCTATGTGCCCGATAGCCATGCTATCCTCGAAGGCACGTGCAAGCTCGCGGCCGGGCATTTCCTTTGGGCCGAGCAGGGGAGGGCGCTGCCCGAGCCTCGTCGTTGGTGGGACATCGACTTTTCGGACCGCTCGAAAGGAAGCGAGGCGGACCTTTCGGCCGAACTCCTCCATCTGATGCGCGAGGCGGTGCAATCGCGCATGGTCGCCGATGTGCCGCTGGGCGCATTCCTGTCCGGCGGGGTGGACTCATCCTCCGTGGTTGCGCTGATGAGCGAGGCAAGCGCGCAGGCCGTGCGTACCTGCTCGATCGGTTTCGACGTCGCAGGGCTCGACGAGACAAGCCATGCCGAAGCGGTGGCGCAGCGTTTCGGCACGAAGCACACCGCGCGGCGTGTCGGCCATGAAGATTTCGCCGAGATCGATGCGCTCGTCACCATGTTCGACGAGCCCTTCGCCGATGCCTCGGCGTTGCCGACATGGCGGGTCTGCCAGCTTGCGCGAGAGCAGGTGACGGTGGCGCTTTCGGGCGACGGGGCAGACGAGGCCTTTGCGGGTTATCGGCGGCAGGTGTTCCATGCCGGAGAGGAGCGGCTTCGCTCCCTCCTGCCGGAGGGTGTGCGTGGTCCGCTGTTCGGCACACTTGGCCGGCTCTGGCCCAAGGCGGACTGGGCCCCGCGCCCGCTGCGGGCCAAGTCGACGCTCCTGGCGCTCGCAGCGAGCGGCGAGGAAGGCTATGCCCGCGGCCTTTCGGCCACCACGCCCGAGCAACGCGCTGCGCTCTATTCGGAGGGCTTCTCCCGCGAAATCGCGGGTTTCAGGGCAGAGGACGAACTTGTCGCCCTGATGCGCGTGGCCCCGGCGCGCAGCGGGCTCGACCGGGCGCAATATGCCGATCTCGCCTTCTGGCTGCCGGGCGACATTCTGACCAAGGTCGACCGGACCAGCATGGCGGTGAGCCTTGAAGCGCGCGAGCCGCTGCTCGACCATCGCCTGGTCGAATTCGCCGCCCGCCTTCCCGAAAGGATGCGGGTGCGCGGAGGTACGGGCAAGTACCTGCTCAAGCGCTGCATGGAGCGATACCTTCCGCATGACATCCTTTACCGGCCCAAGCAGGGTTTCGTCACGCCGATTGCCGAATGGCTGCGCGGACCCCTTGCCGGAGAGGCACGGGCGATCGCGTCGAGCCCCGTGGTTGCAGAAAGCGGCATGTTCGATCCTTCCGCCCTGGCGAGACTAGCCGAGGCGCATATTGCCGGCCGCAGCGACAATTCACGCCTCTTGTGGCAATTGCTCATGCTCGAGAAGTCGCTGACAAGACTCGGCATTTCGGCCTGACCCGAACTCGCTTGCGGCAGCGCGGAATCGAGTCCTATGCGCAAACTTCGCTGCGGCTTTCGACACTCCATTGCGCTGTTGGTAAATAATTGATTGCCAAGCGACTCCTGCCTCGTTTAGATTCCATGCAACAGAGCCAAAGGGCCGTGAAACCGATCCGGCGGGTTGCATGCCGGGAACTGACGGGGCTTGTCGGAGAACGGACTATGGACAGCAGTGCCACCAGGGCGGTTCCCCTGACCGGTGAGGAAGAAGAGCTTCTCGCCGGAAGCGCGCTTCACGCTGCGATCCCGGAAGAGCTCTTTGCGCTGGGCGAACTCGACGTGCTCTATGACGATCGCACGGCAGCGCTCTGGACTTTCATGAACCCGGAAGGGCGGCCCAGTTTCACCCCCGCGATGTTGCGCGATTTCGAAGCGTGGCAGCGGCTGATAGGGCAGGGCTTCGGCCCGGAAAAGGTGCCGCTGCGCTACCTGATCCTCGGTAGCCGGGCGCGCGACGTGTTCTGCTTCGGGGGCGATCTCGACCTGTTCCAGCGTCTTATCCGCGAGCGCGACCGCGAGGGGCTGGTGAATTATGGCCACCGCTGCTGCGCGATCCTCGACCGCAATATCAGCACGCTCGGCATCCCGATGCTCACCGTGGGCCTCGTGCAGGGCGCAGCGCTCGGCGGCGGGTTCGAGGCTCTGCTCTCCTTCGACTATATCGTCGCCGAGCGGCAGGCGACTTTCGGCCTGCCCGAGATCATGTTCGGGCTTTATCCCGGCATGGGAGCGCATGCGCTGCTCGCACGCAAGCTGGGCAGTGCGATGGCCGACCGGATCATCGTCTCGAACCAGACCTATACGGCCGAGGAGATGTACGAGATGGGTATCGTCCATGCCCTCGCCGAGCCGGGCGACGGGGTGAATGCGGTGCGTGAATTCCTGAAGAAATCGGACCGCCGCCACGCCGGTCTCGTCGGATCGCGCCGGGCGATCAAGGAGGTCTGGAAGCTCGACGTTTCGGAACTTTATCGCATCACCGAATTGTGGGCCGACACCGCGCTTCAGTTGTCCGAGTCCGATCTCAAGGTAATGAATCGCCTTGTGGCCGCGCAGGCGCGCCTCGCCGAGCGGATCGCGGCGGCCTGAGGCTCGTTCATTCCTCTCCATGGCCGAGCGCCATGTAATCATCGCTCTGCATTTCGTTGAGGCGGCTGACGGTGCGCTCGAATTCGAACGCCCCGTCTCCCGACGGGTATAGCGCTGCCGGTTCGGTGGCAGCGGTCGCAAAGAGTTTGACCCGGTTTTCATAAAGCGCATCGATGAGTGTGACGAAGCGCGCGGCCTCGTTGCGGTTTTCCGGGCCGAGAGGCGGTATGCCCACGATGATCACGGTGTGGAAAGCGCGCGCGATGGCGAGATAATCGGCTGCCCCGCGCGGCTCGCCGCACAACCGCCTGAAGCTGAAAACACCGACCCCCTTCAGGCTCTTGGGCACGTGGATCGACCGTTTAGACCCGATGGGCAGATCTTCGCTCGGCACGTGTTCGGCATCTTCAGGCGCGAAATCGGTCAGGCGGAAGAAGGCCTCGCGCACTTTCGCGGTCGCTTCATCACCCAGCGGCACGTGCCAGCTGGCGAGTCCGCCAATCCGGTCGAGCCGGTAATCGGTGGGCCCGTTAAGCGGCAAGATGTCGAGCTCGGCCTCGATCAGCTCGATGAAGGGCAGGAAATGCTCGCGGTTGAGCCCGTCCTTGTAAAGGTCGCGGGGAGGGCGGTTAGAGGTGGTAACGATCGTCACGCCGCGCTCGCGGATGAGCTGGGTGAAGAGCCGGCTCATGATCATCGCATCGGCTGAATTGTTGACCACCATCTCGTCGAAGGCGAGACAGCGCACGCCGTCTGACAGGCGCTCGGCGACGCGCGGGATCGGATCGCCTTCGCGGTGCTGGCGGACCTCGCGCATCGTTTCGTGGACTTCCTGCATGAAGGCGTGGAAATGGACCCGGCGCTTCTCCGCTAGTCCGAGTGTCTGGTGGAACAGGTCCATCAGCATCGATTTTCCGCGCCCGACGCCGCCCCACATATAAACGCCTTCGGCTCGCTCCGGCTCCTTGCCGAAAAGCTTTCCCAGCAGCCCTCCCGAAGGCGCCGCCGCCTCGATCTCACGCTGCAACCGGTCCAGCCTTTCGGCGGCCGTGCGCTGGTCGGGATCGGCGCGCAGTTCCCCGTTCGCGATCAGCTCTTCGTAACGCGCGAGCAGCCCCGCCATCAGCGCGGTTTCATCTTGCGCACTATGCCCGAATAGCTCGCCACGACGTCGTCTCCCCCGTTGCCGTCCGACTGCACCGCCTGTCCGCGCAGGAAGAGCATCCGGCCGGTTTCGCGCACGATCTCTGTCACTGCATCGAGCGGTTTTGCGGGATCGCCCGCGCCGACGAACTGGGTGGACAATTCGACCGTCACCGAAGGCCCGGCATCGCCGTGGCCGACGAGATGCATGGTGGCGAACAGCGCGATGTCGATGAGGCCCAACGTCGCCGCGCCATGGATGTTGTCGCCGAGATTGGTGTGCTTGCGTTCGGGAAACATGCGCAGCCGGCAGAAATCGCCTTCGCGCCGGACATGCATGTCGCCGAGCACGGCGGTGTTGTAGCGCGTGCGATCGACGAGGTTCCAGCTGTACCAGCCATCCTCACCGCCCGCTTCCGCCGGTGGAATGCTGCGATAATCGAAAGGAGGGCCGGCATCGTTCATGCCGCAGACCCTCCAGCAATACCCCTCCCGACCATGCGCAGGATCAGAGCTCGCGCTCGGCCATCATCTTCTTGGTCTCGGCAATCGCCTTTGCCGGAGAAAGGCCCTTGGGGCAGACATTCGCGCAGTTCATGATCGTGTGGCAGCGATAGAGCCGGAACGGGTCTTCCAGCGCATCGAGCCGCTCGCCCGTCATCTCGTCGCGGCTGTCGGCGAGCCAGCGATAGGCCTGCAGCAGGATGGCCGGGCCGAGGAACTTGTCCGAATTCCACCAGTAGCTCGGGCACGCGGTCGAGCAGCAGGCGCACAAAATGCACTCGTAAAGCCCGTCGAGCTGCTCGCGCTGTTCGGGCGATTGCAGGCGTTCCTTGCCCGAAGGCGTCGGGCTCACGGTTTGCAGCCACGGCTTGATCGAGGCGTATTGCGCGTAAAAGTGAGTGAAATCGGGCACGAGGTCCTTGATCACGTCCATGTGCGGCAGCGGCGTGATGCGGATCTCGCCCTTCAGGTCCTCGATCGCGGTGGTGCAGGCGAGGCCGTTCTTGCCGTTGAGGTTCATCGAGCACGACCCGCAGATTCCTTCGCGGCAGGAGCGGCGGAAGGTCAGGGTCGGGTCGATCTCGTTCTTGATCTTGAACAGCGCGTCGAGGACCATCGGGCCGCATTGGTCGAGGTCGATCTCGAACGTGTCGTAGCGCGGATTCTCGCCGCTGTCGGGATCGTAGCGATAGACCTTGAAGTTCTTCACCCGCTTCGCGCCGCCGGCCCCTTTGTCCACGGTGTGGACGCGGCCCTGCTTCTTGATCTTGGAATTCTTCGGAAGGGTGAAAGTCGCCATGGTGGTCGTGATCCCGGTTTGAGGTTGCGCCCTATCTAACGGCTCGCGTGGGCGAGGCAAGGCGGCAGGTGTTGCGTCGTTTGGCACGAAGCTTGTCCGCGCTTCAATAAGCCGGACAAAAGTTACACCCTGTCAACTTTAGGATCGTCTTGCATCCTTCTGATTTCCATGGATAGTTCACTGGTCTCGGTAAGCGGACGGACAGGGGGAGGGGGTTGATTTTTGTTGCAATCTCCTTGGAACCGCGCGCCGTCTCCCGCGCTTTAGCTGCCATGACCGAGGTAGGAAATTGGCCGCGCCGCGCGGCGGTGTGGGGAAGTTCCGGCGGGATCGGCCGCGCGCTGTGCGAAGGGCTCGCCGAACAGGGCTGCGAACTCGTCTATGCCGGTTCGCGCGGCGGGAAGGGGCCATCGGGCGGACCGTTCCGCCCATTCGCCTTCGACCTCACCGACGAGGACAGCATCGCCGCTGCCGTCGAGGCGATGAAGGACGAGCCGCCCGAATGGGTGATCGTCGCCAGCGGAATTCTGACATTGGCCGACGGAACCGGTCCGGAGCGCAGCTATCGCCATATTGCGGCGGCGAGCATGATCGAGGTCTTCGCAGTGAACACGTTCGGCCCCGCGCTCATCGCCAAGCACTGCCTGCGCCTGATGCCGCGCAAGGAGCGCTTCGTTTTCGCTGCGCTCAGCGCGCGGGTCGGCTCGATCTCCGACAACCGTATCGGCGGATGGCATTCCTACCGCGCGTCGAAAGCGGCGCTCAACATGCTTTTGAAGAACTATGCGATCGAAATGGGCCGCACGCATTCCGAGGGCGTGGTGGTCGGTCTCCATCCCGGCACGGTGGACACGGTCCTGTCCGAGCCGTTCCAGAAAAACCTGCCCGAAGGCCAGCTGACCGAGCCCGGCGAAGCGGCGGGCAAGCTGCTCGGTGTGTTGGCGGGACTTGGCCCGGAGGACAGCGGCAAGGTGTTCGATTATGCGGGGCGCGAAGTGCCGGCTTAGTCGAAGATCCCGACCGCAAGCTCCGCCCAGACCACGAGAAACACGGCCGCCGCAAGCGCGATGCCGGCGAGCCGGGCGACAGGCCGAAGGAGGGCGCGCAAAACGAGTTCGACCCCGGCCCAGAGCGCGGCGAGCAGGGCGGCGGCGACGAGGAAATCGCCGGGGCCCCAGTCGACCTCACCGGTGACCTGCATCGCGACCAGCACCGCGGAGAGAAGCGCCAGCGCCCCCGTCGCGAAGGCAATGCGCAAGCCGCGATAAGGACCCAGCGCGCCGGTCGAAGCTGTTGGCATCATCATTCCCCCTTATGCTCGAAGACTCGAGTGTCGCACCCGACCTTACCCCAGGCTTAACGGATGTCGATCAGCCCGTGCCGCGCCAGCGCCTCGGCGAGGATCGTCTCTATCAGCTCTTCCTGCGACCATCCCGCCATTTGCGCCGCCCGGCCGAAGACCTTTTTCGACCACAGGTTGCAGTTGAGATTGAGCTCGAGGAAATTCACCTCTCCACTCGTCTCGTTCACGCGGAATTCGAAGCGGCCGTAGTCGAACGGGCGGTATTCCTCCCACACCTTGCGCGTCATGTCCTCGATGCGCGCGACCAGCGCCTCGTCGGTGAAGGGGTCGAGCGAATATTTCTGGCTGCGATCAACGAGGTCGCGCTTCTCGTAATAGGTCCGCAGGTGCGAAGGGTCGGCCTGGCGGAAGATCAGCATCGGCAGGATCTCCGGCTCGCCGCGAATGGTAACGACAGGGACTTCCACGTCGGAGCCTTCGAGGAAGGGTTCGACGATCGCATCCTGCCCGCCATTGGCCGGGTCCTCGTGGATGCGCCGCACCGCTTCGGCAACGCCGGTCCAGTCATGCGCATCGGCCACCCCCCAGCTGGCCGAGGAATTGTTCGGCTTGACCACATAACGCGCCGCCCCGGGCAGCTTGTCGGGCGTGATGGGCGCACCCTTGCGATAGATCGCCCAGGGCGCGGTCGGCACGCCCGCGATCGCAGCCGCCCGCTTGGCGAAATGCTTGTCGTCAGAGGTCCCGCGCAGGATCGGGTTCGCGCCAAGATAAGGCAGGCCGGCGCGTTCGCACAGCAGTGGCACCAGCATTTCGGAATTGAAAAATCCCGCCCGGTTGAGGAGCGGAAAGACGAAATCGACGCCTTGCGGGGGATCGAACAGGACCTCGTGACCCTGCGCGATCTCCAGTTTCAGTCCGAGCGATTGGAGCACCTCGCGCATTTCGCGATGATAGAGGGCGTGATTGCCGTCCTCGGGATGGATGTCGCCCTCCCACAGCGCGTTCTTGGCGACGAACAAGATCGTGAGCGCCTCCTTCGCTGCGGACGGAATGGCGAGCGGGGAATGTTTGGGCAATTTTGCGCGACCTGCATTTATGAAAATCGCCTCTGCGCATAATTATGCTAGGGACGGGTTCCAAGCAGAAAGAAGGGTCGCGTGGCTCGTGGTCGCAAGATTTGAGGACATTGACCCCGCCTATTGCGGGCGGGAGGATGTTGCCGATCTGGTCGCGCTGCTTTGCCAGGGGGGCGATGCGCGGATCGCGCTTGACCCCCAAACGGGTCTCAATCGCTATCTTGCCGCGCCCTATCCGCGCCGTACCCTGGCGTTGGCCTCGTCGACCGCGAACGACATTTCGCGCGCCGCCTTCGATCACCTGCTCGCGCTCATGGCGGCGGGGCTCGCTTCCCATGACGATCATCTCGATGCGCTGAGGCGGCGGATCAGGATGGCCTATGGTCTCGAGAACGACACCGGGGTCGTCTTCACCCCTTCGGGAACCGATTGCGAGTTCGTTGCGCTCGCCGCTGTGCAGGGGCGGGCGAAAAGCGGGGTGCACAATATCCTTCTGGGTGCCGACGAAGTGGGCAGCGGATGCATTCATTCGGCGCGCGGCTGCCATTTCGCCGAGAGCACTGCGCTCGGACACGCAACCGAGCCCGGGGAACCGGTCCCGGGGATGGCGCCGGTCACGCTGTGCGACATACCGGTGCGGTGCGCGCGCGGAGAGGCGCGGGGCAGCCGGGAGCTCGCGCAGGTCATCCGCGCCGAGATCGTCCACGCGCGCGAGCAGCAGCAGCATGCGCTGCTACACGTGGTTCATGGCTCGAAAACGGGTCTGATCCTGCCGCGCCTGCGCGAAATCGACGCGCTGAGGGCCGAATTCGGTGCGCAGCTGAGCCTGGTGGTCGATGCCTGCCAGGCGCGCATCACTTCCGGGGCAGTGCGCGACTATCTTGCCCGCGGGGCGATCGTGCTCTTGACCGGCTCGAAATTCATGGGAGGACCGCCCTTTTCGGGTTTTGCCCTGGTCCCCGCTCGCGTGATCGAGCGCACCGCCGCGCTGCCGCCGGGCTTTGCGAGGCTGTATCGCCGGGCCGAATGGGATGCGCGCTGGGCGGGGTGTGAAATGCTCGAGCAGACCGCCAATCCCGGCCTTGCCCTGCGGCTCGAGGCGTCGGTCTTCGAGCTCGAACGGTTCCAGGCCCTGGGGCAGGAAGCGGTTCGGCGGGTGATCCTCGCTTTCCAGCGCGCGATCCGGGCTTTGCTCCTGCACCGCAATGGCTTTGGTCGCATCGAACCCTATCGCGCGGGCAATGCCGAGGACGCAGCCGACCATCCGCTCGAAATGCTCACTCTCGCAACGCTCGACGTGAGCGCCCATCCCCAAGCCGGAACCTTCGATGATGCGCGTGTATTGCATCGTTCGCTCGACAGGAAGGGCCTCAGGCTCGGCCAGCCGGTCAAGTGCATCCCGCGCGAGGACGGCAGCTGGGCCGGCACGCTGCGGGCCGGACTTTCCATGCCACAGATCTGCGCGCTCGCCGAGCTGTCCGACCATGATCTCGAGAGCGCGATGTTCGAACGGATCGGACGTTTTGCGGATGCGCTCGCCGTCCCGGCCTAGCCCGCGATCAGCCCACTGCGGCGCCAGCTTTCCGCCAGCAGCGTCTCGAGCAGGTCGCCATGGCTGAGCCCTGCGCGCGCTGCCGCTTGGGCCATGACCTTTTCCGACCACAGGTTGCAGTTGAGATTGATCTCGATGAAGTTGATGTCGCCCGTCTGAAGGTCCAGCCGGAATTCGATACGGCCATAGTCGAAGGGCACGAATTCGCGCGCGACCGCTGCGGCCATATCCCCGATTTTGTCGGCGAAATCGGGATGCTCGAAGGTCTTGAGCGCCGCCTTCTCCGTGTTCTGTACGAGATCGCGCTTCTCGTAATAGGTCCACAGGCGCTGCGTGTCCTCGCGCTCGTACCACAGCATCGGCAGCGCGGTCGGCCGATCGTGGACGGTGATGAAGGCGCACTGGATGTCGTAACCGTCGAGATAGGGCTCGACGATCGCATCGTGGCCCTGGCCGTGAATGTCGGCGACGGCGTTGGCGACACCGGCGAAGTCGAAGGCGTCGGAAATCCCCCAGCTTGCCGATGAAGCATTGGGCTTGACCACCCAGCGGCCCTTGGGGCTTGAGGGAAGGTTCGCCTCTTCGACGGGCGCCCCGCGGCGATAGCAGAACCAGTCGGCGGTCGGCACGCCCGCATGGCGCGCAACGAGCTTCGAAACCGACTTGTCGTCGCCCAGCCCGCGCAGGAAAGGCATCGCTCCGAGATAGGGGAGGCGCTGCATGTTGCACAGCAAGGGCACCATCATCTCCGAATTCACGAAGCCGCCGCGATTGAGCAGCGGGAATACGAAATCGACCGGTGGGCGAGTGAAGAGAATGTCGTAGCTGTCGCCAAGATGCAGGTTCAGCCCCAGCCCCTCGAGCGTCCGGCGCACCTCGTGATGGTAGATTGCGTGATTGCCGTCCTCGGGATGCATCCCGCCGCCCCACTTGGCGTGCTTGGCCATGTAAAGCAGCCGGACACGCTCCTTGTCTTCGGGCGCAATGCGCAGGGGAGAGAGGGATCGGGTCATCGAGGCATCCGTGATCGGGAAAACAGGCCGCGCTGATTACCGCCTCGCATGGCGCTTCGCCAGAAAAATAATGGCGGGCAAAAGCGCTTGGCAGGTGGGCCGGTTTGGAAGAGATTGCACGGCAAGGGCGAGCAGGAGAGACGAAAAATGGGCTTAGGGCAATGGTACGACCGCCATGTGATGCCGCGCCTGGTCACCTGTGCCTGCTCGCAGGGCCAGGTGATGAAGCGCCGCGCTGGAGTGGTGCCGCTGGCGAAAGGCGACGTGTTCGAGCTCGGTTGCGGGGGCGGGATCAACCACGAATTCTACGATACCGGTGCGATCACGGGCTATGCCGGGATCGATCCGCATGAAAAGCTGCTCGAGGGTGCACGCAGGGCCGCCCGGCAGAAAGGCTGGAGCGCGGATATCAGGCAGGGACGGGGCGAGGCGATCCCGTTCGCCGCTGGCTCTTTCGACACCGTGGTGTGCACTTTCACCCTGTGCTCGGTCGATGATCCCGCGCAGGTCGTTTCGGAACTGGAGCGGATCCTGAAGCCGGGAGGGCAGGCGTTGTTCCTCGAACACGGCCGCGCGCCCGATGCCGGGGTGGCGAAGTGGCAGGACCGGATCGAGCCGGTCTGGAAACGCATGGCGGGTGGTTGCCACCTGACCCGACCGATCGGCAGTGCTTTCAGGGGAGCGGGTTTCCATGTCGCGCCGATCGGGCAGGGCTACACGCCCGGCGCACCCCGCTTCGCCGGGTGGATGGAGTGGGGCGCAGCAATCAAGCCGGGAGGCTAGGGCCAAGCCGGGAGGCCAAGGGCGGACCCGGCCGGACAGGGAAAGTGGGCAGCCGGGCCGAAGCCCGACCGCCCGGTCTTTCACCTGGCCATCATTCCCAATCCGTTTACTCGCCGAAAGTGCGCTGCCACCAGCCGCGCTTTCTCGGCGCGGGCTTTTTCGCCGCCTTATGCTCGGGTTCTGCTAGTTCGGTTTCGGCTTCCTCCGCCTCGGCCTCGGCCTCGGCTTGCGCTTGGGCGGGGGTGGGCTCGAGTTCGGCGCTCTCGGCGGTCGTCGCTTCCTGCGTTTCCTCGACTTTTTTCGCCGGAGCCTTCCGGCGGCGAGGGGCCTTGGGTTTCGCCTCGGCCTCGGCCTCGGCCTCGCCTGCGCCTTCCGCAGGCGCCTGCACACTCGTATCGGCCTGCGCCGCACCGTCCTCGCCGGCTGCAGCCGCTTCGGCGTCCTTTTGTGCCTTGGTCTTGCGCGGCGCACGCTTGCGCTTGGGTTTCTCCTCGGTCGGTGCTTCATCGACCGGATTATCACCGGGCGGCGTTTCGGCCTCGGCCGGAGCTTCCTCGGCCTTTTTTCGACGGGGGGCACGGCGGCGTTTGGGCTTTTCCTCGGCGCCCGCCCCCTCCTGCACCGCTTCGCCTGCGGTTTCGGGCGCACCGTCGGGGCCGGAGACGACGGTCATGTCCTCCTTTACCTGCTCGGCAACCTCGTCCAGCTCGTCGGCCGCCTGTTCCAGATCGGCCGCCCGGTCGGGACTGTCCTGCGAAGCCTCGTCGCCGTCGCTGCGGCGCGAGCGCCCGCGCCCGCCGCGGCGCCGGCGCTTGCGCGGCTTGTCGCTCCCGTCCTCTGCGTTGCCGTTTTCGACTTCGTTGTCGTTGGAGCCGGCTTCTTCGCCTTCCCCGCTCTCCTCCGATCCGTTGTCCTCGCCATTTTCGTCGC
Source organism: Erythrobacter sp. (assembly GCF_040217515.1). Classification (GTDB taxonomy): domain Bacteria; phylum Pseudomonadota; class Alphaproteobacteria; order Sphingomonadales; family Sphingomonadaceae; genus Erythrobacter. The sequence goes on from NZ_JAVJPT010000012.1 coordinate 106,747, forward strand.
CACCCTGGCGCTTCTTGCGGCCGCGACCGCCACGCCGACGGCGACGCTTCTTCTTGGGCGGTTCGCCGTCGTCGTCCGAGGAGGTGCTGTCGATACTTTCGTCCTCGTCCTCGCCCTCGTCCGCCTCTTCGGGCGGGCTTTCCTCTTCGTCCTCGTCGACGATCGGATCGAATTTGGGTGCGGCGGCGGGTTTGGGTCCGGCGCTTGACACGCTCATCTTCGCGCCCTCGTTCTCGCCTTCGGGCACTACTTCGACCGTGACGCCATAGCGCTTCTCGATCTCGACGAGGTCATCGCGCTTTTCGTTGAGCATGTAGATCGCCGCCTCTGTACTGGCGGCGAGTCGGATGATCGTGCCTTTGCCCTTGGCGGCTTCGTCCTCGATCAGGCGCAGTGCGGAAAGCCCCGCGCTCGATGCGGTCCGGACAAGGCCCGTTCCGTCGCAGTGCGGGCATTCGCGGGTCGTCGCCTCGAGCACGCCGGTGCGCAGGCGCTGGCGGCTCATCTCCATCAGGCCGAAGCCCGAGATGCGCCCGACCTGGATGCGCGCCCGGTCATTCTTGAGCGCCTCCTTCATCGCCTTCTCGACCTTACGCACATTGGAATTGTGCTCCATGTCGATGAAGTCGATCACGACGAGCCCGGCCATGTCGCGCAGCCGCAGCTGGCGGGCGATTTCGCGCGCCGCCTCCAGATTGGTGTGGAGCGCGGTCTGCTCGATCCCGTGTTCCTTCGTCGAGCGGCCGGAGTTGATGTCGATCGAGACCAGCGCCTCGGTCGGATTGATGATGAGATAGCCGCCCGATTTCAATTGGACCATCGGATCGTACATCGCGCGCAACTGGTCCTCCGCGCCGTAGCGCTGGAACAGCGGGACGGGATCGGAGTAGGCTTTCACCCGCCGGGCATGGCTCGGCATCAGCAGCTTCATGAAGCCCTTGGCCGCCTTGTAGCCGTCCTCGCCCTCGACGATGACTTCCTCGATCTCGCGGTTGTAGATGTCGCGGATCGCGCGCTTGACGAGGTCGCTGTCCGAATGGATCAGCGCGGGCGCGGTGGAAGACAGGGTCTTTTCGCGAATCTCGTCCCACAGCCGCGCGAGATAGTCGAAATCGCGCTTGATCTCGGTCTTGGTGCGCGAAAGGCCCGCAGTGCGCACGATCAGGCCCATGGTCTTGGGCAGCTTGAGATCGGAGACGACCTGCTTCAGTCGCTTGCGGTCGCTGGTGGAGCTGATCTTGCGGCTGATCCCCCCGCCATGCGAGCTGTTCGGCATCAGCACGGTGTAGCGCCCGGCGAGGCTGAGATAGGTGGTCAGGGCCGCGCCCTTGTTGCCGCGTTCTTCCTTCACGACCTGGACCAGCAGGACCTGGCGGCGCTGGATGACATCCTGGATCTTGTAGCGACGGCGCAGCGCCATGCGCTTGGCGCGCACTTCGTCGACTTCCTTGGCGCGGCTGCGAGAGCCGCCCTTGCCATTCTTGCCGCCCTTGCCCTGGCGACGGCCGCGGCGCGAGCGCCCGCGGCGATTGCCGGACGCGCTGTCGCCGCCGTTCTCGTCGTCGCCGCCGTTCTCGTCGTCGCTGTCGTCGTCGTCGCTTTCGTCGTCGTCCGACGTGCCGTCCTCGATCGTCGAGACCTTGCTCGACTCCTCGTCGTCGATCTCCTCGACACCGTCTTCGGCGAAATCCTCGGCCAGGCTTTCGCCACTCTCGTCCTCGGCGTCATATTCGTCGCCCGGGGCGATGCCTTCGCTTTCCTCCTCTTCACGCAGGCGCTGCTCTTCCTCGGCCGCTTCGGCCTCTTCCTCGAGCAGTTTCTGCCGGTCCTCGTAGGGGATCTGGTAATAGTCCGGGTGGATTTCGCTGAAGGCGAGGAAGCCGTGGCGGTTACCGCCGAAATCGACGAACGCTGCCTGAAGCGAGGGTTCGACCCTCGTCACTTTCGCCAGGTAGATGTTGCCCTTTATCTGCTTGTGTTCGGCAGATTCGAAATCGAACTCTTCAATCCGGTTGCCTTTGAGTACCGCCACCCGGGTCTCTTCCGAGTGGCGCGCATCGATAAGCATGCGCGTTGCCATTATGTGTTCTCCAGGCGCCCGCCCGCTTTCGCGTGAAGCGGCAAGGTGGGCGCGTATTGTGGGATGATGCGGCGGGGTCCTCGCCCGTTCCGCATGGGGTATTCGCGGCCGTTCCGTTCAGGAAAGCTGGCGCGCTGTTCGTGTCTGCTGCGACGGGAATGCGGGAATGCCCCGCGCTTCGGCCCGCACCGCCGCGAGCGGCGAAAGCGCGCTCGGGGCTGGTCAGCGGGGGGAAGGGTCTCGTCACTGCATCAACCTGTATTCGGGCCTCGCGAGGGATGCCGGAGGGCCGCTTTTTCGCACGGACGCCTGCAATGGAAGCGGGATGATCGGTCTTTCACCAGCAAATCCCGTCGAAACAGAGGCGTCTAGTGATTCTAGCTAGCACCGTGGCTTTTCACCCGCAACTCTATTGCGCTTCGCCTGCGCAACATCCTAAGCGGTTCGCGTCATGAGCTTTCGCACGCTGCTGCTGATCCTCTTCGCGGTGCCCGCCACGCTCTTGGGCGGTGCGATGGCTCTGGGGGTCACCCTGCCGGTTCCTTATTGGGGTCGCGACTATGTCCTGCGCATCGCGCTGGAGCAGGAGGCCCGGCCACTCGACCTGCCCGAAATCTTCGGACCCGACGATCCTTCCCGCCCGCTGGTCGTGATCGATGCCGGCCATGGCGGGCGCGATCCCGGATCGGTCGGGGGCGGGGTGCGCGAGAAGGACGTGGTGCTTGCGATCGCCCGGTCCCTGCGCTCCGAATTGCTCGAGGGTGGTGGTATCCGCGTCGCGATGACGCGCGAGGACGACCGGATCGTCCCCCTTGCAGACCGACCCGAGATCGCGCGTCGACTGGAGGCGGATCTGTTCCTGTCGATCCATGCCGACAGCGCGGGGGAGCGCGAGGATGTGGCCGGGGCTAGCATCTACACCCTGTCCGCCGATGCCTCGAGCGAGGCGGCGGCTCGCTTTGCCGAGCGAGAGAACGAGGCCGACCGTGTGAACGGCATCGTGATCGAGAACCAGAGCGAGACGGTGAGCGCCATCCTCGTGGAGCTGTCGCAATCGCGCACGCAAGAGGAGGCGAACGAATTCGCCGGACTCATCGCGCGCGAGGGGGAGGGGCGAATCGCCTTTCACCCCCAGGCCCGCCGTTCGGCCGCGCTGGCCGTGCTGCGCGCACCTGACGTCCCGGGCGTCCTGTTCGAAAGCGGCTTCGTCACCAATCGCGACGATCGGGCGCGGCTGACCACGCCAGAGGGGCGGGAGGCCTATGCGCAAGTGCTCGCCCGCGCGGTCCGGGTCTATTTCGCCCGCCGCGCCGATCCGTGACATGGCGCGCCGGGCGCGTTCAGCGCGGCGAAAGCGCAAGGCGGTCAAGGGACGAGGCATGAGCTGGGCGAAGCGTCTGGAATGTCTGTGGCGGACCGTGCTAATCGCAAGATGACCATGACAGATCGCGCAAACCTCTCTTTCGCCGGATACGCCCGCTACCGCGTCAACCGCGACATTGCCGGCCTTGCCGCTTGGTTCGGCGAGAAATGGCGGGGCAGCCTGCTGTTCAAGCTTGCCGCTGCAGCCGCTGCGGTGTTGATCATGCTGTGGGTCGCGGCGTGGATCTGGCTGGCGAGCGACCTGCCCGATGCGGAAAGCCTGCTCGAATACGAGACTCCCCTGCCGACCGTGGTGCGCGGCTTCGACGGGCAGATCGTCCATTCCTATGCCCGCGAGCGGCGCGTCCAGCTGCAATATCCCGATTTTCCCGAGCGGCTTAAACAGGCCTACATCTCGGCCGAGGACAAGACCTTTTACAGCCATGCCGGGGTCGACATTACCGGAACGCTCAATGCCGCTTTCGACTATGTCAGCAAGATGGGCTCGGGCGAGCGCGCAGTCGGCGGTTCGACCATCACCCAGCAGGTGGCGAAGAATCTCCTGCTCGGCGATGAATATTCGGTCACGCGCAAGCTCAAGGAGATGATCCTCGCCAGCCGGATCGAGGACGCGATGAGCAAGCAGGAGATCCTTGAGCTCTATCTCAACGAAATCCCCCTCGGCCGACGCAGCTTCGGAGTCCAGGCGGCGGCGCGGGCCTATTTCGACAAGGACGTGGCCGATCTCGATCTGCACGAAATGGCCTTTCTCGCGATCTTGCCCAAAGCTCCCGAACGCTACGGCCGAAAGGGGCAGGAAGAGGCTGCGCTGGGAAGGCGGAATTTCGTGCTTGGCCAGATGGAGGCGAACGGTTTTATCTCGGAGGCCGAGCGCGCCGCCGCCGCTGCCGAACCGCTTGGCCTCGTCACCCAGCGGCGCGAGCGTAGCGTGGATGCGGGCTATTTCCTCGAGGAAGTGCGCCGCGAGCTGATCGGCCAATTCGGAGAGACGGCCGAGGACGGCCCGAATAGCGTCTATGCCGGGGGCCTGTGGGTGCGCACCTCGCTCGATCCGGAGCTGCAGCAGGCCGCGCGCGAGGCCCTGCGCGAGGGACTGGTGCGCTATCACGGCAATCGCGGCTGGAGCGGGCCGATCGCGACGATCGACGTGTCCGAAGGCAACTGGGCGCGCCAGCTGCAAAGCTCGCCGCTCGGGATCCGGTATCGCGACTGGCGCCTTGGCGTCGTCACCGTGCGCGAGGGAAGGTCGGCCCGGATCGGCTTTTCCGACGGCTCCGAAGCGCCGCTGACCGGCCTCCCCCGTAGCCTGAAGACGGGGGACGTGATCGTCGCCAGGCCATCGGGCGGCGCCTATGCGGTCGCCACCGTGCCGGAGGCGCAGGGCGGGCTCGTGCTGCAGGATGCGCAATATGGCCGCGTGCTTGCAATGCAGGGCGGGTTCGATTTCCGCCTGTCCGATTTCAATCGCGCGACCCAGGCGCGCCGGCAGCCCGGTTCAACGATCAAGCCCTTCGTTTATGCCACAGGGCTGGACAACGGCATGACGCCTTCGACCCGGATCGATAATACGCGTTACTGTTATTACCAGGGGTCCAATCTCGGCGAGAAATGCATCCGCGGCGGGCGCGCGGGCCAGTTTCCGATGCGCTATGGCCTCGAACAGTCGCAGAATATCATGACCGTCCAGATCGGCTCGACCGTCGGCTTCGACAATGTCGTCGATACGATCGAGCGAATGGATATCAGCGATGAGGCGGAGCCTTATCCGTCCACGGCGCTCGGGGCGGGCGAGACTACGGTCTCGAGAATGGTCGCCGCCTATGCCGCGCTCGCCAATCACGGGCGGCTCAACCAGCCGACAGTGATCGATTACGTCCAGGATCGTCGGGGCAAGGTCATCTGGCGCGCGGACCAACGGACCTGCCGGGGCTGCAACATGGCAGAATGGGACGGGCAGCCCATGCCGCGCTTCGGCCTCAAGGGCGAGCAGGCGCTTGATCCGCGCACGGCCTTCCAGGTCATGCACATGCTCGAAGGCGTGATACAGCGCGGCACCGCGACCAATCTGCGCGATCTCGGCCTGCCGCTGTTCGGCAAGACCGGAACCACCAGCGGTCCCAAGGACGTCTGGTTCATCGGCGGAACGCAGCGTCTTATCGCCGGTGCCTATGTCGGGTTCGACACGCCCCGCAACATGGGCGGCTACGCCTATGGAGGGACGATCGCCGCGCCGATTATCAAGAGCCTGATACGGAAAACGAAGCCGCGCTGGTCGGACCTTCCGCCGGTCGCCCCCGAAGGAGTGCGGATGGTGCGGATCGACCGCCGGACCGGGAAGCGAGTCTTCGAAGGCTGGCCTTCGGGCGAGCCGCGCGCAGCGATCATCTGGGAGGCATTCAAGCCCGACAAGGAGCCCGAACGCTTCACCCGGCAGGACGAAATCGCCGCCCGGCGCGACGAGATACTCGAACTGATACGCACCGGTCGCCTCGGCGTTGTCCCGCGCAGCGAGGAGAATGCCTTCGGCCAGCCGAGCGATTTCGTCGAGGAACAAGGCGGCATCTATTGATCCGCGCCGCCCGTAGCTGTCCCGCAGGAGGAACACGTCATGACCCGCTTTCCAGCCGCTCTAGCCGCAACTCTGGCCGCCGGGTTGGCCGCCGCCCCCGTTGCGGCGGAACTACCCGTCGGCGAGCGCGCGCCTGGCTTCTCGACGCGGGCCGCGCTGGCAGGGGAGGCGTTCGGCTTCTCCCTTGAAGAGGCGCTGAAGAAGGGCCCGGTGGTGCTCTATTTCTACCCCAAGGCCTTCACGCAGGGCTGCACGCTCGAGGCCAATGCCTTTGCCGAAAGCATGTCTGATTTCGAGCGGGCTGGGGCGAGCGTCATCGGCATGTCGAACGATGACATCGCCACGCTCAAGCGGTTCAGCCGCGAGGAATGCCGCGACGCGTTCCCGGTCGGCGTGGCAAGCGCGGGAGTGATCGCCGACTACGATGTGAAGCTTGGCAATAGCGGGCTGGCGAGCCGCACTTCCTATGTGATCGCGCAGGACGGGCGGATCGCCGCGGTTCATTCGGACAGCGACTATCGCGGCCATGTCAGGGAAACGCTCAAGGCCGTGCGCGCGCTGTCCCGGTGAAGCCCGCGTGTCACGGGTGCGTCGATCTTTACAATCGCATGATGCTCGCTAGGTGAGGCGTCCCGCCGGTCGGGCGGGGGCACTAGCGCAAAAGGAAACCACGCATGCGGGCAGAAGCCCAGGCCCATATCGACCGGATCGAAGCCGCGCTCGCGCTGGTGCGTCAGGCGCTCGACTGGGAGCGCGCGCTGCGTCGGCTCGACGAACTCAATGCACGCGTTCAGGACCCTTCGCTGTGGGACAATCCCAAGGAGGCGCAGGCGATCAGCCGCGAGCAGAAGACGCTCGAGACGGCCGTGACGACAGTGCGGGAAATCTCGAGCGAAATGGACGATGCGGTCGAATTCATCGAGATGGGCGAGGCCGAGGGCGAGGAAAGCGTAATCAATGAGGGCCTCAAGAGCCTCGAGAAACTCGCCCGCCGCGCCGATGCCGACAAGGTCCAGGCGCTGCTTTCGGGAGAGGCGGACGGCAACGACACCTATCTCGAAATCCATGCCGGCGCAGGCGGGACGGAAAGCCAGGACTGGGCCGAGATGCTTTTCCGCATGTATTCGCGCTGGGCCGAGCGGCGCGGTTTCAAGGTCGAGACGGTCGAGTACCAGGCGGGCGAGGCTGCGGGCATCAAGTCGGCGACGCTGCTCCTCAAGGGTGAGAACGCCTACGGCTATGCCAAGACCGAAAGCGGCGTTCACCGGCTCGTCCGCATCAGCCCCTATGACAGTTCCGCGCGCCGCCACACGAGCTTTTCCAGCGTCTGGGTCTATCCCGTCATCGACGACGACATCGACATCGAGATCAACCCCGCCGACCTCAAGATCGATACCTACCGCGCGAGCGGGGCCGGCGGCCAGCACGTCAACACGACCGATTCCGCCGTGCGCATCACCCACCAGCCGACCGGCATCGTGGTGGCGAGCCAGAACGATCGCAGCCAGCACAAGAATCGCGCGACCGCGATGAACATGCTGAAAGCGCGCCTGTTCGAGCGCGAAATGGCCGAGCGCGAGGCGGCGGCCTCGGGCGAATACCAGGAAAAGAGCGAGATCGGGTGGGGCCACCAGATCCGCTCCTATGTCCTCCAGCCGTATCAGATGGTGAAGGATCTGCGCACGGGCGTGACCTCGACCTCGCCGGACAACGTGCTCGACGGGGAGATCGATCCGTTCATCTCCGCTGCGCTTGCCCAGCGGGTGACAGGCGAGACGGTCGAAATCGAGGACGTCGAATAATGTCCCGCCCCCTTGGCGTCGCGGGCGTTGCCGCGCTCGTCACGGGCCTGCTGCTGGCTTCCTGCGACGGCCTTTTCCCAACGTCCGACAGGCCTGCGACCGCGCTCGATTTTCCCGAGCCCGATCGGCCCGTTGCGCGCGTTGTTTCCAACCAATTCGCCGACGAGGATGCCCGCGACGAGCGTGACGAGGCGCGGATCGTGATGGACCTCGCCGATATCCAGCCCGGGATGACCGTTGCTGATATCGGTGCCGGCGAGGGGTATTATACCGTCCGCCTCGCCGATCGGGTGGGCGTCGAAGGCCGGGTTCTCGCGCAGGACATCGACTGGGAAGCGCTCGAACGGCTTGGCCAGCGGGTCGAGCGCGAGCGGCTCGAGAATATCTCGATCAAGCCGGGCCGCGTGGACGACCCGCAATTGCCCGCCGACAGTTTCGATCGAATCCTGCTCGTGCACATGTATCACGAGGTCGGGGAACCCTATGCCTTCCTGTGGCGGATGTGGCCGGCGCTGACGGCCGGGGGCGAGATCGTGGTGGTCGAAACCGATCGCTCCGTCGCGCGTCACGGCATGCCCCATGCGCTGCTGTTCTGCGAGTTCGAAGCGGTCGGCTACAGCCTGATCGAGTATATCGAGCGACCCGATATCAAGGGCTATTTCGCCCGCTTCGGCAAGGGCGAGGCCCGCGTCGAGCCCGAGGCGATCGAACCGTGCAGCGCCGCCTGATCGGCGGCGCGAACGTGGTCGGGAGCGGCGGATAGGCCATTGCCGCAGCCTCTCGGCTTCCTTATGTGACACGCTGATTGCAGCGCAGGCCAAGACGTCTTGCGAAAGGGAGTTACTAATTGTTCAAGGGATTGAGCCCCATCGTTTATGGTGGCCGGGAAGTGTGGCCGCTGATCGAGGGCGGCAAGGGCGTGTCGGCAACCAATCACGCCAGTTCGGGCGCGTGGGCGGCTGCGGGCGGAATCGGGACGGTCAGCGCGGTCAATGCGGACAGCTATGACGAGACGGGTAACGTCATCCCGCAGGTCTACCCTCAGGCCACGCGCCAGGAGCGCCACGAACAGCTGATCCGCTACGCCATTGACGGCGCGACCGCACAGGTCCGACGCGCGCATGAGATCGCCGGGGGTAAGGGCGCGATCAACATCAACATCCTGTGGGAAATGGGCGGGGCACAGGCCGTCCTCGAAGGCGTGCTCGAACGCACGCGGGGGCTTGTCACGGGGGTCACCTGCGGGGCGGGGATGCCCTACAAGCTCGCCGAGATCGCCGCGCGCTTCAACGTCAGCTACCTCCCCATCGTCAGCTCAGCGCGCGCCTTTCGCGCGCTTTGGAAGCGGTCCTATCACAAGGTATCCGAGCTGATGGCCGCGGTGGTCTATGAGGACCCCTGGCTTGCGGGCGGGCATAACGGCCTGTCCAATGCCGAGAACCCGCGCGAGCCGCAGGATCCCTATCCGCGCGTGCGCGACCTGCGCGCGACCATGCGCAAGGAAGGCGTGTCGGAAGACGTGCCGATCGTGATGGCCGGTGGGGTCTGGTACCTGCGCGAATGGAACGACTGGATCGACAATCCCGAACTCGGAAAAATCGCCTTCCAGTTCGGAACGCGCCCTTTGCTGACGCAGGAAAGCCCGATCCCGCAGGTCTGGAAGGACATGCTTCGCTCGGTCGAGAAGGGCGACGTGCTGCTGCACAAGTTCTCGCCCACCGGGTTCTATTCGAGCGCGGTCAAGACGCCGTTCCTGTATGACCTGATGCACCGTTCCGAACGCCAGATTCCCTTCGTCAAGCGCGGCGAGATGGAAGGCACCGTCCAGCTTGGCGACACCGGCAAGGCGCGCAGTTTCTGGGTCAGCCCCGAGGACAAGCGCAAGGCCGAGATGTGGATGCGCGAGGGCCAGACCGAACCGCTCAAGACGCCCGACAACACGATCGTCTTCGTCACTCCCGACAAGCGCGACGAGATCCGCAAGGACCAGCAGGACTGCATGGGGTGCCTGTCGCACTGCCAGTTTTCGAGCTGGAAGGACCACGAGGATTTCACCACCGGCCGCCTCGCCGACCCGCGCAGCTTCTGCATCCAGAAGACCCTGCAGGAAATCGCGCACGGCGACGATCCGGCCGACAACCTCGCCTTTGCCGGGCACTCGGCTTACCGGTTCAAGACCGACCCGTTCTATTCGAACGGCTACACGCCGACGGTCGGCGAACTGGTCGAGCGGATTTTGACGGGGGATTGAGGGGCTAGATCAGCGCCGTCAGCACCTGGTCGGGCGGTCTGTGTCCATCGGCCCAGAAGCGGATGTTCGCGATCACCTTCTCGCCCGAGGCCTCGCGTCCCTCCGCCGTCGCGCTGCCGATATGGGGGAGGGTCATGACGTTGGGATGGTCGAGCAGGCGCCTGTCCACATTCGGTTCGTCCGGATAGACGTCGAGCCCGGCCCCTGCCAGTCGGCCTTCGTGTAGCGCCTCGATCAGCGCTTCGTGGTCGATCAATTCGCCGCGTGCGGTGTTGATGATGCTTGCGCCCTGTTTCATCATTCCGATCCGGCGCGCGTCGATCATCGCGCGCGTTTCGGCGGTCAGGGGGCAATGCAGCGTCAGGATGTCGGCCTCCGCCACAAGCGCGTCGAGTTCGCCGACGAACCGCGCCCCGAACATCCGCTCGGCCGCTTCGGGAAGGGGCTTTCTCGCATAATAGGCGATGTCGAGCCCGAAGGCTTTCGCCCGGTGCGAGACCGCCTGGCCGATCCGGCCCATGCCGACAATGCCCAGCACCTTGCCCCCGATCTTGCGCCCGAGCAGGCCCGAAGGCGCCCAGCCGGTCCATTCGCCGCGGCGCACCAGCTGCGTTCCCTCGCGGATGCGGCGCGGAACGCCGAGGATCATCGCCATGGCGATGTCGGCAGTGTCGTCGGTGAAGACGCCGGGCGTGTTGGTGACGATGATCCGCCGCTTCGCCGCCGCATCGAGGTCTATGTGCTCGGTGCCTGCGCCGAAATTGGCAATCAGGCCAAGCCGGTCGCCGCAACCTTCGATCATATCGGCATCGATCCTGTCGGTCACGGTCGGGACCAGCACGTCGCAATCGTTCATCGCGGCCAGAAGTTCGTCTCGGGTCAGCGGCGTATCGTTTTCGTTGAGCACGGTATCGTAAAGCTCTCGCATCCGCGCCTCGACTGCCGGCATGAGCTGGCGCGTGACCACGACGCGGGGCTTGCCCGAGGGAAATTGCGGTGCGCTCGATGCTGCCATGAGGCGTTGCGCTAATGGGTGAGGGGCTTGGCGGTCAAGCGGTTCCGGTTGGGGTGTGGTCAAAGCGCGTGCTTGCAGCCTGTGCAGCCCGCGTTATCTGTCAGCGCATGAGCGCCCTTCGTCTTGCTGCCGTGATCCTGCTCGCGATCGTCGTCGCCGGCTCGCTCGTGGCGGAGCCGGTTCGCGCGCAGGAAAGGGCGGTGCCTTATTGGGCGAGCCTGCGTTTCGACGAAGTGCGTATGCGTGTCGGGCCGAGCCGCCAATATCGCATCGACTGGGTCTACCAGCGCAAGGGCCTGCCCGTGCAGGTCGTGCGGGTGCGCGAAGGCTGGTGGCTCGTTCGCGATGCGGAGGGAACGCAGGGCTGGATTGCAGCCAGCCAGCTCACCCGCAATCGCGGCGCAATCGTGATCGGCAGCGAGCCCGCAGCCATGCGCGCCGGGCCCGAGGCCCCCGCGCCGCTGCGCTGGCGGGCGGAGCCGGGGGTCGTCGGCAAGTTGTTGCGTTGCCGCGAGCAATGGTGCGAGATCGATGTCGGCGGCCGCACCGGATGGGTCCGTGCCGAGCGTCTTTGGGGCGATGAGGATCTCGCTGACGGCTGAGGGGCTGGGGCCTGGCCCATCCTCGCAGGTCTAGGCCCCGGCTAGAATGTTCATCCCGGTGCCGCTCGCGCTCGCCCCGCGGCCAGCGCCCAACTCGGCCGGCATCGGCGCCGGTTCGACCGGATCGGGCTCCTGCGGCGGCTCGTCGCACGCGGCGAGCGCAAGGGCGGGAAGAACGAGCAGCGCGACCCGCATCACACCAGCTCGACCGCGACTGCGGTCGCCTCGCCGCCGCCGATGCATAGCGAGGCTACGCCGCGGGTCTTGCCGTGCTTCTTCAGGGCATTGAGCAGCGTGACGATGATTCGCGCGCCGCTCGCCCCGATCGGGTGACCGAGCGCCGTGCCGCCGCCATTCACGTTGATCCTGTCATGCGGGATATCGAGATCGCGCATCGCGAACATGGCGACGCAGGCGAAGGCCTCATTGACTTCGAACAGGTCTACGTCCTCGACACTCCAGCCTGCGCGCTCGAGCACTTTCTTGATCGCGGGGATAGGGGCGGTGGTGAATTTCGCCGGTTCGTGCGCGTGCGCGCCGGTAGCGACGATCCGCGCGACCGGTGTGAGCCCCTTTTCCTTCGCCACGCTCTCGCGCGCCAGCACCAGAGCAGCCGCTCCGTCCGAGATCGAACTGGAAGTCGCTGCGGTGATCGTGCCGTCCTTGGCGAAGGCTGGGCGCAGCGAGGGAATCTTGTCCGGGCGACCCTTGCCGGGCTGCTCGTCGGTTTCGACCACCACGTCGCCCTTGCGGGTCGAGACCGTCACGGGGACCACTTCGTCGGCGAAGGCCCCGCTTTCGATCGCCCGGTTCGCGCGGGCGAGCGATTCGATCGAATAGGCGTCCATTTCCTCACGCGTCATCTGATACTCGTCGGCGGTTTGCTGCGCGAAGGTCCCCATGGCGCGACCTTCCTCGTAGGCATCCTCGAGCCCGTCGAGGAACATGTGGTCATAAGTCGTGTCATGCCCGAGCCGCGCTCCAGAGCGGTGCTTTTTCAGGAGGTAGGGCGCATTGGTCATACTTTCCATGCCGCCCGCGACGACCAGGTCGATCGTCCCGCTGGCAAGCGCCTCGGTCCCCATGATGACCGTCTGCATGCCGCTGCCGCAGACCTTGTTGACGGTCGTCGCCTCGACCGAAAGCGGAAGGCCCGCCTTGACCATCGCCTGCCGCGCGGGCGCCTGGCCGAGCCCGGCGGGCAGCACGCAGCCCATGTAGGCGCGGTCGAAATCATCGCCGCTCGCGCCGGACCGTTCGACCGCAGCCTTTACCGCGACCGCGCCGAGATCGGTCGCCGACACGTCCGCCAGCGCGCCCTGCATTCCGCCCATCGGGGTGCGGGCATAGGAAAGGATGACGATCGGGTCTTCGGCCGAAAATTGGGGCATTACGTAGGCGTCCTTCTGGTTCGGTTGCGTGACGGGCGCGAGGTCTAGTGTCGCACCCGCCGAATGGCAATCGCGCGCAGGAGCCGCTTTTCTGTTACCTTGTCATCGCCCGCGCTTTCGGCAAGTGTCGGCATCGGTGGCAATCCGCAACGGATGCCGACAGGATACGGGGATCAGGAGAGAGAAATGGCAGACGACCGGCGCGAAGAACTCGAGGAACTGCTGAAGCACCAGCGCGACGCCTTCACCGCCTCGCGGCCCGAAGCGATGAGCCTGCGCAAGGATCGGATCAGGCGCGCGATGGCGCTGCTCAAGGAGAACGACGAGGAATTGTGCCGCGCGATGGGCGCCGATTTCGGCAATCGCGCGATCGAACAGTCGATGATCACCGATATCGCAGGCACGGTCGGGCTCGGCAAGGATGCGCTCAAGCACATGGACAGCTGGGCCAAGACCGACAAGCGCAAGGTCCAGTTCCCGCTGAACCTGCTCGGCGCCAAGGCCGAGGTGCGCTACGAACCCAAGGGCGTGATCGGCATCCTTTCGCCTTGGAACTTTCCGGTGAACCTCGCCTTCGCCCCACTGATGCAGGTACTCGCCGCGGGCAACCGGGCGATGATCAAGCCATCCGAATTCACCGAACGCACGAGCGAGCTGATGGCCGATCTGACCGCCAGATATTTCGCGCGCGATGAAGTCGCCGTGGTCACGGGCGGGCCGGAGGTCGCCGCGGCCTTTTCCTCGCTGCCTTTCGACCATCTCGTTTTCACCGGCTCGACCGCGACCGGTCGGCTCGTCATGCAGTCGGCGGCGAAGAATCTCGTGCCCGTGACGCTCGAACTGGGCGGCAAGTCGCCCGTCATCATGGGGCGAAGCGCCGATTTCGCGAAAGCGGGCGAGCGGATCGCATTGGGCAAGATGATGAATGCCGGCCAGATCTGCCTCGCGCCCGATTACATGTATGTCCCCGAAGACAAGGAAGACGAGGCGGTCGCGGGCGTTTCGAACGGCGTGTCCGCGATGTATCCCACCCTGCTCGAGAATGACGACTATTGTTCGATCGTCTCCGATCGTCATTTCGACCGGCTCAAGGGCCTGGTCGAGGATGCGCGCGACAAGGGAGCCGAAATTATCGAGGTCAATCCGGGCGGAGAGGATTTCGGCTCTTCCAACCAGCGCAAGATGCCGCTCACCATCCTCAGGAACGTGAGTGACGACATGGCCGCGATGCAGGAGGAGATTTTCGGGCCGGTCCTTCCGGTCAAGACCTATCGTGCCGTCGACGAGGCGGTCGATTACGTCAACGAGAACGATCGCCCGCTGGGCCTTTATTATTTCGGTGAGGACGAGGCGGAACAGGAACGCGTGCTGAGCCGCACGATCTCCGGCGGGGTCACGACGAACGATGTCATCTTCCATGTCTCGATGGAGGACCTGCCTTTTGGCGGAGTCGGGCCGTCGGGGATCGGAAGTTATCACGCGATCGAGGGTTTCCGCGAATTCAGCCATGCGCGCAGCGTCTATCACCAGCCCAAGATCGACATCGCCAAGCTTGCCGGGTTCAAGCCGCCCTACAGCAAGGCGACGCTCAAGGCGGCGGCGAACATGATGAAATAACACGCGCGCGATGCAATGATGCGTGCCGGACGGCTGTCGCATCATGTGTTCGGTTTCGTGCAAGTGCGATGCGCCGATTTGCCCGAGTCGCGCCCTTGCGCGGGGGTCGCGACAAGCCTAGGTGGCACGTGGGATAAGCAAGCTTGGACATCGCCGTGATCGACCTCAGCCAGTATCTGCCGATACTGATATTCATCTTCGTGGCCCTCGGGCTTTCGGTTCTCTTCGTGTTCCTGCCTATGGGTGTTTCGCGCCTGACAGGCGTGCACAACCCGGATGCAGAGAAATTGTCCGAATATGAGTGCGGCTTCCCCGCGTTCGAGGATGCGCGCAGCCAGTTCGACGTGCGCTTCTATCTCGTCGCGATCAGCTTTATCATTTTCGACCTCGAAGCCGCGTTCCTGTTCCCCTGGGCGGTGAGCCTCGGCGAGACGGGTTGGGTCGGCTGGATCGGCATGATGACCTTCCTTTTCATCCTCGCCGTCGGCCTCGCCTACGAATGGAAGAAAGGAGCTCTGGACTGGGAATGAGCAAGCCTTCCGAGAGCACGCCAGAAACGACAATCGTCACCCCGCCGCGCAGCCTTCCGGATACCTCCGGCCTGGCCACCGCGAAGGGCGGCGAGGTGCGCCAGCCCGACCAAGACTATTTCAACGCGCTCCAGGCCGAGGTCAACGACAAGGGCTTCCTCGTCACCTCGACCGAGGACGTGTTCCAGTGGGCCCGCACCGGCTCGCTGTGGTGGATGACCTTCGGCCTCGCGTGCTGCGCGGTCGAGATGATCCATGTGAACATGCCGCGCTATGACATGGAGCGTTTCGGAGCCGCCCCGCGCGCCTCGCCTCGCCAGAGCGACCTGATGATCGTCGCAGGCACGCTGTGCAACAAAATGGCTCCTGCGCTGCGCAAGGTCTATGACCAGATGTCCGACCCGCGTTATGTTATTTCGATGGGGTCCTGCGCCAACGGCGGCGGTTATTACCATTACAGCTATTCGGTGGTGCGCGGATGCGACCGGATCGTGCCGGTCGACATCTACGTCCCCGGCTGCCCGCCGACCGCCGAGGCGCTGCTCTATGGCGTGATGCAGTTGCAGCGTAAGATCCGCCGCTCCGGTACGGTGGAGCGATAAGGTAAGCGTCATGACCGTCCTTCATTCCGCTCCGAAGATCGCCTCGCACGAAGGCGTGATCGACGCGATTTCCGAGACGATCAGCGTCTGGTTGCTCGACGCGCACGAGGCGCATGGCGAGCTCATCTTCACGGTCCGCCGCGAGGATATCGAGCGCGTCCTGCGCGTGCTGCGTGACGATCACGCTTACCAGCAGCTGATGGAGATCGCTGGCGCGGACTATCCGCAGCGGCCCGAGCGGTTCGAAGTCGTCTACATGCTGCTTTCTCTGACGAAGAACCACCGCATTATGGTCAAGTGCTCGACCGATGAGGCGACCCCGGTCCCCACGGTCACCACGCTGTGGCCGAATGCGGGCTGGCTCGAACGCGAGGTGTTCGACATGTTCGGCGTGACCTTCGCCGGCAACCCGGACCTTCGCCGCATCCTCACTGACTACGGCTTCGAGGGGCATCCCTTCCGCAAGGATTTCCCGATGACCGGCTATACCGAGCTACGTTACTCGGAGGACGAGAAGCGGGTGGTCTACGAACCCGTGGACCTTGCACAGGATATGCGAACCTTCGACTTCCTCTCCCCGTGGGAAGGTGCCGAATACCAGCTTCCCGGCGACGAGAAGGCGCAGCAGCCGCCGCTCGGCGACGAGAAGAAGCCGCCGGTGAGCGACCCGAAGGTGACTGAAAAGCCAGCCGATACCGGAGCAGGACCCAAAGCCGATGAAAAGGCCGCCGAAGGCACGGGCGCGAACCCGCCCAAGATGAAGAACGGCGGCGCAAAGCCGGGTGCGCCCGAGCCTACCGAGGATAGCCCCGACCGCGCGCCTCCCAAGAGCAATGTCCCCGAGACAAAGGGCGCGACCAAGCCCGAAGGCGGTGACGAATGAGCATCGAGATCGAAAAGTCGCCGACAACCGAAGGCGACGTCATCACCAATTACACGATCAATTTCGGCCCCCAGCACCCGGCCGCGCACGGCGTCTTGCGCATGGTCATGGAGCTGGACGGCGAGGTGATCGAGCGGATCGACCCGCATATCGGCCTGCTCCATCGCGGCACCGAAAAGCTGATCGAGCACAAGACCTATCTCCAGGCGCTGCCCTATTTCGACCGGCTCGATTACTGCTCGCCGCTGTGCATGGAGCATTCCTACGTCCTCGCGATCGAGAAGCTGCTCAATCTCGAAGTGCCCGAGCGCGCCCAGTACCTGCGCGTCCTGTTCGCCGAATTGACCCGCATCTCCAACCACATGCTCAACATGGGCGCGCACGTGCTCGACGTGGGCGCGTTCACGCCGAACCTGTGGATCATGGACCTGCGCGAAGACTGCATGAACTTCTTCGAGCGGGCGAGCGGAGCGCGCATGCACAGCGCCTATTTCCGCCCCGGCGGCGTCCATCAGGACGTGCCGGAAAAGCTGCTGGTCGATATCGGCGACTGGCTCGACAACCGTTTCTTCCAGCTGTTCGACGATGCGATGAGCCTCGTGCTCGACAACCGCATCTTCAAGCAGCGCAATGTCGATATCGCCGTCGTCGGCCGTGAGGACGCTGTGGCGTGGGGCTTTTCCGGCCCGATGATCCGCGCGGCGGGGATTCCGTGGGACCTGCGCAAGTCGCAGCCCTACGATGTCTATGACCGGATGGATTTCGAAATCCCGGTCGGCACGAATTCGGACTGCTACGACCGCTTCATGGTGCGGGTCAAAGAGGTGCGCGAGAGCGCGAAGATCATCAAGCAGTGCCTCGCGCAGATGCCCGGTGGGCCGATCGCGGCGGAAAACAGCAAGGTTGTCCCGCCCAAGCGCGGCGAAATGAAGCAGTCGATGGAAAGCCTCATCCACCACTTCAAGCTCTACACCGAAGGCTTCCACGTGCCCGCGGGCGAGGTCTATGTCGCGACCGAAAGCCCCAAGGGCGAATTCGGCGTCTATCTCGTCAGCGACGGCACGAACAAGCCGTACCGCTGCAAGATCCGCCCGACCGCCTTCAGCCACCTGCAGGCGATGGACTTCATGTCCAAGGGCCACATGCTGCCCGACGCAACCGCCATCCTGGGCGCGATCGACGTGGTGTTCGGGGAGTGCGACCGGTGATCTTTTTTTGCGCTACCGTCTTCCCGGACTTGATCCGGGATCCCGCTTTTTCCTCGCTGCACACGAAGGCAGCAGGACCCCGGATCAAGTCCGGGGCGACGACCTGGAGGGATCGCCGTGGCTGACCGCACGCCCGCACCCGACACGCCCGAACTGCGCGAACGCTGGGGTTCGTTCGAATGGACGCCCGCGAACCGCAAGACCGCCGACTGGCACATCGCCAAGTATCCCGAAGGTCGCCAGAAATCGGCGGTCATGCCGCTGCTCGACCTCGCCCAGCGGCAGGTCGGGGAGGAGACCGAGACACAGGGCTGGCTGCCGCTGCCGGTGATCGAATATGTCGCGGACTATCTCGACATGCCGGTGATCCGCGTGCTCGAGGTCGCGACCTTCTATTTCATGTACAACCTGAAGCCCGTCGGCAAATACCACGTGCAGGTCTGCGGCACGACGCCCTGCATGCTGCGCGGCAGCGACGACATCATTGCCGCCTGCAAAAGCCGAGGCATGGTGAAGGGCGGGGTGTCCGAGGATGGGCTCTGGACCCTTACCGAAGTCGAATGCATGGGCAATTGCGCGACCGCGCCGATGGTCCAGATCAACGACGACAATTACGAGGACCTGACCCCCGAACGCCTCGACGCCGTGCTCGACGCGCTCGCCGCGGGCGAGCAGCCTAAGACGGGCACGCAGGAGCCGGGCCGCCACACTTGCGAACCGGTCGGCGGGCCGACCGTGCTCAAGGAAATGGTCAGCGAAAACCACGATTACCGAGGTGATTGGTGATGGGCGACAAGACCAATACCAATCCCGCATTCGGCATCGTTTTCCTGATGATGGGCATCAGCATGACGATCACGTTTGGCCTGCTGTTCGGTCCGGCCTTCATCGGCATTGGCCTGCCGTTCGCGGTGCTCGGTTTCATCTTCATGGGGAAATCCGACGATCGGCAGGAAGGGCAGCAGGACAAGTGATGACCCGGAGAACCGATCTTGGCGTTGGCATAATCGGCCTCATGTTCCTCGCGCTTGCCGTGTTCGAATTTCTGAGCGGCGATGACTGGGTCGTGTGGGTCGTTCTCGGTTTCCTGTTCGGCGGCTTCGGCGCGATCCGCACCCTCCTTGGAGGGCCGAAATCATGAACGGTGGCACTCTCGCATTCGCGCTCGGCGGGATCATCTGCTTCTTCATCGGCGCCTACCTGTCGGCGACCGACGAATTGTACCTCGGCATTGTCTTCATGGGCGTAGGGCTGTTCTTCCAGGTAACCTCGCTCGCGCGGATCAAGGCCGAGAAGAAACGGGCCGCGCAGGCGGCCAGTGAAAGGGATGGCGGCAATGCTCGCTGACGCAATGGAATGGGACGCTCGCGATGCTCGCTGACAAGGATCGCATCTTCACCAATGTCTACGGTTTTCAGGACCCGGGCCTGAAGGCGGCGCAGGCGCGCGGCGACTGGGACGACACCAGAGCGTTGCTCGCGCGCGGGCAGGATTCGATCATCGAGGAGATCAAGGCATCGGGCCTGCGCGGGCGGGGCGGGGCCGGTTTCCCGACGGGCCTCAAGTGGTCCTTTATGCCCAAAGAGAGCAAGGACGGCCGGCCGAGCTTCCTCGTCATCAATGCCGACGAATCCGAGCCCGGCAGCTGCAAGGACCGCGAAATCCTCCGCCACGAGCCGCACAAGCTGGTCGAAGGCGCGCTCGTCGCCGGTTACGCCATGCGCGCGCGGGCGGCCTACATCTATATTCGCGGCGAATATATTCGCGAGGCCGAGGTGCTGCAGGCCGCGATCGACGAAGCCTATGATGCCGGGCTGATCGGCAAGAACGCCAGCGGGTCGGGCTATGATTTCGACGTCTTCCTGCACCGCGGCGCGGGCGCATACATCTGCGGCGAAGAGACCGCGATGATCGAGAGCCTCGAAGGCAAGAAGGGCCAGCCGCGCCTTAAGCCGCCGTTCCCGGCGGGCGCGGGCCTCTACGGCTGCCCGACGACGGTGAACAATGTCGAGAGCATCGCGGTCGTCCCGACGATCCTGCGGCGCGGCGCGTCGTGGTTCAGCTCCTTCGGGCGCGAGAACAATGCCGGGACCAAGCTCTTCCAGATCTCCGGCCATGTCGAGCGCCCTTGCGTGGTCGAGGAAGCGATGAGCATTCCCTTCCGCGAGCTGATCGAAACGCATTGCGGCGGCATTCGCGGCGGGTGGGACAACCTGCTTGCCGTGATTCCGGGCGGCTCCTCGGTTCCGCTGGTTCCGGCCGAGCAGATCATGGACGCGCCGATGGATTTCGACGGGCTCAAGCAGCTTGGCTCGGGCCTCGGCACGGCGGCGGTGATCGTCATGGACAAGTCGACCGACATCGTGCGTGCGATCAGCCGGATCAGCTATTTCTACAAGCACGAGAGCTGCGGTCAGTGCACCCCCTGCCGCGAAGGGACGGGCTGGATGTGGCGCGTGATGGAGCGCCTGCGCACGGGCGATGCGGCGATCGAGGAAATCGACATGCTGCACGACGTGACCAAGCAGGTCGAAGGCCACACGATCTGCGCGCTGGGCGATGCGGCGGCGTGGCCGATCCAGGGCCTTATCCGACACTTCCGCCCCGAACTCGAGCGCCGGATTGCCGAACACAACGCGCAGTTCGCTGAGGCGGCGGAATGATGCGCGGGCTTTGGCTCCTTCCCCTCGGCCTTCTTGCAGCGCCCGTTTCGCTGCATGCCGGTGCCGCTGCTGTCGATCGCGAGAGCGATGAATATCGCTTTGTCGCCTGCGTGGACGAAAAGGATCGCTCGCTGCTTTACGCAATGCGTGATGCGGACGGTCCGGAGGGTTTTCAGGCAGCCGCGAAAGAAGCCTTCGGCCTGTGCGAAATGGCCCCCACCGAAAGTTTCAGCATGAAGCGCCTGTTCGACGCGATTGCGAGTTTCATCGGCAAACCCGATTACGACGATGCCGGGAGCACGACATAATGCCCAAGGTCACAGTTGACGGTCAGGAAATCGAAGTCCCGGCGGGCGCCACCGTCCTCCAGGCCTGCGAGCTTGCGGGCAAGGAAATCCCCCGGTTCTGTTATCACGAGCGGCTTTCCATCGCCGGAAACTGTCGCATGTGCCTTGTCGAGGTCAAGCCGGGGCCGCCCAAGCCGCAGGCCTCCTGCGCGCTGCCGGCTGCCGAGAACCAGGAGATCCGCACCGACACGCCGATGGTCAAGAAGGCGCGCGAAGGGGTGATGGAGTTCCTGCTCATCAACCACCCGCTCGACTGCCCGATCTGCGACCAGGGCGGCGAGTGCGACCTGCAGGACCAGGCCATGGCTTATGGCCGGGGCGGTTCGCGCTACACGCGCGAGAACAAGCGGGCCGTGACCGAGAAATACATGGGGCCATTGATCAAGACGATCATGACCCGCTGCATCCACTGCACCCGCTGCGTGCGCTTCTCCGAGGAGATCGCGGGCGTCGACGAGATCGGCGCGCTCTATCGCGGCGAGGACATGCAGATCACGACCTATCTCGAAAAGGCCGCCGCGCACGAATTGTCGGCGAACGTGATCGACCTGTGCCCGGTCGGCGCGCTGACGAGCCGCCCTTATGCTTTCGAAGCGCGGCCGTGGGAGCTGAAGCGCACGCTCAGCATCGACGTGTCGGACGCGGTGGGCGCGAATATCTCGCTCCACTCCAAGGGCCGCGAGGTGATGCGCGCGCTTCCCCGCGTGAACGACGACGTCAATGAGGAATGGCTGTCCGACAAGGGCCGATATATGGTCGATGGCCTCGTCAAGCGCCGGCTCGACCGGGTGTGGATGAGGAAGGGCGGCAAGCTCCAGCCGGCGAACTGGGGTGAGGCGTTCGAGGCGATTTCCGGGCATCTCGGCAGCGACAAGGCGAGCATCGCGGCGGTCGCGGGCGACATGGTCGACTGCGAGACGATGTTCGCGGCGAAGTCTCTGCTCAAGGCCTGCGGGTCCGACCTGGTCGAAGCGCGTCAGACCGGGATGACCTATGACGTGTCGAACCTCGCTGCAGTCAACTTCAACACGAGCTTTGCGGGCATCGAGACCGCCGACTGCATCCTGATCGTCGGCAGCCACATTCGCTGGGAAGCGGCGCTGGTCCATCCGCGCCTGCGCAAGGCGGTGAAGGCGGGGGCCAAGGTCTTCTGCGTCGGGCCGGAATGGGACACGACTTTCGAGGCGGAATGGCTCGGCAGCGACCTCAAGGTTCTGAACCGCGTGCCCAAGGCGCTGGGCGATGCGATGAAGGCGGCGAAGCGCCCGGCGGTGATCCTGGGCGGCGCGGCGCTCGCCAAGGGTGCGCTCGCCCCGGCATTGAAGCTGGTGGACAAGTTCAAGCTGGTGCGCGTGCTCGAGGACGGGACCGCCTGGAATGGTTTCAACGTGCTGCACATGGCGGCGGCGCGGATGGGCTCGCTGATGCTCGGCTTTGCGCAGGAGGGCGGCATGGCCGACCTTGCGGCGGCCAGCCCCAAGGTGCTGCTCAGCCTCGGTGCGGACGAGATGGATTACGAGCCCTTCGCGGACAGCCTCAAGGTCTATATCGGCCACCACGGCGACAAGGGCGCGCATGCCGCCGATATCATCCTGCCCGCGGCGAGCTATGCCGAAAAGGACGGGACCTACGTCAACACAGAGGGCCGCGTGCAGTTCGCCGAGAAGGCCGTCTTCGCGCCGGGTGACGCGCGCGAGGACTGGACAATCCTGCGCGCGCTGGCCGATGCGCTGGGCGTTTCGGTCGGCTTCGACAGCTTCGGCGACTTGCAGATGGCGATGATGCGCGAAGTCCCGGCGCTCGGCGAGGAAGGGCTTGCAGATTACGGCGAGCTTCCGAAAGCCGACAGCGGCGCCAAGGCCGAGGGCGTGATCGATGCCTATCCGATCAAGGATTTCTACCTCACCAACCCCATCGCCCGTGCGAGCGCGGTGATGCAGCGTTGCTCGGCCGAACTGCTCCACGCCGAAGAGGTCAAGGAGGCAGCGGAATGAGCGACGGCTTCACCCGTTTCGTGGCGCGCTACACGCCGCATTTTCTCATTGCCTTCTTCGTTGCGGCAGTTGTTGCGACAGTCGCGGCGAAGGGCCCTGTGATCGATAACGTCTTCTACGGCAGCTGGCTTCTGATCGCTGCTGCCGTCCTTACCCGCTTCGATATGCTCATGGAGGAACGTCGGTGACCGATTTCTTCCAGTCCCTCGGCCTTCCTTACGGATGGGCCTGGACCATTGGCACGCTGACCGCGATCGTGGTCATCTCGCTTGCGATCATGCTGTCCGTTGCGATCGTTATCCTGATCGACCGCAAGGTCCTTGGCGCGATCATGATGCGCAAGGGGCCCAACGTCGTCGGACCGTTCGGCCTGCTCCAGACAATCGCCGACGGGCTTAAAGTGTTCCTGCAGGAAACCATCATTCCGAGCGCCGCGAACAAGGGCATCTTCCTGCTCGCGCCGATCGTCACGTTCACCGTCGCGCTGGCGGCGTGGGCGGTGGTGCCCTTTTGGGAAGGCGGTGTGGTCGCCGACATCAATGTCGGCCTGCTCTACATCCTCGCGATCAGCTCGCTGGGCGTATACGGCGTGGTGATGAGCGGGTGGGCGTCGAATTCCAAATACCCGTTCTTCTCGGCCATGCGCGCGGCGGCGCAGATGATCTCCTATGAAGTCTCGATCGGTTTCATCCTCGTATGCGTCGTGCTGTTCGCAGGGACCTTCAACATGAGCGGGATCGTGATGGAGCAAAAGGGCTTCGGGCTCGGCATCATCAACGGCTTTGTGGTGCACCCGCTGCTGTTCCCGATGTGGGTGGTGTTCTTCATATCCTCGCTTGCGGAAACGGCGCGCGCCCCGTTCGACCTGACAGAGGCGGAGAGCGAGCTTGTCGCGGGATATCAGACCGAATATTCGAGCATGGCCTTCGCGCTATTCTGGCTCGGTGAATATGCGAACATCCTGCTGATGTGCGCGCTCAACACCCTGCTGTTCTGGGGCGGGTGGCTGCCTCCGTTCGACTGGGCACCGCTTTACGCGGTCCCTGGCATTGTCTGGTTCCTGCTCAAGACGTTCGCGTTCTTCTTCATGTTCAGCTGGGTCTGGGGCACCGTGCCGCGCTATCGCTATGACCAGCTGATGCGGCTCGGCTGGAAGATCTTCCTGCCGATGAGCCTGCTCTTTGTCGCGCTGATCAGCGGGTATCTTATGGCGACGGGGCATTTCGAAAGCAGGGCGATCCTGAGCGAGGAAGCTCCTGCCGCTGCTCCTGCCGAACTTGTCACCAACCACCCCGCGCAGCCCAATGCTGTGAGAGGCCAGTCATGACCACCGCAACCCAGTACATAAAGAGCTTCACCCTCTGGGAGTTCCTCAAGGCCCACGCCTTGACCCTGAAGTACTTCTTCAAGCCCAAGGTGACGATCAATTACCCCTTCGAGAAGTCACCGCTTTCCCCGCGCTTTCGCGGTGAGCATGCGCTGCGGCGTTATCCCAATGGCGAGGAACGCTGCATCGCGTGCAAGCTGTGCGAGGCGGTGTGCCCCGCGCAAGCGATCACGATCGAAAGCGAACCGCGCGAGGACGGCAGTAGGCGGACGACGCGCTACGACATCGACATGACCAAGTGCATCTATTGCGGTTTCTGCCAGGAAGCCTGCCCGGTCGATGCCATCGTCGAGGGGCCGAACTTCGAATATTCGACCGAAACCCGCGAGGAGCTGCTCTACGACAAGGCCAAGCTGCTTGCGAATGGTGACAAATGGGAAAGGGCCATCGCGGCCAATCTTGAAGCGGACGCACCCTACCGCTAGGGGCATCGCGAAATTCACGAGGAGGCTTTCTCCGAGTCTCCGCTCGCCCCTGTCCCTCGCGGGTCGGGGGTCACTGACAAGGGATCCTATCGCCACTTTTCCGTGCCGTGCATGATGTGCGGGGTAGGGGGCGGCCACAAGCAACATGATACAGGTCCTAGCCTTCTATCTCTTCGCTGCCGTGGTGATCGCGAGCGCGGTGTTCGTCATCCTCTCGCGCAACCCGGTCCACTCGGTGCTTTGGCTGATCCTCGCTTTCTTCAACGCGGCTGGCCTGATGGTGCTGGTGGGCGCCGAGTTTATCGCGATGCTGCTGGTCATTGTATATGTCGGAGCGGTCGCGGTTTTGTTCCTGTTCGTGGTGATGATGCTCGACATCGATTTCGCCTCGATGCGGGCCGGGTTCATCCGCAACCTTCCTCTCGGTGTGGCGGTGGCAGTGATCCTGCTTGCGGAATTGCTGCTGGTGGTCGGGGCCTATGGCGCGGGTGGCATCGATATCGGCACGGCCGACGGCAGCCGCGCGACACCGCTCGGCTTGTCCAATATCGAGGCGCTCGGCGCGCTTCTTTATACCGAATACATCCTGCTCTTTGAAATTGCCGGGATCATCCTCCTCGTCGCGATGATCGGGGCGATCGTTCTCACCTTCCAGCCGCCCAAGCCGGGCGCGCGCGGCCGCCAGGATGTCGGCAAGCAGATCGCGCGCCGGCCGGAAGAGGCTACCATCATGAAGGACCCGGAATACGGGAAAGGGGTCGAGTTATGATCAGTGCTGGGATCGGCATCGAACATTACCTCACCGTGGGCGCGATCCTGTTCGTGCTCGGCGTGCTGGGGATCTTCCTCAATCGCAAGAACGTGATCGTGATCCTGATGGCGATCGAGCTGATCCTGTTGGCGGTGAACATCAACCTCGTCGCGTTCAGCGCCTTCATGGGCGATCTCGTCGGGCAGGTCTTCGCCATGCTGGTGCTGACCGTGGCCGCGGCCGAGGCGGCGATCGGGCTGGCGATCCTCTTCATCTACTTCCGCGGCCACGGCACGATCGCGGTCGACGACGTGAACCGGATGAAGGGATAAACGCCGGTGCAGTCCATTCACATCATCGTATTCCTGCCGCTGCTCGCCGCCATCGTCGCTGGTCTCGGCAATCGCGGGCTCGGCGATTTCGCGGCCAAGACAGTGACGACGGGCGCGCTGTTCGTGTCCGCTGCGCTGTCATGGCCGATCTTCCTCGGTTTCCTCGATGGGAGCGAAGTGGAGCGCGTCGTGCCTGTGCTCAAGTGGGTGCAGTCGGGCGACATGAGCTTCGACTGGGCCTTGCGGGTCGATGCGCTGACCGCGGTCATGCTGGTCGTCATCAATTCGGTTTCGGCGCTCGTGCACCTCTACAGCTGGGGCTACATGGAGGAGGACGACAGTCAGCCGCGCTTCTTCGCCTACCTCTCGCTTTTCACCTTCGCCATGCTGATGCTGGTGACCGCCGACAACCTCGTTCAGATGTTCTTCGGATGGGAAGGGGTGGGGCTGGCGAGCTACCTGCTCATCGGGTTCTATTTTCGCAAGCCCAGCGCGGGCGCGGCGGCGATCAAGGCCTTCCTGGTCAACCGCGTGGGCGACCTCGGCTTCATGCTCGGCATTTTCGGGACGTTCCTCGTCTTCAACACGACCTCGATCCCGGAAATCCTCGCCGCGGCGCCGGCCATGAGCGGGTCGACCATCGGCTTTCTCGGCTTCCGCTTCTACACAATGGATATCCTGTGCATCCTCCTGTTCATCGGTGCCATGGGCAAGTCCGCGCAGCTTGGCCTGCACACCTGGCTGCCCGACGCAATGGAAGGGCCAACGCCTGTCTCTGCCCTGATCCACGCCGCAACCATGGTAACCGCGGGCGTGTTCATGCTCTGCCGATTGTCGCCGATGTTTGAAACCGCGCCCACTGCGCTCGCCATCGTGACGGTCGTCGGAGCTGCGACCTGCTTCTTCGCCGCGACAATCGGGACGACCCAGTGGGATATCAAGCGAGTGATCGCCTATTCGACCTGCTCGCAGCTCGGTTACATGTTCTTCGCTGCCGGAGTGGGGGCCTATGGCGTGGCCATGTTCCACCTGTTCACCCACGCCTTCTTCAAGGCGCTGCTTTTCCTGGGCGCTGGCTCGGTCATTCACGCGATGCACCACGAACAGGACATGCGCTATTATGGTGGGCTGCGTAAGGCTATCCCCGTGACGTTCTGGGCGATGATGGCGGGTACGCTCGCAATCACCGGGGTGGGGGTGCTCTACGTCTTCGGCTTTGCGGGCTTTTATTCGAAGGACGCGATCCTCGAAGCGGCCTGGGCGCGCGGCACGGGCACGGCGCACTTCGCCTTCTGGGCGGGCGCGATCGCGGCGTTGCTGACGAGCTTCTATTCCTGGCGCCTGATGTTCCTCACCTTCTGGGGCAAGCCCCGCTGGGCCGAGAGCGAGCACATCCAGCATGCCGTCCACCACGGCGAGCATTCGTCCGACCACGCCCACCCCGCGCCGCACGAGGATGCCGAGCAGAAGGGCCCGCATGACGTACCCTCCACCGACGAGCATGACGGCACGGCCGGTTACCGCCCGCACGAAAGCCCGCTTTCGATGCTGGTTCCGCTCGGCTTGCTGACCCTGGGCGCGGTGTTCGCGGGCTACCTGTTCAAGTATCCCTTCATCGACGGCTCTTCCGAAATGGTCGATCCGAACGGGTTCTGGGGCGGCTCGATCTATTTCAACGAGAACCTGATCCACGCGCTCCACGCCGTGCCGCTGTGGGTCAAGCTGACGGCGACCGCCGCAATGCTGGTCGGGCTGGGCGGAGCGATACTTGCCTATATCCTGAAGCCCGGCATCCCGGCGGCGTTCGTGGCGCGCTTCTCGGCGCTGCACGACTTCGTCTATCGCAAATGGTATTTCGACGAGCTCTATGACCGCATCTTCGTGAAGCCCGCCTTCTGGTTCGGGCGCCGGTTCTGGACAATCGGCGATATCGGCGGCATTGATCGCTTCGGCCCGAACGGCATCGCCTGGGCGGTGCAGCGCGGGTCGGTCGCGGCGAAGTCGATCCAGTCGGGCTATCTCTACACCTACGCACTCGTCATGCTGCTCGGCCTCGTCGCCGCCATGACCTACGTTCTTCTCTAGGGGCCGAAGCTGCAATGGAAGGCTTTCCCATCCTCACGACGATGATGCTCGTGCCCCTCGTGGGCGCGATCCTCTGCCTGTTCACCAGCGCCAGCGCAGCGCGCGGCATCGCGCTTGCGGTGACGATCGTGACGCTGGCGCTCGGTGCGGTGCTTTGGGCCAATTTCGAGGTCGGCGGCCCTCAATGGCAGTTCGTCGAGCGGGCGGAACTGTTCGCGGGGTTCAGCTACGCGCTCGGGATCGACGGGATCGCGCTGATGCTGATCATGCTGAGCGTCTTCCTGATGCCGATCTGCATTCTTGCCAGCTGGGACGCGATCCAGAAACGCGTGGGCGAGTACATGAGCGCGTTCCTGCTGATGGAAGTCCTGATGATCGGCGTGTTCGCTGCGCAGGACATTTTCCTGTTCTACATCTTCTTCGAGGCGAGTCTCATCCCGATGTATCTCATCATCGGCGTGTGGGGCGGGGACAATCGCATCTACGCGAGCTACAAGTTCTTCCTCTACACGCTGCTCGGCTCGGTCCTGATGCTGATCGCGATGTTCTGGATGGTGGCCGAGGCCGGCACGTCCGACATCCCGACCCTGATGGCCTATGATTTCCCGGTCGGCGCGCAGACCTGGCTGTGGCTCGCCTTCTTCGCCAGCTTCGCAGTGAAGGTGCCGATGTGGCCGTTCCACACCTGGCTGCCCGATGCACACGTGCAGGCACCGACGGCGGGTTCGGTGATCCTCGCCGGCGTGCTGCTGAAACTGGGCGGCTATGGCTTCATCCGCTTCAGCCTGCCGATGTTCCCCGAGGCTTCCTCCGACCTCGCCTGGTTCGTCTTCGCCCTCGCCATGGTCGCGGTGGTCTACACCTCGCTCGTCGCGCTGGTGCAGCACGATATGAAGAAGCTGATCGCCTATTCTAGCGTTGCGCACATGGCGATCGTGATGGTCGGCCTGTTCGCCTTCAACGTGCAGGGGCTCGAAGGGGCGATGGTGTTGATGCTGTCGCACGGCCTTGTCTCGGGCGCGCTCTTCCTGTGCGTCGGCGTGATCTACGACCGCCTGCACACCCGCGAAATCGATCGCTATGGCGGGCTTTCCATCAACATGCCTTACTACGCGATGTTCTTCCTGTTCTTCACCATGGCCTCGATCGGCCTGCCGGGCACGAGCGGCTTCGTCGGCGAGTTCCTTTCGCTCGCCGGGATCTATCAGATCTCGACCTGGGCCGCTCTCGTCTGCACCACCGGCATCATCCTTGGCGCTGCCTATATGCTTTACCTCTACCGCCGTGTCGCTTTCGGCATACAGAAGAACGAAGACGCCGCGCGCATGGGCGATCTTCGTCCGCGCGAATGGGCGATGATGGTCCCGGTCGTTGCGGTGGTGCTGTGGATGGGTGTTTACCCCGAGAGCTTTATCGCCCCGATGCGGGCAGATATCGCCGCGCTCGACGCGCGGATCGCTTCTGCCGCGCCGGAAAGCGACAGTCGGCTCGCGGCCGGACCTCCGCGCGCAGAGTCGGCCAATGCCATACTGCATGAAGCGCACGGCGAGGAGGGAGAGCACTGATGGACTTTCCCGCAAGCTTCGCGCTGATCGCGCCCGAACTGGTGCTCGTCGGGACCGGCCTCGCATTGCTGCTCGTCGCGGCATGGGCGGGGGACAAGGCCGCGCGTCCCATCGCCGTGCTCGCCGCTAGCGGCCTGTTCGCAGCTGGCTTCCTGCTCGTGCCCGGCCTGCACACCGGCATGGACGGGCCGGACACGCTCGCTTTCGGCGGGCTGCTCAAGATCGACAGCTTCGCGCTTTTCGCCAAGGCGCTGATCTACCTCGCGGCGATCGCCTGCCTTATGGTCGCGCCGCGGTTCTTCGACAGCGAGGCGGCGGGGCTCGACCGCGGTACGCGCGCCGAATATCCGGTGCTTGTCGTGTTCGCCGTGCTCGGCATGAGCATCATGGTGTCCGCCAATGATTTCATGTCGCTCTACCTAGGGCTGGAGCTGAACAGCCTGTCGGCCTATGTCCTAGCCGCCATTCTCAAGCGCAATGCGCATTCGGGCGAGGCGGGGCTCAAGTACTTTGTCCTCGGCGCGCTCGCCTCGGGCATCCTGCTTTATGGGATGAGCCTGCTTTACGGGTTCACCGGCGGCACGAGCTTCAACACGGTGCGAGCCGGTCTGCAGGGCGAGCTCGCCTACGGTCCTTTGTTCGGCCTGACTTTCGTGCTGGCGGGCCTGGCCTTCAAGATCTCCGCCGTGCCGTTCCACATGTGGACCCCCGACGTTTATGAAGGCGCACCGACACCGGTCACCGCCTTCTTCTCGACCGCGCCAAAAGTTGCTGCGATCGGACTGACCGCCCGGGTCGTGTTCGACGTTTTTGGCGGGCAAGTGCTCGCCTGGCAGCAGATCGTCATGTTCACCGCGCTCGCTTCGATCATCTTCGGCGCGCTGGGCGCGATCGGGCAGGAGAACCTGAAGCGCCTGCTCGCCTATTCCTCGATCAACAATGTCGGCTTCATCCTGCTGGGCCTCGCGGTTGCCAATGAAGCGGGGGCCTCGGCGATGCTTGTCTATCTGTTCATCTATGTCGCGATGAGCCTTGGCAGCTTCGTCGCGCTGCTGATGCTCAGGAGCGAGGAGGGCGGGCTTTACGAGACCTTCGGCGACATTCGCGGGCTGTCGGTGACGCAGCCCACCATCGCGTGGTGCCTTTTGATCTTCATGTTCAGCCTTGCGGGTATCCCGCCGCTGCTCGGATTCTACAGCAAGTTCGTCGTCTTCCAGGCGACGGTCGATGCGGGCCTTATCGCTTTCGGTGCAGTCGCAATCGCGGCGAGCGTTATCGGGGCGTTCTACTACATCAAGTTCGTCAAGGTGATGTTCTTCGACGAGCCCGTCGGCCTCGTCACCGGCAAGAGCGGGGGCGGGCACTGGGCGCTGCTGTTCCTGATGGCGGCGCTGCTGTCCCCCCTGGGCTACCTGCTCACCCCGTCGCTGACAGACCTTGCCGACAAGGCCGCAGCCTCGCTGTTCTTCGCGGTTTGAGCGACACGCCTGCCATTCGCATCCTGGAGGAAACGGGATCGACCAATGCCGATCTCGCCGCTTTGATCCGTCAGGGCAGGGCGCCGGCCGAGGGAGAATGGCTTGTCGCCCGCCGTCAAAGCGCCGGGCGCGGGCGGCAGGGCCGTCACTGGTTCGACGGCGCGGGCAATTTCATGGGGTCCGGCGTCGTCCTGCGAAGAGAGTGCGACCCCCCGCCCGCATCGTTGAGCTTCGTAGCCGCACTGGCGGTGCACGATGCAGCGCGCGAGCATGCGGGCGAGCGCGCCGGACTGGCGTTGAAATGGCCCAATGACGTGATGCTGGACGGAGGAAAGCTCTCCGGCATATTGCTCGAAATGGTCGGTTGCCACGTCGTCGTGGGTATAGGCGTGAATCTCGCACGCGCACCCGTCCTGCCAGATCGCAGGACCGCTGCGCTGGCCGAGCGGGGCGAAGTTCCCGATCTCGAAAGCTTTGCCCGCAGCCTCACGGCTGCCTTTACCGTGCGTCTTGGCGAATGGCGCGCCGAGGGGCTTTCGGTCACACTCCAGCGTTTCATAGCGCTTTCGATCCACACCCCCGGTTCGCCGCTGCGCGTGCATGACGGGGAGGGCGATCCGGTCGAGGGGCGTTTCGCCGGGCTTGAAACCAGTGACGGAGCTTTGCGTCTGCGCTTGGCGGATGGCTCGGAACGTGTCATTCGCGCGGGCGATATTGAACAGGAAGAGGGTGCATAACAGGATGCTGCTCGCCGCCGATGTCGGAAACACCAATGTCGTCTTTGCGCTGTTCGAGGGTGAAGGAGCTGCGAGCAAGGTGCGCAATCGCTGGAGGATCGCAACCGATCCACGCCGGACGGGCGACGAATACGCGGTCTGGCTGCTCCAGCTTCTCAAGATCGAGGGCATTGATCGTGACGATATCACCCAGATTATCTTCGCGTCGGTGGTGCCACGGGCTGATCACAACCTGACGGTGCTCGCGCAGAAATATTTCGGCATCACGCCGCTTTTCGCGGGGCAGGGGACGGCGCACTGGCGATTCGAGATCGATGTCGACCAGCCGAGTTCGCTTGGTGCGGACCGCGCGCTCAACATCCTTGCCGCGCATCATAAATATGGCGGCGATCTGATCGTCATCGATTTCGGAACTGCAACCAAGTTCGAGGCGATCGATTTCAAGGGGACCTACAAAGGCGGTTCGATCGCCCCAGGGATCAACCTTTCGCTCGACGCATTGGTCGGCAAGACGGCAAAGCTCCCGCGCATCGCGATCCGGGCGCCCGACTTCACCAGCGTCATCGGCCGCAACACCGAAGACCAGATGCTGATCGGCGTGTTCTGGGGCTATGTCGCCATGATGGAGGGGATCGTCGAGCGAATGCGCGCCGAGATCGGCCGCCCGGCACAGGTGGTCGCCACCGGCGGACTTGCGATACTTTTCGACGAGGCGACCGACATGTTCGACCATGTCGATGCCGATCTTACGATAGAGGGGCTGGGCATTCTCGCCCGCCAGGCAGCGCAAGGCTGAGGACAACACACCAGGTGGACAAGAATTACACGCCCCAGGACGAATTGCTTTTCCTTGCTCTCGGCGGGTCGGGCGAAATCGGCATGAACGTCAACCTCTACGGCTGCGAGGGCAAGTGGCTGATGGTCGATCTCGGCATGACCTTTTCGGGCGGCGAGTATCCCGGGATCGATCTCGTTTTCGCCGATCTCGAATTCATCGAGGACCGCCGCAAGGACCTTCTCGGGATCGTCCTCACCCATGCGCATGAGGATCATATCGGCGCCGTTCCCTATTTCGCGGGCGATCTCGGCGTGCCGCTCTACGCGACGCCGTTCACCGCGGACCTTGTTGCGCGCAAGCTCGAGGAAGCGGGGCTCCTTGGCGAGGTCGAACTCAACGTTATCGAGGACGATCACGGCCGGATCGAGCTCGGCCCGTTTGCCGTTACCTATCTCCCGCTCGCGCACTCGATCGCCGA
Source organism: Erythrobacter sp. (assembly GCF_040217515.1). Classification (GTDB taxonomy): domain Bacteria; phylum Pseudomonadota; class Alphaproteobacteria; order Sphingomonadales; family Sphingomonadaceae; genus Erythrobacter. The sequence goes on from NZ_JAVJPT010000012.1 coordinate 139,700, forward strand.
AGGCAATGCGCTGCTGATCGACACTCCCCATGGCCGCGTCTTCCACACTGGCGACTGGAAGTTGGACGACGACCCGATCATCGGCGAGCCGACTACCGAGGCGGAATTGCGCTCCATCGGGGACCAGGGCGTGCTTGCGCTTGTTTGCGATTCTACCAATGTCTTCAACCCGAACCCTTCAGGCTCGGAGGGCGCCGTTCACCGAGCGCTTATGGAAGAGGTCGCGCGGCACAAGGGCAAGCGGGTCCTTGTGACGACGTTCGCCAGCAATGTCGCGCGGCTCCACACGCTGGGAGAAGTCGCGCGCGAAACCGGGCGGCGCGTCTGCGTCGCGGGCCGCTCGCTCGACCGGATCATCGAGGTCGCTCAGGACAACGGCTATCTCGAGGACTTTCCGGAAACTGTCGATTTCGACACTGCGATGGGCCTGCCGCGCGGCGAAGTGCTGATCCTCGCAACGGGCGGGCAGGGTGAGCCGCGCGCCGCGCTTTCCCGGATCGCGGAAGGCAACCACCCGCTCGAACTGGCCGGCGGCGACGTGGTTCTGTTTTCCTCCCGCCAGATCCCGGGCAACGAGATTGCGATCGGCAAGGTCCAGAACCAGCTCGCAGCGCGCGGCATCGAGATGGTGACTGACCGGCAGAGCCTGATCCATGTCTCCGGCCATCCGGGACGGCCCGAACTCGAAGCGCTCTATTCGTGGCTGCGCCCCGAAGTGCTCGTCCCCGTCCATGGCGAGATGAAGCACATGACCGAGCAGGCGCGGCTCGCGAAGGAATGCCAGATCCCCAGGGCCGTGGTGCAGTCGAACGGCGACATCGTCCGTCTCGCGCCCGGAGAGCCGGGCCGACTTGCGCAGGTGCGCAATGGTCGGCTCGTGCTCGACGGGGACATCATCGCGCCCTCTGACGGCGACGCGGTCGTGATGCGGCGTCGGATCGCGCATGAGGGTGTGCTGATCGTCGTGCTGGTGCCGGGTGAGACACCCCTGATCGAGGCAGTCGGCTTGCCGCTTGAAGAAGACATGCCGGATTTCGTCGCTGAGGCGCAGGAGGATATCCTGAAAGCTGTCGGCAAGCTCAAGGGCAGGGATGCGCGCGATCTTGCTGCCATCCACGAAGCGGCCCGTCTCGCCGCGCGCCGCGCCGCGCAGCGATGGTCTGGGAAGCGTCCACAGGTCCGTGTGCTCATGCCGGGGGCGTGACGGGATGGCATGGACCTCGATCCTCGCGATCTACTTCCTTGTCTGGATCGCCACAGCCTTTGTCATGCTGCCCTTCGGTGTGCGAACGGCGGAGGACGAAGGTGCGGAAAAAGTTCCGGGCCAGGCCGAGAGTGCGCCTGTCAACTTCCGCCCGGGCCGCCTTGCCTTGCGGGCGACAGTGCTCGCCGCGGTGCTGACCGGCATCTATGTGCTGAATTACGAGCAGGGTTGGATCACCGCCGAGGACATCGACATGATGCCCGAGCCGCCCGCCGAACTCCAGCGCTAGTCGCGAAAGCGTTCGATCGCCTGGGCAAGCACGACGTAGAGCTTGCCCGCGTCCGATCCCAGCACCGTCACGCCCAGCGCATTGCCGTCACGCGTGGAAAGCATGGCTCTCAGCATCGCTTCGAAATCGTGGATGTACCGGGCGACCGCCCCCTTGAAATCGTCGTCACGCTGGTAAAGCTCGGCGATTTCCTTCGCCTCGCTACTGTCGATCAGCCGCACCGCGCGGCGGGTGAAAATGCCGCGATCACCCTTGAGATAAGAGTCCCAGGCTGTGTCGGTCACTTCGGCCGATAGGGCCGATGCGATGTCGATCGAGGCCGAATTCAGACTGTCGGTAATCAGCGCCATCCGACGGGCGAAATCGTTGTTGACTTTCTCTTCGGCCTGTTCGCGAGCGCGGGCGACGCGCTGTTCGAGATTGCCGGTCAGTTCGTTCACCCGGGCGAGTTGATCACGCAATTGCACAGCCGCCTCGCGACCCACGCCGGAAGCATGAGCTGCCGCTTGCTCGATCCTCCCGATGGTCTCGGCGCTTTCGTTGCGCAGGGCTTTTTCAAGCGCTGCGACGGCGTCACCGCCCATCTCCCCGGCGAGCCGCGTCAAACGCTCGCGCGCGCCTTCGTCGAGCGTGCGGAAGGCGACTTCGGTCGCTTCGCGCAGTTCTTCGAGAGTTGTGCGAAGCCGATCCTGCGTTTCGCCGCCGAGCCGGTCGCTTTCCTCGGCGAGCCGTTCAAACCCCCCGCGCAGGCCGGCCAGTCGGGCGAGCGTGTCTTCCGAGCGCTCGTGCAATCGCTGCGCAAGGTTTTCGATCAACGCTTGGGTCGTTTCGATCTCGCCGTGCGTCCTGACAAGGTAATCCGACAATTCGCTGCCATGCCCCTTGGCCGTAAGCATCATCGTACCCACGGTCTGCGCACGCTGTTCGACCGATGCCAGGGTCCCGGTTGCGGTCTCGATCGCCTTGGGCAAGTCATCACGCGCATGCCGTGCTCCAGACTGGATGATCTCCAGAAGGCGGATACCGGCTTCTGTCAGCTCGGCTAGCTGGCTCTCGGTCTCCGCCAGTTCGCGTTGCCGTTCGCCGAGCTGCTGTCCCAACGTACCAAGACCGCTGCCAAGGCCTTCCTGCGCGCTTTCAGAGGCCTTCGCGACCTCTGCGACGAGGGTGCCGAGCCGCTCGAGGTGTTCTTCGAGATCGCGGCCATGGGCTACGAGTTTGCCGGTTTCCTCGACCTGCACCTCACGCCGCTGGGCGAGCGCTTCGTCGAGGTCGGCAAGCCGTTGGGCGAGGACTTCGCTCGCCTGCGATTCGCGCGTCTCGAATTCTTCCTGCCGGCGCCGGATATCCTCCATGAAGCGGCGGTCGCGCGTTTCTAGCCGGTCGTCGAAGCGCTCCGCTTCCTCGTATAGCTCCTTGAGACGCTGGCGAGCCGCTTCCATTGCCTTTCGATCGATCCCTTCGAGCGTCGCTACGGTTTCGGCGATTTCGTCGTGAAGTCGGCCTTTCGCTTCACGAAGCCGGGCGAGGGCGGCTTCCTCGCCGTCGCGCAATGTCGCTGCCGCGGCTTCGCTCTCCTCGCGCAGGGCGGTCACTCGTTCGCGCAGCGCCTCGAGCGCTGATGTTTCGGTCTGTTCGAGCGTCGAACGATATGTCTCCGCCTCTTGGCCGAGAGCGTTGAACCGGCCCGAGGCCAGTTGTTCGATCGCCGAGAGCTGTTCTTCGAAACCGGCAAGCGTTTCGCCGACTTTCTTCCCGAGTGCGGCAACTTGGGCCGCGCTGGCCGCGCCGAATTCATTCAGGCGCTCGAAACCTTCGACCAGTTCGTCGAGTTGCCCCTGCGCGGTACGGCCGGCATTGCCGATCTGGTTCGAAACGTCACGAGCCGAGTTTGCGATTACCGGAAGTCCGTCGCGCAGCCGGTTCATGTTGGCAAGCGCCGTCTCGCTCGCAGAGCCTATCGCATCGACCTGCGCGCCGTTATCGCCGATCAATTGCTGCAATTCGCCGGCATGGGCGGAAATCCGCTCGCTCGCTACGCGTCCGAGCGATTCGAGTTCGCGCGATTGCGCGGCAAGAAACTCGCGCGCGAGGCTGAGCTCGCGGTTGATCACTGCAAGACGTGTTTCGAGCTGGGCGCTTTCCCGGCTGAGCAGCGCGGCAGAGGCAGCGAAACGTTTCGCCTCCACGCGGGAATTGCGCATGGCGACGAGGTAACCGACACCGACAAGCAGGACGGGGATCGACCAGTCGACGATCCAGCCGATCCAGGAACCGGGAGGGGCCGATGTCGCAGCGGCCAATTCGTCGCGCAATGCCCAGCCATAGAAGCCGGTCCATGCCGCGATGGCGAACAGCGCAATAGCGGGAGCGGCCCAACCGAAGCGCGACACCTCGGGGTCCGCGGCTTCGATTTCGTCCTGACTGACGACGTCTGCCGAGTCCTCCTCGAAGGAGGGGGGCTCACCCTTGTCGCCGGGTCCATCCACGCTGGAAGCATTGCTCTGCGCTTGCTCCTGCGGCTGTGGCCCGCGGCCGATCGCCCTGATGTGGTGTCCGCCTTGCATGTTCAATCAATACCACAGTGCAGCGCTCGATAAACCCCGCATTAACTCCGTCGCGGATACATACTCGCTATGGCGAATGAGAGCGGTGCACTCGATGCGACGATCGCTGCGGCGGCGGGCGACGACCCGGCGCTGATGGGCGAATTGCGCAATGCTTTCCTCGACAGTGCCGTGCGCCAGCTTGACCTGCTGCGCCGTTCGCGCTGCGATGGGAACTGGAACGTCGCTGCAATGCGGCTTAAGGGTCTGGCTGCGAGCTTTCACGCCGAGGAATTGCTGGTCGCAGCCGAAAACGCGCTTGTTTCCGCCCCCGGCGAACCGGCCGCGATTCGCGAAATCGAGCGGGTGCTAGCCAGGTTTTCGGGTTGCGCGCACGCCTGACCCGCGCATAATCGGGACAAAGCGTGCCGCCGCCGCTTGAAGGGGAAGGCCGTAAAAGCGTAGCCAAGGGCCCTCAACGGTTCGGGGACAAGACCTTGCGCACGGCCCTTCTGGCGTCTCTCGATCACGACGATGATGGTTCCCTGCGCGCGGGGCTGCTTTTCGGCGGACGCAGCGTGCTTGCCTGGCAGGGCGAGACGATGCGCGCGCTTGGATGCGAAAGGGTGATCTGCCTGACCGAGCGCTTTGGCGAAGAGATCTTGTCGCTGCAGCGTGCAGTCGAAGGCGGTGGCGGGGAGTTCCACGCCCTGCGTTCCGGGCGACAACTGCCCGCTCTCGTAAGAGCCGACGACGAACTGATCGTGCTACTCGACGGGCTGGTCGTGGATCGCGCCGTCTTGCAGGCGGCGATTTCCAGCGAAGGTGTGCTCGCCAAGGGCGTTGCGACGCTGCCGGCTGGCCATCCACTGGCGCAGGCCCATCCCGAAGTCTTCGAACGGATCGATCGCGAACGCGCCTGGGCTGGCGCACTCGTCATGCACGCCGCGCCCGTTCAGCAATTTGCCGACCTTCCCGCAGACGGAGCGACGGTCCCGCTGCTGCTGCGCCTTGCACTGCAGTCCGGTACACCCTGCCGCGCACTTGCGCCCGAGGCGATCTCTGCGGGCGAATGGCTGCTTGCTGGCTCTGACGAAGCGCTGGCGGCGCGTGAACGGGTTCTGATCGACAGCGGGCTTGTCGACACACCCTGGACTGGGCCGGGACTTGCGCTGGCGCAGCAAATCGCCCGTCGGCTTGCGCCGCGCGGGCTTTCTGCGGGGCCATTCGTGGGCGCAGGAATGGCCTTGATCCTGCTCGTTACGGGCACGGTGCTTGCCGGGTTCGGTTTCGGCCCGGCGGGGCTCGTACTGGCCGCCATGGGTGCCTTTGCAGGGGTATGGTCGCTGGCGGCGGCGAGGATTGCGCGCGGACTCTTGGGGGAGACGGCGCGAGCGTTCCCCGCTGCGCGCTTTTCGGGCATATGCGACATCCTTGCGAGCGCTGCGCTCGGTCTTGCGGCGCTGTTTTCGAATGGGGATGCGACAGGGCCCGCAATCGGCGCTTTGGGTCCGTTGACGGTTGGGCTTACGCGGCTCGCAGCGCGTGCTGCGGGGCCGCTCGCGCGGGCCTTCTGGAAGGACCGGCCGATCCACCTTGCCGGCCTTGCGTTCGCGGCCGGGTTCGACCTGCTCGCCCCGGCGCTGGCGCTTTTCGGGCTTGCTGCGCTGGTGCAATCGCTGCTGCACTCCGGATCGGAACAAGCTAACGCCGACTTAACTATACCACGGTAACCGGGACAGTATGGCAGAGCCTGCGACCAACATTTCCGGTGAACTCACCAGCGTGGAGCGCCTCCTGAAAGAGGAACTCGCGCGCGGGGACCGCTCGCTGCGCGGGGTCGCCCCGGTGCTCGCGCACATGCTCGAAACTTCCGGCCATTCGCTCTTGAGCGATGCGATTGTCGCGCGGGTGCGCGGCATGCTCGAACACCTATCCCGACAATTGCTCGCCGCCGAGCGGGCGGAGGTGCTCGGTAGCACTGCACACGGCGAGGGCGATCCGCCCGAGGCGGTCGATACCCTTGCCGACCGGCTCGGGTCCGACCATGTGGTTCTCGGGCATGCCTATGTGCTCGCGATGGAGAGCCACCTTGCCGAACGGCTCGAGCGGCGCGCTTCGCTCGATCCGGTCCTAAGCCCGCTTTTGCAGGAGCTGATCGCATCCGACCAGCCCGCCATCGCTGAACTGGCCATGGCGACGCTCGCGGCCCAGTCGCGCTTCGTGCAGAGCCAGAGGCGGATGGACATGCCGCTTGCCGAGCTTCCCGCCGAATTGTTCCTGAGCGTTATGGCATGCTGGGAATCGGTCGCGCGCGGGCGCGGGCGCGGGGCTGTGCCGAAGGGCGCGGTCGAACGGCTCAAGCGTTCCTATGACGAGGGCGCGAGCCGGGTCGGCCTGCTTTCCCGGCTTGTCTCGGCGATGGGTAATGGCGCGCTCGCCGCGCTCGAACTCGAGCATGCAGGGCTCGCCCTGTTCGCCAGCGCCCTTGCCGCAGTGAGCCGCCAGCCGCGTGACAATGCCGTGATCGCCTGCCACGAAAGCCAGGCCGCGCGTCTGGCTCTCGCCTTTCGCGCTGCCGGGCTGGATGCGCAGGCGATCGAGCGGCAGTTCCTCCTGCTCGAACCCGGCATCCGCGTGCCCGAGGTGATCGGCCAGCTTGCGCCCGACCGTGCCCAGGCGATCCTCGCCCGCTCCGAAGCGCGTGTGGTCGATCTAGACCGATGATCGAGCGCGGCGACACCCTGCTTGCAGCCCGTGGGCTGACCGACGCGCAAGACCGGCTCGTGACCGCCGACGAACCGCTGGCGGAACTGCAACTGGCCTGTGGAGGCGATCTGCCCGGCGTGCTGGCAGTGCCCGAATTGCTCGTACTCGTTCGGCAGGCGCGTTCCATGGACCTGCGCATTGCCCGCGAATTCGCAGCCCATGACGGCGACGACAGGATCACCGGCTTCGCTCGGGTCCACCCGCGCGGCGGCGAGGACGGCGAGGGGTGCGAGCTGCTGGTCGAGAACTGGCAGCGCCAGCCGAATGCCCTTGCCGGGGCGAGCGAATTTGCCGAACAGCTCGATGCGATCGACCGCGCCAGCGCGGAGGCCAGCGGGCGGCTCGACGCAGCCCAGCGGGTCCAACTCGTCAGCGCCGCAGCACCCGATGCGCGAGAGCTCGAAGCGGCGATCTCACGCGAACCCGGGCGGACCTGGACCGATTATGTCACTTTACAGGATGTCGCCCACCGCCAGCCGCTTCATTGGCGCCTGCTCGATGGCTCCCATTGCACGCTGCCAGGCTCGCAGCGCCATTGGCGCGTGCGGCTGCTCCCGCTCGGCTCGGTCAGCACCGCGCCTGCCGGGTTCGAATGGCTGCTCGTGCCGGAAGAGCCGCTATCTGGAATACACAGCACGCAAGACAGCGAAGATGACGCTGCGGCCGGGCACAGCCGTCTTATTGGCAGCGCGCTCACGCCCGTCCTGCGCCAGCCCATTGCCCGCATCATCGCCAATGCCGAGACGATCCGTTCCCGGCTCGCGGGGCCGCTGCGCGAAGAATATACCGAATATGCAGGAACGATTGCGGCGGCCGGGCAACACCTGTCGGGCATGCTCGACGATCTTGCCGATCTCGAAGTGGTCGAAACGCCCGGCTTCAGCACCGCGCGCGAGAAGGTCGATCTCGCCGATGCGGCGCGCCGGGCAGCCGGGATATTGGGCGTCAGGGCACAGGCGCGCGGTATCACTCTCGACCTTCCCGAAGAGGACGAGGGCTGCCAGGCCAGGGCCGAGTTTCGCCGAGTGCTGCAAATCCTTCTCAACCTCATCGGAAACGCTATCGCCTATTCACCCGATAACAGCCGGGTGACGGTGCGAACTCACGAAAGCAGGAATGGCAGGGTCGCGATAAGCGTCGCCGACGAGGGCCCCGGCATCAGCGAAGAACAGGCCGCGCGGATTTTCGACAAGTTCGAAAGACTCGGGCGGGACAATGACGGCGGATCGGGCCTGGGCCTCTATATTTCGCAGCGACTTGCAAGGGCGATGGACGGTGAACTGACGGTGACAAGCCGAGAAAGCGTCGACGACGGATGCGGCGCGCTTTTCAGGCTCGACCTGCCGACCTTTCCTGCCCGATAGACCGCCTAGCGCCGCGCGATACGTGTGGGCGCCCAATTCAGCAATTCCCGATGCCCGCTGCAATAGCCCTGTCTAATAAGGCCAATTCGCGCTGTGCGAGCATGAAGCTGCCGGGCGGCCACACATACCGCTAGTGAGGCCCTGCGACATTCAGGGCCCACCGGAAACCCTCAGCGCCTGCGGGGCAAATGCAAGAAAGGACCGCCCCATATCGCTCTGGACGGTGACCTTATCGCTTGTCGAGAGGCACGTAATCGCGCTCGGTCGGCCCGGTGTAGAGCTGGCGCGGACGGCCGATAACCTGCGCGGGATCGGAGATCATCTCGTTCCACTGCGCGACCCAGCCGACCGTGCGGGCAAGTGCGAAGAGCGCGGTGAACATCGTGGTCGGGAAGCCGATCGCAGAAAGGATGATGCCCGAATAGAAATCCACGTTGGGGAACAGCTTCTTCTCGCGGAAATAATCGTCGCTGAGCGCGATTTCCTCGAGTCTTAAAGCGGTCTCGAACACCGGGTCCTTGACATTCAGGGCATCGAAGACTTCCCGCACGGTCTTCTGCATGACCGTGGCGCGCGGGTCGTAATTCTTGTAGACCCGGTGACCGAAGCCCATCAGTCGGAACGGGTCGTTCTTGTCCTTGGCGCGTTCGATGTAGTGTGGGATCTTATCGGGCGTGCCGATCTCGCGCAGCATGTTGAGCGCCGCCTCGTTCGCGCCGCCGTGGGCCGGGCCCCAAAGACAGGCGATGCCCGCCGCGGTGCAGGCGAAGGGGTTCGCGCCCGACGAACCTGCCAGCCGGACGGTCGAAGTAGAAGCGTTCTGTTCGTGGTCGGCATGGAGGATGAAGATCCGGTCCATCGCGCGTTCGACTTCGGGAATCACCTCATATTCCTCGGCCGGGACACCGAAGGTCATGCGCAGGAAATTGCCTGTGTAGGAAAGGGAATTGTCCGGTTGCATGAAAGGCTGGCCGATCGCGTACTTGTAGGCCATCGCCGCGATCGTCGGCATCTTCGCGATCAGTCGATGGCTCGAGATCTTGCGGTGCTCCGGATCGGAAATGTCCGTGCTGTCGTGGTAGAACGCTGAAAGCGCACCGACGACACCGCACATGATCGCCATGGGGTGGGCGTCGCGGCGGAAACCCTGATAGAACTGGCGCAGCTGCTCGTGCAGCATGGTATGGCGAGTGATCGTGTAGGTGAACTCGTCGAGCTCGCCGCCGCTCGGCAATTCTCCGTTGAGCAGTAGATAGGCGACTTCCATGAAGGACGAGTGCTCGGCCAGCTGGCCGATCGGATAGCCGCGATGCAGAAGGACGCCCTCGTTCCCGTCGATATAAGTCAGCGCGCTCTCGCAGCTTGCGGTGGACTTGTAGCCCGGGTCGAAGGTGAAATGCCCGGTCGAGCCGTAAAGCTTGCGGATGTCGACAACATCCGGCCCGGTGCTGCCGCTCAAGACGGGAAAATCGTGAGTTTCGCCGCCAAGCTCGAGTTTCGCGTGCTTGTCTGCCAAGATGTGTCTCCTGCTCTAACCTTTGCCCCCTTGTGGCTTCGCGTCGAGGCGGCGATCAGGCGGCCTGCGCGTCGAGCCGTGCGAGGGCTTCATCCCGTCCCAGAAGGACCAGAACATCGAAAATACCGGGCGAGGTCGTCGTCCCGGTGAGTGCGGCGCGCATCGGTTGCGCGAGCTTGCCGAGGCCCAATCCCAAGTCTTCGGCCAGCGCTTTCGTAGTGGCTTCGAGAGCCTCGCTTGTCCAGTGATTTTCCTGCGCCAGCGCCCGTGAAACCAATGCAAGGCGCGCACGTGCTTCATCGTCGAGCAGGCCCGCTGCCTTCTCCGTCATGTCGAGCGGCCGGGTGGCAAAGAGAAAGCCTGCGCCTTCAGCGATTTCGTCGAGGTTCCTCGCACGAACTTTGAGCACGGGCATGGCTTCTTCCAAGAGCGCCCTGTCCGCCCCTTCCGGCAGGCGTGGCAGGACAAGGTCGGTCAGAACCCTGTCGTCCGTTTCACGAATGTAATGGCCATTGAGATTCTGCAGCTTCTTGAGGTCGAAACGCGACGGGCTCTTGCCGACGCCCGACAGATCGAACAGCTCGACCGCCTCTTCGCGGCTGATCTCCTCGCGATCGCCGTAGCCCCAGCCGAGCCTCAACAGGTAATTGAACATGGCATCGGGAAGGATACCGAGCTCGTCGCGATAACTCGCCACCCCGACCGCGCCGTGCCGTTTCGACATCTTCGCCCCGTCGGCGCCATGGATGAGGGGGATGTGCGCGTAGGCGGGATCGTCCCAGCCGCCCTCGATCTGCTGCATGGCGCGATAGATCGGCAGCTGGCGAAATGCGTTGTTGAGATGATCGTCACCGCGGATGACGTGGGTGACGCCCATGTCGTGATCGTCAACGACCACTGCGAGCATATAGGTCGGGGTCCCGTCCGCACGCAGGATGATATAGTCGTCGAGTTCCTCGTTCTTGACCGATACGGTGCCCTGCACTTCGTCCTCGATGGTCAGGACGCCCGTGAGCGGGGTTTTGAGCCGTACGGTGTAGGGCGCGCCAGCCGGCGCTTCGGACGGGTCGCGGTCGCGCCAGCGCCCGTCATAGCGCATCGGCTGCTTTTGCGCGCGCTGTTCGGCCCGCATCGCCTCGAGTTCCTCGGGCGTCGCGAAGCATTTGTAGGCATGTCCCGCCTCGAGCAGCTGATGCGCGACTTCGGCATGGCGCTCGGCCCGCTGCGACTGGAATACCGGCTCCTCGTCGTAGTCGAGACCGAGCCAGGCGAGACCCTCGAGGATCTTGTCGATCGCCTCCTGTGTCGAACGCTTAGTATCGGTATCCTCGATCCTGAGCAGGGCCTTGCCGCCGTGATGGCGGGCATATAGCCAGTTGAACAGCGCGGTGCGCGCGCCGCCTATATGGAGAAAGCCTGTCGGCGAAGGGGCGAAGCGGGTAACGACTGGCGTGGTGCTTTCGCTTGCCATGGAGTGCGAATTCCTTTTCAATACGGCTACTTCCAAGAGGCCTTGACCCCGGGGGAGGTGGTCGATGGGCGACGCGCCGATCATACCGATGGGAGAGGGAGCCGCCGGCAGCGATGCCGCCGGGTCGGCCACCCGAGACACTCCTGCGCGCCCTTGGCAAAGGCGCTCGGGATTGTCCAGTGTCCGGCGTTTGTCCAGTGGCGGCGCGGCGTCGAACGGGTTCGCAAACGTCGCGCTCGCGAAGGCCGAGCGCTTCCTCGCCGAGGCGGGTTTCGACCGCGCACCCTGGCTGGCCGTGGCTTTCGCCTGCGGCATTCTCGCGTGGTTCGCCATGCCCTCGCCATGGCATTGGAGCGCTGCGATCGGTGGCGGCGTACTGGCCTTTCTCTCAGCGTTTGCGCTGTGGCCAACCGGCTCCGCTATCGCAGAGGAGCGCGGGCACCTGCGCCGGGCGATGATGGCGTTGGGCCTCGTCTTCGCTGCCGGGGTCGCGGTCATCTGGGTGCGTTCGGGGGTCGTCGGCGCCGAGGCTATGGACCGCCCGGTCATAGAGCGCGTGCAGGGCTATGTCCTCGAACGCGAGGACCAGCCTGCAGAACAGCGCACCCGATTGACGCTTGCGGTAAGGGACTCAGCCTCAGGCGAAAGCCGCAAGATCAGGGTCAATGTCCCGCTCGAGGCGCTTGCCGCGGGCGAGGCGAGAGCGGGCACGGGCTCGGTAGCCGAGGGGGCCGTCGTGCGCATGCGAGTGCGGCTTATGCCGCCTGCAAGTCCGATGTTGCCGGGAGCCTACGATTTCGCGCGCACGGCATGGTTCCGCGGATTGGCCGCTACCGGGAGCTTGATCGGCGAACTCGAGCTGGTCGAATCCGCGCCGCAGCGTGGCGGTATCGCCAGGGTCCAGCGGGCCCTGTCGCAGCATGTGCGCGATCGGGTGGACGGTTCTGCAGGGACCATCGCCGCAGCCTTTGCAAGCGGCGACAGGGGGGCAATCGACCGGGCGGACGAAGAGGCGATGCGCGATGCCGGCCTCACCCACCTGCTCTCGATCAGCGGGCTGCATGTAAGCGCGGTGATCGCGGCCGCCTATCTTGCGGCGCTCAAGCTGCTCGGTCTATTCCCGACCATCGCCTTGCGTGTGCGTCTGCCCGTGCTCGCCGCAGGCTGCGGCGCCCTTGCCGGGATCGGCTATACCCTGCTTACCGGTGCCGAGGTGCCGACCGTGCGCAGCTGCGTCGCGGCGCTGCTGGTACTCGTCGCGCTCGCGATGGGGCGCGATGCGCTCTCCTTGCGGATGGTTGCGGCGGCGGCGTTCGCGGTTATGCTGTTATGGCCGGAAAGCGTGGCCGGGCCAAGCTTCCAGATGAGCTTCTCTGCCGTACTCGCGATCGTCGCGCTGAGCGCATCGGCCCCGGTGCGGGCCTTTCTCGCTCCGCGCGAGGAGCCGTGGTGGGGGCATGCCGGGCGGCGCGTGATCATGCTGTTCGTGACCGGCCTCGTGATCGAGATCGCGCTGATGCCGATCGTGCTCTATCATTTCCATCGCGCGGGGCTGTACGGGGCTCTGGCCAATGTCGCCGCCATACCGCTCGTGACCTTTGTCTCAATGCCACTTATCGCCCTCGGACTGCTGCTCGACGTCGTTGCGCTCGGCGCGCCGGTCTGGTGGCTGGTGAAGGCCTCGCTGGACCTCCTTCTCGGCATAGCTCACGTCACGGCAGCGCAGCCCGGCGCGGTCAAGCTCATGCCGCAGATGGACGCCCTGACGATTTCGCTTTTCGCGGCCGGAGGGCTGTGGCTGGCTTTATGGACCGGCCGCGCGCGTCTGCTGGGTTTCGTGCCGGCGAGCCTTGCCACGCTCCTGCTGCTTGTGACCCCGATCCCCGACGTACTTATCGGCCGGGACGGACGACATGTCGGGATCACTATCGACCTGCCGGACGGGAACCGCCGCCTCCTGAGCCTGCGCGATACCCGCTCGTCTTACAGTCGAGACAACCTACTCGAACTTGCCAGCGTCACCGCCGATCCGATTCCGCTTGTCCAATGGCCGGGTGCACGGTGCTCTCGCGCCTTTTGCTCTCTCCGAATCGAGCGTGGTGGGAGGACATGGACCCTGCTGATGGCGCGCAACCGCCATATGATCGAGGAACGGCGCCTCGCTGCGGCCTGTGCGCGCGCCGACATTGTCGTCGCCGACCGATTCCTGCCGCGCTCCTGCCGTCCGCGCTGGCTCAAGGCCGATCGCAAGATGCTGCTGAGGACGGGAGGGCTGTCGATTGATCTCAGACGCGGTGAGATAACCAGCGTCGCCGAAAGCCAGGGCGAGCACGGTTGGTGGCGCGGTGAGCGAGACTGATTAGGCGTCGCGGCCATGGTTCGATGCCGTCAGTCACGATGCGCATCGAACGACTGGCCTGTGTCGACGCCTGCATTGGGCCGACTGAAGCAGTGAATTGAAGAGCGAACCTGTCCGGCAAGCGGATTACACCCGGTACCGGCCTCTGGCGGGTCAACTGGACGGCAAACCAGACAAGCCTGAAATCGGGACGGCACGGTCAAACTACGATGCGGCCGTCGCGCCCCGACAATGGCGCCTATTCGACTGGAAGGATTCGGCACAGGTTGAGCGTAGTCCGCCCTATTCAGTGATAGCGCCGGAGAAGCCCCGCTAACCTGCCTTGGACCTGAACCTCCTCGCTCCGGTAGACCTGCGGTTCGTATGCCGTATTGGCCGGATCGAGTCTTACTGTCCCACCATCCTTGTGGAGATATTTGAGCGTCGCTTCCTCGCCCCGGACCAGCGCCACAACGATCTCTCCGTCGCGGGCGGTGTCGGTGCGTTTCACGAGAGCGAAATCGCCATCGAAGATCCCCGCCTCGATCATCGAGTCCCCGGATACTTCGAGCGCGTAATGTTCGCCAGGGCCGAGCAGGGCGGCAGGCACGGGCAGCGAATTCTGACCTTCCAATGCCTCGATCGGGGCGCCGGCCGCGATCCTGCCGTGTAGCGGGATCTCGATGACGTCATTGGCGGGCTCGGGCGCATCGCGCAGGGTACGTGAAACAGAAGCAGCTGCGTCATTCGCCGCATCGAGCCCCGCGCTGCTGCGCGGAGCCGGGGCCGCGTCCTCGGGCTGGCGTATGACTTCCAGTGCGCGCGCCCGATTGGGAAGGCGACGGATGAAGCCGCGTTCTTCGAGCGCCGAGATCAGGCGGTGCACACCCGACTTGCTTTTGAGGTCGAGGGCTTCCTTCATCTCCTCGAAACTGGGCGAAACGCCGGTTTCTTCGAGCCTTTGCTGGATGAAGCGGATCAGTTCGTGCTGCTTTTGAGTCAGCATGGATATTCTCCCAAGGTCGCATCCCTGCGCGTGCGCGCCGGAATGCCGGAACGGCGCATCGCCGAGAGGCACCGGGAAGGGTGCGTAGTCGATGCTGGCATCCACCAAAAAGGTGAACGAATGCGGAACGAATAGGCAACCGTTTCAACCAAGTCAAGCGGGCGGAACCCGATAACGGGCGCGTTTCAGCCGTTTTGGAGCAAATGTACCGTTACCGGATGTCCTTTTTCGACAGGCCCGGCGTTTGCCGGCCGCTCGATCAAGCAGCTCGCTTGCGCGAGCGCCATCAGCCCGCTCGAATCCTGTGAGCCGGTACGCCTGACCGTGCCTGCGTCATGCGTGGCGCGCAGGAATTCGCGGCGAGGGCCTGTCGGCGGCAGGTCTTCGCCGGCCTGCATGATCAAACCCTGCGGCAATGGATCAGCCGCCCCCATTGCGGCCCGCACCAGCGGCAGCACAAATAGAAAGGCGGTCACGAAACTCGATACGGGATTGCCGGGCAGCCCGACGATGACCTGCGTGCCATCGACCGCTTGCCGTGTCGCTACCATGATCGGCTTTCCCGGCTTGACCGCGACCTTCCAGAAATCGATCCGCGCGCCCCAGTCCTTCAGCGCCTGCTGGACCAGGTCGTGATCGCCCACCGATGCCCCGCCCGATGTGACGAGGATCTGCTTGTCTTCCGCCAGTCGCAAGGCCTCCGCAAGTGAGACCGGATCATCACCAACCGGGCCGAGCCTGTCGACGGATCCGACATGGGGGTGCAGCATCGAGCTCAGCATGATTCCGTTGCTGGCGAATATCTGGTGCGGTCCGCAGGGTTGTCCGACCGGCACGAGTTCATCACCGCTGTCGAGAACGGCGACCGACGGCGGCTCCCGCCACTCCAGAGCGGCGTGTCCGGCGGCGGCGGCAAGCGCCAGGACGGAAGGAGCAATAGGTGTGCCCTTGGCGAGCAGCCTATCGCCTTTGCGGAAGTCAAAACCCGCCTTGCGCACGTGACGACCCGGCGCCGGACATTGGCTCGCCGATATCATCTCGCCCTCCTTATCCGCGTCCTCCTGGATGAGGACCCGGTCGCTGCCTTCGGGCATGTGCGCACCGGTCGATATGCGCACGCATTCGCCCGTCCCGAGTGCTTTATCGAAAGGGTGCCCGGCGCGGCTTTCGCCGATCCGTTTCCACGGTCCCGGCCCGGCCCCGAGGGCATATCCGTCCATCGCGGACAGGTCGGCGGCGGGCTGGGAGCGCTTCGCCTCCACATCGCGGGCGAGATATCGTGGGCGTGAGACAGGCCCTATATCCTCAGAATATGAAGGTGTCTCAGGGGCGAGGGCGAGCAGACGGACCTGCGCTTCCTCGAGCGTCAGAGTACCGCTCATGCGCCAAGATCCGATGCGCGCCAGTCGCCGCTTTTGCCGCCGCGCTTTTCGATCAGGCGAATCTCGCCGATCACCATTGCCTTGTCGATGCTCTTGGCCATGTCGTAGATCGTCAGCAGCGCCGTGGAGACGGCCACCATGGCCTCCATTTCGACCCCGGTCCTGCCGGTCAGCGAAGCTTGGGCGGTGACGGTGATAGCATCGTTCTCGAGCGCGAAATCGACATGCACCGCTTCGAGCGCGAGTGGATGGCACAACGGGATCAGTTCGCCCGTGCGCTTGGCCGCCATGATCCCCGCGATCCGGGCGGCGGCGAGCACATCACCCTTGGGCGTATCCCCTTCGCGTATCGCATCGAGCGCTTTACGGGACATGGCGATCCGGCCCGAGGCCACAGCGACGCGTTTGCTCGCCTGCTTGCCGCCGACATCGACCATCCGTGCCGCGCCGTTTTCGTCAAGGTGTGTCAGTCCGCCCATGCTCTCGCTTCCCTTCGACCCGAGACCCTCTGGTTGCCACGCTCCGAGCGTCGCGGCACCGGCTGCACCTTACCGGGATGGTCAGCTTCGGAGCAATTTTCGCGTCGCATCGGCTATGTCGTCTGCACGCATGAGGCTTTCCCCGACGAGAAAGCAGCGTACGCCTGCCGCTGCCAGCCTTTCGCAATCGGCATGAGTATAGATTCCACTTTCCCCCACGATCAGCGCCCCCTCAGGAGCAAGCGGGGCGAGACGTTCCGTAACGGTAAGCGAGGTCTCGAAAGTCCTGAGGTCGCGGTTGTTCACCCCGATCAGGCGGGACTTGAGACGCGTCGCGGCGCGTTCGAGTTCGGCCTCGTCGTGGACTTCGACCAAGACGTCCATGCCGAGATCAAGGGCCGCGTCCTCGATCTCGGCCATCTGGGTGTCGTCAAGGGCCGCGACGATCACGAGCACCGCATCGGCCTGAATCGCGCGCGCTTCGATGCATTGCCAGGGATCGACCATGAAATCCTTGCGCAGCACGGGAAGCGAGGATGCGCTTCGGGAGGCGACGAGATAATCCTCATGACCTTGGAAATAAGGCGCATCGGTGAGAACCGAAAGGCAGGCCGCGCCTCCGCTTTCGTAGTCGCGGGCATGGTCGCCGGGGCGGAAGTCCTCGCGAATAAGGCCCTTGGAAGGGCTTGCCCGCTTGATCTCTGCGATCAGGCCAAAGCCCTCGCTGCTTGCCGCACGTAGTGCAGCTTCGAAGCCGCGGGGCGCGGCGGCGCGTGCGGCTGCGGCCTCCAGCTCCGACAGCGCGATCGCGTGTCGGCGGGCGGCTACGATTTCGCGCTTTGCGGCGCAGATTTCTTCGAGCTTGTTCATCGGTCCCCGGGCTGTTCGCACCCGCCTTAGCCGTTCGCGGCGAGCCAAGTCGATAGGACTTTGCACGCGCATGTCTCGCCCGCAATCGAAGCGGCATCGCAGGTCATGCGGCCAGCGAGATCCAGCGTTCGAGAAGGCGGTGCGCCGCGCCCGAATCGATCGCTTCGGCCGCTGTTTCGATCCGGTCGGTCCAGCCGGTCCCGCGCATCGCCACGCGCAGGGCTCCGGCGGCATTGAACAGGACCGCGTCCCGATAAGGGCCTGGCGCACCCATCAGCAGCGCTTTGAGCGCCGCTGCATTGTGCTTGGCATCGTCGCCGCGGATCGCCTCTATCGGGGCGCGCGGCAAGCCTGCTTCCTCGGGGCTTGCGCGCTGCATCTCGAATGTGTCGCCCGTAACAACAGCGACTTCGTTCCCCCCCGCAAGGCTCAGTTCGTCGAGGCCCTCGTCGCCCGAGACGATGAGCGAGCGCCCGGTTCCGAGCATCGCCATCGCGCCCGCGTAGATCGGCACATAGGCCGGGCGCGCAATGCCGATAAGCTGGCTGTGAACTCGCGCCGGATTCGACAGCGGGCCCATCAGGTTGAAGATTGTGCGCCGACCGATCTTCCTGCGGATGGGCTGGATGCGCCCCATGGCGGGATGGTGATTCTGCGCAAACAGGAAGCATATGCCGATTTCGGCCAAGGTCTTTTCCGCCGTTCGCCCGGCCGCTTCCATGTTCAGCCCAAGCGCTTCTAGAGTGTCCGCCGCTCCCGCCTTGGACGAAGCCGCGCGATTGCCGTGTTTCGCCACTGGCACGCCGCAGGCGGCGACCACGAGGCTGACGGCGGTAGAGACATTGAGCGTGTGATGCCCATCGCCACCCGTGCCGCAGACATCGATTGCATCCCCGGGCGCCTCGATCGGGATCAGCCGCGCGCGCAGCGCCCGGGCCGCGCCCGCGATTTCGGAGGAGCTTTCGCCGCGCTCGGTAAGGTCGACGAGAAAGCGTTCGATCTCTTCTTCGGTCGGCTTTCCGTCAAGGATCATGCCGAAGGCGGCTTCGGCTTCGGTTTCGCAAAGGGGATCGGAAATGTCGGGCAGGCTGGTCATGCACGGACCCTTTCCGGCACGACAGCCTCGATCCCGCATTTGCGCGCGAAATTGGCAAGCAGGGCGTGGCCGTGTTCGGTCGCAATGCTTTCGGGGTGAAACTGGACACCGTGGATTGGAAGCTCGCCATGGCGGAAGCCCATGACGCTGGCGTGATCGCTGCCGGGCGTTTCGGCGTGGGCGTTGGGAATCAGCACGTCGGGTGCACCGACCACTTCGAGGCTGTGATAACGAGTCGCAGTGAAGGGGGAACTCAGGCCTGCGAAAACGCCCGTGCCGTCATGCGTAACGGGGCTGGTCTTGCCGTGCATCAGGCCGCCTCGCACCACTCGCCCGCCGAAATACTGCCCGATAGCCTGGTGACCGAGACATACGCCGAGCAGTGGCGCATTGGCATCCGCGCAGGCCGCGACGAGATCGAGGCTCACTCCTGCCTCGTTGGGGGTGCAGGGTCCGGGCGAGATCAGAAAGCCCTTTGCTTCGGTAGCCAGCGCCTCCGATGCGGAGATCGCATCATTGCGTTCCACCCGCACCTCGGCCCCCAGTTCCATAAGATAATGGACGAGATTGAAAGTGAAGCTGTCGTAATTGTCGATGACGAGGATGTCGGGCGAATTCATGTCTGCATACCTGCAAGCTTGTTGGTCGCGCGCACAAGGCCGTCGATGATGCCCGGCTCGCTCGAGGAATGGCCCGCATCGTGCACGATCCAAAGTTCGGCCTCGGGCCACGCCTTCTTGACTTGCCAGGCGCTGGTCGGCGGTGTGCAGATGTCGTGGCGGCCCTGAACGATGATGCCGGGGATATGACGAATCCTGTGCATGTCGCGTAAGAGCTGGCCCTCTTTCAGGAAAAAGTCCTCAAGAAAGAACCGCGCGCAGATCCGGGCGAAGGGAACGGCCTTGGCCGGATCGGCGAATTCATCGATCAGTGCCTCATTGGGCAGCAGGGTCGCGACCGTGCCTTCCCACAGGGACCATTCGCGCGCGGCGGCAAAGCGGGTTTCCTCGTCGTCGCTGGTAAGCCGGTCATGGTAAGCTTTCACGAGGTCGCACCGTTCGGCCTCGGGGATGAGCCCGCTGAAACGGTCCCACTGCTCGGCCATGATCTCGCTCGCCCCGTAGGAATAGAGCCAGCGTTTTTCCTTCTGGCGCGCGAGGAAGACGCCGCGCAGCACGATCTCGCTTACGCGGTCCGGATGCGCCTGAGCATAGGCGAGGGCGAGCGTCGCGCCCCAGCTGCCGCCGAAGACCTGCCATTTTTCGTGCCCGCACATTGCGCGCAGGCGCTCGATATCGGCGACGATGCGTTGTGTGTCGTTGTTCTCTATTTCGGCGAAAGGCAGCGACTTCCCACAGCCGCGCTGGTCGAACAGCAGCACATCATAGAGCGAGGGATTCCATTGGCAGCGATGTGACGGACTCATCCCGCCTCCCGGACCGCCATGGAGGAATACGGCCGGCTTTGCGCCGGGCGTGCCGACTCGCTCGTAATAAAGCGTGTGGCCTTCGCCCACGTCGAGCATCCCGGTTTCGTAAGGCTCGATCTCCGGATAGAGCGTCCGGTCATAGGCGAGTGTCACGGCTTGTTCTCCACGACGAGAATCGGCCCCGCGCGTCCCTCGTCGAGCCGCCCGGTCGCAGGGTCCCAGAGCGCCGAATTGCCCGAAGCGAGCAGCAGCGCCTCCTTAGTTCCGATCTCGTCGCGATAGAAGCGCGCGATCTTGCCGAAGCTTACGGGTTCGTCCGAGATGACGAAATGCGCATGGCCTTCCGCATCGATGCCCACGCCGTTGCGCAAAGTGCGCGAAGCGCCATCATCCTCGAAATCCGGGTGGAGCTCGCCGCCCGTCACCAGCATCGGGCCCGATTGCGTCCCGAATTGCGGGCGGTCGCGCACGGTCGCAAAGAACCTGCCGGTCGATAGCACGCGCCAATCTTCGCCGCTGCCGAAAAAGACGCCGTTCGGTTTCATGTAGAAATTGCCGTCGCCTTCTCCGCGATCCAGTTCGGAGAGGCGTTCGCCCTCTTCGACGTAATAGCCGAGCGCGCGCAGGTCATCGCCGAAAGCCCCGCCAGTGACGGCGAAGGCGATGGTCTTCGAAGCGGTTGCGTCTGCCAAGGCGGCGAGCGAGCCGAAGGGCTGTCCGCCCCCGGGTGCAAGCACGGTGCGGATCGTGTGCGTCTCGGGATCGGCGATGCAATGCGTAAGCTGCGTGCCTTCGAACGCGACCGCAATGCACACCGAGGCACGCTGGGGTTCCGTAGACGCTTCGGGTAAAGCTTCCGCGTCCACGACTTCCTCCGCTTGATCCGGCCCCGACTCGTCGAGCTCGGTGCGCACGACAGGCTCTCCGGCAGGCTTTTGCTCGCAGGCCGCTATGGCAAGAACGGCTGGCAAGGCGAAGATCGTAGCGCGGCGCTTCACTGGCCGTATCCCGGTTCGCCGGCGATGCGTACCGCTTCGCGTGCAGCAGCGAACAGAGCGCCGGCCTTTGCCCGGCATTCGGCGAGTTCGGCATCGGGGTGCGAATCCGCGACGATCCCGGCACCTGCCTGCACGTGCATGACACCGTCCTTTAGCACCGCAGTTCTAAGGACTATGCACGAATCCACTGACCCGTCGGGCGCAAAATAGCCGACGCCCCCGGCATAGGCTCCACGCGTTTCGGGCTCCAGTTCGGCGATGATCTCGCAAGCGCGGATCTTGGGCGCGCCAGACACCGTCCCTGCGGGAAAGCCCGCGAAGAGCGCGTCGAGTGCGTCGCGCCCCTCGGCCAATTCGCCCACGACGTTGCTCACGATATGCATAACGTGGCTGTAGCGCTCGATGGTGAAGCTGTCAGTGACGGCGACGCTGCCGCGCGAGGCCACCCGGCCCACATCGTTCCGGCCGAGATCGAGCAGCATCAGGTGCTCGGCGCATTCTTTCGGATCGGCGAGCAGTTCGGACTCGTTTGCGAGATCTTCGGCGCGCGTCTCGCCGCGCGGGCGCGTTCCCGCGATCGGCCGGATCGTCACCTCGCGCCTGCCCGCCTGTTCCGCGCGCACCCGAACGAGGATCTCCGGACTGGAGCCGACGATGGCAAAACCCGGCAGGTCGAGAAAAAAGAGAAAAGGCGAGGGATTTACCCTCCTTAGCGCTCGGTAGAGCGCGAGCGGGGGAAGCTCGAAATCGCAGGTGAAGCGCTGTGCGAGAACGACCTGAAATATATCGCCTGCAAGAATATAGTCTTTCGCGTTGCCGACCATTGCCTTGTAGTCCTCCCCGGATAAGACAGGGAGCGGTTCCGGTGCGGGCGTGTTAGGGCCGACACGCGGCTCGGGCGGGCGCGGGTGAGAGAGCGCGGCGAGCGCACTGTCGATCCGTTCACCCGCGTTGGTAATGGCGGCTTCGGGATCGTCCGCCTGCCAGATCGGTGCGACGCAAAACAGGCTGTCGGTCAGTCCGTCGAAAACGCAAATGAGCGTCGGGCGAACGAACAGCATGTCCGGCAAATCGAGCGGGCTGTCTGGCGCGCGAGGCAGTTTCTCGACCAGTCCGATCGTCTCATAGCCGAAATAGCCCACGAGACATGCAAGGGCAGGGGGCAGGGCCTCGGGTACGTCGATGCGGCAGGCGCTTGCAAGCTCTCGCAACCGGTCAAGGGGATTGCCGGACAGTTCTGCGAACGCGTCCCGATCACTTTGCCAGTCGCGATTGATCTCCGCCCTTCTGCAGCGGGCGCGGAACACCAGATCGGGATCGAGGCCGAGCAGGCTGTAGCGTCCGCGAACCTCGCCCCCTTCGACAGATTCGAGCAGGAAGTCGCCGCGCCCCGGTTCGATGAGCCGCCTTGCCGCGCCCACGGGCGTGTCGCAATCCGCGACCACCATGCGCCAGACCAGCGCGGGTTTACCCGCACGAAGCGCGCGCTCCGCCTCCTCGGCACCATGTACCGCTCGGCCCAGCACTTTCTCCATACCTGTCACGCGCGACCTCTCACGACCGGTCAAATCTCGCCGACGAGCCGCCTGCGGACATCTTCGATCGCTTCGTCATTCCGCTCGATCCCGATTTGCTCGCCGATGGCCTTCGTCAGCTGGCGGCGATATTCGTCGGCAAGCGTCGATGCGAATTGCTGGCGAGTCTGGGCGATGAGGGGATCGTCCGGTTCGATGTCGCCCGTCTCGACCTCATCGAGATCGACAAGATACCAGCCGATGTCCTGTGGCGCCTCCAGCAGCTTGGTTGAGCCCTGTGCCATCGAGAACAGCAACACCAACGGCGGAGCAATTTCGCGCCCGCGCTGGGCGAGCAGTTCGCGCCGGGAAAGGTCGACGGGCTGGACCTGGAAGCGCGGCTCGTCCTCGTCTCTGAGGGCATCGGCGAAGTCGGCGCCCCCGCGCGATTTTTCGAGGACACGGCGAGCTGCCTCGCGCGCTTTTATGCTGCCTTCGGCGCGGCGCCAGGCGGCGGTTACCTCTTCACGGATCTCGTCCAGCGGCGGTGCCGCAGAGGGGATCACTTCGCTTACGTCGAAGACAATGAAACGATCGACGGAGCCAAGCGAGGCGAGCTGTGGTTCGCTCTCCTCCATTTCGAAAGCGGTTTCGAGCACCGGGGCGATCTCTGGGGACACTTGCGCACCGGGTTCACCGAAGACGCGGCCATCGGCAAGAAGGGCGGGGCTGGTGCGCATTTCCAGATCGAATGCCTCTGCCACTTCGGTCAGCGAGGTTCCGTCGTAAAGTTCGTCCTCGATCCGGGCCGACAGGTCGACGAGAGCGGCGGCGCGCTTTTCCTCGAGGATCTGCTGCGCGATCTCTTCGTTCGCCTCGGCAAGAGAGCGGGCGGGCACCTGTTCGACCTCGTCAATTCGCGCGACATACCAGCCGAGCGTTCCGCGCGCAGGCTCCGCTATTGCGCCCTTTTCGGCAGCGAAGACCGCCTCTGCAAAAGCGAAGCTGGTCGCGTTGGCCAACGCATCGCGATCGCGCAGGTCGCTCGAGGAAACCTGGAAACCCGCCTGCTGCGCAGCCGCTTCGAGCGAGAGTCCCCCACGGATGCGATCCACGAGCGATTTTGCCGCTTCCTCGGTCGGCACGACGAACGAGCTCACCGCCCGGCGCTCACGCGCTTCGTAGGCGGCCCGGTTGGTCTCGTAACGCTGCTCGATTTCCGCATTGGTCGGCTCGATGTCGGCAAGAACCGAATCCGGCCCGAAAGTGGCAAATCGGATTACGCGCCGTTCCGGCCGTCGGAAACGGGCCCGGCTCTCCTCGTAGAACGCCTCCACTTCGCCGTCGCCCGGTTCCCCCTCGGGCGCGTAGAGCGCGCTCGGGATCAGGGCGATTGCGCCGCGGCGGCGTTCGAGCACGAGCGAGGCATATTGCCGCGCGGCGCGCTCGGGCAATTGAGGTGCGGCGAGGGCTGGGCGCAGCAGCATTTGTTGGAGCAATCCGTCCTTGAGATCGCCGCGCAGCATCTCGTCGCTGAGGCCCTGGCTGCGGAGCGCCTGCTGGTAGACCTCCTCGTCGAATTCGCCTGCGACATTGCGGAAGGCCGGGATTTGCAAGATTTCGCTGTTCACGAGATTTCGTCCGGCACGCAGGCCGAGATCTTCCGCATAATTGCCGACAGCATACTGATTAAGCAGTTGGCGCATGACCTCTTCAAGCAGGCCCTGCTCGACGAACTCCTCCATGCCGATTGTCGGATCCTGCTCGCGCACTTGGGAGAGCGCCGATTGCGCGGTACTTTCGAGTTCGCTCGCCGGGACGCGTTCATCGCCAACCACCGCAATCCGGTCCCCGCCCGCGACCCCGCCGAACGTAGAGCCCGTAATATCGGCCGCGGCGAAGGCGAGCGCGACCAGTATAAGGAACCCGATGAAGATCGGCAGGCCGAATTTCGACTGGAAGAAACGGCGGATCGAGGAAATCATGTCTGGAACGGTCCCGGTAGAGGAGGAGCGCGCGGTCCCTTGCAGCGTGCCCGACTGGTAATTCGCCTTTATCGGGCCTGCGACCTCGCGGCAACAGGTCAGCACGGCTTTTGACTAGTGCGCCATTGTCGGCTAGCGGGCTCTCCCCCGTGCGCCTAAGGCGAAGCGTGAAACGTCTCTCACAATCCGAATTGAACTTGGCAGGATGAACGAATGCCCCAGCGTCCCTACATCGTTGGAAACTGGAAAATGCACGGTACAAGGGCGATGCTTTCCGAAGCACGCGCCATTGACCGCGCCGCCCAGCGTCACATGAAAGTGGAGGTCGCGATCGCGCCGCCTTACACCTTGATCCATCCGGTTCACCGGGAGGCGGAACAGATCGGTGTCGGCGCGCAGGACTGTCATCACGCCGATGGCGGTGCGCATACCGGGGATATTTCCGCAGCCATGGTGGCGGATGCGGGCGCGAAGTTCGTGATCCTCGGACATTCGGAGCGCCGTCAGAACCATGGCGAAAGCGACGCGATCGTCCATGCGAAAGCGCAAGCTGCGCTCTCTGCAGGCCTGCGCGTCATCCTGTGCTGCGGTGAAAGCGACAAGACCCGCGAATCCGGTCGTGCAGTCTCTTTCGTCAAGAAGCAGCTCAAGGCCTCGATCCCGGTGGATCATGAAGCTCTTGCCAATGGATCGGCGAGCATGTCGGGCCGTATCACCATCGCCTATGAGCCGATCTGGGCGATCGGTACCGGGAACACGGCAACGGCCGAGGATATCGCCGAAATGCACGGCGAAATCCGAGCGCTGCTCGTGGAAATGTTCGGCGAGGAGCAGGGCGGGGAAGTGCGGATCCTCTACGGCGGCTCGGTCAAGCCCGACAATGCTGCGGACATTCTCTCCACGCCCGAGGTGGGCGGGGCGCTTGTCGGCGGGGCGAGCCTTACCGCAGACAGCTTCATGGGCATCGCGCTCGCTGCCGCCGAAGCTGCGGAGAGTTGACGGGCCCGGGTGCCATGATCGCCTGAATGCTTGCCCGGGGGCCTCGCCGTCCCTAAATCCCGCCCAGTAGTTGTCTCGCGGCGCTTAGGCGGCCGCCAACTTCAAGATACGGATCGAGAATTTTCAATGTCGCTCTTCCTCTTCCTCACGGTCGTCCAGGCCATTGTCGCCGCCGCGCTCGTCGGCGTCGTTCTCATGCAGCGCAGCGAAGGTGGCGGACTCGGCATCGGTGGGAGCCCGGGCGGGGCGCTGGGTGCGCGCGGGGCTGCCGATTTTCTCTCCCGTGCGACGAAATGGCTCGCGATTCTCTTCGTGGCCCTATCGATTGCCCTCGCAGCCGTTGCGGTCGAAACGCAGAGCGTGAGCGATGTGAGTTCGACTCTCGAACGCGGCGCTCCGGCAAGCCGTGCCGACGACCTGCTTGGTCCGGGCTCGGATGGGCCGGATGATGCCCCTCTGGCTGACCCGGTTTCGCCTGGCGCGCCTGCACCGGTCGAGGACGACGCGCCTCTCGCTGAATAAGCTTGGGCGCGGGCAAGTCCCGGCGCTCAATCTGTGGATCGTCCCGCGCGCCGCGGGCCAATTCGCTTGCCCCGAATCACACCAGACGACTAAGGCCACAATCCCATGGCGCGGTTCATTTTCATCACCGGCGGCGTGGTTTCATCGCTTGGCAAGGGTCTCATGGCGGCAAGCCTTGCCGCGCTGCTGCAGGCGCGCGGCTACAAGGTCCGCATCCGCAAGTTCGACCCCTATCTCAACGTCGATCCGGGCACCATGAGCCCCTACCAGCACGGCGAGGTCTACGTCACCGATGACGGGGCGGAGACCGATCTGGATCTCGGCCACTACGAACGTTTCACCGGCGTTTCCGCGCGCCAGAGTGACAACATCACGAGCGGGCGGGTCTATCGCGATATCATCGCCCGCGAGAGGCGCGGCGACTATCTCGGCGCGACGGTGCAGGTAATTCCGCACGTCACCGATGCGATCAAGGAATTCGCGCTCGCCGACCAGGACGGCCACGATTTCATCTTGTGCGAAATCGGGGGCACGGTGGGCGATATCGAGTCGCTACCCTTCATGGAGGCGATTCGCCAGCTCCGGAACGAACTGGAGCCGCTCCAGACGCTGTCGGTCCATGTAACGCTCGTGCCCTATATCGCGGCGGCGGGGGAGTTGAAGACCAAGCCGACCCAGCATTCGGTCCGCGAGCTCGCCAGCCTCGGGATCAAGCCCGATCTCCTGCTATGCCGCGCAGAGCATCCCATCCCCGATGCCGAACGGCAGAAGATCGCCAATTTCTGCAATGTCAGGCGCGAATCGGTGATTCCGGCGCTCGATGCGCCTTCGATTTATTCGGTCCCGCTGAAATATCACGAAGAAGGCCTCGATGCGGAAGTCCTGCGCGGGTTTGGCATTACCGACGCGCCGCCCCCCGACCTATCGCCGTGGAATGATGTCACCGACCGCTATTTCCATCCCGAAGGCGAAGTCACGATCGGGGTGGTGGGCAAGTATGTCGGCCTGCCCGACGCGTATAAAAGCCTCAACGAAGCCCTGGTGCATGGTGGCTTGGCCAACCGGGTGAAGGTCAATATCCGTTGGATCGACGCGGAAATCTTCGAGGGGGAGGACGAAAGCGAGATCGTCAGTCGGCTGGAGCCGCTGCACGGCATCCTTGTCCCCGGTGGTTTCGGCGAGCGCGGGAGCGAGGGCAAGATCGCTTCGGTCCGTTTCGCGCGCGAGCGTAAGGTCCCTTTCTTCGGCATTTGTCTCGGCATGCAGATGGCCTGCATCGAAAGCGCGCGCGCCGCGGGATTTGCCGAGGCCTCATCGACCGAGTTCGGCGAGACCAGCGAGCCGGTGGTCGGAATCATCACCGAGTGGATGAGCGAGGAAGGGCTGCAGAGCCGGGAAGAAGGGGGCGATCTCGGCGGCACGATGCGCCTCGGTGCCTACGAAGCGAAACTTTCTGCGAACAGCCATACTTCCGCTATGTATGGCGGCGCTACCAGCATATCGGAGCGTCACCGTCACCGCTATGAGGTTAATAGCGGCTATATCGAACCTCTGGAAAAGCAGGGACTGGTCTTTGCCGGCATGTCGCCCGACGGGTTGCTGCCGGAGATTGTCGAGCGCCCAGACCACCCGTGGTTCGTTGGCGTGCAGTTCCATCCGGAACTCAAGTCGAAGCCCTTCGACCCTCATCCGCTTTTCGCCGGGTTCATTGCCGCCGCGCTTGAACAGTCGCGACTCGTCTGATCGCTGGCTTACTCCGCCTAACGCATGATCCGATTTTTTTGCGCGGATCATGCGATTTGCCATGGCCGATGCCCGGCTGAGGCGCGTGAATTGAAACGAAGTGTGCCGTATTGGACCAATGAGGCGGCAGAGCGTGTCGTGTTTTTACAAGTTTATGAAATTAAACTTGCAAAGTGGAGGTTTTTAGCCCTACTCGGCCTTGGAACCTACAGGTTTTCATAAGGGGTAAACCGAAGGGTTTGCATCTCACGGGGGCAAGACCGGCCGTCTTGCCTTACGAGTTAGCGGCAGGGAGGTGCTATGCGCCTTGACGGACCCTGCTGCGACAGGCTCGCGCCGGGCTTGTCCGTCTTCTGCGACCCGGACGGACAATACCTGGCCGAGGCGGCTGATGGTCGCGGGGGCGGATCGATATCGATCCGCCCCCAATCATTTTCCGTTCGATAGAAGTGAAGTGCGCTGTCAGGCTGCGTCGGCATCCTTACGGTCCGCGGCGCGCTCGCGCGCATCGGGAACCGCGGTAAGCGTCGCCCCGCCATTCACGGCGATCTTCTTGGGCTTCATGGCCTCGGGCACTTCACGCACGAGATCGATGGTCAAAAGACCGTCGGCGAGATCGGCGCTGCGCACGCGCACGTAATCGGCCAGCTCGAACCGACGCTCGAACCCGCGATTGGCGATCCCCACATGAATGAATTCGGAGCCGTCATCCTCGCCCTCGTGCTTCTTGCCCTGGACGACCAGAAGGTTTTGGTGGGCAGTGATGTCGATATCTTGGGGGCGGAAGCCCGCGACGGCGAGCGTGATACGGTATTCATCCTCGCCACGCTTTGCGATGTTGAACGGGGGGTAGTTGTCGCCTGAATTCTGGCGGGCCTGCTGCTCGAGCAGATCGAACAGGCGATCGAAGCCCACGGTCGAACGGCGATAGGGGGTGAAATCAAGACGTGACATTGTTTGCAAATCCTCTTTCCTGAGCAATTTGAACATCCAAGGGGCCTGCCTTGTACAGCGCCCCTGCTTGTTGCTGCGACCGGACGTTTCCCGAGACTGGCGAAACGCTGCAGCACTCGTTACCTAGGTTGCGATCGAAAGCTTTCAAGTGTCCTTGCAGCCAGGGCAATCGGGCACTGCGAAAGCGCTGAAATCAAAGCAGCGAAAGGTATGCATGAGCACCCCCACGATCGACATCTACACCAAGTTCGCCTGCCCCTTCTGCGTGCGGGCAAAGCAGCTTTTCGACGCCAAGGGCGCGAATTACACTGAACACGACATCACCATGGGCGGGCCCAAGCGCGAGGAAATGATGGAGCGCGCACCAATGGCGCGGACTGTGCCGCAGATCTTCATCGGCGAGGTCCATGTCGGGGGCTTCGATGACCTCGCAGCCCTCGAACGGGCGGGCAAGCTCGATCCGCTGCTTGAAGGGCATAACCAAGGGTGACGCGCATCGCGCTGTTGCAAATGCAGTCGGGGACGGACCCCGAGGCCAATTTCGCTGCTATCGCGGCTGGTGCGTGGGAAGCCGCGGGGGAGGGGGCCGAAACGCTTTTCACTCCCGAAATGGCGCTTTTGCTCGACCGCGACCGGAAACGCGCCGCACGCACGGTCGCGTCGCCTTCTTACGGCGACTATCCCGCACGATTTGCAGGGCTAGCCCGCGAGGCGAAAATCGACATCGCGCTCGGTTCGATGCCGACGGTTCGGCCTTCGGGCAAGTTCGTCAATCGCGCTGCCTATTTCGCTGCGGACGGCTGCGCGCCTGTGACCTATGACAAGCTTCACCTGTTCGATGTCGAGCTCGCCACCGGAGAAAGCTGGCGCGAGAGCAATGCCTATGAAGCGGGCGAAAGGCTCGGCTTGGTCGAGAACAGCCCCGTCGGTCGGCTCGGTCTGACGATCTGCTACGATATCCGTTTTCCGGCTCTTTTCGAGGTGCTTGGCCGGATGCGGTGCGATGCCATCGCCATTCCGGCGGCCTTCACCGTGCCAACCGGGAACGCGCACTGGCATGTCCTTCAGCGCGCCCGTGCGATCGAGGCGAGCGCTTTCGTGTTCGCTGCCGCGCAGGTCGGCCGGCACGAGGACGGGCGCGAGACTTATGGGCACAGCCTGGTCGTCGATCCGTGGGGCGAAGTGCTGCTTGACATGGGTAATGAGAGGCCGGGGCTCGGACTGTGCGAAATCGACCGAGCCCGCATCGATGAGGTGCGCGGACAGGTCCCCTCTCTTGCCAACCGACGCGAAATCCCCAATCTGTCAGCATCATGATCGTATTCGACCTGCATTGCGAGGCGGGCCACCGGTTCGAAGGGTGGTTCGGTTCATCGACCGATTTCGACAGCCAGTGCCAGCGCGGTCTCGTCACGTGTCCCGAATGCGGGTCTGGCGACATTGCCAAGGCCCCGATGGCGCCAGCGGTCCCGGCGAAAGGCAATTCCGCCTGTGCACAGCTGCGTGAGCAGCCAGCGCGCAATATCGAAGCGCCGAGTGATGGCGGACAGACGGTTTCGAACCGCGAGATGTCGGCCGAAGTCCAGGCTGCGATGAAACATCTTGCCACGGTACAGGCCAAGGTGCTCGAGAAGAGCCGCTGGGTCGGCGACGCCTTCACCGAGCAGTCCCGGGCCATGCATTACGGCGAGCGCGATGCAGCCCCGATTTACGGCAGTGCCAGCCTTGGCGAAGCGAAGGAGCTGATCGACGAGGGCGTGCCCGTCACCCCGCTCCCCTTCCCCGTGGCTCCGCCAGACGAGGTCAACTGAACTACTCCGGTTCGGCAGGGGATTGCCGACGGGGCAGGCGATGCTATGGGGTCGCTGGCTGGTCCCCGTAGCTCAGTCGGATAGAGCGTCGGATTCCTAATCCGAAGGCCACAGGTTCGAATCCTGTCGGGGACACCAGAGTTTTGTGGGACGTCACAAAAGCTTGGACAAAATCCAAGAAGTTTGGACAAGCGTTGCGCTGCCCGATAGAGTTCAGCAGTCAGATGTCATTGTAGAATTCGAGTTGACAGCTCTGCGCCCCATCCAAGACGTAGCCGTTCGATGTCGCAGCTGCTGAAAGCGGATGTTAGGGCGTTTTCCCCACGTTCTGACTCGGAGGGGATTCCTTTGCGGGCGCGGTTCTGATTCAAGCTCCTTGCTGGGGTCAGGAGGCCAGCATGGATGGCACGAACGCTTTCACAGGACCTTCGGGATCGGGTTGTCGCTGCGATC
>NZ_JAVJPT010000013.1:0-40574 GCF_040217515.1 Erythrobacter sp.
GGGGATGGATGCCGATCAACCCTTCGACTTCTCCGGCCTTGCAGGCGGCGGCGGTCACCAGGTGACGGCGGCCCACTCCATGACGCGCACGCCGCTGCGCGAGATGTTCACCCAGGACACCGCACAGGCACCCGCACCCGATCCCGCATCCGATCCCGGCGCACCGCAGGACCCGTGGGACAAACCGGACGACGGCCCCTTCCACTGGATCCGCCACAGCGGAGCCGAACTCGACATCCTCGTGTGAAAAACAAGCAGCCAGGCCTCGGCCGAATGGCCGGGGCCTGTGCTCGCCATGGCAGCGCGCAGAAACCGCGCCGCTGCGGTTGAAGTGAGCGCGCGTAACGGACGCTGAAAGGAGAAATACGGAAGGGGCAAAATCACCTTCGCCTTCGCGTCGACCCTGCTAGCATTTCGAATCGATAACCGACGTTCCCGAGCAAGGGTTGATGGCAGTCATGCCATTAGCACGGGCTGATCGGGAGCATCAGGGTGAGCATATCGGGCTCTTCTAGGGCTTGGAGGCTCATAAAAGAAGCGCCCAAAGCATCTGCACGATGTGCGCGGGACGTTCGCAACACGCCTGATCGGAGCGGGTCTGAGCGATCAGGAGGTGGCAGAGGTGATGGGGTGGTCGACGGACAGGGTCTCCGGGATCAGGCGAACCTATGTTGACCAATCGCGAGTTATCGTGGCAATGGGCGAGCGCATTTCGCGAGACGGTGTAAATGCAAGTGTAAAATGCTGAAGTCTGACAAAATTGCTCTCAGCCTTTTCAGTGTGATGCGGGTGTAGCTCAATGGTAGAGCAGAAGCTTCCCAAGCTTAAGACGAGGGTTCGATTCCCTTCACCCGCTCCAGCGCTGCGCGGTGAACCCGCAATTGCTGCGCGTTCGTGCGGATGAGGTCCGGCGCTCCGGCGTTCAGATGCCCAGGTCCAGGACCTCGCGCCGCTCCGTTTCCAGGCGCCGGCGGATTGGCCCGAGAACGGTGCGCACTTCGGGCAGGTCGCGGATCGGGGCATAGAGCGGATCGCCGCGAATGAGATTGATGGCATTGGGGTTCACTCTCGCCAGAGTATAGGGCCAGCCGAATGTCTCGAGCTCGCGCACATGCTCGATCGCCTTTGCCCTGTCATCCGTGAGCGCGGCGAGCTTGATTTCCATCAGCGCACAATCGATCCACGGGCGATCGATCTCGCGCATTCGCGCCACCGCCTTCTCGAAAGTCGCGAGATGCTGCCGCGCCTCGTGCTCGCGCCCCGCTTCGCGCAGGGCCAGCACGAGGTAGGGCGACATCTCGCCCACGGCTTTTTCCGGTTCGCTGCCCTGCCTCGCATAAGCGAGGTAATCGGCATGGCTCGCAAAGCGCGCGTCATAATCCGCCAGCAATGCGGCCCCCATGCCGTTAGCGAGATAAACCGGCATGATCACGCTTATGAATGTGCGGTCGTCCCATGCGGCCGCCCCGGTCAGCCCCTCTGCAGCCAATTGCCTGCGTTCGACCAGCTGTTCCCGGTTGAGCTTA
Source organism: Erythrobacter sp. (assembly GCF_040217515.1). Classification (GTDB taxonomy): domain Bacteria; phylum Pseudomonadota; class Alphaproteobacteria; order Sphingomonadales; family Sphingomonadaceae; genus Erythrobacter. The sequence goes on from NZ_JAVJPT010000013.1 coordinate 1,527, forward strand.
CGCATGATCGCCTGCGGCGCTCCGGGCAGCGGCAGATACGCGTCTTCGGGCGGCGGCAGGTCGAGCAGGATGCGGCTCGCCCGGTCGAGCAGGGTCTGGCTGAACATGCGCTCGGTCGCGGTGTTCGTGCTCGCCGCCTGCCGGGTCAGCCGGTAGAACTTCGAGAAATCCCCTTCGAACCGGGCCAGCCGCGCTTCGACCAGCAGGCGCTGCGAACGGGTCACGCTGGCGGCGAGGATCTGTTTCTCCATCGCTTCTGCCAGTTCCATGTCACCGAATTCGGCGGCGAGTGCCGGGCCCTGCCAGGCGGCGGGCCAGAGCGGGTCGATCTCCAGCAGTCTTCGCGCGCTGTCGAGCGGCACCCCGCCATCGAGCAGGAAGCGCCGCTCGAGGATCGTGCGCCAGTACCAGCCTTCCGAATCGCCGGGATCGAGTTCGACCACGCGGCGAAGATTGGAAAGCGCGGTCTCGGGGTCCTCGGCAGCCATGCCGAACACTTTGAGCGCGCCTGTCGTATCGGGATCGATGGCGACCGCACGTTCGGCGAGTTCGAGCGCCTTCGCGCGGTTCTCGGCAATTTCTTCGGGATTCTTGGGCGGCAGGAGGAAATGGGCCATGGCAAGCGAGCCGAGCCCGTCGGCAAAACCGGGATTGCGCTGCGCGACCTGCTCGAGGATTTCGCGAGCGGCGCGGACCTGCGCCCGGTCGCGGCTCTTGAGCATGCCGTTGGCGAGCAGGTAGAGCTTGAAATCTTCGGTCGGGACAGTCTTCCAGCGCGGGTTTTCGCGCACCGGCCGACCCAGTGCGAGCGAGACCGAGCGGGCGCTGCGAAAGGGCAGGTGTCGCGCCGCATCGGGCGCGCTCAGAAGCGTGTCGCGGTGCACCGGCTTGCCCGTGCCGACATCGACCAGGCTGAGATCGAGCACGGCGCGTTCCGCCTCGACCCTGAAATCGCCCGTCCAGACATAATCCGCGCCGAGCCGCCGGCCGATTTGCGCGGGAGACAGGCCTTGGGAAAGCAACATGCGCGCGCTCTTGCTCGAAGTGACATCGATCGCCCCGACCTGCGCGAACTGGGCGCGCAATTCGCTTTCTAGGCCCGATGCGTAAAGCGGGTCGACTCCTTCGGCGACCTCGAGCGGGAGCATGGCGACGCGCAGATCGGGCAGGGGGGCGGGATCGAAGGGCCGCAGCCAGAGGAAGGCCGCGGCAAGCGCGAGCGCAACCAGCGCGGCAGCGCCCGCGACGAGCCCGCGGCGCGAAGGTTCCGGGGCGGACGCGGAGGCGGAGCGCGCGATGTCGCCATCGCCGCCCCCGGCAGGCGCGGGATCGCCCCCTGGCGCGGGCTCGTGCACCAGCAGGCGATATCCGACCTTGGGCACGTTATCGACCGTGACGGCCTCGCGCGCGACGTGCCTCAAGGCGCCGCGCAGGAGCGAGATGACGCGGTTGATCGAGGTATCGCCGATCACCCGGCCTTCCCAGCAGCGCTCGATGAGGTCGTCGCGCGAGAGGATTGTCCCGACCGGATCGGCGAGTGCGATGAGGACCTGCATGACCTTGGGTTCGAGCATCTGCTCGCCGCCCGGTCCCGCGATCCGGCGCAGCGAGGGCCGGATTCGGACCGGTCCAAGCGCGAAATCGCCGTGATGGGCAAGGTCGATGCGCCGCGCCTGCTGCGCCAGCAATGCTTTCGATCGGCCCAATTGCTCGTTCATGGCTTTGCGCCTCGCTCTGCCCCTTGCTTGCGTCAGTTAACGCGTCGCGACGGGAATAGTGCAGAAATCCGGGGCCAAGTCACCTGTGGAGAGCAAAAATAAGCTTTCCATAAGGCCCAAATCAGCCGTTGTGCGCAGCGCCGTAAGGCCTGAGCGGTCATCTTTCCTCTCGTCCAGCGGGCCATCGGGATCACTCGATAACGCCTCACCCGGACATCGCCGGTGTGGCCCCGCGCCGGAACGAACACGAGGAGAAGATCCATGACGAAGACTTTCAACACGGCCGCCCTCGCTCTGGCCGCGACCCTGCTGCCGCTGTCGGCTGCCAATTCCGCCGAGCCTCGTTCGGCCGATGTCGGCTATGCCGATCTCGATCTGTCGAGCGCGGCCGGAAAGGCGATCCTCGACCGCCGCATCGAAAGCGCAATCGAGGCGGTGTGCGGCAAGATGGCAGGCAAGCCGACCTTCGACGGCGGCGTGCGCGAATGTCAGCAGGAAACCCGCATCGCGGCGATGAAGTCGCGTGACCTTGCCATCGCCGCCTACGGCAAGCGGCTCGCCAGCAAGGACCGGAAAATTCGCCTCGTCGCCCGGTGATCGCCGGACGCCATACCGGGTGAGCCCGCGTCACGCCGCGCTCACCCGCCCCATGGTGCCGGGCTGCTTGTGTCCCCTTGCGGCCCGGCATCACCATGTCGGAATGCCTTGCATCGCTTTTCTTTCCTCAACGCACCGAGCAGCAAGGAGAGACCGTCGGTCGCGCCGGCGAATTCGGCAGGGATGGTGTCGGTGCGATACGCAGGCAAACAGACGATCTGCCCATCGGCGACCGGTGGGGAAAGCTAGCCGAGGACAGCGTCCTTGGCCGGGTCGCCCGCGCGGAATATCAGGGTCTCGACCGCGGTTCCCGCGCCGATATTCACCCGGTTTTCCTGCCGTGCCCAGACATCGGTTAGAATCAGCGACCGCACCTTGAGCGCCGCGCCGGGACCGGGCGAGGGCGCTTCGGCATAGATGACAAGGCTGCCCCCGTCGATCTCGCTGCCGAGAAGGGTGAAGCCAATGGGATCGCCTGCATGGCTTACGGTGAAGCGTTCGGCGATATAGCGCACGAATTCGCGGCGGCTCGGTATGTCGCCGACGATGTCGGGCGCCGGGATGCCGCGCCGCTTGAGCGCGTGTTCGGCATCGTGCAGCGGCACGCGGTGGACGACTTCGAGCATCCCGGTGCGTTCATTGTGCGACAGGATCGAGATCGCGGTCTTCTGCTGGTGCGCCGATGCCGGCAGAGCCAGCGCCAGCGCGGCAAGTCCCAGTGACGTGATGAGCGCTATGAGGCAGCGCATCAATCCGAACCCTGCACTTCGGCCATGAGGTCGCGGCCCGTGCGCGAGCTTGGCTCGGGCGACTTGAACGCCTCGACCCGGCTTTCGATGATCCGGCGTGGGTAGTAATTGTTCTCGATATCGGCATCGGCGGTTTCCCAGTCGGGATCGACGACGACGCTGGCGAGCCGCTTGCCCTTGGGGAAGACGAGCAGCTTGCTGACCTCGCGCGGATTGCGCCGCCAGATTTCGGCGGGGATCGTCATGCGCTGTGTGCTACCATCCTCGAAGGTGAGGCCGAGGATGATCGGCATGACCAGCCCGCCCTTGTTCGAGAAGCTCAGCACGTAATAGTTCGCGTCTTCCTTGACCGCGCGCTCGAAAGTGCGGCGCTCCCACGGCTCCAGCCCCCCGAGGAAGCTTTCATAGCTCTCGCGGTCCTTGGGGGTGACGGTGAACTGGTCGTTCTCATCGTAGAAATCGGTCACGTCCGGATTTTCGAGCACCCAGACCGGCACGCCCTGTTCCTCGTTGAGGCGGACCCCGACTTTCTCGGGCTCGCCCAGCGCTTCGGCGCGGCGGCGGGAAAGGTCGATATCGGGGTTTGCGGTGTCCAGCCGCAGGCGGTGGATCGCATCGAGCGAGATATCGACATGGTCGGTGGTGTAGAACCAGCCGCGCCAGAACCAGTCGAGGTCCGTGCCCGAAGCCTCCTCCATCGTGCGGAAGAAATCGGCGGGCGTGGGCCGTTTGAACTTCCAGCGGCGGGCGTATTCGCGCAGCGCGAAATCGAACCGCTCGCGTCCGATTACCGTGTCGCGCAGGATATGATAGGCCGCCGACGGCTTGCCATAGGCATTGGGGCCGAGATTCAGCACGCTGTCCGACTGGGTCATGATCGGGACCTGGTTGGTCGAGGTCATATAGGGCACGAGATCGCGCGGCAGGCTGCGGCCCCAGGGCAGGTCGGGGTCCCATTCATAGCCCGCGACGGAATCGAGGAAGGAATTGAGCCCCTCGTCCATCCATGTCCATTGCCGCTCGTCCGAATTGACCGTCATCGGGAAATAGATGTGCCCGATCTCGTGGATGACGACGCCGATGAGATAGACCTTCTCCGAGAGCGAATAGGTCCGCGTCCCGTCCTCGTTCAGAGTGGTGCGCGGGCCGTTGAAGGTGATCATGGGATATTCCATCCCGCCGACGGGCCCGTTGACGCTCTGCGCGACCGGATAGGGATAGTCGAAGCTGAAGCGGGAATAGACCTTCATTGTGTGGACCACGGCGGCGGTCGAGTATTTGCGCCATAATTCGCCGCCTTCCTTGGGCCAGAAGCTCATCGCCATGACGAGCTCGTTCTCCGCCCCCGGCTGGCGATGGCCCTGCGCGTCCCAGATGAACTTGCGGCTCGATCCCCAAGCGAAGTCGCGCACGTTTTCGGCCGTGAATCGCCAGGTCTTCGTGCCGGTCGGCCCGGTGCGTTCGTTCGCTTGCGCCTCCTGCGGCGTGACGATGAATACAGGCGCATCGGCATTGCGTGCGCTCTCGAGCCGCTGGCGCTGCGCGGCGGTGAGCACTTCGCCCGGGTTCGCGAGCACGCCGGTCGCCGAGACGATGTGATCGTCCGGCACGGTCATGGTGACATCGTAATCGCCGAATTCGAGCGTGAATTCACCGCGCCCTAGGAATTCCTTGTTGTGCCAGCCTTCATAGTCCGAATAGGCGACGAGGCGGGGGAACCACTGGGCGAACAGGAAGATGTCGTTCCCGCCCTTTCTCGGATCGTCGGGGAAATGTTCGTAGCCCGAACGCGCGAAGATCGTGTTTTCCTCGACGATGTTGAACGCCCATTCGATGTCGAAGCTGACCTCTTCGCCAGGCGCAAGCGGGGTCGGCAGGTCGATCCGCATCAGCGTCCCGACGATTGTGTGGGCGAGCGGCGTCCCGTCGGCGAGCGTCACGCGCTCGATATCGTAGCCGTATTCATTGTCGGCCATCGCCTGCTGGCGGCGCAGTTCCTCGAGGCTGAGGCGCGCGGGTTCCCCGCCGCGTGCGGCATCGATGCGCGGGCCCCGGCGGCCCGGCCCGCCGAAAGTCGTGGTCATTTCCGCCATGGAATCGGTGCGGAAGATGTTCTGGTCGAGCTGCATCCAGATCCACGGCAGCGTGTCGGGCGAATTGTTGACGTAGCGCACCGTCCCTTCCGCCTCGAGCCGGCGCTTTTCCTCGTCCAGTTCGGCGCGGATCACGTAATCGGCCTGCTGCTGCCAGTACTGGTGCCCCGGCGCCCCGCTCGCATTGCGGTAGACATTGGGATCGGGGAGCACCTCGTCCAATTGGCGGAACTTGTCCTCGAAATTGCCCTTGGTCTGCTGGATGCCCTGGGCGGCGGCGGGAACGGCGAGGAGGAAAGCGAGGATAAAGGCGATCAGGCGCAAGGCGAGGTCTTTCGTTCGAATCCGGTCAGTTAGGGCTGGGCGAGGATCCCGCGAGGGAATCGTCCACCACCCGCACAGGGCGGTCGACGCGAACCTCGCGCCCTGCGCTCAAATGTCAATTGCCTGTCGCTTGAGGTTGCGGACCAGGGGCAAAAAAACAGCGCCCGGCAGGTCCTTTGGAGGACCGCCGGGCGCAGCGCGCTTGCCATGGGAGAGGTCAGGCAGCAGCGCGGAAAATGGCCTCGATCTCCTGCTGGTTGGCAGGGCGGGGATTGGTGAAGCCGCAGGCATCGTTCATCGCGTTCGCGGCGAGCGTTTCGATGTCGGCATCGAGCATGCCGAGCTGGGCAAGACCCGAAGGAATCCCGATATCGGCCGAAAGCTGGCGGATCGCCGCGATCGCGGCCTCGGCGCCCTGGCGTTCGTCCATGTTCGAGACATTGACCCCCATCGCCGCCGCGACATCGCGCAGCCGACCGGCGGACACCGCAGCGTTGAACGTCTCGACATGGGGCAGCAGCACCGCGTTGCACACGCCGTGCGGGAGGTCGTAGAACCCGCCCAGCTGGTGCGCCATGGCGTGGACATAGCCGAGCGAGGCATTGTTGAACGCCATCCCGGCGAGGAACTGGGCATAGGCCATCGCCCCGCGCGCTTCGAGATTCGTGCCATCGGCGACCGCATCGCGCAGGTTTTCCGAAATGAGCGACATTGCCTTGAGCGCGCAGCCATCGGTGATCGGCGTCGCGGCGGTCGAAACATAGGCCTCGATCGCGTGGGTGAGCGCGTCCATGCCGGTCGCGGCGGTGAGCGCGGCGGGCTTGCCCACCATCATCGCAGGATCGTTGACCGACAGGAAAGGCGTCACGTGCTTGTCGACGATCGCCATCTTCACGTGCCGTTCGACGTCGGTGATGATGCAGAAGCGCGTCATTTCGGCGGCGGTGCCGGCAGTGGTGTTGATCGCCATCAGCGGCACCTGCGGCAGCGGCGACTGGTCGATGCCTTCATAGTCCGCGATCTCGCCGCCATTGGCGGCGACGAGCGCGATGCCTTTGGCGCAGTCGTGGCTCGATCCGCCGCCGAGCGAGACGACGAGGTCGCACTCATGGTCGCGCAGGAGCGCCAGCCCGTCCTCGACATTGCCGGTCGTGGGATTGGGCTGCGCCCCGTCGAAGATCGCGGCGCGGATGCCCGCATCCTCGAGCACTTTGGCAACATCGTTAGCGACGCCGAGGCGCGCAAGGCCTTCGTCGGTGACGATCAGTGCAGCCGTGAAGCCGCGCCCGCCAAGCGTGGCGGCAGCGTCCGTGAGGGCATTCTCCCCCATGATATTCATGCTCGGCATTATGAAACTTGTAGACATGTCTAATCCTCCTCCCGCTTTCGGTTGGTTGTTATGGCGGTCATGGCCGGGCGTCGGTGCGACCCGAAAGGCGCCCGGTCGTGACCGCTGTGTCTTCCTTCAGAAGAACCCGAGCTTCTTCGGCTCGTAGGAAACCAGCATGTTCTTGGTCTGCTGGTAATGGTCGAGCATCATGCGGTGCGTTTCGCGCCCGATGCCCGATTGCTTGTACCCGCCGAACGCGGCGTGGGCCGGGTAGGCATGGTAGCAATTGGTCCACACGCGGCCCGCTTCGATATTGCGGCCCATGCGATAGCAGCGGTTGACATCGCGGCTCCACACGCCCGCGCCGAGGCCGAACAGCGTGTCATTGGCGATGGAAAGCGCTTCGTCCTCGTCGCGGAAGGTCGTGACCGAGACGACGGGGCCGAAGATTTCCTCCTGGAAGACGCGCATCTTGTTATGGCCCTTCAGGACAGTGGGCTGGACGTAGAAACCGCCCTCGCATTCTCCGCCAAGCTGCGCCACGCCGCCGCCCGCGAGCACTTCGGCACCTTCCTCGCGGCCGATGTCGAGATAGGACAGGATCTTCGCCTGCTGCTCGGCCGAGGCCTGCGCGCCGACCATGGTGGCGGGATCGAGCGGGTTGTCCTGTTTGAGCGCCGCCACGCGGGCGAGGACGCGCTCCATGAACCTGTCATAGATGCTTTCCTGCACCAGCGCGCGCGAGGGGCAGGTGCACACCTCGCCCTGGTTCAGCGCGAACATGACGAAGCCCTCGATCGCCTTGTCGAGATAGTCGTCGTCCTCGAACATGACATCGTCGAAGAAAAGGTTGGGCGACTTGCCGCCCAACTCCAGCGTGACCGGAATGAGATTCTCGCTCGCATATTGCATGATCTGGCGGCCGGTCGATGTCTCGCCGGTGAAGGCGATCTTGGCGATGCGCTTGCTGGACGCGAGCGGCTTGCCCGCCTCCAGCCCGAAACCATTGACGACGTTGACGACACCATCGGGCAGCAAGTCGCCGACGAGCTCCATCAGCGCCATGATCGAGGCCGGGGTCTGTTCGGCGGGTTTCAGCACCACGCAGTTGCCCGCAGCCAGCGCCGGGGCGAGCTTCCACGTCGCCATCAGCAGCGGGAAATTCCACGGGATGATCTGCCCGACCACGCCGAGCGGTTCGTGGAAGTGGTAGGCAATGGTGTTCGCGTCGATTTCGGAAATGCTGCCTTCCTGCGCGCGGATGCAGCCGGCGAAATAGCGGAAATGGTCGATCGCGAGCGGGAGGTCGGCGGCCATGGTCTCGCGTATCGGCTTGCCGTTGTCCCACGTTTCCGCCTCGGCGAGCGCAGCGAGGTTCTCCTCCATGCGGTCGGCGATGCGGGTGAGGATCAGCGCGCGTTCGGCGACCGGCGTTGCTCCCCAGGCAGCACGGGCAGCGTGGGCTGCGTCGAGCGCGGCTTCGATATCTTCCGCGCCCGAACGGGCGGCCGTGCCGATCACCCGGCCGGTGACGGGCGAGACGTTTTCGAAAGTCGCCCCGCTTCTTGCCGGGACCCAACGCCCGCCGATGAAATTGTCGTAATGCTCTTTCAGCGAAGGCCGCATCAGGGTCGCGGCATTGGTCTGCATGTCCATGGCTTCTCTCCTTCTCCCTTGCGCCCCGGTTCGTCCGGCGCGTCCCTTTCGGTGAAGGCAGAATGGCAGCGTTCGCGGCGCGCAAAAGCACCCCGGCGCCCCTGATCGGGGCGATGTGTCTCATTGGTGAGACAGCTTATCCGGAAAAAGGGGGAACTTTTCTCAGTCGAGCCCGGCGCGGGCCATGCGGCGATAGAAAGTCGCCCGGCCGATGCCGAGATGGCGCGCCGCTGCCGCGACATTCCCGCGCGACCGGGCGAGTGCCTGGCGCAGCACGCGTCGCTCGGCCGCGGCGAGCGGATCGTCCTCGCTCGTGCCGAGAATGTCGGCGACGGGCACAGCGTCCCTCGTGCTCACCCGAGCGAGCAGGCTGCGCCGCCGGGCGCTGCGATTGGCCCCGATGACGAGATCGTCGCGATCGACCGCTACCAGCGCACTCCCGTTCGTTCCGGCGCCGTCTTCGCCGTCCAGATGGACGATCCGGCAATCGCGATAGGCCGCGCCGAATAACAGCCGCTCTACCTCCTGTGCGGCATCGACAAGGACGCTCACGATCAGCGAGGCCGTGTCCGCATCGTGATCGTAGCGATTGGTCGAGACATCGAGCGCGCCGACAAGGCTGCCGCCTGCATCGTAGATCGGCACGCCGTGGCAGCTCACCTGCACGTTGGCGGATAGGAAATGCTGGTCGCGGTGGATTATGACGGGTTTCTCGTCCGCAAGGCAGGTGCCGATCCCGTTGGTGCCCTCGGCTGCTTCGGACCAGCATTCCCCGGCTACGAGCCGCGCTCGGTCGAACATGTCGCGGTCGCCCTCTGTCATGCGTTCTTCGAGGATCAGGCTGTCGGCGTCGGTCAGGAGGATGCAGCGCCCGCTGCGCACCAGCGTTCCCGCGACCCGGTCGAGCACGGCCCCGGCATGGCGAATGAGATCCTCGCGTGCTCCGCGCGCCAAGGCGAGGCGGCTCGCATCGAGGCGGTCGGCGGCGGGACCCTTCGCCGGGTCGAGCCCGTGATGCAGGGCCGAGCGACACCACGAGGCGGCGAGCGTCGAGCGTCCTGCATTGTCCGATGAAACCGCTTCGCGCACGAGCTGTGCGTGCTCGTCGTCCAACCTCGTCTCCTCTCCCCGCAGAAGGAAAGCTATCAGAGGGCGCGGTTTTCCACAAGCGAGGGGGTGAGCGTCAGCGGGCCAGCACCACGTCGCGCCCGATGTCGAGATCGTCCTCCACCGCTTCGACGAGATAGGCCGCGACATCGGCGCGGCTGACGATACCGTTGTGCCAGCCGGTCGGATTGCGCTTGACCTTCGCCTTGCCGGAACGCGGGCCGCCGGTCAGGATCACCGGACGCACGATCGTGTATTGCAGCGCGGAATGGAGGATGATCTGTTCCTGCCGGTCCTTGTCGGCATAGACCCGGCCCAGAAGCGCGCGGTGGCCGAGCTTCTCGATCGTGCTCATCGCGTCTTTCGAGCGGCCGGACCCGTAGCCGGTGACCGCGACGAGGCGGCGCACGCTCGCCTCGCTCATCGCTTCGACGAGGATTTGCGTGGTGGTGGAAAACAGCGTCTCCTTTTCCCACAGCATCGAGAGGCTTTCCGAAATGCCGAGCGCATAGATCACGGCGCGCACGCCTTTCAGCGCGTGCGCGACATCTTCGCGGTTGGTCGCATCGCCGGGGAAAGGTTCGACAAGGCGCGACTTCTCGAGGCTGTCGGCGCTGCGGGCGAAGGCGCGGACAGGGATTTCGCGGTGCGTGGCTTCCTGGACTGCGAGCTTGCCGATGCCTGAGGTCGCTCCCATCACGAGTATCGGGGCGCTCATTGGCGGTCTCCTGCAGCTTCATGAAAGGGCGCGCGCGAGGGGCGGCGGGTCCGTGTCGATCCGATCATGCCTGCCCAACGTGCGAGGCGGCGCGAAGTGCCGAAAAGGCGAGTGCCGGTCCATTTGACAGCAGCCGCTTCGATTGAGAGACTCGCGCGCGAAGCGAAAAGCCCCAGCGCAGCTGTGCGAACCAACCCGGCTTCGGGCTGCCGGAGACCACCAATTCCCCGGATAAGGAAAGGATTACAATGGCAAGTGCAAAGACCGGCGATACTGTCGCGATCGATTATGTCGTGAAGACCAAGGAGGGCCGAGTCGTCGGCGGAACCGAAGGTCAGGGGCCGCAAACGCTCACGCTCGGCAATGACGAGATCTTCCCGCAGATCGAAAGCGCGCTCACGCAGATGGAAGTCGGCGGCGAGGACACGGTGACGATCGATGCCGAACACGCCTTCGGCCCGCGCCGCGAGGAACTGATCGTGGAGATCCCGCGCACCAACCTGCCGCCCGATGCCGAGCCGCAGCCGGGCATGACCCTTTCGGCGCAACAAAATGACGGCCAGCCGATCCAGCTGGTCATCACCGACGTGAAGGACGATTCGGTCACCGCCGACGGCAACCACCCGCTGGCGGGCGAGGACCTCATTTTTGGCCTGACGCTCGTCGAGATCAAGCAGGCCGCCTGACGCCGCCCGCATGCAATTGCGCAAAGGGCCGGGAGGCGCATTTCGCTTCCCGGCCCCCTGATTGGCTGAAAGGAGTGCCCATGGCCTCCGCCCATTCCCATATCCCTGTCGATGCCGCCGCGCGGCAAGAGCTTCTCGAGCGGGCAGGCATCGACATCGTCCCCCTCGGCGCGATCGGGGCTGCCGTGCGCGGCCTCGCTCTGGATGCGGACGGACCCCCGGCGGAACCCGTGCGCGCCGCTCTCGAGCATGAAATGGCCGAGCGCGGGTTCCTCGTCTTCCGGAGCGATCGGGAAATCGATCCCGAGGCGTTCCTCGCCGCGAGTTGCTGGTGGGGCGGGCGGCGGCTCCATTCGACCCACGGGGTCCATCCGGCGACGCCCGGCGGCAATCGTCACATCTTTCGCCTGTCCAACGACCAGCGGCACGGCATTCCCGGCGTCGGGCCGCAATGGCACAATGACGGCAGTTTCCTGCCCGAGACCTTTTCCCATTCCGGCTATCATATCGTCCGTCCGGCCGAGCGTGGCGGCGGGACCCATTTCGCGCACCAGGCCGATGCGCACGATGCGCTGGACCCGGCCGAGCAGGAGCGCTGGGCGCGGCTGGTATCGGTCAATTCCAATTCGGGCGTGCTCCACCCGCTCGTCCATTTCCATCCTGTCACGGGGCGGCGCTGCGTCTGGCTCCATCTCGGCATGACCGGCGCCGTGATCGAACGACGCGCCGACGGCGAGGGCCTGCGCCTGCTGGACGAGCGCGAATTGGGCGATCTGTGTCGGCGGTACAACGCGCTGCTGAATGACGGATTCGAGCGCGGCTATGCGATTTCCTACGAATACGACGCGAATGACTGCGTTTTCATCGACAATCTCGCCGTCGCCCACCGCGCTGCGCCGCAGGCCCATGCCCCGGTCGAGGAACAGGGCCTGAGGATCATGCATCGCTCGACGGTACAGGGCATCCACCCGCTTTCCGCGCCGGGTCTCCCCTCGCATCTCGACATGCATGGCCCCAGCCCGCTCGGCGATGGCGTGTGGCAAGGCGGGGGGATCGGCTTTCGCTGGGACGCGCACGCGCCCATGCAGAATTAGAGCGACGCAGAAAGCGGGGCGCAGGCCGCGCTAGGGCGCGATCCACAGCCGGAGCAGCCAGGCGACCGCGCCCAGCACCGCCACGCTCGCCCCCCAGATGAGCACCAGCCAGCCCAGCCGCTGCCACAGCGGCTTTTCATCGGCCTCGATATCCTCGGGCCGCTCTCCCATCAGTGGTATCCCTCATCCCCGACCTTGCCGCGGAACACCCAATAGGCCCAGGCGGTATAGCCGATGATAAGCGGCATGGTGATCACCGTGCCAACCAGCATGAAAAGCTGGCTCGAATAGGGTGCGGCCGCGTCCCAGATGGTGAGCGACGGCGGGGCGACATTCGGCCACAGCGTGACCCCGACACCCGCCATGCCCAGCAGGAACAGCGCGAGCGACAGCCAGAACGGCTTGGAATGGCTGTCCACCGACAGCGCGCGCCACAGCATCACCGCTACCGCCCCTGTCAGCAGCGGAACCGGCCAGACGTAGTAGATCTGCGGCGCGGTCAGCCAATGATCGGCATATTCGGGATCGAGGAAGATGTTGGCGACGCTCACCGCGCCCATCAGGACGATTGTCGCCGCCCCGGCCCATTTGCCGAGCCTGCGCGCATGGTCCTGCCCCGCATCGTCCAGCTTCCAGACCAGCCAGGTCGCGCCGAGAAGGGCATAGCCAGCCAGCGTGCCGAGCCCGGTGAGGACGGTGTAGGGCGTGAGCCAGTCGAACGGCCCGCCCGCAAAGGCGCGTCCCTCGATCTCGATACCCTGCAGCAGCGCGCCCAGCGTCATGCCCTGCGCCATGGCGGCGACGATGCTGCCGCCGGTGAAGGCCGCGTCCCAGAAACGCCGGTGGCCCGGATCGCGCCAGCGATACTCGAACGCGACCCCGCGAAAGACGAGGCCGAGGAGCATGGCGATGATCAGCGGATAGGTCGCCGGCAGGATCACCGCATAGGCCAGCGGGAAGGCCGCGAACAGGCCGCCGCCGCCCAGCACCAGCCAGGTCTCGTTCCCGTCCCACACAGGCGCGATCGAATTCATCGCCCGGTCGCGTTCGCGCCCGGCCTCGAAGAACTTGAACAATATGCCGATGCCCAGGTCGAACCCGTCCATCACCACGTAAAGGAACACGGCAAAGGCGATGATGAACGCCCAGATCACGGTAAGATCGACGCTGTAGGTCATTCCGCCGGCTCCGCCAGCAGGCCCACCTGTCCATTATCGCCCTGGTTGTGCGACAGGCCCGGCGCTATCCCCGCGGTACGGATCGGACCCTCGTCGCCGCTCTTCACGCCGGGTTCGCCGCTATGGGGCGATTTGCCCATGAGTTTCAGGATGTACCAAACACCCGCGCCGAAGACCGCGAAATAGATCACCACGAAAGCGACCAGCGAGGCGCCGACCGCACTGGCCGAAAGCGGGCTCGCCGCATCGGCGGTGCGCAGCGCACCGTAGACGACATAGGGCTGGCGACCAACCTCGGTGGTGATCCAACCGGCAAGCACGGCGGCAAGGCCCGAGGGCGCCATGACGACCGCCGCGCGGTGCAACCAGGGCCAGTCGTAAAGCGCACCGCGCCAACGCGCGATCAGGCTCCACAAGCCGACGCCGAGCATGAGGAAACCGAGGCCGACCATGATGCGGAACGACCAGAACACGATGGCGGTGGGCGGCTGCTCGCTATCGGGGATCGTGTCGAGTCCGGCCATCGGCGCGTCGAGATCGTGCTTGAGCACGAGGCTGGAGAGCTTCGGGATGCCCACGGCGTAATCGAGCCGCTGCTGCTCGTCATTGGGAAGGCCGAACAGGTAGAGCGGCGCGCCCTCGGGATAGGAATTGTAATGCCCCTCCATTGCCATGACCTTCTGCGGCTGGTGTTCGAGCGTGTTGAGACCGTGATAATCGCCCGCGACGATCTGCAGCGGCGTGACCAGCGCGGCCATCCACATCGCCATCGAGAACATCTTGCGCGCGTGCATGTTGGGTTCGGGGTTCGCCCCCTTGCGCCGCTCGGCCCGCTCGCGCAGCAGGTGGTATGCGCCGACGCCGCCGACGATGAAGGCGGTCGTGAGATAAGCGGCAAGCACGGTGTGGACGAGGCGGTAGGGAAAGGAGGGGTTGAAGATGATGTCGATCCAGCTTCCCGCCGGCAGCATCTGCCCGTTGGCCGCGATCTCGAAGCCGGTGGGCGTCTGCATCCAGCTGTTGACCGACAGGATCCAGAAGGCCGACAGGAACGTGCCGCCTGCCACCATACAGGTCGCGGCGAAATGCAGTTTCTTGCCCACGCGGTTCATCCCGAACAGCATGACGCCGAGAAAACCCGCTTCGAGGAAGAAGGCGGTCAGCACTTCATAGGCCATCAGCGGCCCGATCACGGGGCCTGCGACATCGGAAAAGACCGACCAGTTGGTCCCGAACTGGTAGCTCATCACGATGCCCGAGACGACGCCCATGGCGAAACTGATCGCGAAGATCTTCAGCCAGAATTTGTAAAGGTCCATAAAGAGCGCCTTGCCCGTCTTCAGCCACAGCCCCTCGAGCACGGCGAGATAGCTGGCCAGCCCGATCGTGAAGGCGGGAAAGAAGAAGTGGAAGCTCACCGTGAAGGCGAACTGGATACGGGCAAGAAGCAGGGCGTCGGCTTGTTCGAACATTCTCGATCCTTGTTGACGGCAGGCGAGTGGCTCGGTCGGTTGTCATTCCCGTGACGCTTGCGATGATCCTGTCAACCGCAAGCCGTTTTGCCCGGGCCCTCCGGAAGGGGTGCAAGAGGGCGTTCCCACGCGAGAACGGTCGGCCGGGCCGGGGTGTTCCCCGCGTGGAAGATCGCCCCTCGCATCATTCGACGCGTGTGGTCCGCAGGTAGGGCTTGAGCGTGGTGAAGCCCTGCGGAAACAGCTCGCGCGCTTCCTTGTCGCCGATCGAGGGCGGGATGATGACCTCGCCGCCGGGCATCCAGTTGGCCGGGGTCGCGATGCGCGCGCGGTCGCCCAGTTGCAGACTGTCGATCACACGCAGGATCTCGTCGAAGTTGCGTCCGACGCTCATGGGATAGGTCATGATAAGACGAATCTTCATGTCGGGATCGATGATGAAGACCGATCGCACCGCAGCCGTTTCGCTCTCGTCCGGGTGGATCATGTCATAGCTGCGCGCGATGGTGAGATCCGGGTCGGCGACGATCGGGAATTGCAGGCTGACCCCTTGCGTTTCGTCGACGTCGGAAATCCAGGCGCGGTGTTCCTCGACCGTGTCGGTGGACAGGCCGAGCGGCTTGACGTTGCGCTTTTCAAACTCGTCCGCGAGCTTCGCGGTCATGCCCATCTCGGTCGTGCAGACCGGGGTGAAATCGGCCGGGTGGCTGAAGAAGAAGACCCAGCTGCCCTTTGCCCATTCGTGCAGGGTGATCGGGCCGGAAGTGGTGTCGACGGTGAAATCGGGGGCGGTATCGCCGATGTGCAGGCTCATGAAGATTGGCTCCTCGTTGTGGATAGCTGTGTCTAGCGCCCTGCCGAGCGACGCGCAAATTCAATTACACAGTTAGTATAATCGATTTTCCAATCTATCGTAAATCGGGCAATTCTGCTTGCATTTGGCGCAATGAGACGAATTCGCTTGCGCAATCCTGCAACCGTTCGCATCGAGCGCCCGGTGCTCAAACGCAAGAGGCGTCGCCTGCGGGTCAAGCAGGCGACGCCTCCCGGTGCCTCGCCGCACGGCCCGCCCATGGCTGTCAAGGGCGCGCCGCGGGGCTGCGGAAGATCAGAACGAGAAGCCGGCGGTCAGCTTGTAGAAATCGCCGTCATTGCCATCCTCGATATCCGCGCCCGCCGTGAAACGGGCGAAGAATCCGTTATCGGTCGAGAACTGCACATACGGTCCGAGCCACTGGTAAGCGACTGCGGTCGAGCCGCCGGGGAAGGTGTTGCGCGTATTGCTGAGCAGCTCGTAATGCGCGCCGGCGGAGACGCTGTCGCTGAACTTGTAGCCGGCATTGACCCAGGTGTGCAGGAAGTCGAGCGCCGCATCGTCGTTGCGGTTGCGCAGCGCCGCGTAATAGCCGCCGTAGAATTCCGCCTCGAAGGTGTCGTCGGAATAGTTCATGGTCAGGCTGGGTACGATGCCGTCGGCGAAATTGCCGCCGGTTCCCGACGGGTTCCCTGCCGGATCGCGCGCACCGCCCGAAAGCAGGGCGCCGTTGGTGATGCCGATCTGCGGCTTGATCACGAGATTGCCGCTGTAGATCGCGACACCCGCGCCGAATTCGGTCCACAGGTCGCTGCCCAGCCCGGTGCCGAAGGCATCGGTCGTCCAGATAATGCCGTAGAAACTGAAATCGACATTGTCGCTGACCGGGATCAGGCCGTTGAAAGCCGGATAGAAGCCGAAGAATGCATCCTGGTTGAGCGTAACGGCAAAACTGTCCGAACGCCCGCCGTTTTCGCCCTGCGCGGCAGCGGCGGCGGCGGTCACGGCGATTTCGCCCGGCGCGGCGGCGGCGGCACCCACGGCGACTTCGCCCGCTGCGGTAGAGGCGGCCGATGCGGCGGTCAGCGCGAAATCGGTCGCGCCGAGCGTGTCGAGGGCCGTGCTGGGAGCCGAGATCGTCTGCTGGCCCGCTTCGACGCTGGGCGCGATGGCTTCGAGCGTTTCGGCAAGCTCGAGCGTGGATTCGTCGATCGCAATGGCCGATGCGGCCGAGCTTACGGCGAGCGAATCTTCCTGCGCCATGGCCGGCGACGATGCCACGGCAATCGCCAGGACGAGCGGGGCGTGGATATACCTGTATTTCATCTGGAACGCTCCTTTTCGAGAGGTTGGGTGCGTTCCACCTGCGACTTCAGCGGTGCCGGACCTCTGTTCGGGCGGGTCCGTGCACGAGTCGAGATATTTCTAATTCATGACATGCGCGTCGCAAGGCCCGATGGTGCGGCGCAGCGCGATTTGTATATTGCGTTGCCTAATAGCCACACGTATTTTTCCTGCGCAAAATGTCCGGACAAATATCAAGAAATAAGGCGAGCCGACGATATCAGCCCGTCCGCAGGCTCTCCATGTCGATAACGAAGCGATATTTGACATCGCTCGCCTCCATCCTGTCATAGGCCTCGGGAACGGCATCAATGGGTATCACCTCGATATCCGGCAGGATGCCCTTGTCAGCACAGAACTCGAGCATTTCCTGCGTCTCGGCGAGCCCGCCAATCCCGCTACCGGTGAGCACCTTGCGCCCGAGCAGAACCGCGCTGTGCATTTCGGGCAGCATGTCGATCACGCCGACGAGCACCTGCACCCCATCGACGCGCAGCAAGTGGAGATAGGGGGTAACGTCATGGCGCACGGGGATGGTGTTGAGCACGAAGTCGAAATAGCCCGACTGTGCCTTCATGGCCGCCTTGTCCGTGGTGTTCAGGAAAGCGTGCGCGCCCAGCGCCTCGGCATCGGCGCGCTTGCCCTCGCTTCGCGAAAGCACGGTGACTTCGGCCCCCATCGCCGCGGCGAGCTTCACGCCCATATGGCCGAGCCCGCCGAGCCCGGCGACGGCGACCTTGCTGCCGGGTCCGACCTTCCACGTGCGCAAGGGGCTGTAGGTCGTGATCCCGGCGCACAGCAGGGGCGCGGCTTCGGCCATTGGCAGGGCATCGGGCACTTTAAGCACGAATTCCTCGCGCGCGACGATGCGTTCGGAATAGCCGCCATAGGTCGGTGTCCCGTCTCGCCTGTCGGTGCCGTTATAGGTCCCGGTCATCCCGCCATCGAGGCAGTACTGTTCGAGATCGGCCTCGCAATGGGAGCACTCCATGCACGAATCGACCATGCAGCCGATCGCCACCCGGTCGCCGACGGCGTGGCGCGTGACCGCATCCCCGACCGCGGCAACCGTGCCGACGATCTCGTGTCCCGGCACGATCGGATAGGTCGTTCGTCCCCAGTCGTTGCGCGCCGAATGGAGGTCGGAATGGCAGATCCCACAATGGCTTATCTCGATCAGCACGTCGTCATCGCGGAGGCCTCGGCGAGTGATCTGCATCGGTCCCACGCCGCTATCGGGCGCCGTCGCGCCATAGGCCTTCGTCGGATATTCGTTCGTCTGGGTAGCCATTGTCCGTCCTCCAATGATGGGCGCTTATCGAGCCAAAGGCTCGCAAGCGCGACTGCGCGCCGGCCGGTCAGACCGCCCCCGCGGAGGCGTCGGCGAAGCCGACTTGCCGTGAGCGCAAAAGACTCCGCGAGAAAAAAACTAACGGGGCGGCATGCGGATCGCCCCGTCGAGCCGGAACTGGTGCCCGTTGATATAGGAATTGCGCGCGATCTCCAGGATCAGCGAGGCGAATTCCTCCGGCTCGCCCAGCCTCTTGGGGAACGGGACCGAGGCATTGAGCTGGTCCCACATCTGCGGATTGCGGTCCTTCATGCCGAGCATCAGCGGTGTCGCGAAAATGCCGGGCATGACCGAATTGACGCGGATGCCGACATCCATCAGGTCGCGTGCCATCGGCAGGACGAGGCCGTTCACGCCCGATTTGCAGCTGCCATAGATCACCTGTCCGATCTGCCCGTCCTGCGCCGCGACGCTGGCGGTCAGCGTGATCGCCCCGCGCTCGCCGTCGTCGCCCAGCGGCCGTGCATTCGCCATGCCGAGCGCGGAAATGCTGGCGACGCGGTAGCTCGCAACGAGGATACCTTCAGCGCCGAAGGCGTAATCCTCGGTCGGCAGGCGCTTGTAGCCGCCGGTCTCCTTGTCATAGCGCAGGGTCTTTCCGCGCTTCGATGCCATGGCGCAGTGGACCGTCACCCGTTCCTGCCCGTTCGCGGCGCGGGCCGCAGCGAAGCCTTCCTCGACGCTGGCCTCGTCCATGATATCGACATGGTGGAAGGTCCCGCCGATGCTCGCAGCGTGTTGCTCGCCCGCTTCGTCGTTGATGTCGAAGATCGCGACCTTGAGCCCGGCTTGCGACAGCGCCGCTGCGCTTGCCCTGCCAAGCCCCGATGCGCCGCCAGTGACGACGGCTGCCATTCCCTCTTCCAGTTTCATTCGCTCTCCCTCTTGCCTTTGATGCGAGCCTAGGCGCGAACCCGCTTATGCGCCACCTGTCGATTTGCGCTGGCCAGGGCGTTTCGCGCGCGCCCAGCGATGGTAAGGCGAAAGGCGTCATGGACAGTTTCCTTTTAACGCTGCTGCTGGTCTTCGCCATCGCTCTCGGCGGGCGCGACCAGCTTATCGTGGCCCAGCTGTCCGATGCACTGGGGCGGTCGGCGCCTCTGCTCGCGCTCGGCCTCGCCTGCGCGGCGGCGAGCGCCGGGCTGATGGCCTGGGCGGGGGCAGGGCTCGCCGCGATCCTGCCGCAGCGCGCGGCCGAGATGCTGGTCGCTTTCGCGCTCGCCATCGCTGCGGCGGAATTGGCATGGCCCGCGAAGGTCAAGCGCCCGGCCGAGCCGACCCGGTCTGTGGGCGCAATCGGGATCGTGCTTCTGGCACGGCAGGTCGGCGATGCGGCGCGTTTCGCCGTCTTCGCGTTCGCCGCAGAGGCGGTCTATCCGGTCGTCACGGTGATCGGCGGGACGCTGGGCGGCGGGGCGGCGATCGCGCTCGGGTGGCTCGCGGGAGCCGAACGGCTAGCCCGCTTTCCCCTGCGCGTCATCCGGCTCGTGCTGGCGGCCTTGTTGTTCGTTACCGCGCTTTTCATCGGATTGAACGCTCGTTTCTCTGTCTGGTGATCGATTTGCCCGATTTGTACGACCTGCCTTTTTGGCGAAACGAATCCGCGCCTCGCCCGTTGGTGGGATGAAACAAAATGATGCAAGGCTTTGCAATTCATTCGCAATTGAACATTTGCATCGCAGCCAGAGGAGAACGCTTAATGACCGACCATTCCAATTCCAAGGCCGCCCTTATCGCCGAACTGAACGGCCTGCTCGCCGATCACTTCGCGCTGTTCACCAAGACCAAGAATTTTCACTGGCACGTCAAGGGCCCGCGTTTCCGGGACCTGCACCTGCTGTTCGACGAACATGCGATCGAGATCCGCGACCAGATCGACGATATCGGCGAGCGTGTGCGCAAGCAGGGCGGCGAAACGCTGACCTCGATCGGCGCGATCGCCAAGCACACCCAGATCACCGACCAGGACGGCACTTCGATCTCGCCCGACGAAATGGTGTCCGAACTGCGCGACGACAACCAGAAGATGGTCGACCGGCTCAAGAAGCTGAAGGGCCTGTGCGAAGAAGCGGGCGATAACGCGACCGACGGCCTCGTCGACGACTGGACCGACATGGCCGAAGAGCGCGTATGGTTCCTCTCCTCGATCCTCGGCTGATCGATCAATGATCCGAAACGCGGCCAACGCGTTCGCAGGAGGAGGGCCGTTCCCGCTGGTCGGGCGCGGCCCTTTTGCCATGAGCGCGCCGTGAGCAGGGTCGAAATCGTCGAAGGCGCCGACGCGCAGGCGATCGCGGAGTGGCTCGACGACCGGTTGAGTGCCGCTAATTACCATTGCGAGGATCAGTTCGCTCTCACCATTCCCGGTGGATCGACGCCTTTCCCGATCCTCGAGGCGCTGACCCGGTTCGATCCAGGCCCACCCTGGAGCGTGATGCGCATCTGGCCGAACGACGACCGGATCGTCGGCGAAGATCACGCGGCATCCAATATCGGCAGGATCCGTTCCGTCCTCAAATACGCCGGGGCCGAGATCAACGCCCTGTCGCAATCGGCCCCTCCGCCCGCCTTCGCCCTCACCTGGCTCGGCATGGGGGCGGACGGGCATGTCGCCTCGCTTTTCCCCAATACCGACCCGCAAATCGACGATCCCCTGCCGGTCCGCCGCCTCACGCCCGATCCGCTGCCGCCAGAGGCGCCGTTCGACCGCATCACCCTGACGATCCCCGCGCTGCTCGACACCGAAAGGGTCGTCCTCACGCTCGGCGGGTCGGCGAAGAAACGCGCGGTTTTCGAGGCGGCGCTTGCGGGCGGGAACGACCTGCCGGTCGCGCGGCTGCTGCGCGAGGCGGGACGGCGCGGCATTCCGGTCACATGTTTCACCTGATCGAGCGGGTGCTGCCCGCCCCTCTCCACCGCGCGCTCTTACCGCTGGCGCACCGGCTGCGCGATGCGTGGCGGCGCTGGCGCGGCGTGCCGATCGCGGGGTGCGCGGTGGTGATAGAAAACGATGCGGGCGAAATCCTGCTGCTGCGCCATTCCTACGGCCCGCGCGGCTGGGCGCTGCCCGGCGGCGGGATCGGCCGGGGCGAGGCACCCGAGGCCGCAGCCCGCCGCGAGATCGCGGAAGAACTCGCGATGGATCTCGCCCGGCTCGACTTCGCGGGCCGGATCGAAGAAGTGCTCTCGGGTTCGCCACACACCGCGTATCTCTTTGCTGCGGTCAGCGATGCGCCCCCGCAGCCCGACGGGCGCGAAGTGATCGAGGCGCGCTTCTTTCCCATCGATGCGCTGCCCGAGCCGCTCGGCGAGATCACCCGGCGGCGGCTGGAGGCATGGGAAAGGAGCGGGACGCGAGCCTAGGCGTGGCCGACGACCACCCCCAGTTCGCGCATCATCCGGGTGTAGAGTTTGCGCGCAGTGCGGTTGGCCCCGACGTGCGCGGCGATCGCGCTGGGGACGATGCGGGTCCAGTAGAGCCGGACCAGCGCCCGCCTGTCACCGCGCAGGCGGGCGGCGATCGCGGGGGCCTGGTCGTAATAGGAAGCGATGTCCGCAGCTCCGCCCGGCTGGCGGCGCAACCAGCCGTCGCGAAAGGCCCGTAATGTCCTCAATTCCCAGCAATCATCGGCCAGCCCGATGCCGTCGCAGGCCGCGGTCGTCAGGAAACAACCTTCCTCGACCAGCTTGCAGTCCCCCCGGCGATAGGCCGAGGTCAGGGTATTGTAGCGCGGACTCGCCCAGTCATAGCCCCTGCTGATCCCGCGGTAAGAGTGAGTGACCCTGTAATCGGTCGAATCATAGGTCCAGTGCAGGCTGACCGTGAAGCTCCGGTCCCGCACCGAGGCGATAGGGCCAAGATCGACTTTCACGTCGTCGGGCGTGAAGGAGAACTCGAAGTCCCGGCTGGTCCGGCGCCCGTCCCTTTCGGCAACGGCCCGCGCCGGTTTGCCCATGTCGTGCAGGGGAGGGCGCGGTATTTCCAGACTGGCCGTGGCGAAGCGCCACCGGCCCGCCTGCTGCGTCCAGATCACCGTCAGGCCGCTGCTGAAATCCGACAGGTCGGATGCGGGCGGCAGTCTTCCGCCCGTTTTCCAGCCATACTGCAAGACCTCGATCTTGCCAGTGTATCCGCCCGTCTCGTTGGCGACCAGCGCCAGCTCCACCTCGCCGTCGGCCCAATCGTCGGTCATCCGGCAGGCCGGTTTGTCGGCGGGCTGCGCCGAGCCGGGAGATGCGACACCAACCAGCGTCAGCAAGGCTGCCAAGCGTTTGAAACGTGTCGTCACGAAAACTCCCCCATTGTCTCAATGGGCAAGCGAATGCACGGTTCTCCGCATGCAATCAAGGGGTTGAAGCTTGCCCGATTCCTGTCAGAGCAAGGACAATTGCGCCTCGTCACGCGGTGGCTCGTCTGCTTTGCCACGATCGAGGTTCGACAAGGTCAGCCCCATCAGCCGGATCGGCAGCGGCAGCGGCAGCGCCTCCTCCAGCAATTCGCGGGCGAGCCGCGCGAAGCGCGCCTTGTCCTCGATCCATTCGCCGCCTTTCGAAGAATGGGGGCGCTGCGGGATCGATTTCGCCCGCGTGATGATGCTGAAATCGTTGTATTTCAGCTTGAGCGTCACCGTCCGCCCGCGCGCCTCTGCCCGTTCGATCCGTTCCCAGACGATATCGATGATATCTTCCAGCGTGTCGCGCAGCGCGCCCGCGCCACCGATATCCTGTGAAAAGGTGCGCTCACCGCCGACCGACTTGCGGATGCGGTGCGGGCGCACGGGCCTGAGGTCGATGCCGCGCGCGGCGCGGAAAAGGTAATCGGCGAAAGAGCCGAAATGCGTGCGCAGGAATGCGATGTCCCGGGCGGCAAGGTCCGCCCCCGTTTCGATGCCTAGGCGCTTCATCTTTTCTTCCGCTTTGGGTCCGACCCCGTGGAAGCGCCGGATCGGCAGCGTCGCCACGAAATCCGCCCCTTCGCCCGGGCGGATGACGCACAGGCCATCGGGCTTGTTCTGGTCGCTGGCGAGCTTGGCGAGGAACTTGTTGTAGGACACCCCGGCGCTTGCCGTGAGCCGGGTCTTGGCAGGGATTTCCTGGCGGATCAGCTCGGCGATGCGGGTGGCGCTGCCGATGCCCAGACGGTCCTCGGTCACGTCGAGATAGGCTTCGTCGAGGCTCAAGGGCTCGACCAGGGGCGTGTGGTGTTCGAAGACGGCGCGGATCTGGCGGCTCGCCTCGCGGTAGGCGTCGAAGCGGCTTTTGACGAAGACAAGGTCGGGGCACAGGCGCTTCGCCGTGACCGAGGGCATGGCGCTCCTCACTCCGAAGCGGCGCGCCTCGTAGCTTGCCGCAGCGACCACGCCGCGCCCGCTCGACCCGCCGACCGCGACGGGTTTTCCGCGCAAGTGCGGATTGTCGCGCTGTTCGACGCTGGCGAAGAAAGCATCCATGTCGACATGGATGATCTTCCTGAGGCCGCCCGCTTCCTCGGGCAGGCCGTCATTGTCGGGGGCGGGCGGGTCCTGCGGCACGGATCGGGACATTAGGCTGCTCGCAATGCGGGGAAAAGTTTTCGCTTGCTACCCATTGGAACTTATCCGGGCGATCACGATTTTGTGCATATGCGAAAAGAAGAGTGGTCAACGGGCGAACCGGCGGGCAAGGGGCCGGGCATGGCAACCACTGCCCAATCCCCTAATGCGCCCGCCCGCCTGGGCGAACGCGAACTGATCTGGCTGATGGCGCTGCTGATGGCGCTGCAGGCTTTCGGCATCGACGCGATCCTGCCCGCTCTCGACGAACTCGCGCTCGATCTGGGCGTGCCGGGGAACGAACGGCAATTCGTCATCGGCGTCTACCTGCTCACGGCGGGTGTCGGTGCATTGGCCCCCGGGGCGCTGGCCGATCGCTTCGGGCGCAGGCCCGTATTGCTGGTGTCGATCGGCATCTACATCGCGCTAAGCTTGGCGAGCGCCTTCGCACCCACTTTCGATGCGCTGATCGCTATCCGCGCGGCGCAGGGCTTTTTCGCCGCCGGAATCATCGCCCTGCCGCCCGCCATCATCCGCGACCGCGTGGGCGGCGACAAGATGGCACGCATGATGAGCCTGATCTTCGTCATCTTCCTGATGGTCCCCGCCGTTGCCCCGAGCATCGGGCAGATCATCCTGCTGTTCGCCGACTGGCGGGCGGTGTTCGGCGCGATGGCGCTGCTGGGCGTGGCGATCGGTGCATGGGCATGGTTCCGCCTGCCCGAGACCCTGAGCGAGGAAAACCGCCAGCCAATCCGCGTCGCACCCATCGCCCGCAACATGGGCCGGGCCCTGAGCCTGCCCAGCGTCATCGGCTATGTCTTCGGCTCCTCGCTGGTGTTCGGCGCATTGTTCGGTTTCATCAATTCCTCGCAGCAATTGATCACCGAAACTTTCGGCGCGGGGGATATTTTCCCGATCGTGTTCGGCATCTGTGCAGGATCGATGGCGATTGCGAGTTGGTCCAATTCGCGCATCGTCGAACGCTTCGGCGCGCGCCGGGTCAGCCATACCGCCCTGTTCGCCTTCATCGCGGTCGCCTCCGCGCAGGTCTTCTTCGCTTTCCAGCCCGAGGAAAGCCTGTTCGTTTTCGTGCCGCTGATGGCGATCAACATGGCGCTGCTCGGTTTCATCGGGAGCAATTTCGGATCGATCGCGATGAATCCCTTTTTCGCCATCGCGGGCGCCGCGAGTTCGGTCCACGCCTTCGTGCGCATGACCGTGGCCGCCGTGCTGGGAGCGGCGATCGGCTATGCCTATGACGGAACCGCGCAGCCGCTTGCGCTGTCGCTGCTGGCGGCGGGGCTGACCTGCCTCGCGCTGGTCCTGTTCAGCGAGAAGGGCAGGCTGTTCGGCCCGCCCGAGCCTGCGATGGGTTTCGGCGCGGAGCCTGCGTCCTGATCTGCGCACCCGCATCCGCGGGTGCGATTTCCTCGCTCTTGCGACCTGAAGGTCGCATCGCTGCGGGCGCCCGGTCGGGCTTGCGGCCCTTCGGGCCGGTCTAGCGCTCGCTTTCGAGCCTGCGCCAGGCGAGCTGCGCGAATTCGCACAGCAGGGGCCGGGTGTCGCGCGGGTCGATGATGTCCTCGACGTTGAAGCGTTCGGCGCTGCGGAAGGGCGAAGTGACCTTGGCGAGCCTTTCGCGGATTGCCTCGAGTTCGGCTGCCGGGTCGTCGGCCGCTTCGAGTTCGGCCTTGTAAGCGACCTCCAACCCACCCGCGATGGGTAGGCTTCCCCAGTCGCCGCTCGGCCAGCAGAAGCGGTATTGATACCTCTCCGCATTACTCATCGCGCTGCCCGCAATGCCGTAGGCGCGGCGCATCACCACGCTGGCGAGCGGCACGCTGGCCTTGTAGATCGCGTTCATCGCCTCGATGCCGTAGCGGATCGTCCCTGCCATTTCCGCCTCGCGCCCGATCATGAAGCCGGGATTGTCGACGAGGTGGACGATGGGCAGGCGGAACTGGTCGGCCAGTTTGACGAACCTTTCCACTTTCTCGGAAGTCTTGGCTTCCCACGATCCGCCGAGATAGCTCGGATCGCTCGCCACCAACGCGACCGGCCAGCCGTCGAGCCGCGCGAGCGCGGTGATCGCGGCGCGGCCCCAGTTGCGCCCGATCTCGAACACCGTGCCTTTATCGAGGACCAATTCCAGCGCGCGGCGCATCGAATAGACCTGCTTGGGATCGTGCGGCACGAGGGAGAGTAGCGCCTCCTCGCGCCGGTCGGCGGGGTCGGAGCACTCCGCGCGGCGGGCGAGCTGGCCGACATGTTCGGGCATGAAGCTGAGGAAGTGTCGAGCCCGTGCGAAAGCCTCGGCCTCGCTTACCACCTCGTCATCGACCACGCCGTTGCGGGTATGGATCGCGCTGCCGCCCAAGGCTTCCTTCGCGTCCTCGTGATTGCCCGAGCCGTCGCGGTAGGCCTCGGCCATCGCCTCGACCACGGCTGGGCCGGCGGCGAAGATCTGGCTGAGGCCCTTGACCATGATCGAATAATGGCTGGCGACGGTGCGCGCCGCGCCGAGGCCCGCCGTGGGGCCAAGTGCCAGCGCAACGACCGGCACTGTGTCGAGGTTCGTCACCACGTCGCCCCAGCCGGGCACGGCGGGAATGTAGGTCGCGCCGATCTGCTCCAGCGTCTTGACCGAGCCGCCGCCGCCCGTCCCGTCGATCATGCGGACGATCGGCAGGCGCAGCTCGTGCGCCATCTGTTCGGCCTGCACCATCTTGCGCGCGATCCCCGCATCCGCTGCCCCGCCGCGAATGGTGAAGTCGTCCGCCGTCGCGACCACGGGTCGGCCGTTGATGGTGGCCTTGCCGAACAGGAAGGGGGCGGGGATAACGCTGTCGAGGTCGCCGTTTTCATCGTAATGCCCGCGCCCTGCGATCTTGCCGATCTCGCGGAAGGAGCCTTCGTCGCACAGCGCCGCGAGCCGCGCGCGGGCATCCATCTTGCCGCGCGAATGTTGGCGCGCGACCTTGTCGGGGCCGCCCATTTCCTCGGCCAGCGCCTCGCGGCGGCGCAGTTCCTCGAGTTCCTTGGCCCAGGTCATGAGTCTTTTTGTCCGCACGCCATCCGGCGCGCGATATCCTCGCACCTATCGGCGCTGCGGGCGGGCGGTCGCCCTTGCGGTTGCTGCGCAACCGTTTGGCGCCAAGCAGCTGCGGTCACTCCGCCGGCTCCACCACGCACAGGACCGCCTCGACCTGCACCTGCCCGCCCATGCTGGCTTCGAGGGCGGTCACGGTCCCGTCGAAGGGCGCGGTGAGGGCGTGCTCCATCTTCATCGCCTCGAGCACCATGAGCCGCTGCCCGGCGGTGACGGTGTCGCCCTCGGCGACATCGAGTGCGATGACCTTGCCCGGCATCGGCGCGATGATCGCGCCGTCGGCGGCGGAGGCTTGGCCGGTGCCGTCATGGCGGGGCAGTGCAATCCGGAGCAGGTGACCACGGATCGAGATGAACTGCGCATTCGGATCAGGGACCTCCCTGAAGCCATGCTCGAAATACCGGCCCTCTGGTGTCGGGCCGTAACGGAAGGTCTTCACCTCCCCATTCACCGCCAGTTGGTATTCCTGCCTGCGCGGCCCGTTCATGCGAAAACCGAGCATGGGTTCGGCCTTTTGGTCGAAGTTAGTGCTCTCGCGGACAAACCACTTCAGTGCATCGCTCAGGGCGCGGTTACTTAGTGTGGGCTCTGCTGTGAGTATGTCCTGCTTGCGTCCTATCAGCCCCGTATCAAGGTCGCCATTTCGAACATCCTCTTCCCTCAACAGGCTGACTAGGAAGGCGAGATTTGTCCTGACGGGCCAAATCGCCGAACGTTCGAGCTCGCCCGCCAGCGCCGTGATGGCTTCGTCGCGCGAGTCTCCATGCGAGATGATCTTGGCGATCATCGGATCATAAAATGCGGAAATCTCGGCGCCCTGTTCGACCCCGGTTTCAATTCGGGCGTCGCCGCGAAAATCGAGGAAGTCCAACCGTCCCGTGCTCGGCAAAAACCCCTTCGCCGGGTCCTCCGCATAGAGCCGCGCCTCGATCGCGTGGCCATTGATCGACAGCTCCTCTTGGCGGAACGGCGTCGGCTCGCCGCTCGCAACCCGCAACTGCCACTCCACAAGATCGACCCCGGTGATTGCCTCGGTCACCGGGTGCTCGACCTGAAGCCGCGTGTTCATCTCCATGAAGAAGATGCGATCCGCTCGAAGTCCCTCGCTGGCATCGGCGATGAATTCGATCGTGCCTGCGCCCTCGTAATCGACCGCCTTGGCGGCGCGCACGGCGGCAGCGCAGATCGCCTCGCGGGTGGCCGCGTCCATGCCGGGGGCGGGGGCTTCCTCGATCACCTTCTGGTGGCGGCGCTGCAAGGAACAGTCGCGCTCGAACAGGTGGACGACATTGCCGTGGGCATCGCCGAACACCTGCACTTCGATATGGCGGGGCGAGGTGATCCACTTCTCTAAGAGCACCTCGTCATTGCCGAAGCTCGCGCGCGCCTCGCGGCGGCAGGATTCGAGCGCGGCGGCGAAATCGCCCGCGCTATCGACCTTGCGCATCCCCTTGCCGCCGCCGCCCGCGACCGCCTTGATGAGGACGGGGTAGCCGATGGCGTCCGCTTCCTTGGCGAGCCGCTCGACCGACTGGTCCTCGCCCTCGTAGCCCGGCGTCACCGGCACGCCCGCCTCGCGCATCAGCTTTTTCGCCGCGTCCTTCAGCCCCATCGCCTCGATGCTGGCAGGTTTCGGCCCGACCCAGATGAGCCCCGCGTCGATGACGGCCTGCGCGAACGCGGCATTCTCCGAAAGAAAGCCGTAGCCCGGATGGATCGCCTCCGCCCCGGTCTCCTTTGCCGCCGCGATGATCTTCTCGCCGACGAGATAGCTTTCGGCGGCGGGCGAGGGGCCGATATGCACCGCCTCGTCCGCCTGGCGCACGTGGAGCGCCCTGGCGTCGGCGTCGGAATAGACCGCGACCGTCGCCACACCCATCGCGCGCGCGGTGCGGATGATGCGGCAGGCGATCTCGCCGCGATTGGCGATGAGGAGCTTTGCGATCATCGGTTCGGGTTAGGCGCGCCGCGGCCCCGCTTCAAGTGGCGCTCAGCACGAGTGCGAAGATGACGAGATCCGCCAGGACATGCGCGGCGAACGGGGCGAGCAGGCCGCCCGACGATAGGCGCAGCGCGCCCAGCATCAGCCCGTAGATCGAGGCGAGGGCGATTCCGATCCACCCGCTCGGGAAACCGGCCCAGTGGATCGCCCCGAAAGACACCGCCTGCAGGACCACCGCAGCGCGCGCGCCGAAATGCAGCGTCAACCAATGCTGGATTGCGCCGCGCCAGACGGCTTCCTCCATCGCCGCGTTGACGAGCGCGAAGCCGAGCGCACTCGCTGCGAGGACAAAGGCCCCTTGCGCGGGTATCATGGCCCGGAACTCGCCGAGATCGGGACGGAGCAACATGGTCCACAGCCACAATGCCGTGCCCGCGACGGCCCCGATCCCCGCCGTCCAGAACCATTCGGACCGCGTGAATGCACCGCGCGAGATGCCGAGCGCGGCAAGGTCCCGATCGCGCCGCAGTGCGAGCACGATAGTCGTTGCGACCAGCGGAAGCAGAAGGTGCCAGGGCCAGGCAAAATAATCCCCGAGCGCAAAGGCAAGGACAAGATGGAAGCCCGCGAAAACCACGATGGCCCTGCCAGTCACGGTCCAGTCCCCGCGAAACAGCAACGTCGAAGCGAGCAGAGCCGAACCCGTGGCCGCGACGGCGCGGGGGTCCGCGGTGACCATGGGACGAAGCGAGATTGCCACCAGCGCACTTGCGACGATCACGCCCACCGGGCCGGGAAGTCGCAAGGTCGTGGTCACGGGCTAGCCTTTCAGTGGCCGATAATCCGCGATGCCCCAGGTGATCGGCCCGTCGGGGTGTTTCTCGCGGTTGATCGCCGCCGACAGGAACGCGCGCGCGCCATGCAGCGCCTTTTCCCAGCGCGGCACATAAGTGCGCGAATTCCACGCCTCGGTCCCGCGCTTTCTCACCTTGCGACCGATCGCTCCGTATATGCGCGCCGCCGAGAGCACGGCCCAGCGGCTGCGGAAGGGCAGGCGTTCGGCCCCGACGCGCGCCGCCGCCTCGTGCTTTTCGACCAGCGCGACGAGCCGCGCGGCCATGGCGGCGAGTTCGCGGCGGTGGTGCGGCTTGGTATGCTGGCCGGGCTCGATATCCTGGGCGACCAGCCATTCGATCGGCAGATAGCACCGCCCCGCCGCGTCGTCCTCGACGATGTCGCGCGCGATGTTCGACAGCTGGAAGGCAAGGCCGAGATCGTTCGCCCGGTCGAGCGTGTCGCTGTCCGCCGGGTTCACCCCCATGACGACCGCCATCATCACGCCGACCGCGCCCGCGACGTGGTAGCAATAGCGCATCATGTCGGCCTCGGTCCGGGGGCGCCAGTCCTCGGCATCGAGCTGGAAGCCGGCGATCACGTCCTCGGCCATGGCCGGGGTGAGCCCGCATTCCCTCGCCACCACGCCGAGCGCATCGAAGGCGGGGTCGCCGGTCGGCTGCCCGGCGAAGGCTTTCGCCGTAAGGCGGCGGATATGGGCGAGGCGCGTCGCAAGGTCAGACTGGTCGCCGAGTTCACCGCCAAGATGCTGGTTGTCGGCAATGTCGTCGCAGCGGCGGCACCAGGCATAAAGCAGCCAGGCGCGTTCGCGCGTGGCCGGATCGAACAGCCGCGCGGCGGCGGAAAAGCTCTGCGAGCCGTGCTTGATCGCTAGCCGCGCGTGTTCGACCAAGGCCTCGCGCCGCATCGGTTCGAAGGATGGCTCGACCCCCATCGCGCGCGCGGCCTCCCCTAGAGGTCCTCGGCCTTCATGCGGAAGATCGGTGTGTGGGGCTCGTAAGCCTCCATCTTGTCCAGCAGGTCGGGCAGGCGATCGGCATGGATGAGAATGTCCTGATGCGCGGGCCGCACGAAGCCGACTTTCGCCATATGCGCGTTGAAGGCGATGAGGTCGTCGTAGAAGCCATAGGCGTTGAGCAGGCCCACCGGGTCCGAGTGGTATCCCAATTGCGCCCAGCTCATCGCTTCCCACAATTCGTCCATCGTGCCCACGCCACCAGGAAGCGTCACGAAGCCGTCGGAAAGATCCGTGAACTTCTGCTTGCGCTCATGCATGCCGCCGACCGCGATCAATTCGTCGCAGTCATGGTTCGCCACCTCAGCCTTGACGAGGCTTTCGGGAATGATCCCGATGACCTCGCCGCCTGCCGCCTTCGCGCCTTTCGCCACCGCGCCCATCAGCCCGAGCCTGCCGCCGCCATAGACCACCCCGATCCCGCGCTGCGCGAGCGCGGCGCCGACATCCTCGGCGAGTTCGATGTAGCGTGGGTCCGCGGGCGAGGCGGAGCCGCAATAGACCGCGAGGCGCCGCATGGGCCGTTTCATTCCATTCATGCGCTCGCTTTAGCGGCCAAATCCTCCAGCACAATGCCCGCGGTCGCCTTCGCGCTGCCGACGACGCCGGGGATCCCCGCGCCCGGATGCGTGCCCGCGCCGACGAGGTAGAAGTTCTCGATCACGTCGTCGCGGTTGTGACCGCGCAGATAGGCGCTCTGCCACAGCAGCGGTTCGAGGCTGAAGGCGCTGCCCATGTGGGCGGACAGGTCCTGCTTGAAGTCCTTGGGCGCGTAGGAGAACTTGGTCACGATCCGATCGTGGATGTCGGGGATCAGGCGGCGGCCGAGTTCGTCGAGGATCATCTTCTCCAGCCTCGGGCCGACTTCGTCCCAGTCGACCGGCATTTTGCCCATGTGGGCGACCGGGACGAGGGCGTAGAACGTGCTCATGCCCTCGGGCGCCATGCTCGGATCGGTGACAGTCGGGTGGTGGAGGTAGATCGCGAAATCCTCGGGCAGCACACCGTTCGAATAGATGTCGTCGAGCAGGCCCTTATAGCGGTTGGCGAACAGGATCATGTGGTGCGCGATGCCCGGCCACGTGCCCTTGAGCCCGAAATGGACGACGAACAGGCTCGGCGAAAAGCTCTTTCGGCCAAGCGACTTCGCCATTTTCTGACCGCGCTGTGAGTTCGAGAGCAGGTCCTTGTAGGAATGCATAATGTCGGCATTGGAAGCGACCGCGTCGAAGCGCTCCTTCCAGCCCGATTTCGTCTCGACCTCGCTGGCGCGCGTGCCCATCGTGTGGACCTGCACGACCGGGTCGCCGACGCGCATCGTGCCGCCGAGCCGCTCGAAATGGCGCACCATCCCGGCGATCAGGCGATTGGTCCCGCCGCGCGCCCACCACACGCCGCCGTCCTTTTCGAGCTTGTGGATGAGCGCGTAGATGCTGCTCGTCTTCATCGGATTGCCGCCGACCAGCAGCGAGTGAAAGCTGAACGCCTCGCGCAGCTTCTCGTTCTTGATATAGCTCGACACCATCGAATAGACACTGCGCCAGGACTGTTCCTTGATCAGGGCAGGCGCGGCCTTGAGCATGGTCTTGAAGTCGAGGAACGGCTTGGTCCCGAGCTTGACATAGCCTTCTTCGTAGACCCGTTTCGAATATTCGAGGAAGCGCTGATAGCCCACGACATCGTCGGGCTCGAGCTTGGCGATTTCCGCGTTGAGGCTTTCCTCATCGTTCGAATAGTCGAAATTGGTACCGTCCGGCCAGTTGAGCCGATAGAACGGCATCACCTTCATCAACTCGACGTCTTCGGAAATGTCGTGTCCCGTGAGCTGCCAAAGCTCCTCCAGGCAAGGCGGATCGGTGATGACCGTGGGCCCCGCATCGAAAGTGAAGCCGTCCTTCTCCCAGAAATAGGCGCGGCCCCCGGGCTTGTCGCGGGCTTCGACCACGGTGGTGGCGATGCCGTGCGACTGCAGGCGGATGGCGAGCGCCATGCCGCCGAAGCCCGCCCCGATCACGCAGGCCTTCTTGCCAGCGTAGCGCTGAGCCATGGCAGGGTCGATCCCCCGGCCGGTGGGATTTGTGGGGGTGATCGGTGTTTCGGCGTTCATGCCGTCTTCTCCAGTCTGAAAGGCTTCCCGCGTGAGATCATCGCGCGCATGGCACGACTGATAGCTACGGGCGGTTTGCCGCTGAGGATGCGCAGCCGGTCGGGCCAAGTCGATTGCCCGGCATAGAAGCGTTCGACGAGATCGCCCGAAAGTCCGTAGAAATGCTCGAACACCTGCACCCGCCGTTCGGGATCGGCGGCCTCGAACAGCATGCGCGAGAGCATCCGGTAAAACCCCGTCTCGCGCCAATGGCGGCGCGCGCGTTCTTCGCAGAAGGCGGCGAGTTCCTCTGCGCTCGTCCCGGGGTTTTCGCATAGCAGCGCGGCGATCTCGCGCGCATTGGCCGCGGCGAAGGGCAGGGTGTAACTGGTCAGCGGGTGCGAAAAGCCGCCGCGCGATCCGGCGATGGCGACGCCGGGAATGCGCAGGTCCTCGATCACGCTTTCGAAATCCCCGCCCGAAATGACCGGCAGGATGCCCGTTTCCGATCCGATCACCTCGCCGCGCCAGCCCCTTTCGCGGGCATAGGCGCGGGTGCGCGAGGCGAGCTGTTCGCGGTCCATGCGCGGGTGGTCGGCGTAATAGGTGTCCTCGACGAAGACCTCGTCCTCGCTCAGGGGCAGGACATAGACGAAGCGATAGGCGGCCCCGTTGCCGTGCGGGGCGAGCTGATCGACCGTCGCATCCATGATGACGGGCCGCGTAAGACCGTGGGGTTCGTGGCACCGTATATGCTGGCCGAGAAAGACCTGCCAGCCGCCTGCGAGCTGGTCGGAGGGCTTGAAATTGCGGCAATCGACCACCCGCTTCGCCGCGATCCGCGTGCCGTCGGCAAGCGTGACGCCGCCCGCATCGAGATCGGCCACGCGCTTGCCCAGCATCACGCTGCCATCGGGCAGGACGTCGGCGAGATGGGCGTGGAAATCCTCCGAGGCAAGCGAACGGTAGGAGGTGCCGAGCGTCCGGCCATAGCCCGGAAAGGCGATGTCGTAGCCTTCGTCCCAGCTCTTGAGCGGGAATTCGCCGAGCAGCCCGGCGCTTTGCGGGGCGAGATCGGTTTCGAACCAGCTCCAGCGATGATTGCCGCCCAGCACCCTGCCTGCCTCGATCAGCCGGAAACGGATGCCGGGTGCCATGCGCGTGAGAGCGAGCGCCAGCAGGCCGCCGGCAAGCCCTCCGCCGACGATCACGAGATCGAGCGCGTCCGGATCGAGCCGGGCAGGATCGGGCGGCGCGTCGTCGGGCTGCGGGGCAGGGGAGGGAGACGAGTCGCTCATACTCTCCTAGCCCTAGGGCACGGCGGCGGGGTGAGCAATGAGCAGCGGCGCGCGCGGCCCGTTCGCACGACTATCGGGGCCGGTCGGCGCGGCGCTGCATGCGGAACGCAATGGCGCATGCGGCATTGATTGCATCACTTGCATGAAATAGGCGGGGTATGCGGCGACCATGCGTCACGGCATTGCCAAGATTAGCCCCGCTTGAACAGGGTCTTGCCAGTTCGGCGTGTCGGGGCGAAAGGATATGTCGCAGCCTCGCGCCCGGCCGGTCCAGGGCCGTCCCATGTCCCAGAGGAGTTTCCCCACGTGACCCCTGCCAAGCCTGTCTTTCTCGTAGCTTCTGCCGCGCTCGCTGCCGGACTTGCCGCCCCGGCGCATGCCGGCGCTTCCTCCGTTGCAGATGCGGGCGTCGTGACCCACGCACAGGCCGGGACCGTCGTCGATCTCTCGGCGGGCCGGGAAAGAGCGCCGAGAATTGCTCCCGAACCGGTGCTGGTGGCGGCAACGGGATCGGACGGGTTCGACCTCGCCGCGGACGTGAACGAAGCGCAGACCGACAGCTCCGTCCAGCCCCGGCAAGGCCAGCAGCAGGGCCAGCAGCAGGGCCAGGGCCAGGGCCAGGGGCCGGGGCAGCCGTTCCCCACCGGGATGCAAGGGATGAAACCGGTCTTCGACAACAACTGGGTGACGCTCGGCGTGGGCGTCGGCATGGTCCCAAGCTATGCCGGGTCGGACGATTACATCGCTTTCCCGCTGCCGTTGATCGTCGGTCGGCTGGGCGGAATCGGTCTCACTCCGAACGGGCCGGGGATCACGCTCAACCTGCTTTCCCAGCGCACCATTCCGGGCCAGCCGGGCGGCACGACCTTTCAGTTCGGTCCCGCTTTCCGCATCCGCAACGATCGCAATGCGCGGATCAGCGACGAGGTGGTGGAAGCGGCTGGCAAGCTCGATGTGGCGGCCGAGGTCGGCGCCAATGTGGGGGTGAGCTTTCCGCGCGTTCTCAACCGCTTCGATTCGCTGACCCTTTCGACGCAGGTGCGCTGGGACATACTGGGTGCGCATGAGGGTATGCTGATCGAGCCCAATATCGGATATACGACGCCGATCGGGCAGGCGACCGTGATCAACCTGCAGGCGGGGATGCAGTTCGTCGACGACAGCTTCGCCGATTATTACTACTCGGTCACACCCGGCCAGGCCGCCGCCAGCGGCCTGCCGCAATTCCGCGCCGATGGCGGGCTCAACAGCGCCGGGTTTACCGCGATCGTCAATTACGACCTCAGCGGCAACAGCCTCGATGGCGGGTTCAGCATTTACAGCGTTGTCGGCTATTCGCGCCTCTTCGGGGACGGCGAGGACACGCCCTACACCGCCCTGCGAGGCGACCCGAACCAGATCATCACCGGGCTGGGCGTGGGCTATACGTTCTAGTTGCGCCGCCGCTGCGCCGTTTGAGGGCGTTTACTTTACCCTGACGCTTTGATTTTTGACGGTGGGCGCGCCCCCCGGGGCGGCGCGCAGCCGCCCCTGCACCTTGCCGGCCTATTCCTCGATCTTTGCCCCGCCAGCGCCCTCGGCCAGTGTCGGGCGCGGATCGGGCAGCGGAGCGCGGCGGTCGCCGGTCTTGAGGTAGGTGTCGAACCAGCGCATCATCCGCAAGGAGTAGTCATAGCGCGCCGCCGCCCCCTGGTTGCCGTGGCCTTCGCCCGGATAGAACACCAGCCGCGTGGGCACGTCGGGCTTGCGCACCTTGAGGCTGCGATACAGCTCGAGGCTCTGGCCCGGGTTGACGCGGGTGTCCTCTTCGCCGTGCATGATGAGGATCGGCGTGTTCGCCTTGTCGACATGATAGACCGGCGAGACTTCGAGCATCGCGGTCCAGTCATCCCACGGCCATGCGCGCGAATGGACATTGTACATCTCGTAAGGGATGTCGACCGTGCCGAACTTGCTGACCTGGTTGGAGATACCCACGAACATCACGGATGCCGCGAATTCGTCCGAATAATAGGTCGCGCCCCAGCCTGACGCATAGCCGCCATAGGAGCCGCCGGTAATCCCGGTGCGGGTCCCATCGGTGATGCCGTCCGCCACCAGCGCGCGCTTGGCATCGACGATGTCGCGGAATTCGGGATCGGTGTAATTGCCCTGGTGCTGTTTCGCGAAAGCGACGCCGTAGCCGGTCGAGCCGCGATAATTCGGCAGGAACACGGCATAGCCCTGTCCCGCCGCGATCTGTCCGGGCTTGGAATAGGCGGTCTGCCAGCCATTCGATTCATGCGCTTCGGGCCCGCCGTGAATGTTCATGATGGTGGGCGCACCGCCTTTCGGAGTCCCGCCGACCGGCTCGATCAGCACGCCTTCGACCTCCTGCCCGTCGCTCGCGGTGTAGGTATAGGTGCGCTGCGTGCCAAAGGTGATCTCGGACAGCCACGGATTGTGAGTCGTCCAGCGGCGGAAATTGCCCGTCTCGTCGGACCAGCTGCGCGAGGGATCGAAGACGAACAATTCGCTCGGATGGATCGGGCTGTTCGCGGCGACCGCAACCGTGCCACCCGCCGCTTCGACCCGGGTAAGGATGAGCGACTTGGGATCGTATTCGGCGGCAAGGCTGCCATCGGCATCGTAGAGCCGCATGACCGACTGCGCCCCGACATGGATGATCGCGGCGAGCCGCCCGTCCTCGAGCCATTCGGCATCGACCGCGGCCTCGGCCGCGCCAGCGTTGAGCGCGCGGTACTCCCCGCTCGCGGCATCGACGAGATGCAGCGTCGTCGCCGCCGGATCGTTCATGTCGACCCCGGCGATGAGCGAGAGTTGCGCGCCGTCGCCCGCCCATTCGACATCGCCGATCTTGCCCGGCGTTTCGACCACGGCGGTGACATCGCCGCTTTCAAGGTCGATGATGTTGACGCGCTTTTTCGTGTAGCTGTCATCGACCAGCGGGGTCGGCGCGGTTTCGATCAGGGCGCGCTTGCCGTCGGGCGACACGTCGAAACCGCTGACGAAGCCGGGCAGGGCGATCTCGCGCGGATCCTCGTCGATGGACCCGCCGAAACGGGCCGCGAACAAGCGCGCCGGACGGAACTCTTCTTCATAGACCTTCGCATCGAAGCCGGCCTCGCGCTGCGCCGTGCGCTGCTTGTCCTCGTCGGGCCCGGCCAGCATGTAGATCGCGGAGCCATCGGGCGCGATTTCGTAGGCACGCACCCCCGTTCCGGGCACGGCGGCGAGCTTTCGATAGGCCCCACCCGCGACGGGTACGCCCCAAATGGCGGTATCGTCGCCGCCTTTTGCCCACAGGAAGGTGACCATCGACCCGTCCGGGGAAAAGGCAACCTGGCCTGGGCTGATGTCCTCGGGCAGATAGGCGCGCGCCGCATCCGGTCCGGTCGCGACCTTCAATTCGCCGCGATAGCCGCCATCCTCCTCGCCCTGGGTCACGTCGGGCCGCGATCCGGTGGTGAAGGCGATACGCGCGCCGTCGGGCGAAACCGCCATCGCGCCCAGCGCCTCGATCCTGGCCACGTCCTCCGGAGTCATCGGCCGGGCATTGGCGGCCCCGGCCATGGGCGAGGCCGAGACGGTCAGCGCGGCGGCGAAAAGGGCGATGCGGGTGGTGTGCTTCATGGATGCGGCTCCTCAGTCATGCCGTGTTCTCTTGCTGCGCCTCTCCATAACGTTCATGCCTCCGAGCGCAATGTAAGGGGGAGGCGGAAATGCGGATCGGTTTCTACGGCGCCGCAGCGGCGGCGGCAGGGGTGCTCGGGCTGGCCGGCCTCTCCGCCGGAGCGCGGGCTGACGAAATCGCAGCGGACGGGGACGACGCGTGTCTGCGCGAACTCGTCGTGCTCGGCGCGGGCCAGGATGCGGGCGCGCCGCAGATCGGCCATTCGCAGGATAAGGGCCCGCGCCTGCTTCCCGCAGCGCTCGCGCTGGTCGACCGCGAGGCTGGGACGCGCTACCTGTTCGATGCGAGCCCCGCGATCACCGAACAGCTCGCCGCGCTCGACGAAGTCGCGCCGCCGCAAGGTGGGCTCGGAATCGACGGCATTTTCCTGACCCATGCGCATATCGGGCATTATCTCGGGCTCGCCTGGCTCGGCACCGAGGCGGCCGGGGCGCAGGACGTGCCCGTCTTCGCCATGCCGCGCATGGCCGCCTTCCTGCGCGGCAACGGGCCGTGGAGCCAGCTGGTCGATGAGGGCCATATCGCGATCGCCGAAATGGGCGAGGGGGCGTTCACCGTTCTGTCCGACGAATTCGGCGTGCTGCCGGTCGGCGTGCCGCATCGCGACGAATTGTCCGAGACGGTGGGTTTCATCATCATGACACCGGATCGCCGCGCGCTCTACCTGCCGGATATCGATAGCTGGGATGAATTCGAAGCGCGCTCGGGCAGCAGCCTCGAACAGCTTGTCGCGGGCGTGGACTACGCCTTCATCGATGCGACGTTCTGGGCCGACGGGGAGCTGGAGGGCCGCGATATGAGCGCGGTGCCGCATCCGCGCGTGAGCGAGGTGATGAAGCGGCTCGCCCCGCTGCCCGATGGCGAGCGGTCCAAGGTGCATTTCATTCACTACAATCACACCAACGCGATCCGCGATCCCGCCAGCGCGGAAAGCCGCGCGGTGGGGGAGGCCGGCTTCGCCATTGCCCGCCGGGGCATGCGCGCCTGCCTGTCGTCCTAGCCGCACATGCCTGCATCGGCATCGGCCGCGCCGAGGCGCGGTGCGAAGCCCTGGCGGTAGGGAGCGATCTCGGCGGCGCGCTGTTCGCGAGCGGCGGGCCTCCCGCCATGCAGGAGACCGCTCGCCGCCTTTCTCCTCAGAATTCCCCGGCGATGCCCGCCCGTACCGCAGTCGAATTGCCGCCGGCATAGGTAACGCCCGCCGTGAGGGCGAAATCGCCTTCGAGCCGGTGCATCAGGCCGACGGAAACGCCGACTTCGCCGCGATAGGTCGCAACATTGCTG
>NZ_JAVJPT010000006.1:0-55047 GCF_040217515.1 Erythrobacter sp.
TATCGTCGCCCTCACCGCCATTGACGGTGTCGTTGCCGCCCTTGCCATTGAGCGTGTCATTACCGGCACCGCCGTCAATCGTATCGGCAAGCTCGCTGCCGTCGATCACGTCGTCGCCCGGCGTGCCGGTAAAATCTGCCATGAATTACCCCCCAAAAAAACCTGGTTCGTTAACTAACTTTTCCGAATGCGCCCCACGGAATACCTATCAAGCCCACCGCGAAGCACAAGCGCCGTCGGACAGGAAGTTGAGGGAATTGCGCGCATTGCGCGCATGGCCCTTTGCGAAAGGCGCAAGCCTTGCGTTGTCGCCCCGGCCTTCGCACGAGCGGGCACGCCCATGCCCTGGAACCGGCGGCTTACGACCACAAGGCGGTGACCGAACGGACTTTAAAGCCGAAACCCAGGCCGCGGCCGCGACCGCGCCCAAAAGCCCATCGCATCCGCCCCCCTTGCCCACAGCCGCCAAGCCGCAACGAGACACCGCTCCGATGACGCCATACCCGAACAGCTGCAAAGGAGGCGGCTGTTGAATGGCCGCTTCTGATCCCTGAACCGCACAGAGCACGCAGTCTGCGTCCCGCCCAAATGGTGAACTTGGATATGGGCCGGGCCAAATGGCGAGTTTGAGCCGTTAGCGGACTGTCCGCATTCGGAGTCCAATACCCACTCGGCGTTGATGTGCGCGAGTGCGCTCGCGGTTTACAGCGGTCTCGCAACCTATTGAAAAGAAGCGGGGCGCTTCCTGTCGGGTTTACACCGGAGAGCCCAGAATTCTGCGATCTTCGCGAGCTTGGGAAGCTTCTGCCCTGCCGTTGAGCTACACCCGCATTGCGCCGGGGCGGAGTAATCTTCGGCCTGGCCATCGAAGCTTCGACCGGGCGATACCGCTGCCGCGAAATGCGCTCGCCCATTGCTACGATAACCTCGCGGGCGGTCAATATATGTTCGCCTCTCCAGGCCGATCGCAATTTCTTCAGGGTTCCGCATCCCTGTCCTCGGCATCGCCGGCAGCCGCAATGTCGGGCGTATCCTCGGGCGACCAGCCGCCGCCGAGCGCACGGTAGAGATCGACGAAAGCAAGGTCGCGCTGGAGCCGTGCGCGGGCCAGTGACAGCTCGCTGGAGAGGACCAGCCGCTGCGCGTCGAGCACCGAGATGTAGCTCACCACGCCGCCGCGAAAGCGCAGGTCTTGGAGGAAAAGCGTGCGCTGCGCAGCGGCGAGCTGGTCGGCGAGCGGTTCGATCTGCGCTTCGCCCGCGCGGTATGCATAAACCGCCGAATTGACGTCGAACAGCGCGCCCTGAACCGCGCGGCGATAGCCGATCAGCGCTTGTTCGACCTGCGCGCGCGCGACTCTCACATTGCCGAGATCGCGCCCGAAATTGAGGATCGGAAGGCGCACTTCGGGCCCCCATGAATTGAGCGAGGAGGACGCATCATCGTCGAACAGCGAACCGAGTTCGGTCGAGGTCCGCCCGAGAAGGCTACCAAGGCCGATGGTGGGAAAGGGAAAGCGATTGGCGATCGCAACGCCTTCAAGCGCCGTCGTGGCAGCAAGCTGCTGTTCGGCGGCGATCACGTCGGGCCGCCGCGCCAACAGCTCGCTCGGCACGCCGGGGGGGAGGAAATAGGCGCCGATACCCTGCGCCTGCCGCTCGGCATCGAAGGGCGAAAGCTCGATTTGCGAAGGATAGCGACCGAGCAGGACTGTCAGCAGGTTCTCCGAGACCAACCGCGCCTGCACCACCTGCGGCAGCAGCGAGCGTGTGCCGGCGAGCTGGGCAGTGGCCTGCTGAACCTCGCTGTCCGAGACGACGCCCTGGCGATGGAGCTTCTCGACGAGATCGAGCGCGCGGCTCTGGATCTCGATATTGCGCGCAAGGATCGCCTCTTCCGCCTGCAACTCGCGGATCGTCAGCCAAGTCGCGGCGACTTGCTGGACGATGGTCGTGACGATCGCCGCGCGGCTTGCCTCGGAGGCGAGCAATTGCGCGCGGGCGGCCTCGTTCTGGCGGCGGATCTTGCCGAACAGGTCGATCTCCCAGCCGAGCACGAGACCGAGCGTGAACACGCCGTCATTCGAATCGGCCTGCGGCTGCGCGCCGGTCGACAGCGAACCGTCGATCCGCGGGAAAAAGCCGCTGCGCGCAACGAGCAGGCGGGCGCGGACTTCCTCGATCCGCGCGAAGGCCTGCTGCAGGTCGAGATTGTCCTCGAGCGCTTCCTCGATCAGTGGACGCAGTTCGGGATCGTCGTAGAGCTCGAACCAGGCCGTATTCGCAGCCGAGCGCGCTTCCCCCGGCTCAAGCGCGACGGCATGGCTTTCCGGCAGGGCGAGTTCGGGCCGGTCGTAATCCTCCCCCACGATCGTACAGCCGCCCAGCGCCGCAGCCAGCGCGCCGAGCGCGGCCATGCTCGCGAGGCGGCGTATCATGTCGCCGCTCCCGCAGGCAGGGGCGCTGCCGGAGCCTCGCGGTCGCCGGCGGGCGGCGGGGTCTCATCCGCATCCTTCGCGCCGAAGAACCGCTCGGTCAGGCTCTGGACAATGACATAGAGCGCCGGAACCACCAGCACGGCAAGAATCGTCGCCGCCAGCATCCCGCCGAACACGACCGTTCCGACCGACTGTTTGGATGCCGCGCCCGCGCCGCTTGCGATCAGCAGCGGGATCACGCCCATGATGAAGGCGAAGGAGGTCATCAGGATCGGTCGCAGGCGCTGCACCGCCGCCAGGCGCGCAGCCTCGGCGATGGGTTTGCCCTCCTCGCGGAACTGCTTGGCGAATTCGACGATCAGGATCGCGTTCTTGGCCGACAGGCCAACCAGCGTGACCACGCCGATCTGGCCGTAGACGTTGAAATCGAGCCCGCGCAATTGCAGTGCGACCAGCGCCCCGAGCACGCCGAATGGCACGGCGAGCAGGACCGCGACCGGGATCGACCAGCTCTCGTAGAGCGCGGCGAGGAACAGGAACACGACCAGAACCGAAAGCGCCATCACGACACTGGCCGAATTGCCTGTCTCGACCTCCTCGGCGGTGACGCCCGACCATTCATAGCCATAGCCCGCAGGCAGAACGTCCGCCGCCACCCTCTCGAGCGCGGCCACGGCATCGCCCGAGGAATAGCCCGGCGCGGGCGAGCCGGAAAGATCGGCCGAGCGATAGAGGTTGTAACGCGCGATGAAACGGGGCGATGCGCCCTTGTCGATGCCCACCACCGCAGACAGCGGCACCATCTGCCCGGTCGTCCGGCTGCGCACATTGATGAGCCCGAGCCCGTCGATCTCCTCGCGGTAGTTCCCGTCGGCCTGGACCATCACCTTGTAATTCTTTCCGTAGCGGGTGAAGTCATTGACCTGTGCCCCGCCGAGCAGGATGCCGAGGGTCTGGTAGACGTCGGTCAGCTGGAGCCCCAGCGCCTTGGCCCGCTCGCGGTCGACGGTGAGCCGGTAATTGGGCGTGCCCGCGCTGAAAGTGGTCGAAACGCGTCCGATCTCTGGCTGGCGGCTCGCCTCGGCGAGGAATTCCTGCGTCACGTCGGCCAGTTCCTTGGGGCTTTGGCCGGCGCGCGCCTGCAGCATCATCGAGAAGCCCGAGGACGCGCCGAAGCCCGGCAGGGCCGGCGGACCGAAGCCGAACAGCAGCGCCTCGGGCGTTGCATAGCCAAGCATGTTGGCCTTGCGGATCAGCGCAGGGGCCGAGGTCGCCATGCCGCGTTCCTCCCACGGGGCGAGCTTGGCCACCATAAGGCCGGCATTGGGCGCAGCCGTACCCGAAAGCACGTCGAAACCCGAAATGCTCATCACGGCCTCTACCCCTTCGAGACCGCGCAGCTTGTTGGTGAAATCGTCCAGCACCTCGCCCGTGCGCTGCGTGTTCGAGGCATCGGGCAGCATTGCCTGGACGAAAAAGGCACCCACGTCCTCATCCGGCACGAAGCCCGTCGGCGTGGCCCTGAACAACAGCACGATCCCCCCGATGACAAGCAGGAGGAAGATCGCGACCCGCTTGAGACTGTGCGTCGTCAGGCCGATAAATCCGTCATAGCGCGCGGTCAGCCGGTCGAACCACGCATTGAATCTGGCGAAGAAGCGCGTGAGGATATTGTCGCTCTCGCCATGCTCGGATTTCGGCTTCAGCAGCAGGCCACACAGCGCCGGGGTGAGTGTCAGGGCGACGACCGAGGAGAACAACGTCGAGACCGCGATGGTCAGCGCGAACTGCTTGTAAAGCTGCCCGCTCACGCCCGGAATGAAAGCCATCGGCACGAACACCGCAGCCACCACCAGCGTCGTCGCGACGATCGGGGCGGACACCTCGTCCATCGCCTGGCGCGTCGCCTCGCGGGGGGAGAGGCCGAGTTTCTCCATTTTCAGCTCGACCATCTCGACGACCACGATGGCGTCGTCGACCACGATCCCGATCGCCAGCACCATGCCGAACAGAGAGAGCGTGTTGATCGAAAATCCGAGCGCCTGGTAGGCGATCAGCGTCGCCAGCAGCGACACCGGCACGGCGAGCATCGGGATCAACGTCGCACGCCAGCTCTGCAGGAAGAGG
The DNA here is from genome assembly GCF_040217515.1 of Erythrobacter sp. Classification (GTDB taxonomy): domain Bacteria; phylum Pseudomonadota; class Alphaproteobacteria; order Sphingomonadales; family Sphingomonadaceae; genus Erythrobacter. The sequence continues at coordinate 4,565 of NZ_JAVJPT010000006.1, forward strand.
AAGACGACAAGCAGGACGAGGATCAGCGCATCGCGCAGGGTGTTCGCGACCTCGGCGATCGATTCCTCCACGAACAGACTCGAATCGTAGACGATCTCGTAATCGAAATCGGGCGGGAAACTCGCTTTCATCGCCTCGAGCTTGCCCTTCAGCTCCTCCGCCGTTGCCAAGGCATTCGCGCCAGGCGACAGCGAGACGCCGATGGCGGCCGCGGGACGGCCGTTCAGCGCGGCTTCCTGGGCATAGCCTTTCGCGCCCAGTTCGACCCGAGCGACATCGCGCAGGCGCACCTGCGAACCGTCATCGCCGCTTCTCAGCACGATGTTCTCGAACTGGCTGGTCTCGTTGATGCGGCCCTGCAATTCGAGCGAATACTGAAAGCCGCTGCGGGTCCGGTTGGGCGGCTGGCCGACCGATCCCGGCGCGGCCTGCGCGTTCTGTTCGCGCACCGCCGCAACCACGTCCATCGGTGTCAGGCCGAGCGCTGCGAGCCTGTCGGGACGCAGCCAGACGCGCATTGCGAAAGGCGAACCATAAACCGCGATATCGCCAACCCCGTCGACTCGCTTGAGCTCGTCGACGATGAGGTTGTCGAGATAGTTCGAGATGAACGTCCGGTCATAGGCGTTGCCGGGCGAATAGAAGGCGGCATACATCAACGTGTCGGACGATGCCTTCTTTACCGAAACGCCGATATCGTTGACTTCTGCAGGGAGCTGCGGAGTCACCTGCGAGACCCGGTTCTGGGTCTCGACGGCGGCGATGTCGGGATCGGTCTCGAGCTTGAACTGGACGGTGATGACCGAGCTCCCGTCCGCTCCCGAAACGGCGCGGATAGACTTCATGCCCGTCACCCCGTTGACCTGCGAATCGATCGGGACCGTCACGCCCTCCTCGACGGTCGGTGCGCTCGCGCCGGGATAGACCGAGGTGATCCTGACCGTCGGCGGGGCGATGTCGGGGAATTGCGCGACCGGGAGACCGGTCAGCGAAAGATAGCCGCCCAGCGACAGGATCAGCGCGATGACGATCGCGAAGACCGGACGATCGATGAACATCCTGGCCATGGCGCTGCTACTTCTTCGCCGCCGCGGGGCCCGCGCCGCCCGCACCCGGCAGCGGGATTTCCGCACCCATCGGCACCGGCTGGACCACCACGCCGGGGCGGACCTTGGCGAGCCCCTCGACGATCACCGTCTCGCCCGGCTCGACCCCCTCTTCGATGATCCAGTCGCCGCTTGCCTGCGCGCCCACCTCGACGCGGCGCTGCTCGACCGTATTGTCCTCGCCCACGACCATGACGAAATAGCTCCCGAACTGCTCGGTCACCGCACGGTCGGGGACGATCACCGCGTCCCTGCGCGTCTGGATCTGTATCCGCACGCGCCCGAACTGGCCGGGCCGCACCATGCTGCCAGCATTGGGAAAGACCGCCCGCAGGCTGTAGCTGCCGGTGGTCGGATCGACCGCGCGATCGGCGAAATCGATCGTCCCGAGCTGAGGCAATTCGGTCCCGTCGGCGAGGATCAGGCGGATCTCGGAAGCCGCATTGCCGCGCTCTTCCTTGCCGATCCGGGCATAGCGCAGGATTTCCTCCTCGCTCGGGCTGAAATAGACATCGAGCGAGGAGGCATCGGAAATCCGCGCGAGCTCGATCTGGCCGGGCGAGATCAGCTGGCCGACACTCGCGGCGGCCTTGCCGATCCGGCCCGAAATGGGCGCGCGGACCTTGCCATAGGACAGCGTCAGTTCGGCATTGGCGAGGCTTGCCCGCGCCGCGTCGACCTGTGCCGCGCTCGCCTTGGCGGTGGCCAGAGCGTTATCGTAGACCTGCCGCGCGATCGCATCCTCGGCGACAAGCGGTTCGTAGCGTGCAACGTCCTCGTTGGCGCGCGCCGCCTGCGCTTCTGCGGCGGCGAGCTGGGCGCGGGCGGCATCGCGCGAGGACGCGTATTCCTGCGCGTCGATTTCGAACAGGACCTGTCCCTTGCGCACCATCGAACCTTCGCGGAAATTGCGCGCGACGATCGTCCCGCCGATGCGCGGATAGACCGCGACTTCGCTTCCCGCCCGGATCTCGGCGATATATTCGGCGAAGAGCGGCTTGTCCTGGGCTGCGGCTTGCTGGACCCGGACCGGGACCGGAGGCGGTTCGCTCGGTCCGGTGCCGCCGCAGGCGGCAAGGAGCAGGGCGAACGAAACCGCAAGACCCGCGCCCGAGACTGACATCCTCATCCCATGTCCCCCCCAAAGACGACCCGCTCCGGCCGCAGGGCCGCATCGAAGAACGTCACGCAGACCGTGATCCTTAGCCGAGAAATGTTACGGTGCAACACCAGAACCGTATTATCGGCCGCGCGCCACTCGCACTGACCGTCCCCTCCCCACTTTTGAGAAGGCCGCTGGCCCTTGCCAGCGCGGCGGCGTGGTTGCATTTGCCCCGTCAAGGACAGACCCAAGCAGGAAAGAGACCAAGCCCAATGCGCCAGATCGACCATTTCATTGCCGGCGACAGCCCCGCCCCGACGCGCACGCACAAGGTGTGGAACCCCTCTACCGGCGAAGTCCAGGCCGAAGTCGCCCTCGGCGATGCGGCGCTGCTCGATCGCGCGGTCGAGGCGGCGAAGGCCGTCCAGCCCGCCTGGGCGGCGACCAATCCGCAGAAACGCGCCCGCGTCATGTTCAAGTTCAAGGAGCTGGTCGAGGCGAACATGCAGAGCCTCGCCGAAATGCTGTCGAGCGAACACGGCAAGGTCGTCGACGATGCCAAGGGCGACGTGCAACGCGGGCTTGAAGTGATCGAATATGCCTGCGGCATCCCGCAGGTGCTGAAAGGCGAATACACGCAAGGGGCAGGCCCCGGGATCGATGTCTATTCGATGCGCCAGCCGCTCGGCATCGGGGCGGGGATCACCCCGTTCAACTTCCCGGCGATGATCCCGATGTGGATGTTCGGCATGGCCATCGCGGCGGGCAATGCCTTCATCCTCAAGCCGTCCGAGCGCGATCCATCCGTGCCGGTCAGGCTTGCCGAACTGTTCCTCGAAGCGGGCGCGCCCGAGGGGCTTTTGCAGGTCATCAACGGCGACAAGGAAATGGTCGATGCGATCATCGAGCATCCCGACATCCCCGCGATCAGCTTCGTCGGGTCGTCCGACATCGCGCATTACATCTATTCCAACGGCAATGCCCGCGCCAAGCGGGTGCAGGCTTTCGGCGGGGCCAAGAACCACGGCATCGTCATGCCCGACGCAGACCTCGATCAGGTGGTGAACGACCTTGCCGGGGCGGCCTTCGGTTCTGCCGGAGAACGCTGCATGGCGCTGCCGGTGGTGGTCCCGGTGGGAGAGGACACGGCCGAACGCCTGCGCGAAAAGCTCATCCCCGCGATCCACGCACTGCGCATCGGCGTGTCGAGCGATCCGGATGCCAATTACGGCCCCGTCGTCACGCCCGAACACAAGGCCCGGATCGAGCAATGGGTCGATGTCGCGGAGGAGGAAGGCGCCGAGATCGTCATCGACGGGCGCGGCTTCACCCTGCAGGGGCACGAGAACGGCTTCTTCGTCGGCCCGACCCTGATCGACCGCGTCACCGCGCAGATGAAAAGCTATCAGGAGGAGATTTTCGGACCCGTCCTCCAGATCGTGCGCGCAGCCGATTTCGAGGAGGCGTTGCGCCTGCCGTCCGAACATCAATACGGCAACGGCGTCGCCCTGTTCACGCGCAACGGCCATGTCGCACGCGAATTCACGAGCCGCGTCAATGTCGGCATGGTCGGGATCAACGTGCCCATCCCGGTGCCGGTGGCCTATCACAGCTTCGGCGGGTGGAAGCGTTCGGGCTTCGGCGATATCGACCAATACGGCACGGAAGGGCTGGCCTTCTGGACCAAGAAGAAGAAGGTCACCCAGCGCTGGCCCGATGGCGGCGGCGACGGCTCGAACGCCTTCGTCATCCCGACCATGGGGTGACCGGCGACGCGGATGTCCTTGCCGGGGATGCCATGTTCGTGGCAGTGGTGGGGGCAAGAGGAGAGCATGATGCGCCGCCTTGTCCCTGTTGCCCTTGCCGCCCCTGCCGCCCTGGCCGCTGCGGGCTGCGCCACGGCCGAGCCTGCCCCCAACCCGGCCCAGGCTTCGAACCCGGCTCCGAACCCGGCCCCGGCCCCGAACCCGGTCGAACCCGGGCAAAGGGTCTGCGATGCCGGTCCCGTTCAGGACCTTATCGGCGAGAAGGCGACCCCCGAAATCGGCGCGCGCATCCTCGCCGAAAGCGGTGCACGCACGCTGCGCTGGGGCCCGCCGCGCAGCGCATGGACGATGGACTATCGGGTCGATCGGGTAAACGTGCGCTATGACGACGACATGGTGATCGAGGCGATCACCTGCGGATGAGCGCCGGGGACATGGGCCGCCAAAGGGCATCCTCCGGCTCGCCCTACGAAAGCGCCTTCGGCTTCTGCCGAGCGGTGCGGACGGGCGAGCGGATCGTCGTCGCCGGGACCGGCCCGATCGAGCCGGACGGGACCACGACGCCGGGCGATGCCGCCGCGCAGGCGGAGCGCTGCCTCACCCTCATCGTCGCGGCGATCGAGCAGCTCGGCGGTTCGGCTAAGGACCTCGTGCGCACCCGGATGCTGCTGACCGACCCGGCGGACCAGGACGCGGTCGGCGCGGTCCATCAACGCTTCTTCGGCGCGCATCCCCCGGCGGCGACCATGGCCGGCGTCGCTTGGCTGTGCCGCCCCGAATGGAAGGTCGAGATCGAGGCCGAGGCCGTCATCGGTGCGCCCGGCGCAAGTTGACTTAGTTCATCCGCTTTTGCCATTTTTGGATTTCGGCGGTTGGAAACGCCCGGAGCCAATCCTACCGCGCCACGATTCCGGTGTCCTTCAATCTCTCCAACAGCAGCGCCATCAGCTCGCTGCGGTGTTGCATCGCGTTCAACTCCGACGCCGGAACCAGCACTTCGGGCACGCCCTGCCCCGCATCCAGCAGCACTGCGGGCCATTCCTCTGCCAGCCCTTTCTTCGCCGCCTCGTCCCGGTGGAGGAAAACCTTCTCCAGCGGCAGCCGGAACAAAAAGCGCCGCCAGTCCGAATGCATCGCCACCCAGCCATAGGTCAGCGCGCACAGCGAACACGGATAGGTCGCGGGCCGCGCGATCTTGTGAGCCGCGTCCTTCAGCGCGTTCAGCACGCCGCCATCGGCGTTGTAGACCAGGATCAGGCGGGCGGTCTTGTCGGAAGCATCCGTTCGGGCCATGCCCAAGATACGCGCGCCGCCCTCACCCGGACTAGCAAAATCCGCAAGGCCGCGCGGCTCGCCCGCCTCTTCCCCTGTCCCCGGGCGCTCGCTAAGGGCATGGACCATGACAGGACAGTTCCAGCTCACCGACGACCAGCTCGCGATCCAGGAGGTCGCGCAGCGTTTCACCGCCGACAACATCACCCCGAAGGCGGGCGAATGGGATGAAAAGCACATCTTCCCGCGCGACGTCATCACGCAGAGCGCCGAATTGGGCTTCGGAGCGATCTACGTCTCGGAAGAATCGGGCGGGATCGGTCTCGGTCGGCTCGAAGCCGCGCTGATCATGGAGGCGATGGCCTATGGCTGCCCTTCGACCAGCGCCTTCATCTCGATCCACAACATGGCGGCGTGGATGATCGACCGCTTCGGCAGCCAGCGCGTCAAGGACAAGTATCTCCCCCGGCTCATCACGATGGAGCATATCTCCAGCTACTGCCTGACCGAGCCTTCCTCCGGCTCCGACGCCGCCGCGCTCAGGACCACGGCGAAGAAGGACGGCGACGACTACATCTTGAACGGGACCAAGCAATTCATCTCGGGCGCGGGCGAGAACGAGGTCTATGTCGCCATGGTCCGCACCGGGGAGGATGGGCCCAAGGGCATCACCTGCATGGTGATCGAAAAGGACATGCCGGGCGTCTCCTTCGGCGCGAACGAGAAGAAACTCGGCTGGCACTCGCAGCCGACTGCGCAGCTGATCCTCGAGGACGTGCGTGTGCCGGCCGAGAATGTCGTCGGCGGGGAGGGCGAAGGCTTCCGCATCGCGATGCAGGGGCTGGACGGCGGGCGGCTCAATATCGGCGCGTGTTCGCTGGGCGGGGCGCAGCGCTGCCTCGACGAAGCGATCCGTTATACCAAGGAGCGCACCCAGTTCGGCCAGCCGGTGGCCGAGTTCCAGAACACCCAGTTCACCCTCGCCGACATGGCGACCGACCTCGAAGCGGCGCGCGCCCTGCTCTATCTCGCGGCGGCGAAAGTGACCGACAACGCGCCCGACAAGACGCGCTTTTCGGCCATGGCGAAACGGCTCGCGACCGACAGCGGCTCGGCGATCGTCGACCGCGCGCTGCAACTCCATGGCGGCTACGGCTATTTGCAGGACTATCCGGTGGAACGGTTCTGGCGCGACCTGCGCGTGCATTCGATCCTCGAAGGCACGAACCAGATCATGCGGATGGTCGTCGGGCGGGACTTGTTGCGGCAGTAACCGCCTTGGCCCCGCTTCGCTTCACCATGACCACGCTCGTCGTGCCCGATTACGACGCCGCGCTCGATTTCTATGTCGGCGCGCTCGGCTTCGCTCTCATCGAGGACACAGACATGGGCGGCGGCAAGCGCTGGGTCGTGGTCGAGGCTCCGGGCGGCGGGCGGCTGCTGCTGGCGCGGGCCAAGGACGACACCGAAGCCGCCGCCATCGGCAATCAGACGGGCGGGCGCGTCGGATTCTTCCTCGAAACCGACAGTTTTGCGGAAAGCCATGCACGCTTTACAGCATCGGGCGTGGTGTTCGAAGAGGAACCCCGCCACGAGCCCTATGGCACCGTAGCCGTATTCCAGGACCCCTTCGGCAATCGCTGGGACCTCATCGAAGCGAAAGAACAGGAATGACAGACCAAGTCCTCACGAGGAAAACGGGCCGTGTCGGCCGTATCTCATTGAACCGCCCCAAGGCGATCCACGCGCTCACGCTGGAAATGTGCCACGCGATGAGCGCGGCCCTGAGCGAATGGGAGAATGACGACGAGGTCGAGGCGGTGATCCTCGACCATGCCGAGGGGCGCGGCTTCTGCGCAGGCGGCGATATCGCCATGCTGCGCAATTCCGCCCTGAATGACGGCGGCGTGTCGGGGCGGCGGTTCTTCCACGACGAATACCAGCTCAATCACCAGATGTTCACCTACGCGAAGCCCATCGTCGCCTTCATGGACGGCATCACGATGGGCGGCGGGGTCGGCATTTCGCAGCCCGCCAAGTTCCGCGTCGCGACCGAGAACACGCGCTTCGCCATGCCCGAATCGGGCATAGGCCTGTTCCCCGATGTCGGCGGCGGGTGGTATCTTGCCCGGATCGGCGGGCGGATCGGCCAGTTCCTCGCGCTCACCGGAGCGCGGCTCGACGGGTCGGAGTGCCTGTGGGCGGGAATCGCGACGCATTACGTCGAGCACGCCATGATCGAGGACATCAAGGCCCGCATCGCCGAGCATCCAGACCGCATCGCAGGGATCCTCTCCGAACCGAGCGGCACCCCGCCCGAGGCCAAGATCAAGGGCAATGCCGACAGGATCGCCAAGCATTTCGCTTCCGACACCTATGAGGACATCCTCGCCAGCCTCGACAAGGCGGCGGACGCGGGCGACGACTGGGCAGCGAAGGAGCGCGACACGCTCGGCACGAAAAGCCCGCAGACCTGCAAGGTCGCGCTGCGCCAGATCGCGACGAGCGCGAGCCTCACCGATTTCGCCGACAATATGCGCATGGAATACCGCATCGCGAGCCGCGTGTTGCTGCGCCCCGACTTCGCCGAAGGGGTGCGCGCGGTGATCGTGGACAAGACCAACGACCCCAAGTGGGACCCCGCAACCCCCGAGGGCGTGAGCGAGGAATTGCTCGACGAAATCTTCGCCCCCCTCCCGCCTGAAGAGGAATGGAAACCCCTATGAGCTTTGAAACGATAACCGTCGAAAAGGACGCGCAGGGCACGAAAGGCGTCACGCTGATGACGCTGAACCGCCCCAAGGCGCTCAATGCGCTGAACACGCAGGTGCTCGCCGAACTGATCGAGGCTTTCGCCGACTACCAGGCCGACGACAGCCAGCTGTGCGCGGTGCTCACCGGCTCGGGCGACAAGGCTTTCGCCGCGGGCGCCGACATCAAGGAGATGCACGACAAGGCGGCGGCCGATTTCTACCTCGACGATTTCTTTGCGCCGTGGACGAGCGAGATCGTCAAGAAGACCCGCAAGCCGTGGATTGCGGCGGTCAACGGCTTCGCGCTGGGCGGCGGGTGCGAACTGGCGATGATGGCCGATTTCATCATCGCCAGCGACAATGCCAAGTTCGGCCAGCCCGAAATCAAGCTCGGCGTCGCGCCCGGCATGGGCGGCTCGCAGCGCCTCACCCGCGCGATCGGCAAGTCGAAGTCGATGGAAATGTGCCTCACCGGAAGGATGATGGGCGCGGAGGAAGCCGAGCGCGCGAACCTCGTCGCGAAGGTCGTGCCGCATGACGACCTGGTGGCCGAAACGCTCAAGACCGCCGCCACCATCGCCGCGATGCCGCCGATGGCCGTGATCGCGAACAAGGAGATGGTGAACTCCGCCTTCGAAATGACGCTGGACCAGGGGCTGATCGTCGAACGGCGCATCTTCCAGATCCTCACCGCCAGCGAAGACAAGGCCGAAGGCATGGCCGCCTTCATCGAAAAGCGCGAGGGGCAGTGGAAGGGGCGGTAAGTATCGCTTCGGGGAGAGAGAGACCATGAAAATCGCATTCATCGGGCTTGGGAACATGGGCGGCGGAATGGCCGCGAACCTTGTCAAGGCGGGGCACGAGGTGCGCGCCTTCGACCTCAGCCAAACCGCGCTCGCCGCCGCCAAGGACGCGGGGTGCGTGACGTTCGGCACGGCGAAGGAAGCCTGCGCGGACGTCGACGCGGTCGTCTCGATGCTGCCCAATGGCGCCATCGTGAGACAGGTCTATTGGGACGACGTGATCGGCCACGCGCCCGAAGGTGCGGTGATGCTCGACTGCTCGACCATCGACGTCGCCACCGCGCGCGAGGTGATCGAGGTGACCGAGGCGCACGGCTACGACATGGTCGACGCGCCAGTCTCCGGCGGGATCGCCGCGGCCAATGCGGGCACGCTCACCTTCATGGTCGGCGGCACGGCCAGGGCGTTCGAACGCGCAAAGCCGATCCTCGAGGCCATGGGCAAGGCGGTCATCCACGCAGGCGATGCCGGCAACGGGCAAGCGGCGAAGATCTGCAACAACATGCTGCTCGCGATCCAGATGATCGGCACGGCCGAAGCCTTCGCCATGGCCGAAAAGCTGGGCCTAGATGCGCAGACCTTCTACGACATCTCGAGCGTGTCCTCGGGCCAGTGCTGGTCGATGACCTCCTATTGCCCCGTCCCCGGCGTCGGCCCGGAAAGCCCGGCGGACCGCGATTACGCCCCCGGCTTCGCCGCCGCGCTGATGGTCAAGGACCTGCGCCTCGCGATCGAGGCAGCGGACACAGCGGGTGCGTCGACCGACATGGGCAAACACGCCAAGGCGATCTACGAAGCCTTTGCCGAGGAGAATGGCGGGCTCGATTTCTCCGGCATCATCAGGACGCTGTAATCTCCGCGATCACGCTTTCGAGCCATTCGCGCGGGGCCTTGCGCCTGCCCGCATCGGCGACGAATTCCTGCCCGCGCGACACCGCGCGCAGCTTGCCGCCCCTTATCCAGCGATCCGCCCGGTCGTGATAGCTCAGCCCCCCGCGCTTCAGCCATGACGGGCGCTGCCACAGCGTCGCCGGGCCGCCCGGCACGGTCAGGCGCAGGCCATCGCTCGCGCGGCCTGCGACCCGGCCCGGCCCGCGCCAGATGCAGTCATTGCGGCCATGCAGGGCGAGCGCGTGCGGGTGGCCGATCTCGACCAGTTCGCGCGGCGCGCCGCCGGCGAGCGGGATCGCCTCCTCCACCCGCAGATAGCCGAAGATGCGGTGATGCGGCTCGCCCTGCTGCGATGCGAACAGGCCGAAGAACACGAAGACATCGCCCACCCCCACGCCCTGCCGTTCGAGATGGGTCTGCGCCGCGCCGCACTGGCCGAAAAGGCAGGTGCCGTCATCGAGGAACATCGGGTCATGGTGGCACGGGTCCTGCGCCCCGACCCGCCCCCGGCTCGCCCGCGCAGCATATTCGCCAAGGCCAAGGTCGCCATACGTCGTCGCGCTCGCCGCGCCACCGTCTTTCCGGGCCGCAGGGATGGGCAGGCTGAGCGGCTTTCCGTCCGCGATCGGCGACGGTCCGCCCCCGGCGCTGGTGTCGAAGCCCTTGCGCGAAAAGACGATCTTCATCGCCCCAGCCTGCCCTGCAGGCCCGTGTTGCACAAGGATGCAGGTCTATTGCTTGGCTTGCGCGCGGACCCGGTCTAAGGCGCGGTGCGCCATGGCCGATCAATCCGCGACATCCCCGACCGTCACCGCTCGAGTCTCCGCAATCGTCATGGCGGGCAAGCGTTCCGGCGCGCTCGATCCGCTCGCCGAGGCGGCAGGCGTCGCGCAGAAGGCGGTCGTGCCCGTCAACGGCGTGCCGATGATCGAGCGCGTGGTCGCCGCGGTCGCCGCCTGCCCCGAGGTCGCCGCGATCCGCGTCGTGGCGCACGAACCGGACGAGATCGCCGCGATCCCGCTCATCGCGCGGCTGACGGAGGAAGGCCGACTCGCTTTCGCCGAAGGCCGCTTCAACATCGTCGACAGCGTGGTTTCGGGCGCGGAAGGGGCCGACTTTCCCCTCCTCATCACCACCGCCGACAATTGCCTCGTCACGCCGGAAGGCTACAGCGAATTCATCGCCAAGTGCCTCGCCGAGGACGCGCAAGGGGCTGCCGGGCTCGCCACGCGCGAGGCCGTGCAGGCGGCCGATCCCATCGGGCAGAAACGCTTCTACGAGTTTTCCGACGGTGGCTATTCCAATTGCAACATGTACTGGATCGGCAGCCGCACCGCTTTGGCCGCCGCCGAGATCATGCGCGAAGGCGGGCAGTTCGTGAAATATCCCAGCCGCATCATCAAGGCGTTCGGCCTCATGAACCTCGTTCGCTTCCGGCTCGGCTGGGGATCGAAGGAAAAGCTCTTCGCGCAAATCTCGCGCCGCTTCGGGTTCAAGCTGGTGCCGGTCGTGCTGTCCGACGGGCATTATGCCATCGATGTCGACAACGAGCGCACGCTGAACGTCACCGAAAAGATCCTCAAGGTGCGTGAGGGCGACCGCAGCGGCGAAAATCGGAGCGGGGACACCGCCATCGCCTGATGGCGCGCGGCCTGCACGCAATGAAGCGCCTCTTCGCCAATATCGGCTGGCTTCTGGGCGGGCGCGGCTTCAATGCCGCGATGAGCCTGGTCTATATCTATCTCGCCACCAACACGCTCGGGATCGAGAGCTTCGGCCATTTCGCGATCATCGTGGCGCTGGGCCAGACGGTCACCGGCCTTGCCAATTTCCAGACCTGGCAATTCATCGTGCGCTGGGGGGCGAACGGGCGCAGCCTCGATGGAGGCGGTGCACCCGCTCCGCCTACAATGGACCCGGCGCGCGCCGCCGATGCGACCGGCTTTGCCATTGCGCTGGACCTGCTTTCGGTCGTCATGGGAACGCTGGCCGCCGCCATCCTGGTCTACACCGCGCCGCTCTGGCTGCCTTTGCCCGAAGACCTGTTGTGGGTCGCTTTCGGCTATTGCGTCGTCTCGCTGCTGGCGATCCGCACCACGCCGACGGGCCTGCTGCGCCTGCGATTCCGCTATGCCAGCGCGACCGCCGCCGAAGCCGTCCAGCCTGCGATCCGCGCGGGCGGAGCGGTGATCGCAGTGTTCGTGATGCCCGACGTGCTCGGCTTCATCCTCGCCTGGGCGGTGGCGGAGATCGCGGTCGCCATCGCCTTGTGGATCGTCGCGGCGCGCGATGCGCCGATCGACCTGTCCGCGCTCAGCCTCACCCGCATCCCCGCGCGCCATCCCGATGCGTGGCGGTTCGTGTGGTCGACCAACATGACGGGCACGCTGAGCATTGCGGGCAAGCAGGTGATCCTCCTGCTCGTCGGCACGTTCGGCGGGGCCGCGCTCGCGGGCGGTTTCCGGGTCGCGGCGCAATTGGGGCAGGCGCTGGTGACGCTCGCCCAGACCATTTCCAAGGCGATCCTGCCCGAGCTGGTCCATGACGAGGAAAACGCGCTGGAGATCGCCCGGCGCATGGCGAATATCGCGGTGGTCGCTGGCGTGATCGCGGTGGTAACGGCCCTGCTCGGCGGACGCTGGGCGCTGGGCATCATCGCGGAGGAAGATTTCAGCGCCTATTACTGGGCGATGGTGATCCTTTCGATCGCGGGCGCGGTCGAACTGGTCGGGGCGAGCCTTGAATCGCTGCTGGTATCGGCAGGCCGCGCGGGGACGGCCTTCATCGTGCGCGCCGTTCCCACCGTGCTGGCGCTCGTCCTGCTCGACGTGGCGATCGACTGGAACGGGGCGAAGGGCGCGGCTTTCGCCGTGCTGGGGGCAAGCAGCCTTGCCGTTATCGGCTTCTACGTGGCGATTTTGAACCTCAAGGAAATCCGCATCTTCGTGGGCGAGGCCATGGACGCGGAAAGGACGGAGGCGGAGCCGGAGGAAACCCGGCCCCGCCCCTGACGCTTACGCTTCCTCGGTCCAGCTCAGCTTGGGCTTCCTCGCCGCGGTCGTTTCGTCGAGGCGGCGGCGCGGGGCGTAATAGGGCGCTTGGCGGAGCGTCTGGTCGCCCGCCTTGGCCCGCTCGACCACCGAACGCAGGGCGGTGATGAACTGGTCGAGATTGGCCTTGCTCTCGGTCTCGGTCGGCTCGACCAGCATCGCGCCGTGGACCACCAGCGGGAAATAGACCGTCATCGGGTGGAAGCCCTCGTCGATCAGCCCCTTGGCGAGGTCGAGCGTGGAAAGGTCGCCTTCGAAATCGCGATCCCCGAACAGGACCTCGTGCATGCACGGGCCGCTATCCGCGAAGGGCGCGTGGAGGATGTCCTCCATCGAGCGCAGGATGTAATTGGCGTTGAGCACCGCGTCCTCGGCGACCTGCTTGAGCCCGTCGGCGCCATGGCTGAGCATGTAGGTCAGCGCACGGGTGAACATGCCCATCTGGCCGTGGAACGCCGTCATCCGGCCGAAGCTGGGGCCGCGTTCCTCGCGGTTTTCCTCTTCGACAAGGTAGTAGCTGTCGCCGCCTGACCCGGACCCCGATCCGGGTTCTTTCTTGACGAAGGGCAGCGGGGCGAAGGGGGCAAGCGCTTCGGAAAAGACCACCGGGCCCGAGCCCGGTCCGCCGCCGCCATGCGGGGTGGAGAAGGTCTTGTGCAGGTTGATGTGCATCGCATCGACACCGAGATCGCCCGGGCGCACCCGGCCGACGATGGCGTTGAAATTGGCCCCGTCGCAATAGACATAGCCGCCCGCCTCGTGGACGGCATCGGCGATGGTGCGGAAGTCCTTTTCGAACAGGCCGCAGGTGTTCGGGTTGGTGATCATCACCCCCGCGACATCCGGGCCGAGCCGGGCCTTGAGCTTTTCGACATCGACGCGGCCCTCTTCGGTCGCGGGAATGTCCTCGACGCGGTAGCCGGCAAAGGCGGCGGTGGCGGGGTTCGTGCCGTGCGCGCTTTCGGGGACGAGCACGACTTCGCGCGCATCGCCCCGCGCCACATGCGCGGCGCGGATCGCGAGGATGCCGCACAATTCGCCATGCGCCCCCGCCTTGGGGCTCATCGCGACGCCCGGCATGCCGGTCAGCTTCATCAGCCACTCGCCGAGTTCCTCGATCACCTGCAGCGCGCCCTGCACGGTCTGCTGCGGGGCGAGCGGGTGGATGTCGGCGAAACCGGGCAGGCGCGCGAGCTTTTCGTTGAGCCGCGGATTGTGCTTCATCGTGCAGCTTCCCAGCGGGAAGAAGCCGAGATCGATGCCGTAATTCTGGCGCGACAGGCGGGTGTAATGGCGCACCGTCTCCGGCTCGGTCAGGCCGACGAGGCCGATCGGTTCGGAGCGTTCGAACCCGCCCAGCCGGTTGGGCGCGTTCTCGTCGATTTCGGGCAGGTCCACCCCGGTCGTCTCGGCATGGCCGATCTCGAACAAGAGCGGTTCCTCGAGCATGAGAGCGCGATTGCCGGTCGTCGTGGCGGGGCCGTTATGCATCCCGTCCTCGGCGACTTCCATGGCGGGCTTCCATCCGGACTTGTTGGGCGCGTTCATCAGGCGGTCTCCTTGACCAGGGTTTCGAGTTCGCTGGCGAGCGTTTCGATGTCTTCTTCGCTCGTCATCTCGGTCACGGCGACGAGCAGGGCGTGTTCGAGCGCCTCGACCCCGGGATAGAGCCGGCCGAGCGACACCCCGCCAAGCACGCCCCTGTCGGCAAGGTCGCGCACGATCTCGCGCGCCGGCTTGCCGCCCAGCATCAGGGTGAATTCGTTGAAGAAGCTGTTGTTGAGCACGTCCACGCCCGGAACCTGCGCCAGCCGGTCGGCGGCACGGCAGGCGAGGCGGTGGTTTTCCGCTGCCAGTTCGCGCAGGCCCTTTTCCCCGAGCAGGGTCATGTGGACGTTGAAGGCCAGCGCGCACAGCCCGGAATTGGTGCAGATATTGCTCGTCGCCTTTTCGCGCCGGATATGCTGTTCGCGGGTCGAAAGCGTCAGCACGAAACCGCGCCGTCCCTCCGCATCGACCGTTTCTCCGCACAGGCGGCCCGGCATCTGGCGCACATGCTTGGGGTCGCGCACGGCGAACAGGCCGAGATAGGGCCCGCCGAATTGCAGGCCGACACCGATCGACTGGCCTTCGCCGACAACGAAGTCCGCGCCCATTTCGCCGGGCGATTTGAGCGCACCCAGCGCGACGGGCTCGGTGTTGACCGCGACCAGCAGCGCGCCTTTTTCATGCGCGGCGTCGGCGACTTTCGACAGGTCGCACACGCGCCCGAGGATATCGGGATATTGCACCACGACGCAGGCCGTGTCCTCGTCGATGCGGGCGATCAGCCCGTCGAGGTCGACGTCCGGCGTGATCGCGGGGTGCGCGTCCGCTATCTCGTCGCCGGTGAACTGGGCCATGGTCTTGACGACTTCCGCATAATGCGGGTGGAGCGAGCCGGACAGGACCGCGCGCTTGCGCTTGGTTACGCGGGTCGCCATCGCCACCGCTTCCCAGCACGCGGTCGAGCCATCATAGAGCGAGGCGTTCGCCACCGCGCAGCCATACAGCCGCGCGACCTGGGTCTGGAACTCGAACAGCATCTGCAGCGTGCCCTGCGCGATTTCGGGCTGGTAGGGCGTGTAGGCGGTGAGGAACTCGCCGCGCTGGATCACCGTGTCGACCGTAGCGGGGACGTGGTGGCGATAGGCGCCTGCGCCAAGGAAGAAGGGCGCGTCACCCGCCGCGAGGTTCTTCGCCGCGCGCGCCTTCATGTGGCGTTCGACCGACATCTCGCCGGCATGCATCGGAAGTCCGTGGATCGGCCCGTCGAGCTGGGCCACTTCGGGCACGTCGACGAACAGGTCGTCGATCGATTTCGCGCCGATTTTCTCCAGCATTTCGCTGCGATCGGTATCGGTGAGAGGAAGGTAACGCATGGTTTCGAGCCCTGTTGAGTGGAGAGGTGGGCGGCGGGGGAAGCTACGAAAGGCGAGCCTCAAAGGTTGGCGAGAAATTCCTTGTAGGCGTCCTCGTCCATCAGCCCTTCGAGCTCGCTTTCGTCGGCGACATTGACGCGGAAGAACCAGCCGTCTTCCTCGGGCGAGGAATTGACGAGGCCCGGTTCGTCCTCGAGCGTCGAATTGATCTCGGTCACCTCGCCGCTGATGGGCGCATAGACATCGCTCGCCGCCTTGACGGATTCGACCACGGCGGCTTCCTTGCCCTTTTCGACTTCGTCGCCGACCGCGGGCAGTTCCACGAAGACGATGTCGCCCAATTGGTCCTGGGCATATTCGGTGATGCCGACGGTGGCGCTGTCGCCTTCGGCATCGATCCATTCGTGTTCATCGGTGAAGTAACGCGGCATCGATCAGCTCCCTCGGTAATAACGATGCGGGACAAAGGGCATGGGTGAGACTTTCGCGGGCAGGCGCTTGTTCCTGACCTCGATTTCGAGCGCCGTTCCCTCGGCGGCGTAGTCCGCGCCGACATAGGCCATGGCTATGGGGCGCTGAAGCGTGGGCGAAAAGCCGCCACTGGTGACTTTCCCGACCAGTTCCTCGCCAGCATAGACCGGGGCGCCTTCGCGCGCGGGCAGGCGCCCATCGATCGCGAGGCCGACGCGCGTGCTGGCACAGCCGTCCTTGAGCTTCACCGCGCAGGCCCGGTGGCCCATCCACCCGCCCGCCTCGCGGCGCTTCTTCGACAGGGCAAAGCCGAGCCCGGCGGTGACGGGATCGATTTCCGTGGTGAGGTCGTGGCCGTAGAGCGGCAGGCCCGCCTCGAGCCGCAGCGAATCCCGCGCGCCAAGCCCTGCGGGCCTGACCCGGTCGTCGGCAACCAGTGCATCGGCCAGCGCCTCGGCCTTGTCGGCATGGACGGAAATTTCGAAGCCGTCCTCGCCTGTATAGCCCGCACGGCTGATCCACAGGGGCGTGGTCGTTCCGTCGGGTGCAGGCCAGTCGAAGGCGGCGGCGCGCATGAAGGTCAGCGCGCCCGTGCCGGGAACCAGCGCATCGAGCACTTCGGCGGCCTTGGGGCCCTGCAGCGCAAGCAGGGCCTGGTCATCGTAATGGGTGAGCGTGACCGCGTCGGGCAGGTGTTCGCGCAAATGGGCGATATCGTCCCACTTGGTCGCCCCGTTCACCACCAGCGCGATATGCGCGCCGGTATTGGTGATCATCAGGTCATCGATGACCCCCCCCGCCTCGGTCAGCAGCAGCGAATAGCGCATCCGCCCCTCGCCCAGCGACCTGACCGAGCCGGGAACGAGCTTTTCGAGTTCAGCGGCCGCGTTCTCGCCGGAAACCGAAAGCTGGCCCATATGCGAGACATCGAACAGGCTCGCGCTCTCGCGCGTCCAGTTGTGCTCGGCAACGATGCCTCCGCCCCCATGCTCGCCGGCATATTGGATCGGCATTTCATAGCCCGCGAACGGGACCATGCGCGCACCATGCGCCCGATGCCACGCATCGAGCGCCAGGGAGCCCAGGGGCTGTTCGTCTTCGGGTGTTTCGTCGCTCAAATCATGTCCCCGTCAGCTCGCGGCAGGTTGCGAACGCCGTGCGGCGTCCTTGCGTTCCTGCCCCCTCTGTCGGGAAACCTGAGAGCTTAGCATTGCGCCGTCACTGGCGCGCCGCATTCCCCTTCGGTGGTGACGGTGCATGGGGAATGGGCCCGTGCGCCGACACGCTTTCCAGAGTGCCCATGGCTTTCGCGGTCCTTTGGCCTGAGAGTTTCCGGGGCGGTTGCTCCTTCGGCGCCATGCCCCCTGCCGCGACCTGTGCCGAAGCGTGGGGACCAGTCTCTCCCGCGAAAGACACCGGAATCGCTT
The DNA here is from genome assembly GCF_040217515.1 of Erythrobacter sp. GTDB lineage: Bacteria > Pseudomonadota > Alphaproteobacteria > Sphingomonadales > Sphingomonadaceae > Erythrobacter. Next base: position 22,127 of record NZ_JAVJPT010000006.1, read on the forward strand.
CCGGCAAGCAAGTGTCATCTTGCGTATGCGAAGACTTCGGTCAACGCTGCACGCATTATTTCACGGCTCCTTTTCGACCAGACGAAAGATTGATGCGGATAAGCCACAGTCTCAGTCGAGATTCGGCCTGAGCCAGCGCTCCGCCGTGGCAAGATCGACCCCGCGCCGCGCGGCGTAATCCTCCAGCTGATCCTTCCCGATTCGCGCGACGCCGAAATAGGCGCTTTCGGGATGGGCGAAGTAAAATCCGGAAACGGCAGCGGTGGGATACATCGCGAAGCTCTCGGTGAGTTCCAGCCCGACATTCTCCTGCGCATTCAGGAGGTCGAACAGCATGGGCTTCAGCGAATGGTCCGGGCACGCCGGATAGCCGGGCGCCGGTCGGATGCCGCGATATTGCTCCTTGATCAGCGCCTCGTTGGTGAACTGTTCGTCCGGGGCATAGCCCCACAGATCGGTGCGGACATGCTGGTGGAGCCGTTCGGCAAAGGCCTCGGCGAACCGGTCGGCCAGCGCTTTCAGGAGGATGTCGGAATAGTCGTCCTTGTCCGCCTGGAAACGCTCGACATGCGGGTCGATCCCGTGGATGCCGACCGCGAAGCCGCCGATCCAGTCGCCTTCGGGGGAGACGAAATCGGCCAGGCACATGTTGGGGCGCTCGCGGCTCTTCTTCACCTGCTGGCGCAGGAAAGGCAGGCGCACTTCACCGCTCGACCCGTTGGCGCGCGAGGGATCGTGGATCGTCACGTCGTCGCCCTCGCGCACGCAGGGCCACAGGCCGGCAACGCCGCGCGCGGTGAGCCATTTCTCGGAGATGATTTTCTCCAGCATGGCATCGGCATCGGCCTTCAGGCTGCGGGCGGTTTCGCCCACCACGTCGTCTTCGAGGATGGCGGGATAATTGCCGTGCAGTTCCCAGGCCCGGAAGAAGGGCGTCCAGTCGATATATTCGGCGAGTTCGGCAAGGTCCCAGTCGTCATAGACATGCAGGCCCGGCTTTTGCGGGGCGACCGGCTTCTCCGGCTCGGGCGCGGTAAAGGCATTGGCACGCGCCTCGTCCAGGCTCATCAGCTCGCTCTGACCCTTGTTCGCGCGGGTATCGCGGACCTTTTCGTAGTCATTGGCGGTCTGCTCGACGAATTCGTCGCGCTGCGTGTCCGAAAGCAGCCGCGAGGCGACCCCGACCGCGCGGCTCGCATCGAGTACGTGGATGACCGGGCCTTCATAGGCCGGGTCGATCTTCAGGGCGGTGTGCACCTTGCTGGTCGTCGCCCCGCCGATCAGCAGCGGCATCGTCATTTCGGCGCGCTGCATTTCCTCGGCCACCGTCACCATCTCGTCCAGCGACGGCGTGATGAGGCCCGACAGGCCGATCATGTCGGCCTTGTTGTCATTGGCGGATTTGAGGATGTCGGACCACGGCACCATGACGCCAAGGTCGATCACGTCATAGCCGTTGCACTGGAGCACGACGCCGACGATGTTTTTGCCGATATCGTGCACGTCGCCCTTGACCGTGGCCATGATTACCTTGCCCTTGGCCTTGCGCTCGGCTTCGGGGAGGAGGTCCTTTTCGGCCTCGATATAGGGGATGAGGTGGGCGACCGCCTTCTTCATCACGCGCGCCGATTTCACCACCTGCGGCAGGAACATCTTGCCCGATCCGAACAGGTCGCCGACGACGTTCATGCCGTCCATCAGCGGGCCTTCGATCACCTCGATGGGCCTGCCGCCGCGCTCTTCGGTGGCGGCGCGCATTTCCTCGGTGTCGTCGACGATATGGGCGTCGATGCCCTTGACCAGCGCGTGTTCGAGCCGTTTTTCGACCGCCCAGCCGCGCCATTCGGCAGCCTGCTTGTCGTCTTCCTTCGACTTGCCCTTGTAGCTTTCGGCGAGGTTGATCAGCCGTTCGGTCGCCGTATCCTCACCTTCCACCGGCCGGTTGAGGATCACGTCCTCGCAGGCATCGCGCAAGGTGGGGTCGATCGTATCGTAGACGTCCAATTGCCCCGCATTGACGATCGCCATGTCGAGCCCGGCGGGGATCGCATGGTAGAGGAACACCGAGTGCATCGCCCGGCGCACGGTTTCATTGCCGCGGAAGCTGAAGGAGAGGTTGGAGAGGCCGCCCGATGTCTTGGCGTGGGGGCACAGCTCCTTGATCTCCTTGACCGCCTCGATGAAGTCGAGGCCGTAGCGGTCATGCTCCTCGATGCCCGTGGCGACCGCGAAGATATTGGGGTCGAAGATGATGTCCTCGGGCGGGAAGCCTTCTGCCACCAGCAGGTCATAGGCGCGCTTGCAGATCTCGACCTTGCGCTCCTTGGTATCGGCCTGCCCGACCTCGTCGAAGGCCATGACCACGACGGCCGCGCCATAGGCCATGCAGATACGGGCGTGTTCGAGGAAAGCCTCCTCGCCCTCTTTCATGCTGATCGAATTGACGATCGGCTTGCCCGAGACACATTTCAGTCCGGCCTCGATCACCTCGAATTTCGAGGAATCGACCATGACGGGCACGCGCGCGATGTCGGGCTCGGCGGCGATCAGCTTGAGGAAGGTCGTCATCGCCTCGACCGCGTCGAGAAGGCCTTCGTCCATGTTGACGTCGATCACCTGCGCGCCGTTTTCGACCTGCTGGCGCGCGACCTCGACGGCGGTGGTGTAATCGCCGCTCATGATGAGCTTCTTGAACCGGGCCGAGCCGGTGACATTGGTGCGCTCACCGATATTGATGAAGCGCGAAATCGAGCTTTGTTCGTTCATGTTCAGGCAGCAACCACGAAGGATTCAAGGCCGGCCAATCGCATGGCGACCTGCGGAGAGGGAATGGAACGGGGAGAGACGCCTTCGACCGCTTTCGCGATCGCGGCGATGTGTTCGGGGCTGGAGCCGCAGCATCCGCCCAGCACGTTGACCTGGCCGTTTGCCGCCCAGTCCGCGACGAAGCCCGCGGTCGTCTCGGGCGCCTCGTCATATTCGCCCAGTTCATTGGGAAGCCCGGCATTGGGGTAGACCATCAGCAGGGTGTCGGCGAGGCCGGAGAGCGATTTGACATGCGGGCGCAGCTGTTCCGCGCCGAAGGAGCAGTTCAATCCGATCGTCACCGGCTTGGCATGGCGCACGGCGTGCCAGAAGGCATCGACCGTGTGGCCCGAGAGATTCCGGCCCGAAAGGTCGGTCAGCGTCATCGAGATCATCACCGGCACCTCGCGGCCGAGGTCACGCTCGAGCTTCTTGACCGCCATCACGCCCGCCTTGGCGTTCAATGTGTCGAACACGGTCTCGATCAGGATGAAATCGCACCCGCCCTCGACAAGGCCCTTGGCCTGTTCGTGATAGACATCGACCAGCTCGTCGAAGTCGATCTCGCGAAAACCCGGGTCCTCGACGTCGGGGCTTAGCGACAGGGTCTTGTTGGTCGGCCCGATCGCGCCTGCGACGAAGCGCGGGCGGCCATCCTTTGCCTCGTATTCGTCGCAAAGCTCGCGCGCGATCTTGCCGGAGGCGACGTTGATGTCGGTGACCTTGCTTTCGGCCTTGTAATCGGCCTGGCTGATGCGGTTGGCCGAGAAGGTGTTGGTCGAAACCACGTCGGACCCCGCATCGAGATAGGACCGCGTAATATCCGCGATCACGTCGGGCCGGGTGAGCGCGAGGATGTCGTTATTGCCCTTCTGGTCGGCGGGCAGGCCGAGATCGCCCGCATAATCCTCTTCGGACAATTTACGGTTCTGGATCTGCGTCCCGAACGCGCCGTCGGAAATCAGCACGCGCTTCGCGGCTTCGGCGAGGAAGGACTGGCGGGCCTTGGAGGGTGCGAGACTCATGCGGCTTCTCCCGTGACGGCGGCGGCCTGCGACTGGGCGGCTTGCGCGGCCGGACGTTTGCCGAGCATGTGGCAGATGGCATAAGCGAGGTCGGGCCGGTTCAGCGTGTAGAAGTGGAAATTGCGCACCCCGCCTGCATAGAGCCGGCGGCACAGTTCGGCGGCAACGGTCGCGGCGACGAGCTGGCGCGCGGCGGGCTTTTCGTCGAGGCCTTCGAACAGGCCGTCCATCCAGTCGGGAATGATCGCCCCGCAGGCGCCCGCGAATTTCCGCGCCGTGGCGACATTGGTGACCGGCAGGATGCCCGGGATGACCAGCTTGTCGATCCCGCTCGCGGCGAGCTTGTCGCGATATTCGAAGAACGTCTCTGGCGAAAAGAAGAACTGCGTGATCGCGCGGCTCGCGCCCGCATCGAGCTTGCGCTTCAAATGGTCGATGCAGCCTTGCGGGCAGTCGGCATCGGGATGGGTTTCGGGATAGGCCGCGACCGAAATGTCGAAATCGGCGATTTCCTTCAGCCCCTTCACCAATTCGGCGGCGCCGGCATAGCCTTCGGGATGCGGGGTGAAGGGCGCGCCGGGCTCGCCCGCATCGCCGCGCAGGGCGACGATATGGCGCACCCCCGCTTCCCAATATTGTTCCGCGACCTCGCGGATCTCCGCCTTCGACGCGCCGACACAGGTCAGGTGCGCGGCGGCGGGCAGGCCCGCTTCCCTGATGATGCGCGAAACCGTCGCATGGGTCCGCTCACGCGTGGAACCCCCCGCGCCATAGGTGACCGAAACGAATTCGGGGCCGAGCACTTTCAACTGCTGGACCGCATCCCACAGCTGGTTTTCCATCTTCTCGTTCTTGGGCGGGAAGAATTCGAAGCTCACGTCCACGTCTCCGGGCAGGCCGGAGAAAAGCGGCGTGTCGAGCGCGGTGCGGTGTTCGTGAAGCTGATCGAGAGTGGGGGTCATGATGGAAACGCCTTTCCGGGCGGGTTTCAGGAGGTGGTTGCGGTTTCGGTTGCTTGTGCAGGCACGTCGGCGGGGACGGATGCGGCGCGCCCGGGCGGCTTGTCGCCGCGCGCGCCCGTGCCGCCCGACGCACCGCGGCGCGTGCCGAGCCAGATCTTGACGACCAGCTCGCCGCCTTCGAGCGCGATCGGATCGGCGGGCACGAAGCCGGACCCTTCGAGCAGGCTCGCGATATGCGCATCGGCAAAGCCGAGCCGGGCATGCTGGTGGCGGGTGCGCAATTCCTCGCGGTCGTGGCTGGCGAAATCGACGATCGCGATCCGCCCCTGCCCGCGCGTGACGCGGCCCGCTTCGGCCAGCGGCAGTGCGGGATCGGGCGCAAAATGGAGCACTTGGTGGAGCATGACCGTGTCGAAGCTCGCCGCCTCGAACGGGAGGTCGGCGAAATCGCCCTGGACAAGATCGACCCGCGCGGCAGGCAGGTGCTGCAGCCTGGCCCGGGCGACGCGCAGCATTTCCAGGTTCCGGTCGAGCGCGACGATCCGTTCGGCATGGTCGCCGAACATCTCGGCGATCCGGCCGGTGCCCGTCCCGATATCGAGCATCGCGCCGAGCGGCGCGTCGCCGAGCGCGGCGAGCAGCGCCTGCTCGACCTGTTCGTCCGGGCTGTGAAGCGCGCGCAATTCGTCCCACTCGCCGGCATGGCGCGCGAAATAGGCATGGGCGATCTCGTCGCGGGCAGAACGGATCGCGGCAAGCTTGCGGCGGTCGGCTTCGCACTGGGCGGCGAAATCGGTATCCTCTGCCTCCGCCACGGCGAGCAGCGCCTCGAGCGATTCGATCACCGGCGCATCCACGCCCGGCCCGGCGCGGCTGCGCAGGAATACCCAGCTGCCTTCGCGGCGGCGTTCGGCAAGGCCTGCATCGCACAGGATGCCGACATGGCGCGAGACGCGCGGCTGGCTTTGCCCGAGCACCTGCGCCAGTTCGCCCACGGCCAGCTCCATCGCCGAAAGAAGCCGGGCGATCCGCAGCCGAGTCGGGTCGGCAAGGGCCTTGAAGAGCGCGTCCATCTGCATCGCAGGCCAACCATATAAAGATATTTTTATATGTGTAAATCCGCGAAGGCGCGCAAATTTGTTCCCCGCGCCGCTCAGCGCCCTTGCGCGAGCAGCCTTTCGTAATGCGCCCGCAACGTATCCTCGCCGAATTCCGGGGTCGCGCGGTCCGAATATTCGCCGCTGTCGGGGTCGAGCACGAGCATGCTCTCGGTCGCGTAATAATGCGCGATGCGGGCATATTCGCTTTTCTCGGCGAACCATTCGGCAAACGGAGCGCCAAGGCCGAGCACGCGCGAGGCGAGGGTGAACATGCGTGGCGGGACGGACTTGAACGCAGGCTCGCGCCCCGCCAGCTCGCACAGCATCGTGCCCTGCTCCTTCAGGCTGATCGCGGGACCCGGTCCGCCTATGGGCAGGATCGCATCGCGCTTGTTCGGATCGGTGACGCACAGCGCGAGGAAGCGGCCGAGATCGCGGTCGCTGATCGGCTTGCACGCGGTCAGTTCCCCGTCCCCGAAGATCAGGAAGGGCTTTCCCGCGCGGACCCGTTCGACCTGGCCGGAGAGCGATTTGAAAAAGGCCGTGGGCCGCACGATCGTTTGGGCGAGCGGGCTTTGCTTCAGCCGCGCCTCGAAGCGGAGCTTTTCATGCTGGAAAGCCAGTTTCGGCCGCTGGACGCAGATTGCCGAAAGCAGGATGAAATGGTCGGCCCCGGCCGCTTCGGCCGCTTCGAGCAGGGCGAGATTGGCGTCGTGATCGACCCGTTTGGAATCCCGCGGAGAGCCCGAGCGAGAAGCGATACAGGACATCACGACCTGCGCTTCGCTCCCGGCGAAACGCTCGGCGAGCGCGGCCGTGTCGCCAAGGTCGGCGAAATGCACCGCGCAGCCATCACCCTCGAGCGCCATGGCGGCCTCGCGGGCGGAGGCGCTCTCTCTCAGCACGCAGGTGACATGATGCCCCGCATCCACAAGCGCGCGCGCCGCCGCGCGGCCGATCGTGCCGCTTGCTCCTGCCAACAGGACCCTGCGCGCGCTGCTGTCTGCCATGATCCGCGACCCCTCTTCGTCCCTTGCGCGAGAGGGCTGTCATGGACAAGGCGCGGCGCGCTTGTCAAAGCCCGCTTTCCGGGGAAGGTCAGGGCGCGCCAGTCCCGGCTTCGAGCGCTGCGAGGATCGCATCCCAGCGCACCAGCTTGAAATTCTGCGCCGCGGGCGGGTTGATGCCGTCCTGCGCGACGAACAGGCCATCCGGGAAATCGGGCCCGAAGGAGCGCGGGTCGAGTTCGATCCCGTCGGTTTCCTCGGCGCTGCCGAAGGTCCCGGCGGCAATGCGAAAGCGCCCCACCGGCTCCATGCCCGGCAGGCGGAAGACCGCAAAGGCGTTGTCCCCCTGCGAACTGGCGACAAGCCAGCCGCCCTCTTCGCCTTCCTCGGCCAGCGCGAGCCCCTCGACATCGGCGACGAGCAGGCGATTGTCGACACGGGCGACCAGCTCCTTCGCCCCCGTGTCCGTGTCGATCGCCCAGATGCCGGCGGCTTCCTCGCCGACATAGAGCGTGCCCGTGCGGGTATCGACGACGCAGCCTTCGGGCTGGGAGGGAACGGTGGTGAGCGTTTCGGTCGTGCCCGCGTAACCGCCGCGCGCGCTGACGATGGTCGTGCGGTAGATCACCCCGTTTTTCGGCGCGCTGTAGACCGGGATCGTGCCGTCCGGTTTCGGAGCGCCGATGCAGATGCCATAGCCCTCGCCCGGCCCGACCTCGATCCGCTCCGCCCGTGTCAGCGCACCGCTTGAGGGATCGAGCAGGGCGAGCTGGATGTGCGCCGTGGCGGGATCGGTCCGATCGCTCGCGGCGACGAGCACGCGCCCCTTGCCGAGATCGACGAGATCGACATTGTTGAGCAGCCCGCCCTGCGAAAAGGCGAGTTCGCGGCCTGCAAGGTCGTAGACATGCAGCCCGGCTTTCTTGTCGGTCCCGACAATCAGGCTTTTGGCCGGGTCGTCCGGATTGCGCCAGATCGCCGGATCGTCGGCCGCATCGTCATTTGCCGTGCCCACGGGCTTGGTCTCGGCGACGGCCGTCACCCTCACCGCCGGGTCCCCCGTGACGGGGATGGAGGCGCAGGCGGCCGCGATTGCGAGCGAGACGAGCGAAAAGGCGTGGAAGGGTCTGATCATGGTCCGCGCCCTATCAGAAGGTCAGCCTGACGCCGCCCTTCATCGTCCAGTTGTAGCGTTCGAACTGGAGCAGGTTCTGTCGCCCGCCCAGCCGGTTGAAGGCGAAGAATTCCGCATCGTTGATGTTGATCCAGTCGAAATAGACCTGAACATTGTCGGTGACGCGATAGCGCGCGGTGAAATCGAGCTGGAACAGGCTGTCGGTGAAGCGGTCGAATTCCGGACCGTCGGCGTTAACCTCGTCGAGGAAGCCGTCGCGATAGGTCCCGGCAAGGCGCAGGCTCACCGGGCCCTTGTCGTATCCGAGCGCGACGTTGAAGGTATTCTCGCTGGTGGCCGGCAGCGGGATTTCGCGGAAAGTGGGCGCGGCGGTGATGTCGCCGACCTCGCCCTCCGCGATCAGCCCGCTCGCATCGGTATAGGTGTAGTTCGCCTGCACCAGCAGCCCGTCGAGGAAGCCGGGCAGGAAATCGAGCCGCTGGTAGAAGCCGAGTTCGATCCCGAAGATCTCGGCCGCGGGGCCGTTCACGAAGGTTTCGCCCGCCTCGTAATCGACTCCGAAGATCGTGCCCGGGCTGTCGAGCACCAGGGTGGTGACGTAATTGTCGATATCCTTGTAGAAGAACGCTGCGGTGATCGCACCGTTGTTCGACATGTAGTATTCGAAGCTCGCATCGAGGTTCCACGCCTCGAACGGCTCGAGCGTCGGGTTGCCGATCACGGCCTCGCGGTTCTCGTCGAGTTCGAAGCGAGGGGCGAGCTGTTCGAGATTCGGCCGCACGAGGCTGCGATAGCCGGCGAAACGCATCACGAATTCGGGCAATGGCGTGTAGCGGATGTTGAGGCTGGGCAGCCAGTGTTCGTAATCGCGCTCGAATTCCACCGGCGTGACGATCACGGTGTCATCCGCCGCAACCCCGCCGCCGGGCAGGTCCTGCCCTTCCTCGAACAGCGCGGTCTCGAAGCCCGACAGGCGGTTGTCGGTGCGTTCGTAGCGCACCCCGCCGATCACCAGCAGGTCATCGGTTTCGAAGCGGCCGAGCAGGTAGCCTGCGAAGATATCCTCCTCGGCGACGTAATCCTCGTTCGCGCTGTCGAGCGCGCTGTCCACCGCATTGAGTTCGAAGCTCGCGAAATTGTCGCGGAAGAAATCGGTCGGCTCGGTCAGGCCGGGCAGCGGGCTGAGGTCGGCGAGCGTGTTCGACGGGCCTTCGCCGAGCACGTCGGCGAGCGTGTAATCGTCGCGTTCGTAGAATTCGATCTCGCCGTTGAAGCGCTTTTCGCGCAGGCGGATCTTGGCCCCGCCCTGCACGGTGAAAGTGCCCGCACTCGTGAACCATTCATAGCCGAGATCGAAGCGGCCCGAAAATTCCTCGTCCTCGGCGTCCGAAAGCGCGGTCAGTTCGACCTCGTCGAGCTCGTAGGTGGACGGATCGAAAAACGCATCCGCGCCCGAGAGGATATTGTAGGCGGGCACGCGTTCATCGGCATAGTCGAAGCCGACGGTGAGCGTGTTGTCGAATTCGCCGAGGAAGACGGTCGGATCGACCGAGCCGTTTTCGAATTCGGACGACTTCGCCCAGGCAAGCGCGTATTCCGCCTTCAGCCCGCCCCACTGGCTTTCCCCGCCGAAGGTCACGGTGCGGATGCGCTGGCGCTCGAAGCGGTCCTTGGCATCACGCTCGATCTCGATCACGGTTTCGTCGTCCGGGTCGGCCGGATCGCGGATGTCGTCGAACACCGGATTGAGGCCGCTGCCCGAGACATTGGCATCGCCGAGCCCGAATGTCAGGCGGCGGCGGAATTCCTGGTCGTCGAACTGGCTGAACACGCCGCGCAGGTAAAGCTCGGTCGAGGAGCCCACGCGCGCATCGAAGCCCAGGGTCGCGCTGATGCGCTCGCGCTCGACGAGGTAGTCGCGGTACTGGACTTCCTCGGAATAGATGAGGCCGCCGTCCTCGGTCCAGTCGTCGGCCTCGACATTGTCGGTCTGGAATTCGCGGTTGTAGAAGCTGATCCCGCCCGAGACGCCGAAATTGTCGGTCAGCTTCGCGGCGAAATCGGCGCCGAGATCCGGAGTCAGCGTGTCGCGCAGCTCGTTATAGCTACCGCCGAGCTTGACGACATAGAGGTCTTCCTTGCGGTCGAAGGCGCTGGTCGTGTTGATCTCGATCGAGGCGCCGATCGTGTCGGCATCCATGTCCGGGGTGAGCGATTTCTTGACCTCGATCGATTCGATGATCTCGCTCGACACCACGTCCAGCGCCACGCCGCGAATGTCGCCCTCGGGCGAGGGGATACGTACGCCGTTGACCGATGTCGCGTTGAGATTGGGGTCGAGCCCGCGCACCGCGACGAAGCGGCCTTCGCCCTGGTCGTTAAGGACATTGATGCCCGGCAGGCGGCGAAGGCTTTCGGCAACGTTCTGGTCGGGGAACTGGCCGATCGCATCGCGCGTGAGCACGTCGGACACGCCGTCGGCGGCGCGTTTGCGCGACAGGGCGCTGGCCTGGCTTGCGCCCTGGCCGATCACGAGGATCTGCGTGCCCGACTGGCCGAGCGCGAAATTGACCGTGACCTCGCCGGTCGCGGGCACGGTCACCTGCCGCGACACTGCATCGGCCCCGACATAGCGCGCGGTGATCGTGTAGGTGCCCTCGGGAACCTCGCCGAAAGTGAAGGTGCCCCCGCGCTCGGTGCTGACTTGCCGCCCGAGCTCCTCGATCTCGACCTGCGCCGCGCGCAGGGCGATGGTCTCGCTCGAGTCGACCACCGTGCCGCGCACTTCTCCAGCGAGGGCAGGCGCGGCGGCGCAAGCGGCAAAGGCGATGCCGGCAGCGCCGGTAAGCAGGTTGAAGCGCGTCATGGAATAGTCCCCCTTCGATTGGATCGTCCCGTTCGAGGGGGCGCGATAAAGAGGGAATTTGACCCGCGGGCGACCATCCGGTGACCCTTCGGCGTCGGTATGGCGACGGCCGAAACACGGCGGTCATATTGGGTTCAGTCCCGCATGTTTTTCAGCCGCTTGACCCGTGCGGCAAAACCGCCACAGGCCACGCGCAATCTCAGGCAGGCTCGGTCACGCGCTCTGTCAGCCCGACGAGCCGCGCGGTCAGTTCCCACAATTCGCGCGAACGCGCGGCATCGCTCGCCTTTGCCGAAAGGCTCTGGGCGAAAGCCTCGCGCCCTTCGCGCTGGCGATTGCCCCAGCTCCAGTGGACGCCCGAGCGCGCGAAGGCGGGCTCGGTGACGACATCGGCCACCCGCTCGCCTGCGAGCGGCTGAGACACGTAGCCGCCGGTGACGTTCTTCTGGAACCACGGGAAGATGCGCTGGAAGGCTTTTGGCGCGTGGCGGAACAGCGGCGTGTCGGCGACGCAGCCGGGATAGAGCGTGGTGAAGACGATTCCCGTCGCATCGTGAAAGCGGGCGTGCAATTCGCGGTTCATCATCATGCAGGCGAGCTTGGAGTCCTTGTAGGCCTTGCCCGGCTTGAACGGTTTGCCGTCGATCATGGCCACCGGCGCGGTGAAGCCTGCTTTCAGCCCTTCGAAATCGCCAAGGTCCGCGGGCGCGGGAATCGGGACCTTGCCGCCGAATTCCTCCGAATTGGCCGTCACCGTGCCGAGCGTGACGAGCCGGGCGTCGCGCGCTTTCCCGAGATCGTCGAGCAGCAGGTTCGCAAGCAGGAAATGCCCGAAATAATTGGTCGCGACCGACAGCTCGTATCCCTCGGGCGAGCGCAGCGGTTCGGTGAGGCGCGGCATATAGGTCGCCGCATTGCACACCAGCGCATCGAGCGGGCGGGCGAGCGTGCGGAACTCCTCGACGAAACCGCGCACTCCCGAAAGCGTGCCGAGGTCGAGCCGCATGATAATGCGGCTTTCAGGGGCGATGCCGATCTCGCGCGCGGCGGCCTCGGCCTTGGCCGTGTCGCGGCAGGCCATGACAACGTGCCAGCCGCGCTCGACCAGCGCCTTGCTCGCCCACAGCCCGATGCCCGACGAGGCCCCGGTGATGATGCAGATAGGTGTGTGACCCGCAGCCATGTCTCAAATCCCTCCCGACATGAATCTCCCTGCCATTACGTAAGCACAGTCAGGCCCTGCCGGTAAAGAGCGCGTTGGGCGCGAAGAGCCTGTTCAGCCGGCCTCGGCGGGCGCACCCACGGCGGTGAAGAGGTCGATATAGGCCTGCGCCAGCGCCGCCTCGGCATCGATCAGCGCCTCGCGGCTGCCGATCAGCTGGCGCTGCACGTCGAGCACGTCGAACAGCGAGGCGAGCCCTTCGCGGTAGAGCGCGTTGGACTGTTCGAAGGCGGCCTCGCTTTCCTCGACCGCGGTGGCGAGTTCGTCCCGGCGATCCTCGGCGCTGCGGATCGCGACGAGCGCGCTTTCGACTTCGGCAAGGCTTTCGAGCAACGCCTGGCGATAATCGGCGAGCGCGGCATCGAGCCCGGCCTCGGCGGCAGCGATCTCGGCCCGGCGTCGCCCACCGTCAAGGATCGGCACGCCGAGCACGGCGGAAAGCCCCGCGACCGTCTGGCTGAACAGGCCGTCCACGCTCCCGTCGCCCACGGTCACGAAGCCGGGCAGGCTGAGCGCAGGGAGGAGATCGGCCCGCTCGATCCCCACCCGCGCGGCGGCGGCGGCGATGTCGGCTTCGGCCAGCAGCAGGTCGGGCCGCGCGCGCAGGAGATCGGCGGGAACGCCCAGGCCGGGCCCGCGCGCATAATCGGGGATGTCGGCGCTTGCGTCCGCCTCGGGCACGCCGGCGGGCGGCTCGCCGGTGAGCACCGAAAGCGCGTTGGCGGCCCGCGCGCGGGCAAGCAGCAGGGGGCCGCGCTGCGAGAGCGTGCGCGACAGGTCGGCAGCCGCGCGGCGCACGTCGAAATTGGAGGAGAGCCCGGCTTCCTCGCGCAATTGCACGATGTTGAGAGTCTGGCGCTGGAGATCGGCGGATTGTTCGAGCAGCCGCAGCCGTGCGGCCGTCCGGCGCAGTTCGACGAACCGGTTCGCCACCGCCGAGGCGATGAGGCGGCGGCGGTCGGCGAGGAAATATTGCGATGCCTGCACCCCGGCAAGCGCCTCGGCCCGCTCGGCGGAAAGGCGCCCGTTGATGTCGATCGTCCACACACCCCCCAGCCCCGCGCTCGCCTCGTCGAGGAAGGCGCCGCCCCCGCCCGCTTCGCTGTCGATCGAGCCTGCGAGGCTGGCATCGCCGTCGATCGTGGGCAGGAAATCGGCTTGCTCCGCGCGCAGCACCGCGCGCGCGGCGGCCAGTCGTGCGCGCGCCGCCTCGATCGTCTGGTTGCGTGCCAGAGCCCCGGCAACCAGCGTGTCGAGCCGGGCCTCGCCGAAGCCGCTCCACCACGCCGCATCGAGCCCGGCAGGCGGGCGGCTTTGCGCGAAGTAATCGGGCGCGAGCGCAATGCCCGCTGCGGGCTCCACGTCCGGGATATCGGGCGAAGCGCAGCCCGCCAGAAGCACGGCGCCTGCAAGCGGAATTGCGAGCCTCATGCCGGGATTCCCTCCGGCCCGGGTTCCTCCTGCGCTTCGCCCATCTCCCGGCGATAGCGCGCCAGGTCGGCGCTGCGCGGGGTCGAGAAAGGCGCGATCAAGGTGTAGAGCGCGGGCACGAGGAAGAGGGTGAACAGCGCCGCGATGCCGAGCCCGCCGAAGATCACCCAGCCGATCGCCTGGCGCGCTTCGGCCCCCGCCCCGCTCGCGAGGATCAGGGGTAGCGCACCCAGCACGGTCGAGATCAGGGTCATGGCAATGGGCCGCAGGCGGATCGCGGCGGCTTCGGCAATCGCCTCGCGCACATGGGCGCCGTCCTCGCGCTTCTGGTCGGCGAATTCGACCATCAGGATGCCGTTCTTCGCCATCAGCCCGATCAGCATGACGAGCCCGATCTGCGAATAGATGTTGAGCGATGTGCCGGATGCGAACAGCGCATAAATCGCCGCAGCCAGCGCGAAGGGGATCGAGGCGATGATGACGAAGGGGCTGGCAAGGCTTTCGAACTGGGCGACGAGGACGAGGAACACGATCAGCAACGCGAAGGCGTAGGTCAGCAGCAATTCCTCCGAGCTTTCCTCCAATTGCTCGGCCTCGCCTTTCAGGATCATGTCGATGTCGTCGGCCACTGTCTCCGCAGCCAGTCGCTCGATCTCGGCCACCGCATCGGCGAGCGGTGTTCCGGGAGCAATCGCCGCTTCGACTTCGATCGCACGGCGCTGTTCGGTGCGGTCGAGTTCGGCAGCCACCCCTTCCTCGGCAAAGCGGGTGAGCGCGGATATCGGAACCAGCGCGCCGCTGCCCGAACGGACATAGAGATTGCCGAGATCGGCGGGATTGGTGATCGCCACCGTTTCCGCGGTGAGGAAGACGGGAATCGCCTGGTCGTCGACATTGAGATCGACGACTTCGAGCCCGTCGACCATCGCCTGCAGGGTGGTGGCGAGATCCGGCAACTCCACGCCGAGATCGGCGGCGCGCTGGCGGTCGATGGCGATGGAGAGCTGCGGCTGGGTCGGCTGGTAGGAAATCTCGGGATCGGAGAGAATGTCCGACTGCGTGGCTATGGCATCCGACAGGGCGCGGGCCGAGGCGTAGATGCCTTGGTAATTGTCGCCGGTCAGCGCGACTTCGAGGCCGCCGCGTCCGCCCCAGCCGCCCGACAGCGTACCGCGCCCGCGGGCCGAGGCGCGCGAGCCGGGCAGGCGGTCGAGCGGCTCGCTCAGTTCCTCGACGATTGCGGACTGGCTGCGTGCCCGTTCGTCCCAGTCGGCGAGATTGGCCGTCACCTGCACCCGGTTGGGATCGTAGCGCCCGACGATGGAAAGCGTGCTGTCGATCTCGCCGCTTTCCACATAGGGCTCGAGCACCTCCTCGATCTCGTCCATCTCGCGGTCCATGAAGGTGAGGCCCACCCCGTCCGGGCCGCTCGCCCAGACGTAGAAGGTTGCGCGGTCCTCGTCCGGGACCAGTTCCTCCTCGAGTTGGGTATAGAGCAGCCCCGCGCCGGCCACCGCGACCAGCGACAGGCCCACCGTCACCCAAGGCCGGGCAATCGCGCTCTCGACCCCGCTGCGATAGCGGCTCGCAAATCGGCTCGCGATGCGTTGCAGGCGCGGGTTCGGGTCCGCGCCCTCGCCCGCAAGGTCGATCCTGGCCGCGAGCGCGGGCACGAGGCTGACCGCGACAAAGGTCGACAGGATCACCGCAATGGCAAGGACGAAACCGAATTCGCGGAACAGCCGCCCCGTTTCCGACGGCAGGAAGCTGATCGGCACGAAGACCGAAACCAGCACCGCCGTCGTCGCGATCACCGCAAAATAGACCTGCCGCGTGCCCAGCACCGCCGATGCCTTGCGCCCCAGCCCCTCTTCCTTCTGCAGGCGCTGCGCATTCTCGAGAACGACGATGGCATCGTCGACGATCAGCCCGGTGGCGAGCACGATGGCGAGCAGGGTGAGCAGGTTGATCGAGAAGCCCAGCAGCCAGATGCCTGAGACGACGCCGACCAGCGCAATGGGAATGGCGGTGCTCGGTATCAGGGTCGGCTTCGCATGGCCGAAGAACAGCCAGATCGTCAGCACCACGACCGCGACGGTGAAAGCGAGCGTCACGATCACCTCGCGCACCGACGTCGCGATGAACACCGCATCATCGGCAATCACGCGGATGTCGATCTCCTCGAACCTTTCATCGAGCTTTTCGGTCGCGGCGCGGATCGCGTCCGAGATCGCGATGGTGTTGGAATTGGCCTGCCGGATAACGCCGAGCCCGATGACCGGCTCCCCGTCAAGGCGGACATAGCTGGTCGCATCGGCCGGGGCGAAATAGGTCTCAGCCACGTCGCCGATGGTCACTTCATCGCGGATCGCCACCGCATCGATCCGCTCCGGATCCGCCGCCTTGGCCTCGGCGCGGACGAGCAATTGCTGCTGGTCGGAACGGAACGAGCCCACCGGCGTATCGAACGGCGCCTGTTCGAGCGCGCCTGCGACATCGCTCATCGTAAGCGAATAGCGCGCCAGACGCGCCGGATCGACCGCGACGCGCAATTGTCGCTCGCGTGTACCGAAGGTGTCGATACTGGCCACGCCTTCGGCCGCGAGCAGTTCGGGAATGATGTCGTTCTCGACGATCCGGGTCAGTTCCATGTCGTCATAGGCATCGCTCGCGACGGCCAGAGTCATGATCGACTGCGCGTCCGCGTCCGCCTTGACCACGCGCACCTGTTCGAGCCGTTCGGGCAGTTCGCGCGTCACCCGGCTGACGGCCTCGCGGATGTCGGAGGCCGCCGCGTCGAGATCGGTTCCGGGGGTGAATTCGACCCGGATGCGGGTGTTGTTCTCCTCGCTCGACGATCGGATCTGGCGTACCCCGTTGACCCGTGCGGCGGCGTTTTCGAGCACCGATGTCACTTCGCTGTCCATCGTCTCGGGCGCGGCTCCGGGCAGTGTGGCCGACACGGTGACGATCGGGCGGTCGACATTGGGCAGTTCGCGCACTTCCGTGCCCAGCAGCGCGGCCGCCCCTGCGATCACGATCATGAGATTGACGACCATGATGAGCAGCGGCCGCTTGACCGCGAGCACGGGCAGGTCTGTCTTCCCGCTCATGACGCGTCCTTCGTGTCGGCGGCCGCTGTTTCGACCGGGGCCGCATCGCGGGTGCGCGGTTCGACCAGTTCGACCTCCTGGCCCTCACGCACCTTCTGCACACCCTCGGCGATGACCAGCGCGCCTTCCTCCAGCTCGGCATCGACCAGCGCGAGTCCGTCGCGGCGCGCGGCGATGGTGACGGGCACGCGCACCGCCTTTCCGTCCCGCACCGCGAAGATCGAGGAGCCCTCCCCGCCCCACACCACGGCGGCTTCGGGCACGGCGGCGCGCATCCGCCCGCGATCACGGAAACGCACGGTGAAGCTCATGCCCGGACGGTAGCGGTCGCCTTCATTGGGGATCACGGCGCGCACGCGGTAGCTGCGCTGGTCCTGTTCGATGGTCGTGCCGACCGCGCGGACTGGGGCGCTGATGGACCGTTCGGGCTGCGAAAAGGGGACCAGTTCGACGCTCGTTCCTTCATCGAGCCGCTGGAACACCGCTTCGGGCGCGTTGAATTCGACGAACAACCGGTCGCGGCGGTCGATCTGGGCGATCAGCGTGGTGGGCGTGATGCGGTCGCCGACATCGACTTCGGTGAAGCCGACATGGCCGGAAAACGGCGCGCGCACCGTGCGCTCGGCCAGCGCGTCGGCGGCCTGGTCGCGTTCGATCCGCGCGGCGGCGAGCGCGGTCTCGCCCGCCTCGATCTGGCTTTCGGACAGCGCGCCCGTATCCTCGATCCGGCGGTATCGGGCGAGCAATTGCTCGGCCTCCTCGACCCGCACCTCGGCTAGCTCGAGCGCAAGCCGCTCGGCCCGCGCCTCGAGCTGGACCAATGGCGCACCAGCGCGCACGTATTCGCCCGGAGAAAACCGCACGGCGACGACCTCGCCTGCGGTTTCCGGATAGAGCTCGGCCGTGCGCGCCGCCCTGGCCGTGCCGATGGCCTCGACGATCGTCTGCTCGGGCAGGAACGCGATTTCGCGAGCGACGACCGTCACCGAGCGGTCGGGCCGCTCGGTCTCGTCAGAGGAACAGGCCGCGAGCAGCAGACATGCCGCGATGAAGAAACTGAAGCGCATGATGTAGGGCAAGGCGTTTGATCTGTGTGAGGTCTTGCAATTCGCCGTATGCCCTTTCGGTTCCCATTGCACGGCGCGCAATTGCGCACAGCCCGGCCCCCGGCAGGGGCAATTGCGATGGGCATCATGGCTGCAATTGCTCGCCGGGACCGGCTCTTCACACAGGTTGCAGCCCAACGGGTACGAGCCCCCGTTTCGCGCGCTCTTTTCCCAATTCGGGAAAACTCGGATTGCCCGCCTTTCCCGTTGCGCCGGATTAGCGGGCCGTGTCACGGAACGACGATCTTTCGAACCACCGGGCGTTTCAAGGCATTTGCAAGCCCGGGACAGCTTGTTACGGCCGCTGCAGGCCCGGCCCGCTCCCGGCCGCCGTCATGGGAGAATTTCACGGAATAGCGCGCGCAATGCAAAACTTGCACTGTGCAAGGCCCTGCCCGTCGGCCCGAATTTGTGGCAGGGGCAGGCGGGAGAAGCGATTGATGCAGGAGACAACGCAATGAACCTTGAATTCACGCCCGAGGAACAGGCCTTTCGCGAAGAGGTCCGCGCCTTCATCGAGGAAAATCATCCCAAGCATCTCGAAGGCATGGGCAACCGCGAGGACATGTCGCCCGAAGACATGACCGCGTGGCACAAGATCCTCGGCAAGAAGGGCTGGTCCGCGCCTGCATGGCCGGTCGAATATGGCGGCACGGGCTGGACCCCGACCCAGCGTTACATCTGGTCGGAGGAGAATGCGCGTGTCGGCACCTTCATGCCGCTGCCCTTCGGCGTCTCGATGGTCGGCCCCGTGATCTATACCTTCGGCAGCGACGAGCAGAAGGCGAAGCACCTGCCGGGCATCCTCTCAGGCGATGTCTGGTGGTGCCAGGGCTATTCGGAGCCGGGCGCGGGATCCGACCTCGCCAGCCTCAAGACCACCGCGGTGCGCGACGGCGATCATTACATCGTGAACGGCCAGAAGACCTGGACCACGCTGGCCCAGCATGCCGACTGGGGTTTCTTCCTCGTGCGCACCGATCCGGAGGCGGACAAGCCGCAGGAAGGCATCAGCTTCCTCCTCATCGACATGAAATCGCCGGGCGTCGAAGTGAAGCCGATCAAGCTTCTCGACGGCGGGCACGAGGTCAACGAGACTTGGCTGACCGATGTGCGCGTCCCGGTCGAGAACCTCGTCGGCGAAGAAAACAAGGGCTGGACCTACGCCAAGTTCCTGCTTGCCCATGAACGCAGCGGCATTGCGGGCGTTGCCCGGTCCAAGCGCGGGGTGGAAAAGCTGCGCGACATTGCCGCTTCGGAAACGCTGGACGGAAAGCCGCTGATCCAGGATTACGATTTCGCCCGCAAGGTCAGCCAGCTCGAAATCGACCTCGCCGCGCTCGAGATCACCGAATTGCGCACGCTCGCCAACGAACAGGCGGGCAAGGGGCCGGGTCCGGAAAGCTCGATCCTCAAGATCAAGGGCACCGAAATCCAGCAGCGCCTGACCGAACTCACGCTCGAAGCGGTCGGCTCATACGGCACGCCGCTTTACGGCAATATCGCGAACGTCCCGGGCGATGCGGGATCGAACCAGTATCCGGTCGGCCCCGAGCATGCCCAGCATGCCGCCGCGACCTATTTCAACATGCGCAAGACATCGATCTATGGCGGGTCGAACGAGATCCAGCGCAACATCATCACGAAAATGATCCTCGGCCTCTAAAGCGGCCGGGAGACACGGGAGAGCAGATCAGTGGATTTCAATTTCACCGAAGAACAGGAAATGGTGCGCGACGGCCTTTCGCGCCTGGTGCGCGAGCAGTACGACTGGGAAACCCGCCGCGCCGCGATCGCCAGCGAAAAGGGCTGGCGCCCGGAAATCTGGGCGCAGCTGGCCGAACTCGGCATTCTCGGCATGCCGTTCGGCGAAGCGGAGGGCGGTTTCGGCGGCGGCGCGGTCGATGCGATGATCGTGATGGAGGAATTCGGGAAAGGCCTCGTCGTCGAACCCTTCATCCCGACCGTCGTATGCGCCGGCGGTTTCCTCAAGCATGCGGGCACCCCCGCGCAGAAGGAAGAGCATATCGGCGGGATCGTCGATGGCAGCCGGGTCTTCGCCTTCGCCCATGCCGAACCGCGCGGACGGTATGACTATGCCGATCTCGAAACCACCGCGAAGAAGGATGGCGACGGCTATGTCCTGAGCGGCCACAAGGCGGTCGTCATCGGGGCGCCCTGGGCAAGCCACCTGGTCGTGACCGCGCGCACTTCCGGCGCGCGACGCGACCGCGAGGGCATATCGGTGTTCGTGATCGACAAGCAGACCAGCGGCGTTGTGACGCGCGACTACGAAACGGTCGATGGCCGCCGCGCCTCGGAGGTCTACCTCGAAAACGCCGCGATCCCCGCCGATGCCCTGATCGGCGAAGAAGGTGCCGCCCTGCCGCTGATCGAGCGGGTGACCGACGAAGCCATTGCCGCGTCTTGCGCGGAAGCCTGCGGAGCGATGAAAGTCGCCCATGCGATGACGCTCGAATATTCGAAGCAGCGCAAGCAGTTCGGCGTGCCGATCGGCAAGTTCCAGGTACTCCAGCACCGCATGGTCGACATGTACACCGCCTACGAACAATCGGTCTCGCTGACCTATCTCGCCACACTGCGGCTCGATGCTCAGGAAACCGAGCGCAAGCGCGCGGTCTCGGCGGCCAAGGTCGGCGTTGGCCAGGCAGCGCGGCTGATCGGGCAGGAAGCGGTCCAGATTCACGGCGGCAACGGCGTGACCGACGAATATGCGATCGGGCATTACTTCAAGCGGCTGACCATCTTCGAATCCGAATTCGGCGATGTCGACCACCACATGAAACGCCACGTTTCGCTCGCATCGCAGTCCTGATCGATCGCGAGCGCCCGCATCGGGCGAACGGAACGCTCCGAAACCGCGCACACGGAAGGTGTCCCTGGTGTCGGTGCGTGCCGTTCCGCCCGGAGCGGCCCAATGCGGGATTGGTCCGGTAGCGCACAGGATCCAGTCTGATCGAGCGATGCTCCGGCTGCCGCCGGGGGGAAGGTCGCCAGCTCGGTCAATGGCCTCGAATCAAGGCTATTTCACCCCCTCAAGGTTGAGCGCTTGGTGTATGCCGTTGGTCTTGTCCATATGCGGCTGGTATGCTTGGGAATAGTCGTCCACGTGACTGTGTTCGGTCTTTCGCCAGTCCCAGTGTCGGCAGGTGCGAAACCCGGTCTGCATAAGCGACTCGGTGAGAAGCTGCGCGTTGAAGACCATCTTGTGAAAGTCCCATCGATCGCGCTGCCCTCCGATCAGCGCGCCATGGATGCGCCTCAAGCCGTCGGGAAAACGTTCCCGGTCCAGATAGACCGCAACCGCAGCATCGAAATCGGGCACGGACAGACGCAACACGCCGCCCTTCTTGAGAACGCGATACCATTCCGCGAGGACATCCATGTATTCATGCCGACCGAAGTGTTCCAGCACGCTTGAGGCGTAAATCAACGTGACGGTGTTGTCCGGTAGGAAGCTCAAATCGCTGACATCCGCCACGCGATCGACGTGCGGGTAGGCTTGTGCATCGACATGGTAAAAGCCCGGAATGAATCGCCTTGCGCAACCGAGATGCAGTTTTTCGGGGTATCCGTTTACAGCTTGGTTTTCCAATTGCCGTTCCTGTGCCAGTTGCTTCGCCACCCGAACCTGTAAAGGGCTGGCACGGTGCCGCGTATGCAGGCCAACCCGATCTTCAAAATCCTGTAATAAAGGCGTGATTTCGGAGCCAGCGCCGCATTCGACAGCCTGCGCAAGATGGGCCGCGCACTCGACATCTCGCCAAGCAGGACGCGCGCACGTTCTTTGCTGCTCCAGTCGGCGCGGGCCCCGAATTCGCTCCCCATCAGAAAAACCCGCAGCCGGTTGCGGGTGGTTGCAAGGATATCGTTCTCGTCGCGGTGCATATGCTCCAACAGTGCGAGTGCGACGCGCTTTCTCGCGGACAAGTCCATCGGCTCGCTCAATTGGCCATGACCATGAATCCGGCGATCGGCAACCAGCGTATCGGTGCATCCCGGCGAACCGGCCTTTGCCAGAATTCGCCAGTGCAGTTCGGCGTCCTCGCCGACATCGAACGCCGGGCTGTATCCACCCACGGCCTCTACCAGCTCCCGACGGTAGAGAGCGGCGTGGGTATACCAGCCGGAACCGACGATGTCCCGTGGCACGACCCGCGGGACGCTTACCGGGTCAAGCCGGTTGGGCACGCCGCCGAGATCCGTGTTCGCGACCAACCCGACTGCATATTGAGCGCCAGCCCTTTCGATCGCGGCGACCAGGTCGGACAGGGCTTCGGGATGCGCCACATCATCGGAATCGAGGTGATAAAGATAGGCTCCCCGTGCCAGACTCCGACCGTGGTTGCGGGCGACTGCTGCGCCCTGGTTCGCCTGCCAACGATAGGTGATCGGCCAGGGAAAGGAGCCCTCGATCAGATCGGCAATCATCTTACCGGTGCCGTCGTCCGATCCGTCATCAATCACGATCACTTCGATGGAGTGCCAGCTTTGCGCCGCGATTGAGGCAAGTGCATCCTGAACGAGATCGCGCCGGTTGAATGTCGGGATAATGACCGAGACCAGTTGCTCAATCGTTTCGCGGACCGGCTCAATCACGTGGCCAAGACGTTCATCCGGCGCGCATCGGAAACTGTTTCCTTGGACCATGCTTCCGTGCGCCCCAACTGCAGCCTTGCCTCGGGGATACAATTGTCTTTCCCGCGTCCTTTGTTCACTGGTCTTATCAAGGCTGCGCGGAAGTGCAATATAATGAGGCCCAAGCAAGAACGCCGGTCGAGCCCGGGAAGAGGACTCTGGAGTTCAATGACTTTTGACTGGAGCCGCCTCACTCCGGGTCGTGTCCGTCGATCCTTGCGGTATCGGATCAACCGGAGAATTGCGCAATTGGGTGAGTGGCGCGACTGGATGCGCCATCAGGTCGGGCTACCGGGGGCTGGTTGTCGTTGCCAGCGCGGCCCGCTGGCGGCGACAGCGGATCTGCGCGAAGCCGATATCGTCGTGCGCTGTTACGACAACTGGGTGGACTACTTCGAGGAAGGTCTGCGCAACGCCACTCCCGGGCGCCGCTGCGTCTGGGACGGTGTTGCCTTCACCCGAGACCGCAAGGTGTCGGCAGACTGGCACGTCTTTTTCAACACGATGGATTCGCACCTTCCCTTCGTCCGTTTCCGGGGCGCTCCGCGCCGGACGATCTTTGCAGTGGCCGAACCGCCGACGATGATCCACATGCCATGGCACAAAGCTCAGGGTACGGATACGACGGTGCTGACGTGCGACCCCGAGGCGGTGGAGCGTTTCAAGGACGAACCGCGCGGCTACGTGCCCGTGCCATCACCGATCCGGTCTTGGTCGGTTGCCAAATCCTACGATGAGCTCAAGGCGTGCACCATTGCGCCGACGGACAAGCCCCTGCCGCTCTCCTGGATCTGCTCGGATGAGGCGTTGTTGAGCGGCCACCGCTACCGGCTCGCGTTTCTCTCTGCGCTCAAGGCACGAGTCCCCTTCGATCTGTATGGACGCGGGTTCCGGGAAATCCCTGACAAATGGCCGGCCCTTGCTCCGTATCGGTATTCCATCGCCTTCGAGAACTTCCGGGGCCCATTGCTTATGACCGAAAAGCTGATGGACTGCTTTGTCGCGGAAACGATGCCCATCTACTATGGCAGCCCGACCGTGACAGATTATTTCCCGGCTGAAAGCATGGTGATCATTGACCCTGACGACCCGGACGTGTTCCGCATCATTGCAGATGTGGTGGCTTCGGATCGTTGGCTTAAGAACCGCGATGCTGTCCTCGAGGCAAAACGGATCACCCTTGACGAGATGAACCTGTTTGCACGGCTCGCCCGGTTCATCCGGGCTGAACACGATACGGTTCGTAATGATGCCAAGCAATGGATGCGCGTGGAGCAAACCACACTCGACTATGGACTCGACCTTTGGGATGGTACGGCGGGAGAAGAATTCGCCTTACAGGCGCTGACAAGGGTTGACTGAGGCAGCAATTGGAAGGCTCCCGGCATTTGCCGTACCGGTTTCCTTCGCAACCCGGTCCCGGGCCAAGGCGGCGAAAAGGTGCGAAACAAACGTTGCGCTTGTAGGATTTACTGCCCGCGGTGATGGTGCCGATCGAACCTGTTTGAGGGACTGCGGACTGTCCGCAGGAATTTCTTATGGACGATATTCCGAACGATCTCGATGCGCAAAAGGCGACGGACTATTTGGATCTCCTGCGTGCATACTGGGATCGTCAGCCGTGCAACAGCAATCACTCCGGATCAGAGTTTGCCTCGCGCGCCTATTTCGATGAGGTCGAAGCGCGGCGCTATTTCGTGCATCCTCACATCGCGCCATTCGCCGAATTCGCGAACTGGCAAGGGCGAAAGGTGCTCGAAATCGGTTGCGGTATCGGGACCGATGCGATCAGGTTCGCGCGTCATGGAAGCCATTATACCGGAGTGGAATTGTCGCCCAATACCCTGGCGATGGCGCAGAAGCGGATGGAAATTTACGGACTTGGAGGTGAATTTCATCTGCACAATGCCGAACGGCTTGACGAGATTTTACCCGAGTCATCCTATGACCTGGTGTATTCGATCGGCGTCATTCATCACACGGTTCGGCCGAAAGCGATCATTCATGCCGCGCGGAGGCTGATAAAGGCCGACGGGGAACTGCGGATCATGGTCTATTCGAAAAATTCCTGGAAATCGGCGATGATCGAGGCTGGCCTGGACCAGCCGGAATCGCAGGACGATTGCCCTATCGCCCTCACTTTCGACGAAGACGGCGTACGCGATTTGTTATCCGGGCATTTCGACATTGTCGATATGCACCAGGATCACATTTTTCCTTACCAGATCGAGCCTTACAAGGAATTTCGATACGAGAAGGAGCCCTGGTTCGAAGCGATGCCGAGCGAGATGTTCAGGGCGCTGGAAGCCAGGTTTGGCTGGCACTGGATGATACGCGCGAAACCCGTTTGACGGCGTTGATTTTGGCTATCGGCAGACGTGCAAGCGAGCGGAGCAATCGCAAGATTTCGGCGTGCGGGAGCTGCCTGCAAGTCTCGAGATCCGGGTGCCTGATCGTTTGCTAAACGCTGGCTATGCTCGTTAAGTTCTCGGCATGAGACTCACCCGGGCAGTCCGTCGCGCACTTGCTGGCCTTGCCCGAAGCAATGGATTTGTTGTCGCTCGGCGCAGTCAGGACGAGCGGATGCAGGATGCCGTGGCCGATTTCGACGGCATGCTGGAACTGCTGCTGGCCCAGGCCGGAGTGCCGCGCGAAGCGGCGCACGGGCAACTGAAGCAGGATATCGCGGCTCTTGCTTGTAACGGCTTCAAAAGGAACGGCTATTTTGTCGACATCGGGGCAGCCGACCCCGTATATTCGAGCAATACAGCCATGCTGGAGCGTGTTTTCGGCTGGGATGGCATTTGTGCAGAAGCCAATCCTGAATTTCACGAGGCGTTGCGTAACGAACGTCGCTGTGCCGTGGACGAACGATGCGTTTGGACGTCCACTGGCGCAACGGTGTCCTTTCATTTCGTGTCCACGCTTTCGACCGTTTCGAATTTCGCCAATGCCGATCATCACGCAGATGCGCGCGCGGCGGCCGAGATCGGAACGGTCAGGACTGTTTCGATGAACGACCTTCTGAAAACGCACGGCGCACCGCCGCATGTCGATTTCCTGTCGATGGACAGTGAAGGCAGCGAACTCGCCATTCTCGAGGCATTCGATTTTTCCACCACATCGTTCGGCTTCATCTGCATAGAACATAACTATGCGCCCAGCCGTGAAGCGATAAAAGACTTGTTGGCAAGCAAAGGTTACCGCCGGATATGGACCCGGTTGAGCGAGTGGGATGACTGGTTTGTTCCCGACCGGTCAAAGGGCCAGGACACGCCCTCCGGCGTTTAACCTCCATACGCCATGAACTTTCGCCTTGCGCCCGGTCAGGTGTACTTAAGTTGCACCTGATTGACCCGCATCCATTGCTGCGGATCGGGTTCGGTCGTTGCGTGCTCATGCCGGATGAATTGGGCAAGCCGCTTGAATGCGTTCATTTCATCGAGCGTGATCCGCTTGGCTTCCAGAATGGCATCGCGGTTTTTCAGCCAACGATCCGATGCCGCCACATCCGCGATGATGCGGAATACGTCCGGATCTTCGGGGTCGATAATCACCATGCTCTCGCTGGGGAAATAGTCGGTCACGGCCGGGCTTCCGTAGTAGATCGGCATGGTTTCCGCGACAAAGCAGTCCATCAGCTTTTCAGACATGACCAGCGGGGCGCGGTAGTTCTCATAGGCAAGGCTGTAGCGATAGGGAGCGAGAGCGTGCCACTTGTCATGAATTTCGCGAAAGCCGCGGCCATAGAGGTCGAAGGAGACCTGCCCCTGCAACTCCTGCAAGAACCGCATGCGGGCCGCGTGACCCTCCAAAAGGTTGAGAGAGCTGGTAATCCAGGACAGTTGTTTCGTTTTCTCTTCAGGCGGGATCGTGCTGGATTTCAGCGATTGGTAACTGCGATCGACGGACCACGACCGGACGAGCATGGGCACCCGCTCAAACCGGCGCTCGAGACCTGCGTAGTGCGCCTCTTCATGGTCGCAGGTCAGCACGATCGTGCCGGTTCCCTGACCGAGGTGCCAGGGTCGGTGGATAGGGGATGCGGGTTCACCTAGCGCGAAAATGGTCCGGTTCGGGCGTCCGCGAAAGCGAACGGAGCGAAGATGCCAGTCAATGCTGTTGAGAATGACATGCCAGTCCGCCGCAGGACGAGGCCCCCGCACAAAGGCGACCCCGTCGAAAATGCAATCTCCGTTCGGGGAGGCATTGGCCATGTCACGCTGCACATATTTCACCCAATTGTCATACACACGCACGATGATGTCGGCTTGGGACGCAGCGACCGGATCGGCCAAAGGTCCGCGCTCGCAGGCGCAATCAAGGTGCCGTATGTTCAGTGCGCCGAATAGCCGTCGATGGGCAGTTGCAGCATAACGGCGCACAAGCGACCCGGAAGACGGGCGGGGTGCGCTCTCCGGGTTCTTATGCAATGCTAGGTCTCCAGGGGTAATGGCGGCCTGCCGCCATATTGCACGGGGCCTACCGTAATGCTACTCCCTGCGACTTGGACCGGCTGCGGGCCAAACTTTCCCATCAACTGGCATGCCCGCTTGCACGACCTCGTCATAATCTTCCGCCAGCTTCCCATGCGAAGGCGTATCCACCTCGTAGCGGTGCTGGCTGTCGGAGTGCTTACGGCCGCGCTGGAAATGGTGACGATTGGCGCGATCATGCCTTTGATCGGGCTGGCCGCTGCGCTCAATTCGCCGACATCCGGGTTCCTGCCCTTCCCCGTGCCGTGGATCGACGACCTGACGTCGGCCTTTGCAACCGTGATCGTGGTTCTTCTGGTAACCGGCGCGCTCAAGTTGGCGAATCTGTTATTGAAGCAATCGCTGCTGATGCATGTCGCGGCCGACTTGCGGGGGCGGTTATTCGGGATCGCGGTCAACTTGCCCTATCGCACCCTCTTGACCCGAAACAGCTCCGAACTGCTGGTCGGCGTATCGCGCGCCGAGAGTTTTTCCCAGCAAGTCCTTGCGCCGCTCCTGACCACTTTCACAAGTCTTGCGTTGGGTATCGCGATTGGCGGCTTTCTCCTGTGGCTTGCACCTGTGCTGACAATGGTGGCGGTTGGCGGACTGGTTGCGCTCTTTGCCGGGATGACCTTCGTGGTCGGGCCGATCATGAGCCGCAATTCACAACGCATCGATAGCGCGGCAGTCCTGCTTACCAAGACGATGCAGGAAGCCTCCGGTTCGATGCGGGACATCATTCTTCAGCGGCTGCAGGGGACCGTGGTCGCCCGCTTTCAGGCCGCAGACAGGCAGCGCCTCATCTTCCAGCGCCAAACCGCCAACCTCACGGCAATGCCGGCGCTGCTGGTCGATACCGGTCGGATCCTGGCCGTTGCGGGGATCACCGTCTACCAGGCCGGGCAACCGGAGGGACTGGTTGCCGGGCTGCCTTTGCTTGGCGCTTTGGCACTCGGCATCCAAAGGCTGATTCCGGCAATCAACCAGGCTTGGGGGGGCATTCTGGCGGTCAAGGGGAACGCCTTTACGATCAGCGCCGTGGCCCGGGAGCTAAGGCGGCATACCGGTGACACTGGCTCCGGAATTGGACCGGTCGCACCGCTGGACTTCGAACAGGATATCGTTTTCGACCGCGTGAGTTTCGGATATTGCGACACTGCGCCGATTTTGAAGAACCTCAGCTTTACATTGCCCAAGGGAGCCCATTTGGGCATCGAGGGGCCGACGGGAACCGGCAAGAGCACGCTGCTGGACCTCATGGCCGGACTGCTGGAGCCTGATCAGGGCACGATCCGCATCGACGGTCAGGAAATGACCCCGGCGCTTGCGCTCGCCTGGCAGGGTGCGTTGGCCTATGTGCCCCAGGCCATACATCTCAACGATGCGTCCATTGCCCAGAATATCATTCTCGACGGCCCGACCGATATGGTCCGCCTGAAAGAAGCGACCCGTGCGGCCTGTATCCTCGACTTCATTGAAACACTGCCCGAGGGATGGGACACGGTGGTGGGCGAACGCGGTGTGCGCCTATCGGGCGGGCAGCGCCAACGGATCGGTATCGCGCGCGCACTTTACCTCCAGCCGGAGGTTCTGATTCTTGACGAGGCGACCAGTGCGCTCGACCCGGACACCGAGGATCGCGTGATGTCTGCCGTCGTCAGCATGTCGAACCGCCCGACAATCGTGACCGTTGCGCACCGGCGCAGCACACTGGCCTATTGCACGATGCGCCTTCGCCTGGTCGAGGGGCACGCCATCATCGCCCTTGCCTCGTGACGCCTGCGGCAGGGGATACAGTAACGGGCCGGGTGTCCGTTATCATCCCCACGTTCAACCGGGCCGTGCTGGTCGCCGAGGCTCTTGCCTCGCTCGAGAAGCTGCGCTGGAAAGATGTTGAAGTCATCCTCGTGGATGACGGCTCTACGGACGATACTGAGGCTGTGATAGCGAATATCCGCTCCGGCGGTTTCCGTTGGCCTCTGGAGTATATCTGGCAGCCTAATGCAGGCCCCGCCGCGGCGCGCAATGCGGGGCGACGGCTGGCCTGCGGCGAATTTCTTTATCACCTGGATTCAGACGACCTCGTGGCCCCGGCCGCATTCGATGAGCTGATTGCCGCAATGCTGCGAGCAGGTACGACCTATGCTGTTGGAATAGTTGAAGATACCGATCGTGAAGGAGCCCGGTCGGCCGATCAGCCGTTCAGTTCCCATCACATCGTTCCAGGCGATATTCTCGCATCGAACTGGTATACGCACGCGGCGATCTACCGGCGCGAAGTTATTGACCGCATCGATGGCTATAACGAGGCGCTAAGAACGGGCGAAGATACCGAGATGCACTGGCGGATCATGGCGACGGCCGGATGGCCTGCCTTGCATCAGGGGCTGGTCGCAGCACGGCGTTTTCACGACTTTGGCCAGCTTGGCAAGAAAGATCAGACACGATCGGAGCAATTGCACGCAATAGTGCAGGTCTATGAGCACTTCTTCGAAGCCTGCCCTGAACATTTCTGCACCGGACAAAATGTCTTTCGATTACTCAACATGGGGATGCAAAGTGGTCTGATCCGGGATTTGGAAACAAAAGGTCGTTGCCATTCAATGCTGGTGCGTATGGCAGGTATGGGGGCTTCGCTTCCGGCCGTGCATCTTTTGTCCCTGATGCTGAAGCCGGACTCGGTGACCTACTACCAGGGCTTGGTGCGTGTTTGGCACGCTCTGCGCACCATCCGCCGTCAGATCAGGCCCGAAGCTCCAAAAGCGATGCAGACAAGCGATGAGCGGCTGTCCCATAAAACTCCGGCCGTTCAGGCCCAGAAGGATCCTTTATGACCGAAGCAGTGGACGAGACAGTGGCCGTGATCGGCCTCGGCAAGCTCGGCCTCGCTCTTGCCGCCGCGATCGGGTCGCGCGGGAGGACCGTCACGGGCTATGACATTGACCCGAACCGAGGCAGGCTTCTTGCCGATGCCCCCATCGACCATGCGGCTTTCGCCCATGAGCGGGGCCTGGGCGAGGCGGTTCGGTCGGCACGCCCCAATATCGCCGTCGCCTCTTCGATCGCCGAGGCAGTCGCCGGGGCCGACATTACCTTCGTCGTCGTACCGACGCCATCACGAGACGACGGAAGCTTCTGCACGGATGCTGCCGTTTCCGCGCTCAAAGGGATCGGGACTGCGCTGCGTGATGCCCCGCCCGTCGAACAACCGCCACTGATCGTGCTGGTCAGCACGGTTTCGCCCGGCAGCACATGCGAAGTCCTGTTGCCGGCCTTGCAAGACGCAGCCGGCGGGCCATTAGGGGAGGCTTTCTGTTTCTGCTACGCGCCTGCCCTTGTTGCCCTCGGCACGGTCCTGGACGGGTTCCTGTCGCCGGATTTCGCCTTTGTCGGGCAAACCGAAGAGAAAGGCGGCAAGCGTTTGGCCGCCTTTCTTGCCGATATTCTGGCGCAAGGCACGCCCATCCATCGCATGAGCGCGGAAAGCGTCGAAATCGCGAAGATCGGCCTGAACAATTTCCTGACGATGAAAATCAGTTTCAGCAATCTGATCGGACAGCTCTGCCATGCGTCGCCTGGTGCCCGGGCGCGAGACGTCTTGGATGCAATCGGAGCCGATCGCCGCGTCGGACCGAGCTTCCTGGGGGCCGGCATGGGTTATGGTGGTCCCTGCCTGCCCCGCGACACGGCAGCACTTGCGCATGCACTGATGTCCGTGGGTCTTGACCCCCAACTGCCCAGTGCGGCGGCCAGGATCAACACTTCGCATAATGACTGGCTGGTCAGCCTGATCGGACAGGTGGAGGGCAAGACTGTCTGCGTCTGGGGACTCTCCTATCGGGCGGGGTCCAACATCTCGATCGACTCGGCTTCCATCGCTCTTGCCAATACGCTCGACGCGGCAGGAGCAAAGGTCATCGGAATAGACCCGCTGGTCGGGTTTATGGAGCTGGACGCGCTCAGCCCCGGCATTGCGACGACAGCGGATCTTGCCGAGGCCACCTCGGAAGCTGACACGCTGGTGCTGACGATCCCGCTGGCCGCTGCCGCTTTGGAGCGCCTCAAGCTGGAGCGTCCGAACCTGCAGATTTTGGACGTGCTCGATTCAATCCCGGACGATGTACCGGAGGTGATCCGTTTCGGTTCGGGCGCGTGATATCGTCTTCACGCCCAATGGCTGGGCTGGAATTGCTCTGCTCGACCTGTGCCGCAATCCATGAATAGGTCTGCGCGATGCCCTCTCTCAGCGGAAGTTCGGGTGCCCACCCAAGAGCCTCTCGGATGAGGCGATTGTCCGAGGTGCGTCCCCGAACCCCCTCTGGCCCCTGAATGTTCCTGATAGTGAGAGACTTGCCCGAGAGATCAATCACCATCATTGCCAGATCGTTGATGGAGATCATCTCTTCAGACCCGATGTTGACGGGAACGGTGACGCCTGAACGCAGCAGCCGCGTTGTCCCCTCGATGCACTCGTCGACATGCAGGAAAGAGCGGGTTTGCCGACCGTCGCCCCAGATCTCGATTTCACCACCCGGTTCGGCTTGGCTGACCTTGCGGCAGAGAGCGGCGGGAGCCTTCTCGCGCCCGCCCGTCCAACAACCCTCCGGGCCGAAGATATTGTGATACCGCGCGATACGGCAGGACATGCCGTAATTCCGGTTATAGGCCAAATAAAGCCGCTCGCAGAACAGCTTCTCCCAGCCGTACTCGCTGTCGGGATCGGCAGGGTAAGCACTGTCCTCGGAACAATCGGGGCGACCGGGATCGGCCTGGTTCTGCCTGGGATAGATACAGGCAGAGGACGAAAAGAACACGCGCTGGATGCGCCGGGCCTGGCAGGCATCGAGGATGTTCAGATTGATGGAAGCGGAGTTGCGCATCACTCGGGCATCGTTCTCGCCTGTGAAGATATAGCCCGCCCCTCCCATGTCGGCGGCGAGTTGATAGACCTCGTCAAACTCCTGATCCACGACGCTTTTCGCGAAAGTTTCATCGCTTAAGTCGCCGATAACAAATTCATCGGCTTCGCTCGGACTGTAGGGGTTGGGGCGCAGATCCACGCCTCGCACCCACATCCCCTCGGCCTTGAGCCGCTTGGCAAGATGTCCGCCGATGAAGCCGCCGGCCCCCAGAACAAGCGCTGTCTTTCGTGCCACTTTCACCCCCGCAATCCGTCCCGCCATTGCAATCAGCCGGGGCGGACCCGACAGGGTTACAAACTTTGGCGAAATGGGGCAACTGCGCGGTGCCGTACACTCCTCGCCCTGTTGTGCAGTTCGTCTCCAAGCAAAATCCTGCTGACATGATGTCCCTGATTTTCCAGTACGAGCTTGCGATCGTCCCGGCCCAGGCTGCGGATCGCCAGACCTATCGGGATGCGCTCAATGAATTTGCCCATCGGGCCATCCCCCGAATTGGTTCACGACGGGCAATCGCCTGAAACCTCGCTCGCCGTCGGTCTGATCGCGGCGGCAATGATCCCGCCGGTGGCAACGCGTGTGACCGAAAAGGTTCTGCCGGATTTCGGACCGGGGCCGCGGTTGCGCAATATTTCCGCAATCCAGCCGCCAGCAGCTCGCCGAGGAAACCCAGCGCTGATCGCCCCGCCCGCGCGCTCAATCCTTGCCCATCAGATATTCGGCGACTGCCTGGTAGGCAGGCAATGAAGTGGGATCGATGAAGCCGTTCTGCGCGGCGGGATAGGACGCGAAGCGGACCAGCACCATCTCGGCGGTGGGATCGACATAGATCGTTTGTCCATGGACCCCGCGCGCGGCATAGGCGCCGTGCTCGTTATGGAAGACCCACCACTGGCTGGTGTAGCTGCCGCCCGGAATGGTCGGGAAACCGGCGAATTTCGAGCGGTCACCGCCTTTCGCGATGCGCTCTGCGACCGCGGCCGGGAACAGACGCTCGCCGCCCGCTACGCCCTTGTCGAGCATGAGCTGTCCGAGCCGCCCGAGATCGCGCAGTCCGGCGGTAATGCCGCCGCCTGCGAACGGAACGCCCTTG
>NZ_JAVJPT010000008.1:0-327558 GCF_040217515.1 Erythrobacter sp.
ACTTTGGCAAGCGGCGGCTCGTCTATGTCGAGCGCCATGAGAATATCGAACAGGCGATCGCGCGTGAAAAGCTCGTCAAGAAGTGGCGGCGGGAATGGAAATTCGCGCTGATCGAAGCCGAAAATCCCGATTGGGACGACCCGTGGGAAAGCTGGTTCGCCTCGAAGGCGTTGGAAGATTAGCCGAGCCCCGTGTCAAGCACGGGGCGACGCGTGAAATAGATGGCGGCGATGGGGTCGCAAGCGGAAAGTCCGCTTTCAGGCTCGCAAGCGCCTTGGTAGCCGGGCCTGTCCGCGACCGCCAAGATCACGCCGGCTCGTTCGCCTTGCCTTTCGCCTTCGCCGCCTTCCTCACGATGCCGGAGAGCCCCTTGGTCAGCTGGAACAGGCCGTTGAGGCGGCTCTGCGGATCGCCCCAGGCGCGGTTTATGACGAGTTTCATGTCGGGACGCAGCTTGGCCGTGCCCTGCAGGCGGTCGACATAGGCGACGAGGCCGGCGGGGTCGGGAAAATCGTCCTTGTGGAAGGTGACGAGCGTACCGCGCGCGCCGACATCGATCTTGGCGATGTTGGCCGCGATCGCCTGATGCTTGATCTCGATCAGGCGCACGAGATTCTGCGTCGGGGCGGGCAGGTCGCCGAAGCGGTCGATCATTTCCGCGGCAAGGCTCTCGATTTCCGCCTTGCCCTCGGCCTGGTTGAGCCTGCGATACAGCGCCATGCGCACGGCGAGGTCGGGGACGTAATCCTCCGGGATCATGATCGGTGCATCGACCGTGATCTGCGGACTTACCGCATCGCGCGGCTTTTCCAGTCCCATTTCGCCCGCCTTCGCGGCGAGGATCGCGTCCTCGAGCATCGACTGGTAGAGTTCGAAGCCGACCTCGCGGATATGGCCCGACTGTTCATCGCCCAGAAGGTTGCCCGCGCCGCGAATGTCGAGATCGTGGCTCGCCAGCTGGAAACCCGCGCCGAGGCTGTCGAGATCGCCCAGCACTTTCAGGCGCTTTTCCGCGACTTCGGAGAGCTGCACGTCCTTTTCATAGGTGAGATAGGCATAGGCGCGCAGCTTCGCCCGGCCCACGCGTCCGCGAAGCTGGTAGAGCTGGGCAAGGCCGAAACGGTCGGCGCGGTGGATCAGAATCGTGTTCGCGCTCGGCAGGTCGAGGCCGCTCTCGACGATCGTGGTCGAAAGCAGCACTTCGTACTTGCCTTCGTAAAAGGCGCTCATGCGCTCTTCGATTTCGCCCGCGCCCATCTGGCCGTGAGCGGAGACGACCTTCACTTCGGGCACGTTTTCGTGGAGCCATTCCTCGAGCGGCGCCATGTCGGAGATGCGCGGCACGACGATGAAACTCTGGCCGCCGCGGTGGTGTTCGCGCAGCAGGGCCTCGCGCATCACCATGTCGTCCCATTCCATCACGTAGGTGCGCACGGCGAGCCGGTCGACCGGGGGGGTCTGGATGGTCGAAAGCTCGCGCAGGCCCGTCATCGCCATCTGCAGGGTGCGCGGGATCGGCGTCGCGGTAAGCGTGAGCATATGCACATCGGCGCGCAGCTGCTTGAGCTTTTCCTTGTGGGTCACGCCGAAGCGCTGTTCCTCGTCGACGATGACGAGGCCGAGATTGTGGAATTCGGTCGATTTCGAGAGGATCGCATGGGTGCCGACAACGATGTCGATATCGCCCTTGGCCAACCCTTCGCGCGTTTCGGCCATTTCTTTCGAGGAGACGAGGCGCGACAGGCGTCCGACCTTGAGCGGGAAGCCTTCGAAACGGCCCGCGAAGTTCTGGTAATGCTGCCGGGCGAGCAGGGTTGTGGGGGCCACGACGGCGACCTGCTGCCCGCTCATCGCCGCGACGAAAGCGGCACGCAGCGCGACCTCGGTCTTGCCGAAGCCGACATCGCCGCAAACGAGGCGATCCATCGGCTTTCCGCTTTCAAGGTCGCGCAGCACATCCTCGATCGCGCGTTCCTGATCGTCGGTTTCCTCCCAGGGGAAACGGTCGACGAACTGGTTGTAGCTTGCTTCCTCGGGCTCGAAGACGGGCGCTTTCTTGAGCGCGCGCTCGGCAGCGATCTTCATCAGTTCGCCGGCGATTTCGGTGATGCGCTCCTTGAGACGGGAGCGGCGTTTCTGCCACGCCTCGCCGCCGAGCCGGTCGAGCGGGACGGCCTCTTCGGACGATCCGTAACGCGACAGCACATCAATGTTCTCTACGGGGATGAACAGCTTGTCGCCGCCATGATACTCGAGAGCGACGCAATCGTGCTGGCTCTTGCCCACGGTGATGGGGTCGAGGCCGAGATATTTGCCGATGCCGTGTTCGCTGTGGACGACCAGATCGCCTCTCGAAAGCGCCTGAAGTTCGGCAAGGAAAGCATCGGAATCACGCCGCTTCTTCTTGCGTCGCACCAGCCTGTCGCCAAGAATGTCCTGCTCGGTGAGGATCTCGAAATCCTCGCTCGCAAAACCCGATTCGAGCGGCAGCACAAGCAATGTCGCATCGCCCTTCGCCGACAGCCCGAGCGCTTCCTGCCAGCTTTCGGCCATGCGCGTGGGCGTCCCCGCTTCGGAGAGGATCGAGCCGATACGCTTCGCGCTTCCGGTGGAATAGGCGGCGATCAGCGCGCGCCGGCCGCTCTTGGCGATATCCTTCAGATGGCTCGCCGCGGCGTCGTAGACATTTTCGCCGCGTGCCCGTTCGCCCGCGAAATCGCGCGCGGAGGTGAATCCGAAATCGACCACCGTATCGCTTTGGGGTGACGCGAAGATCGTGGTGTGATGGGCCGGTGCCGTCTCGAGCGCGCGGGCGAATTCATCCTGTGAAAGGTAGAGCGCGTCGGTGGGAAGCGGTCGGTAGCTGCCCGACTTGTCGGAGCCGGTGCGCGTGCGCTGTTCGTGGTAATCGGCGATGTCGGCGATCCGCTCTTCGCTCGCGCCGATCGATTGCTGGTCGATAACGAAGATGTCGCTTTCGTCCGTGTGGTCGAACAGCGTGGCAAGCCGTTCCTCGAACAGCGGAAGCCAGTGTTCCATCCCGGCCAGTCGTCGCCCGTCGCTCACCGCTTCGTAAAGCGGATCCTGTGTCGCGCTCGCTCCGAACATTTCGCGGTAGCGGCCGCGGAAACGCTTGATGCTGGCTTCATCCAGCAACGCTTCGGAGGCGGGCAGCAGGAGGTGCGAATCCAGCGTGCCGGTTGAACGCTGGGTGCTCGGATCGAACAGGCGCAGGGATTCGAGCTCGTCGCCGAAGAAATCGAGCCTGAGCCCTTCATCCAGCGAGGAGGGGAAGATATCGACGATCGACCCGCGCACCGCGAATTCGCCGTGATCGACAACGGTGTCGGTGCGCGAATAGCCCGCGCGGGTCAGCAGCGCTGCCAGGCTTTCGTGACCGATGGTCGTTCCCGGCGCGAATTCGCGCACGCTTTCCCGAATGCGGAACGGGGTGAGCACGCGCTGCAACGCGGCATTCACGGTAGTGACGAGCAGCTGCGATCCGCCCTGCGGGTTCTGCAGCCGGTGAAGCGCGGAAAGCCGACCTGCGCTGATCGTAAGCGCCGGGCTCGCGCGGTCGTAGGGTAGGCAGTCCCACGCCGGGAATTCAATGACTTCGACTTCGGGCGCGAAGAAGCGCGCCGCATCCGCGATGGCGCGCATCGCTGCATCGTCGGGCGCGATGAAAACGGCGCGCTGCTTCGCTGCGCGGGCGAGATCGCCCATGACGAGCGGCACGCTTCCGCGCGGCAGAGACGTCAGCGTGAGCGGCGTTTCGCTCGCGAGGATGCGGGAAAGGTCGGGCATGGGCTTACAGGGTCAAACGCGGAGCCGCGCAGGCGTTCCCGTTTCACGGGGCCCGCGCAAAGCGAGGGAGGAGCGCGGCCCTAGCGCGGGATATCGACGTAGTCGAGCTTGCGCATCGCCTCGATCAGCTCGCCCCGGAACCGCTCGGGCACGTCCTGGGTGCCGAGGCCCCAGGCCATGATATCGACATCGTCTTCGGCCAGCAGGTCCTCGAACCAGTCCATCTCGCTCTCGCCCCAATCCGCATGGTAGCGATCGAAGAAGCCGCCGATCATGTAGTCCGCCTCGCGTGTGCCGCGATGCCAGGCGCGAAACTTGGCCCGGGCGAGGCGCTGCTGGAATGTGGGCATATCCTTCATGGGCGGTGAGGTAAGACACTCGCCCGCGGCGTGCAAGCGGCTATAAGCGTAAGCGATGCGTCCCGAAATCCTCAACCCGCTTTTCGCCGAGATCCAGTCGCTCGAGGGGGTCGGCCCGAAGCTCGCAAAACCGCTCGGCAGGCTGGCGCTCGCACGGGTCAAGGATGTCGCCTACCATCTGCCCGAACGCTTCGTCACGCGGCGCGCCATCGCCGATCTCGACGAGGGCGGTGAAGGCGAACAGGTGATCGTCGCGCTCACCCCGACCGAGCATCGCGCTTCGCGATCCCCGCGCGGGCCTTACCGGGTGCTGGCGCAGGATGCAGCGGGGAATATCTGCGCGCTGACCTATTTCGGCCGGGCCTCCTACACCGCGAAAAAGCTGCTGCCCGTCGGCGAGAAACGCTGGGTGGCAGGCCGTCTCGACAGGTATGGCGAAATGCTCCAGATCGTCCATCCCGACCATGTCGAACGCGAAAGCGCAGGCCATCTCGCGCGGTTGAACGAGCCGGTTTACCGCCTCGCCGAAGGGCTCACCCAGCCGCGTCTCGGGGCGCTCGTCGAGCAGGCGCTCAAGCAGCTCCCCGCGCTGCCCGAGTGGATCGAGCCGAGCCAATTGGAGCGCGCGGGCTGGCCGGACTGGCGCGATGCTCTGACCATGGCGCATCGCAACGTGAACGCCCCCGCGCGTGATCGGCTCGCCTATGATGAATTGCTGGCGAACAGCCTCGCTTTGCTGCTGGTCAAGGCCGACAGCCGGCGACGCAAGGGACAGTCGCTGGTTGGCGACGGGCGGCTTCGCGTGCAGCTTTCCCTGCCATTCGAGATGACCGGCGCGCAGAAGCGCTCGATCTCGGAGATCGAGGGCGACATGGCGCAGGAAGCGCCCATGTTGCGCCTGCTGCAGGGCGATGTCGGGGCTGGAAAGACGGTTGTCGCACTCGCCGCCATGTTGATCGCGGTCGAGGCGGGCAAGCAGGCCGCGCTGCTCGCGCCGACCGAGATCCTTGCCCGCCAGCATTACGAAACCTTGCGCCGCATGGCCGCGCCCACGGGGGCCGAGGTCGCACTGCTCACCGGCAGGGCCAAGGGGCGCGAGCGCGAAGGGCTGCTGATGGGCCTGCTCGACGGGTCGATCGACATCATCGTGGGCACCCATTCGCTGTTTCAGGACAGTGTCGCCTACAAGGATCTCGGCCTCGTCGTGATCGACGAACAGCACCGTTTCGGGGTTGCTCAGCGCCTCGCCCTCGCAGCAAAGGGTAAGCGAGCGCCGCACACGCTCGCCATGACGGCGACGCCCATCCCGCGCAGCCTGACGCTGGCGCAATATGGCGAAATGGATGTGAGCCGTCTCGATGAACTGCCGCCCGGCAGGCAGGCGATCGACACGCGGGTCGTCGCGCAGGAGCGGATGCAGGACGTGGTCGCCGGGGTCGCGCGGCATCTTGCAAGCGGCCAACAAGCCTATTGGGTCTGTCCCATGGTGCGCGACAACGAAACCGACGACATCGCAGCAGCGGAGGCTCGGTATGCGGCGCTGGCCGAGCGGTTCGGCGACGAAGTCGTCATGGTGCACGGACAGCTTGCGCCGGAGGTCAAGGATGCGAACATGGAACGCTTTGCCAGCGGTGCGGCCAAGCTGCTGGTCGCGACCACGGTGATCGAAGTCGGGGTCGATGTTCCTGCCGCCACGCTGATGGTGATCGAACAGGCGGAGCGGTTCGGCCTAGCCCAGCTTCACCAGCTGCGCGGACGGGTCGGGCGCGGATCGGAAAAATCGGTCTGCATGCTGCTGCGCGGCAATGACTTGTCCGAAACGGGGCGCAAGCGGCTCGCCCTGATGCGACAGACGCAGGACGGATTCCGGATCGCGGAGGAAGATCTCGAGCTGCGCGGCGGGGGCGAATTGCTCGGCACGCGGCAATCGGGCGAGGCGGCGTTCCACATTGCCGATCTCGACCAGGTGCAGCGATTGCTGCCCGCCGCCCATGCCGATGCGCGCCTGCTGATCGATCGGGACGGCGGCCTAACCAGTGCGCGCGGCGAAGCGGCCCGGATCCTGCTATACCTGTTCGAGCGTGACTGGGGCGTCCAGTTGCTGCGCGGTGGCTAGATCAGTAGAGCACCCGCCGCAGGTCGACCTGCCTGAACAGCGGCAGGTCGAGTGTCGCGCGCGCGGCGAAGCCGACGTGCACCACGTGTTCGCTGTAATGGCGCTGGCAGTCGCCGTCGAAGACGTTGTTGAGCCGGATCGTCACGCGTTTGCCGAATGGCAAGCGCGCCATCGTGCCCCTGCGTCCGGGGCCCGCCACCTTTCCAAATTGCAGCATTTCGCCGAGCGCGATTTCGAGGTGGTCGCCGTCGATACGGGTCGTGACGGGCCTGTCGATCCCGGTGCAGTCGGGGTCGGACAGGTTTGTCCACTGCACCTCGGCAGCGTAACCGGCGCTTGCGCGGTGCTCGACCCGGTGCAGCCAATCCGCCGAAGCGTCACCGGGAGGCGCGAAGGGATAGGCGTCGGGAAGCGCCTTGCGGCGGCGGCCATGTTCGGGACCGCGTTCGTCCTTCGACCAGCGCGTATCGATCAGCTGGATTGCGAGAACCCTTGGTCCGCTCACTGGGGTGGCGGGCCGAAGTGCGCATCGCTGCCTTCGGCAAGGAACCGGTCGACCAGCGCCCCTGCGGCGCGGTTGACCTCTTCCCATACGCGCCGAAAGTCGTCCTCGTCGCCGTGATAGGGATCTTCTATCGAACGCCCGGCGAGCCCGTCGACGGCATCGTTGAGCAGCGCCACGTGCGCCGTTCCGCCGCGCGGTTCATGCGCCCTGATACCCTGAAGGTTCGCCTTGTCGAGCGCGAAGATGTGGCTCGAAACATAGAAATCGTCGCGCTGGATCTGCCGGCCGAAAAGTCCCGCAATATCCACACCGTTCTCGCGCGCGATACGGATCGCTCGCGGGTCGGGGCTCTCGCCGATATGGTAGGAAGCCGTGCCGACCGAATCCACTTTCGCTTCAAGGCCGGCCTTGCGGGCGGCAGAGCGGAAAGCACCCTCCGCCATGGGCGAACGGCAGATATTGCCTAGACAGACGAAAAGGACCGCCGGACGTGAATCTGACTCTTGCGTCATATAGAAGTTCATTAGGTTGCAAATGCAGACTGCGCAATAATTTTATAAGTAAAACCGGACTTTACTCGATGCGAAACCTTTTTTTCGCGATTGCGTTCGCCGTCGCGCCCGTCGCGAGCGCTTCGGCCGGTCCTGTCGAGGATTACGAAGAACTGCGCGAGGAAATCTGGGACGCGGCGCTCGATGCCGCACCGCTGCTTGCGACCAGCGTGGGCGACGCGCGCGGCGCGGGCAGGCTGGCCGATCTAAGCCTTGCCGAATATGAAAGGCGCCTGGCCCAGAGGCGCGCCTTCCTGGCCCGCCTGCGGGCCATCGATGCCGCGGCGCTCCCTGACGAACTCCGGATCGATTACGAAATCCTCGAGACGAGCCTTGCCGACCGCATCGAGGCATCGGCGCATGATCACGACCGCTATGTCCTGTTCACCACGTTCGGCGGATGGGCGTCCGGCTTCGCCTCGCTTCCCGACCGCTCGCCCTTTTTCGAT
The DNA here is from genome assembly GCF_040217515.1 of Erythrobacter sp. Taxonomy (GTDB): domain Bacteria; phylum Pseudomonadota; class Alphaproteobacteria; order Sphingomonadales; family Sphingomonadaceae; genus Erythrobacter. The sequence goes on from NZ_JAVJPT010000008.1 coordinate 7,788, forward strand.
CGCTCCGATTACGCCAGCTATGTCGACCGCCTGCGCGCATTCGCCGCGCAGAACGAGGCCGGCATCGCGCGCAGCCGCGAGGCGGTTGCGCGCGGTCTGACGCAGCCGTGCGGGCCGCTTGGGGGTTTTGGCGAACGCATAGCCATGCAGGTCGCCGAGGATTACCGCGAAACGCCCTTCTGGAAGCCCTTTGCGGGGGAACGTCCGGCTTTTCTCGAGCGCGAGGCATGGACCGCGCTCAAGGCCGAAGCGCGCGCGGCGATCGAGCAGGCCGTCATCCCGGCCTATGCCGACTTCCTGCGCTTCTACACCAAGGAATATGCTCCTGCCTGCCGAACAGGCACGCCGGGCGTGCTCGCCACTCCGGGCGGCAAGGAGTATTACGCCTACCGGGTCAGAAGCTTCACCACCACCACCGACATGACCCCCGACGAAGTCCACCGATTGGGCCTCGCCGAAGTCGCCCGGATCCGGGCCGAGATGGAACGGGTCGCCGAGGGCGCCGGTTTCGCCAGCCGCGCAGCCTTTATCGAGCACCTGCGCACCGATCCGCAATATTTCATGACTGATGCCGAGGACTATGTGGAACATGTCGCTGCGCTCGCCAAGCACATCGACGGTTTCCTGCCGAAGCTGTTCGGGCGCCTTCCGCGCCAGCCCTACACGGTAAAGCCGATCCCGATCGCGCAAGCGCCGGGCAACACGACCGCCTATTACGAGTCGGGCTCCCTCGAGACGGGGCAAGCAGGAATATACCGGATCAATACGACCGAGCTCGACCAGCGCCCCCTTTGGGAACTGCCCGCACTCGGCGTGCACGAGGCCGTTCCGGGGCATCACCTGCAGATCGCGCTCCAGCAGGAACTCGACATTCATCCGCTGCGTGCGAACGGCACCTTCTTCACCGCTTTCGTCGAAGGCTGGGGGCTCTATTCCGAGAGGCTCGGCATCGAGATGGGCCTCTACGACACTCCCGCAAAGCAGATGGGACGGCTAAGCTACGAGATGTGGCGCGCTACCCGGCTCGTTGTCGATACCGGGCTCCATTCGAAGGGCTGGTCAAAGCAGCAGGCGGTCCGCTTCATGCTCGACAACACCGCGCTGACGGCGGCGAACGTCGATGCCGAGGTCAACCGCTATATGACCTGGCCGGGGCAGGCGCTCGCCTACAAGGTGGGCGAACTCAAGATCCGCGAGCTGCGCAGCCGGGCGGAAAAGGCGCTGGGTGCCGGTTTCTCCTTGCGCGCTTTCCACGATACCGTGCTCGAGAACGGGTCAATTCCGCTCTCGGTCCTCGAGGCGCATGTCGACCGCTGGATCGCGGCCGAACTCGCGGGAGGCGCGGACTGATCAGGCGGCGCGCGCGGGGAGGGGCTCGGTCGAGCCGAGCACTTCCTCGGTGATGCGGCGGATATTGACCTGCGCCTTCAGCTTCGCGCCGAGCAGGGCCGTGCCCGACACCTTGCGCTGGACGAACAGCGTTTCGATCGGGGGGAAGGCCCATGTGTCCTTGTCCTGCGCGATGGCATAGCCTTCGTCGCGCAGCAGCGGGACGAAGGCCCGGTCCCCGAAATCGAACGGCTTGTCCTCGCGCATCTCGTTGATGACGATATCGATCATCCGGTTTACCCGCTCCGGGTGCTTCTCCGCGACGACCGGCATCATGAAACCGCTGTCGATGGTGGCCTTGAGGACCTGTTCGCGGTTCCCTTCCAGCCCCGCCTCGAGCATGGCGCGATAGCCGTTCGAGACATCGGGATCGACCTCGCGGCAGGCACCGAAATCCAGCAGGACGATTTCGCCGGTCTCGCGCCGATAGCGGTAATTGGCGAAGTTGGGATCGGTCTGCATCACGCCGAATTCGAACAATTCGCGCGCGACGAGCCGCATGAGGCGTGCCACCACCGCATTGCGCTGTTCGGGTGTTTCTTCTTCGAGCGCCTCTATCCCCGCGCCCTGTTCAAAGCTCATGGCGAGGATGTGTTCGCGCGTCAGCCCTTCGTGGAGGCGCGGGACGACGAAACCCGGCTCGCCTTCGAGGCGCTTGCGATAGAGCTCCATCTGCTCACCTTCGCGGTGATAGTCGGCCTCTTCGTGAAGCTGTTTCTTTGCAGCGGCCAGCAATTTGTCGATTTCCAGTTCCGGCGGTGCGAAACCGGCGACGCGCAGCAGGGTCATGACATTGTCTACATCGCTGTCGATGCTCTGTGCCACGCCGGGATACTGCACCTTGATCGCGAGCTCCTCGCCATCGCGCGTCATCGCCTTGTGCACTTGCCCGATGCTGGCAGCAGCGATGGGGCGGGGGTTGAACCACTTGAACTGGCGGCGCCAGTCATTGCCCCATTGCTCCTTCAGCACCTTGTCGAGTTGGCGCGTCGGCATGAAGCTCGCCTGGTCGCGCAGGGTCGCGAGGATCTGCGAGAGTTCGGCAGGCAGGAAATCGCCCGCGTCCATGCTGATCATCTGCCCCATCTTCATCGCCGCGCCACGCAGGTGGGAGAGGCGGTCGGCCAGCCGCCTTGCATTGCCGGGGGTCAGGATGAGGTCGCGCGCCGAGAGGCTTTCTCCGCTCGATATGCGGCGTGCGCCTTCGGCCATCATCCCGCCGGCGACCCCTCCGACAAGCTGGCTGAAGCTCGCGACGCGGGAAAACCGGCCCGATGGCACGGCACGGTGGCGGCCGCGTTCTTCCTTGCCCCAATTGGCTTCGGATTCGGCGATATTGCGATCGTCTTCGTCGGAGGAATCTGGCACGTGGCGGACCCTGTCGGTTCTGTCTGCTGGTCCTGAACAGATGGGCCCCCAAGCGGTTCCGCGCAAGGCGCGCGCCGGGTCAGCTGATGCACAGCCCTCCATCGACCGGCAGGGACTGCCCGGTAATATAGTCGGAATGGGGCGAGGCGAAGAAAACTGCGAGCCCTTCGAGCCCCGCGTGGTCGCCCGGGCGGCGCAGCGGTATGCGCTTTGCCATCCATTCGGCGAATTTCGGATTGGCGGCCGCCGTTATGTCGGTCTCGTAAAAACCGAAAAGCAGCGCGTTGGCCGTGATCTGGTAGCGCGCCAGTTCGAACGCCGCGCCTCGGGTGAGGCCGTTTAGGGCGGCTTTGGAAGCGGCATAGTCCGAGGACTTGTTGACCCCCATAATCGACTGGCCGGAAGACGTGGCGATCAACTTGCCGCCCGGATCGCCTTCCTTCGCGCGCTCGATCATGTGGCGTGTGACATGTTTGTAGGTGAGGGCGGGGCCGCGCGCATTGACCGCCATGACCCGGTCCCAGCCTTCCGCCTCCATCTCGGGAATTGCGGTGCCCGACCCAGCGATACCGGCATTGGCGAAGCACGCATCGACTCGCCCGAATGTCTCGAGCGTGCGGCCCATCGCTTCCTCGACCTGCGCTTCATCGACGACATCGCAGGCCAGTGCGATGACCTGCGATGTGCCGAGCGTCCGCAATTCGAGCAGCGCCTCGGTGTTCTTTTCCGCGTTGCGCGCCCAGATCGCGACATTAGCGCCGGCCTTGACCAGCCCTCTCGCCATGCCCAGACCGAGACCGCCATTGCCGCCCGTGACGACCGCGACGCGGCCGGTAAGATCGAACAGTTCCATGCCGCTGGACTGCCGCATTCCCGCGCTTGGGGCAAGCGGGTGGAACCACTGCCCACGTTATGCAATTAGCGAGGTCATGGATGCTCACAAGACGCTCACCCCCGCCGCCCGCTGGCTCGGCTATGCGGGGCTCCTTCCGCAAATCGTCTGTCTGGCCTTCGCCCTTGCCGAGCCGTCGATCGGATCGGGGTCGGGATGGGGCTATGTCGCAATCGGGGCGGGCTTTGCCTATGGGGCGGCGATCTTCAGTTTTCTCGGCGGCGTGTGGTGGGGTCAGGCGGTAGCGCAGGGCTTCGATCGGCCCGTGGGCGCCGGGGCCTACCTCGTCGCGGTGACACCGAGCCTCATTGCTGTCGCGCTGTTCCTGCCCTGGCTGTTCGGGTGGGAGTGGCCGGGTCCCGCCTTGCTCTATCTCGGCGCGTTGATCGCCCTGTCACCGCTGGTCGATCGGTGGCTGGGCTTTGCCGCGCGAGATTTCCTCAGGTTGCGCGTGCAGCTTTCGCTGGGGCTCGGCCTGCTCACCTTCGCCCTCGGCATCGAGGCGCTGAGGCTGGTGTAAAGAGAAGAGATTGTCGCCGCCGGCCCACGGCGCTACCGCATGCGCCGACATGGCGACATCGACAGACGATCCCGCAAACCTAACCGACCGCACGGCCCTGCTTGAGGCGCTCGACGAACGGCTGCGCTGGCTTTCGGCCTGGACGATTCACAACGCCAACAACCTGCGCGATAAGCGCGACGGACTGAAAGTCGGCGGTCACCAGGCCTCCTGCGCCTCGATGACGGCGATCATGGCCGCGCTCTATTTCCACGCGCTGCGCCCGCAGGACAAGGTCGCTGTAAAGCCGCACGCCTCGCCCGTGCTGCACGCGATCCATTACCTGCTGGACGAACAGACACGCGAAAAGCTGGAGGCGTTCCGGGGGCTGGGCGGGGCGCAATCCTATCCCTCGCGGACCAAGGACAGCATACCGGTCGATTTCTCGACCGGCTCGGTCGGGCTGGGCGTTGCGATCACCGCCTTTTCCAGCCTCGTGCAGGATTATCTCATCGCCCACGGCCAGATGCGCGAGGAGGACGCGGGCCGCATGATCGCGCTGATGGGCGATGCCGAACTCGACGAGGGCAATATCTACGAATGCCTGATCGAGGGGTACAAGCATGATCTCAGGAACTGCTGGTGGATCGTCGATTACAACCGCCAGAGCCTCGATGCGACCACTGCGGATCGGATGTTCCGCCGCTTCGACGACATTTTCGAGACCTGCGGCTGGCGGGTCATAACTCTCAAGCACGGGCGGCTCCAGTGCGAGGCCTTTGCCAAGCCCGGCGGGAAGGCGCTGGAGGAGTGGATCGAGAACTGCCCCAATGCCGATTTCGCCGCGCTCACCTATCTCGGCGGGGAGGCGTGGCGCGAGCGGCTGATGCGCGACATCGGCAAAAAGCGCGGCGTTCCTGGCCTGCTCGCCGAATATGACGATCGCGCGCTGGCCCGGCTGATGACCAATCTCGGCGGGCATTGCATCGAAACGCTGATCGATGCCTTCGCGCGGATGGACGATGACCGCCCGACCCTGCTGATCGCCTATACGGTAAAGGGCTACGGCCTGCCGCTCGCCGGGCACAAGGACAACCATTCCGGCATGATGAGCACTGCGCAGATCGAGGGCTTGCGCGCCGCTTTGGGCATTGCAGAGGGTGAGGAATGGGAGAAGTGGGCCGGGCTGGGCGAAAACCTCGCGGGCGCGCTCGAGGCTTTCATCGCAGACAGCCCGATCACACGCAAACGGTCCGAGTATCGCGCGCCAGCCGTCCCCGTTCCACACAGCTTCCCGGTTCCGAAGGGGGAGAGCCTGTCAACGCAGGCTGCCTTTGGGAAGATCCTCCACGACCTCGCCAAATCCGACAGCGAGCTTGCCGACCGCATCGTCACTACTGCGCCAGACGTGACGCAGACCACCAATCTCGGAGCCTTCGTCAACCAGCGCGGACTGTTCCGGCGGCAGGAACTGGCCGATGTCTTCCAGCGCTCCGAAATCCCGTCGGCGCAGAAATGGTCCGCCCACGGCGCGGGCCAGCATATCGAGCTGGGTATCGCGGAGAACAATTTCTTCCTCCTGCTCGCCTCGCTCGGCCTTTCGGCGGATCATTTCGGGACGCGACTGCTGCCGGTGGGGACGGTCTACGACCCCTTCATCGCGCGCGGGCTCGATGCGCTCAATTACGGCTGCTACCAGGACGCGCGCTTCCTGCTGGTCGGCACGCCTTCGGGCATCACGCTGGCGGGCGAGGGCGGGGCGCACCAGTCGATCAACACCCCGCTGATCGGGATGGGCCAGCCCAACCTCGACAGCTACGAACCCGCCTTCGCCGACGAGGTCGCGCTCATGATGCGCCATGCCTTCGAGCGGATGCAGGCGGAGGAGGGCAGCTCGGTCTACCTGCGCCTGACGACCCGTGCGATCGCGCAGGAAACGCGCACCGATGCCAGCTGGGAAGAGGGTGCGCTCAAGGGCGGCTACTGGCTGCGCGAGCCCGCGCCGGGCGCTGCGGCCGCAATCGCCTTCAGCGGGGCGGTCGCGCCCGAGGCGCTGGCGGCGTGGGAAGCCTTGCAGGACGACCTTCCGGGCCTCGGCCTGCTCGCGGTGACTTCGCCCGACCTGCTTCACCGCGACTGGAGCGCCGCGCGCGCCGCGCGCTGGAGCGGCGGGACGCGTAAGGAGAGCCACGTCGAGAGGCTGCTCGGCGGGCTCGCCCGCGACGCGGGGCTCGTCACCGTGCTCGACGGGGCGCCCGCCGCGCTGTCGTGGCTCGGCGCGGTGCGCGGCCAGCGGGTGAGCCCCTTGGGCGTGGATCGCTTCGGCCAGACCGGCGATCTGCCCGACCTCCACCGTACCTATCGCCTCGACGCCGAGGCGATCATCGATGCGATGGCGGAACTCTTCCTCTAGCCGCGCCGCCCGGCGAGGAAGGCGCAGGCCGAAAGCGACACGACGCCGAGCGAGAGCGCGACCAGCAGCGCTGAAGTGCCCGCCCAGCCGCCCCAGTCATAGATCGCCGGGCCCAGCAGGCTTCCGAGCGCGCCGCCCAGGAACATGATGACGATATAGACAGTCGTCAGCCGGGTGCGGATAGCGGGCTCGAGCGAAAGGAAGGTCATGCGCCCGGTCACGTCGATGGTCGGGCCGACCATGTTGACCACCACCAGCGGCACGACGATGCCCCAGACGCTCCAGCCGAGCGGGTAGAGCAGGGCAAGGCCCGCGGCCGACACGCAGGCCGCCATGACCCGCGCCTTGCGCGCCCCGATCCGGTCGGCAAGGCGGCCGAGGCGCGGCGTGGTGACGATGCTCACCGCCGCGAGCCCGGCGAGATAGCCGACCGTATCAACCCCGTAGCCGAGCTCTGGACTGGTGAGATGCAGCGCGAGCGCCAGCCAGGTCGCGGTGAAGGTGGCAAAATTGAGCCCCTGGATGATCGCGGAGATCATCATGTCGCGATTGCCCTTTGCCAGCGCGAAGACCGATGCGAGCAGCGTGCCGTAGCTTCCCGCCGAGTTCTTCGCCGCGCGTCCCTCGCTCTTCATCGCGACGGGCAGCGCCAGCGTCACCGCCGCCATCAGCGCGAAGGCGCACCAGTAGACCGCGCGCCAGCCGAACCGCTCGGCGACGACGCCCGCCCCGACCCGCGCGACGAGGATTCCGAAGATCACGCCCACCGTCAGCAGCGCGGTGACCTGCCCGAGCCGGTCGGGCGCGACGCGTTTGGAGGCGAAGGCGGGGATCAGGTAAGGCGCGATGGTGACGAAGCCGAGAAAGGTCGAGGCCGCAGTGAACAGCGCGAAATCCTCCGCCAGCGCCATTCCGAGCATGAACAGGCTCTGCAGGGTGACGAAGATGATGCACAGCGAACGGTTCGAATAGCGATCGCCCAGCGGCAGCAGCAGGAAGATGCCGAGCGCGAGCGCGAGCTGGTTGAGCGCCGGCACGATGCCGATCCGCGCCTCGCTCACTCCGAAGCTCGCCGCCACTTCGCCGATGATCGGGTGGATGTAATAGGCATTGGCCGTGACGATCGCGACGGTCACAGCGAGCGCATATTCCTGCCCCCGGGTGAGCTGGTCGCGCGCGCGGGGCGTGGAATCAACGGCGGCGGCGGGGTTCAACCGAGGACACCCGCCTTTCGCGCGGTGTCGATCACCCCTTGCGCGAGCTGCGCCGGGCGGTCCTCCTGGCAGAAATGGCCACATTTGGTGAGAATGTCGTGCGGCATCCCTGCGGCCCCCTTGATCCGCTTCGCGAGCGTCTCGCCGAGCCCGCCGGTGACCGGATCGTCCGCGCCGAAGAGGGTGAGGAAGGGCCTGTCGAAATTCGCAAGCCCGACCCAGGCGCGCTGGTTCTGCTCGATCCCGTCCATCCCGTCCTCTACCGGGACCAGCGCCGGGAAGGCGCGCGCGCCGGCCTTGCTCGGCTCGTCGGGGAAGGGGGCGTCATAGGCGGCGATCTCGGCCTCACTGCGCTCGGTCGCAGTGGCCCGGTCGATCAGCGCGCCGATGCTAAACTCGGCCGAGGACTTCGCAAATTCGCGCCACGCCATGAATGCGGGCGAGGGCGTGCCGCCGGTCGGAAGGAAGGTGTTGGAGGCGACAACGCAGGTGAAGCGGTCGGGCTCCTCGCCCACCATTCGCAGGCCGAGCAGCCCGCCCCAGTCCTGGCAGAACAGTGCGGCGGGCTCCGGGCACACCGCCTCGCGCCATTGCTTCAGCCACCAGATGTGCCGGTCATAGGTGTAGAAGGCGATGTCGTCCGGCTTGTCGCTCTTGCCGAAACCGATGAGGTCGGGCGCCAGGACGCGCAGGCCCGCTTCGAGCAGCGGCGGGATCATCTTGCGATAGAGGAAGCTCCAGCTCGGCTCGCCGTGGAAGAGCAGGACAGGCGGCGCATCTTTCGGTCCCTCGTCGAGATAATGCATCCGGGCGCGATGCCCTTCGCCGAGGTCGATTTCGAGCCAGTTCTCGGCGAACGGAAAGTCGGGCAGGTCGACGAATCTCTCCGGATTGGCGTGCAGGATGTCCATGATTCTCTTCTCCCGTTTCGGGAGATGGGTAGCACGAAACAACCCTTCGACCAGCGCCCGCTTGTGTTTATCGCTATCAGGCCGACTCGCCCGGCTTCGTGCCGAGCGGGACGCGCTCCTTGAAGGTGTGGGTGATGTAGGGGAAGGGGATTTCGATCCCTGCCGCATCGAGTTCGCGCTTTATCGCCCGGATAACCTGGTCGCGGTTCTCGATCGTTGCTGCTCCGGTCGAGGGTGCCCACCAGCGCACGTGGAAATCGACCGAGGATGAATTGAACTCGCTTGCGAGGATTTGGATTGGCTTGTCCGCGATGACGTGATCGACGCTTTCCACGGCCTTTCGGATTGCGGCATCGGCGGCATCCAGATCGGTGTCGTAGGCAACGCCCACCGTCACGTCGTAGCGGCGCGCATCGGTATCGGTCCAGATCTCGACCGGGTTCATGAACAGCATCGAATTGGGCATGATCGTGAGCTCGCCCGAGAAATGCCGGACATATGTCTCGCGCAGCGCGATATGCTCGACCGTGCCAAGCACGCCCTCGCATTCGATCGTGTCGCCCTCTCGCATCTTCTTGCGCAGCATGATCAGCACGCCGGCAAGGAAATTCTCGAAAATGTCCTTGAAGGCGAACCCGATTGCCACCGACCCGATCCCAAGCCCTGCAAAGAGACTGGCCGGGGACAGGTCGGGGATCATCACGATGGCCGCAGTCAGGATCCCGGCCAGCCATACGCCGAGCCGAACCAGCCGGTCGATCAGGCTTCGAAGGCCCGGTCGCAACTCGGCCTTGCCCACGATCGCCCTGGCGATCCTCCCCGCACCGCGCGCGACGAGCCAGGTGACCGCGAGCACGAGGAGACCGATGGCGATAGCCGGGAGGCTGGCGATGAGCCCCGCGGCCATCTCATTGATCTGGTTGCTGAGAATTTCGATGATCGGCATGGGACCCCCTAATCTACCTGCCTCGACCAACCGCGCCGGGCCAGCATATGTTCCCTGCCGCCGACATGCTTCGTCGCGCCTTGAATTGAGCGGCCAGCGCGACTTTGACCTTGCGGGGCGTGGCCAAGTGTGATTCTGTCGAATTCCGGATGAATTCTGCAAGCTCCGGTTCGAGAGACGGTATGCGAGCGACGATCAGGGAACAGGCAAAACAGGGCGCGGCGCTTGCGCTTCTGCTTGTGCTCGGCGGCTTTGCAGTGGCCGGGCCCACGGGGCTGCTCGCCTGGTCGGAGAATCGTGCCGCGCTCGAGGCACGGGAGGCCCGGATCGCGGAACTGACCGCGCGCCGGGACGCGCTCGCCAACCGGGTCGAACTGCTCGATCCCGAAGCTGCAGATCCGGACCTCGCGGGCGAACTCGTGCGCCGCAATCTGGGCGTGATGCATGCCGACGAGGTGGTGATCACGCTCGAGGAATGACAGCGCGCGCCGCCTGCTCCTGAACGCATTGCGCGCTGCCCCCGGACAAGCCTATAGGGCTGCGCGAGAGAGCAGCGCAGCGCCTTTCCCCCGAAGCCCGCTCGCGCGCATCACGCAAGAGAGGAAGTCTCACCTTGGCCAAGACCCCGTCCAAAGGCACGCCCGCAAAGAGAACCTCCAGCGGCCGCGCGCCATCAAGAACCAAGTCCCAAGCCCGCTCCCGCAAGGCGGCAGCCGCCCCTGCGGAAGATCCCGATTTCGAATTGCGCTCGCTCCAGCGCGAATTCGAAAACGCGAAGCTTTACGACGCGAGCGAGGAGGAGATGCTCGAATTCTACCGCCGGATGCTGCTGATCCGGCGGTTCGAGGAAAAGGCGGGACAGCTTTACGGGCTCGGCCTGATCGGCGGATTCTGCCACCTCTATATAGGTCAGGAAGCGGTCGCGATCGGGCTGCAATCCGCGCTCGACAATGATCGCGACAGCGTGATCACGGGATACCGCGATCACGGTCACATGCTCGCCTACGGGCTCGATCCGAAGGTTATCATGGCCGAGCTGACCGGGCGCCAGGCCGGCATTTCCAAGGGCAAGGGCGGGTCGATGCACATGTTCTCGACCGAACACAAATTTTATGGCGGTCACGGAATCGTCGGCGCGCAGGTGCCATTGGGCGGCGGGCTAGCCTTCGCGCACAAATATAACGAGGACGGCGGGATCTGCCTTGCCTATTTCGGTGACGGGGCGGCGAACCAGGGCCAGGTATACGAGACCTTCAACATGGCCGCGCTGTGGAACCTGCCGATCGTTTTCGTGGTGGAGGACAACCAGTACGCTATGGGCACCTCGACCAAGCGTTCCTCGGCCGAAACCCGCTTCCATCGCCGCGGCACGTCCTTCCGCATCCCAGGCATGGATGTCGACGGCATGAACGTGCTGGAAGTGCGCGCAGCGGCCGAGGTCGCCTTCAAACATGTGCGCGAGGGCAAGGGCCCTGTGCTGATGGAACTCAACACCTATCGCTACCGCGGGCATTCGATGTCCGACCCGGCCAAGTATCGCACCCGCGAGGAAGTGCAGGAGCAGCGCGATCATCACGATCCCATCGAACGGCTGAAAAAGCACATGATCGAACAGGGCAAGGACGAGGCCGAATTGAAGGCCATCGACAAGGAAATCCGCGGTATCGTTGCCGATGCTGCGGACTTTGCCGAAAATTCGCCAGAGCCCGACCCGGGCGAGCTCTACACCGATGTGCTGGTGGAGGAGTATTGAGCGATGGCGATCGAGCTCAAGATGCCCGCGCTCTCCCCGACGATGGAGGAAGGCACGCTCTCCAGGTGGCTCAAGGCCGAAGGCGATACGATCGAACCGGGCGACATCATCGCCGAAATCGAGACCGACAAGGCCACGATGGAATTCGAGGCCATCGATGAAGGCACGCTGGCGAAAATTCTCGTTGACGAGGGAACCGAGAAAGTCGCTGTAGGCACGGTGATCGCGATGCTCGCTGGCGACGACGAGGATGCGAGCGAGGTCGAGACGCCCGCCGGGCCCGAGCCGGATACCAAGGATGGCGAGGATGAGGGCGAGGGCGCGCAGGTGTCCGAGGGCGCGACGGTTCCCGACACCAAGCCGCCGCGCGGACCTGCCTCCGATCCACACGTTCCCGAAGGCACGGGCTTCACCTCCACCGCGGTGCGCGAGGCGTTGCGTGATGCGATGGCCGAGGAAATGCGCCGCGATCCGCGCGTCTTCGTCATGGGCGAGGAAGTCGCCGAATACGAAGGGGCCTACAAGGTGACGCAGGGCCTGCTCGACGAATTCGGCCCCAAGCGCGTTATCGACACGCCGATCACCGAATACGGATTTGCCGGGATCGGCACGGGGGCGGCGATGGGCGGCCTTCGCCCCGTGGTCGAATTCATGACCTTCAATTTCGCCATGCAGGCGATCGATCACATCGTGAACTCGGCGGCCAAGACCAATTACATGAGCGGCGGCCAGATGCGCTGCCCGGTCGTCTTTCGCGGGCCCAACGGTGCGGCGAGCCGCGTCGGCGCGCAGCACAGCCAGAATTACGGCCCGTGGTATGCGAGTGTCCCCGGCCTCGTTGTCATCGCGCCCTATGACAGCGCCGATGCAAAGGGCCTGCTGAAAGCCGCGATCCGGACCGAGGACCCCGTCGTCTTTCTCGAAAACGAACTCGTCTATGGCCGCAGCTTCGACGTGCCCGATCTCGACGATTACGTTTTGCCCATCGGCAAGGCACGCGTGGTGCGGGAGGGCAGCGATGCGACGATCGTTTCCTACTCGATAGGCGTCGGCTTCGCTCTCGAAGCGGCCGAAATGCTCGCCGCAGAGGGGATCGACGCGGAAGTGATCGACCTTCGCACCCTGCGCCCGCTCGATCGCGGCGCGGTGCTCAAGAGCCTTGCCAAGACCAACCGGCTTGTCGTCGCGGAAGAAGGCTTTCCGGCCTGCTCGATCGCGAGCGAGGTTATCGCGCTGTGCATGGAAGAAGGCTTCGACGATCTCGACGCTCCGGTCCTGCGCGTGTGCAACGAGGATGTGCCTCTGCCCTATGCGGCCAATCTGGAAAAGCTCGCGCTGATCGACGCGGCGCGAATTGTCGAAGCGGTGAAGCGGGTGTGCTATCGCTGACGCGATGGCGTGGGAGAAAGCTTTCGTTAAGGTTTGAATTTTACGAATTCTTAGCCGTCGCTCCATAGTGCAGTTCCCTAAATCAGGGGAATTCTCATGCGAGCAGACACCGGCTTGGCATCTTCGAAATCGGGCATTCGTAAAGGGCGCGGGCTTTTTCGGGCGCTTTTGCGCCATACGGGCGCGAGTGTCCTGCCGATGATGGCCGCCTCGCTGATTCCGACCATGGCGATGATCGGCGCGGGGGTGGATTTCGGCCGCGCCTATCTCGCCAATTCCAAGCTCCAGGGTGCTGCCGATGCGAGCGCGCTGGCGACTGTGCGCGCCCAGCAGCTTTCGTCCAACTCGCAGCACAATCCGCAGCAGATCGGCGAGGATTACATCTACGCGAATTTCCCGGAAGGTTATCTCGCGGCCTCGCTGGCAGATCCCGACATCACCGTGGTCGATCGCAACGACATCATCAAATCGACCGTGAACGTTTCAGGCACGATCGACACGACGCTGCTGCGGCTGATCGGGATCGATACGCTGCCGATTTCGGCGCGGGCCGTGGCCGAGGCCTCGGAGAACCTGCCGACCGCGATCGAGGCCTTGCTCGTGCTCGACAACACCGGCTCGATGCGCGGCCAGCGGATGCGCGATCTCAAGTCCGCAGCCAAGAATTTCGTCGACACGATCTACGGCAACAAGCAGACGCGCGAGAAATTCGCGGTCGGGATCCTGCCTTACAACACGATGGTCAATGTCGGGCATCTCGTCGCGGCGTCGGATTCGTCGATGGTCCGCAGTCTTCCCGGCTTCACCAATATCAGCAAGAGCGACCCGCTGGGCTGGAAGGGATGCCTCTTCGCCGACAAGACCGTCCGCAACATCTCGGATGATCGGTTCTATGTCGATCCGGGCGCGTATGACATCACGGACAACATGCCCGGGGAAGCCGGCATGCCCAAGCTCGAGCCGTTCGTCTATCCGCCGATCTATGTCAATTCGTTCCAGGACATCAACAATCGCTACGAGATCCCGAGCAGTCGGCAGGACGATTTCTTTCAAATTCCCACGATCCGCGAGGCGCTTGTGCGCCTGCACGGCAACGATATCTGCAAGCACGCGGGCAACGGCAATCCCCGCAGGTGCGACCAGAACAATTCGGTGATCGATTTCGACCGCTTGCCGGACAAGGACGATTACGAGAAAGCGCGATATTACAGCCATAAATCGGGCGACGGGAAGAACGCCTCGCCCAATAATATGTGGGGGCCTTCACCGAATTATCAGTGCCCGGCCGAAGCGCTGCCGGTGTCCTACGATGCGACCAAGAGCGGGCTGCGCAGCTATATCGACAACGAAAACTATGCCCTCATGCCCGGCACCGGCACGTTCCACAATGCCGCGATGACCTGGGCCTATCGGCTGATCGAGCGGGATGACATCTTCGTGCGCGACCGGCCGGCCGATGTTCCGACCAAGAAGATCGTCATCTTCATGACCGACGGTAACTTCGACAGCCGCGATGACGGACGCAACACGTCTTCGGGCAGGGTGCGCGATACGGCCTATACCGCCTACAAGACCTACGAGGATCGTATCATCATATCCTCGGACAGCCGCAACGACACGATCGAGCACCTCTCGCGGCGCTTCGCCAAGACTTGCGAGGCGATGAAGGCCGACGGCATCGAGATCTACACCATCGCCTTCGCGCTCAACAACAATAGCCGCGGTAACGAAACGCGCGAGATGTTCCGCGTCTGCGCGACCGATCGCAACACCCACTTCTTCTCCGCCGCCAACGGCGTGGAACTGAACAACGCCTTCGTCACGATCGCTTCGGAACTCATCGACCTCAGGCTTTCGCAATGATGCGCCGCCTTCTCGGCCGGATTGCCCGCAATCGCGAGGGCGTGACGATCGTCGAATTCGCATTCGTCGCGCCGGTCATGTTCATGCTGATCCTGGGCCTGCTCGAACTGGGCTATGTCGCTTTTGCGCGTTCGGCGCTCGAGAGCTCGATCCTGGTCGCCTCGCGCCAATCCAAGGTCGCCGAGTGCCCGGCCCAGACCGCCAAGCTGATCGAAGCGGAACTGATCGATCGGCTGTCGGTCATCAACACTTTCAACCAGCAGGCCCCCAAGCTCGAAGTCCAGTCCTACGGCACGAACTTTCGCAATGTCGGCAATCCCGAACCCTTCAACGACATCGATGGGAGCGGGACATGGGACCCGGGCGAATCCTACACCGATTTCAACGGCAACGGGCAGTGGGACGAGGACATGGGCAAAACCGACAATTACGGCGAGTTCGGCGAGGTCGTGAAATTTTCGGCCAGCCTTGAAGTCGTCTCGCTGGTCCCATTCGTCGCGTCCGCGATCAACGGGAATGAGGGGTTCTACAGGCTCTCCGCAGAAACCGTGGTGCGCAACGAGCCATTCGAGGATGCGGAATGTTGAGGCGCGAGACGATCTGCGATGCCGTCCGTCAAACGGGTGCGAAGGGGCTCGCCTTCGCCCGGCGCCTGGCGCGCGATACGGGCGGCCTGGCCTTCATCGAATTCGCCTATACGTTGCCGATCTTCGTCGGCTTCGGGCTTGTCGGGCTCGAATTCACCAATGTCGTGCTTGCGAGGCAAAAGACCGAGCGGATCGCGGCCACCATGGCCGATCTTGTGGCGAGCAACCAGGTCCCCCCCAATGAACGTCAGTTGGGCGACCTTTTCTCCGCCGTTCCGCAAATTGCGGAGCCGTTCCCGTTCGAGAATGGCGGCAACGTGATCGTCACGGCCGTCATCGGCATTTACGATATCGATTCCGACGAGGTCGAGAACAAGATTGCCTGGCAGCGCTGCATGTTCTCCGATAGTCATACGAGCATGATCGGCGAGCAATGGACCGACACCAACGACATCGCCGACGGTCCCTCGGTGGAACTCGCGAACGACATCGACCTGCTCCAGAACCAGATGGTCATCGTTGCCGAGATCTTTTATCCTTACGAGCCGATCATCACCCAGGCCATCGTCAAGAACCTGGTGCCCGATAACAATATTCTGCGGGAAACCGCCACGTTTCGGACGCGGGGCCAGGCGATCATGAACGTGACCCCGGTCCAGGGTGTCGATACGCACGAGTGCTGAGCCACAAGGCCCTGCTGCCGGACCAATTGGAGGCAGCGTCGGCCAGCGCTTGAACCTTCCCGTCCGACACCGTTACAGCCTTTTCCCGTGATGCTGACGGATGAAGACCTGCCCTCCGAGGCCCGGATGGCGCTCGCCCACACGCCCCCTGCGCTGCGCAGGGAACTGGCGACGGCGTTTGCCTTCGATGCGCGACTTGCACGGATCGCAGGGCAGACGAGCGAGGTCATGCTGGGCCAGATGCGGCTGGCCTGGTGGCGCGACATGCTCAAGGCTTTGCCGGAGGACCGGCCAAACGGCGATGCCGTGCTCGATGCGGTCGGCCGGGACTGGAGGGGGCGGGAGGCCGCGCTGGGCGAAGTGGTCGATGGCTGGGAAGTGCTGGTCGCTTCCGAAGCCATGGGGCGGGCCGACATACTCGCCTTCGCACGCGGCAGGGCCGCGCCGTTCACGGCATTGCCGGCTAGCGCGGATGCCATGCCCCATGTCCGGGCAGCCGCGATGCGCTGGGCGCTCGCCGAAGCCGCGCCGCGTCTGTCCGATGCCGCCGAGCGCGCCGTCTTCGTCGAAATCGCCCTCGAAAATGCCGACGACCGGCCTCGCCTGCCGCGCGCGCTGAAAGGCCTGGCGGTGCTTGATGCGCTTGCCCTGCGAGCCCTGAAACGCGGTGGGCGGCCGCTCATGGAGGGGCGCGGCGCGGCAATCGCGGCCATGCGGGCGGCTATCGTCGGGCGTTGAATTCCTGTATTATCACGCGGATAACAGGGGAGCGAAATCATGCGGCAGGCGATCCTCGGTGCCGTCGCGGGCCTCGTGCTCGCAGGGATCGGTGTTTTCTGGTGGCAGGGCAGGGCCACGATCGAACAGAACGCCCCTCCGCCACCCGAACCCGAAGAGCCAGCGCCCGATCCGCTCGACTTGCCCGTCACCGATCCCGGTGACATGGAAGGGCCCGAACCGCCCGAGCAGAGCGAGCTCACCCGCGAGCAGCGGCGCTTCTTCCGCTACGATCGGAACCGTGACTGGCGCATTACCCGCACCGAGATGATGGCCTCGCGCTCCGATAGTTTCCGCAAGCTCGACGTCGACGGCAACAACCTCTTGACCTTCGAGGAATGGGCCGTGACCACGGCCGAACGCTTCGACGAGATGGATGCTGACGGAAACGACGAACTCACCCCAGCCGAATTCGCGACCAGCGCCCCCAAACGCTAGCCGAAGCAGATCGACTCTTGTGGCGGAGCTTTAGGCCGGGACGGGCTCGGCCGACCTGATCCACTCGGCAAGATCCGCCTTTGCGCGGTCGGTGTAAGCCTGCTTGCGCGCTTTTTTCTTCACTTCGTGGAGCGGCGGGAAGAGGCCGAAATTGACATTCATGGGCTGGAAGGTCGCGGCATCGGCATCACCCGTGATATGGGACAGCAGCGCGCCCATGGCTGTTGTCGGCGGGAGCGGTTTCCAGTCGCGCCCGCCCAGCTCCGCCGCCGTCATCATCCCGGCGACCAAACCTATCGCAGCGCTTTCGACATAGCCTTCGCAGCCCGTCACCTGCCCGGCAAAACGAATATGCGGGGCCGCGCGCAGGCGCAGCTGCCGGTCAAGCACTTGCGGCGAATTGAGGAAGGTGTTGCGATGCAGGCCGCCGAGGCGCGCGAATTCGGCGTTCTCCAAACCTGGAATCGTGCGGAACAGCTCGACCTGCGCGCCGTATTTGAGCTTGGTCTGAAAACCGACCATGTTCCACAGCGTGCCGAGCTTGTTGTCCTGCCGCAGCTGGACGACCGCATAGGGCCAGCGCCCCTGCGGGAATTCGGGCGTGGTGTCATGCGGGTTGTCGAGCCCGACACCCTTCATCGGGCCATAGCGCAGCGTATCCACCCCGCGCTCGGCCATGACCTCGATAGGCATGCAGCCGTCGAAATAGGGCGTGTCCTTCTCCCATTCCTTGAACTCGCTCTTTTCGCCTTCGATGAGCCCTTTATGGAAGGCGAGGTACTGTTCCTTCGTCATCGGGCAATTGATGTAATCGCCGTCTTCGTTCGATGCCTCGGTGCGCTTGTTCCAGCGCGACTGAATCCATGCTTTCGACATGTCGATGCTGTCGCGATAGACGATCGGCGCGATCGCATCGAAGAAGGCGAGCCGTTCCTCGCCCGTCGCCGCGACAATGCTCGATGCGAGAGCCTGCGCGGTGAGCGGGCCGGTTGCGACGATGGTTGGGCCGCTTTCGGGCAACCGGTCGATCCGTTCGCGCACGATGGTGACATTGGGATGATCGCCCAGCGCCTTGCTCACCTCGGCGCTGAATACGTCGCGGTCGACCGCCATCGCGCTGCCTGCGGGAACGCGCGCCTTTTCCCCTGCATGCATGACGAGCGAATCGAGCGTACGCATTTCATGGTGCAGCAGGCCCACCGCATTGCTTTCGTCATTGTCGGAACGAAAGCTGTTCGAGCAGACCAGTTCGGCGAGGCCATCGGTCTGGTGCGCCGGGGTCATTTCCCCGCTCCCGCGCATTTCGGACAGGCGCACGCGCATTCCACGCCGTGCGAGTTGCCACGCCGCCTCGCTCCCGGCGAGGCCGCCGCCGATGATGTGTACATCGTAAGTCTTGCTGGTCATGGAGCGCGAGGTAATTGCGTGCTAGCGCGCCTGCAAGCCTTGGCAGGCGTGGCGAAGGAGGGGAGGGCACGATGGCGAAACGCGCGCTGGCCGATCACCGGCCCTGGCTGCTCGCCAGCGTGGTCGCGGCATGCGCCTACTATTTCCTCTGGAACAACCCCATTGCGGAAGGGGTCTGGGGCATTCTCCTGAAAGGGTCGGGAGTGGGCCTGCTCGCGGTTTATGCCATGCGGCGCACGAGGGGCACGGGCGGGGCGATCCTCGTCACCGCGCTCGCCCTCTCGGCGGCGGGTGACATGGCGATCGAGATTTCTTTCGAAGCGGGAGGGGCGCTGTTCATTGCCTCGCACCTTGCGGCGATCCTGCTCTATGCCCGCAATCTGCGTAACAGGCCCGTCACGAGCCAGCGCCTGCTCGCACTGGCGCTGATGATCGCCGGGCCGCTGCTGTCATGGCTGCTGAGCGGTCGACTCGATATTGCCGCCTATGGCGCGGTGCTCGGGGCAATGGCGGGCTGCGCGTGGATCAGCCGGTTTCCGCGCTACCGCGTGGGGCTGGGCGCCGTGCTGTTCATTGTCAGCGACTGGTTGCTATTCAGCCGGTTCGGGCCGATCGATCTGGCCCCATTGCCCGACCTCGCGGTCTGGCCGCTTTACTATGCCGGTCAGGTCATGATCGCCACCGGCGTGGTGCAGACCCTGCGTGCCGATCACGAAAGCTGAGCGTCAGCCTCCAGGCTCGTCTTCGATATTGCGGTCCGAATGCGCGGTCGTATCAGGTGATGTTTCGTCGTCTCCACCGCGGCGCTCTACCATTTCCTCGACCACCGCTTCCTCGGCTTCGTTTTCCGGTTCCTCGGTCTCGTCGATCAGGGCCGCACCGACGATGTGTTCGCCCTTGGCCACGTCGAAGATCCGCACGCCTGCGGAAACGCGCCCGATGACCGACCAGCCCTTGTGCTCTTCGAAACCGTTCTCGAGCAGGTGGCGGAAATGGATCGGCATGCGGATGAGCTTCGCCTGGTCGGTGACCAGCATGAGCTGCGAGCCGTGCCGCACCGGGAAACTCGCCACGACCGGTCCGTTGCGATCCGGATTGCTTTCCGGCGCGCCGATATTGGTAAGTCCCTGCCCGCCGCGCCCGATGGTGCGGTATTCATAAGCCGAAGAAATCTTGCCGTATCCGTTCGCGGTGATGGTGAGGATGAATTCCTCCCTCTCGGCCATCGCCTGCATCGTCTCGAGCGGCAGGGTTGGCTCGGCGTCGTTGTTCTTCCACGCCGCCGCGCGCAGATAGGCCTCGCGCGTTTCCATGTCGGCCTCGAGCGGGTCGAGCACGGCAAGGGAGACGACCTTGGCATCGTCCTTGAGCGCCATGCCGCGCACGCCGATGCCGGTGCGGCTCTTGGTCTCGCGCGCGTCGGTCGCGGCGAAGCGGATCGCCTTGCCCGCATCGCTCGCTAGGAAAACCTCCTGCGCCTCTCCCACCAGCCTTACGCCGATCAACCGGTCCCCGCTGCCTTCGACAAAGCCCATTGCGTATTTGCCGTTGGTCGGCACATTGGTGAAGGCATCCATCGAATTGCGACGCACCATGCCCTGTTCCGTCGCGAAGACGATGCCAAGCGAGGCCCATTCCTCCTCGTCCTCGGGCAGGGGCAGAACATTGGTCACGTGTTCATCCTCCGCCAGTGGCAGGAGGTTCACCATCGGTCGCCCACGGGTCGAGGGGCTGCCTTCGGGTAGTTTCCAGACCTTCAGGCGATAGACCCGGCCCGCATTGGTGAAGAACAGGACCGGATTATGGGTGCTGGTGACGAACAGCTCGACCACTGCATCCTCGTCCTTGGTCGCCATGCCTGCGCGGCCCTTGCCGCCGCGCGCCTGCGCGCGGAAAGTCGAAAGCGCGGTGCGCTTGATGTAGCCCCCCAGGGTCACGGTCACGACCATGTCGTCGCGTTCGATCAGGTCCTCGTCGTCGAGCCCATCCCAGGCGGGAGCGATTTCGGACATACGCGGCGTCGTGTAGGTCGCTCGGACTTCTTCCAGTTCCTCGCGCATGACCGCGTAGAGTTTGACCCGATCGCCAAGGATCGCGAGCAATTCCTCGATCGTGTCGGCCAGTTCCTTGAGCTCGTCGCCGATCTCGTCGCGACCGAGAGCGGTCAGGCGATGCAGGCGCAGTTCGAGAATCGCCTTTACCTGCCGTTCGGACAGGCGATAAGTCCCGCCTTCCTCGTCGGCGGTCGGCTCGATTGCTTCGATGAGGCGGATATATTGCGCTATCTCGCCAATCGGCCATTCCTTGGCGAGCAGTTTGGCGCGCGCCTCGGCCGGATTGGCGGCGCTGCGGATCATCGCCACGACTTCGTCGAGATTCGAGACGGCGACGACGAGGCCCAGCAAGACATGCGCCCTTTCGCGCGCCTTGTTCAGCTCGAACTTGGTGCGCCGGGTGATAACCTCTTCGCGAAAGGCGATGAAGCTCTGCACGATGTCGCGCAGAGTCAGCGTCTCGGGCCGCCCGCCGCGAATCGCGAGCATGTTCGCCGGGAAGGAGGACTGGGCCGGTGTCCGCCGCCAGATCTGGTTGAGAACGACTTCCGGCGTGGCGTCGCGCTTGAGATCGATGACGACCCGCACGCCTTCGCGCGAGCTTTCGTCGCGAATGTCGGAAATGCCCTCGATGCGCCTGTCCTTGTCCGGGTCCTTGGCGGCTTCGGCGATTTTTTCGACGAGATTCGACTTGCCGACCTGATACGGCATCGAAGTGAGTACGATGGCGCGCTTTTCGCCTTGCTTTTCCTCGATCTCGTGGCGGCAGCGCATCAGGATCGATCCGCGTCCCGTCGTGTAGGCCGCCTTGGCCCCACTCGTGCCGAGGATCAGCGGTGCAGTGGGGAAATCGGGTCCGGGGATATATTCGATCAGTTCCTCGGCCGTGATGGCCGGATTGTCGATGAAGGCGAGACAGCCGTCGATGACCTCGCCGAGATTGTGCGGCGGCACGTTCGTCGCCATTCCGACCGCGATCCCGCCCGCACCATTGACCAAAAGGTTGGGAAACCGCGCCGGAAGGACCTGCGGTTCCTTGGTCGAACCGTCGTAATTGTCGACGAAATCGACCGTATCCTTGTCGAGATCGTCGAGCAGAGTGTTCGAGACACGTGCGAGCCGTGCCTCGGTGTAACGCATCGAGGCCGGCGGATCGGGGTCCATCGAGCCGAAATTGCCCTGACCATCGATCAACGGCACACGCATCGACCAGTCCTGCGTCATCCGCGCGAGCGCGTCGTAAATCGCCGCATCGCCGTGCGGGTGGTAATTACCCATGACGTCGCCGACGATCTTCGCGCTCTTGCGATAGGGCCGCCCGGCGACGAAGCCGCCTTCCTGGCTGGCATATAGGATCCGGCGATGGACCGGCTTCAACCCGTCGCGCACGTCGGGCAGCGCGCGCGAAACGATCACGCTCATCGCGTAATCGAGATAGCTCGTCTTCATCTCATCGACGATGTCGATGCGGTCGTAATCGCCGCCGGGTGCGGGGGAATCGAGAATTTCGGTGTCGTCGCTCAAGGCTTTGGGCCGTTTCGGTTGTGTTCTGATGCGTTTGCGCAACGTGCAATGTAAGCATTCGCTGGCCGATGCGCCACTCGCGCGCGCGAACGTGATGGGAACAAGGGCCCTTTTTCCACATTTGGCGGAGCTCCCGCATCGGTATCAGCCGCCATTCATGCGCGCTGGCCAAAGGGGTGCCTCCGATATTGGGGCGGGGGTGGAAAAGCCCCGCCGGATCCGTATTCAAAGCCTGTTCAGCCCAACAGGGCTACTTCCAATTGAAAATTGCGTGCGTCTTCGCCAAAGGCGCATCGCAGGAACACCAGGCGCCGCGCAGAGCGCACGAAACCCCCAGGAGGACATCTTCATGACTACCCTTCAGCCCCGCAAGCCGCTTTCCGGCCTTGCTCTCGCCATCGCGCTCGCCGCCGGCACAGCGGTGGTGGCGACCGGCGTGATGCCGAGCGAAGCCCACGCGCAGCGCAAGAAGAAGGACAAGAAGGAAAAGGAACAGCCGCCCGAGCTTTCCAAGGAATTCCGCGAAGCCTTCCTCCCGGTGCAGGAAGCCATGAATGCCGAAGGCACCGACATGGCCGCGCTGCGTCCGCAGATCGACCAGTTGATCCAGCTGGCCCAGTCGAAGGACGAGAAGTTCTTTACCGGCAATGTCGCCTACAATGTCGGCCTCGGTGTCGACGACAAGGCGCTGCAACTGACGGGTATGGAGATGATGTTCGAAGGCGGGAAGGTTCCCGCCGAGCAGCTCGGCCGCTTCAATTTCATCGCCTATCAGTTGGCCAACAATCTCGAGCAGTTCGACAAGGCGCGGACCTACCTCCAGGCGGCGATCGACAACAATTTCTCGACCGCGACGATCGGGCGCGCCGACCTCCAGATCGCAATGGCGGAAAGCTATTTCGGCGCGGGCAACGTGCAGCAGGGCCTCGATTACCTGGCAGGCGCAATCGCGGACAGGAAGGCGGCCGGCGAGGAAGTGCCCGAGAATTGGTATCGCCGCGGCATTACCGTCGCCTACGAGAACGAGGTCACGCCCGATCTCTACGAGATGGCGACCCTCTGGATCGCCGATTATCCGAGCAACACGAACTGGCGCGACGCGATCAACCTGACGCGCAATCTCAACACATTCGAAGGCGGCGAGATTCTCGACCTGCTCCGGCTCAGCCGCCGGGTTGAGGCCCTGGGGGATGTCTCGGACTACGAATACTACGTGGAAGCCGCCGACCCGCGTCGCCTGCCCAAGGAAGTGCGCGACGTGATCGAGGAAGGCTATGCGGCAGGCACGGTCGGCCGCGACAATCTCTACCTGTCCGAGGCCCTCGAACTCGCCGAGGGCCGGATCGAGGCCGACCGGTCCGACCTTCCCGCGCTGGAAACCGACGCACTGGCTGCGGATGCGGGGCTCAAGCTCGTCTCGGGCGCTGCCGACGCCTTTCTCAGCTATGACGAATACGCCAAGGCGGAAACCTTTTACGAAAAGGCTCTCGCCATGCCGGGCGTCGAAGAGGACGAGGCGCAGCTGCGCCTTGCCATCGCCAAGATCGAACTCGGCAAGTATGACGAGGCGCGCGACCTGCTGGGCGAGATCGATGGCAAGCGTGCCCCGATCGCAAAGCTCTGGGCGGCTTATGCCAATGCGCAGGAAGGCGGCATGGCGGGCGCTTCGGCAAGCGGGATGACCGGCGGCTGACGCGGTCTCGGCTCGCAAGCGAAAAGGGCGCCCTGAGCAATGCTCGAGGCGCCCTTTTCCGTTTCAGGTTCCCCCGCTGCAGGAGCGCTGTTCAACGCAGACGCTTGACCCAGACCTCGCCGCCGTCGCGCCGTTCCAGCGCGAAATTGGGAATCGCATCGAGCATGTCGTAGAGCCGAGTGAATCCGTAATTGCGTGTGTCGAAGCTCGAACGATTGCCCGCGCGCTGGCCGACTTCGGAAAGCTTGGCATAGCCGTTCTCGTCGCGTTTCGAGGCGTTGTAGGCATCGACCAGCAGGTTGAGCAGGTCCTCGCCGATCTCGCCCGCCGCAGCGGCGGCCGCATCCTTTGCCCCGTTCTCGCCCGTCCTCGATGGTTTCGATGTGCCAGAGCCGCGCTTCGACGGGGTCTTGTCCGTCTTGTCCGCGCGCAGCAGGGCATTGACGTCGATGAAGCGGGTGCACGCCTCCCGGAAGGCCTCCGGCGTCTTGGCACCGCCGAAACCGTACACCGGAAGCCCGTCCTGGCGGATCCGCATGGCAAGAGGCATGAAGTCGCTGTCCGAACTCATGATCCCGAAGCCGTGGACGCGCCCACCGTAAAGCAGGTCGAGCGCGTCGATCGTCATCTTCATGTCGGTGGCGTTCTTGCC
This sequence comes from Erythrobacter sp., assembly GCF_040217515.1. Classification (GTDB taxonomy): domain Bacteria; phylum Pseudomonadota; class Alphaproteobacteria; order Sphingomonadales; family Sphingomonadaceae; genus Erythrobacter. The sequence goes on from NZ_JAVJPT010000008.1 coordinate 32,240, forward strand.
TTTGGTCAGGTCGAACTGCTGCTGCGGCTCGATCCCGTACCGGTGCATCTTGTCGATCCAGCCCTTGAGGCTGGTCTTGCGCCAGTTGCCATAGGCACGGCGGATATTGACCTGTCCAAGCTCGGCGAGGACGGTCAGGACAGGATCGATCGCGGCATGGCTGGCATTGTCGGCGTCGATCAGCAGGGCGATATTGTTGGAAAAGGGCTGGGCCATGGCCATGCATTTGGTCAAACGGTCCGCGCGGGGCAAGCCTATTCGGTCACCGGCCTATTCGATCACCTCGAATCCGCCTGTCGCCTCGTCCAGCGAATAGAGTAGCCCCTCGGCAATGGAGAAATGCGCGCCGCGCAGCTTGAGGCATCCGTCCTCCTCGCGCTCAGCGAGCCAGGGAAAGGTGCGCAGGTTCGCAAGGCTCTGGCGAATCGAGGCGAATTCCATCGCCAGTTCGGCCTCGCGGCTTTCGATGCCGTATCGTTCCGCGACCTCGGCGCGCGGCCCGTCGAGCAGGGTGATCCATCCGGCCAGGAAGCCTCCTGCGCCGCGCTCTTCCTCGCTATGCTCATTGCGCAGTGCTGCGCGGCAACCGCCGCACCGCCCGTGTCCCATGACCACGATCTGCGCGACTTCGAGCACCTGGACCGCAAATTCGACGGCCGCCGAAACGCCATGCTGTCCGGGCGTGGTCTCGAAGGGCGGCACGAGCGCGGCCACGTTTCTCAGCACGAAGATATCGCCCGGGTCGACATCGAAGATCTGCGCCGGATCCACCCTGCTGTCGCAGCATGCGATGATCATGAGCTTGGGATGCTGGCCTTTCTCCAGCGTTTCGGCGAAACGCTCCCGCTGGCGCGGCCAGGTTCGTTCGCGGAAGCGGCGATAGCCTTTCAGCAATTCTGCGAATTCGGGCATGTATTTGTCCCCTCTCCGGCGAAAGCCGCTAGGCGCGCGGGCGGGACAGGGCAAGCGTTGCGCCGCGCGCAGCCTGTTTTGCGCAGAATACCGCGGCCACTTGCCCAATCGAGTGGTGGAGCGCGGTTGCGGGCAGGGTGAACGGGCCTTAAGTAACGCGCATGAACGATCTCGCGAACACGCCGCAGCCCGAAGGCCGCCCCGCCCGCCAGCGCAAGCCCGACTGGATTCGCGTCCGCGCTCCCGCCGGAGAGGGCTATCACGAAACGCGCCGCCTGATGCGCGAGCTCAACCTCAACACTGTCTGCGAAGAGGCGGCCTGCCCCAATATCGGCGAGTGCTGGACCAAGAAGCACGCGACCGTCATGATCCTCGGCGATGTCTGCACCCGCGCCTGCGCCTTCTGCAACGTCAAGACCGGGATGCCGCGCACAGTCGACCCGATGGAACCGGAAAACACGGCCATCGCTGCGGCGAAGATGGGGCTCGAGCACATCGTCATCACCAGCGTCGACCGCGACGACCTGCCCGACGGCGGGGCGATGCAGTTCGTCAAGGTGATCGAGGCGCTGCGTCGGAACACGCCGGATACGACAATCGAGATCCTCACCCCCGATTTCCGCGGCAAGATGCGCCGCGCGGTCGAGATGATTTGTGAAGCGGGGCCCGACGTTTACAATCACAACCTCGAAACGGTCCCACGCCTTTACCCGACCATTCGCCCCGGGGCGCGCTATTATGCCTCGCTCCGCCTGCTCGAGGAAGTCAAGGCGCATAATCCGCTCATCTTCACGAAGTCGGGCATCATGCTTGGCCTCGGCGAGGAGCGGCTTGAGGTCCACCAGGTGATGGACGACATGCGCAGCGCCGAGGTCGATTTCATCACCATGGGCCAGTATCTCCAGCCGACGCCCAAACACACCGAAGTGGCGGAATTCGTTACGCCAAAGGCGTTCGACGCTTATGGAGCCATCGCCCGCGCGAAGGGCTTCCTGCAGGTCGCTTCCAGCCCGCTCACCCGCTCGAGCTACCACGCAGGCGATGACTTCGCCGAGATGCGCGCGGCGCGTGAGCAGCGCCTCGCAAAGCAGGCTGCCCGAGAAAAGGCCTGAGCGATAATGCCCGGTATCCGCGAGACGCGCAGACTTCCCTATAGCTGCGAACAGATGTTCGACCTTGTTGCCGACGTGAAGCGTTACGGCGAATTCCTGCCATGGGTCATCGCGACCCGCGTGCGCTCCGACAACGAGACCGAAATGATCGCGGACATGGTGGTCGGCTTCAAGGCGATCCGCGAAAGCTTCACCTCGCGCGTGCTGAAACGCCGCCCGCAGGAAATCGAGGTGATCTATCTCGACGGCCCGCTATCCGACCTCGACAATGTCTGGACTTTCCGCGAGATCGACGAATGCAGTTGCGAAATCGATTTTTCGGTCGATTTCACGTTCAAGAACAAGCTATTCGAACGGATCGCAGGCCAATATTTCGATCGCGCATTTCGCAAGATGGTCGCTGCCTTCGAAGCGCGCGCAAACGAGCTTTACGGCAACAGCAATTCCAGCGCGCACAGCGTCGCCTGACGCCGGATCGAGGCCCGCGCGCCGGGGCCTTCGCCGCCGTCGAAATGCTTGAGCTCGCCTTCGGGTTCGCCTTCCATGTCGCGCGTCGCCCGGGCGAATACGACCGTCCCGACCGGCTTGATCGTCGTGCCGCCGCCGGGCCCCGCAACTCCGCTGATCGCGACCGCGACATCCGCGCCGGAGCGTTCGAGCGCCCCCTGCGCCATCGCCCATACGCACGCGATCGAAACCGCGCCAAAGGTCTCTATGATGTCGCGCGCGACACCGAGCGATTCCATTTTCGCCTCGTTCGAATAGGTAACGAAACCGCGGTCGAGCACCGCGGAGGAACCCGCCACCTCCGTTAGAGCGCCCGCGACCAGTCCGCCGGTGCAGCTCTCCGCGAGCGCAACCTTGCGCCCGGCCTCGGCGTTTTCGGCGATAACCCGCTCGGCCAGTCGCGTGATTTCGTCGGGGAGGAGGTAATCGCTCATTCGGCGCTCTTTTCTCTCGCGTCGATGACACCGTCATCGAGCCGCCGGTTCTCGCCTGTGGAGCGCGCCTGCGCCCGCTCGCGGGCATCGTCTTCCTGCACCAGCTCGTAGATGAAACCGATCAGCCCGGCCATGTTCTCGGGCGGGAGCGGAGCAAGCAATTCCAGTCCTCGTTCGACATTCGCGCAATCCTTGGGCTTTAGCTCTTCCTCGACGAGGAGGAGGATCATCCCGCTCACGAAAGGGCGCAGGCTCTCATCGGGTAGCGAGGCCAACAGGTCGCCCGGGATCTCGCCTCCCACTTCGGCTTCTTCGCTCGCCAGCTGGAATAATGCGTCGCGCGCTTCGGGCCAGGCCTCGGCCGATCCTTCGCTTGCCCGGGTGTGAAGCGCATCGCCTTCACGAGCCAGGAATCCGTCGGGATCGAGGCTCGCTTCGCAGGCATTCATCGCACCCTCGATCGCGATCGGCAGGGCATAGCGCGCTGCCGCCTCGACCTGGCGCGGCGTGAGCGTTTCAAGTGCCGACCTGGCTTCTTGCGCCGCTGCGGGTGCAGATGCGGGAAGCGTCCCTGCCAGCCCTGCGAGAAGGGCAACAATGCGGCGATGGGTCATGCTGCGAAACTCCTGAATTCGCCCGGCTGACTACCGGATGGCGGCAAGGCCGACAATGGCCTGCGCCGCAATTCCCTCACCACGCCCCGTGAAGCCAAGCCTTTCGGTGGTGGTCGCCTTTATGCTTATCGCGCTTTCGGCAATGCCGGTGAGCCGGGCGACCTCCGCTCGCATGGTCGGGCGGTGGGGCCCGATCCTGGGGGCTTCGCAGATGATGGTGAGATCGATATTCGAGAGGGCATAACCCGCATCACGCGCCAGGCTCACGGCGTGTTCGAGAAATCGCCCCGACCGTGCGCCCGCCCATTGCGGGTCGCTTGGCGGGAAATGCGTGCCAATGTCCCCTTGCGCGACCGCTCCGAGCACCGCATCGGTGATCGCGTGGAGTGCGACATCGGCATCCGAATGTCCCGCAAGGCCTTTTTCGTGCTCGATCCTCACCCCGCACAGCCACAATTCCTCGCCCTGCACGAGGCGGTGCACGTCGAAACCCTGTCCGATACGAAAGGCCGGGCCATTTGCGCTGTCCATGAGATCCTCCGCGAAGGTGATCTTCTTCAATCGCTCGTCGCCGCGCACCAGCGCGATCTCGCCGCCATGTGCTGCGAGTACCTGGGCATCGTCGCCGGCATCGGTGTCGCCGACCCATGCGCGGTGCGCGGCGAGAATCGCGTCATAGCGGAAAGCCTGCGGGGTCTGGACCCGGCGCAGGCTTTCGCGCTCGGCCTTGTCCGCCATGGTTGCTCGCGGGCCTGCGACAACAACCGAATCCACCACCGGGAGAACCGGGATCGCTCCCGGATGCTGGGACAGAGCATCCAGCAGGCGTTCGATCACACCGCGCGGCAGGTCGGGGCGGGCGGCATCGTGGACAAGAACTCGCGCGGGTGCATCGCCTGCCAGCGCCTCGAGCCCGGCCGCGACCGAATCCTGCCGGTTCGCCCCTCCGGTTACGAAGCGCACGTCGGCGACATCGCCAACAGCCTCGCGCGCGTGATCTTCGGCCCCTTGCGCGATCACGACAATCAGCGGCGATGCACCCGCCTCGCGCAATTTCTCGACCGAGTGTGAAAGCAGCGGTCGGCCGCGCCAGGTGCGATATTGTTTCGGCAGCACGCCGCCCACCCGCAGGCCCTTCCCGGCCGCTACGACGATCGCGGAGAAAGGCGGGAGGGGAGGCTCGACTGCCATGGCAGGCGGCGCTTAGGGGCTGGACTGACTTTCCGCAATGGACTATCAGCTGCTCAAATTTTAGGCATTTCCCAGCATGACCAATCTTCCGCACCCCCCGGCGCTCAAGCCGCTCCGGATCGGCCCCGTGACGATCCCCGATCCCGTCCTGCTCGCCCCGATGACGGGCGTGACGGACATGCCGTTCCGCACGCTCGTGCGGCGTTTCGGTTCCGGGCTCAATGTGACAGAGATGGTCGCGAGCGAAGCGGCCATCCGCGAAACGCGCCAGTCGCTCCAGAAAACCGCATGGGACCGGAGCGAAGAGCCGGTCTCGATGCAGCTCGTCGGTTGCGATCCGGACAGTATGGCCGAGGCGGCCAAGCTGCAGGAGGGCAATGGCGCGGCGATCATCGACATCAATTTCGGCTGCCCGGTCAAGAAGGTCGTGGGGCAATATGCCGGCAGCGCCTTGATGCGCGAAGTACCGCTGGCGACGAAGCTGATGGAAGCGACGGTTAACGCGGTCGACGTGCCGGTAACGGTGAAGATGCGCATGGGCTGGGACCATGCCAGCCTCAACGCCCCCGAACTTGCCCGCATCGCCGAGGACCTGGGCGTGAAGATGATCACCGTTCACGGCCGGACTCGCAACCAGATGTACAAGGGCAATGCCGACTGGGCATTCATCCGCAGCGTAAAGGAAGCGGTCTCGATCCCCGTCATCGTCAACGGCGACATCTGCGGGATCGAGGACGCGGCGAACGCGCTCGAACAGTCCGGCGCGGACGGCGTGATGATCGGGCGCGGCGCCTATGGCAAGCCATGGCTGCTCGGCCAGGTGATGCATTGGTGGCGGACGGGCGAGAAGCTCGCGTCTCCCAGCTTCGATGAACAATATGCAGTGCTGGTGGAGCATTACGAGCGGATGCTCGATCATTACGGACAAGAGGTCGGAGTGAAGATCGCGCGCAAGCACCTTGGCTGGTATACCAAGGGCCTTCATGGATCGGCCGATTTCCGCAACAAGGCCAACCAGATCGACAACCCGCGCGAAGTGCTGGGCGAGATCGAACGTTTCTACGAACCTTTCCTGAGGCGCCGGGCGGCCTGATCATGGCCTCGCGGCGGGCGATCGAGAACGCAGGCGGCGACATTCCCGGCGCAAAGGGACGGCCCGATGCGCGCGCCCAGATCGCGGGGATGATCTTCGCGGTGCTGCTGGTCGACTGCGAGGGGCGCATTGCGGAGGTCAACCAGGCGGCCGAGACGTTGCTGGGAACCAGCGCGCGGCGTCTGCTGGGGCGCTCGCTGACGGACATGCTCGGCACGCTCGACCCGCGCGTCGCGGCGCGCCTAGCCCGCGCTGATGAGGCATTGGTGGCGCGCGAACTTGCGCTCACGGTCAACGAGGCCGAATTGCAGGTCAATCTCACCGTCTCTCCGCTCGGCGATGCGCCGGGTTGGCGGGTGGTGACACTTTCGGAGATCGCCCACGAGGACACGGCGAGCGTCGAGACCGTCGGCGAAAGCGCCCCGCCGGGCCCCTCGATCCTTGCACATGAAATCAAGAACCCGCTTTCGGCCATTCGCGGGGCCGCGCAGCTCGTCGCGCGCAAGCTGCCGCACAGGGACAAGCCGCTCGCGAGGATGATAACCGACGAAGTCGATCGCATCGCCCGCCTGATCGACCGCATGCAGCAACTCGGCAGCACTCGCAGCGATCCGCTCGAGCCGTGCAATCCGCATGAGGCGATCCGGGGGGCACTCGCCACGGTACGGGTCGCCAGCGCCGGAACCGCTGCGGGCGAGGGGGCTTTCAATGTCGCCTTCCGCGAGGAATTCGATCCTTCGATACCGCCTGTGCTCGCCAATCGCGATGCGCTCGAGCAGGTGCTCATCAACCTCATTTCCAATGCCCGCGATGCGGCGGTCGAGCGTTCGCAGGCGCCGCAGGTGACGCTGCGCACGCGCTATGTCCATGGCCTCGTTTTCAGCGCTATGCGCCTTGGGCGGGCGGTCAAGTTGCCGATCGAGATCACCGTCACCGACAACGGCAATGGGATCGACCCGTCCCTGCGCGGAGCAGTCTTCGAACCCTTCGTCTCGACGAAACAGCAGGGGCAGGGCCTAGGCCTCGCGCTGGTGCGCAAGCTGGTGCTCGACATGGGCGGCAGCATCACTCACGAACGCGATCCGCGCCTCGGCCTGACACATTTCCGTGTCCATCTCGCCCAGGCATCGGTCGAATCCGGGAAATAGGGCGATGGCACGAGACGATGCACCCTCTGTCCTGCTGGTCGAAGACGACCGCGCAATCGCCACCGTCATCAGCGCCGCGCTGGAGGATGAGGGGTTCGCGATCCGCCACTGCCTTTCCATAACCGAGCGCGATGGCGCGCTGGCCGGAGGCAGTTTCGCGGTGATGGTGACCGACGTCCTGCTCGAAGACGGCGACGGACTGGAGAGCCTTGAGGATGTTCGCGCCGCAGCGCCCGCAATGCCGGTCATCGTGCTTTCGGCGCAGAACACGCTCGACACCGCAGTAAGGGCAAGCGACAGCGATGCCTTTGAATATTTTCCCAAGCCCTTCGATCTCGACCAACTCGTCCAGGCAGTTCGGAAGGCGGCCGGAACGGTGGGGCGAAACGCTTCCGAGGCGGCGGCGCACCGGGGCGAAGTGCCCGACGCGGACGGTGAAGGCCTGCCGCTGGTCGGGCGAAGCCAGGCGATGCAGGGCGTCTATCGCATGATCGCGCGGGTCCTGCGCAACGATCTTACCGTCCTTGTCACCGGCGAAAGCGGCACCGGCAAGGAACTCGTGGCCGAAGCGATCCACCAGCTGGGCAGCCGTTCGACCGGGCCCTTCGTCGCGGTCAATACGGCGGCGATACCATCCGATCTGATCGAAAGCGAGCTGTTCGGCCATGAAAAGGGTGCCTTCACCGGTGCCATCGCGCAGGCGATCGGCAAATTCGAGCAGGCCAATGGCGGTACGCTTTTCCTCGACGAGATCGGCGATATGCCGGCCGAAGCCCAGACAAGGCTGCTGCGCGCACTGCAGTCGGGGCGTATCAGGCGGGTCGGCGGGCGCCAGGAAATTGCCGTCAGCGTCCGCATCGTCGCCGCCACAAATCGCGACCTCGTTCCCCTGATAGAGCAGGGGGCCTTCCGCGAAGACCTCTATTATCGGCTCAACGTCGTCCCGATCCAGCTTCCGCCGCTGCGCGAGCGGCGCGAGGACATCGAGGTGCTCAGCCAGCATTTCCTCGCCCAGGCCATCGAGGACGGCCTGCCGCGCCGCAGCCTCTCGACCGATGCGCTTGCCCTGCTCGAGGCGCGCCAGTGGCGCGGCAATGTGCGCGAGCTGCGCAATGTGGTTTATCGCCTCGCGCTGATGGCACAGGGCGAGGTGATCGACGCGCCTGCGATCGCGGAGATCGTAGGGGAGGAAAGCGCACCGATAAGCGCCGCCCCGGCGATCGTGGAGCCCGGCCTTGCCGGGGCCCTCGACCAATGGCTCGCAAGCGAGAAACCGCCCGACGGGTTACTGCACGCGCGCGCAATCGCTGCCTTCGAAAAGCCGCTGATCGAGCACGCATTGAAACGTACGCGCGGTAACCAGCTGCGCGCGGCCAAGATGCTCGGGATCAATCGCAATACCCTGCGCAAGCGGATCGTCGAACTTGCGATCGAACCCGAACGGTTCGCACGGTTGCCCTGACGCAGAATCGCGCCCAGAGGAATGTTTACACTTGCATGAAAGCCACACCAAAGTTGTAATGGTGCAACTATGGAGGCACTCAAAGCCATGAACGCTCCCGACCCTGCTTCGGGGACGAGCGCCGATGGCGCTGGCATCGACGCTCCCTCGAGAGAGGGCAACGCATCCGGCCAGGGCACGAGCGAGCCTGCAGCGCTGCGCCTGAGCCGGCGTTCGCCGCGTTGGTTGCGTCGCTTCGTCGTCGCGTCGCGCCGGGCAAATGTTTTCCTGTGGCTCGAACTGCTTTCGGTCGCCGGGCTCATTCTGGCCGTCATCGCCACCTGGGTCGCCTTTTCGCGCGATCCACAGACCGGAGATTTGCTTCCGACATTGCAGGTCTCGCTCCTCCTCATGGCGACACTTGTGCCGGCCATGGCGATCCTCGTGCTCGCCGGTCGCCGCCTTGCGCTGCGAAGAGCGGCAGGGAGCACTGCGCGCCTCCATGTCCGGCTCGTCTTCTTCTTCTCGATGGTCGCGGCTCTCCCGACCTTGCTTGTCGCAGGCTTCGCCGCCTTCCTGTTCCAGACCGGGGTCGATTTCTGGTTTTCGGACGATTCGCGCGGTCTGATGGAGAATGCGAACGAGCTCGCGCAGAACTATTACGATGCCAACCAACGCGACGTGCGCGACGAAACGCTCGCCATGGCGGGCGACATGCGTTTCTATTTCAGTCGCGGCGGGACGCTCGCAAACGAGCAATTCCCCGATTTCTATCTACTGCAGGCGCAGGGCCGGAAGATAAACGAGAGCGTAATAATCCAGCGGCTCGATGATGGGTCGCTGCGCACCGCAGCGATCATGGATCTCGTCGAGGACAACAGCCCGCTCGCCTTCAGCGAGGCCGCCCTGCCGCGACTGCGAAGCGGTGAACTGGTCGTGGTCGAGGGAAGTCCCGAGCGGATCGCGGCGATCGCCCCCATTGATCGGGACAGCGGCATCTATCTGTACAACGCCCGCACCACCGAGGCGACGATGTTCAATTCCTGGTCGCGCGCCCAGGCGATCGCGCGCGCCTACGAGACGCTGACGAAGGATGCCCGCACGCTCCAATTACGCTTCAACATCGCGCTGGTGTTGGTCAGTCTGCTTCTCGTCGGGCTCGCGATCTGGTTCGCGCTGCGTTTCGCGGACAGGCAGGTCGAGCCGCTGACCGATCTCGTCGGCGCGGCGCGCAAGGTCGGACAGGGCAATTTCTCGCTGAGAGTCGAGGGCCGCACCGGGGCGGACGAAATCGGCCTGCTCAACCGTGCTTTCAACCGTATGACCGCCCAGCTCGAAAAACAGACGCAGGCGCTGGTTTCCGCCAACCGCCAGATCGACGATCGGCGCGCTTTCATGGAAGCGGTGCTCGAGTCGGTGACGGCCGGCGTGATCTCGGTCGACGAGGAGCGGCGGGTGCTGTTGCTCAACGGATCGGCCGCTGCCCTCCTCGGACGCGAGGGGGCGACAGGTCCGGCGAGTATGGTGGGCATGCGGCTTGAAAATCTCTCCCCCGAAATCGACCGCATGGCACGTGAGGGTCAGGAAAGCGCGATCGTCACCCATGCCAAGGGAAGCGACCTTTTGACTCTCGCGGTGAAGGTAGCGCCGGGCAAGAGCGGCTCGGTCATCACGTTCGAGGACATCACGCGGCAATTGCTAGACCAGCGCCAGGCCGCCTGGTCCGATGTCGCCCGCCGTATCGCGCACGAGATCAAGAACCCGCTCACTCCGATCCAGCTCGCCACCGAAAGGCTCAAGCGCCGCTACCGCAAGCAGGTCGAAACCGAGGACGGCGAGCTCTTCGACGAGCTTACCAGCACGATCGTCAGGCAGGTTGGCGATCTCAGGAAAATGGTCGACGAATTCTCCTCCTTCGCACGCCTGCCCAAACCGGTGTTCCGCTCCGAAGACCCGGTCGATCTCGTCCGGCAGGCGGTGTTCCTCCAGGAAGTGGCCCATCCCGGGATCCATTTCGGTATGCGGACCGAGGATCTGGGCAGCCGCGAAATGTTGTGCGATCGCCACCAACTCGGCCAGGCGATGACCAACGTGCTCAAGAACGCTGTCGAGGCTGTCGAGGCGCGCGCCGCCGAGGCCGAAGATGACTATGCCGGCGAAGTCAGGGTGACTATGGAGGGCGACGACGCCGAGATCGCGATCACGGTAGAGGATAATGGCGTCGGCCTTCCCACCGACCGCGACCGGATCACCGAGCCTTACATGACGACGCGCGAGAAGGGCACGGGCCTCGGCCTCGCCATCGTCAACAAGATCGTCGACGAACATGGCGGCGACATGAGCTTCGCTGCGGGCAAGGGCGGGGGAACGCGTGTGACCCTGCGCTTCGCCCGCAATCCGCAAATCCTCGCAGGCGAGGTGAAATGATTCGCCGCGTCGCCACCACTCGAAGCCCGGAGGGGGATTCCCATGGCGCTTGAAATACTCGTCGTCGACGATGAACGCGACATCCGCGAACTTGTCTCCGGCGTACTCGGCGACGAAGGCTATGACTGCCGTACGGCCGCCGACAGCACCGCAGCGCTAGCGGCCATCGACGAACGTCGGCCGAGCCTCGTTTTGCTCGATGTCTGGCTGCATGGCAGCGAGATGGACGGGCTTGAGCTTCTCGATGCCATAAAGGCGCGCGAGCCGAACCTGCCGGTCATCATCTTTTCCGGTCACGGCAATATCGACACAGCGGTTTCGGCTGTCAGCCGCGGGGCGATGGATTTCATCGAGAAGCCCTTCGAGGCGGAGCGCCTGTTGCTGCTTGTCGAACGCGCGACTGAAACCGAACAATTGCGGCGCGAAAACTCCCGCCTGCGCGAAGGGGTATGGGGAACGAGCGAATTCACCGGCAATTCGGCCGCGATCAATTCCGTGCGCGCAACATTGAAACGGGTCGCCAATACCGGCAGCCGTGTGCTGATTGCAGGTCCGGCGGGCGCGGGCAAGGAGGTCGCCGCACGCCTCCTTCATTCGTGGAGCAATCGCGCGGGAAATGCCTTCGTCCTCGTCAATTCGGCGCGCATCACGCCCGAGCGTTTCGAACAGGAACTGTTCGGCGAGGAGGTGGACGGAAAACAGGTCCGTCCAGGCCTTCTTGAGATGGCCGACGGAGGCACGCTCTATCTTGACGAGGTCGCCGACATGCCGCTGTCGACCCAGGCGCGGATCTTACGCGTCCTCACCGACCAGAGCTTCGTGCGAGTGGGCGGCACGCGGCAGATCGGAGTCGATGTGCGGGTGGTTTCTTCGACCACTCGCGACCTTGCGGTCGAGATGGAAGAAAAACGCTTCCGCGAGGACCTCTTTTATCGCCTCAACGTCGTTCCGGTAACGATCCCCTCGCTGGCCGAACGGCGCGACGACATACCCACACTGGCCGAGCATTTCTTCACCCGCTATTCGACCGACCAAGGGATTCCCCCGCCCGAAATCAGCGAAGAGGCGATGGCGGCGCTGCAGGCCTATGACTGGCCGGGAAATGTTCGCCAGTTGCGCAATCTCGTCGAGCGCACGATCATCATGACCCCGCGTGAAAAGCTCGGCACGATCGAGCCCGACATGCTCCCCTCCGAAATCACCGGCGGCCGGCTCGCTTCGTCGGGGGACGGGCTGACGGCGATGATGGGCGTGCCGCTGCGCGAGGCGCGGGAAAGTTTCGAGCGAGAATACCTCACCATCCAGATCCGCCGCTTTTCCGGGAATATATCGAAGACTGCGAGCTTCATCGGAATGGAACGGTCGGCGCTTCACCGCAAGCTCAAGCTGCTCGGTATGGCGGAGCGCCGCGAGCCGGATCGCAAGGCGTGACACTTGACACACCTGTCAGGACAGAGAGACTTTCGGAACTTGACAGCGATTGGAGCATTGCCCGCGTGATACACAATCGCCATTATGGCGTGGGGCCGCACCGTGGGATTATGCTTGCGGACCACGCCCCTGCTCGCGGACCGTAAGGACGGCCGCCAAGAACAGGAGCGTAGCGATATGTCCAACGGGCGAACTCTCTCTCCGCGCCCCCGCCCGCAGGGGCAGGATGCTGCCGCAGCGCAGCCCCGACAGTCGGGCAGCCTGCAGGATGCCTTTCTCAATCTCCTGCGTCGCAACAAGACCCCGGTTACGATGTTTCTCGTCAAGGGCGTCAAGCTGCAGGGCATCATCACCTGGTTCGACAATTTCTCGATATTGCTCCGCCGCGACGGCCAATCGCAACTGGTCTACAAGCATGCGATTTCGACCATCATGCCGGGGCAGGCCGTCGATGCGAGCCAGTTCGCGAGCCGCGCCGGAAATCCGAAACAGCGCCTGTTGCAGGATGTCTTCCTCCGCCGGGTGAGCGAGGCGAATGTCCAGGTGACCATGTTCCTGGTGAACGGAGTCATGCTTCAGGGCCGAATCGCGGCTTTCGACCTGTTCTGCATGCTGCTCGAACGTGACGGGGCCGTGCAACTGGCCTACAAGCATGCCGTCTCGACCATCCAGCCCGCCAGCCCGGTTGACCTGACCGAGGATGAGGAGGACAATGACGAGTTGGACGAGGAGCCCCGAGACGGGTTCGAGGATGATGAAGAGGCATAAGGGCTGAGTTTTGACGACGACCTGATGGACGAAGTGACCCGCGGCGCGCGGGCCCTTGTCCTGTGCCCGGATATCCGCAGCTTCACCTACGATCTGGACGCGCGCGAACGGCTCGAGGAGGCCGAGGGTCTGGCGCTCGCGATCGGGGTCGTCATCGCCCATAGCGAGATCCTCCCGGTTCGCCAGATGCAGCCGAACACGCTGTTCGGTTCGGGCCAGGTCGAAAGAATCGCGGACTTGTGCGAAATGCACGAAGCCGAACTCGTCATCGTCGACGGCGCGCTGACTGCTATCCAGCAGCGCAATCTCGAAGAGCGTCTGAAGCGCAAGGTGATCGACCGTACGGGCCTGATCCTCGAAATCTTCGGAGAACGCGCGGCGACGGCGGAAGGGCGGCTGCAGGTCGAGCTTGCCCATCTCGATTATCAACAATCGCGCCTGGTGCGAAGTTGGACGCACCTCGAACGCCAGCGCGGCGGTTTCGGCTTTCTTGGCGGCCCGGGCGAGACCCAGATCGAGGCCGACCGGCGCATGATCAACCAGCGCATGGCGCGCCTGCGCCGCGAACTGGAACAGGTGCGCAAGACCCGGGCCTTGCACCGCGAACGGCGGGGAAGGGCACCCTGGCCTGTGATCGCGCTGGTCGGCTACACCAATGCAGGCAAATCGAGCCTCTTCAATCGCCTCACCGGCTCGGACGTCATGGCCGAGGACCTGCTCTTCGCAACGCTCGACCCGACCATGCGCGCGATCTCCCTGCCTGCGGTCGAGAAGGCGATCCTGTCAGACACGGTCGGGTTCATATCGGACCTTCCGACTCAATTGGTGGCCGCTTTCCGCGCAACGCTGGAGGAGGTCACCGGGGCCGATCTGATCTGCCATGTGCGTGACATCGCCAACCCGGCCCATCCGGCGCAGAAGAAACAGGTGATGGAGGTGCTCGGCGATCTCGGCGTGGTCGATTCGGAGACAGGGGTCGGCGAGATCCCCATCCTCGAAGTCTGGAACAAGGCCGACCTGCTGCCGCCGGAAAGCCGCGCCGAATTCGTCGAGGCTGCGGCGGCGAATGAAGCGGTGATGGTCTCGGCTGCGAGCGGAGAGGGCATGGAAGCGCTCAAGGAGCGCATCGGTGCGATGCTGACGGCACGCGCAAGGGAAGTGACGTTCACGCTCTCTGCAAGTGACGGTCGGCGGCTGGCGTGGCTTCATGCCCATGGCGACGTGCTTGGCGAAGAGGATGCGGGGGAGGGGCAGGAAGGCCCGCTGAAAAGGGTGACGGTCCGCCTCAACCCCAAGGAACTCGGTCAGTACGAAACTTTAGGAAGCTGACTTGTCACGTTGAATTCAGGCGCTTTTCTCCTGGCGTTTGACCATCAGCCAGAGCTCTTCCTGCTCTTCGAGCGATAGCTGCGCGAAGCTTTCGCCGCCAATGTGTTCCATGGCCTTGAAGCGGCGCTCGAATTTTGCATTGGCGGAGCGCAGCGCGTCTTCGGCGCTCACCCCGTGAGCCCGCACGAAATTGACCGCCGCGAACAGCAAGTCGCCTGCCTCCTCGACCTTCTCCTGTTCTGAAGCGGCCGAGTTAAGCTCCGAGATCTCCTCGTATATCTTTGCCTCCGAACCCTTCGGATCGGGCCAATCGAAACCGGTCCGGGCCGCGCGTTTCTGCAGTTTCTGTGCCCGCATAAGGGCTGGTAATGCCAGTGCCACACCGTCGAGAGCGCTTTCCAGGCCCTTGTCGGCGCGCTCGGCAGCCTTGATGTTTTCCCATCGGGTGTCGCCCATCGAGCCACCTGAGTCGCCAAAAATGTGCGGGTGACGCGCTTCCATCTTATCGCAGATTGCCTCGGCCACATCCTCGAAGGCAAACAAACTCGCTTCTTCCGCCATGCGTGCGTGGAATACGACCTGTAGGAGCAGATCGCCGAGTTCGTCCTTGAGGTCGGCCATGTCACGGCGCTCGATCGCATCCGCGACTTCGTAGGCTTCCTCAATCGTGTAAGGAGCGATCGAAGAAAAATCCTGGGCGAGATCCCATTCGCAGCCGCTCGCGGGGTCACGTAGCCGCGCCATGATCGATAGGAGGCGCGATGTCTGTGAAAGGGCGGTGGTGCCCGCTGGCGATGGCTTGTCGCTTTCCATACCAATCCTTCCGCAAGGAAACGGATAATATATATTATGTAAAGTTTATGTCCGCTCAGGCCTCAAGAAAGAGCCCGACGAGCAAGGTCAGTCCCACGAAGATCGCAAGCCATGTGAGAGCCATCTTCGCCATCTGGCCCCACCCGAGCCGATGGGAAGCAAGCGCGCTGCCGGCTATGAAAAGCCAACCGAGCACGCTTACGATGCCGATGATCTCGAACTGGTTCACGCGGCAACCTCGAGGCCATCATACCCGACGATCACGAAATCCGGCACTTCCGCGCAAAGCGTCCGGTAATCCATGCTCTTGTCGAGGTGGCTGAGGACCAGACGCTTCGCCCGACACCGCTCGGCCAAATCGATCGCCATCGCAAGATGTGCATGGGTCGGATGCGGCTCGCGGCGCAGGCAGTCGCTCACGAGAACGTCTGCGCCCTCGAAAGTTTGCACCATTTCATCAGAAATCTCGGAGAAATCGGTCGCATAGACGATGCTCTTGCCATTCGCGTCGAAGCGATAGCCGGTTGTTTCGCCCGGCCCGTGCGCCATTTGCACCCACTCCACGGCAAAGCCCGCGACAATCCGTAGCCGATCGAGCGTGTCGAGGTTGACGATCGTGGCGTAGCCGTCTTGCCCGGCAAAGACATAGCCGAAACGTTGGCGCAGCCGCCGCACGGTCTCGCTCGAGGCATAGCCGGGGATCGGCCCGCCTCGTCCGTAGCGCATGACGCGAAGGTCATCGATGCCGTGACAATGATCGGCGTGATCGTGGGTCCAGAACACTCCGTCGATCCGGTCCACCCGGTTCGCGAGCAGCTGCGCGCGGCAATCACTCGACGTATCGACAAGAAGGCGCGCGCCCTCATCGCTCTCGATCAACACCGAAACGCGCGTGCGGCGATTACGCGGCTCGTTCGGGTCGCAGTCGCCCCAATCGCCCGCGCCGTCGGGACCGCCGACGCGCGGTACGCCGGTCGAAGTGCCTGAGCCGAGCAGGACCACTTTCACAGCATCGCCCGCGTGAACAGTCTGGCAAAGTTCGCCGTGGTACGATCGGCCAGCGCCTCCGGCTCGACGTCGCGCAGCCCGGCCACGAAACGTGCCGTATCGGCAACATAGGACGGCTCACAAGGTTTTCCGCGATGCGGGACGGGGGCGAGGAACGGGCTGTCCGTCTCGATGAGCAGGCGCTCTTCTGGGATTTTCGCCGCGACGTTTTGCAAGTCCTTTGCGTTCTTGAAGGTGACGATCCCCGACAGCGAAATCGTGAGGCCCAGTTCGAGAACCTTGCGTCCGAAATCTTCCGACGCGGTAAAGCAGTGGATCAGCGCCGGGAAAGCCCCCTTCGCCATCTCGTCCTCGAGGATGGCGAAGGTGTCTTCCTCCGCATCGCGCGTGTGGATGATGACCGGCAGGCCCGTCTCGCGCGCCACATCGATATGCATGCGGAACAAGCGCGCCTGCGTTTCCCGATCAGAATGTTCGTAATAGTAATCGAGCCCGGTTTCCCCGATCCCGATCACGCGCGGATTGTCGGTGGCCGCTAGCAAGGCTCCGCGGCCGAGATCGGCGTGACCGTCGGCCTCGTGCGGGTGGATTCCGACGCTGGCGAACACATCGATCTCACGGATCGCAGTCCCGATGACCTGCTCCCATTCCGACTCCTTCGTCGAAATGTTGAGGAAGGCTCCGACACCGGCTTTTCGTGCGCGCGCAAGGACGCCCTGCTGGTCCTCGACCAGCCCTTTGTATTCCAGGTGACAATGGCTGTCGACAAGCATCACGCCGCTCCTTCCGCCTCCGCCGCCTCCGGCAGTTCGAGCCGCGGGAAGATCGGTGTTGGCTTGCCAACAGTGAAACCCGCAAGAACCAGGCGCTGATACCAGTCTGGATCCGCAAGATGAGCAAAGGACCGCTGGTCAGCCGGCACGCCGAGCTGGTCGAGCAGGCTCGCGGCCCTGGTCGGGACGACGGGCTGGATCGCGACGGCAAGGTCGCGCAGCGCCATGAAAAGTGTCTGGAGGACGACCTTCATTCGCTCGGGATCTGTTTTCTTCAGCGCCCAGGGTGCCTGTTCGTCGACATATTGGTTGCAAGCATAGATCGCACGCAGCCACGCCTCGATCCCGGCGGAGAAGGACAACGCCTCGAACGCCTCTGGAAGCTCGCGCGAACAGGCATCGCCAACTTGGGAAAGCAGCTGGCGATCGGTTTCGGCGGGGTCGAAGGCTTCGAGATGCCCGTCCATGTTCTTGGCGATCATCGAAAGCGTGCGCTGGGCAAGGTTTCCGAAGGAATTGGCCAATTCCGCATTGGCGCGCGTCACGATCGCTTCGGGCGAATAGGACCCATCCTGCCCGAAAGCCACCTCGCGCAGCAGGAAATAGCGCAGGGGATCGACCCCGAAAGCGTCGGCAAGGTCCAGAGGATCCGTGACATTGCCGAGCGATTTCGATTCCTTTTGCCCGCGATTGAGCAGAAAGCCGTGGCCGAAGACCTTTTTCGGCGCGGGCAGGTCGGCACTCATGAGAAAGGCGGGCCAGTAGATCGTGTGGAAGCGCACGATATCCTTGCCGATCAGGTGGAGATCCGCAGGCCAGTACTTGCGCATGTCCTCGCTGTCATCGGGAAAGCCGAGGCCGGTAAGGTAATTGGTCAGAGCATCGACCCAGACATACATGACGTGATCGTTCGAACCCGGCACCTTGACCCCCCAGTCGAAGCTGGTGCGGCTGACCGAAAGATCGCGCAGGCCCTGTTCGACGAAGGCGATCATCTCGTTTCGACGGCTCGCCGGTTCGAGAAAACCCGGCGTCCTGAGCAGGTCGAGCAGCGGCTGTTCGTATCTCGACAGGCGAAAGAACCAACTTTCCTCGACCGTCCATTCGACCGGAGTGCCCTGCGGGGAGAGCTTTTCGCCCCCTTCCCCTTCGACGAGTTCGCTTTCGTCGTAATAGGCCTCGTCGCGGACCGAGTACCATCCCTCGTAGCGGTCGAGATAGAGATCGCCGGCCGCCTCCATGCGCTGCCAGATCGCCTGGCTGGCGCGATGGTGATCGTCCTCGACCGTGCGGATGAAGCGATCGTAGCTCACATCAAGAGCGTCGCACATCTCGCGGAAATAGAACGACATTTCATCAGCCAGATCGCGCGCGGTTCGGCCCTGTTCGGCGGCCTTGCGGGCCATCTTCAACCCGTGCTCGTCGGTCCCGGTCTGGAAGCGCACTTCGCGCCCGCGCAGCCGCTGGAAGCGCGCTATGACATCGGCCGCGATCGCCTCGTAGGCATGGCCTATATGGGGCCTGCCATTGGGATAGCTGATCGCGGTGGTGATGTAGAAAGGGGCGCTGTCGGTCTCAACCATTGGCAGGCTCGCTAGCCGCGCATGCGCCGACAAGCAAGGTTCCGATCTCCAGCGCGAGAAGCCCGGTGTCGTAATTGTGGACCGGCGCCTCATCCGCCAGGCGGGCGAGCCGTGCATGGGTCTCGACCAGCGCACCGCGTTCAGCATGTAGATCGGTGGCTCTCGCGCGCGCGGCCACGAGCGCCTGGGCAAGGTCGAACGCTGCCTGCAGCCGCTCACGATCGGCACGTGGGCCTATCAGCCGTGCAAGCTCGCTGCGCCCCATCATCGCTGGATCACCCTCGTCGAGCAGCGTTTCCATGGTTTTTGCCAAGGCGCCCAGATCCTGGTCAGCGAACCGCTGGGCCGCCCCGAACGAGCCCTCCGCCGCTTTCAGCGCGGCGGAGCGCGTGGCCGGATCGCCGCTTGCCCCCGTCGCATCGAGCATGGCGGAAAGCTGCGCATCGGTCAGCGGCGGGAAACGCAGCACCCGGCAGCGGGAACGGATCGTCGGCAGCAGCTTCGCCGGGCTGTGAGTCACCAGCAGGAAGAAAGTCCCGGCAGGCGGCTCCTCGAGACTCTTGAGCAGCTTATTGGCGGCATGGGTGTTCATGTCGTCGGCGGGATCGATGATGACGGCCCGGCGCGAACCAAGAGTCGGGCGGGTCTGGAGACGGCGCTGCATCCGGCCGATATCGCGTTCGCGGATCATGCGCGATAGCTCGAAGGGCTTGCCGTCGGCCTGCTTGCGCTCCTCCTTGTCGTCCTTGGCGCTGTAGGTCACGTGAATGATGTCGGGATGCTCGCGCGGCGCGTCTTCCCTGTCTTCGGTAATCAGTTCGCGCGCCGCAGCGCAGGCGAAATCGTGCTTGCCCAGTCCCCGCTTCCCCGCAAGGATCCAGCCGTGATGCATCCGCGTGCCCCGCATCGCCGAGCGCCATTCGCGCCAGGGACGTTCGTGGTTGGGCCAGTCCATCACCGCGACTCCTGCGCCAAGAACGGCTCGAGCGCGGCGATAACCCGTTCGTGAACGTCCTGCGGCTCGCCCTCGCCAGCGACTACCGCAAAGCCCTCCGGGTCAGCATCGGCGAGGCTACGGAAGGTCGCCGCGACTGCGCGGTGATAGTCTTCACCCCTGCCGCCGATCGCATCGCTCGCCTCACCGTCTCGGGCGGCTAGACGGCGGACAACCTGCGCCTCGCCGACGTCAAGCAGCACGGTAAGATCCGGGCGCAGCCCGGCGCTGCCGAAAGCGTGCAGCGCGCGGATCGCCTCGTCGCCCAGCCTTCCTGCTCCGCCCTGATAGGCTCGGCTCGAATCGACGAAGCGATCGCACACGACCCAGCGTCCGGCATCTAGCGAGGGGCGGATGAGCCGCGCGACATGGTCGGCTCTGGCTGCGGCGAAAAGCAGGGCCTCGGCTTCGACCGCCCAGCCTTCCCCGGGCGGGGCGAGAAGGAGATCGCGGATCGCTTCGGCGCCAGGCGTGCCTCCCGGCTCGCGGGTCGTCTCGACCTCGATCCCGCGCGCAGTCAGGGCATCGGCCAGGAGGCGGGTTTGGGTGGACTTGCCGGTACCTTCCCCGCCCTCCAAGGCGATGAAACGCCCGCGAGGGCCCTGGAGCCGCGCCGCCATCAGTCGAGCCACCGGGCAAAGGCGTTGACGATCCTGTCCAGCGGCCCGGCCTGGGCAACATTTTCCCCTGCGATCAGCGGAATGCGCGCCGGCTCCATGCCCGCTGCCTCTATCCTGAGCGTTGCGATCCGGTCCCCGACAGCCACAGGCGCGCGCAGCGGACCATCATATTGCACGCTCAGCGACAGCTGGCTCTCGCGGCCGCGAGGAATACTGATCTCCACCGGCTGCGCCGAGACGAGCCTGATGCGACGCGAGGAGCCGCCCTGCACGCGTGCGCTCGCAACAGGCTCGCCCGCCGCGAACAGGCGCCGCCGCTCGAACGCCGAAAAGCCCCATTCGGCATAGCGCCGTGCCCAACGGTCGCGCGTTCGCGCCCGGTCGACCCCGGCAATCACGAGAACAAGCCGCTGACCCGATCGCTTGACAGTGCCGAGATAGCCGAAACCCGATTCGTTGGTGAAACCGGTCTTGATCCCGTCCGCGCCTTCAACGCGGCCGATCAATGGGTCGTGATTGTCCTGCGTGATCACGCCGTAGGTATAGTGCTGATTGCCGACAAAGCGTTTGAATTTCTCCGGATGCCGCCGGATCATCGCTTCGGCGAGCAGCGCGAGATCCCGCGCGCTCGTAAACGTGCGGCCCTCGTCCATCCAGCCGTTCGGATTTGCGAAATGGCTGTCCGTCATGCCGAGCTCGCGTGCCTTGGCGTTCATCAGCTCCGCCCAGCCTTCGACCGAGCCCGCCGCGCCTTCTGCAAGCACGATTGCGGCATCGTTCGCCGAGACTGTCATAAGTCCCATTAGCAGGTCCTCGACCCGCACTCTCGCATCGGCGGGCAGGTACATGGTCGAGCCCTTCGCATGCCATTCGCGCCAGCTCGCGGGCCGGATCGTCATCACCTGTCGGGGATCGAGCCTGCCCTCCTCGATGAGCTCGAAAGCGACAAAGGCGCTCATCGTCTTGGCCATCGATGCGGGGACGAATCGCCGGCGCGCGTTCCGCTCGTGCAGCACCTGGCCCGAGGACATGTCGACCAAAAGCGCGATCGGAACATCTGTTGTGGGCGGGATCGCGGGGGCGGCGTCCTTGCGCTGCTGTGCGAGCCCAGCGGGCGCGATGGCCAGTGCCAGCACTGCCAGCGCGAACGCTATCACTCCGTGTCGTCCAAAGCCTGTCACCCGCGCGCGTATAAAGGGACCCGTCTCGCTTGGCGAGGCGGGCTAGCCCATCAGTTCACGATTTCATCCGCAAGCAGGCCGACGCTCATGGCGTAATAATTCGAGCAATTGTATTCGAGGATCACTCGGTAATTTCCGGTCAGCAACCAGGCGGGCGTGCCCGGCCCGTCGGGCTGGAACAGCGAGACGAGCGTGTCGCCAGGCAGCGGGCGCTGCGGGACGACGCCGAGTTCGCGCCATTCGTCTATTCTCAGCCAGCGGCTGTGACGTTCATGGACGCGAGGACAGACGGGAGCTTCCAGTTCGGAGCGATAGGCACTGACATCAAAGCCGTCCGGCACGTTCGCCCGCACGCCCCAGGGTTGGCCGATGCGCCACCCTGCATCGCGGAAATAATTCGCGATCGAGGCGAACGTATCGGCACGGTTGCCGAATATGTTCGCGCGTCCGTCCCCGTCGCCATCGACCGCGAGGCGCTGGTAGACCGAGGGCAGGAATTGCGGGTATCCCATCGCCCCCGCCCAGCTGCCGGTCATTTCTTCGCGCGCGAACCCGCGGTCGGCGACTTTGAGCAGGGCGATGAATTCATCGGCAAAGAGCTCCCGCCGCCGGCCTTCCCACGCGAGCGTGGCGAGGCTGCGGGCGAGATCGAATCCGCCGGTGATCCGGCCGTAGGAGGTCTCGTGGCCGAAAATCGCGACAATGATTTCGGCGGGCACGCCGTAATCGTTCTCGACCCGTCGCAGCGTCGCCCTGTTTTCCCGAAAGACCCTGCGCCCACCATTGACGCGAACCGAATTGACATGCTTCGCGATATAGGGCGCGAGCGCGGGATAGCCCCGGCGCGTCGGGCTACCGGGCTGTCCGCGATCGAGCCGGATGACGCGCGGATCGGGCGAGAGTCCCGTGGTCATGCGGCGCACGGTCGCTGCGCTCACCCCTTCCGCGCGGGCGCGGGCGGCCAGCTGGGCGACATAGGTGTCGAAATCGATTCCATCGCCCGCTTCGACCTGCGCATGACCGGGTGGAGCGGGTGCGACGAGGGCGAAAGCGGCGATGAGGGCGATGCCGAGAGCCGCGGGTTGGAAAGTGCGCGTGATCATGCCTTGATCTCTCTCACATCCCGGATGAATTCCCAACAACCAAACCGGAGGTGACTTGGCCGGAACGCGCCGTTATTGAGCCGAAGCACGCGGACAGGTGGCAGAGCGGTTGAATGCACCGGTCTTGAAAACCGGCAAGGGTGCAAGCCCTTCGTGGGTTCGAATCCCACCCTGTCCGCCACGCTTCTTCCGGTCAGCAATTCGCACTCACCAGCCAGGCCTTGGCAGCCATCAGCACGCCTTCGCCCGGCACATGGCGATTCTCGAACAAAGCGAGCAGGTCCGCCCGAATCGCCGCCTGCTTGGCCGTGTCCTGTTCATCGACCACGCGGCCGATTCCCATGGATGAAAGAACCATGTCGAGCGCTTCCTGCGGCGAGGCATCCGGCCCGCCAATTGCCTGCCTGCCTTCATAGGCATCGATCGCGATCCCGCCGAAGCCGGCCTTGGTTAGCACTTCGCGCAGATAATCGAGATCCTCGAAAGCGAAGGGGCCCGGTGCGCGCGGTTCGGCGCGGGAGACTTCGACGTGTTCGCGCACCTTGCCCATCATCTCCATCATCCAGAGATTTTCGCGTGGGGGACCCCAGACCGCCAGGTCGATGCGACCGTCGTCCGTCAGGAGCGAGCGGAGATTCGCGAAGGCGGAGACGGGATCGCTGAAAAACATCGAGCCGAAGCGCGAGAACAGCCGTCCATAACGGGGCCCATCGAGCGTGACGTCGGCTGCATCGGCGCTTAGAAAACGCACATTGGGTATAGCTTCTTGCTCAGCCCGCCGAGTTGCTTCGACGACGAGACTGGGCGAGATGTCGATGCCGAGCGCCTCGCCCTGCGGCCCCACTGCCCGGGCGATGGCGCGGGTCGTCGCTCCCCCGCCCGGGCCGATGTCGATGACCCGTTCCCCAGGCTCATGGGCCGCTCGGGCAAGCATGGCATCGCCGATCGGCGCTATCATCGCCTCGAACCGATCGAGATTGGCAAGCCATCGCTCGCCCATCTCGCCGGCCCAGTCCTCGGCCTTGAGCGGTTCGGTAGCGCCTTGCGATGCCATCAGAAATGGACCGCCCGGCCATAGGCATCGAGGACACTTTCGTGCATCATTTCAGACAGGGTCGGGTGCGGGAAAACGGTCTGCATCAATTCCTCTTCGGTCGTCTCCAATGTCTTGCCGACCGTGTAACCCTGGATGAGTTCAGTGACTTCGGCACCGACCATGTGCGCGCCGAGCAATTCTCCCGTGCCCGCATCGAAGACGGTCTTGATGAACCCTTCCGCTTCGCCGAGCGCGATCGCCTTGCCGTTGCCGATGAACGGGAAGTTGCCGACC
Organism: Erythrobacter sp.; assembly: GCF_040217515.1. Lineage (GTDB taxonomy): Bacteria > Pseudomonadota > Alphaproteobacteria > Sphingomonadales > Sphingomonadaceae > Erythrobacter. The sequence goes on from NZ_JAVJPT010000008.1 coordinate 56,052, forward strand.
CTGACTTCGTGCCCGGCTGCCGTTGCCTCTGCTTCGGTCAGGCCCACGCTTGCCACCTGCGGGTGGCAATACGTGCACGCGGGGATCGCGTTGCGATCCAATGGGTGGGGATCGGTGTCCTTGCCCAGTTCCTGCGCGATCGCCTCGGCCGCAGCGACCCCTTCGTGGCTCGCTTTGTGGGCGAGCCACGGGCCGGGGGTGCAGTCACCGATCGCCCAGAGCCCCTTTGTTTTCGTGCGGCCATACGCGTCGATGGCGATGAAGCCGCGCTCCATCTCGACCATGTCGTCGATACCGATATTCTCGGTGTTGGGCTGGATGCCAATGGCGGCGATGACGTGGCTGAAATGGGCTTCGGAGGTCTTGCCCGACTTGTCCTTGATCGTCGCGGTCACGCCTTCTGCGCCGACTTCCAGGTCCTCGACCCCGGCGCCGGTCAAGATCTTGACGCCCTGCTTGGTCAGAGCCTTTTCGAGAAAGGCGGAGACGTCCGCGTCCTCCACGGGAACGATCCTCTCGAGCATTTCCACGACCGTCACATCGACACCGATGTCGTTGTAGAAACTCGCAAATTCGATCCCGATCGCGCCCGATCCGATCACCAGCAGTTTCGTGGGCTTTTCCGGCGGGGTCATGGCGTGACGATAGGTCCAGATGCGCTTGCCGTCGGCGGGGGCGAAGGGCAGGTCGCGGGCGCGCGCGCCGGTCGCGAGGATGATGTGTTTCGCCGTCAGAGTCTCCTCGCCCCCATCGCCCTTTACCACCAGCGAAGTCGGCCCGGTCATCCGCCCCTCGCCCATGTGGACGGCGATCTTGTTCTTCTTCATCAAATGCCCAACGCCCTGGTTGAGCTGCTTGGCCACGCCCCGGCTGCGTTTGACGATGGCCTGCAGATCGGCCTCGATTTGCTTGGCCGCGAGCCCGTAATCCTTGGCGTTTTGCATGTAATGAAATATCTCGGCCGAGCGCAGCATCGCCTTGGTCGGGATACAACCCCAGTTGAGACAGATGCCGCCGAGGTTCTCCCGCTCGATGATACCGACCTTCAGGCCGAGCTGCGCGGCACGGATTGCGGCGACATAGCCTCCGGGTCCGGAACCGAGCACGATCACGTCATATTGAGGTTCGGCCATGGAAAGGTCCTGTCACTGGTCACGATGTCGAATGTGGCTCGCGGCTTGCCCAAGGCTGCCCGCAGCAAGCCGCCCCGTCTGCACGGCGCTCAACCTGCGACGAGCTTGACGAAATTTTCGTCCACCCAGCCCTGGTTGCAGGGGCCTTCATAGGCGCGCACGCTGGATACGGGAGAATTGGTCCCGCAGCTGATATCGGTGTCTTTCGGAGCATAGACGATGCCGATCCAGTCGCCGACCTGCTGGCACATGGAAACGCCCTGGCCTTCGCGGATGCGGTCCACCTCGACCGATTCGCGCGACGGAGCCGCGCGCACCGGAAGGGTCGGGTTTCCGTCGGGCAGGTCGCGGATCAGGCCGTAGCTCGCGCAGGCATCGAAGCGCGGACCGTCGAAGCCGATCAGGACCGAACGGGGAGGCACCTCGCCGGGATCCTCGAGCGCTTCGGGAGAGGTTTCGATAGTTTCGGGTTCGATGCGTGTATCATCCGCCCGGTCGCCGCGCGGGCTGTCGCACGATGCCAATGCAAGAGCCGGAAGGGCAAGAGCGGCGAGGAAGCGAACCGGATAAAAGGGAGTTCGGCAAAGCATGGAGACAGGTCTATCGCGCATGGCCTCTCAACACCAGTGGCATGGATGCATACGCCGGCCGGGAAAACGCATCGTGCATCGAGGGGTTTGCATCATACAACGAGCCCCATCGGGTTTTCGACGAGGCTTTTGATCGCCTCCATCAACTGCGCACCGTCTGCCCCGTCGATCGCGCGGTGGTCGAAGCTGCCGGAGGCGTGCAAGACGGTCGCGGGCCGGACTTCACCATCGACCACGAACGGCTGCTGCTGGCCCGATCCCACGGCAAGAATCATGCCCTGCGGCGGGTTGATGACCGCGTCGAATTGCTTGATCCCGTACATGCCGAGATTGGACAAGCTGGCCGTCCCGCCCTGATATTCATGCGGCATCAGCTTGCCCTCGCGCGCCTTGCCGGCGAGTTCTGTCATCTCGCTCGAGATTTGGGCGAGCCCCTTGGTGTCGGCATGGGCGATGACCGGCGTGATAAGACCCGAGGGCGCCGCCACCGCAACCGAAATGTCGGCGCGCGAGTAACGGCGCATCGTGTCGCCGTGATAGCTCACATTGCATTGCGGCACGCGCATCAGCGCGCGGGCGAGCGCCTTGATCAGCAGGTCGTTGACCGACAGCTTGATCCCGTCCGCCTCGAGGCTCGCATTGAGCTGCTTGCGAAGGTCGAGCAAGGGGTCGAGCCGGATGTCGATCGTCAGATAATAATGCGGGACGGTCTGCTTGCTCTCGGTCAGGCGACGAGCGATGACCTTGCGGATATTGGAGAGCTTTTCTTCCTCGAACGGCGCGCCGTGATCGGGTGCTTCCCGAGGTGCGGGTGCGGCAGGGGCTTCGGCCTGCGCAGCGGGTGAGGGAGCGGGAGCGGAGGTGGTATCGAAGCCTTCGATATCGGCTTTGACAATGCGGCCATTAGGGCCGCTCCCGGTGACCTGCGCAAGGTCGATCCCCCGCTGCTCGGCCATGCGGCGGGCCAGGGGGGACGCGATGATGCGTTGACCCGACGACACCGGGGCCGGAGCCGTTTCCCGCTCGGGATCGGGCGTGTTGGCTCCAGTTACCGAGGCCGCGCCGCCGCCGCCCATCGCCGCCTCGACGTCGCCCTTGGTTATCTTGCCCTTGGGACCCGTACCCTCGATCTGGCCGAGGTCGATCCCGTTCGCCTCGGCGAGTTTCCTTGCGGTGGGAGAAGCGGAGGGACCGTTCTTCGTGGTCGGCGCAGGATTGGGCGAAGGCGCGCTGCTTTCCGGGGGCTTCGGGGCGGGAGCGGGAGATGGGGCGGGTTTCGGTGTCGGGGCCGGCGCTGCGCTTTCCTGCGGCACGGCCACGTCGCCGGCATCCTCGCCCTCTTCGGCGAGCATCGCGATGATCGTGCCGACCTTGACGTTCTCGGTCCCTTCGGAAACCGCGATTTTCGCGAGCGTCCCTTCCTCGACCGCTTCGAATTCCATCGTCGCCTTGTCGGTCTCGATCTCGGCCATGATGTCGCCGGGGCCGATATGGTCGCCCTCCTTCACCAGCCACTTGGCGAGCGTGCCTTCTTCCATGGTCGGCGAAAGGGCCGGCATCTTGATTTCAATCGCCATGGTCGCGTGGTTCTCCCTTACGGTCTCGCGCGGCTACGCTCTGGCCGATCAGCGCTGCACGGGCAAGGCCTTGCATTGCAGCGAATTTGACAGGATACCCCGGCGCGGAGCGGAGAGCATGCGTACATTCCTTGTCGTCACCGATGAAAGCGAAGAGTCGCGGGCCGCGCTGCGTTTCGCGGCGCGCCGCGCGGTTGCCGTGGGCGGTGCGGTCCATATCCTTGCCCTCGTGCGCCAGCCCAATTTCAGCGCTTTCGGCGCGGTGCAGGCGACGATCGAGCAGGAGGCGCGCGACCGGGCTGAGATGCTCGCCCACGGGGTTGCCGGAAACCTGCTCGCCGAAAGCGGGATCATGCCGACCATTTCGGTCAAGATCGGCAGCGGGCAGAAGATCGTGCGCGAATTTCTCGACACGCACAGCGAGGTCGCGGCACTTATCCTCGGCGCGGCTGGCGGGAACAGCCCGGGGCCGCTGGTGATGCACTTCTCCGCCCATGCCGGGAGCCTGCCCTGCCCGCTCTATATCATCCCGGAAAACTACGACGAGACCGAGGCCGATCACGGCTGAACCTCAGCTGCGCATGCCGCGCGGCGGATAGTCCTGCTCCAGCGCGATCTCGACCCCGGCTATGAGCTGGTCGATATCCGGGCGGGTAAACGGCGCGCTCTGGACCTGCGCCATGTAGAGCGTGCCGTCGGGCCGGACGAGGAACATGCCGGGTTCGGAAAAGACCTCCGGCTCGTCCGATTCCTCTCGGGCGGCCGAGATATACAGGCCCCATGCGCGCGCAGTGTCCTCTTCCATCGCATAGGCGAGCGGCAGGTCGCCCGTCTTCCAGTCGTTGTCGACTTTCATCGCGCGTTCCTCGTCGTCCATCGACACCGCGACCGGGTTGATGCCGTGTTCCGACAGGGCCTCGACCTTGCTTCCCATTGTCTCGAGATGGGACCGGCACAAAGGACAATGGCTGCCGCGGTAGAACGCGACGAGGGTGAAATTCTCGGGCCGCTGTTTCGACAGGTCGTATTGCGCGCCGATCGTGAGCGGCAGGTCGAGGGCGGGGACTTCCTGTCCGGGAATGAGCATGATTGGCGTTCTCCTGTGTAACGCCAAACCAATGAGCGCCCCCGCCCGCGCGTTCCGAGCCTATTTCCTGCGTCTGCCCTGATGGCGGATATTGCCGGGACGGCCGCGCTTGCCGACCGCATGCTTGCCCACCTTCTTCTGGCCTTCGCGCCTTGGCCTCCTTTCGGGCCGTCGCCCACGCGGTTCGATAGCGTCCGCCTCTGCATCAGGCAGGACGAATTTGAGCGCCCCGGTAAGCGCATTGGCCTCGGCAAGCTTGAGCTTAAGACGGTCGCCAACCGCAAAGACCGTACCCGTCCGCTCACCGATCAGCGCATGGGCAGCCTCGTCATGGCTGAAATATTCACTGCCCAGCGTCGAGATCGGAACAAGTCCGTCGCCGCCCAGCCCCTCGATCGTGGCGAAGAAGCCGAAGCCCTGCACACCGGTGATACGAGTATCGAACACCTCGCCCACGCGGCCCGATAGCCAGGCGGCGACATAGCGGTCGATCGTGTCGCGCTCCGCCTCCATCGCGCGGCGTTCGGTCTGGCTGATCGCGTCGGTAATCTGGGAAAGGTTTGCCCGGTCGCGGTCGGCCAGGCCCGTCGTGGGCGGCAGGGATCCGGGCGGCTTGGGCTGCTCCAGCCCGTATGCCTCGACCAGTGCGCGATGCACGAGAAGGTCGGAATAGCGCCGGATCGGCGAGGTGAAATGGGCATAGGAGGACAGCGCAAGCCCGAAATGCCCGGCATTGGCAGGGCCGTAATAGGCCTGCATCTGGCTGCGCAGCACGGCTTCCATGACCTGCGCCTTTTCGGACTCGTCGGAGACGTCCTTGAGCATCCGATTGAACAGCCCCGGCGTGATCACCTGACCCAATGCGAGCTTCATGCCCAATGTCTGGAGATAGTCGCGCAGGGCGATCAGCTTCTCGCGCGCCGGGGTTTCGTGGATGCGATAGACCACCGGCGCGTTCTTCGCCTCCAGCGCCTTGGCCGCCGCGACATTGGCGGCGATCATGAAGTCTTCGACAACCCGGTGCGCATCGAGCCGTTCGCGCACGGCGATTTCCTCGATCTGGCCTTCCTCGTTCAGCATCACCCGCCGTTCGGGCAATTCGAGCTCGAGCGGGTCGCGTTTCGCCCGTGCGGCGGCGAGCAGTTTCCACGCACCCCACAGGTGTTCGAGATATTCGGGCGGCTCGCCGCTGTCGATGGCGGCCTGTGCGTCCTCGTAGGCGATGTTGTGGTGGATCTTTACCAGCGCACGGGTGAAGCGGAAATAGTCGACCTTGCCGCCCTGGTCGATATGCAGGTGACAGGCCATCGCCGCGCGGCTTTCGTCCTCGACCAGCGAGCAGACATCGGCCGACAGGATTTCCGGGAGCATCGGCACGACGCGGTCGGGGAAATAGACCGAATTGCCGCGTTTCCTCGCCTCGCGGTCGAGCGCGGAGCCGGGACGGACATAGAACGAGACATCGGCAATCGCGACCAGCGCATTGAAGCCGCCCTCCCCATCCGGTTCGGCCCAGATCGCATCGTCGTGGTCGCGGGCATCGGCGGGGTCGATCGCAACGATGGGGAGATGGCGCAGGTCCTCGCGCTTCGATTCCGACAGCTTGAGGTTCGCGGCGCGGCGCGCTTCCTCGTGGACCTCTTCGGGAAAGATGTGCGGGATGCCGTGCTTGGCGATGGCGATGAGGCTGAAAGCGCCGGGGGCAAGCGGGTCGCCGATCACCTCCACCACCTTGACGCCGGAGCGTTCGGAGCGGCCCGTGCGTTCGCACAGAACCAGGTGCCCGGCTTCGGCTTCGCCCAGATCGCTGATCGGCGAGGACTTGCGGATGCGCTTGTCCACGGGCGCAAGCCATGCCTTGCCCGCCTTGTCGATCTCGACCACGCCGAGCAGTCCCTCGGTCCGCGCCGGGAGCTTCTTCATCGGGAAGGCGATCCAGCCGCTGTCGCGCTCCTCCGTCCGGGCGAGCACTCGGTCGCCGGTCTTGAGCGCGGGTGGGCGTTTGCCGCCCCTACCCTTCATTTCTCGCAAGGCGAGGCGCGGCGGCTTTTCCTGGGCGTCGGGCGCCCAATTGTCCGGGATTGCCACGGCCTCGCCGTCCTCGATCTCGACGACGCGCAGGACCGTCACCTTGGGCACGCCGCCCATGCGGTGATAGGCGGTCTTCTTGCCGTCGATCAGGCCCTCCTCGGCCATGTCCTTGAGCAGGGCCTTGAGCTTGATCTTCTCCTGCCCCTTGAGGCCGAAGGCGCGCGCGATTTCACGCTTGCCTGCGGGCTGGTCGGAGGACTGGATGAAGTCGAGGACCTGCTTCTTCGTCGGAAGGCCCTGCGGATGCTTGGGAGAGGGTTTTACCATACTGCCCTCCCATATGGAGACGGTGTCAGTCGCTGTCACCCTCGCTGCGCTCGAGCGGCTCGAAGGCGCCGCCGGGAACTGCGGTGGAAACGGGCGAGCAGTATTCGCCATTGCAGGCGGCCACCCCGAACAGCCAGTCGTCGCCGCGCAGGGACACGGTCTGCGAGTAATCGGAAGTACCCGGAATGCCGGCGAGCCTGAGCGGCGCGTCCGGCAGGGAGGCAGTGACCGGGGCGGAATTGCGCCAGTAAGGCTCGTCGGTGCGGCGCGCATGGACAAGATAGCGATCGGCACCTGGCACAGCATCCCACACGATCTGCGTATCCACCCGCACCGCGGCATCCGCGCCCACCTCGGGCGGCATAGGAGCCATCGCGAGATGGTGCAGCGCGCGCACGTTGAGCCGGGTCGCCCGCGTCAGGTAGTCCCAGTCGAGCTCGTCCACAGTGTCGCCGTATTTCACCCCGTCCTCGGTGCGCAGGTCCTGGTGCTGGTGTTCGTAATCCTCGACCGCGACGGTCACGCGCACCGCCGGATAGCCCCGGTCGAGGAAGGGGATCTGGTCTCCGCCCCGCCCCATCCGGTCGGTCCGCCAGACCTGCCGCACCTGCATCCCTTCGGGGTGCTTCGCAGCAAGATTAGCGAGCCAGCGCGACAAATTACGCCCCGGGCTGTCATTTTCGCCGCCATAGCGCCGCTGGAGCGCGCGCAGGCGTTTCGTGGAATCGGCGCGCAGCCCTTCGGAAAAGACGCGTACGTGCTCGGCGTCGCAGAAGCCGTCGGAGCCGCAGGAATTGCCGATCATGTCGTTGTTGAGCACGGCCTTCACGGTGAAGCCCTGCTCGCTCACCCAGTCGGCGAGGATGTTCGCGCCGTAGAGCCCCTGCTCCTCGCCCGTGAGCAGGGCGTAGATGATGGTGGAGGGATAGTCGTTCCGAGAGAGCAGCCGCGCCGCTTCGAGCACCATGACGCTGCCCGACCCGTCGTCGTTCGCGCCGGGCGCGTCGTCAGTCGCGTTGAGCGGGTCGGAAACGCGGCTGTCGTAATGCGCCTGGACAATGATGACTTCGTCGGGCCGCTCGGTCCCGCTCTGGATCGCGACGGCGTTGCGGATCAGCGTCGGCTGCGGGATGCGCCGCCCGTCCGGTTCGACCACCTTGCCGACCGCCTGCACGTCGAGGCAGCCGTCGCATTCCGCCCCGATCCGCCGGAATTCATCGAGCGCCCAGTTCACCGCTGCGCCCACGCCCCGCTCGGGATCGTCCTGCGCGGAGAGCGTGTGGCGCGTGCCGAAGCCGACGATCGTGTCCATGTCGGCGCGCAGGCGCTGCTCGGACACTTCGTCGGCGGGGGTTTCATCGGATTGGGCGGCGAGCGGTGCCGCGACGAGCGCGGCGCACAAGGCAAGGCGTTTGATCATGCTCAGGGTTTTTGCGGGAAAGCGGCCGCGTTGCAAGCCGCAGGGCAGGATCAGTAGGCGCGCGCCACCAATATCCGCTCGACTGCCTTTTCGCCGGTGAAGATGCAGGTTCCAGCGGCAGGTGCGGCATCCATCGGTACGTTGCGGATGGTGAGCTTTTCGCTTTTCAGCTTGTCTACCACCCGCTCGAGCGCCGCGCCGGTCGGCTTCGCCCATTCGACTTCGACCCAGCCCGGATATTTGCCGTTCGTGGCGAAGAAATCCGTCACCGCGTCCCAATCGGTCAGGCCCCGCGTGATGTTCGCATCGCGCCGATCGCGCGCCTGGGTGAAAAGCGCATTCTGGATGTCCTCAAGCAGCGCGGGGGCCGATGCGGTGAACTCATCGCGCGGGACGAATTGCATTGCGGGCTTGCCGGTCTCCGCATTCCAGACCGCATCGCGGCGGAGCATGGCGACCTTGCCGCCCTCCATGTCGCGCGGTCCGACTTCGAGGATGACGGGAGCGCCCTTGCGCACCCAGTCCCAGCGCTTGGCCGACGCCTTGCCCGGGCTCCTGTCAAGCAGAACGCGGACCGGTTCGCCGAGCGTTTTGGTGGATGCGATTTGGGCGCGCAGGCTTTCACAATAATCGAGCACCGCCGCATCTTCCGGCTTGTCGCGGAGCATCGGAAGGATGATGATCTGGTGCGGCGCGATGCGCGGCGGCACGCGCAGGCCATCATCGTCGCCATGGGTCATGATCACCCCGCCGACGAGCCGCGTGGACGTGCCCCAGCTGGTCGTATGGCAGAATTGCTGCGCGCCCTCGCGGTCCTGGTACTGGATACCGGCGGCTTGCGAGAAATTGGTGCCGAGATAATGCGAGGTGCCCGCCTGCAGCGCCTTGCCGTCCTGCATCATCGCCTCGATCGACCACGTTTCGACCGCACCGGGAAAACGTTCGTTCTCCGGCTTTTCGCCCGCGATCACCGGAACGGCGAGGTCTTCCTCGACACAGGCGCGATACATTTCGAGCGCACGATGCGTTTCCTCGCGGGCCTGATCGCGGTTCTCGTGCGCAGTGTGCCCTTCCTGCCAGAGGAACTCGCTGGTGCGCAGGAACATCCGCGTGCGCATTTCCCAACGCACGACATTGGCCCACTGGTTGAGCGAAAGCGGCAGGTCGCGCCAGCTCTGCACCCAGCGCGCCATCGCATCGCCGATGATCGTCTCCGATGTCGGGCGCACCACGAGAGGCTCTTCGAGCTTTGCTTCGGGATCGGGTATCAGCCCGCCCGTGCCGTCCGCAATCAGGCGGTGATGGGTGACGACCGCCATTTCCTTCGCGAAGCCTTCGACATGGCTTGCTTCGCGCTCGAAATTGGCAAGCGGGATGAACAGAGGGAAATAGGCATTCGAAATGCCGGCGGCCTTGATCCGGTCATCCATCAGGCGCTGGATGCGTTCCCAGATGCCGTAGCCCCACGGCTTGATCACCATGCAACCGCGTACGCCCGATTCTTCGGCGAGATCGGCGGCGGCGACGACTTCCTGATACCACTTGGCGAAATCGTCTTCGCGCTTCGTCGCGAGCGCATGGCGGATCTGGGACACGGGTAACGTTCCTGCTGCTCTGGTGCTTGGCGGCGCGATTAGCCGAGCATGGCGGGGAGGCCAAGGGGCCAATGCGCGACCAAGCGAGGGTCTATTGCGCTTGGCCCGCGTTCACCTTCTCCTGCGCCTCGTCACACCTGAAATAGTCGCCTACCGCGCGTGGCCATGCCTCTGTCGCCTTGAAGTCCGGGTCGAGAGCTTCCTTCCCGATGCGATCGGCTGCGGCTTCGACGCCGTGATCGATCATATAGGCCGGGAAATATTCTGGTGCGCCGAGAGCGACCATACGCTCGCACATCGTGATTATCGCCGCGTGGTCCTCGAGTTTGCTCATCGCGTCGGTAAGCTGTTCGGACTTGTCCTCATCCAGGGGTCCGAATATCGATCGCTGCGCCGCGATCACCGCCCGCCACGCGGTGCGGTCGACAACGCGCCCCGTGTCGAACCGTCCGCGCACGCCGCCGAGAAGCAGAAGGTCGCGCGCTTTCACGGCATCTCCCGCCTCAAGGCACTCGCGGCTTGCGAGGAAAAGGTCGATGGGGGTGCCAAGAGGTGAAACGTCTTCAAGCGAGACGCAGCCGAGCGGCTCGGAAAGGGCGGGCCTGCTCTCGCGGTCCTGATTTCGCCGATCGGATTCTTGCTGCGGATGCGCAGGCGATGCGGCAAGGGCCAGGCTGCTGCCGAGAACCGCTGCAAGCCCGGCACGCGGGGTCATTTGCCGAGTTCGTCCAGTTTCTTCTGCATCGCCTCCATTTGTTCGCGCAGCGCGGCGATTTCGTCCTTCGTGCCCTCGCCCTTTGTCCCATCGCTGCGGTCATTGTCGCGGCGCTGCACCGGTTTCCCGCCCGCTCCGCCCGGTATGAAGGCCCCGGTCGCAGCCCGCATCATAGCCATGTTCGTTTCATGGATCGCAGCGAGCGGGCCGCCGGTCAGACCTTTTTCGAAAGCTTCGCGGATCTTGGCCTGGTTCTGACGGAAATTCTCCATGCTCGCCTCCAGATAGGAGGGCATCATAGCCTGCATCGAATTGCCGTACATCCCGATCAATTCGCGCAGGAAGCTGACCGGAAGCATCTGCCCCCCGTTCGCCTCTTCATCCATGATGATCTGGGTCAGGATCGAATGGGTAATGTCGTCACCCGACTTGGCATCGAGCACCTGGAAATCGACATTGTCGCGGACCATGGCTGCAAGGTCGTCGAGCGTGATGTAGCTGGAAGAAGACGTGTTGTAGAGGCGGCGATTGGCGTATTTCTTGATAATGACAGGCGCGTTCGCGTCGGTCTCTCTTGCTTTGCGTGCCATGGTCGGATCCCTGTCCTTGTGAGCGACGACGAGCTTAGCACTTGCACAAAGTGCGGCGCAACAAATACCGCGTCAGGACTTGAACCTCGTACCCAGCGTAGTGAGCAATTCATATTGTGAAAGAGAGGTTTGCTGCGCAGCATCGTGGATGTCGAAGGGAACGTCGATCCAGTCCCCTGCCCCGAGATCGCGGGCCTCTGAAAGATCCACGACGACCATGTCCATCGAGACCTTGCCGAGCACCGGCAGGCGACGGCCTTCGCTGCAAAAGGCTGCGCCCTGCCCTCGCACCCGCAGGAAACCATCGGCATAGCCGAGCGAAACGGTGCCGATCCGCATCGGCGCAGAGGCCGTGAATTGCGCGTTGTAGCCCACGCTCTCGCCCGCTTCGATGGTTCGGCACTGGATGAGCGCGGCCCGGATGCGGGCGACGGGCCGGATCGCCTGCGCCAGCTCCCCGCGCGGGATGCCGCCATAAAGGGCAAGGCCGGGTCGGGTCACGTCGAAAACGTAATCGGGGCCCAGTGCAATGCCCGCACTGTTGGCGAGGCTCGCGCTGCGATGGGCCACCTGGCCCGTTACGGCACGGAAGGCTTCGAGTTGGCGCAGGTTCATATCGCCGTCTTCGTCCGCGCAGGCAAGATGGCTCATCAGCACGTCGATTTCGAGCGCGCGGATTGCCGGGTCGCCGAGATCGCGGGGAGCGACACCGAGCCGGTTTATCCCGGTATCGACCATGAGATGGCAGCGCCCTCCCCCGGCCGCACTCCACACGTTTGCTTGTTCGGGCGAGTTGATGACCGGGACGACGCCAAGCGCGCGGGCGTAATCGGCCTCGGCGCTGGTGACCGGGCCGTGCAGCACGGCAATCTGAGCAGCGGGTACGTGATGCGTGAGAGGTGCGACCTCGCTCCAGTGAGCGACGAAGAAATGACGGCATCCCGCCTTGCGCAGCACCGGAACGCATGTGTCGACCCCGAGCCCGTAGCAATCGGCCTTGACCGCAGCGCCCGCTGCCGCGTTGCCCGACAGGGCATCGAGCGTCTGCCAGTTGTCAGCCAGCGCGCCCGTGTCGATATCCAGGCGGAGCGTGGGCGCCGGCGGATCAGGCGGCATGATGCTCCTCGAAATCACGCGGCGGGCCGCCGGGAATGCCCCACAGCGCGACGATGAGACCGAAGCCGACCACGACCCACGTATACCAGAGGCCCGAATAGATATCGCCCGTGCTTGCCACGATCACCCCGGCGATCAGCGGCAGGAAGCCACCGAGATAGCCCGCCCCGATGTGATAGGGTATCGACATCGAGGAATAGCGAATTTTCGGCGGAAACATTTCGGAGAGGAGCGCGGCGACCGAACCATAGGTCAATGCGGAGAGCATTCCGAGCCCGAGCAGGATGCCGACAATGCCGACTACGTTGGCAAAGGGCGGTTCCTGCTCGGAGAAATCAAATCCGTAAGGTTCGAGCGCCGCATGGATCCCCTCGCGCCGCGCCGTGCCGTCCTCGAACCACGCGTCCTCGAGCGCGATCGCCTCGCCCCCGGCGGTGAGCGAGAGCGTCTCGCCTGCGGACAGCGAATAGGGCACGCCCGAAGCGGTGAGCGTCTCGAGCACCTTGCCGCAGCGCGTCTGGTCGCGGTCGAACAGTTCGGCGAAAGGATCGGTTTCGCATTGCGGCCCCGAAACCGCGATCTCGGTGCGTTCGGCCGCCTGCGCAATGCCGGGATTGGCGAGCTGGCCCATGCCCCAGAAAGCCGGGAAAAGCAGTGCAAGGGTCGCTGCCGCGCCGACCACGATGGGTAGCTTGCGCCCGACCCTGTCGGACCACTTGCCGACGACGAGATAGAAACTCATCGAAATCGCGCCCGCCACCAACAGGATCAGTTCGACTGTCTGCGCCTCGACATGCATCGGCCCCTTGAGAAAGCTCAGCGCCGAAAAGAATGCGGTATACCAGATCGTCGTCAGCACGCCGGTGATGCCGAACAGGGCGACGAAAATGCGTTTCTTGTTGCCGGGATAGGTGAAGCTTTCGATGAAGGGATTGCCGCTGGTTTCGCCCGCTTCTTTCATCGCCTGGAAAACCGGGCTTTCCGAGAGCATCAGCCGCATCCACAGCGAAATCGCCAGAAGCGCGAGCGAAAGCAGGAAGGGCACGCGCCAGCCCCATGCGGCGAAATCATCCTCGGGAATGATGAAACGGCAGGCGAGCACCACGATGATCGACAGGACGAACCCGCCCGCGACGCTCGACTGGATGAAGCTCGTGTAGAACCCCCGCTTTTCGGGCGGCGCGTGTTCGGCGACATAAATCGCCGCGCCCCCATATTCGCCGCCAAGGGCAAGCCCCTGGATAACTCTAAGCCCGATCACGATGATCGGTGCTGCCGCCCCGATAGTATCGACGGTGGGGATAAATCCGACCCCGGCCGTGGCAATGCCCATCAGGGTGACGGTGACAAGAAAGGTGTATTTGCGGCCCAGCCTGTCGCCGAGAAAGCCGAAGAGGATCGCCCCGATCGGGCGAAACGCGAAGCCGACAGCGAAGGTGGACCATACAAGCAACAGCCCAAGTGTATCGTTCTCAACGTTGTAGAACGCATCTTTGAGAATATAGGCGAGCGTACCGTAGATGAAGAAATCGTACCATTCGAAGATCGTCCCCGCACTCGACGCGCCGATGACGAGCTTGATTTCCTTGTCGCTCGGTTCGCGCTGGGCGACTGCCGCGCTCTCGCCGATACCCGTGCCCGCGGGTCCTGCCTGTGCCTGTGTCATGTGATCCCGTTCCCCGCCGGACATGCTAGCCCGGTCTTCCGCCTGGTGACATCAAATAAGTCTGTCTAGCCGCTGGAGCGCGCTTGGGAAAGCGCGTCGAGCGCGGCCCGCCAGGGCATGAGCAGCGCTCCGTGGCGGCCCGGATGCTCCCTTGCCGGTACCAGCGCCGCAAAACCCGGCCACTCGGGCAGGTCGTCTGCACCTTCGAGCCAACCGGCGATCTCGTCGAGAGCCTCGGCAAGCTCTGAGCGCGAACGACCGGCAATGCCACCCGCCAGGATCGCCGCCGAGCTTTGTCCGACAGCACAGGCCGCAACCTGCATCCCGATCCGCGCGACCCGCCCCGCCGCGTCGGGTTCCAGACCCAGCGTAATGGTCGAACCGCAAGTGCGCGAGCGGCCTTCGCCGCGCAGGGGAAACTCACCCTCCAGCGGATAATCGGCAAGCGAGGCGGCGAGCGCCAGGAGGCTCGGCGAATAAAGCTTCGAAGAGCGCCCATCGGCCTCGACGCTCATGAGTCTCCGGCCTCAGGTGTCCCGGCTTCGTCTTCGTCGCGCAGAGCGGCGCGGCGTTCGTCGATCATCTGCACCAACGCCTGTGAAAAGGCATCGGCGGCCGGATAGGTGCGCGCGGTGGTGATCCAGGTCGGGCGTCCCTTGAAGCCCCAGATCGTATCGAAGCCGAGCACAAGCACCGAAAAGGCGAAGACCATGATCAGCGCCCCCTTGACCGCGCCGAAACCGAAACCCAGCACCCGGTCGATCGGTCCGAGGATCGACCCGCGCGAAGCCTCGCCTGCATTGCTGGCAATGACTTTCATCGCGGCGTAGGGGATGAGCAGCAGGAGCGCGAAAGCAAGAATGGGCGTCGCAGGCTCGGCATCGTACCATTCGCGCAGCGCCTGCGTGAGCGGGGTATGGAGATAATAGACCGAAAAGGCGGCGAGGATCCACGCGGCAAGGCTCAGCACCTCCTGCACCAGTCCGCGCAGGAAACCTCCGATTGCAGCCACGCCGACGACAATGAAGACGATGATGTCGAACCCGGTCATTGACTGAACCGGTTATGCGTTGGCCACCACCTGGTCAACGAGGTTCATGAGCCCGGTCATTCCCCGATAATCGAGGCTCGTTTTCCCGATGCGCGCATCCTGTGGGCCGAAACCCTTGGCGAAGCCCAGCTTTTCGGCTTCGCGCAGTCGTAAGTCGGCATGGGCGACCCGCCGAATCTCCCCCGCCAGCGAAACCTCTCCGAAAAATGTCGCCCTTTCGGGCAGCGGCCGGTCGGCCAATGCCGAGACGAGCGCGGCCGCAACGGCGAGATCGGCGGCCGGGTCGGACAGGCGGTATCCCCCGGCAATGTTGAGATAAACCTCTGCCGACGAGAAATTCAGACCGCAGCGCGATTCGAGCACGGCGAGCAGCATGGCGAGCCGGCCATTGTCCCAGCCCACGACCGCCCTCCGCGGGGTAGCGCCGGACTGCAATCGCACGATCAGGGCCTGGATCTCGACCAGGACGGGCCGTGTGCCTTCGAGCGCTGGGAAAACCGCACTCCCAGCGAGAGGTTGATCGCGGACAGAGAGGAAGAGCGAGGAAGGATTGGCGACCTCTTCCAGACCCTCGGATGCCATCGAGAACACGCCGATTTCATCGACCGCACCGAACCGGTTCTTGAGAGCGCGAAGGATGCGATATTGATGGCTGCGTTCGCCCTCGAAGCTCATCACGACATCGACCATGTGTTCGAGCACGCGCGGCCCCGCGATATTCCCGTCTTTCGTCACATGCCCCACCAACACCAGCGCGCAACCGCTCGCCTTTGCGTAGCGGATCAATTCCAGCGCGCAGCCGCGCACCTGGCTTACCGTACCGGGTGCGCCCTCGATCGTGTCGGAATGCATCGTCTGGATCGAATCGATCACCAGCAGGGCCGGGGGATCGCCTGCGCCCAAAGTCGTGATGATATCGCGCACCGAGGTTTCAGATGCGAGCCGGATCGGCGCGTCGGCCACTCCCATCCGCGCAGCGCGCAGGCGGACCTGCCCGGCCGCCTCCTCGCCGCTGACATAGACCACATCCGCCCCCGAACGCGCGATGCTCGCCGCAGTCTGGAGCAGCAGGGTCGATTTCCCGATGCCGGGATCGCCTCCCATCAGGACCGCCGAGCCCGGCACCAACCCCCCGCCCAGCGCGCGGTCGAATTCGGCAAGCCCCGTCGTCTTGCGGACCGGCAGGGGCGTTTCCTGGTCGAGCGCAGTGAATTCCAGCCGCCGGCCACCGCTCGACAAGTCGTGCTTCTGCGAAAAGACCGTCGCTGGAACGTCCTCAACGATGCTGTTCCATTCCGCGCAATCCGGACATTGTCCCTGCCAGCGCGAGGAAACGCTGCCGCAGGCCTGGCATACATATCGCTTTTTCGCCTTCGCCATGACACGGCTCTAACCGGAACAAAGGCTGAACGCAATTGCATCCTCGCGCCCATGCATTACGGGACTGTCCCATGCGGCAGAAGGAACTCAGGCTAGCGCTGGTATGCTATGGCGGGGTCAGCCTTGCCGTCTACATGCATGGCGTGACGAAAGAGATCTGGCACCTTGCAAGGGCCAGCCGCGCGTTCCTTTCACATCCGGGGCAAGGCGCTGCGCTTTCCGGCGTGGCAGACATCTATCGCGGCCTGCTCGAGGAGATCGAACGTGGCCATGCGCTGCGCCTGCGTGTCCTGCCCGACATCCTGACGGGGGCGAGCGCGGGGGGGATCAATGCAATCTTCCTCGCCCAGGCGCTCCATTCCGGCCATAGCCTCGAGCCGCTGACGGATCTCTGGCTGGAAAACGCCGATGTTTCCCAGCTCACCGATCCCGAGGCCGAGCCGCTGTGGCGTTACGCCAAGATCTGGGCGCAGCCGATCGCGGAATGGTTCCTTACCCGTCCCGGTAATGCGGTTAGCGAGAGCGTCTCGCCCGAAACCCGCGCCGAGGTGCGCCATAAGGTTTCGCGCCTTGTGCGCGGGCGCTGGTTCAGCCCGCCTTTTTCCGGCGACCGTTTCTCGGCCATGCTCTACGAAGCGCTGGCCAGCATGGCCGCCGAGCCAGCGGGGGCACCCCTGCTTCCGCCCGGCCATCCGCTGGACCTCGCCGTAACGGCGACCGATTTTCGCGGTCATGTCGAATTGCTGCGCCTCCATTCGCCACAAATCGCGCAGGAGACAGAGCATCGCATGCCGATCGCCTTTCGCGCCAAAGCCGGCACAAGAGCAGGCGCGGGGATTGCAGACCCGCTCGAACTGGTGCTGGCCGCGCGGGCCACGGCGAGTTTTCCGGGCGCGTTCCCGCCGCTCGAACTGGCCGAGATCGACCGGCTCGCTCTGGCCGAGGGGCATCAGTGGCACAGCCGCAGCGAATTCCTGCAACGGATCATGCCGGGGCACGTCCGGAAGGAGACGGTGGACGAGGTCGCGCTGATCGATGGGTCGGTGCTCGTCAATGCACCCTTCGGCGCGGCGCTGCGCGCGCTCGGCGGGCGTCCGGCCCAGCGCGAGGTCGACCGACGCTTCGTCTATATCGATCCGCGCCCCGACCGAGTCCGTTCGCTGCGCGAGGATGCGGAGCAACCGGTGGGCTTCTTCGGGGCGATCTTCGGCTCGCTTTCGACAATCCCGCGCGAACAGCCGATCCGCGACGATCTTGAACGGATCGAGCAGCAATCGCGCGACGCCGAGCGTCTGCGTCGCATCGTGATGGGTATGCGGCCCCAGATCGATCGCGCGGTCGAGCGCCTGTTCGGCCGGACCTTTTTCCTCGACCGCCCCACCCCGCGCCGCCTCGCGATCTGGCGTTCGCGCGCGCATGAGGCCGCGGGCGAACGGGCCGGATATGCCTTTTCCGCTTATCTCCAGACCAAGTTCACGGCACTGATCGGCCGGCTCGCCGAACTGACCCTCGCCGCCGCTCCCGAGCTGGAATTGGGCGATGCGAGCCTCGTGGGAGAGGTGCTGCGGGCGGAACTGGCCCGTCGCGGGCTCGACGAGCTGACGGACGAGGACGGGACAGCGAGCGAGGAAACGATAAGCTTCCTGCGCGCACACGATATCGGCTTTCGCATCCGGCGGCTGCAATTGCTGGCCCGCCGCCTCTCGCGCGATTGGGAAATCGACCCCGAAATCCCCGACGACGCACTCGACCGCGCGCGCGAGCGCATCTACGAAATCCTGGCGCTGTATTACGCTGCGGACGACAGCGAGATGTTGAGCGCGGATTTTGCAAGCCTCGCTCGCAATGTCTTTGACGCGCCGGGCGCCGTGTTGGACCACCTGGCCGCGCGGCGCCTGCTTCCCGAGACGGATCTCGAGGCGGAAGAAAGCCTTGCCGCAGCGCTCGAGGACATGCCGCGAGGGCTCAAGCGGCGCATGCTGCTGACCTATCTCGGCTTCCCGTTCTACGATGTCGCCACCTTGCCGCTGCTGCAGAGCGAAGGTCTCGACGAATACAATCCGGTCAAGGTCGACCGGATCTCGCCCGATGACGCGACTTCGATCAGGGAAGGCGGCACCAGCGCGACGCTGCGGGGCATCGAATTCTACAATTTCGGTGCTTTCTTCAGCCGGTTCTACCGCGAGAACGATTATCTCTGGGGGCGCCTGCACGGTGCGGAACGGATGATCGACCTCGTCGCTTCCACGCTCGAAAGCGCGCTGGACGAAGAGGCGATCCGCAGATGCAAGCGCGCGGCATTCCTCGCCATTCTCGACGAGGAGGCCGAGGCCGGGCGTTGCGGAGCGGGGCTGATCGCGACGATTCGGGCAGAAGTGTCCGACCGGATGGGCGATTCGCGTTAGACGCGCTCGAAGAAAAGCAGCATGACCAGTCGCGCTTCCTCGGCGGTGCTGCCGAAACCGGGCGCGGCATTGTGGAACTGCCAGGGTGAGAACAGCAGCAGGCGATTGAAGCGCGCGGGCACGCGCATTACGCGCTCCCATTTCGCAGGATGGCCGGTGTCGGCATTGACGACATCGTCGATCAGAGCATTGATGTCGGCATAGCCCGCGCGCGCGATCCTATCCGCGTCGCGAGGCACGAATTCGAGCCCTGTGCGCTTGTGGCGGAAAAAATCCGTCCCTCCCGCTTTGGGCTTCGCACAGTCTTCGGGCCGCGAGAGATAGAGTATGCCCGAAAGAAAGGCAGGGTCGATATGGACCCCGCTATGCCCGGTATCGCCCTTTCGCGTCACGCGCAGGTGACCATGCTGGGTCCCGCGCGCTCCGCGTACCTTCACGCCGAGAAGTCTTGAAACCGTCTCATCGATCATCTCTGTACCAAACGGCGTCGAGGAATTGAGTCCGGCAAAATTGCCGTGCTGGCGCTCAGGATCGTAATCGAGCGCGAGACCGGCGCAGCGCACCGCCCAGGGGTCTTTCAGAAAGTCGTCGAAAATGGCGACCGACGGCAGCACACGCACGAAAAGCGCTCGGCTCAGCCGCCGAAGGCATCCTTGAGCTTCGAGAGGAAGCTGCGGCTCTCGGGGCATTCATCGCCGGTTTCGGTCTCGCGGAATGCCTGCAGGATTTCCTTTTGCTTGCGCGTGAGCCTGGTCGGCGTTTCAACCTTGATCTCAACCACCAGATCGCCCCTTCCGCGGCCCTGGAGCACCGGCATCCCCGCACCGCGCACGCGCAGCTGCTTGCCCGACTGCATCCCGGCGGGAATGTCGATCCGGTTGGTCGAGCCGTCGAGATCGGGAATGTCGACGCACCCGCCGAGCGCCGCGGTCGTGAAGCTTACCGGAACACGGGTCGCCAGCGTCGTGCCTTCGCGCTCGAACAGGTCGTGCGCCTTGACATGAACGAAGATGTAGAGATCGCCCGGGGCAGCACCGCGCTGGCCGGCTTCGCCCTTGCCCGAAAGCCGGATCCGCGTGCCTGTGTCGACGCCGGGGGGGATATCGACCTTGAGAGCCTGCGGGCGATCGACCCGGCCTTCGCCGAGACAGTCCCGGCAGGGATCTTCGATGACCACGCCGCGGCCCGAACAGGTCGGACAGGGCCGCTCGACCACGAACAGCCCCTGCTTCGCGCGCACCGCGCCCATGCCTCCGCACAAATTGCACTGCCGCTCGCCCGTTCCGGGGGTTGCGCCGCTGCCGTCGCAGGTGTCGCAGGGCTGGCTGACCTCGATCTCGATCTCGGTCGACTTGCCGTGGAATGCCTCTTCGAGGCTGACCTGCATGTCGTAGCGCAGGTCGGCGCCGCGCCGGGCCTGCTGGCGTCCGCCGCGCGGGCCGCCAAAGGCGCTGCCGAAAATGGTCTCGAACAGGTCGCCGATATCGGCGAAGCCTTCCTGCCCTCCATAACCGCCGCCAAAGCCGCCCGCGCCACCGCCGCTCATGCCCTGCGTGAAAGCATCGTGACCGTAGCGATCATAGGCGGCGCGCTTCTGCGGATCCTTGAGGCATTCATACGCTTCGCCCACGGCCTTGAAGCGGGCCTCGGCCTCGGCATCGCCCGGATTTCGGTCCGGGTGATACTTCATGGCGAGCTTGCGATAGGCACTCTTGATGGTCGCGCCGTCGGCATCGCGTGACACGCCGAGTGTCTGGTAATAATCGATCTGTGTCTGGGACATGTCGGTCTAGACCCCCGTCAAAGGCCCGCCGCCGATCGTCGCACCCTTGCGGAGCGACGTCGGCGACGGGGCGCTTTCCATCGGGGTTTTAGCCCTTCTTGTCTTCGTCGACCTCGGAGAATTCGGCGTCGACCACGTCATCGTCCTGCGAGGAAGTATCGGATGCGGCCTCCGCACCGGCATCGCCGCTTTCGGCAGAAGCGGCCTGCTCTTGCTCGTAGATCGCCTGCCCCATCTTCATGGCGAGCTGGCTCAAGGCCTCGCTCTTGGCATTGATCGCATCCGCATCGTCCCCTTCGAGTGCGGTCTTGAGCTCGCCAATAGCAGTCTCGATCTCGGACTTGAGCCCGGCATCGACCTTGTCGCCATTTTCCTCGAGCTGCTTTTCGGTCGCATGGACGAGGCTGTCGGCCTGGTTGCGGGCCTCGGCCTGGGCGCGGCGCTTCTTGTCCTCCTCGGCGAATTTCTCGGCATCCTGGACCATCTGTTCGATGTCGTTGTCCGAAAGACCGCCCGAGGCCTGGATCTTGATCGTCTGCTCCTTGCCCGTGCCCTTGTCCTTGGCCGAGACCGAGACGATGCCGTTGGCATCGATATCGAAGGTCACCTCGATCTGGGGCACGCCGCGCGGCGCGGGCGGGATCCCGACGAGGTCGAAATTGCCCAGCAGCTTGTTGTCCGCGGCCATTTCGCGCTCGCCCTGGTAGACCTTGATCGTCACCGCGTTCTGGTTGTCCTCCGCGGTCGAATAGGTCTGGGTCTTCTTGGTCGGGATCGTCGTATTACGATCGATCATGCGGGTGAACACGCCGCCCAGCGTCTCGATGCCGAGCGAGAGCGGGGTCACGTCGAGCAGCAGCACGTCCTTGACGTCGCCCTGCAGCACGCCCGCCTGGATCGCCGCGCCCATGGCCACGACTTCATCCGGGTTGACGCCCGTGTGCGGTTTGGAGCCGAAGAACTTCTCGACCGTCTCGCGCACCTTGGGCATGCGGGTCATGCCGCCGACGAGGATGACCTCGTCGATGTCGTCCTTGGAAACGCCGGCGTCCTGCATCGCCTTCTTGCACGGCTCGAGCGTGCGGTCGATCAGCCCGCCGACGAGCTTTTCGAGGTCGGCGCGGGTGATCGTCTCGACGAGGTGAAGCGGCGTGGAGGAGCCGCCTTCCATGCGCGCGGTGATGAAGGGCAGGTTGACTTCGGTCGACGCCGAACTCGACAGTTCGATCTTGGCCTTTTCCGCCGCTTCCTTGAGCCGCTGGAGCGCTAGCTTGTCGCTGCGCAGGTCCATGTTTTCCTTCTTCTGGAAGGCATCGGCAAGGTATTCGACGATCGCGTTGTCGAAATCCTCGCCGCCGAGGAAGGTGTCGCCATTGGTCGACTTCACCTCGAACACGCCGTCGCCGATCTCGAGGATCGACACGTCGAAGGTTCCGCCGCCGAGGTCATACACCGCGATGGTCTTGCCCTCTTCCTTGTCGAGACCATAGGCAAGCGCCGCAGCCGTGGGTTCGTTGATGATGCGCAGCACTTCGAGCCCTGCAATCTGGCCGGCGTCCTTGGTCGCCTGGCGCTGGGCATCGTTGAAATATGCCGGAACGGTGATGACCGCCTGGTCGACAGTCTCGCCAAGATAGCTCTCGGCGGTTTCCTTCATTTTCTGCAGGATGAAGGCGGAAATCTGGGAAGGGCTGTATTCATCGCCGCCTGCCTTCACCCAGGCATCGCCGTTCTTGCCCTTGGTGATCGTGTAGGGGACGATCTCCATGTCTTTCTTGGTCGTGGGATCGTCGAAACGGCGGCCGATCAGGCGCTTGATCGCGAACAGCGTGTTATCCGGATTGGTCACGGCCTGGCGCTTGGCCGGCTGGCCGATGAGGCGCTCGCTATCCTTGGTGAAGGCGACGATCGAGGGCGTCGTGCGCGCCCCTTCGGAATTTTCGATGACCTTGGGCTTGCCCCCGTCCATGACGGCGACGCACGAATTCGTGGTGCCGAGGTCGATGCCGATTACTTTACCCATTTCTACCCCATCCATGCTGGTTGTTGGACACCGCCACACGGTGCCTCCCATTACAGCGGCAAGGCACAAGGCGGCTCGGTTACCGGCGGGATATAGGAGCGGTTTCGCTTGGCACAAGGCATTGGCCGATGTAGTGCGCCGCCTGCATCAGATAGGGGAGAAAATAGTGAGTCCGAATCCCGGAAAACCCGCCTTCGCCGCACCGGCCGTGATGGCCGTCACACTTGCCCTCGCCGCCTGCTCGGGAGAGGCGGATGCGCCGGTCGAGGAGCCGCAGGAAGGCACCGTTCCGGGCATCGAAATCACCGATCCGCGCCTTGTCCTCGCCGCTGTAGAGGGCAACCCTGCGGCGGTGTATTTCGACCTCGCCTATGAGGGCGAGAAAGGTCTCGCGATCCGCGATGCAAGGGTCGAGGGCGCGGGCGATGCCGATGTTCACGATGTCATGGAATACGATTTCAAGATGCAGATGAACACCGCGAACCCGATCCCGCTCACAAAGGGCACCAAGGTCGCTTTCGAACCGGGCGGCAAGCACATCATGGTGTTCGAGCCGTCCGATGCGCTCGCCCCCGGCAGCACGACCACGGTCACGCTGGTCCTTGCAGGCGGGGCGACTCACGAATTCGAAGCCGAGGTGCGCGAAATCGGCGAGGACGAAGCCGGGCCTACGGGGGACGATAGCTGACGCCGGACCGAGAAACCCCGTCGGCCGGACCAGCGGAACCGCCGCCGCGCCCCCGGCAGGGACATCCGCCTGCGCCGACCTGCCCAAAAGGGGGCGCGCGTGCGCTCACGCCCGGCGAGATCGATCTGGCGCGCAGCATTTTCGGCGACGCACTGGAATATGCGGCGATCGAGATCCGGCGGCGCAAGTGGTTCGCCTTCCAACCGCGCCGCGTCACCATGGCCCCGCGCGGCCATGTCCATTTCCATCCCGAAGGCAGCGCCTATTGCGACGATTTTTCGCGCGAAGGGGTGCTCAGGCAGGGGCTACTGATCCACGAGCTTACCCATGTCTGGCAGGCGCAGGAGAAAGGGAGCTGGTATCTCCCGCTTCGCCGCCACCCTTTTTGCCGCTATGATTACGCGCTGAGGCCCGGCCGACCGCTCGACTCCTACGGGATCGAGCAGCAGGCCGAAATCGTTCGCCACGCCTTCCTGCTGCGGCGCGGGGTGCGGCTTGCCGGTGTCGCGGACAGCGCCGCTTATGACGCATTGGTGCGCTTTCCGGGCGCGACCCTCTAGCTTGCCCTACCGGCGCGGATCGTCGGGATAGCCGCGCCGTCCGAAGCAATCCTCATCGAGATATTCGTCACGGTAATAGCCGTCGCAATCGTCGTTCTTGTCGACGAAATAGCCCGCAAGTCCGCCCGCTGCGGCTCCTGCCAGGGCGTAGGTCGTGATATCCTCGCCCGTCACGGCGGCGAGCCCAGCCCCGGCAGCCGCGCCGGCAAGGCCGCCTTCGGCCGCGTAATTTTCGGCACACGCGCCAAGCGACAGCATGCTGGCAGCGAGCGCGGGGGCGATAAGCAGTGTCTTCATCATGGTCTCTCCGTGGTTCCCCTGTGTTACAGGCACTTACGGATGGGACCTTGGGCAGGTTCCGTGGCCGGGCGCGGCTGCGCCTCAGTCCGGCTTCTTCGCCACCCCGACCATCGCCGGGCGCAGGAGGCGGTCCTTGATCATCCAGCCCGATTGCATTTCCTGCACCACCGTGCCCGGCTCGTGCTCGTCGGTTGGCACTTCCATCATCGCCTGGTGCTGGTTCGGGTCGAGCGGCAGTCCGACCGCAGCGATCCGCTCGATGCCGTGACTCTTGAACACCTTTTCCATTTCGCGCTGGGTCGCCTCGATGCCGATCACGAGGCCCTTCATCTTGTCGTCTTCGCGCAAGGATTCCGGAATCGCCTCGATCGCGCGGGCAAGGTTGTCGGCCACGCTCAGAATGTCGCGCGCAAAACCGGTCGCGGCGTAATTGCGCGCGTCCTGAATGTCCTTTTCCATCCGGCGGCGGACATTCTGCGTGTCCGCCTTGGCATAGAGCACGTCCTGCTTCGCGGCCTCGAGATCGCTGCGCAGCTGGGCGATGACTTCGGAAAGGTCGGCGTTTTCACCCTCGCCTGCTTCGTTCGATCCCTCTTCGCCACCCCTGTCCGAATCCTTGAGGAATTCCTCGGGGACACCTTTTAGTTCGGCCTCGGCCGCTTCGTCGCGCGGCTTGTCTTTCTCGTTCATTTCCAGAGTCTTCCAGACTGTATATGAGGGGTTCTCAAGTTATGCGCCGGCCCAGTGACCGCGCCGTGAAATCCACCATGGGGACCACGCGCGCGTAATTCAACCGCGTCGGGCCGATCACGCCGAGCACGCCGAGAACACGCCCCTCGCGGTCGCGATAGGGCGAGGCGATGACCGAGGAGCCCGACAGGCCGAACAGCCGGTTTTCCGAGCCGATGAAGATCCGCGTCGCCTCCGCCTCGCGCGCCCTTTCGAGCAGGGACGCGACCGATTGCTTGTCCTCGAGGTCCTCCAGCAGCGAGCGGACCCTCTCGAGGTCTTCGAGCGCCGCCTCGTCGAGCAGGTTCGCCGCCCCGCGCACGATCAGCACCGGCCGCTGCTGGCTGTCCTCGCTCCAGACGGCGAGGCCGCGCTCGACGAGGTCGCGGCTGGCATTGTCGAGCTGGCTTTCGCCCGCTTCGATCTCGGCGCGCATCGCCTGCGCCGCCTCGGCCAGGGTGCGGCCCGAGAGCCGCGCGGTCACATAATTCGACACGCGATCGATCGTCCCCGGATCGAGTGCGCCGGACAGCTCTACCACCCGGTTCTCGACCCCTCCGTCCTCGCCCACCAGCACGGCGAGCGCCCGGCCCTGCCCAAGGTCGACCAGGCTGAACTGGGCGAGCCGCTGTTCGCGCGCGGGAACCATGACCATGCCGGCCGCGCCCGACAGGTCGGACAAGAGCGCGCTCGCCTGTTGCAGGGCCTGTTCGATCGGTCCACCGCCCCCAAGCCGGGCCTCGATCTGCGCGCGCTCATCCTCGGTCGGCTCGCTCATGCGCATCATGCCGTCGACGAAGATACGCAGGCCCGCATCGGTCGGCATGCGCCCGGCGCTCGTATGCGGTGCGGCGAGCAGGCCGAGCCGTTCGAGATCGGCCAGGACCGAGCGGATCGAAGCCGGCGAGAGGTCGAGCGTCCCGTCGCTCGCCAGCGTTTTCGAGCCGACCGGCTGGCCCGAATCGAGATAGCCTTCGACAACGAGCCGGAAGATCTCGCGGGCTCTGTCGGTCAATTCGGTTATCGGGGGCGCTGCCATGGGGCCTAGCTAGGAAAAACGCGGGCGAAACTCAATTTGTCTTGGTGCACCGGGTTGCCGCAGCGGCGCGATTGCGCCAAGCGGCAGTGACAGAACCAAACCACTGGAGCCCCCATGCGCCCCTCTTCCCGCGCCCCCGACGAAATGCGCGCCATCGCGATCGAGACCGGTTTCACCAAGCATGCCGAGGGCTCTTGCCTCATCAGTTTCGGCGATACGCGCGTCCTGTGCACGGCGAGCGTGGAGCGCAACGTGCCGCCGTGGATGCGGGGCAAGGGCGAAGGCTGGGTCACGGGCGAATATTCGATGCTGCCGCGCGCCACCCACACACGCGGCAGCCGCGAGGCCGCGCGCGGCAAGCAGTCCGGCCGCACGCAGGAAATCCAGCGCCTCATCGGACGCAGCTTGCGCGCCGTGGTGGATCTCAAGAAGCTGGGCGAGCGGCAAGTCACGCTCGACTGCGACGTGATCCAGGCCGATGGCGGCACGCGCACCGCGGCGATTTCCGGGGCTTGGGTGGCCCTGCGCATTGCGATTGACGGGCTGATCAAGGCGGGCGAGATCAAGGAAGACCCCGTCACCGCGCAGGTCGCGGCGATTTCCTGCGGGATCTTCCAGGGCACGCCGGTGCTCGACCTCGACTATGACGAGGACTCGAGCGCCGATGCCGATGCCAATTTCGTCCTGATCGACGGAGGACAGATCGCCGAGGTGCAGGCCACCGCCGAGGGCGCGACCTATGACGAGGAAGGCCTGCTGCGCCTGTTGCGCCTCGCGCGGATGGGCTGCGACGAAATCTTCGCCGCGCAAAGGGACGCGGTGAAGTGACGCGGAAACTCGGCGGCGGGTCGCTCGTCATCGCGACTCACAATGCGGGCAAGCTGAAGGAAATTTCCGCGCTGCTCGAACCCTACGGGATAAAGTGTATCTCGGCCGGATCGCTCGGCCTGCCCGAGCCCGCCGAAACCGGCACGACCTTCGTCGAGAACGCGCTGATCAAGGCGCGCGCTGCGGCCGAGGCTTCGGGGCTTGCCGCGCTTGCCGATGACAGCGGGCTCGGCGTCGATGCCCTGGACGGACGGCCGGGCGTCTACACCGCCGACTGGGCCGAGCGGCAATGGTTCGAAGGCGATCCGGGCCGCGACTGGTACATGGCCATGGGCAAGGTCGAAGGCATGTTGCAGGAGATCGGCCCCGGAACCGATCGTTCGGCCGCTTTCCATTGCGTTCTGGCGATCGCCTGGCCCGATGGCGAACACGTCTCCTATGAAGGTCGCTGCGCCGGCTCGCTGACCTGGCCGCCGCGCGGGGACATGGGGTTCGGCTACGACCCGGTCTTTGTTCCGGAAGGCCGCGAGCGCACCTTCGCCGAGATCGACCCGGCGGAAAAGCACGCCATCAGCCATCGCGCCGACGCCTTCGCCAGGCTGGTCGCCGACCAGTTCGGCGCTTAATCGCGCACGGCAAAGCGTCCCGGAGCGATCCGTTTGCCCATGACATTGCCCGAAGGCCAGTAGCGGCACACCAATACGTCGAATTGCCGTCCGCGTACGGCCGCGCAGCCGACCTCGCGCGTGTCGCCCCAGACGACCTGGGTGAAATGCCCCACATCCGCCCAGTTGCCGGTGCGCGATACGTGGGGGAAGGTCCCGGCGCGGAAGTGGCGCTTCTCTCCGGTGAAGGCGGAAATCATCTGCGCGGGCGAGTAATGTCCGGCGCTGCCCATCCACAAGTTCTCGCCCGTCCCGTTGCGTTGCTCATAGGTCGAATGGCGCAGAACGCCTTCCGCCGCGAGTCGTTCGGCCCATCGGCGGGCCTCCCGGGCGAGCGTGTCGTTCCAGGCAAGCGGCGGCGTGCCGAAGGCGGCGCGCGCCTGGTTGTGGGCGGCGAGCCAGGTGGCCTCGGACGAGGGCGCGGGAGCTTCGCCGCGGGCTGCGAACGTAAGGGCCAGGAAAGCGGCACAGCCGGCAAGAATTGTCGCGTGCAGTCTCATCGCCTACATCATGGCGTGCCCGCCCTTACCAAAGACTGAAAGCCCATTGGCCCGAGCGCTTTACATCCACTGGCCCTTCTGCGCGAAGAAATGCCCCTATTGCGACTTCAACTCGCATGTCCGCGCGGTCGTCGACCATGACGCCTGGCGCGAAGCGCTGCTGTCGGACATGCGCGCCGAGGCTGCGGCAGCAGGAGGCGAACGGCTGCGCTCGATCTTCTTCGGCGGGGGCACCCCTTCGCTCATGCCGCCCGCTCTCGTCGCGGCGCTGCTGGCCGAGGCGGAGAGGCTTTGGGGGTTCGATAAGGAAATCGAGATTACGCTCGAAGCCAATCCATCTTCGGTCGAGGCGGCGAATTTCGCGGCGCTCGCCGGATCGGGGATAAACCGCGTCTCGCTCGGCGTGCAATCGCTGGAGGACGACACGCTGCGCTGGCTGGGACGGCTGCATGGCGCGCAGGAGGCGCTCGAAGCGTTGGGAACAGCGCAGGCTCACTTCGGCCGGGTCAGCTTCGATCTCATCTACGCCCTGCCCGGCCAGAGCCCGCGCCAATGGGAGACGCAGCTTGCGCGCGCGCTTGGCTTCGGGACTTCGCATCTTTCGCTCTACCAGTTGACGATCGAGCCGGGCACGCGCTTTGCAAGCGAAGTACGGCGCGGGGCCTTTGTGCCTCTCGACGACGATGCGGCGGCGGAGCTGTATGACCTGACCCGGGCGATGACCGAATCGGCCGGCCTGCCCGCCTACGAGACGAGCAATCACGCGCGCCCCGGAGAGGAAAGCCGCCACAATCTCACTTACTGGCGCTACGAGGACTATGCCGGGATCGGTCCGGGCGCGCATGGGAGACGCGGCGGCTTCGCCACGGTGCGCCACAGGAAGCCGGAGAACTACCTCGCCGCGGTGAATGAGCGCGGGCATGGCATCGCGCAGCAGTGTTCGCTCCCGGTCGCAGAACAGGCGGCAGAAGCGCTGCTGATGGGGCTGCGGCTCGCCGAGGGCATCGACCTCGCCGCGCTCGCCGCGCGCTTCGGCATGGAAAGCGGCGAATTGGTGGACGAGGGAGCCCTCGCCCGCTTGCACGGTCTCGGGCTGGTCTGGACGGAGGGACACCGGATCGGGGTCGCGCCGCCGGGGCGCGGCGTGCTCGACGCGCTGCTCGGCGAAATCGTTGCAGACGGGCTGGTCGCGGCATGAGCGCGGTGGAGATGATCGGGCTATGGCAGCGCCACCTTGCCGAAGGCCGCCGCCGTTCGCCCCACACGGTGCGAGCCTATGTCGCCGCCGCCCGCAGGCTGCTCGCAGCGCGGGGGATCGGGGACTGGGACGGCGTCGCCGCAATCGAGGCGCATGACCTGCGCCGCCACCTCGCCGAGCGCCGCGCCGGCGGGCTTTCCAATGCCAGCGCGGCGCGGGAATTGTCGGCGCTCAAGGCCTTCATCGCCTTTGCGCGCGCCGAAAGCGGTGATCCCGACCCCGCCCCGCCGCGCGTGCGGGGGCCGCGGCTCAAGAAGGGCCTGCCCCGCCCCGTCACGCCCGACGATGCGGTAAACCTCGCCGACCTTGCCGGGGCGAGCGCACGCGATGACTGGATCGGCGCGCGCGACCGGGCGGTGCTGCTTTTGATGTATGGCAGCGGTCTGCGCATCGCCGAGGCCCTGTCGCTCAAAGGCCGCGACGCGCCGCTCGGCGAAACGTTGAAAGTGACCGGCAAGGGCGGCAAGCAGCGTATCGTTCCCGTGCTCGGTATCGTGCGCGAGGCGGTCGGCGAATATGTCGCCGCCTGTCCGTGGCAACCGGGCCCCGACGAAGCTCTGTTTCGCGGGGCAAAGGGCGGGCCGCTGTCGCCGGGCATGGTGCAGAAGGCGATGGCCGGGGCGCGCCGCGCGCTCGGCCTGCCCGACAGCGCAACGCCTCACGCCCTGCGGCACAGCTTCGCCACGCACCTGCTCGGTGCCGGGGCGGATCTTCGCTCCTTGCAGGAACTGCTCGGCCATGCCTCGCTCGGATCGACCCAGATCTATACCAGGGTGGACGCGGCAAGCCTGCTTGAAAATTACCGGGCGGCGCATCCTCGCGCCAAGAAAAGCTAGTCTTCGGCACCGGGCCGCTCGGCCGGTTCGCCGCGCTCCGCAGGCTGCCAGGTAACGACCCGCCAGACATACCATGCAAGGCCCAGCGCGAGGCCTGCGATGATCACGATGCTGGCGATGTCCTCATAGGTCTCGAGCAGGCCCGACAGCGCCGCCCCGCCCAGTATCAGCAGCGCATTCCAGATCAGCGAACCGAGAAACGTGAACAGGCAGAACCGCCAGAAGCCCATTTGCGCAAGGCCCGCAGGCAACGAGACGATCGTGCGCAGGACCGGGGAGAAGCGCAGGACGAAAACGATCCAGTCGCCGTGCCGCCGGAAGAAATCGCGCGCGCGGGCGAATTCGTCCCATTCGAAAGTCAGCCAGCGCCCGAAGCGATCGATGAAGGCACGCAATTGCGCCTCGCTCCAGCGCCGACCGAGCCAGTACCAGAACAGGTTTCCCGCAACGGTCCCGACCGTCCCGATGATCAGCAGAGGTGCGAAGGCCATATCACCGCGCGCCACCAGCACGCCGCCAAAGCCCATGATGACCTCGGAGGGAACGGGCGGAAAGATGTTCTCGATCGCCATCAGAAGGAAGATGCCGAGATAGCCGCCCCGGCGGATCACCTCGAGAATGAGATCGGTCATGGATATCGAACGCCCGCGCCTCTCATTCGTTCAAGCCCGTTTTTCGAGGGCCGCGTGGCGCGCCTCGATCGCGTCCCAGATCATGCTCGCCACATCCGTCCCGTCGAAATTCTCGATCGCGACGATCCCGGTGGGCGAGGTGACGTTGATTTCGGTGAGCCACTTGCCGCCAATGACGTCGATGCCCACGAAGGTAAGGCCGAGCCGCTTGAGGTCCGGGCCCATCGCCTCGCAGATTTCGCGCTCGCGGGTCGTGAGCCGTGTCGCCTCGGCGCTTCCGCCCATCGCGAGGTTCGAACGGAACTCACCCTCGCCCGGTATCCGGTTGATAGCGCCTGCGATCTCACCATCGACGAGGACGATGCGCTTGTCGCCTTCCGCCACTTCGGGAAGGAAGGGCTGGACCATGTGCGGTTCGGGCCAGGTCTGGTTGAACACCTCGAACAGGGCGGTGAGATTGTCGCCGTTTTCCGGCACGCGGAAGATCGCCTTGCCGCCATTGCCATGGATTGGCTTCACCACCACCGCGCCGTGTTCGTCCATGAAACGGCGAACCTCTTCCACGCTGCGGGTGACAAGCGTCGGGGGCATGAAGCGGCGATAGTCGAGCACCATCACCTTTTCGGGCGAATTGCGCACGCTCGCCGGGTCGTTCACCACCAGCGTCTCGCCCGCGATGCGCTCAAGCATGTGGGTGGCGGTGATGTAGCCCATGTGGAAGGGCGGGTCCTGCCGCATCAGCACGACATCGATGTCGCGTCCGAGGTCGAGGCGCTGGCACGGGCCCTTCTCGAAATGGTCGCCTTCGACGCGGCGGACCTTGACCGGCGCGGCCTCGGCCCAGAGCCTGTCGTCGGCATCGAGCGTGAGGCTGTTCACGTGGTATTCGAAGACCTCGTGCCCGCGCTCCTGCGCCGCCAACATCAGCGCGAAGGAGCTGTCGCCCTTAATGTTGATGCTTTCGATCGGGTCCATCTGGACGGCGACGCGCAAGGTCATGGCGTTTCCTCAGGGTTGGTAGGCGTTGGCGATGTGGCGCGGGCGGCTGCCGGGCGCAAGGAGAAGGACGTCGATCGTGAAATCGTCGCCGGCCTCGGCATAGTCGGCCAGCGCGATCTCGGCTGCGGCGGCGACGCGGTGCAGGCGGCGTTCGTCTATGGCATCGGCAAGATCGACCTTGCGGGCGCGCCACTTGACCTCGAAGAAACCTAGCAACCTGCCCTTTCGCGCGATCAGGTCGATCTCGCCGCGCGGGGTCTTCACCCTTTCGGCCAGCACGCGCCAGCCCTGCTGCATCAGCCACTGCGCGGCCTCGGCCTCGCCCTCGCGCCCCTTGCGCTCGGCGCGCTCACGCTTTTCGGTCATCGGGCCTTCAGCTCGAGCGCGCGGGCATAGAGATCCTTGCGGTCGAGCCCGGTCGTCTTGGCCACGGCTGACGCGGCCTTGCTCGGGCTCATGTCGGCCAACGCTGTGGCGAGCAGCGCATCGGGATCGGCGGTGCTCGGGGCATCGACCGGCGGGCCGACCAGAAGGACGATCTCGCCCTTGGCCGGGTGCGCGCGGTAATGCGCGGCGAGATCGGCGGCGGGCCCGGTGCGGCATTCCTCGTGGAGTTTCGTCAGTTCCCGCGCGACGGCGACTTCTCGCCCGGGCCAGGCCTCGGCCATCGCCTCTAGGCTGCGGACAAGGCGCGGGCCGGTCTCGTAGAAGACGAGCGTCGCCTCGACCGGGCCGAGTTCTTCGAGCACTTCTCGCCGCGCCTTGTCCTTTACCGGCAGGAAGCCTGCGAAAAGGAAGCGGTCGTTTGGTAGCCCCGAGAGCGTCAGCCCCGCGATCGCGGCGCAGGGGCCGGGAATGGTCGTCACCGACACGCCCGCTTCGCGCGCCGCTCGCACAAGGCGATAGCCCGGGTCCGAGACGAGCGGCGTTCCCGCATCGCTCACCAGCGCGACCGGCTCGGTGCGTGCGCGGTCCAGTATGTGGCGGCGGATCTCATCGCTTGCGTGGTCATCATAGCGAAGCATCCGCACGCGGGCACCGACATGCTTCAAGAGCTTGCCCGTTACCCGCGTATCCTCGCATGCAACAAGCGCCGCCCGGCGCAATACGTCGACAGCACGGAGCGTTATGTCGCCGAGATTGCCAATCGGCGTCGCGACGATGTAGAGGCCTGCGCCAAGCGGCTGCCCGTGTTCACGTTCCATTGAGGCGGCATCGGCAATCGTCATGACGCAGCGTCTTTGAAGCAGGGATCGGGGGTCGGCAAGAATGAAGGTCATCGCAGCGGCGCGCGCTTTGGGTCGCGATCGGAGAGACGGGCTGTTTTCAAGGGTCCTTTCGGCATTTGCGCCTGTCAATCGCCGCAACCTGGTGATTGCCGGATCCGCGGCTCTGCTGGGCGCGTGTCAGGTCATCCCCAAGACCGAAACGGTCTCGACCGGGCCGGACCTTTCCGCCCCCAGCCCCACGCCGAGCGCCACGGCCCTGCCCTCCGATCGCACCCGCCATCGTGTCGCGCTGCTCGTGCCGATGGGCGGGCCAACCGGCGCAGTCGGGCAGAGCCTTGCCAATGCGACGACCATGGCGCTGCTCGATACCAATGCGAACGTTCTGCGCATCACCACATACGACACGTCCGCCGGGGCGGGCGAGGCGGCCCGCCAGGCTGTCGCGGACGGCAATCGCCTGATTCTCGGACCTCTTCTTTCCGCGAACGTGCCCGCCGTCCAGGCTGCAGCGCGGCCTGCGGGCGTCACCGCGATTTCCTTCTCCAACGACGTTTCGGCGGCCAGCGCGGATGTCCTGCTGATGGGTCACATCCCCGAACAATCGATCGAGCGGACCATGCGCTATGCCCGCGCGAACGGATCGCGCGCTTTCGCCGCGCTCGTGCCCGAAGGCGCTTATGGCGAGCGTAGCTACCAAGCGATGCGCCGCGCGCTCAATGCCTTCGGCGGCAATCTCGTTGCGACCGAGCGCTATTCGCGCGGCAATACCTCGATCCTGTCGGCCGCGCGACGCCTGCGTGCGGATGGCGGATACGACACCGTGCTGATCGCCGACGGGGCGAATGCAGGCATCCGCGCCGCACCCGAGATCAAGCGCAACGGGGCCGAAGGCACGCGGTTGCTCGGCACTGCCCTGTGGAGCGGAGAGGGCAGCGTGGCCCGCGCCCCGGCGCTCGAAGGCGCCGTCTTCTCGGCCGTGTCGGACGACCGTTTCCAGCGTTTTGCGCAAAGTTACGAGGCGCGTTTCGGGTCCAAACCCTATCGCATCGCGACGCTGGGCTATGACGCGGTGCTGTTGACGCTGCGCATGGCACGGGACTGGCAGGTCGGGACCCCGTTCCCACGGGCCGATCTCTACGGCCGGACCTTCATCGGAGTGGACGAGGCGTTCCGTTTCCAGAGCTCGGGAATCGCCGAACGCGCTCTCGAAGTGCGCAAGGTCACTGGCGGCAAGGTGATCGAGGTCGAAGACGCGCCGAGTTCCTTCTAGGACCTGCTCGCCGGGAATTGCGCATAAGGGACGGGCGCGCGCTTGTGGGCGGACCCGACAGCGCCCTATAGCGGTCCCATGTCCGACGACCTGTTCGAAAACGCCCCCGCTTCGAGCGGTGATTACGATTCGTCCTCCATCGAGGTGCTTGAAGGGCTCGAGCCGGTGCGCCGCCGTCCCGGGATGTATATCGGCGGGACCGATGAGCGCGCGCTCCACCACCTCGCCGCCGAAGTGCTCGACAATGCAATGGACGAAGCGGTCGCCGGGCACGCCAACCGGATCGAGATGCGGCTCGAGGAAGGAAACCGCCTGGCGATCAGCGACAATGGCCGGGGCATCCCGGTCGACGAACATCCCAAGTTTCCCGGCAAGTCGACACTCGAGGTCATCCTCTCGACGCTCCATTCGGGCGGCAAATTCTCAGGGAAAGCCTACGCCACGAGCGGCGGGCTGCACGGCGTCGGCGTCAGCGTCGTCAACGCCTTGTCGAGCCATACGCGGGTCGAGGTCGCGCGCGACAAGCAGCTTTACGCGCAGGAATTCGCGCGCGGGCAGACGCTTGGCCCGATCGAGACCGTGGGCGCGGCTCCGAACCGGCGCGGGACCACCGTCACCTTCACGCCCGACTCGGAGATTTTCGGCGACCGCGCCTTTAAGCCCGCGCGCCTGTTCAAGCTCTCCCGGTCGAAGGCCTATCTGTTCGCGGGTGTCGAGATCCGCTGGAAATGCGCAGAAAGCCTCGCCGGCGAGGATGTGCCCGCAGAAGCCACGTTCAAATTCCCCGGCGGGCTGGCCGATCACCTTGCCGAACAGGTCGGCGCGCGCGAATGCGTCACCAGCCAGCCTTTCACCGGCTCCCAGGATTTCCCGCAGGCCGGCGGCGTGCAGCAGGGCCGGGTCGAATGGGCGATCGCCTGGCCGCTCTATTCGGACGGATCGACCAGCTGGTACTGCAACACCGTGCCCACTCCCGACGGCGGAACCCACGAACAGGGCCTGCGCGGCGCTCTTACCAAGGGGCTGCGCGCTTTCGGCGATCTCGTCGGCGCGAAAAAGGCGAAGGACATCACCGCCGACGACGTGATGACGGGGGCGGAAGTCATGCTGTCGGTCTTCATCCGCGATCCCCAGTTCCAGTCGCAGACCAAGGACCGCCTGACCTCGCCCGAGGCCGCGCGGCTGGTCGAGAACGCGGTGCGCGACCATTTCGACCACTTCCTCGCCGATAATATGGAGCGCGGGAAGGCGCTGCTCGGCGAAGTAATGGAGCGCATGGAGGAACGCCTCAAGCGCAAGCAGGAGCGCGAGATCAAGCGCAAGAGCGCCACGAATGCGAAAAAGTTGCGCCTGCCGGGCAAGCTCACCGATTGCAGCGGGGAAGGTGAGCGCGAGACAGAGATCTTCATCGTCGAGGGCGACAGCGCGGGCGGCAGTGCCAAACAGGCGCGCGACCGCAAAGCCCAGGCGATCCTTCCCATTCGCGGCAAGATCCTCAACGTCGCCAGCGCCACCGCCGACAAGATCCGCGCGAACAGCGAAATCGCCGACCTCGTCCTCGCATTGGGCTGCGGGACGCGCAAGGACTGCGACCCGGAAACCCTGCGCTATGACCGCATCATCATCATGACCGACGCGGACGTCGACGGGGCGCATATCGCGACGCTCCTGATGACGTTTTTCTTCCAGGAAATGCCCGAGGTCGTGCGGCAGGGCCACCTCTACCTCGCCCAGCCCCCGCTCTATCGCCTGACCGCAGGCAAGGAGAGCCGTTATGCCCGCGACGATGCGCACAGGAAGGAGCTGGAGGAGAAGGTCTTCAAGGGGAAGAAGGTCGAGGTCGGACGGTTCAAGGGCCTCGGCGAGATGAACCCGCAGCAGCTGCGCGAGACGACGATGAACCCCGAAACGCGCAGCCTCATCCGCATCACCCTGCCGCCCGAATTCGAACAGCGCGCGGCGGTGAAACAGCTCGTCGACCAGCTGATGGGCCGCAACCCGGAACACCGCTTCAATTTCATCCAGAGCCACGCGGGCGATATCGACCGCGACCTGATCGATGCCTGACCGCGAAAGCGAGACGCATTATCCCGACCCGCGCGAAGAGGACATCATGGCGGGCGACAGGCGGCTGTCCCGCCCCGATTCCTCGCTGCCGGACTGGGAAGTGCCCGACACGGCCTATCGCCCCATTCCCATCGTCTGGTTCACCGGCGCGCTGGTGGTGCAGATGGTCGCGCTGTTCGCGATCTTCTTTGTCCTTTTCGGCCAGCACGGCGCGTTCACCATCGCCCTGAGCGCGCTGGTGACGGGGACGATCGGGGCATGGACCTGGGACCGGGGGATGAAGAACGCCGGGACCGGGTGGAAGGCGGCGACGGCGATCGCCCTGCTGGCCGGGCTGCTGCTGGTGACGCTGGCCTCGCTCGACCGGGTCTAGCCGTCCACGCTTTGCACCTTGGTGTGGATGTGCAGCTCGCCTTCGAGCGTGCGATGGACCGGGCACTTGTCGGCGATCTCCACTATCCGCGCGCGCTGGTCTTCGCTTAGCTCATCGCCCAGCACCTCGATCGCGCGACTCAGGGCTTCGACCCGGATGTGTTCGTCGAGCGCCTTTTCGCAATCGGCGCGGTGATCGCGTTCGTGCGTCAAATGGATGCGCGCCCCCTCGAAGGGCCAGCCCTTGCGATCCGCATACATCTTCATCGTCATCGCGGTGCAGGTACCGAGCGCGGCCAATAGCAGGTCGTAGGGCGTCGGTCCGGAGTCGTCGCCGCCATAGGAGCGCGGCTCATCGGCGACAAAGCGGTGCGTCTTGGTGTGCACCTCGGTCCCGAACCGGCCATGTCCGGTCTGCACAACCACGCCCTCCTCCGGCATCGGCCAGTCGGCACGCAGCGGCAGGTAACGCTGCGCCCAGCTTGCAATCACGTCGGCGGCGAATTCCGCGTCCTCGCCGCGCGTCAGCAGGTGGTCCGCGCCGTGGAGGCTGACGAAGCTCTTGGGGTGATAGGCGGCGCCGAACAGCGCGCTCGCATGGTCGATGCCCACCACCGGATCGCTCGGCGAATGCATTGCGAGGTAGGGCACGCGCATATCCTTCACCAGATCGAGCAGACTCGCTGCCTCCATCCGCTCGAGGAAGGCGCGCGAGATGGTGAAGGGCCGCCCGCCGATGCTCACCTCGCCCTCGCCGTCGCGCAGGATCGCGTCGTGGTCGCCCTTCATCACGCCGAGCGCGTGAGCGATGTCCGAAGGCGCGGCGATGGTGGCGAGCGCGGCGATCGTATCGCGCCCCAGCTCCGCCGCCGCCGCGAGCGCCGCCGCCCCGCCGAGGCTGTGCCCGACGAGCAGGACCGGGCCGCCCACCCGCTCCTTCACCGCCCGCGCCGCCGCGACGAGGTCGGAGACATCGGTGGCGAAGCCCGCCCGGCCGAATTCTCCCTCGCTCGCGCCCAGCCCGGTGAAATCGAACCGCAGGCAGGCGATCCCCCGCGCCGCCAGCGCCCGCGCGACGCTAACGGCCGCGCGGGCCTGGCGCGTGCAGGTGAAGCAATGCGCGAACACCGCACCGCCCCGCACCAGCCCCGTCGGCAATTCGAGCGCGCCCGACAATTCATGGCCCTCGGCGCTGGTCACGGCGAATGGTTCGCTCGGCATGGTATCCTCCGTTGTTGCCGATCAGCTTGGCATATCCGCAAGCGCGCGCGCGGACTTTTCTTTCCCGCTCGCGTAAGAAATCCGCGAGAGGCCGGACTAGGGGGGCATGGAACACGAGGTCGAACAGCTCTACCGCGAGGCGGGCCGCCAATTCGCCCCGGCGATCGCCCGGCTCGCCCGCGCGTTCGAGCGCGATGCGGAAAAGGCGCGCGATCTCGAACAGGAGATCCATTGCGCCTTGTGGACCAGCCTCGCCCGGTTTCGCGGGGAATGCTCGCTCAAGACCTGGGTTTACCGGGTCGCGCATAATGTCGCCGCCGACCATGTGGCGAAAGCAGTCCGAGGCCCCGCGCGCGTGCCGCTCGAGGAGATCGAGGAACTGCCCGGCAGCACCGATCCCGAAGCCGAAGCCGCCGAAAGGCTGGTGCTCCAGCGCATCGCGCAGCTCGTGCGCCGCCTGCCGGCGCTCGACGCGCAGGTGATCGTGCTCTGGCTCGAAGGCGAGCGCGCCCGCGACATCGCCGAGATCACCGGCCTTTCAGAAGGCGCCGTCAATGTCCGGGTGCACCGGGTGAAGACGCTGCTCGCCGGGCATTTCGACCAACCCGAACAGGAAGGAGCCCCCGCATGACCCAGCCCCCCTTCCCCCTCTGGACCGAGGAAGCGCAGGGCGCTGCCTTCACCGACCCCGCCGAGATCGCCCGCCGCGCGGACGCGTTCGAGCGCTCCATCCGCCGACGCAACCTGATCGAATACGCCGCAGGCGGGATCGTGCTTTTCCCGGCCGCGCTTGCCGCTGGCGCCGCGGCCTTGATCGGCGAATACGCCTTTGCCTTCGCGCTCGGCGCACTTGCTGCCGGGATCATCGTCGTCCTGCGCAATCTCGCGCGGCGCGCGGCCAACCTCGAACAGCGCCCGGAAGAGCCCTGCGTCGAACACCTCGAACGCCAGTATCGCCGCCAGTACGAGGCATTGAGAAGCGTGCCCACATGGTATGTAGGCCCCTTCGTGCCCGGCTTCGTCCTGCTCTACGGCACGGTCGCATGGAAGACCGCCGGGGCGCTCGGCTGGCGTGCCGCGATGGAAGGCATGGCCGTGCCGGTCCTCGCGACGCTCGCCGTGGGGATTGCGGTCGTCGCGCTCAACCGCTGGGCCGCGCGCCGCATCAAGCGAAAGCTCGACGCGCTCGGCAAGCTGGATTGACGCAGCCGCAGCCCCTAACCTGCCCCCAAGCAAGGAGACCCGACAATGATCCGCCAAGCTCTTGTTGCCGCCGCCCTGCTCGCCTCGCCCATCGCGGCGAGCGCGCAGGAGGCGGCCCCGCCCGCCAACGCATCGGCAGAAGAATCCGCGCTCGAAACTCGCGCCGAACAGGTCGTCGGGCTCATCAACGGCGACATTGCCCCGGCCGAAGTGTTCAGCGACGCCATGCTCGCACAGGTTTCGCCCGAGCAGTTCGCCGCCGTATCGAAACAATTGGTGAGCCAGTTCGGCCCCGCGATCGCGCTGCAGGGCCTCACGCCGCGCAGCCGCACGGACGGGATAATCGAGATCAGGATGGAGCGCGCCATCGCGCGCGGGCCGTTGGTCATCGACCCGGCCGAGGGCAACCGCATCAGCGGATTGCTTTTCCGCGAATTCGAGCCGGTCAACGACAGCCTGGAGAAGATCAGGACCGACCTCGAAGCGCTGCCGGGCGAGGTCGGGGCGTATTTCGGCCCGGTCAAGGGCAATGCCCCGGTGCTGGAGATGAACGCCGGGCAGCCCTTCGCCATCGGTTCGAGCTTCAAGCTCTACGTCCTTGCTGCGCTGTCCGAGGAAATCCGGCAGGGCAAGCGGCAGTGGGACGACGTGGTCGAGCTGGAAACGAAAAGCTTTCCCAGCGGCAAGCTGCAGGACTGGCCGCTGGGCGCCCCGCTCACGCTGCACACGCTCGCCAGCCTGATGATCTCGATCAGCGACAATACGGCCACCGACCAGCTGATCGACCTGCTAGGGCGCGAACGCGTGGCCGAGGTGATGCGCGCGAGCGGACACGCCGCGCCCGACCTCAACGATCCCTTTCTCAAGACGCGCGAGCTTTTCCTGCTGAAGGGCGGCGACCCCGAGAGGCTCGAGGATTACCGCGCGGCAGAGCCGGAGGAACGGCTCGCGATCCTCGCCAATACTGCCGGGGACGACCTCGACCTCGAAGCGCTCGCAAAGACTTTCGACGGCAAGCCGATCGCGCTCGACGTCGAATGGCTGGCGAGCGGACAAGACCTACGCAAGCTCTTCCTCTACATGATGATGAAGGGCGATCCGCGCGCGCTCGAAGTGCTCTCGATCAACGCGGGCCTGCCCGATGCGGTCGCGGACAAGTGGCAGCGCGTCGCCTTCAAGGGCGGGTCGGAGCCCGGCGTGCTCCACCTCACCTGGCTGCTGCAGGACGAGGGCGGCGAATGGCACCTGCTCAACCTCGCCTGGAACAACCGGCAAGAGCCGGTGGACCAGGACACGCTCACCCTCATCGCCCAGCGCATCGCCTCGCTCGGGCGCTGAGTCCCTGCCCGAATTGCGAGCGGCGCGCCCCTTGCGCGGCGGGGACGCGCGCCTTATCGCTGCGGGCGCGAGATCCAGTTTTACAGGGAAACCCATGACCGACCAGCAGCAGCGCTTCGAAGGCACCAGCAATTACATCGCGACCGAGGACCTCAAGGTCGCCGTCAACGCCGCGGTATTGCTGCGCCGCCCGCTGCTGGTGAAGGGCGAGCCGGGCACGGGCAAGACGGTGCTCGCGCATGAAATCGCCAAGGCGATCGACGCGCCGCTGATCGAATGGAACGTCAAATCGACGACCAAGGCGCACCAGGGCCTTTACGAGTACGACGCGGTCGCTCGCCTGCGCGACGGCCAGCTGGGCGACGAACGCGTCCACGACATCCGCAACTATATCAAGAAGGGCAAGCTGTGGGAGGCGTTCACCGCGGAAAAGCTTCCCGTCCTTT
The DNA here is from genome assembly GCF_040217515.1 of Erythrobacter sp. Taxonomy (GTDB): domain Bacteria; phylum Pseudomonadota; class Alphaproteobacteria; order Sphingomonadales; family Sphingomonadaceae; genus Erythrobacter. The sequence goes on from NZ_JAVJPT010000008.1 coordinate 96,721, forward strand.
TGATCGACGAGATCGACAAGGCGGACATCGAATTCCCGAACGACCTTCTGCAGGAACTCGACCGGATGAGCTTCGACGTCTACGAAACGCAGGAGCGGATCGAGGCGAAGGAGCGCCCGATCGTCGTCATCACCTCGAACAATGAAAAGGAACTGCCCGACGCCTTCCTGCGGCGCTGCTTCTTCCACTACATCAAGTTCCCCGACCGCGAGACGATGCAGGAGATCATCGACGTCCATTATCCCGGCATCCAGAAGACGCTGGTGAAGAAGGCGATGGATATCTTCTACGAACTGCGCGAGGTGCCCGGCCTCAAGAAGAAGCCCTCGACCAGCGAATTGCTCGACTGGCTCAAGCTGCTGATGAACGAGGACATGCCGCTCGAGACGCTGCAGGATTCCAACCCGAACAACGCGATTCCCCCGCTGCACGGCGCGCTGCTGAAGAACGAGCAGGACGTGATGATGTTCGAACGGCTCGCCTTTATGGCGCGGCGCAATCCTTCGTGAGGTCTTATCATATGAGGCGAGGATGCAACTTGGAAGATTGAAGGAGGTCGATCTCAGGGACGTTTGGAAATCCGAGCCCAACGATTTCACTCCATGGCTGGCGGAACCTGAGAACTTACAATTTTTGGCAGATAGCCTCGAATTGCCCGGTCTGGAACTTATTCGTACTGAGCACCCTGTCGAAAGTTTTTCAGCCGACATAGTTTGCAAGATCATCGACACTGATCATTTCGTTCTGATCGAGAACCAACTCGAAAAGAGCGATCACATGCACGTTGGTCAAATCTTGACCTACGCGGCCAAGTTTGATGCTCGAATAATCGTATGGGTGGCGCAAAAGTTCACCGAAGCCCACCGTGCCGCCCTGGACTGGCTGAACGACATAAGCGCGGACCGATACGGATTTTTCGGCGTCGAAATTAGAGCGGTCAAAATCGGGGAGAGCGATGTTGCGCCGCTGTTCGATGTCGTAGCAAAGCCGAACGAGTGGACGAAACCCGAGACCATTTCAGGGGCGAAACGAGCTGAGTTATCAGAAGAAAATATGGAGAACATCGAGTTCTGGAATCAGATTGATGACGAGCTTGAAAAACGGGGGAAGATCCAGCGAAAAATCAAGAAAGAGGTCAAAGGTACAAATTTATGGATTCCGATTTCATCTGATGGAAGCGTCTACATAGTTTTGTACCGGGCGCTCAGTGGGACCGCGCGCGTAGGAGTATATCTTGGTATATACTCTGAGTATATGCCTTATTACTCTTCGCGGCTCCGAAGTATACCTCCAGAAAGTATCTGCGAAGCCATACGGGGCGGGAAGTGGACGATGAACGCCAAACAAACTGTCGACAGCTACCAGATTTCACCAATGCCTATGGCCGGCAAGGACCAAGGAGAGCTCGTAGGATGGTTGGTTGATCGAGCGAATGATCTTGCAGAGGCTTTTCTGCAACCCACTATTGAGGCGCAACAGAGCAAGCCGTCCGTCACCTGACCTCACCGGAACGTATAGGCCAGCTCCAGATCGCCCCAGCGCCGCCCGGCGATGGTGAGCGGCACATAGACATTGCGCACGACCACATATTGCTCGCCGTCGCCTTCCTGGCGGTAGGTCGCCATCATATAGGCAGCGGCGCTTTCCTTGGCGCGCTTGTCGATCGGGTCGAGGATGATGCGCCCGTTGCGGCAATACTGCGTGTCGTGGGTGAGGTCCCCGGTCGGCTTTCTCGAAAACTCGGACAAGTGCGTCGGGAGGAACCCGTTCATGTCGGTGCAGGCGGCAGCAAGGACGCGGCTGTCCGATCCCTTTACCTCGTCGAGCACGGGGCGCCAGTTCTCGTCCGCCCAGTCCGAAAGGCCGGTGCGGTATAGCTGCGGATCGGTGCCTTCGATCTTCATGTAATCGGTATCGAACAACGCCGCCTCGGTCAGCCTGCCCTCGGCCAGGGCCGTTTCGGTGCGGTCCACGATCCGGCGCGCTATGTCCTGCGCGCGTTCCACCATCGCGCTGTCTTCGGGGCTGAGCCCGGCATGGACGATCGCATCGAACATCCCGCTCGCGGTGAGTTCGAGCTCCTCCATCCGCCGATGCGCGCCCTTCAGCTGGCTTTCATTGCCCTGCGCGGCCTTGTCGAAGCCCGTGAGCACCTCCTGAACCGCCGCGACATGGCCGCCGATCGTGCCGGTGGAGCGCGCGATGACATCGTTCTGGCGGTCGACTTCCCCGACCAGTTCGCCGACGCTCTTGATGGTGTTCTCGATCTGCGCGACCGAGGTCTTGGCCTCGCCGCTCGCTTTCGAGCCCGCCTCGATCCGGCCGATAACGATGCCCGCTTCCTCGCCCAGCGCATCGATCGTCGAGGCGATTTCGTCGGTCGCGCGGCGGGTGTCGCTGGCGAGGCTTTTCACCTCGCTCGCCACCACGGCGAAGGTGCGCCCGGCCTCGCCGGCGCGCATTGCCTCGATCGTGGCATTCAGGGCGAGGATGTTGGTCGTCTCGGCAATGTCCTCGATATCCTTGGCGCTGCGACGGACCTGTTCCATCGCGGCGGAGAAGCTGGTGACGTGCTGGCCCAGCGCGTCGACCAGTTCGAGCAGCGAATTGACCTGTGCGAGCGAGGACCGGATCAGGCGCGTGCCTTCGTCGAGGCGGTCGGTCGCGCGTTCGGACAACAGCCGAGCCTCGTCGCTCGCTTCGGCCACGCGCCCGTGATCGGCTTCCAGCGCGCTGACGGTCTCGCGTAGCGCATCGTGCTCGGCACGCAGGGTTTCGGACGAACGGATGACGGCCTGCACCACGCCCGCGACATCGCTGCATCCGACGGTCACAGCGCCGCAGCTTTCCGGGATCGTCCCCAGTTCGGCCGCATTGGCGGTGTCGATCGCGCTCGGCTTCATCGTGTGTCCCCGTGTGGATGCCCCGTCTGTGACAGGTTCCTAACCACGGATGGTTAGCGAAGGCTTAAACCTTTTGCATGCGAAGGGGCTGGAAAGCGCGAAGGGGTACGGCTAGACCACCGCCCATGTTTTTCAACTTCGTCGACGAATTGCGCGCCGCCGGTATCGGGGCCAGCTTCAAGGAACATCTCACCCTGCTCGAAGCGCTCGACAGGGATGTGATCGAACAAACGCCCGAGGCGTTCTATTATCTCTCCCGCGCGACTTTCGTGAAGGACGAGGGCCTGATCGACCGGTTCGACCAGGTGTTCCACAAGGTCTTCAAGGGCGTGCTGACCGATTACGGGCAGAACCCGGTCGACATTCCCGAGGACTGGCTGAAAGCCGTCGCGGAAAAGATGCTCAGCGAAGAGGAAATGGCCGAGATCGAAAAGCTCGGCAGCTGGGACGAGATCATGGAGACGCTGAAGAAGCGGCTTGAGGAACAGCAGAAGCGCCACGAGGGCGGCAACAAGTGGATCGGCACGGGCGGCACGAGCCCCTTCGGCAATTCGGGCTACAACCCCGAAGGCGTGCGGATCGGCGGCGAGAGCAAGCACAAGCGCGCGGTCAAGGTCTGGGAAAAGCGCGAGTTCAGGAACCTCGACAACACCAAGGAACTCGGCACCCGCAACATCAAGATGGCGCTGCGCCGCCTGCGCCGTTTCGCGCGCGAAGGCGCGGCGGACGAGCTCGACATCGACGCGACGATCGAAGGCACGGCCAAGCAGGGCTGGCTCGACATCCACATGCGGCCCGAACGCCACAATGCCGTGAAATTGCTGCTGTTCCTCGATGTCGGCGGGTCGATGGACCCTTTCATCAAGCTGTGCGAGGAATTGTTCAGCGCGGCCACGAGCGAATTCAAGAACCTCGAATTCTTCTACTTCCACAACTGCCTTTACGAAGGCGTGTGGAAGGACAACAAGCGCCGCTGGCAGGAGCGCACCAAGACCTGGGACGTGCTTCACAAATACGGCCATGATTACAAGGTGATCTTCGTCGGCGACGCGGCGATGAGCCCCTATGAGATCACCCATGCGGGCGGCAGCGTCGAACACATGAACGACGAAGCGGGCGCGGTGTGGATGAAGCGCGTGACCGACACCTACCCCGCGACCGTGTGGCTCAACCCCGTGCCGGAAAAGCAGTGGGGCTATTCGCAATCGACCAAGATGATGCGCCAGCTGGTCGATGACCGAATGTATCCGCTGACGCTCGACGGGCTGGAGGATGCAACGCGGGAGCTGTCACGCAAGCAGGGGCATTGAGGGGGGCGCGCGGCCCTGTCGTTAACAGTCGTTCAGGCCACGCCCATTGCTCGGGCGGTCCCCAGCGTGTCGATGTATTGCTGGAAGCGCACGACCTTGCCGTTCTCCACCGTCCAGACATGGGCCGCCTGCACGTCGAGCGGCTTGCCCGTCGCCTTGCTGGTGCCGGTATAGCGGCCCATCGCCACCACCCTGTCCCCGCCATCGACGATGTCGCTCATATCGACGGCGAAACCGTCGAAATCATCGGCCGTGCGGGCAAAGACACCCTCCACGATCTGCTGGAATCCGCGATAGGGATTGCGGTCGGCGTAAGGGTAATTCTCCGCCTCGTTCCACACCACATCGGGGGCGAGCGCCGCGCCGAAGCTTTCCATGTCGCCCGCTGCAAAAGCGGCGTAGATGCCCTCGACCAGTTCGCGTGAAGATGACGCCATTTCCAGTTCCCCCCTCTTTCACGCCACAGCACCGGCGACTTCGCGCAGCCTACAGGGTCGGCGTCGGCATGGACAGCGCCAAAGGCGCTTCAGTAAAGCAAACGCTCCCTCACATCCGCCACCCACGCCGCCTCGTCGGCTGACGCCAGCGCGTCGAGATCGCCGGGACCCGCCTCGCTGTCATCGACCCATTCGCGCAAGGACGGCCCGCCATTGATGACGTCGATCGCGAGCCGTTCGTGCTCGTATTCGTAGGGAAAATCGCGCCACAACTCGTGGTCCGCATAGAGCCGCCGGATCGCCTTGAACGCGAGCGCCTGCAAGCGCCACGGGCGGAACGCGTCGTGCGCGTAGAACGGCCCTTCCGCGTGCAACATCAACGCGTTGCAGAGCGAACCTGAGTGCTTGTGGAAGGTCGGCTCGAACCAGCATTCGCGAATCGCGGCTCCGTTGCACCATTCGGGGGCGAGCGCGCGCATCTCCGCCAGCACGGCTTTCGCGTCCAGGTCGGGCGCGCCGAACAGCACTTCCAATGGCCGCGTGGTCCCGCGCCCTTCCGACAGAGTGGTCCCTTCGAGCATCACCGTCCCGGCATAGCAGCGCGCCATGTTGGCATTGGCGGCATTGGGCGACGGGTTCACCCAGACGCGCGAGGGAGGCCAGCCCTTCCCCTCGCCGTCGGGCTGCCACCCCTCCATCGCCACGACCCGGTAATCGACATCGAGCCCGAAATGGCGCAAGAACCAGTTCCCCATCTCGCCCAGCGTCAATCCGTGGCGCATCGGCATGGGGGCCGCGCCCACGAAGCTTTCCTGCCCCGGCACCAGCATCGTCCCTTCGACCGGGCGGCCCGCAGGGTTCGGGCGGTCGAGCACCCAGACGCTCTTGTCTGATTTCGCCGCCTCTTCGAGCAGGTAGAGCAGCGTCGTGACGAAGGTGTAGATCCGGCAGCCCAGATCCTGCAGGTCGAACAGGAAGACGTCCGCGCTCTCCATCATGCGCGCCGTCGGCCGCCGGACCTCGCCGTAGAGCGAGAACACCGGGATGCCGTAGACCGGGTCCATCTCGTCCGCGCTTTCGACCATGTTGTCCTGCTTGTCGCCCTTCAGCCCATGCTGCGGGCCGAAGGCGCTGGCCACGTTCACGCCCGCGCCGATCAACGCATCGAGGCTGTGCGTCAGGTCAGCGGTCACGCTTGCCGGATGGGCGACCAGTGCGACGCGCCGCCCCTCCAGCTGGGTCAGCAGCGAGCGGTTTTCGAGCAGGCGGTCGATGCCGAATTTCACGTCAGTCATGGGCCGAAGCGTTGGAACAGCCATGGGGCAAAGGCAAATCTTTTGCACATTGCCCCCGCGCGCGGGAACAAGCAGGCCGTTCTTTCGCTTGTGCAGCATGGATATCGAATGGACCCCTGCGATCATCGCCGCTCTCTGGGCGATCATCCTCGGCGGCGCGGGCGGTGCGTTGACCGATATCGGCCATTGGTATCGCAACCTGAAAAAGCCGAGCTGGCAGCCGCCCGACTGGCTGTTCGGCCCGGCCTGGACGATCATCCTAGGCCTTGCGGGCTGGAGCTTCTACCTCGCATGGACTGCGGCGGAAACCACGGCGGGCGGCATCGCGATCGGTGCGCTGTTCGGGGTGAATTTCGTTTTTCACATCGCGTGGTCGCCGCTCTTCTTCAAGCTGAAGCGGCCCGATTTGGCGCTCGTCGAGAATGTGTTCCTGTGGCTGTCGGTGTTCGCGCTGTGCCTGTTCCTGCCCTTGTGGTCGCCGCTCGCGGGATGGCTCAACATTCCCTACATTTCCTGGGTCAGCTTCGCTTTGCTGCTCAACTGGAAGATCGTGCAGCTCAATGCGCCTTTCGGGGAACGCACGGCCGAGGCCTGATCGCCTAGCGTTCGACGATCACCTGGCGGCAGGCTTCGGAATGGAAGTCGGGCGGCCCGGGCGGAAAGGCGAGGGCCCAGTATTGCAGCCCCCCGCCCGCCTGTTCGATCACGGCACTAAGCCCAACCTGCGCAGGAGCGGCAAGGTCGGCGGCAAGGCTTGCCGTGAGCACCATCCCCCCGGTGCCCTGCGAGGAGGCATGGGAGGCGGACACCGAAATTCCTTCGACCGGGGCTTCGCGCATGCCGTCCCGGTGGCGGTCGAAGGCATATGCGGCCCATTGGCCCGATGGCGCGAAGTTGAATTCGCGGTAGCCCTCTTCCCCGATCGATTGCCAGAACACCTCGAAGCAGGTCGATCGCCACAGGCCATCGGTGCGGATCGCGGGCCCGGCGGGTGGCAGGACCACGCCTTCGAGCGTCCCGTCGAGGCGGAATTCGGCCTCGCAGCCGATCTCGGTAGCGCGAATTCGTGCGGTCACGGCGCGCACCGGGCCGAGGTCGCAGGTGCGATGCAGCATGAGGGGGATCATGCCGCCCCTGATGCCACAGGCGCAGCGGCGCGCAAGGCCCTAGGCGACCTGCGAAACCGCTGGTAAGCGCCCGCGTCATGAACACGGGCACGACCACTTACGATTCCGACCTGCTGCGCCTGCTGGAGCAGCGCGGCTATATCCACCAGGTCACCGACCCTGCGGGCCTCGATGCGCTCGCGGCGAAGAGCATCGTGCCCGGCTATATCGGCTTCGACGCGACCGCACCTTCGCTCCATGTCGGCAGCCTCGTCCAGATCATGATGCTGCGCCGGTTGCAGCAGGCCGGGCACAAGCCGATCGTGGTGATGGGCGGCGGGACGACCAAGATCGGCGACCCCTCGGGCAAGGATGAAAGCCGCAAGCTGCTAACCCCGCAAGTGATCGACGATAACATCGCCTCGATCTTCACCGTGTTCGAGCGGCTGCTGACCTTCGGCGACGGCCCGAGCGATGCCGTGATGGTCAACAACGACGAATGGCTGTCCACCCTCGGCTATATCGAGCTGCTGCGCGATGTCGGCCCGCATTTCACGATCAACCGGATGCTGACTTTCGATTCGGTCAAACTGCGCCTCGACCGCGAACAACCGCTGACCTTCCTCGAATTCAATTACATGATCCTGCAGGCTTACGATTTCCTCGAACTCGCGCGGCGGTACGATTGCCGCTTGCAGATGGGCGGCAGCGACCAGTGGGGCAACATCGTTAACGGCATGGAACTCGGCCGCCGGATGGAGGGGCGCGAGCTTTACGGGCTGACGACGCCGCTGCTGACCACCGCCGACGGGGCGAAGATGGGCAAGACGGCCAGCGGTGCGGTGTGGCTCAACGAAGACCAGCTTTCGGCTTATGATTTCTGGCAATACTGGCGCAACACCGATGACCGCGACGTCGGCCGTTTCCTGCGCCTGTTCACCGACCTGCCACTGGACGAGATCGCCCGGCTCGAAGCGCTGGAAGGCGCCGAGATCAACGCGGCCAAGGTCGTGCTGGCGAACGAGGTCACGAAGCTCGTGCGCGGCGAGGATGCGGCGCTCGCCGCCGAAGCGACCGCACGCGAAACCTTTGCCGGCGGCGCGGGCGAGGACCTGCCGAGCCTTGCCGTGGGCGAGGATGGCATGCGGATCGCGGCGGTCCTGAAGGAGATCGGCTTCACCGCATCGGGCGGAGAGGCCAAGCGCAAGCTCGCCGAGGGCGCGGTGAAACTGGAGGGCGAGACGGTGAAGGACCCGGGCCATCTCGTCCTGCCCGATGCCGGGGAGACGCTGCGTCTCAGCCTCGGCAAGAAGCGGTACGGCCTAATCACGCGCTAGGGATTGATTTGTAAGGGTAAACGCGTCGTAACCACCGCATTTTACCAAATGTCAGCCTTTATCTCCCATTAGCAATGTCTTGCGAGCATCAGTGGAGGAAAAGGCGCCGTGTCCGTCGGAGCGAATCTGAGCGTTACAGACATGCGCCGTGCGGCGCGTCACCCGGTCGATTTCCCGGTGATCGTCGAGCATTTTCAGCACGGCGACCTCACCCTGCATGTTTGCAACCTGTCGGCGCACGGCTTCATGGTGGACGACGCCCATGGCCTGTCGCGCGGGGACCGCATCATCATTCGCCTGCCGGTGGTGGGCCGGATCGAGGCCTATTGCATCTGGACCCGCGACGTGCGCGCGGGCTTCCAGTTCGAGCGGATCATAAGGCTCGACGATTTCGTCCAGATCATCGACGCGCTCCAGCCCAATCCGCGCCTGCGCAAAGGGCGCTGAGACGGGCCGGCGCAGGGCTCGCAAAGCCTGCGTTTGACCCTTCCATAGAAGCGATTGCTTGGCACGCGCGCACCGGCCTGCCATGGCACCGTGCGTGACCGAGACCGCTGCCCCCCACCCTTTTCGCGTCCACAATTTCCGCGCCTACTGGCTCAGCCGCCTCGCCATGACGTTGGCGGGCTATGCGATGATGCTCATTATCGGGTGGCAGACCTACAATATCGCGCGCGATGCGGGGATGAGCATTCCGGAGGCTTCCGGCCAGCTCGCGCTGATCGGCCTGTTCCAGTTCCTGCCGCTCTTCGTGCTCACGCCCTTTTCCGGCCTTGCCGCCGACCGTTTCGACCGGCGCGCCCTCGGGCGGGCAACGGTGCTGCTGCAGCTGGGCTGTGCGCTCGTGCTGGCCTGGTCCACCGCCACCGGAGCCATAACGCTACCGATCCTCTACGCGGTTGCGGTGGTGCTGGGCATCGCGCGCGGCTTTGCCGGACCTGCGCTGAGCGCGCTCGCTCCCAATCTCGTGCCCAAGGCGATCCTGCCGACGGCCATCGCCTTGTCCTCGATCGCGTGGCAGGTCGGCATGATCGGCGGTCCGGCGCTGGGCGGATACCTGTTTTCCATCGAGCCGCACCTGCCCTACACGGTCGCGGCGGGGCTGTTCGCGGTATCGGCCACCGCCCTCACTTTCATCGGCCGCGTCCCCCAGCCCGCCGTTCGCCGCGACCAGCGCCCCATTGGCGCGATCGTCGACGGGCTGCGCTACGTGGTGAACAACAAGATGGTGCTGGGCGCGATCACGCTCGACCTGGCGGCGGTGTTCCTTGCCGGCGCGACGGCGCTGTTCCCGGTCTATGCGCGCGATATCCTGGAGGTGGGCGAGAAAGGCCTGAGCCAACTCGCCATGGCGCCCGCCATCGGCGCGGCGCTCACCGCGGCATGGTTTTCCTTTCGCCCGATCAATTCCAATGTGGGGCCGAAAATGCTCGGCGCGGTCGCGGTCTTCGGATGTGCCACCATCGTGTTCGGCCTGTCCACGTCGATGCCGCTCAGCCTCGCCATGCTGTTCATCGTCGGCGCGGCGGACATGTTCAGCGTCTATATCCGCCAGTCGCTGATCCAGCTCCACACGCCCGACGACAAGCGCGGGCGCGTCTCCTCGGTCAGTCTCCTCACCATCAGCGCGTCGAACGAGGGCGGCGATTTCTTTTCCGGCACGCTCGCTTTCCTGATCGGGCCCGTCGCGGCGGTCGTCGCGGGTGGTGCGGGCGCGGTGGCGACGGTCGCGATATGGGCGAGGCTGTTCCCCGTGCTTGTCACCACCAAGACCTTCGATCCGCCCTCAGACCTGCTAAACAGCGAACCAGACACAAAAACACAGGAGGCCTGACATGAAAGCAACCAATATCCTCGAGACCGTCGGCGGTACGCCCCATATCCGCATGGCGCGCCTGTTTCCCGACCACGAAGTGTGGATCAAGTCCGAGCGCGCCAATCCCGGCGGCTCGATCAAGGACCGCATCGCGCTCGCCATGGTGGAGGACGCGGAGGAATCGGGCCGGTTGCAGCCCGGCGGGACCATCGTCGAGCCGACCAGCGGCAACACCGGCATCGGACTTGCCATGGTCGCCGCGGTCAAGGGCTATCGCCTCGTCCTCGTCATGCCCGAGTCCATGTCGATCGAACGCCGCCGGCTGATGCTCGCCTATGGGGCGACATTCGATCTCACGCCCAAGGAAAAGGGCATGAAGGGCGCGATCGAACGCGCCGCCGAGCTGGTCGAGACGACCGAAGGCGCATGGAGCCCTTCGCAATTCGAAAACCCGTCCAATGTCGCCGTCCACGCCCGCACGACGGCGCAGGAAATCCTGCGCGATTTCAAGGACGATCCGATCGACGTGATGATCACCGGCGTCGGCACGGGCGGCCACCTGACCGGCTGCGCGGAAGAGCTGAAAAAGGTCTGGCCCGATTTCAAGGCCTACGGGGTCGAACCCGAAGCGTCTCCGGTCATCAATGGCGGCGAACCCGGCCCGCACCCGATCCAGGGCATCGGCGCGGGATTCATCCCCGACAACCTCCACACCAATGCTATCGACGGCGCGATCCCGGTCGATGCCGAGGCCGCCAAGGACATGGCCCGCCGCGCCGCGCGCGAGGAAGGGATGCTGGTTGGCATATCCTCCGGCGCGACGCTCGCAGCCATTGCGAAGAAGCTGCCCGAGCTGGGCGAAGGCACGCGGGTGATGGGTTTCAATTACGACACCGGCGAACGATACCTGTCGGTCCCGGATTTCCTGCCGGTGGAATGACACCCGGCACAATCGCAGGCGGAGAAAAAGCAGGGGACGGACGTGTTCGGCAGGAATACACGCAGGCAATATCCGGGCCTTTATGCCTGGTATCGCGACAATCTCGCCGATGCCTGCACGGCGGCTGGCTTCGAGTTCGAAGCGGAGATCGACAAGAACGAAACTATCCTTCGCCGCCAGCGCAGGAGTTGGCGAAGGAAGGTCGCAAAGGGCGATCCCGCGCACGAACGGCAGGGCATTGTCGAGGCCATGGCCGCCGAAACGCTCGCGAAGTCCACGGCGCTGGATGACGTCGAGGACGAAGTTGCGCGCCTGGTGGGCCTCTATCACGCCCTCGCCGCGCTGTTCAGCGTTTTCCTCTGCCACGGTCCGGCCTTTGCCGATGGGTCGGGAGGCGAAGGCATTGCAAGCTTCGAGCGCCGGATGCACCATGTTCGGTTGTTCATCGAGGCACTGATTGCCGAGGGGCGATCCAGCGAGGAGCGGCGGCAGCTCGAGGACGACAATCCGACCTACCGCATATGGCTGGCCATGCTGACGCTCGCGCTCAAGCGCATCGACGGCGCGGACCAACACGAGGCCGCGCTCGAAGCGGCTTTTGATCCGGTAAAGCTCACGGCGCGCGATCCTCTCTCACCTTCCCCGGCCGCTCCGCCTTCCGCCGGAGAAATTCCGGCCGGCACTGCCCCGGCCCACCCGCCGCGCCTGCACGATCCGGCAGCACTCGCTGCGGTTATGGGTGCTTATTATCCCTCGCGCGCGCTACGCGAAGGGATCGAAGGCGATGTCGGCTTTCGCGCGCTTGTCGATGCGGAGGGGCGCGCGACGCAATGCCAGGTCGCAAACTCCTCCGGCCACGCCTTGCTCGACGAGGCGACCTGCAAGCTGATCGCCCGGTCGGCGCGGTTCGAACCGGCGCGCGGCGCGGCGGGAGAGGCGCTGCCGGGCGAATATTCGGGCACGCTGCAATGGCGGCTCGATTAGGGACGAGGTGGCGCTTCGGCAGAGGGGCGGAATGCCGGTGCGTAACCGGCACGAAACACTCGCCAGCCCCCAGCGTATTTCTCGACCCGAGATCCGGCCTTTCCCCGGCAAGCGGGCGCGAGACGCTGCGCACGATCTGCACGAACCCTACCAAGCCTGCCCGGAACGGGCCTGCCGGTCCCCGGTTTCCTGCCGGTGGACTGAGGCGGACAGCCTAACCGGCCGCGAATTGCCCCCGGGTCCGGTTGGCGATGGCGACGAGAGAGAGCATCACCGGGACTTCGACAAGCACGCCCACCACCGTCGCCAGTGCCGCCCCGCTGCCCAGCCCGAACAGGCCGATGGCGACCGCCACCGCCAGTTCGAAAAAGTTGGACGTGCCGATCAGCGCGCAGGGCGCGGCAATGGCGTGGGGCACGCGCCACGCCTTGGCCGCGCCATAGGCGATGAAGAAAATCCCGTAGCTCTGGACGATGATCGGGACCGCGATCAGCGCCACGAGCAACGGGCGCGCAACGATGGTTTCGGCCTGGAACCCGAACAGCAGCAGCACGGTGGCAAGGAGGCCGATGATCGAGAGCGGTTTCATCCGACCGGTGAAATCGGCCACCGCGTCCTCGTTCCCGCCATGGGCCGCCAGCAGGCGGTGACGCACGAAGGCCCCGGCGGCGAGCGGGACCACCACGTAAAGCGCGACCGAAAGCAGCAGCGTCTCCCACGGCACGGCGATGTCGGTAACGCCCAGCAGCAGCGCGACAATGGGCGCGAAGGCGACGATCATGATAAGGTCGTTGGCCGCCACCTGCACCAGCGTATAGGCGGGGTCGCCTTTGGTCAGCTGCGACCAGACGAACACCATCGCGGTGCACGGCGCAGCGCCCAGCAGGATCAGCCCGGCGATATATTGCTGCGCGTCTGCCGGGTCGATCAGGGGCGCAAAGACCACTTCGAAGAACACAACGCCCAGCGCCGCCATCGTGAAAGGCTTGACCAGCCAGTTGACCACGAGCGTGATGATCAGCCCCTTGGGCTTGTCGCCGGCGCGCCGGACCGCACCGAAATCGACCGCGACCATCATCGGGAAGATCATCGCCCAGATCAGCACCGCGACGACGAGATTGACCGAGGCGTATTCGAGGCCCGCCAGCAGGGCAAAGGAATCGGGTGCAAGGTTGCCCAGCGCAACGCCCGCGATGATCGCGGCAGCGACCCAGACCGAAAGCCATTTCTCGAACAGGCCAAGCCCCGCTGCGGCGGGTTCGATGTCAGCGGTCGCGCTGGTCATGCCTGTTCAGCCTCCTTGCCGATTTTCGCCAGTTCAAAGCGCAGGGCATCCGGTGTCAGGCTGTCGAGCGGCAGCGCGATCAGCCGGTCGATGCGGCGCTTCATTCGCTCGAAAGCAAGGTCGAACGCGGCCTGCTTTTGCGCATCGTCGCCTTCGACCGCCGCCGGATCGGGAATGCCCCAATGCGCCGAGATCGGTCGTCCCGGCCAGACCGGACAGCTTTCCGCAGCCGCGCTGTCGCAGACGGTGAAAATGAGGTCGAATTCTGGCCCGTCGGCATATTCGCTCCAGCTTTTCGACCGCAAGCCGTCGACCGGAAGCCCGCGCCGCTCGAGCGTGCCCAGCGTGAACGGGTTGACCGTGCCCGCTGGATTGCTGCCCGCGCTGAAAGCGGTGAAACGCCCCTCGCCATGATGGTTCAGGATCGCTTCGGCGAGGATCGAGCGGGCCGAATTGCCCGTGCACAGGAAAAGGACGTTGATCATGCCGGCTCCTTGCGCTCGGCCGGGGCGCAGACCGCTTCGCAGTCATCGCCGCCGCAGCAATTTTCGGTCAGGTAACCCATCAATTCGTTCATCGCCGCATAGTCGGCGGAATAGATGATCGACCGGCTTTCCCGCCGCTGGGTCACGAGGCCGGCATGCGAAAGCTGGGCGAGATGGAAACTCATCGATGACGGCGGCACGCCGAGCTTTTCGGCGAGCACGCCCGCCGGGATGCCCTGCGCGCCCGCCTGCACCAGAAGGCGGAATGCGGCCAGACGGTGCTCCTGCGCGAGGGCAGCGAGAGAGCTTATGACCTGTTGGGACTGCATCGCGATCCTCCGATGATTCGATAAATATCGAAATATTGTCTTCAGCGAAAGGCGTCAACACGGATCGGGGGGGAAAGGGGCGGTCGCGGCTGGGCGGCATCGTTCGGGCGGACGCGGGCGCGCATTTTCCTACCCCAAAGCGCAATGCTAGCTTCGCACGGGGTCTTTTCGTGCCGGAAGAACGCAAAATGCGGGCCGTCATATCGAAATACGACGACCCGCGAATGGACGAAATCAACTTGCTCACCGCGACTCGGGGCCACGGCAGCTGTAGGGTGCCTCAGGCCGCGGTGGCGAAGGCGTCCTCGGTAAGCTTCATCATGTTTTCGCTGCCCGCCTCGAGCTTGCGCCGCAGCGCGCCCGCATCGGGCAGCCAACGCTCGGCATAATAGGCCGCGGCGGTCAGCTTGGCCTCGTAGAACGCCTTGTCCGACGGATCGCCCGCCAGCGCATCCTTGGCGACCTTCGCCATCTTGAGCCACATATAGCCCAGCGTCACGATGCCCATGATGTGCATGTAGTGATGCGCGCCCGCGCCAAGATGGTTGGGGTTCTGCATCGCGTTCTGCATGAACCACATGGTCGCCGCCTTCTGCTCGCCCAGCGCCTTTTCAAGCGCGGTGGCGATCGGCGCGAGCGTCTCGTCATCCTTTACCGAGGCGATTTCTTCGTCGATCACGGCGAAGAATTTCTGGATCGCCTTGCCCCCCTTGGCAGGCAGCTTGCGGCCGCACAGGTCCATCGCCTGCACGCCGTTCGTGCCTTCGTAGATCATGGCGATGCGGCTATCGCGGACGAACTGCTCCATGCCCCATTCACGCACATAGCCGTGCCCGCCATAGACCTGCTGCATATTGTTGGCGATGTCATAGCCCTTGTCGGTGCCGTAGCCCTTTATGACCGGGGTCATGAGGCCGATGAGCATGTCGGCTTCCTCGCGCTCCTCCTCGGTCTGGGCCTTGTGCGTCAGGTCGACCTGCAGAGCGCCCCACAGGCACAGCGCGCGCATGGCCTCGTTGAACACCTTGGCATCCATCAGCATCCGGCGCACGTCGGGGTGGACGAAGATCGGGTCGGCCTTTTCATCCGTGTCCTTCGGACCCGAAAGCGCGCGGCCCTGACGCCGGTCGAGCGCATAGGTCACGGCATTCTGATACGACACTTCGGCCTGGGCAAGACCCTGAAGGCCGACACCCAGACGCGCCGCGTTCATCATGATGAACATGGCGGCGAGCCCGCGATTTTCCTCGCCAACAAGGAAACCCTTGGCGCCGTCATAATTGAGCACGCAGGTCGCATTGCCGTGGATGCCCATCTTCTTCTCGATGGAACCGCAGGTCACGCCGTTGCGCTCACCCGGCTCGCCATTCTCGTCGAGGATGAACTTGGGCACGATGAACAGCGAAATGCCCTTCGACGAATCCGGCGCGCCCGGCGTTTTCGCAAGGACGAGGTGGATGATGTTGCTAGTGAGGTCGTGCTCACCGGCAGAAATGAAGATCTTGGTCCCGGTGATCGAATAGGAGCCATCGTCATTGGGTTCCGCCTTGGTGCGGATCATGCCGAGATCGGTCCCGCAATGCGGCTCGGTCAGGTTCATCGTGCCCGACCATTCGCCCGAAATCATCCTGGGCAGGTACATTTCCTTCTGTTCCTGCGATCCGGCGGCCTCGATCGCCGCCGTCGCGCCGTTGGTGAGGCCGGGATACATGGCGAAAGCCTGGTTGGCAGTGCCGGTGAATTCCTCGATCACGAAGCCGAGAACATGCGGCAGGCCCTGCCCGCCGAATTCGGTCGGCTTGGCGATCGTGCCCCACCCGCTTTCGACATAGGCTTCATAGGCTTCCTTGAAACCGGGAGGCGTGGTGACCGAGCCGTCCTCGTGGCGGGTGCAGCCATGCTCGTCGCCGATCTGGTTGAGCGGCGCGAGAACCTCGGAGCAGAACTTGCCCGCTTCGTTGATGACCGTGTCGATCATGTCGGGCGTCGCGTTCTCGAATCCCGGCAGGTTGCCATAGCTGGCAAGGTCCAGCATCTCGTTGACGACGAAGCGCGTGTCGCGGGTCGGGGCGGTATAGGTCGGCATCGCTGTGATCCCTGGTTTAGCGGTTTGAAACGGAGTGGCTGTGATGTATTTCAGCCGAGGTTGAGCTTCTCGATCTCGGCGACGAATTCGGTGAGATCCCTGATCGAGGAATCGATATCGGCGCGCTGCTCCTTGAGCTTGGCGATATGCTGGCGGCATTTCTCGATCGTCACGCGGCGCTGTTCGACCCGGCCGTCGTCGAGATCGTAGAGGTCGATCATCTCGCGGATTTCGTTCAAAGAGAAACCCACATTCTTGGCCCGCATGATCCAGGCGAGACGCGCGCGGTCGCGCTTGGAATAGACGCGGGTAAGCCCCACACGCGCCGGGCTGATCAGCCCCTCGTCCTCATAAAAGCGCAGCGCACGCGCCGTGCAGCCAAATTCGGATGTGAGGTCCGAGATCGAATATTGCTCACGCTCATGCTTGTCCGGTCGGTCGAGATGCGCGCTGCTGCGCCGCTGTTCGCTGCCTCTGGCGTGCTCGGCGTCGGACGATCCGGATGCGTGCTTGCGGGCCGGTGCAGTAACCATGACCATGCCTTACCTTCCCTTTACGTCAGCGTCAAGTCTTGACCCGAAGGGCAGTGGGTTACCCCTGACTGGGTGAAAGCGCATTCCCATCCTCGGCTGCGGGGTCGATCCGGCGGTAAAAGCAACTTCGCGCGCCGGTATGGCAGGTCGGGCCGTGCGGCCGCGACCGGATCAGCAGGGCATCCTGGTCGCAATCCACGAGCATTTCCTCGACCTCGAGGAAATTTCCCGAGGTCTCGCCCTTCGTCCACAATCTCCCGCGCGAGCGCGACCAGAACGTCACCCGCCCGCTCGTCCGCGTTCTCTCCAGCGCCTCGGCGTTCATCCATGCCAAAACGAGCACATCGCCCGAATCCGCATCGACGACGATGGCGGGCATCAGCCCTGCTTCGTCAAAACGGGGCGCAAAACGCGAGCCCTGTTCGAGTTCTTCCTGCGCGATGGAGGTGCGGTCCAAGATGTCTCTCCTTTCCGCCCGAAATGGCGCGCCGACGCTTCAGCCTCAAGCCGTTCTTGTTGCACGATAACAACATATGCGCATGAAATCGCGGCTGTGCGCGTTTTACCCTTCACGATCCGAAGCCGGAATGGAACAAGACACACATGGGCCAGCGATGGTCCTCCACCGAACAGTGGCGTCTTTCCCGCTTGGAAATGACAGCCTGGTTCAGGGGGTGACCGGAAAGGATCGACAGCGGGGTGTCGGGGCTTCCGGTTGAACGATGAGGGATAGGATCCCGGCGACCAAGTTAGGGGGTGGTCGCCGATAGCTCTTCTAAGAGCGGATCCGCATCATTTCGTCACGTGGCGCCCGGGGCTGTAATGGCCTCGGGCGTTGTGTTTTTCGTGCCAACCTCGTCACCCCGCCGGCCGCCCTGCTCTCCGGCATCGCGTTCCTGTGCGCCGGTCTTCGCCGGCGCGCCGCCCAACCCGCCTGCGTCGACCACCCGGGCGAAGCAGGCGATCACCACATCCTTCGCTCCCGCTTCGAGCAGGGCCTCGACGCAGGCTTTGCTCGTCGCTCCGCTGGTGAGCACATCGTCGACCAGGATCACGCTCCGCCCCCTGATCTGTCCCGCTCGCTTGCGCGCGACCGCGATCGCCCCCGCCAGCATGGCCTCGCGCGCCTCGCGTCCCAAACCGCCGAGGCTGCGCGTCGCCTTGCGCCGCACCAGCGCATCGACCAGCAGTTCACCGCGCCCCTGCCGTGCGAGGTCCGTTGCGAGCAGACCCGCCTGGTTGTAGCCTCGCTCCCAGATGCGCCAGCGATGCAGCGGGACCGGGACCAGTAGCGGCTGCGAGGCCGGGTCGCAGGTGGTCTCGGGCAGGCGCACCGCCATCAGCCGCGCCATCAGACCGGCCAGGGCGATCTTGCCGCCATGCTTGAAGGACAGGATCAGGCGCCGCGAGGCATCGTTATAAAGCGTCGCTGCTTGAATGCCCGCATGGCGCGGTGGATCGGCGCGGCAGGCGAAACAGACTTCGTCCCTCGCCGCCGTCGCGCTGCCGAGCGGGCGCTGGCATAGCGAACAGGCGGGATCCCCGGGAAAATCGAGCTCGCCATAGCAATCCGCGCAGAGCCCCCCCTGCTCCAACACCGCCTCGCCGCATAGCGGGCAGCGCGGCGGGTAGACCAGGTCGACCAGCGGCCTCAGTCCCGCAACGACATGCGAACGCGCCTTTTTCATTCGACCCTCCCGATACGTTTGTCGCACGGCTTGCAGCGGAGAGGCAAGCGCGGCAGGAGGCTTTCGATGGCTTCCCCGGTTCCCCGCATTTTCGACCCGCACCGCCGCGTCCTGCGGCTCCAGCGTGCTTTCGCACGCCAGCGACGCGCACAGGCCGCGCGTTTCGTGTGGGAGGACATCGCAGAGGAAATGGTCGAACGGCTTGCCTTCGTTCGCCACGAACCCCAGCGACCGCTGGTGATCGGCCCCTGTCCAAAGCCACTGGGCGATTACCTTGCCGGCAGCGCCGGGAAGATCGCGGATGGCAATGCGTTCGACCTCGAGGCGCCCTTTGCGCAAGGCGGGTTCGATTTCATCGCGGTGCTCGGCCAATTCGATGCGGTCAACGATCTGCCCGGCGCGCTGATCCACCTGCGCGAGGCGCTGGAGCCGGGCGGGCTGGTGATCGCGAGCTTCGTGGGCGGGCAGAGCCTTCCTCGCCTGCGCGCCGCCATGCTGGCCGCCGAGCCGGATCGACCCGCTGCGCGGATGCACCCGCTGGTCGATCACAGGGCCGCGCCCGGCCTGCTGCAGCGCGCGGGGTGGAAGGACCCGGTGGTCGATACGCAGGCGCTCACGATCCGTTATTCCGCGCTCGATACGCTGGTTGCGGACCTGCGCGACCAGGGGCTTGGCAATGCACTCGCCGACACCGCCCCGCCGCTGGGCAAGGCGGCGCTGGAACGGGCGCGCTCGGCCTTTCTGGAACAGGCCGATAACAGCGGGAAAGTGGCCGAGCGGATCGAGATCGTCACCCTTACCGGGCGGCGATCTCTCGCCGGGACCTAGTTCGCCAGCGAAGCCTGTGCCGCGGCGAGCCGTGCGATCGGCACGCGATAGGGCGAGGCGCTGACGTAATCGAGGCCGACTGTCTCGCAGAACGCGATGCTCGCGGGGTCGCCGCCATGCTCGCCGCAGATGCCGAGCTTGATGTCGCCCCGCGCCTTGCGCCCTCGCTCGGCGGCGAGTTCTACCAGTTGCCCGACCCCGTCGATGTCGAGGCTGACGAAGGGATCGCGCGGGAAGATGCCCTTGTCGACATAGGTGTTGAGGAAGCGCCCGGCGTCGTCACGCGAGAGACCCAGCGTCGTCTGGGTGAGGTCGTTCGTGCCGAAGCTGAAGAATTCGCCTTCTTCGGCGATCTCGCCCGCCATGAGCGCCGCGCGCGGCAATTCGATCATCGTGCCGACGAGATAGGCGATGCGGGTGCCCTTTTCCTCGAACACTTCTTCCGCCACCCGGTCGACCAGCGCGCGCAGCACGGCGAGTTCCTTCTTCGTGGCAACCAGAGGAATCATGATCTCGGGCAGCGGTGCATCGCCGCTTTCCGACTCGACGGCACAGGCCGCCTCGAAAATGGCGCGCGCCTGCATCTCGTAGATTTCGGGATAGGTAATGCCGAGCCGGCAGCCGCGATGACCGAGCATGGGGTTGAATTCGTGCAGCTCGTTCGCGCGCCGCTTGAGATGATCGGTGCCGAGGCCGGTCGCATCCGAAAGCTCGGCGAATTCCTCGTCGCGGGTGGGGAGGAATTCGTGGAGCGGCGGGTCGAGCAGGCGGATCGTGCAGGGAAGGCCTGCCATGACCTCGAAGATCGCGGTGAAATCCGCGCGCTGTTCGGGCAGCAGCTGTTCCAGCGCCTTGCGCCGCCCGGCCTCGTCTTCGGCGAGGATCATCTGGCGCACGGCCTTGATCCGGCCCGCGTCGAAGAACATGTGTTCGGTGCGGCACAACCCGATGCCCTCGGCCCCGAACTGGCGCGCCATGCGGCAGTCCTCGGGTGTTTCGGCATTTGTCCGCACGCGCATCCGGCGCAGTTCGTCGGCCCATTCCATGAGCGTTGCGAAATCGCCCGCTAGTTCGGGCTCGACCGTCGGCACCTCGCCCAGCATGACCTGGCCGTTGCCTCCGTCGAGCGTGATGGTGTCGCCTTCCTTGAGCTCGGTCGAGCCGATCCTGAGCGTGCGCTCGGTCCTTTCGATCGAAATGCCGCTCGCGCCCGAGACGCAGGGACGCCCCATGCCGCGGGCGACCACCGCCGCGTGGCTGGTCATCCCGCCGCGTGCTGTCAGGATACCCTGCGCGGCGTGCATGCCGTGAATGTCCTCAGGGCTGGTCTCGACCCTGACGAGGATCACCTTGTCCCCTCGGTTTGCCCATTGCTCGGCCGTGTCGGCGTCGAGCACGATCTTGCCCGCAGCAGCCCCCGGCGAGGCGGGAAGGCCGGTCGTCATGACATTGCGCTCCGCCTCGGGATCGAGCGTCGGGTGGAGCAACTGGTCCAATGCCATCGGGTCGATCCGCCGGACAGCTTCGGCGCGATCGATCAGGCCTTCGTCCACCATGTCGGTCGCCATCTTGAGCGCGGCTTTCGCGGTGCGCTTGCCGGTGCGGGTCTGCAGCATCCAGAGTTTCCCGCGCTCGACGGTGAACTCGATGTCCTGCATGTCCTTGTAATGGCCCTCGAGCAGGTCGAAAACCCGCGCAAGTTCCTCGTATGCCTGCGGAAGTGCCTCTTCCATGCTCAGCGGCTGTGCTCCCGCCGCCTCGCGCGCCTGCTTGGTCAGGTATTGCGGCGTGCGGATCCCCGCGACCACGTCTTCCCCTTGCGCGTTGATGAGGTATTCGCCGTAATAGCTTTTCTCGCCGGTAGACGGATCGCGGGTGAAAGCGACGCCGGTGGCGCTGGTATCGCCCATATTGCCGAACACCATCGCCTGCACGTTCACCGCCGTGCCCCAGTCGGCCGGGATGTCATTGAGCCGGCGATAGACCTTCGCCCGTTCCGAATCCCAGCTGCCGAACACCGCCGCGATCGCGCCCCATAGCTGGTCATGCACGTCCTGCGGAAACGGCTCGTCCTGCTCCTCGCGCACGATCCGCTTGTATTCCTCGACCAGCTTGCGCCAGTCGTCCGCGCTCATTTCGGTGTCGTTGTAATAACCGTTATCTTCCTTCGCGATCTCGAGTGCTTCCTCGAACAGGCCATGATCGAGGCAAAGCACCACGTCGGAATACATCTGGATGAAGCGGCGATAGCTGTCCCAGGCGAAACGCTCGTCCTCGCTCACCTTGGCCAGCCCCTCGACCGTGTCGTCATTGAGCCCGAGATTGAGCACCGTGTCCATCATTCCCGGCATCGAGACCCGCGCGCCCGAACGCACCGAGACAAGCAGCGGGTCGGCGGCATCGCCGAATGTCTTGCCCACCGCCTTTTCGACATGGGCGAGAGCATCGGCGACTTCGCGCTTCAGGTCGTCGCGAAACGCCTCGCCCGCCTGCAGGTAGCGCACGCATTCCTCGGTCGTGATGGTGAAGCCGGGCGGCACGGGCAGGCCGATACTCGCCATTTCGGCAAGGTTCGCGCCCTTGCCCCCGGTCACGATCTTGTCGCGCTGGCGCGGATCGTCATGCGGGGCGTCTCCGCCAAAGCGGTAGACGGTGCGAAGAGCGGTATCGGTGGTCATTAACAAGCTCCCTTTGAAGCGTGCGCCAGGCGGGGATGCGACATCCGATGCGTCGCTGCCCCGAAGCGCGCGGACGGCGCGGCGCGCAGCCCTGAAACTGATCCCGGGTGTTGCATCAAACGCAGCACCCTATCCTTCGATCCGGCTGAAATCGGCAACCTGCCCGACGGCGCGGGTGAAGCGCGCAAGCAGATCGAGGCGGCTTTTGCGCTTGTCCGAATTGTCGTCGTTGACCGTGACCTCGTCGAAGAAGGCGTCGATCGGCGCGCGCAGGCTGGCAAGCGCCTTCATCGCATCCTCGAAACGCTCTTCCCCGATCGCCTTCGCCGCCTGCGGAGCGGCCGCGTCGAGCGCCTCGATCAGTGCGCGTTCGGCAGGTTCGGGGTCGTAGGACAGCGCATCCGCCCCCCTGCCCGCACCGCGACCAAAGGCCGCGTCGAATTCGGGCTTTCCGGCGAGCGCGAGCGGGTCTTCCTCGCTGGTTTCGGCGACCGGTTCACCCGCACGCGGCGGGGCGGCGTCCCATTCCTCCTTCTTGAGGATATTGGCCGCGCGCTTGTAGCCGGCGAGAAGGTTCGTGCCGTCCTCGGTCTCGACGAAGCTTTGCAGCGCATGGACGCGGGCGAGCAGGCGCACGAGATCGTCCTCGTTTGAAAGGTCCAACTTCCGGCGGCTCACTGGCTGCGCTCCACCAAACTCGTCACTGAAATTAATAGTGAGCTTCTCGACCTTTTTGGAGATCAATGCTCGAACGATATCATGCCGAACCCCTCGGGCCTTGAAAACCTCCTCAATCCGATCGTGAAGATAATTAGAAACAATCGCGACCGTTCCAAATAAGGATTCGAATTCAAAACTACGCGAATTCTGCACAAAATAAAGTGGGATGGAATGTTCAAAATCGATATGTTTGTCATCGATTTTCTCAAAGACGATCAATTCGGAAGCGAGCTTGCCAATATTCGCCTCTTGAAGGATTACTATCCTATCGGAATCGTTATCAAAATAATCATCAAAATCAACAAAATCGCAATGACGATAGAGGGTTTGAAGCAGCAGAAGTCGCGAAAAGCCTATCGCATCATGAATCGAGAGTCTTAGGTCGTTCTCGGTCACCAACTTGATAATCGAATGCGCTGCCCGCCTAAGCGCAAACGGATCCTTCGAGCCCGTTGGTTTCTCATTAACAGCAAAGAACCCGACCAGCGTATCCAGCTTATCCGCCAGCGAAACCGCCACCGTCACCGGGGCCGTCGGCACGTCATCACCCTGCCCAACCGGCTTGTAATGATCGCGGATCGCGTCGGCCACTTCGTCCGGCAAGCCCTTGGCGCGGGCGTAATAGCCTCCCATAAGTCCTTGCAATTCGGGGAATTCGCCGACCATTTCGGTGACGAGGTCGGCCTTGCACAGGCGGGCGGCCTGCTGCGCCATGTCCGCCAAACTCTCTTTCGTCACCCCGGCCCCCGAGCCGGGGTCCCGCTTTTCTTCAGATGGCGCACCGGAAGAAGCGGGACCCCGGATCAAGTCCGGGGTGACGATATCGGACTCCACCAACCACCGCGCGAGCTTCGCCACGCGCTCGACCTTGTCCGCGACCGTCCCGAGCTTCTCGTGAAAGGTGATCCGCTCCAGCCCCTTGGCGTGCTCGGCCAGCGTCTTCTTCTGGTCGACCTCCCAGAAGAAGCGCGCATCGGCAAGCCGCGCGGCGAGCACCTTGCGGTTGCCATCGACCACCAGCGCCGGTTCGAGCGCGTCGATATTCGCGGTGCACACAAAGGCGTTGGCGAGTTTTCCGGCCTTGTCTTCGCACACGAAATATTTCTGGTTCACCCGCGCGGAAAGCTGGATGACCTCGGGCGGCACTTCCAGGAACGCCTCGTCGAACCGGCCAAGCAGCGGGGCGGGCCATTCGGTAAGGCCGGCATTCTCGACCACCAGCCCCTCGTCCTCGACAAGCACGAGGCCCGCCGCCTTGGCCGCCTTGCGCGCGCCTTCGCGGATGATCCCGGCGCGTTCGGCGTGATCGACGATGACGAAGGCTTCGCGCAGCTTCGCCGCGTAATCGTCGGCGCTCTCGATCGTCACCGGGCCGGAGGAATGGAAGCGGTGCCCCATCGTCTCGCGCCCACTCGCCAGCCCGTCCATCACGCAGGGCACGATGTCGTCGCCCAGCAGCGCGACCATCCCTGAAAGCGGGCGCACCCAGCGCGTGCTTTCGCTGCTGATCGAAGCTTCGCCCCAGCGCATCGATTTTGGCCAGGAAAAATCGCGGATGATTGCAGGAATAGCAGCGGCGAGAAGGTCGACGACCGCCTGACCCGGGCGCTCGATCACGGCGAAATACGTCGCGCGGCCCTTGACCTCGCGCTCTTCGAGTTGATCGCGGGTGACCCCGTTCTTGCGGCAGAAACCGTCCACCGCCTGATCGGGCGCGCCGGCGGGCGGGCCTTTCGCTTCCTCGCGCACCGCCTCGGTCTGTTCGGGCAGCCCGCGCGCGATCAGGGCAAGACGGCGCGGCGTCGACCAGACCGTGACATCGCCCACCGCAACCCCGGCGGCATCCATTTCGCGGCGGAACAGCTTTTCGAATTCACCGCGCGCACCCGCCTGCATGCGGGCGGGGATTTCCTCGGAGCGCAGTTCGAGCAGGAAATCAGGCATGGGCCGCTCCCGCTACGCCGCCGACACGAGTCCCAGCGCAGGCTGGGACCTCCCGGAAGGCCGCGCCAACCCGCCCGAGGTCCCAGCCTTCGCTGGGACTCACACACGGAGCGCCAACCCGCCCGAGGTCCCAGCCTTCGCTGGGACTCACACATGGAGCGCCAGCTGGCCTGAGGTCCCAGCCTTCGCTGGGACTCACGCGGGGGGCGGAAAAACCCATCACAGGCTCCACCCCGGATGGCTCTCGGCCCAGCGCGGGGCCATCATTTTCGCGTATTTTGCGCAGGACGAGCGGGCGAGATCGCGCACCCGGCCCATATAACTCGCGCGTTCCTGCACGCTGATGACGCCGCGCGCCTGCAGCAGGTTGAAGATGTGGCTCGCCTCGATCGCCTGTTCATAGGCTGCGATGGGGACGTTTTCGGCCAATGCGTTGCGGCATTCCGCCTCGGCCTTGGTGAACAGCGCGAACAGGCCCTCGGTATCGGCGACCTCGAAATTCCATTTCGACATCTGGCGTTCGTTTTCGAGGAAAACATCGCCATAGGAAAAGCCGGAGGAATTGAAAGCGAGATCGTAGACGTTGTCGACACCCTGGATATACATGGCGAGCCGTTCGAGCCCGTAGGTCAGTTCGCCCGAAACGGGCTTGCAGTCGAAGCCGCCCATCTGCTGGAAATAGGTGAACTGGGTGACTTCCATCCCGTCGCACCAGACTTCCCAGCCCAGCCCCCATGCGCCGAGGGTGGGCGATTCCCAGTCATCCTCGACAAAGCGGATATCGTGCGCGAGCGGGTTGATGCCGATCGCCTCGAGGCTGCCGAGATACAGTTCCTGGATGTCGGGCGGCGATGGCTTCAGGATGACCTGATACTGGTAATAATGCTGCAGCCGGTTGGGATTCTCGCCATAGCGCCCGTCGGTCGGGCGGCGGCACGGCTGGACGAAGGCGGCATTCCAGCTTTCCGGGCCGAGCGCGCGCAGGGTCGTAGCGGTGTGAAACGTGCCCGCCCCCATGCGCATATCGTAGGGCTGCAGGATCACGCAGCCGCGCGCCGCCCAGTAATCGTGCAGCGTAAGGATCATGTCCTGAAAGGACCGGGTCGGGTCGCGGCCGGTTTTTGCTGTCGTATGCGGCGAGGCGGTCATGGCGGGTGCCAATGGCCCAACCCCCGCAAACCGTCAATGCCGCGCCGCAGCGAGGGCGGCGGCGCACTTCGTGCAAGCCGTGCCTACCGGCTTTCCGTCACCTTGTGCTGACCAAAAGTCATGTTGTCTTGACATAGACAGCGAATCGCGACATATAGTCAGCACAACCTGACATATCGGAAGGTTGTCCATACACGAACCAACCCTTCTTCCTCCCCAGGAGAACCGATGATGAAAATCTGTCACCTTGTTCCCGCTGCGGCGATCCTCGCAGCCGTCCTTCCCCACATCACCCCGGTCCAAGCCGCTGCGGCGCCCGCCAACGCGGAAGCCTTCAGCGAAACGGCAAAGCACAACGACCTCGATCTCACCGAGCGCGAGGATATTGCCCGGCTTGATGCCCGCATCGAGACCCGGATCCGTCGGCTCTGCACCAATGGAGGGCGCGATTTCGCTTCGCTTCGGCTGGAGCGCGAGTGCCGCGAAGCTGCGCGCAGTTCCGCCGAAGTGCAGGTGCGCCTCGCGGTCGCCGAGGCCAATACGAAGGCCGTGCGCCTTGCTGAAACGAACGACGCATCCCCCGCCGACACTCCGGGCGCGTGATGCAACAGGCCGCCCTGCCCGATCCGGACCTTCCCGGACGCGGAGGAGGCAGGGCGGCTTTCAATCTCGAGAGGGAATTCGGCCATGAAGGCACTCAATGATCCGATCTGTGTCAGGCGCTGGCAGGCCTGTCTTGCCCTTGGCATGAGCGGACTTGCGATCGGCATGCTGCTGGCGAAGCTGACCTCGGCTCTCGGCCTGTGATGATCGAAAGAGCACTCGACCAATGACCAAGACCGCAAGCAGGACGAAGCTTCATCTCGCAATGGGGCATGTCGTCACGATCGCAACCCTCGCGGTGGTTGTCTTTGCCTTCGATCTCGTACCGCGCCCGGTCGCCAGCATCGCCGCGCTCGCCGCGATGGTCGCGCTGGTCATGATGTTCGCCACCAGGCGCGCGGACGAATGGGTCGCCTCGCTCTGGACCGCGGGCGCGAGCGCGGGGTTCCTGGGCGCGATCGGCTGGCTGCTTTTCGCGCCCTTCGTCGAAGGCGTGATCGACGGCATTCGCGGCGATGAGGCGGCGCAAGATCTTCCCGCCGCTGCCGCTTCGATCGTCGCGCTCGCCTGCTTCGCGCTGGCCTTCAATCTCAAGCGGCTGAGGGGTTACTGATGAAAAACCGCCTCAAGGTCCTGCGCGCCGAGCGCGACTGGAGCCAGGCCGAGCTGGCGGGACGTCTCGACGTTTCGCGGCAGGCGGTGAACGCGATCGAGACCGGAAAACACGACCCTTCCCTCCCCCTCGCCTTTCGCATCGCCCGACTGTTCGAGATGCGGATCGAGGACATTTTCGACGACGGAGAATCCGTATGACCCAGACCCCCGGCCCCGGAGAGGCCCGAACCCGCCAGCGGCAACGGCGGCAGATGATCTATGTCGGTGTCGCAGCACTCATCGGCGGGGCGATCGGCTTTCTCACCGGCTTCTTCGACCGCGGCGACGGCAGCCTGTTCACCGGTGATTGGGAAGCTCTGTCGCTCGACCCGGCGATCGCCGTGGTCGTGTCGATCGCCATTGTCGCAGGGCTGCTCGCCCTGCCGCTTTACGGCTTCACCCAGGTCGACGAGCTCAAACGCGAATACAATCTTATCGCTTTCACCGGCGGCTGCCTTGCGACCATCACCGGCTTTCCGGTGTGGGCCGTGCTTTATGCCGGCGGCTTCGTACCGGCGCCGCATGCCTTTGGCGTATTCGCGATCGCCTTCGTCTCGATGATGGTGTCCTACCCCATTGCCCGCATCGTCCGATGACACCGTTCAAGACAACGTCACGTTTCCGCCCTAGCATTCTCCAAGCACGAAAGGAATCGATTACGATGAAACGCATTTCCCTGCTCACAGCCTGCGCTACGGCGTTTGCCCTTGCCGCCGGCGCTCCCGCCGCCGCTCAGGACACCGCACCGCCCGCCGCCGATCTGCCTGCGGGGCCCGATGGTCCCGCGCTGTGGAGCGTCTCGGACGAGGACACCACGATCTACCTGTTCGGGACGGTCCACGTGCTTCCCGAGGAGGTGAAATGGTACGATCCCGAAATCGCCTCCGCGCTCGCCGAAGCAGATACGCTCGTCACCGAGATCAGGATGGACCCCGACAGCGAGGCGGCGATGCAGCAGCTCGCCATGGCCAAGGGCATGCTGCCCGAAGGTACGACGCTGCGTTCATTGCTGGACGAGGAACAGACCGCGACCTACGAGGCGGCGCTGGGCAAGATCGGCGTCCCCGCGGCCGCATTCGACCGTTTCGAGCCCTGGATGGCGGGGCTTACCCTGACGACTGTCCCGCTGATGCAACAGGGCTATTCGCCCGATAGCGGAGTCGAGAAGATCATCCTCTCCAAGGCCGGAGACAAGCCGCGGGATGCGCTCGAGACGGCGGAATTCCAGCTTGGTCTTTTCGATGGGCTGCCGACCGAACAGCAGGTCGCCTTCATGATGTCGGCGGCCGAAGGCGTGGACGAGGTCAAGGACATGCTCGATTCCATGGTCGCCGAATGGATCGAAGGCGATGCCGACGCGCTCGCCGAGATCATGAATGACGGAATGGACGATCCCGCCCTCGCCGAGGCGCTGCTTTACCGGCGCAATGCGACCTGGGCCGAATGGATCGAAGCGCGCCTCGCCGAACCCGGCACGGTGTTCATTGCGGTCGGCGCGGGCCATCTTGCGGGCGAGAAGAGCGTGCAGGATTACCTCGCCGAAAAAGGCATCGCGACCGCGCGAATCCAGTGATCGCAAGCATGGCAGTCGATAGGGTCCGCAGGACGGTGGCACGCCTGCGGGCCCTCGCGCCTTTCACTGTCTCCGCATTATTCGTGGCCCTCGCGGCCTGTGCGCCGGACGAGCGCGAGCCCGGGCCGCCCGCCGATCCGCTGGTCCACGAAATCACCGACGCCGAAGGCCGCGTGCGCGGCTGGCTGTTCGGCACGATCCACGCCCTGCCCGACGGCACGCAATGGCGCACCCCGGTGATCGACCGGGTCGTGAACGAGGCCGGGATGCTGATGGTCGAGATCGCCGATCTCGAGAACCGCGACCGGATCGCCCGGACCTTCGACCGCCTTGCCACGACGCCTGACCTGCCTCCCCTCCCCCTGCGCATCGCGCCGGCAATGCGCGACGAACTCGCCGAGCTGATGGACAAGGCCGGGCTTTCCGAAAGCGATACGGTGCGGATCGAAACGTGGGCAGCAGCGCTCATGCTTGCCCGGGCGCAGGGCGCTGGCAGCGCCGAAAACGGAGTGGACCGGGCTCTGATCGCTGATTTCGACGGGCGGCCGGTGCGCGAGGTGGAAGGCGCGCGGGCCCAGCTTTCTGCCTTCGACCGGCTCGCCGAAACCGACCAGCGCGACCTGCTGCGCGAGGTGGTTGCGGGCGCGGGCGATATCGGTGCCGATCCGGCCGCGCTGCGGCGCGCATGGCTGGCAGGCGACGAGGCAGCGCTTGTCCAAGCGGGAGAGAGCGGCATCCTGGCCGATCAGGGTCTGCGCCAGATGTTGCTGATCGAGCGCAACCGCGATTGGCTCGGCCCCATCCTCAGGGAACTGGACCGCGGCGCGCGGCCCCTCGTCGCGGTGGGCGCGGCGCATATCGTGGGTCCGGACGGCCTCGCGGCGCTGATCGAGCAGCGTGGTTTTCGCGTGCGCCGTTTGAACCGGACAGGGTCGATGCGAATGCGAGCCGCAGCGCCGCCCGGCCATCCGGGCGATCCCGAGACGGCGCGCAGCGCGAAACGCCTTGCCAATCGCATGCAGGCGCTGTAACGGCCCGCGCTTCGGCGCCATGGTCATCCCTGGAGGCGCGGCGCCGCTGACTGTATCCATACACGCATTCGAAAGGCAGATCTCATGAGCGACGCTCTCACCCTGCCGGCCGAGGCGCGCGAACGGGCTGGCAAGGGAGCCTCCCGAGCACTTCGCCGCGAAGGCCGGATTCCCGCCGTCATCTATGGCGGCAAGGAAGAACCGACACCGATCCATGTCGAGGAGAAGGAACTGGTCAAGCAACTTGGCACCGGTCACTTCATGAACTCGATCCTGCAGATCGAACTGGGCGGCAAGACAATCCGCACCATTCCTAAGGATGTTGCTCTCGATCCGGTTTCGGACCGTCCGGTCCATGCCGATTTCCTGCGCCTTTCGAAGGACTCGAAAATCGAAGTCCAGGTCCCGGTCGTCTTCACCAATGAAGAGGACTCGCCCGGCCTCAAGAAGGGCGGCGTACTGAACGTCGTTCGCCACGAGCTCGATCTGGTCTGCGAATCCGACAAGATTCCCGACGAGATCGAAATCGACGTTTCGGGCCGCGAAGTGGGCGATTCGATCCACATCAGCGAAATCTCCCTGCCCGAAGGCAGCGAAAGCGCGATCACCGACCGCGACTTCACCATTGCCACGCTGGTGGCCCCGTCGGCGCTCAAGAAGTCCGAGGGTGCTGAAGGCGACGAGGAAGAAGTCGCTGCCGACGAAGTCGAAGCGACCGAACAGGGCGGCGACGAAGCCGAGGGCGAGGGCGACAGCGAATAAGCCGACTTTCCCTCCCA
The DNA here is from genome assembly GCF_040217515.1 of Erythrobacter sp. Taxonomy (GTDB): domain Bacteria; phylum Pseudomonadota; class Alphaproteobacteria; order Sphingomonadales; family Sphingomonadaceae; genus Erythrobacter. The sequence goes on from NZ_JAVJPT010000008.1 coordinate 127,214, forward strand.
TCCGAAAGACCACCAGGAACGCCGGGCCGGAAAACCGACCCGGCGTTTTTGGTTGAGGCTTGGCACCCAACGGTTAAAGGCGCTCGCCATGCAGATTTGGGTTGGCCTTGGTAATCCCGGACCGCGCTATGCGCTCCATCGCCACAATATCGGCTTCATGGCGATGGACCTGATCGCCGACATGCACGGCTTCACCCCGGTGCAGAAAAAGTTTTCGGGATGGGTCCAGGAAGGCCGGATCGGCGGCGAGAAGGTGCTGCTGCTGAAACCCGCCACTTTCATGAACGAAAGCGGACGAAGCGTTGGGGAGGCCATGCGATTCTACAAGCTCGCTCCCGATGCGCTCACCGTCTTCCATGACGAGCTCGACCTTGCCCCGTTCAAGGTCAAGGTGAAGCGCGGCGGAGGGACGGCGGGGCATAACGGGCTGCGATCGATCGACCGCCATCTTGGCCCCGATTTCCGCCGCGTGCGCATCGGGATAGGCCATCCCGGGCACAAGGACCGCGTAACCGGCCATGTCCTCGGCAACTACGCGAAAGCCGAGCAGGACGACCTCGCCACCATGCTTGGCGCGATAGGGAGCGACGCGCACTGGCTCGCCGAAGGAGACGATGCCCGCTTCATGAGCGACGTCGCGCTTCGCCAGCAGGGCTGAATGGGCCAGCAGGGGTAGGCCCGTCGGCAGGATCGAGACGGATTTGCAACTCGCCCCGCCTTCCATGCGTTGGTGGGACGATATGAAGACCGAAATCCGATCGAACTGGAGTCATGCCATCCTCGTCTGCGGCAAATGCGGCAAGAAGGCGAAGAAACGCGGCCTGACATTCGGACGCAAGCAGCAGACTTTCCGCAAGGCGCTCAAATCCGCGCTCGGCGCGAAGAAAGGGCGCAAGGCCCCGCTTGGCCTCGTCGAAGTGCCATGCCTCGACATCTGCCCCAAGAAAGGAGTCGTGCTGATCGACAGCCGCACGCCGGGGCAATGGCGTATCATCACGCCCGATGCCGACATGGACGAGCTCGCCCGCCAGCTCGAATCCGTCGACGAATAGGCATCGGATTGCCCCGCGCCGGGACAGGGCATGGCAATCGCGCTGACGCACGGCGCGTGCGGCGATATGGAAATGCCGTACGAGCACAGGGGATTTTCCATGCGCCATTTCCAAGTCCTTCCCGCCGCCTTTGCCCTTGGCCTCGCCGGCTTTTCGCTCGGCACACCGGCCCAAGCCATGAAGCCGCCGCCTTCCGATCCCCCGGCCACGGGATCGAGCTCTTCGGGCGGCGGGACCGCCGTGCCCGAACCCTCGAGTCTCGTCCTGTTCGGTGCGGGCGCTGCGGCTGTCATGCTCACGCGCCGTCGCCGCCGCCGCAAGGACTGAAGCACTCGCCAGCCCGCCCGCAGGGCTCGCGCCGCGCGATGGTCCGTGGCGATGCGGATGAACCAGATGGCCGTAGGCTGCGCCGGATGCGACACACAAGTCGCATTCCGCCCCTCGCCCGGAGCGTCGACTAGCCGCCGCGTTACACCCGCTTCGAGCCTCCGAGCGGCAAGACGTTCCCGATTCGCCGTGTCGATCCGGTCCTTGGGCCCAACACGCTCGCCTGTTTCGAGATCGAAGAGCTTGACCACATGGTTGCAAGCCTGAAAGAGGCGCAGCTGACATTCACCAAAGTTCCCGTCGATGCCTGCCGGAGCTGGTGCGAAGCGCGCCTTGTCGAATCCGGCGGTAACGAAACATGCCTCTATCGGGTCGGCGGGATTCGCCGATTTCCGCCCAGGCGCATCGACGGGCGAAGCAGGGATTAGAAAAGATGGGTTTCCGATGCGGGATCGTGGGCCTTCCCAATGTAGGCAAGTCCACCCTTTTCAATGCTTTGACCGAAACGCAGGCCGCGCAGGCCGCGAACTATCCCTTCTGCACGATCGAACCCAATGTCGGCCAGGTCGCGGTCCCTGACGAACGGCTCGAGAAAATCGCCGCGATCGCGAAAAGCGCCAAGGTGGTCGCCACGCAGCTCGCCTTTGTCGACATTGCCGGGCTCGTGAAGGGCGCGAGCAAGGGCGAAGGGCTCGGCAACCAGTTTCTCGGCAATATCCGCGAGGTCGATTCGATCGTCCATGTTCTCAGGTGCTTCGAGGATGACGACATTCAGCACGTCAACAACAGGGTCGATCCCATCGCAGATGCCGAAGTGGTCGAAACCGAACTGATGCTGGCCGATCTCGAAAGCCTCGAAAAGCGCGTTCCTGCTGCGGCCAAGCGCGCGACCGGCGGCGACAAGGAAGCGAAGATCATGGCGAGCGTCCTCGGGCAGGCGCTCGACCTGCTCAAGGACGGCAAGCCCGCACGCCTCACCGAACCCAACGACGAGGAAGAGGCACGCATCTTCGCCCAGGCACAGCTGCTCACCGCCAAGCCGGTGCTGTATGTCTGTAATGTCGCCGAAGACGAGGCGGCGAGCGGCAATACCTTGTCCGAGGCGGTTTTCGCCAAGGCCGAGGCGGAAGGCGCGCAGGCCGTCGTCGTGTCCGCCGCGATCGAGGCCGAGCTGGTCGCTATGCCGGAAGAGGACCGCGCCGAATATCTCGAAAGCCTGGGATTGGACGAAAGCGGCCTCGCCCGCGTGATCCGCGCGGGCTACACCCTGCTTGGGCTCAAGACCTTCTTTACCGCCGGCCCCAAGGAAGCGCGCGCCTGGACCTTTCCCGAAGGCGCCAAAGCGCCGCAGGCTGCGGGCGAGATTCACACCGATTTCGAGAAAGGCTTCATCCGCGCCGAAACTATCGCCTATGACGATTACATCGCACTGGGCGGCGAGGCGGCTGCACGCGATGCAGGCAAACTTCGCCAGGAGGGCAAGGAATATCTAGTTCAGGACGGCGACGTCATGCTCTTCAAGTTCAACGTGTGATCCGCCTCGACCCGGCGCATTTATCGGAACGATAGCGCAAAGGCCCCCGTTGGTTTCCCTACAGCGATCATAGGGAGACGAACGGTCATGGTAGACAAGTCCGAAAAGTTCAATTGGCTCGTGCGGGTCGGCTATTTCAGTCGGGCGGTGCTTTACTTCGTGCTCGGTCTGTTGGCCCTGACCAGTGCCGGCGCGATCAGCGAGGGAACGGACGGCATCTTCAAGGCGGTCGAGGAATTTCCGGCCGGGACCGCATTGCTCTGGGTGCTTGTTTTGGGCTTGGCCGCCTATGCGCTGTTCCGCTTCGCCTCCCCCGTTTTCGACATCGAGAACAACGGTTCGGACGGGAAAGGCTGGGGCAAGAGGCTGGGCCACGCCGGGAGCGGGATCGCTCACCTGGCGCTCGCCTGGACCGCCTACAAGGTTGCGACCGGATCGCCTTCGGGCGGAAGCGGCGCGAGCGGGGCTGCGGCCGGCGTGCTCTCGGTCGAATTCGGCGGAGTGGTGCTGGGCCTGCTCGGCATCGCCTTTTTCCTCGCCGCGGTGAACCAAGGTGACAAGGCGATTTCGGGCAAGTTCATGCGCCGCATTTCCCCGCGCGCTCCGGATTCGACACGCTGGCTGGGCGGAGCAGGCTTCGCCGCGCGCGGCGTAGTCTACGTCGTCATCGGCTGGTCGCTGGTGCAGGCCGGGTTCCTTTCGAGCGGCGCTTCGCAGGTGAAGACGCTGGGCGAAGCGGTCGCCTCGCTGGCAGGGACAGGATGGCTGTTCACGCTAACAGCGGCGGGCCTGCTGCTGTTCGGCCTCTTCAGCCTGATCCTTGCGCGCTATCGCGTCATTCCCGAAATCGACCCGAAGCAGGGCGTGCCGACATTCCGCGCCGCCTGAACGCTTGGAAAAGGCACACCTCACCTCGCGCTTCCATCCCCCTATTTCCATCCCCAGGTGAGGATGCAGGGGGGGATGTTGCGCCAGACGAAGTCGGTCTCGACCCTGTTGAAATGCGCCTCGGTCAAATCGCGTGCGGCGGCGCGGAACTGGTAAGTCAGGAACGCCCCGCCGCTTCGCAGGACACGCTCGGTCGCCGCGACGATGCGATCTGCCACGCCTTCCGGCAAGGTCGACACGGGCAGGCCCGAGAGTACGAAATCGGCTTGCTCATGGCCCAGTTGCCTGACGAAGCGCTCGACGTCCTCGGCCGATCCGAGACGGGCATGGAAACGCTCGTCGTCCACGGTTCGGTTGAGGTAATCGATGAAACGCTCATTGGTATCGATCACCAGCAGCTTGCCATCGCCGGGCAGACGCTCGAGAATGTGCGGGCAGAAGGTTCCGACACCCGGGCCGTACTCGACGAAAATTTTGCAGTTTTTCCAGTCGACGCGCTGCAGCATGGCATCGATCGTCACGCGTGAAGAGGGGATCACCGAACCGACCATACGGGGGGATTCGATAAAGCCGCGAAAGAAAACGGCGATCGGGCCGAGCAGCCGCCCGAGCCCGTTGCGTGCGTGTTTCGGCATGGCGGCGCTGCGATCGCCTGTATTCACTTTACGTTGAATCCTTTTTGTTTCCTTCATTTGCCGGAGGGCTACCGGCGCTCCTCTCTCATGACGGTTATGCAAGCCGAATCCAAGGGGCGCGGCGCCATGCCTCGCCGTCTGTCGCATTCATACAACGCCCCAGCGGCAGGGGCGTGCTAGACCCGCGTGATCTTAAGCAATGACCGATAGGGAGATCAGCCGTGATCGGACCCGCCGCACTCCTCCTGGCCCAGGCAGCCAGTCCAGCGCCGATCCTGCCAGAAATGGAGCAGGCTGGATTTGAATTCCGCCGCTGCGGCACAAGCGACATAGAGAAAATCTGCTTCTACGCAGCCGCACCGGAGGAGGGCCACGACATCCTTTATCTCGTCGTAAGGGAGGATTTCTACATGGTCATGGCCCGCTCGGTTCAGTGCAAGGGGGAGCTGTCATCGCGAATGGATGCAGGCGACAATCACTTTTACACTCTTGGCGGTCGCCATTACCGGACGGCACAGGGTGCAGGTTTCGATCAGCTCCTGTTTGATGACTACGACCTTGCCTGCGCGGGCGAACCTGCGAAGGAGCCGTTACGCCTCGGCGAAGTCCTTGCTGATGCGAAGGCCAGGTTCGCCGCTCTCTAGCCTTTTCCGGACAACAGGCACCCTTCGGCTTCAGTGTCGCCCGAACAGCTTTTCGACATCTTCCATCGACAGCTTGACCCAGGTCGGGCGGCCGTGATTGCACTGGCCCGAACGGGGCGTTGCCTCCATCTCGCGCAAGAGCGCGTTCATCTCCGCGACCGAGAGCACCCGCCCTGCCCTTACCGATTCGTGACACGCCATCGTCGCGAGCGTGTATTCGAGCCGCTCGGCCAGCAGCAGCGCGCCGCTGTTCTCCTGCTTCCCGTGCTTGGCAATGTCGTCGGCCAGATCGGCAAGAAGCCTTTCGGTATCCGCCTTGGCTATCGCGGAAGGCACGGCGCGCACCAGCATCGCCGAAGGACCGAAGCGTTCGATCACGAGACCGAACCGGGCGAGACCGTCTGCGGCATCCTCGAGGCGGTCGCAATCGACTTCGTCCATTTCTACCACGTCGGGCACGAGCAGGGCCTGGCTGCGCCGCGCCGCCTCCCCCGCCCCGCCGGCGCGCAGGCGTTCGAGGACCAGGCGCTCGTGTGCGGCGTGCTGGTCGACCAGCACCAGCCCATCGGCGGCTTCGGCGACGATATAGGTGTTTGCCACCTGGCCGCGCGCGATGCCCAGAGGGTATTGTCGGGCTTCCTCGGGGATAGGCGCGGCCTCTTCGGCCCGGCCCATCGGCAATGCGTGCGCCGGATCGCGCCAGTCGGCCCGCGGCTCGGCGACCTGCCCGGAATGGGGACGCGGCGCGCTCCAGTCGCGGCCGGAAAAGATGCTTGCAAGGCTCTCTTCAGGGGCGGGTGCAGCGGGTTCGGATTGCCACCGGTCCATCGCCTTTCGATCCGGTCCCTGTGCGCTGCGCCGGTCGCCCGTCGCAAGCGCTTGTCTAAGCCCCGAGACGATGAAGCCGCGCACCCCGGCGGCGTCGCGAAAACGAACCTCGGTCTTGGCCGGGTGGACGTTCACGTCGACATCCTCGGCAGGCAGCTCGAGGAACAGGGCGAGCACTGCGTGACGGTCGCGCGCAAGCATGTCGGAATAGGCTCCGCGCACCGCGCCGACCAGCAGGCGATCCTTGACCGGGCGGCCGTTGACAAAGAGGTACTGGTGATCGGCGACCCCGCGATTATACGTCGGCAGGCCCGCAACCCCCGTAAGCCGCATCTTCCCGTGCGGCGTCTCGCGGACAAGGTCGAGCGGGACCGAATTGTCCTTGAGTTCGTGGGCGATGATCTGCGCAACGCGGGTGGCGAGCGGTTCGCCGCCTTGCGTGCGCAGGACGGTGCGGTCTTTCCCTTCGGCCCCGTTGGTCAGCGTGAAGGCGATCTCGGGACGGGCCATCGCCAGCCTGCGGACCACGTCGAGGCTGGCGATGTATTCGCTGCGCGCCGTGCGCAAGAACTTGCGGCGAGCGGGGACGCGGGCGAAGAGCTGCTCGATCCGCACACGTGTGCCGGGCGGGAGTGGGGCCGGGCCTTCCTCGACCAGTTCGCCGTGGTCGACCACGCGTCGCCAGCCTTCGGCCGCGCCCGGCACCCGGCTTTCGAGCGTGAATCGGGCAACGCTCGCGATCGAGGGCAGTGCTTCGCCGCGAAAGCCTAGCGTCTCGACCCGCTCGATCGCGCCTTCCTCGCCGATCAGCGCATCGGGTAATTTCGAGGTGGCGTGCCGTTCGAGCGCGAGTTCCATCTGGGCAGCGCTCATTCCGCAGCCGTCATCGGTCACTTCGAGCCGGGTCAGACCGCCATCGGTCAGCGCGATCGCGATTCGCGACGCGCCCGCATCGATCGCGTTCTCGACCACTTCCTTGAGCGCCGAGGCCGGACGTTCGACAACCTCACCGGCCGCTATACGGTCGACAAGCGTGGAGGGAAGGCGGCGAATTTGCGGCATTTGTCGCAGCCTAGCCTTCAGCAGTCGCAAATTCGAGGGTAACCGATCATAATAAGCGCGTGCGTCAACAATAATTTTGGCCTTTTGACCGCGAAAACGCTAGGCGCATCGGGTCATGCCATATCTGGGTCGCACTTACCCGGCAGGGGGTCTGCCGGGGCTGCCCGAAAGCTCACGGAAAAACAACAAATGAGTTTCCTTTCAAACCTGTTCAAATTCGGATCGCAGAACATGGCGATCGATCTCGGCACGGCGAACACGCTCGTCTATGTGCAGGATCAGGGCATCATCCTGAACGAGCCTTCCGTTGTCGCGATCGAGACGATCAATGGGGTCAAGCGGGTCAAGGCCGTGGGCGACGATGCCAAGATGATGATGGGCAAGACCCCCGACACGATCGAGGCGATCCGCCCGCTTCGCGACGGGGTCATCGCCGACATCGAGATCGCCGAGGAGATGATCAAGCACTTCATCCGCAAGGTCCACGGCAAGCGCAACCTGTTCCGTTATCCCGAAATCGTGATCTGCGTGCCCTCGGGTTCGACCTCGGTCGAAAAGCGCGCGATCCGCGATGCGGCGTCCAATGCCGGCGCCTCCGAGGTGCACCTGATCCTGGAACCCATGGCCGCGGCAATCGGTGCCGACATGCCGGTGACCGAACCGGTCGGCTCGATGGTGGTCGATATCGGCGGCGGCACGACCGAGGTCGCGGTGCTCAGCCTGCGCGGCCTTGCTTACACGACAAGCGTGCGCACCGGGGGAGACAAGATGGACGAGGCGATCGTCAGCTATGTCCGGCGCCATCACAACTTGCTTATCGGCGACAGCACGGCGGAACGGATCAAGAAGGACTACGGCATCGCAGTCGTGCCGGAAGACGGCGTGGGCGAGACGATTACCCTCAAGGGCCGCGACCTCGTCAACGGCGTGCCCAAGGAGATCACGATCAACCAGGCGCATGTCGCCGAGGCATTGTCCGAACCGATCGGCGCGATCGTGGAAGGCGTGCGCATCGCGCTCGAGAACACCGCGCCCGAACTGGCCGCGGACATCGTCGACCAGGGGATCGTGCTGACCGGCGGGGGCGCGTTGATCCGCAGGCTCGACGAACACCTGCGCGAGGAAACCGGCCTGCCGGTCTCCATCGCGGAGGACCCGCTCACCTGCGTCGCCATCGGCACCGGCCGGGCCATGGAGGATCCGATCTATCGCGGCGTGCTGATGACGGCATGACCCGCAGGCCCCGCGGCCGGGGTCGCGGGGCGCGCAACAGGCAAGGAAGGGGCAGCAGGCCATGGCGCTTCCGTCATCGCGCCGTTCGGGATTTTCGAAGAAGGCGCAATATTCCGTCTTCACCGGATACCTGCTGGCCGCGCTCGGCGCGCTTCTCGGCGCTGCCCTGCTTGCTCTGTCATACTGGCAGCCGGGCAGCTTCGCCCCCCTGCGCGGCGCGGCGAGCGACGTGGTGACACCGGTGGGCGAAGTTCCGGCGGCCGCGCGCAGCGGATCGCAATCGGCCTGGGACGTGGTGACCGGCTATTTCAATGCCGGCGCGCAGAACGCGCGGCTGCGCGAGGAGAACGCGATCGCCCGCATCCGTCTCGCCGAAGCCGAAGCCATCGCGGAGGAGAACCAGCGCCTCAAGGCCTTGCTCGACCTGGCTAAGGGCGAGGTCGATCCCGTCGCCACCGCGCGCCTCGTCGGATCGAGCGCCACCAGCGCCCGGCGTTTCGCCTATGTCGGGGTCGGCAGCGCCGACGGGCTCGTGCCGGGCATGCCCGTGCGCTCCCCGCGCGGCGTGGTCGGCCGGGTGCTCGAGGTCGCGCGAGGCTCCGCGCGGATCATGCTGCTGACCGACAGCGAGAGCGTGCTTCCCGTGCGGCGCGCGGGCGACAACACAGTGGCTTTCGCCGAAGGGCGCGGCGACGGCCTGCTGCGCATCCGGCTGATCAATCTCGGGCTCAACCCGCTCGAGGAAGGGGATGTCTTCGTCACCAGTGGGGCGGGCGGGTATTACCGTCCGGGCGTCGCGGTAGCGGTGCTCAGCGAAATCACGCCCGATGGCGGGCTTGCCCGCCTTATCGCCGATCCGTCCGGGACCGATTTCGTTTCGATCGAGCCGATCTACGAGAGCGAGGCCGTCGCCGCCTCGCAGGTCGGGGGCGCGAACGAACTGACCCAGCAGGAGCTGGAAGAGTGATCGATCGCCGCGCCAGGCCCCTGCGCAGTGCGCGCTATCGCAGCAGCGGGATAAACCGCGAAGCCTCGCCCCTGCGCGCGCTCACGGTGCCTTACGCCTCGATCCTCGCCGGCTCGCTGCTGCCCGTGCTCCTCCTGCAAGCCGATGTCATGCCGCTCAGCCCCCCGCTCGGCTTCATGATGCTGCTCGCATGGCGGCTGATGCGCCCGGGCCTCCTGCCGATCTGGGCGGGCGTGCCGCTCGGCCTGTTCGACGATTGCATCAGCGGACAGCCCATCGGAAGCGCGGTTTTCCTGTGGTCGCTCGCGATGATCGCGCTTGAATATCTCGAACAGCGTATCCCGTGGCGCGGATTCTGGCAGGACTGGTTCACCGCATGTCTAGCCATCGTGACCTATATCCTTGCCGCGATGGCTCTTTCCCGCGCGAGTGTTTCCACCCCCCTTCTTGTCGCAACGGTGCCGCAGATCATGGTGGCTGCGGTGCTCTATCCGCTCCTCGCGAGGCTTGTCTCACGGCTCGACCGATTCCGCCTCGCGCGCACGCGGAGGATCGGATGAAAGGCTGGTTCAGCAAGAGCGGCCTTGCCCGTCGCGGGCCCAAGATCACCGCCTCGGGGCTGCGCAACACCTTTGACCGCCGGGCGATGGTCCTCGGCACGGTGCAGGGCGGCATCGGTGTGCTGCTGGCGGTGCGCATGGGCTATCTCGCCATCGCGGAGAACGAAAAGTACCGGCTCGAATCCGAAAGCAACCGCGTCAACCTCTCGCTGATCCCCCCGCGCCGGGGCTGGATTCTCGATCGGGGCGGCGCGCCTCTGGCTTCGAACCGGGCCGATTTCCGCGTCGACGTGATCCCCGAACGCCTGTCACAGCCCGAGGCCACGATCGACGAGATCGGCGCGCTGCTGGCCCTGAAGCCGGACCGGATCGCCGATATCAAGCAGGAGGTCGCGCAGTCCAAGGGCTATCAACCGATCGAAGTGGCAAGCGGGCTCGATTACGAACAATTCGCCGCATTGAGCGTGCGCCTGCCCGAGCTGCAGGGCATCGTCCCGCAACGAGGCTTTTCACGCTTCTATCCGACCGGATGCTCGGTCGGGCACCTGATCGGCTATGTGGGCCCGGCCAATGCCGAGGAATATGACAAGGAAGACCGCAACCCGCTGCTGATCACGCCCGGCTACAAGATCGGCAAGGACGGGCTGGAAAAGCAGTTCGAACAGGAATTGCGGGGCGTGCCGGGCGCGCGGCGGGTCGAGGTCACGGCATCGGGCCGGATCGTGCGCGAACTCGAAACGCGCGAGGACATACAGGGCGACCCGGTCAAGTTGACGATAGACGGCCCGCTGCAGGATTACGCCGCCCGCCGGATCGGGCTCGAAAGCGGTTCGGTCGTCGTCATGGACTGCGCGACCGGCGACCTTCTGTGCATGGCCTCGATGCCGAGCTTCGACCCGAACAGCTTTTCCGACGGCATCGGATCGGTCGAATATGCGATGCTGCGCGAGGACGAGCGCGTGCCGCTGCGCAACAAGGTGCTGCAGGGCCTCTACCCGCCCGGCTCGACGGTCAAGCCGATGCATTGCATGGCTTTCATGGAAGCGGGGATCGACCCGTCCGAGACGATCTCCTGCGGCGGCGGGCGGCGGATCGGAAACCGCTTCTTCAATTGCTGGAGCAATCACGGCCGGGTCGACATGGCCAAGGCGATCTACCAGTCGTGCGACAGCTATTTCTATCACTACGCCCAGGCGATCGGCTTCGACACAGTCGCGGCGATGGCAAGCCGGTTCGGGCTCGGCAAGCAATTCCCCCTGCCCGTTACCAGCCAGTTTTACGGGACTGTCCCGCGGCCCGACTGGAAACTGAACAAGTTCGGCCGCGAATGGCAGGATTACGACACCGTCAACGCCTCGATCGGACAGGGTTATTACCTCACCAGCCCGCTGCAGCTCGCGGTCATGGCGACGCGCCTTGCAACCGGGCGGCACGTCATGCCGCGGCTCGTCATGAACACGCCGACGCGCGGCATCGACCAGGTCGACGTGCCGGACGATCAGGTCGCTTTCGTGCGCCAGGCAATGAGCGACGTGGTCAATGGGCCGGGCACGGCCGGACGCGGGCGCCTGCCGTTCGACGACGTGCTGATGGCGGGCAAGACCGGCACCGCGCAGGTCGTCTCGCTATCGGTTTCCGACGGCCGTTCAGGCCCTTGGAAATACCGCGACCACGGCTTGTTCGTCTTCTTCGCCCCGTTCGAGAACCCGCGCTATGCCGGGGCGGTCGTGATCGAGCATGGCGGCGGTTCGGGGGCCGCCTATCCGATTGCGCGCGACGTGATGACCTTCATGTTCGATCCGGCCAAGGGGATGGACGCGCTGCTCAAGCTCGAGAAGCAGTGGGGCGGAACCGCCCAGCAGCGGCTCGAACAACGCTATGCCGCCTATGCCGCCGAACGCGGGGCCACGGTTACGCCGCCGCCGCGACGGGACGAGGACATATTCGACCAGGTCGAGGCCGAGGCCCGGCTGGATGCCGCCCGCACGCAGGCGATCGCCGATGACGCCATCGCGCCGCGCCCCGACCCGACCGCTTCGGGCAGTCCGCCGCCGAATGCCGGCCTGCCTCCGTCCAGCCCCCTTTCCGGCAACGAGGACTGATCATGAGCAGCGTCGTACCCGAACCGATCGCGCGCCAGCCATGGGGGATGCTGGTCCCGCTGTGCCTGCTGGTCGCATTCGGGGCGGCGGTGCTCTATTCGGCCGCGGGGGGCTCGATGGACCCGTTCGCGAGCTCGCATCTCGTGCGTTTCGGCGTGTTCATCGTCATGGCCCTGGTCATCGCTGCCTTTCCGCGCGAACTGGTGAAATTCCTCACCTATCCGGCCTATCTCGCCGTGCTCGCCATGCTGATCGCGGTCGAGATCATCGGCCAGGTCGGCGGCGGCAGCCAGCGCTGGCTAGACCTTGGTTTCATGGTGCTGCAACCATCCGAGCTGATGAAGCCGGTGATCGTGATGACGCTGGCGCAGTTCTATTCGACCCTGCCGGTCGGTATGATCACGGGCTGGCGTGCGGTGGTATTGCCGGGCGCGATCATTGCTGCGCCCGTCGGGCTTGTCCTGCTCCAGCCCGATCTCGGCACGTCGCTCGCCATCGCTTTCGGCGGGGCCGTGGTGATGCTGCTGGCCGGCCTGCCGCTGCGGTGGTTCGTCCTGGGCGGTGTCGCGGCGGGGGCGGCGGCTCCACTGGCCTTCTTTTTCGGCTTGCAGGAATACCAGCAGCGCCGAGTGCTCACCATGTTCGATCCCGAGGCCGATCCGCTCGGTGCTGGCTATCACATCACCCAGTCGAAGATCGCGATCGGATCGGGCGGGTTGTTCGGCAAGGGTTTTAACGAGGGCTCGCAAAGCCACCTGCAATACCTGCCCGAACCGCATACCGATTTCGTCTTCGCCACCATGGCCGAGGAATGGGGGCTTTTGGGCGGGCTGTTCGTGATCGGTATTTTCGCGATCATCCTGAGCTGGGGATGGCGGGTGGCGCGCGCCTCGCGCGATCGTTTCGCCCAGCTGGTCGCAGGGGGGATGGTGGCGACGATCTTCTTTTATGTCGCGGTCAACCTTCTGATGGTCATGGGCTTCGCTCCCGTAGTCGGCATACCCCTGCCCTTCATGAGCCATGGCGGTTCCTCCATGCTCACGAACATGATCTGCATTGGCGCGCTGATGATGGTCGATCGCTGGAACCGGCGAGCGCCCGGCGGCGGGCTTTCAGGCGGTTATTCGGGCGGGCTGGCCAGCTGACCTGCGCGGGCGGTCATACGCGCACCAGCCCCAGTTTGAGCGCTTTCACCACCGCCCCCACCCGGTCGCAGGCATCGAGCTTGCCGTAGACCCGGCGGGCATAGGTCTTCACCGTGTCGGGCGACAGGCCCATGATGTCGGCCGTCACCGAAAGCGATTTGCCCTCGATGAACCACTCGAGCACTTCGCGTTCGCGCTCGGACAGGCTGATAGCCCCCGGCGAGCGTTCGATGAGCACGCATACGCGCTGATGCGCGGCCTGTGCGATCGCCCGCACGAAGCCGACCGTCCCTGGCGAAACGTCCTCGATCGGGCGGTCGAAATCGATCGCGGAATAGGCATCGCGCCCGTGCAGCCCGAACAGCGGCACGCCGAAACCGTGGATCAGGCCGTGTTCGCGCATCGCTTCGAAATAGGTCTCGTTGTCGCTCGTATTTTCATCCGCCTCCATCGCCTCGCGCCAGGTCATCATGGAACCGTATTCGAGCACGCGCTGCGGGATCGGGTCCTTGCGGCGGAATTCGGACCGCTCGTAAAGCTCCAGCCAGTCATTCGAAAAGCCGCGCGAATAGACGATCGTCGAGGGGGAATTGGGCTCTTCGAAAAGCGGTGTGACGTGATAGCTCTGGCGCACCACGCCCTCTTCCTTGGCAATGTCGCAGCCATATTCGATCGCTTCGGCGATGTCTTGGATCCGGTCCAGTCTGTCGAAATGGCGCTGCATGAAGGGGTCTCGTACACGATGTCACCCGGATAGGCGACTTCCCCATACAGGCACGGATCGCGATAGGGGCCAACCAATATCAAGTTCGGGCCTTCGGGTCGCATTCTGCCCGGCAAGGGCGGTAAGGCTGAAAGCCCGGATCCTGGCGGCAGCGGCACTCCCCCCTTTTGGCCGGTCTGTCGCCAGGAACACCCCCTATTGCGCAGCTGAGTGCAGCCCGCCACCAACCATGTTGTCCCCGATGCGCCTTCTTAATCGCCTGTTCGACCGGCTTTCCACCGGCCAGCCCTGCCGCCCGCCGGAACCGCCCCTGCGCGAGGGCGGCATCGTGCTTGCCGCGCTGATGACCGAGGCGATTCGCCAGCGCGAGGCGGAGGGGAGCACCACCACCTTGCGCGCGCTCCATCGAATGCTCGATATTTCCCAACCCACAGCCTTGCGAATCGCATTCATGCTGGAACGCGAAGGCGTGGTGCGGATCGAGGAAAACCTCTCGGACCGTCTTGAAAGCACGCTGCGCCTGTCGCCCGTCACGCGCGAGAGGTTCGATTCGCTGCGATACGCGAATATCGCCGAGAAGGTCGCATAGCCCCTTCCCATCGGCGCAGAGCGCGCTATATGCAGCGCCTCACGCGATTCGGGACCGTGCGAAGCACTCCATCGCGGTGATTTTTCCGATGCCCATCGGTACGGACGCATAGCTCAGTTGGTAGAGCAGCTGACTCTTAATCAGCGGGTCCTAGGTTCGAGCCCTAGTGCGTCCACCACCCCCTCCCCTCGCTTCAGGTCACACCGCGCGCCACATCGTATGTGGGGTTTCGTTCACTTAGTTCATTCACCCCGACCGCTTCCACGCGAAAGGCAGCGCTTGATTTCACATTTCTATGTGATAGAGCGCCCGCATGAGCACATCGACTGTCACACGCGTGCGCGAACTCGTCGAGAGCGGCGCTTTCACCCGCGCCGGCCTCGCCCGCGCGGCCGGGCTCCATGCCAACACCCTGCGCGACTGCGGCGAAGAGGCCTGGAACCCGACTGCGGAAACCCTCGCGAAACTCGCCGCCTTCCTCGAGGCCAATGACGACCGCCCCGTCCTTGTCGGGATCGAGGAGATCATCGACGAGGCCAAGAACGGGCGCATGTACATCCTCGTCGACGACGAGGACCGCGAGAACGAGGGCGATCTCATCATCCCGGCCCAGATGGCGACCCCGCAGGCGATCAATTTCATGGCGACCCATGGCCGCGGCCTGATCTGCCTCGCGCTCGACAGGGCCCGTGTCGATACGCTCGGCCTCGAACCGATGAGCCGCAACAACAAGGAGTCGATGCAGACCGCCTTCACCATCTCGATCGAGGCCAAGGAAGGCGTCACCACCGGCATTTCCGCCGCCGACCGGGCGCGCACCATTTCGGTCGCGATCGACGCGACGAAGGGCGCGGGGGACATCGTCACGCCCGGCCATGTCTTCCCGCTCGCCGCGCGCGACGGCGGCACGCTGGTGCGCGCCGGACACACCGAGGCCGCGGTCGACATCTCGCGCCTCGCCGGGCTCAACCCGTCCGGCGTGATCTGCGAGATCATGAACGAGGACGGGACCATGGCGCGCATGGACGACCTCGTCACGTTCGCCCGCAAGCACGATCTCAAGATCGGCACGATCCGCGATCTCATCGCCTACCGGATGCGCAACGACCACCTCGTCGAGCGCAGCGGCGAGAGCAGCTTCGAAAGCGATTACGGCGGCCACTGGCGCATGATCACCTATCGCGACCGGGTCGAGGGTAACGAGGCCTATGTCCTGCAGAAAGGCCATGTCGTCCCCGGCGAGCCCACCCTTGCCCGGGTCCATCCGATCTCGGTCTTCGATGACGTGCTCGGCGCTCCGGGGCCGAGGAAACGGACGCTCCAGCGGGCGATGGAAGCGGTCGGCGATCACGGGTCCGGGATCATCGTCATCCTGACGGGCCGCGTCGGCTCGGGCGCGTGGACCCGGGACGAGGAGCTGCGCAATATCGGTATCGGCTCGCAGATCCTCGCCGATCTCGGCGTGCACGACATGATCCTGCTGTCCAATTCGCGCCCCGACCTCGTCGCGATCGAGGGTTTCGGGCTGACCATCACCGGCCACCGGCCGATCCCGGAGTAATTCTGCATGGCGAAAATCCTGATCGTCGAGGCGCGTTTCTACGACCATTTGAACGACCAGCTGATCGCGGGCGCGCGCGCCGTGATCGAGGGCGCCGGTCACGAGGTCGAAGTCCTCACCGTGCCCGGTGCGCTCGAAGTGCCCGGGGCGATCGCGCTGGCCGCGGAAAGCGGCGACTATGACGGCTTCGTCGCAATCGGCGTCGTGATCCGGGGCGAGACCTATCATTTCGAAATCGTCGCGGGCGAAAGCGCGCGCGCGATCATGGCGCTGACCATGGACGGCATCGCGATCGGCAACGGAATCCTGACGGTCGAGAACGAACAGCAGGCCATCGTCCGCGCCGACCCGGCACAGAAGGACAAGGGCGGCGAAGCGGCCCGCGCGGCGCTCGCCATGATCGACATTGCGGGGCGTTTCACACGCTGAAGCCGCAGGCCGCGCCGCGCCCATGCGGTTTTAGGTATTCTCCCTGATGTAGCTCTTCATAAGGGTAGGCTACGCATTCGTCCGGGGGTCGCGGCGAATCGCGCACTCAGAGGGGATCCATTTTGAACACACACGACAACGCGACCGAAGACGAACTTGCCGAAATCGCCGACATCTTGCACGATTGTCTCGCGCGGCTCGATCGGATCGGCGCCGGGATTGCCGCCATCCACGTCAATGCGGCGATCGAACATCTCACCGCTCTCGGCGAAGCGACGGGCTCCGGCGACGGATGCGATTCAATTCATGCCGCGCGCAAAGGCGACAGGGAAAGGCTCGTCTCGCTCGACCCGCGCCTGCTCTGGATCCTGCCGGCGACAGGACAGCCCAACTGATCAGGCGTGGTGCGGCGCGATGCGACGTGGACTACGCAGTTCGACTGAGTAGTGACACGTAAAGCCAGGAAACCTTCGATCGGCTAACAACTGGGTCAGCAGGGGCGATTTGCCCGGCGGTCCGTTCCGGCCTGCCGGCGGGAAACACCCCATAATCATGGTCGCAGCAGAAGGTCGAACCACTATGGCTGGCTCGAACGTTCCCACCTGTCCATCCTCCCGCCCGCTATCGGGGCGCTCCCCGGTGGCATCGGCTTTTCTTCGGAGCGGGAACGATGGATGACGCGCGCATCACCGCATTCGTCGATCCCTTCGATGATTTACCCGGGGACGAGGCCCCGACCCGCGACGAACAAGCCTCCACCGGCGAAGCGTGTGGGCTATCATCCCCGCCCGGCCATGAGCCGCATCGACCTCGGGCACGCAGCCTGCACTCGGTCGATACGGGGCCTGTCAAGCCGACGCCCACCGGTGCGCAAGGGTCAACCCCCGAGCCGCCCGATCCGAAAGACCCCGATCCGAAAGACCTTGCCGAACAGCTGTTGGCGATAGCGCGGCAATTGCGCGGGGCCGAATTCGCCGCTGATCCCGAAGTCCCGGCGGAGAATGCCCTGGCCGCAGCAGGCTCTTCCACGGAACACGCACGGCAGGAGGCTCCGCCCGCCGAGCAGCGCCAGCGGCGGCGCACCAATGCCGTAGCCGCGCGCAGGGTCTATGCCGCGCGCCGGCGCCGCGGGGCGATCTTCGGCAATCCCGACCTGTTCGGCGAACCCGCCTGGGACATATTGCTCGACCTCTATATCGCCCATGCCGAGAGCAAGGACGTCTCGGTGTCGAGCGCGTGCATCGGCTCGGCCGCCCCGCCGACGACGGGGCTGCGCTGGCTCGGCGTGCTGGCGAAAGAAGGCCTGGTCCGCCGCGAACACGATCCGGACGACCAGCGCCGGGTGCTGGTGCGCCTGACAGCGCGAGGGCTGGAGGCGATGGATCGCTATTTTACGCTCGCCGCAGGCGCGCACTAGTTCCGCATCGCTGCAGCCGCCCGCGCGGATCAGCCTTTCAGCGCACCAAAACAGCCCGCCCCGGCATAGGCCGCGCTCGTGCCCAGCTCTTCCTCGATCCGGATCAACTGGTTGTATTTCGCAAGCCGGTCAGAGCGGGCGAGGCTGCCGGTCTTGATCTGCCCGCAATTGGTCGCCACCGCGAGATCGGCGATGGTCGCATCTTCTGTCTCGCCCGACCGGTGGCTCATCACGCTGGTGTAACGCGCGCTCTTCGCCATATCGACCGCCTGGAGCGTTTCGGTCAGCGTTCCGATCTGGTTGACCTTGACCAGCAGCGAATTGGCAAGGCCGCGCGCGATCCCGTCGGCAAGGCGCGCCGGATTGGTCACGAACAGGTCGTCGCCGACCAGCTGGACGCGGTCGCCGATCTTGTCGGTCAGTGCCTTCCACCCGTCGAAATCGTCCTCGCTCATGCCGTCCTCGATCGAGCGGATCGGATAGTCGCCGCACAGTTTCGCAAGGTAATCGGCCATTTCCTCGCCCGACAGGGAGAGGTTCTCGCCCGCGATCTCGTATTTGCCGTCCCTGAAGAATTCGGTCGCCGCGCAGTCGAGCGCGAGCGCCACGTCCTCGCCGGGCTTGAACCCGGCCTGCTCGATGCTGGTCATGATGAAATCGAGCGCGGCGCGGGTGCTCGCAAGGTCGGGGGCAAAGCCGCCCTCGTCGCCCACGGAGGTTGCGAGCCCCTTGTCCGAAAGCCCCTTCTTCAGCGTGTGGAAGATTTCCGAACCCCAGCGCACGGCCTCGGCGATGCTCTCCGCGCCGACCGGCATGACCATGAATTCCTGGATGTCGATCGGGTTGTCGGCGTGTTCTCCGCCATTGATGATGTTCATCATCGGCACGGGCAGGACATGCGCCGCCACCCCGCCGACATAGGAATAGAGCGGCAGGCCGCGCGCACTGGCCGCCGCTTTCGCGGCCGCGAGGCTGGTGCCGAGGATCGCGTTCGCGCCAAGGCGGGCCTTGTTGGGCGTGTCGTCCAGCGCGATCAGCGCCATGTCGATGTCGCGCTGGTCCTCGGCATCGAAACGGCCCACCAGAAGCTCGCGGATCTCGGTGTTGACCGCATTGACCGCGTCCAGCACGCCCTTGCCCTTGTAGCGGCCCTTGTCGCCGTCGCGCAGTTCGACCGCTTCGTGGGCCCCGGTCGACGCGCCCGAGGGCACGGCCGCGCGGCCGAAGCTTCCATCCTCGAGCAGAACGTCGACCTCCACCGTGGGATTGCCCCGGCTGTCGAGGATTTCGCGCCCGTGAAGATCGATGATCGCGGTCATGTTTGGCTCCGGCTGTGAAGTTGTGTATGTTTGCAAGGCAGGAACCGGGATGGGAACAGGGGAAGCCTGCTATTCGCCGCGCAATCCCCGACCCTGTCCCTTGCCCCCGCTGTCGGGTGCGTCCCTATGCGCCCCGCCGGGGCTGCGCAAGCGGCGGATGACCCCGTTCGCGCGGGAGCGATCGCACAGGGCCAGGCAGGCGTAGTTTCGGACCTTTTTCGCCGCAAGGCCATTGCATAAGCAGGCGAAGAAGTGAATTCCTATTGCAATCATCCGATCACGGGAGGTGACGAGACGATCATGGCAGAAAGCAGCACCACGAAATCGACCACGACGAAATCGACCACGACGAAATCGACCGCGGCCAAGAAGACTCCGGCGAAATCGACCAAGGGTTCGACCACCAAGTCGACCGGTCCGAAAAAGGCCGCGTCCTCGAACAAGACCGGCGCTCTCGCCAAGGGCGCGGACAGCGATCACGCCGCCGAGGCGAAGAGCCGCTTCAATGCCGCGCTCGAGGAAGCCAAGGCCGGTGCCGCCGCACTGCGCACCGAAGCGCAGAGCCGCGCGGGTGCCTATCGTGAACAGGCCGCGGGCACGGGCGAGGAATATTCCGAAAAGGCCAAGACCCGCGCGGGCGAACTCGCGGCCGAGGGCAAGAAATCGGTCAGCGAAGGCCTCGTCTCGCTGTCCCATGTCGTCACCGACACCGCGACCAAGATCGACGACCGCTTCGGCGAGCAATATGGCGATTATGCCCGCAAGGCTTCGCGCAGCCTGACCGAAACCTCGGCCAAGCTCGAAGAGAAAAGCGTCGAGGAATTGGGCGAGGACGCGCGCGAATTCGTGCGCAAGAGCCCGGGCCTCGCGGTCGGCATTGCCGCGCTCGCAGGCTTTGTCTTCGCGCGCCTGTTCAGCGGCTCGCGCGACTGAGGGCGTGGCCGCGACACGAACGGCTGCCGGGGCGGAGACCGAAACGGATGCCGACCCGGCCCCCGCCCAGCGCGGGGACGAGCCGCTGCCGCCGGACGACATTGGCCGGATCGAGGATCCCTTCGATCCCGGCAATGCCCCTGCCGACATGCCCGCCGACCCGACGACGGTCGGCGCGCCGGAGGAAGGCCTGAACGAATCCCTCACCGAGGAACTCGCCGCGCTGATCGATGACGGGCGGACCTATGCCGAGGCCGAACTCAATTTCCAGAAGACCCGCGCAAGCCTCGCGGGGAAGAATGCCGGCATCGCACTCGGCCTGGTGGTGGTCGCGGTGGTCGTGCTGCATGTCGCGGTGCTCGCCTTCGCGGTCGGCATGGTGATCGCGCTCGCCCCGCTGGTGACGATCTGGGGATCGATCGCGATCGTCGTGGGCGCGCTGCTGCTCGCCACCGGCCTGCTCGGCTGGCAGGCGGCGCAGCGCGGCAAGCGGATCGGCGCGATCTTCGCCAAGGACGATCCGCCCAGATCGGACGTGCCGGACGCGGGAGAAAGCTGAAATGGCCGAAATCGACCCGCGCCTTGCCGAAGATCGCGCGCTGCGCAACGCCGCGCTCGCCGTGCTCAAGGCCGACATCGCCCACGCCAGGGAAACCTTCGCGCCGGGAAACCTTGCCAAGCGCACCGGGGCCCGGGTGAAAGACGGCGCCGAGGAAGTCTACGACATCGCAAAGGACCGCGCCGACGACAATCGCGGCGCGATCGCGGTGCTTGTCGGCGCGCTCTTCCTGTTCTTCGCGCGGCAACCGATCCTCGAGATTATCGGCCTGCGCGGGCCTGAAGGGGAAGCCGAAGACGAGAAGGCCGACGACGGGGAACCCGAGGGGGCATAAAGCGCCCGCGCGCACGGCAACCGGCACAGGCCAACGATGCGAAACGGGGCCAGAGGCAATGGGAACATGCACGCCCCTCGTCCCGTTGCTTTCACGAGAAGCCGAAAAGGCGTATGTCATGCGCCGCAGGAAAGCGCTCGCAAATGGCGGGCAAGGAGACACCATGACCGACACGACGACCGGGGAGACGACCTGGGAAAAGACCGCCGAAACGGCCCATACCAACGGCAACGGCCTCGACAAACGCGACGAATTGCGCGCCAAGATCGAAGCGAGCGAGCGCCGGATCGCCGAGCGCAGCCTCGCCGACGATGCGCGCGACGCCGCAGTGGCCGCCCGCGATTACACCCGTGCCCATCCGCTGACCGTGGTCGCGGGGGCAATCGGGATCGGCATCCTGATCGGTCTCGCCACTCCGCCCGGCCGACGCGCCGCAGGCCGCGCGGCGAGCGCCACGGCGGGCGCTGCCGGCAGTGCCGCGAGCGCTGCGGGCAGTGCGGCCAAGAAGGGCGGGGAAGCGGTCTTTACCCCGCTGATCAATGCGCTCACCGCCTATATCCTCAAGCTGGTGGAGGAAACGCTCAGCGCCGCCGAGGCCGGGCAGGACCGGATCGAGGATCTGTCCGACAGCGCCGAAGCGGCCGCGCGCAAGGCGCGGCGCAAGGCCGAATATCGCGCCGGAACCGTCGCCGACGGCGCCCGCGACACGGCCCGCCGCACGCAGCGCAAGGCGCGCCGCACGGTGCGCGGCCTCAAGGACCGCGTAACGGGCTGAGGCAGCAAAGGCTTTTTCGGACCGGCCCGCCGCAGGCGGCGGGCTTGCTCCGCCGGTGAAAGCGATTAAGGGCTGCGGGGATTTTCCTCCCCCGGCCCTTATTCGCGTCCAGCGCGAGGGGGCGACGATCTCAAGGACCCGTGCACATGGCAGAAACCACCCCGAACCAACGTCTCCACCTCGTCATGGGCGGGCGCGTCAAGGACCCGCGCGGCCATGAATTCCAGGACCCGGAAAGCCTCCATGTCGTCGGCATTTTCAGCTCCTACGATGCCGCGGTCGAGGCCTGGCGCGCACAGGCGCAGCGCACGGTCGACGATGCCGAGATGAAATATGTCGTGGTCCACATCCACAAGCTGCTGACGCCCGAGGAATGAGCGCGCAGGGCGGAAGCGGGGGCGCGATCCGCCCGTTCCGCCCCGCCGATGCCGAGGCGCTTGGCCGCCTGACGCTGGCCGCGATCCGCGCGACCGCGGCACAGGCCTATACGAGCGAACAGGTCGCCGCATGGGCCGCGCGCCACCCCGATCCGCGCCGCTTTCTCCAGGGCGCGCCGAAAGGCGATACGATCCTCGTCGCAACCGACGGGGCCGACCGGGCGATAGCCTATGCCCTCATGGAGCCGACCGGGCATATCGACATGCTCTATTGCCACCCGGACCATGGCGGGCGCGGCGTCGCCTCGGCCCTGCTGGTGCGGATCGAGGCGGATGCAGCGCGGCGCGGCCTTGCCGTGCTTTTGACCGAAGCGAGCGAGGTGGCCCGTCCGGTTTTCGCGCGCACCGGGTTCGAGCACTCGCGCCGCCGCAATTTCGCGCTCGAGCACGCCGGACGCAGCGTTCCGATCCACAATTACGCGATGGCAAAACCCCTTTCCGGCAGGTGAGTCCCCGCGCCGCCGGGGATTTCGCCCGGATAGAGCGCGACAGCGAGCTATGCCCCCGCCTGCGCGGGGTGCATGCCCCTGCGATATGGCTTCAGATGAATTCGATCTTGTCGACGAGGTAGAACTTGTCGCCCGAAGGCACCGTCACCTCGATCTCGTCGCCCACCTGCTTGCCGATCAGGGCGCGCGCCATGGGCGAGGAATAGGAAATGCGGCCGCTGCCGGCATCCGCTTCGGTCTGCCCGACGATCTGGTAACGGATCGGCTTGTCGTCCTCGTCAAGCAGGGTGACGGTCGCGCCGAACACGACCTTGTCGCCCGACAGCGTCTTGGGGTCGATGATCTGGGCGCGGCTGACCTTGTCCTCGATCTCGGCGATCTGTGCCTCGACCTGGCCCTGCCGCTCCTTGGCGGCGTGATATTCCGCGTTTTCCGACAGGTCGCCGTGCGCGCGCGCTTCCTCGATCGCGTCGACGATCTTGGGGCGTTCTTCGCGCAGGGTCTTGAGATCGGCGGTCAGCCTCTCATAGCCCTCCACCAGCATCGGAACTTTTTCCATTGTTGCCATGTCCGTCCTTTTCCTCCTCGGCCCCCCGCATCCGAACTGTTGTCCCCACCAAAAGGTCCGTTCTTTTTGCAATCCGCCACCGCACTCCCTCGGCGGGCGAGGGAACCGGTCGAGCACGCGGAATGTCGGAAAGGGCCGTTACGTGGTCGGCCCTTCATAATAGTCCTGCAGCGAACGGACTTCAAGCTGATGCGGCCTGACTGCACAAATCGCCGCCGCCGCGGCGCGACTGGCGGCGGCGGTGGTGTAATAGGGCACCTTCTTTTCGAGTGCGCTGGCGCGGATCGACTTCGAATCGAGCAGGGACTGCCAGCCTTCGGTGGTGTTGAAGATCAGCGCGATTTCACCATCGATGATCCGGTCGACGATGTGCGGCTGGCCTTCGGCAACCTTGTTGACCCGCTCCACGTCGAGGCCCTGTTCGGCGAGGAAGGATTGCGTGCCGGCGGTCGCGATGATGCGGAAGCCCTCCGCGATGAGCGAGCGCACCGCATCGACAATGCCCGCCTTGTCCGAATTCTTGACCGAGACGAACACCGTGCCTTCGCGCGGGAGCGCCATCCCTACGCCCAGCTGCGATTTCAGGAAGGCGGCCTCGAACGTGGTGTCGATCCCCATGACCTCGCCGGTCGATTTCATTTCCGGGGTCAGCACGGGGTCGGCGCCGGGGAAGCGGCTGAAGGGAAAGATCGCTTCCTTTACTGCCATGTAGGCCAGCTCGCGCCGGAAGGGCTCGAAATCGGCCAGCTTCTCCCCTGCCATGACCCGCGCGGCGATCTTGGCGACGGGCTGCCCGATCGCCTTGGCGACGAAAGGCACGGTGCGGCTGGCGCGCGGATTTACCTCGATCAGGTACACCTCGTCGTCCTTGACCGCGAATTGCACGTTCATGAGGCCCACCACATCGAGCGCGCGGGCGAGCGCATCGGCCTGCCGCTCCATTTCCGCGACGATCTCGGGCGGGAGCGAATAGGGCGGCAGGGTGCAGGCGCTGTCGCCCGAATGGACACCCGCTTCCTCGATATGCTGCATGACGCCGGCGACGCGCACGTCCTCGCCATCGCATAGCGCATCGACATCGACCTCGATCGCATCGCGCAGATACTGGTCGACGAGAACGGGGCTGTCGCCGGATACGGTGACCGCGCTCGAGATGTAATCATCAAGCTGGGCCTCGCTGTCGACGATCTCCATCGCCCGCCCGCCCAGGACAAAGGATGGCCGCAGCAGCACGGGATAGCCGATCCGCGCCGCCACCGCCGCCGCCTCGTCGCGGGTATAGGCGATGCCGTTGTCGGGCTGTTTCAGTTTCAGCTTGTTGACCAGCTTGGCGAACCGCTCGCGATCCTCGGCATGGTCGATCGCGTCGGGGCTGGTGCCGAGGATGGGAATGCCCGCATCCTCCAGCGCCTGCGCGAGCTTCAAGGGCGTCTGCCCGCCGAACTGGACGATCACGCCGACGAGCTCGCCCTTGCTCTGTTCGACGCGCAGGATTTCGAGCACGTCCTCGGCCGTGAGCGGCTCGAAATAGAGCCGGTCGGAGGTGTCGTAATCGGTCGAGACGGTCTCGGGATTGCAATTGACCATGATCGTCTCGAAGCCCGCCCCACCTTCTTCGGAGCCCAGCGCGAAACAGGCGTGGACGCAGCAATAGTCGAATTCGATCCCCTGCCCGATCCGGTTCGGCCCCCCGCCGAGGATGACGATCTTGCGGCGGTCGGACGGGTCGGCCTCGCATTCGGCCTGCCCGAAACTGGGCGCTTCATAGGTCGAATACATATAGGGCGTGACCGCCTCGAATTCGGCGGCGCAGGAATCGATCCGCTTGAACACCGGCAGCACGTCGAGTTTCGTGCGCAGCGCGCGCACCTCCTCCTCGCTGGTCGCCCCGGCCATTGCCTGCAACGCGTCGTGCAGCAGGCCGGAGCTTTTCGCCTGCGTTTCGGCAAGCCCGCCTGCAACCCCGACCGAGCGCACGGCGAGCGTCGCGAGGCGGCGGTCGGAAAAGCCCATCGCCTTAAGCCGCCTGAGCCCTTCGGCATCGCGCGGCAGGCCGTCGGACTGGACCTCGCGCTCGGCTTCGATGATGGCGTGGATCTGGCGCAGGAACCATGGATCGTAGAAGGTGACGGCGCCGACCTCTTCGATCGTCAGCCCCTCGCGGAAGGCCTGCGCGATCTTGAGGATGCGCTCGGGCGTGCGGCGCGACAGGGCGGCGGTCATGACGTCCTTCGATACGCCTTCGAGTTCGGTGATGCGGTTGAACCCGTCGAGCCCGGTCTCCAGCCCGCGCAGCGCCTTCTGCATCGACTCGGCGAAATTGCGTCCGATCGCCATGACCTCGCCGACCGATTTCATCGCGGTCGAAAGCGTCGCCTCCGAGCCCTTGAACTTTTCGAAGGCAAAGCGGGGAATCTTGGTGACGACATAGTCGATCGTCGGCTCGAAACTGGCAGGCGTCGCCCCGGTGATCTCGTTGGTGATTTCATCGAGCGTGTATCCCACCGCCAGCTTCGCCGCGACGCGGGCGATGGGAAAGCCCGTCGCCTTGGATGCGAGCGCCGAGGAGCGCGAAACGCGCGGGTTCATCTCGATCACGATCAGCCGCCCGTCCTTCGGATTGACGGCGAACTGGACGTTGGAGCCGCCCGTCTCCACCCCGATCTCGCGCAAGCATGCGATGCTGGCCGAACGCATGATCTGGTATTCCTTGTCCGTCAGGGTCAGTGCCGGGGCGACGGTGATCGAATCGCCCGTATGCACGCCCATCGGATCGACATTCTCGATCGCGCAGATGATGATCGCGTTGTCGAACCGGTCGCGCACCACCTCCATTTCGTATTCCTTCCAACCGAGGAGCGATTCCTCGATCAGGACTTCGGTGGTGGGCGAGGCATCGAGCCCTTCGCGCACGATCGTCTCGAATTCCTGCGTGTTGTAGGCGATGCCCCCGCCCGTCCCGCCGAGCGTGAAGGAGGGCCGGATGATCGCGGGCAGGCCCGTGCGCTCGAGAACCTCGCGCGCTTCGTCCAATGTGTTGGCAACCCCTGAAGCCGCGCTTTCCAGCCCGATCGCATCCATCGCCTCGCGGAAACGCTGGCGGTTCTCGGCCTTGTCGATGGCGTCGGCGCGCGCGCCGATCATCTCCACGCCGTGCTCGGCCAGCACGCCCATTTCATCGAGTTTCAGCGCGCAATTGAGCGCGGTCTGCCCTCCCATCGTCGGCAGCAGCGCGTCGGGCTTTTCCTTGGCGATGATCTTGGCGACGATGTCCGGCGTGATCGGCTCGACATAGGTCGCGTCGGCGAATTCCGGATCGGTCATGATCGTCGCCGGGTTGGAATTCACCAGGATCACCCGGTAGCCCTCTTCCTTGAGCGCCTTGATCGCCTGCGTGCCCGAATAGTCGAATTCGCACGCCTGCCCGATGATGATGGGGCCTGCGCCAATGACGAGGATGGAGGATATGTCGGTGCGTCTGGGCATCAGCGTTGCGTCTCTTGTTCGGGTTCGGGCGCTTGTTGGAGTTCGGCGGGGCCTGCGGCGACCTGCACGTCGATCAGGCGCATGTCCGCCTTCTGCCGCGCGCAGCCGTTTGCGATCATGTCGGCGACCGGCTGCATCTCGCCGCGAATGCGGTAGAGCGCCGGATCGCGGCCGAGGAAGAAGCTGCCTTTTTCGTCGGCGGGCTGGCTCATGAAACGTTCGACGGCGGTCTGCGTCTCGTTGGTCGAGGTCATCCCGCGCGAACCGGCGGTTTCGTCGCTGCCCGCGACGATCAGCGCCTGCACCTCTTCCAGCTCCATCTTGGTGATATCGTAGGTGAAGGTGGGAACGCCGATCTCGCCCTCGTAGCTGCGGAAATCCGATCCCGGCCCCAGCGCCTCGGCCACGCGCGAGGCGCAGTCCGCCGCGCTTTCGGTCCCGACCCGTTCGTCCTCGGGCCAGAGCAGCGAGCAGCCGCCGATCATCGGCATAGCGGCGAGGATGGCGAGGCGCGCTGGGCTCATCCCTCGCCTCCGTTCGGCCGGAAAGCATAGGTGAGCCTGGTGTAGCGATGGACATAGGGCAAGGGGTCGATCGCTGTCACGCCCTTGCCGTGGATGAAGGTGCAGTTGCGACGGATGTCGATCAGACGGGTCCCGTCGCGCACGAGGATGTAGGACAGGACATAATGCTGATGCGGCCGGTTGCGACGGCCGACCACGTCGAGCCGGCGGACATGCTCGCCGATATCGCGCAGCACGTCCTCGTCGATATAGCCCTGCCGCTCGCGCAGCTCGCGCGCGGCTTCGTGGAGCGCATCGGGATCGAAGCGTTCGGCATCATAGGGCCCTTCGACGGCGGCGACCTTGCAATCCATGCGGCCCGCAATCGGCTCGTCGGTTTCCTCGCGGAACAGGACGGGCCGCCAGAAGGCGAGAATGGGCAGACCGGTTTCGGCCTCGCGGATGGTGAGCGAGCCGTCGCCCTGAAACGCGACCCCGCGCGCGATCTGCGCGCCGGGCCACTGGGCGAGCGGGGGCGGGGTCATCGCGGGGTTTTGGGCGGCGAGGGGTGCGACCAGAATGGCGCAGCCCGTAAGCGCCCCGGCCAACAGTCGATAATAACGGGATAAAACCATCATTGCTCGACCGCTTGGTCCATCTGCTGCCTCATGCGCTCGATGCGCTGTCGCGTTTCCTCAAACCGCTCCCTGGCTCCAGCTACGCCTTCGCGGATGTAATTTCGGAACTCGGGGTCGGGCAAGGTGCGGTCGATACACGCGATCAGCTCGTTGTTGTAGAGCCGCGGATCGTCGAGAACGGCCTGCCGCAGCCGATCGAATTCTTCCTTCAATTCGGCTTCGGATCGAGCGTTTTCCTGTGCCCTTTCCTTGAGGAAACTTGCCATCGCCGGCACCCCGGCAAGCTCCTTGATGCCAAGTTCTCCCATGCCGACCACGATAAAGGCACTGGTCACTGCAGCGCAGTGATTATCGTTCTCGGTATCGATCGGGACCCCCCAGTCACGCCATGCGAAGTAACCGATGAAAACGAACACGCTCAGGATCGGAAGAACCAGTCGCTTCATTGCGCGAGACCCCCGACGAACTTCTCGAACAGATAGAAACTGTCCTGCGGCCCCGGCGAGGCTTCCGGGTGGTACTGCACCCCGAAGGCCCGCTTGCCGCGGATCGCAATGCCGCAATTCGTCCCGTCGAACAGCGAGACATGGGTCTGTTCCACCGTGTCGGGCAGGGTGTCCGCATCTACGGCGAAACCGTGGTTCATGCTGGTAATCTCGACGAGGCCGACGCTCTCGCCCCACCCCTCGCCCACGCGCTGCACCGGGTGGTTCGCGCCGCGATGGCCCTGGTGCATCTTCAACGTCCGCGCTCCGGCGGCGATGGCGAGCATCTGGTGGCCCAGGCAAATGCCGAAGATCGGCACGTGGGCATCGAGCAATTGCCGGATCACCGGCACCGCATATTCGCCCGTCGCCGCCGGATCGCCCGGGCCGTTCGACAGGAACACGCCGTCCGGCTCCAGCGCCATGATCTCATCGAAGCTCGCCCGCGCGGGGACCACCGTCACCTTCGCCCCGGCGCGCACGAGATTGCGGAAGATATTGTCCTTCGACCCGTAATCCACCGCGACCACGTGCGGTTTTTCCGCGGCGCTTTCGCCATAGCCGGCCCCGAGCGTCCAGTGACCGCCGGTCCATTCCTCGCGCTTTTCGCGGCTTACCCGCCCGGCCAGGTCCATTCCCTCCAGCCCCGCCCAGACCCGCGCCCGCTCGATGAGCGCGGGAATGTCGAAGCTGCCATCGCTCGCATGGGCGATCACCGCATTGGGCGCGCCGGAGGTGCGGATGCGGCGGGTGAGCGCGCGGGTGTCGACCCCCGCAAGGCCGATCTTGCCCGCCGCCGCCATCCATTCGGTAAACCTCTCGAGGCTGCGGAAATTGCTCGGCTCGGTCACGTCCTCGCGCACCACGCATCCCACCGCGCTTTCCACGCCGTTGTCGAAGGCGCTTTCGATATCCTCGGCATTCGCGCCGACATTGCCGATATGGGGAAAGGTGAAGGTGACGATCTGGGCGGCATAGGAGGGATCGGTCATCACCTCCTGGTAGCCCGTCATCGCGGTGTTGAAGCACACCTCGCCCACCGCTGCGCCCTCGGCTCCGAAGCCCCTCCCCCAGACGACAGTCCCGTCGGCCAGGACAAGGCATCCGGTCGCCCCTTTCGGTTGCGCAGGCGTCGTCGCGGAAAGGGCCATGGGGCGCTCCGTTGGAAAGGTTGACCGGCAATGCGTGCTAAGTCCCATGCGCTAGGCCCGCGCACCGACCTCGTCAAGCTAGGCGCGGCGCTTCCCATAAGCTAGGGCGCGCCCCATATTGATCTCTTCCACAGATAACATGACCGATCGGGATGTAACTGCAATGATAAGGGACGAAATCAAGACCGCGACCGTCCAGGCGATGAAGGGCGGCGACAAGGAACGCACGGCCGCGCTGCGCCAGATCTCCGCCAAGATCAAGGACCGCGATATCGAACAGCGCACCAGCGACAAGGCGTTGGACGACGACGAACTGGTCACCGGCGTGCTCCAGAAAATGGCGAAGCAGCGGCGCGAATCGATCGCAATGTACGAAAGCGGCGGGCGCACCGAACTCGCGGAGAAGGAAAAAGCCGAGCTCGCCGTGATCGAGGAATTCCTTCCCACGATGATGAGCGAGGCCGAAGTCATGGCCGCGATTCAAGCCATCAAGGCGGAAACGGGCGCGTTCGGCATGAAGGACATGGGCGCCGTCATGGGCGAGTTGAAAAAGCGCCACGGCGCGGTGCTCGACGGCAAGATGGCGAGCGCGCTGGTCAAGCAATCGCTGAGCTGAGCGGGCTTGGCTCGCGGTCTTGCACATCCTGATGCGTCGGCGCGCTTGATCGCGGGCGCTTTCGCGCGCACCCTTGCCGCATGACCATCACCCCGCAATGGAAGGACGAGCTGCGCGCGCGGATCACCCTGTCGGGCGTGATCCGGCGCACGACCAAGCTCACCAAGGCGGGGCGCGAATGGAAAGCGTGCTGCCCGTTCCACTCCGAAAACACGCCGAGCTTCACCGTCAGCGACGACAAGGGTTTCTACCACTGCTTCGGCTGCGGGGCGCATGGCGATGTCATCAGCTGGATGATCGAGCAGCGCGGCCTGTCCTTCATGGACGCGATCAAGGAACTGGCCGCCGAGGCCGGGATGGAAGTGCCCGCGCCCGATCCGGTCGCCGCGCAGAAGGCCGAACAGCGTGCCAGCCTGATCGACGTGACCACCGCGGCGCAGGATTTTTTCGCTGGTCAGCTTGCGAACGAGAACGGGCGGGCGGCGCGCGACTATCTTGAGGGGCGCGGCTTTTCGGCTGCCACCTTGCGCGAATTCGGTTTCGGCTATGCGCCCGACGATCGTCAGGCGCTTGCGCGTGCCTTGTCGCGGTTCGAGGACGACATGCTGGTCGAAACCGGCATGCGCATCCGGACCGATGATCCCGGATCGGGGTCCGGGACAGGTGGCAAGACCTACGACCGTTTCCGGGGCCGAGTGATGCTGCCGATCCAGGACGCGCGCGGGCGGGTGATCGCCTTCGGGGGGCGTATCCTTGGGAAGCGTGACGGGGTCGCGAAATACCTGAATTCCCCCGACACGCCGCTGTTCGACAAGGGACGCACGCTCTACAACCTCCACCGCGCCGCGCCCGCCGCGCGCCAGTCGGGCCGGGTCATCGTGGTCGAGGGTTACATGGACGTCGTCGCACTCGCCCAGGCGGGGTTTGCCGATGCCGTCGCCCCGCTCGGCACGGCGCTGACCGAGACGCAGCTCGAAATGCTCTGGCGCATGGTCGAGCGCCCGGTGCTGTGCTTCGACGGCGATAGCGCAGGGCAGAAGGCGGCGATGCGGGCGATTGCCCGCGCGCTGCCGCTGCTCAAGCCTGCGCGTACGCTCGGCATCGTTCGCCTGCCCGCCGGTCTCGATCCCGACGACCTGCTGCGCGAGAAGGGGAAGCAGGCGATGGAGGCGCTGCTTGCCGAGCCCGCCAGCCTGCTCGAGACCGTGTGGGAATACGAACGCGATGCGCAGCCGCTGGACAGTCCCGAGGCCAAGGCCGGACTGAAAGCGCGGCTGATGGAGCATACGGAGACGATCGGCGATCCCGATATCCGCGCGCTCTACCGGCGCGAATGGCTCGATCGCTTCTCCGCTTTCGCCTATCCGCCGCGCCCGCCCCGCACCGCTGCGCGCGCCGCGCCGCAAAGGGGCGCATGGCAGGGCGGGACCGCCCGGCCCGCACCGCTTTCACCCGAGGCGCGCGCGACATTGCGCCGGCTTATCGAAGGCGGCGCGCGTCATTCGCTGAGCGAAGCGGTGATCGCGGGCTTCCTGCGTCATCCTCAGCTTATCGCACCCCATGTCGAAGCGCTCTCGCGGCTCGCCCGGCATGACCCGAAAGCCGCACCCGCGATCGAATCGCTTATCGAATTGTCCGAAACGCTTGATTCGCGCGGGGGAAAGGCCATATCCCCTGCTCAAGGCATTCCCGCCCCGCCGGTCGACAATCGATACGCCTTCCTCAGGGAAGGGACCACACCGGACGAAGCGCGCGAGGAACTGGCCGAGGCTGTTGCGTTACTGGTCGAAAGGCCGGCGCTGGAGGCTGCCCTGGCAGCCACGATCGACCGTTTCGACAGCGATCCGGAAGGATCGTTCGCCGAGCAGGTTCGGCTGCGCGAACAGCTCACGACAGTCGATGAACGCCTGAAGGCCTTCGGGCGCAGGAAAGCCGCTCCGGCGGCGACGGACAGGGACCCGGCCGCGGATGCGGTCGGATCGGACAAAACGGCTCTCGCGGCTGGGGACACGAACGACCCTCCCGCGGCGGGCGCAAGGGATTGACAGGACCGCATGGCTTCGAGCGCGAAAACCCAGGACGACGATGCCCCGCTGATCGACCTTAACGAGGCATCGGTGAAAAAGCTGATCTCAAAGGCGAAGAAGAAGGGCTACGTCACCTATGACGAGCTGAACGAGGCCCTGCCCTCGGGCGAAATGAGCCCCGACCAGATTGAGGATATCCAGACCGCGCTTTCCGAAATGGGCGTCCAGATCGTCGAGAACGACGAAGAAGCAGAAGCGGAGGCCGAAGCCGAAGCCGAAGTCGAGGAAATCGCCGTCGGCCCGGACGAGGGCGAAGACGCGGATGCCGCCAAGACCAAGAAGGACCCCAAGGCCGCGGTCAAGAAAACCACCGGTGGGGAACGCACCGACGATCCGGTGCGCATGTATCTGCGCGAAATGGGCGCGGTCGAACTGCTGAGCCGCGAAGGCGAGATCGCCATCGCCAAGCGGATCGAGGCGGGCCGCGACATGATGATCATGGGCCTGTGCGAAAGCCCGATCACCTTCCACGCGATCATCCAGTGGTCCGAAGCGCTCAATGCCGAGGACATGCAGCTGCGCGAGATCCTCGATCTCGACGCGATGCTGTCGAAGGAACCGCCGGCCGACAAGATGGCCGAGGATGCCGACGATGACGATGACGGCGAAATCTCCGAGGAAACCGCCGGGCCCACGATCCGCGACGACGACGAGGAAGAGGCGGACGAGGACAGCGAAGAGGACGAGGACGGCGAGGGCGGCTCGTCCAAGCGCGAGGACGAGGACGAAGAGGACAACACCCTCAGCCTCGCCCAGATGGAAGCCGCGCTCAAGCCGGAGGCGATCGAGCGTTTTGCGCGCATTACCAAGCTATTCAATTCCTTTGAGAAATTGCAGGCCGAACGGGTCGAGACACTGGCCGCTGGCGGGGACTTTCCCAAGGCCAAGGAAAAGAAATACGAACAGCTCGGCGAAGAGCTGACGGCGGAAGTGGAATCGATGCAGTTCCACGCGACCAAGATCGAATTCCTGGTCGACAATCTCTACGCCTTCAACCGCCGCCTGACCGCGCTGGGCGGCCAGATGCTGCGCCTTGCCGAGCGCCACAAGATCAAGCGGATCGACTTCCTCAAGGGCTATGTCGGCAATGAGCTCGACGATGCCTGGATCAAGGAGCGCGCCAAGAAAGACAAGAAATGGGCCGCCTTCCTCGAGAAGGAAGCCGACGCGATCGAGCGCATTCGCACCGAGATCACCGACATCTCCGCGCAGACCGGCATGGCGCTCCCGGAATTCCGCCGCATCGTCAACATGGTGCAGAAGGGCGAGCGCGAGGCGCGTATCGCGAAGAAGGAAATGGTCGAGGCGAACCTGCGCCTCGTGATTTCCATCGCCAAGAAATACACCAATCGCGGGCTGCAATTCCTCGACCTGATCCAGGAAGGCAATATCGGCCTGATGAAGGCGGTCGACAAGTTCGAATATCGCCGCGGTTACAAGTTCAGCACTTATGCGACGTGGTGGATTCGGCAGGCGATCACGCGGAGCATCGCCGACCAGGCGCGCACCATCCGCATCCCGGTCCACATGATCGAGACGATCAACAAGCTGGTGCGCACCTCGCGCCAGTTCCTCCACGAGGAGGGCCGCGAGCCGACCCCTGAGGAAATGGCCGCGCGGCTGTCCATGCCGCTCGAAAAGGTGCGCAAGGTGATGAAGATCGCCAAGGAGCCGATCAGCCTCGAAACGCCCATTGGCGACGAGGAAGACAGCCACCTCGGCGATTTCATCGAGGACAAGAACGCGGTCATCCCCGTCGACGCGGCGATCCAGGCGAACCTCAAGGAGACGGTCACCCGCGTGCTCGCCAGCCTCACCCCGCGCGAGGAACGCGTGCTGCGCATGCGGTTCGGCATCGGGATGAACACCGATCACACGCTCGAGGAAGTCGGCCAGCAATTCTCCGTGACCCGCGAACGCATCCGCCAGATCGAGGCGAAAGCGCTGCGCAAGCTCAAGCACCCGAGCCGCAGCCGCAAGATGCGGTCCTTTCTCGACCAGTGATCCTACGCCGCGAGCCGGATTTCGTCCCTCTTCCGGTTCACAACCAGCGCCGCACGCTCGCCCTGTAGGCGCGGTATTCCTCCCCGAAACGCGCCTCCAGCGCGCGTTCCTCGGGGATGATCTGGAAGCGCGTCATCCACCAGACGAACGCCGCGATGACCGCAAGGTGTCCCCAGGCGAAATCCCACGCCGCCACCGCGCCCAGCAGCATCGCCATGCCGACATACATCGGATTGCGCGAGACGCGGAAAAGCCCGCTGGTGACGAGGCGCTCGGCGCGTTCCGGATGTATCGGGTCGACCGTCGTGCGCGCCCGGGAAAAGCCCACCGCCGGAGCGAACAGGAAAGCGAGCGCGCCCGTCGCCAGCAGCGCGGTCAGCCAGGGCAGTTCGACACCCGGTGGGGGTGCGACCCGGCCGATTCCCGCCATCAGCGCGATCGAGAGCGCGACCTGCACGGGCGGAGGGATGCGAAGTTCCATGCCGACCCCTTCAATACCGCCGGTTCTTGTCGTCGTCATAGCTGCGCGGGAAGAGGCCGTATTTCAGGCGATACTCCTCCGGCACCTGCGGATCGGGCGCACGCGGCAGGGCGGCAAATCGCCGCTGCCACTCGCCCGCCTCATCGGCGGGGATTTGCGACCATTCGATCGTGTTCCTCGCGGTCAGCCCCCAATCGCCCGCATTCGTGACCGCACCTGCGCGCACCTCGAAAACCGGCGCGTCCTCGTCGTAGCCGCGGCTGGGAAAGCTCACCGTTTCGCCGATGCCAAGCACCTTGATCTCGACGAGGCAACGCTCGTCCGGAGCGGGCACTTTCTCGCATTTGACCCCGTGCCCCGCGAGCCGCCAGCGCCCGGCGGGAAGCTGGTAGGCGCGGACCTTGTATTGGGTGGTCCGGTTCGCGAAAGCGAGCATGGGCTGGCTGCGGGTAAAGCGCACCAGGTCGCCGGGATTATCGAGGCTCCCGCCCTCCCGCACGAACCACACGCTCAGTTCTTCGAGCAGGAAAAGCTCGCTCCTGACCGACAGGATCACCGCGCCATGTCCGGGATCGAGCGCGGAAGCGCGGCTTATGCGCTCGGCCTCGCGGCCTTCCTGCGCAAGCAGGGCGACCGGGGCGAACAGCGTCAGGATAGCGCAAAGGGCGCGCAGCAGAAGGCGGTTTCGCATGGACCTCACCGGCAAGGAAAAAAGCGGCATAGGGAAAAGTGCAGAGACGAGCGGTAAAGTGCATTTTCCACTCGCACGCGCAAGCCTCGTCTCTCGAAAGCCGCCCATTCGCCGCGAAAGGCCCGAATAAAGCCCGCGCGGGGTGGAAGCCGGGCGCGACAGTCTCTATGAAGGGAGCATGCGCATCGCCATCGCTTCCGATCACGCCGCGACCGACCTCAAGGCCGAGCTGGCCGAATGGTTGATCGACGAAGGCCACGAAGTCGCCGATCTCGGCCCCGGCGAGGGCGAGAGCGTCGATTATCCCGATTACGGCTACAAGCTGGCCGAAGTCATCGCCGAAGGCACGGCCGATTACGGAATCGCGCTGTGCGGGTCGGGGATCGGCATCTCCATGAGCTGCAACCGCCACCCGCAGGTGCGCTGCGCGAATGTGTCGGAACCGCTTTCCGCCGCGCTTGCGCGCGATCACAACGATGCCAACGTGATTGCGCTCGGCGCGCGGCTTGTCGGTATCGAGATGGCGAAAAGCTGCGTCGCGACCTTCCTTGCGACCGAATTCGCCGATGCCGCCGAACCCGAAGGACGCCACCGCCGCCGCGTGGCGAAGCTCGGCACCCCGCCCTTTGCGGCCGACCGCATCGAAACCCACCAGTAACCCGCCTTCAGGAGGCCCCTATGAGCACCGCTCCCGCGCAAATCGTCGACACGCCCGAAATGGATGCATTCTGGAACGACGACCTCCAGACCGCCGATCCCGAAATCGCCGCGGCCGTCACCAAGGAGCTTGCCCGCCAGCGCGACAAGATCGAACTGATCGCATCGGAAAACATCGCGAGCCGCGCCGTGCTCGAAGCGACGGGCAGCGTGTTCACCAACAAATATGCCGAGGGCTATCCGGGTAAGCGTTATTACGGGGGCTGCGACTATGCCGACGTGGTCGAAACGCTGGCAATAGATCGCGCCAAGCAATTGTTCGGTTGCAATTTCGCCAATGTGCAGCCCAATTCCGGCTCGCAGATGAACCAGGCCGTGTTCCTCGCCCTGCTCCAGCCCGGCGACACCTTCATGGGGCTCGATCTCAATTCCGGCGGCCACCTCACCCATGGCTCGCCCGTCAATATGAGCGGCAAGTGGTTCAATCCGGTCAGCTATGGCGTGCGCGAAGGCGACGAGCTGATCGACATGGACGAAGTTGCGAAAACCGCGCGCGAACACAAGCCGAAGCTCATCATATGCGGCGGCACGGCCTATTCGCGGACCTGGGATTTCGCCGCGTTCCGCAAGGTCGCCGATGAGGTCGGCGCGATCCTGCTGTGCGACATGAGCCACATTTCGGGCCTCGTCGCAGGCGGCGCGCATCCCTCACCCTTCCCGCATTGCGACATTGTCACCTCGACCACCCACAAATCCCTGCGCGGTCCGCGTTCGGGCATCATCCTGTGGAATGACGAGAAATATACCAAGCCGCTGAACATGGCGGTCTTCCCCGGCCTGCAGGGCGGCCCGCTGATGCATGTCGTCGCGGCCAAGGCGGTCGCCTTTCGCGAAGCGCTCGCTCCCGAATTCAAGGCCTATGCCCACCGCATCGTCGAGAACGCCCGCGCGCTCGCCGCGAGCCTGGAGGAAAACGGCTTGCGCATCGTCTCCGGCGGGACGGACAACCATTCCATGCTGGTCGATCTTTCGGCCAAGGACGTGACCGGCAAGGACGCGGAAAAAGGCCTCGATCGCGCCTGGCTTACCTGCAACAAGAACGGCATCCCCTTCGACACGCGCTCGCCCTTCGTCACCTCGGGCATCCGGCTCGGCACGCCGGCGGGCACGACGCGCGGTTTCGGCCCGGCCGAATTCCGCACCGTCGGCAAGCTGATCGCGGAGGTCGTGGACGGCCTCTCCCGGAACGGTGCCGAAGGCGATGCTCAGGTCGAGGAAAGTGTGCGCGCGCGCGTTTCGGATTTGTGCGACGCTTTCCCGGTCTATCCCGGCCTGTAACGCGCCAAGGGCGGCCCTAAGAGAACGACACGAGAAATGCGCTGCCCCTTCTGCGCCCACGAGGACAGCCAGGTGAAGGATTCGCGCCCGACCGAGGACGCGACCGCGATCCGTCGCCGGCGGCAATGCACCAAGTGCGGCGCGCGCTTCACCACTTTCGAGCGCGTCCAGCTGCGCGAGGTCACCATCGTCAAGGCCGGGGCCGACGGCACGCCCCAGCGGCGTGAACCCTTCGACCGGGCCAAGCTCGAACGCTCGGTCGCGCTCGCCTGCCGCAAGCGCGGGATCGGGCAGGAACAGATCGACCAGCTGGTGAGCGGGATCCAGCGCCAGGTCGAAACCGCAGGCGAGGCGGAAGTCTCCTCCTCCCATATCGGCGAACTGGTGATGGATGGCCTGAGGCAGATCGACAGCGTCGCCTATATCCGCTTCGCATCCGTCTATCGCGATTTCTCCGAGGCGCGCGATTTCGAGGAATTCGCCAGCACCGTCACCGAAGCGGGCGGCGCGAAGGCGGCGCAGGAATAAAGCGGGAATCAGGGGCGGGAACCGGGCGCGATGGACAAGACGACGAAGCCGGTCATGGTGCTGGTGCGCCCGCAATTGGGCGAAAATATTGGCAAGGCGGCGCGCGCCATGCTCAATTTCGGGCTTACCGAAATGCGTCTCGTCGCGCCGCGCGACGGATGGCCCAACCCCTCCGCAGGTCCGGCCGCAGCAGGGGCGGACATGGTGCTCGAAAACGCGAAGGTTTTCGACACCACCGCCGAAGCGGTCGCGGACTGCGCCCATGTCTATGCGACGACCGTCAGGAAACGCGGCGTGACGAAGCCCGTCGTCGGAGCGGACGGGGCCGCGCAGCTCATCCACGCGGGCGCGGGGCGTCATGCGGTTCTCTTCGGCCCCGAACGTTCGGGGCTGGAAACCGGGGACGTCGCGCTCGCCCGGCATATCCTGACCGTGCCGATCAATCCCGAATTCGGATCGCTCAATCTTGCGCAGGCGGTGATTCTCGTCGCCTATGAATGGTCGCGGATCGGGCGCGAGCAGGCCGAAGCCGGGGGCCGCGCCCTGCCCGATCTCGTCCAGCCCACCGCCGAGGACGCCCTGCCCCCCGCCTCGCAGGCCGAACTCGACGGACTGATCGCGCATTTCGAACGGATGCTTGAGCCGAAAGGCTATTTCCTCCCCGAAACCCGCGCCGAAGCCACCCGGCGCACGTTGCGCAGCGTGCTGACGAGGCCGGGCTGGAACCATCTGGAAGTGCGCACGCTGCGCGGCATTCTCAGCACGCTCGAGCGCGAGCCGAAGGCCTGAGCGGGCCTGCGAGGGGACAGCGGGTGGACGCGACCTTGCGAATGGCCACGGGTCGAACCGCGGGGCGCACCGAGGCGATCGCCGCCGCGCGCGCCTTTGCCCGGCCGCTCCACCGCCCGGCGGCGATGGCCCGCGATTTCCTGTTCTGGCGCCATCTCAGGGTCCTGCGCGCGCGGGCCATGCGCCATGTCCACCGGGCCACCGGCGGCGCGCTGTGCGGCGGCAAGGCGGCTCCCGTGCGTTCGGTCTATGGCGTTGCGATGTGGCCGAACTGGTCGGACAAGACCTATGCCTATTGCCATTACGGAACCTATGGCTCCTATCTCGCCGACCTGATCGGGGCATTGGACGTGCCGTTCGCCTTTCTCGACGTGGGCGCCAACCAGGGCCTGTTCTCGCTCATCGCCGGGCGCAATCCCGCCTGCGAGGCGATCCTTGCGCTCGACCCGGTGCCGGCAACCCATGCCCGGCTCGAGGCCAATCTCGCCGCCGCCGGGCTGGCAGGCCGTGCGATTGCGCTCAATGTCGGCCTGTCGGAGCGCAGCGGATCGGCCACCATCACTCTCGGCCGCGCGCATAGCGGGCTTGCCACCCTCGGGCCGCACCTCGCCGCGCGCAGCGGCGATGCTGCGCGGATCGACGTCGCGCTCGTCACCGCAGCCCGGATCGTGCCGCACCTGCCCCGCCACTTGCCGATTTTTGCCAAGATCGATGTCGAGGGGCACGAGGCGGTGGTGATCGACCAATTGCTCGGCTCGGCGCTGGGCGAGCGGGTCTGCGGCCTGTTCTACGAGCACGACGATCGCTGGAGCGATGCGGCGCGAATCGAACGGGCACTGGCGCGGGCGGGCTTTGCGCAGCGGCGGCGCTATGGGCGAGGGCGGCATTACGACGTGCTTGCCACGCCGACCTATTGAGCGCGCGATTACCGCAAAGGCTTTGATGGACAGGCCCGCCCGGGCGCGTTAGGTGCGCCACGTCGCTTGATCTTGCTTCCCTAACCAAACGGATTTCTTCATGAATTTTGCTCCCGCCCGTCTCGCGGCGCTCGCCGCCTGTGCCCTCTTCGCCGCCCCGGCGCTCTCCGCCGCTCCGCAGGAGGCGGAGGAACCCGCCGACCAAGCCGAAGCGCGGGAAGATGACGGCAAAGGGGCGCCGACCAACCCCGCTGCCAAGTCCGAAGCGAAGGAAGACAAGCGCATCTGCCGCCGCATCCGCGCGGACATGTCGAGCCGTCGCAAGACGCGCGTGTGCCTGACCGCGGAACAATGGCGCGAAATGAACCGCCGTCGCTGAACCGGCTCGCGCACGGCCGCGATGCGCGCGCCTCCCGGGGCGCGCCGATGCCGTTCATCGTTGACTGGGCCCGCAATCCTGCTATGCGCGCGCTTCGCAAATGGGCCCCGCACCCCGGTGAAGCGGTGGCCGCGTCGAGGATGAACCTCGCACGGTGCGATGCCGGGTTGGATGTCCACCACTGGGGTGGATCAGCAAATTTGAAGGACACGACTTATGTCGAAGCGCAAGAGCGCCAAGTACAAGCTCGACCGCCGGATGGGCGAAAACATCTGGGGTCGCCCGAATTCCCCCGTCAACAAGCGTTCCTATGGTCCCGGCCAGCACGGTCAGCGCCGCAAGGGCAAGATGAGCGATTTCGGCCTGCAGCTGCGCGCCAAGCAGAAGCTTAAAGGCTATTACGGTGATGTCACCGAAAAGCAGTTCCACCGCACCTACAAGGATGCGACCCGGATGAAAGGCGATACGGGCCAGAACCTGATCGGCCTGCTCGAACGCCGGCTCGACATGATCGTCTACCGCGCCAAGTTCGCGCCGACCATCTTCGCCGCGCGCCAGATCGTCAGCCACGGGCACATCTACGTCAACGGCGTGAAGTGCAACATCGCCTCGCGCCGCTGCGATGTCGGCGATGTCATCAGCCTCGGCAAGAAGGCGCAGGAAATGGTGCTGGTGATCGAGGCGCAGAGCCTGCCCGAGCGGGACATTCCCGACTATGTCGCACCCGACGGCACCGACAAGGTGACCTTCACCCGCGTGCCCAAGCTCGACGAAGTGCCCTATCCGGTCACCATGGAACCGAACCTCGTGGTCGAGTTCTACTCGCGCTGATTTCGCGTTAGCCCTTCGCCCGGCTCCTGCAAAGGTGCGCGAGATGGAGAGCGGCCCCAGCCCGCGACTGGGCTCGCGGCCACGGAAAACGGGCGGTCCCCCGAGGGCCGCCCTTTTCTTTTGCGCGCCGTTTTGCGATCACTCCGGGCAAGGGGGATCGCTGCCGAATGAACATATTGCTGATCGACGGCCACCCGGACGAAGGCCGCCTCACGACGCACCTTATCGACACCTACGAGCGTGCCCTGCCCGCAGGCTGCGCGGTCACGCGTGTGGCGGTGCGCGATCTCTCCTTCACCCCGACCCTGCGCCACGGTTATGCGAAACGCATCGAGTGGGAGCCCGACATCGCCGCGCTGGCCGAGGCGCTCAATGCCTGCGATCACCTCGTGGTGGCCTTCCCGATGTGGTGGGGCAGCGAGCCGGCCGAGCTCAAGGGTCTCATCGACCGCCTGTTCCTGCCCGGTTTCACCTTCGCCTATCACGATGACGATCCGTGGTGGGACAAGCTCATGGCGGGCCGCAGCGCCGATGTCATCGCGACGATGGATACCCCGCCCTTCGTGCTGCGCTGGGTTCACGGCAATGCCCTGATCCGGCGCTGGAAGGGGCAGGTTCTGGGTTTCTGCGGTTTTGCCCCTGTGCGCACGCTTTCGCTCGGGCCTGCGGATGAAAAACAGGTCGCAAAGCGCCTTGCCGGGTGGGAAAAACGGATCGCGAAGCTGGCGGGCTCGATCCGCCAGAAAAAGCCGGGCGACAAGCAGCCGCGCCTTGCCGCCTTCCTCGAACGCGAAAAGGTCAGTCCCTGATCCGGTCCCATTCCTCGAATTCGTAGGCAATCGATCCCTCGACGAGCCGCTCCCACACTTGCGCGATCACGTCGCCCGGAAGCCCGCGCGTCTCGGCGTCCTTGACGGCGGCAGCGATGACATAGGCCTTGCGCTGTTCGTCGCGCACTGCACCGCGCTCAGGCTTGATCCGCGCGGCCGCACGCATGTAGCCGAAGCGCCGGGCGAGCAGGTCCATCAATTCACGGTCGGTCGCATCGACGCCGACGCGCACCTCGATCATGGTTTCGCATTCCTCGGGCGGCTTGGCTGGCACGTCTGTCATGGCGCCCGGCCTTGCCGCGAAGCCGGGCGTTTGTCGAGAGGCTTGGGCCGGCCCCGGTCAGCCCTCCCCCGGCAAAAGCACAGGTCGGACGATCGTCCGGCTTGCGCCCCGGGGCCGGATGATCGTGCGGGCGGCATAGGTACAGGTCAGGCCCCGAGATATTCGCGCCGGAAATCGCCTGCGAAGGCGGCGAAGGTTCCCTCGACGATCGCCTCGCGCATGGCCTGCATCAGCTGCTGGTAAAAGGCGAGATTGTGCTCGGTCACCAGCATGGCGCCGAGGATCTCGCCCGATTTTTGCAAGTGGTGAAGATAGGCGCGGGAATAGGTCGCGCAGGTCGGGCAGGCGCAGCGCGGGTCGAGTGGACCGGTATCCTCGGCATGGCGCGCATTGCGCAGGTTGAGCGGCCCGTTCCCGGTAAAGGCCTGTCCGTTGCGGCCCGAACGCGTCGGCAGCACGCAGTCGAACATGTCGATCCCGCGCTCGACAGCGCCGACGAGATCGTCGGGCTTGCCCACGCCCATGAGGTAGCGTGGGGAGTGCTCGGGCAGCATGTCCGGCGCATAGTCGAGCACGCCGAACATCGCTTCCTGCCCCTCGCCCACAGCCAGCCCGCCGACCGCGTATCCGTCAAAGCCGATATCGACCAGCTTTTCTGCGGAAATGCGGCGCAAATCCTCGTCCAATGCGCCCTGCTGGATGCCGAACAACGCCGCGCGGCCCGCGTGCTCTTCGCCGCTGTCGAAGCCTTCGCGGCTGCGCCGTGCCCAGCGCATGGACAGCTCCATGCTTTCGGCGATCTCGTCGCGGGGGCGGTCGGCGCGCGGGCATTCGTCGAAGGCCATGACGATGTCGGAGCCGAGCAGGCGCTGGATTTCCATCGAGCGTTCGGGTGTGAGCATGTGCTTCGACCCGTCGATATGGCTGCGAAATTCGACGCCCTGCTCGGTGAGCTTGCGAAGGTCCGACAGGCTCATGACCTGGTAGCCGCCGCTGTCGGTGAGGATCGGGCGGTCCCAGTTCATGAAGGCGTGAAGTCCCCCGAGCCGCGCGACCCGCTCCGCACCGGGGCGCAGCATCAGGTGATAGGTGTTGCCAAGGATGATGTCGGCGCCCCCGGCGCGCACGCTTTCCGGCTTCATCGCCTTGACCGTCGCGGCCGTGCCGACCGGCATGAAAGCGGGCGTACGGATCTCCCCGCGCTGCATGGCAATGGTGCCGGTGCGCGCCTTGCCGTCTGTCGCGTGGAGGGTGAATTGGAAGCGGGGGGACGTCATGGCAGCGGGCGCTAGCCGGGTGCGCGCGCGCTGTCACGCCCACACCAGCCAGCGGCGCTCACTCGCGCAGGCGCCATCCGGTGCGGAATATGACGGCGATGATGATGACGCACAGCGCGAGAAAGCCGACCGTGAGAGCGAGCGAGACCGCAATCGGCACATCGGACGTGCCGTAGAAAGTCCAGCGCAGGCCGCTCACCAGAAAGGCGATCGGATTGACCAGCGCGAGCGCATTCCACGGTTCGGGCAAGTCGTCGATCGAATAGAATGTCCCGCCGAGGAACGTCAGCGGGGTAAGGATGAGCAGCGGGATGATGCCCAGCTTCTCGAACGAATCCGCCCAGATGCCGAGGATGAAGCCGAAGAGCGAAAAGCTTGCCGTCACCAGTACGATGAAACCCACCGCCCAGAACGGATGGACGATAGTGTAATCGACGAAGAAGGTCGCGGTGACGAGGATGATCCCGGCGAGGATCAGCCCCTTGGTCGCCGCCGCCCCGACGAAGCCGATCAGAGTCTCGGCAACGCCAACGGGCGCGGACAGCAATTCGTAGATCGTACCGGTGAAGCGCGGCATGTAGATGCCGAAGGAGGAATTGCTGGTGGTTTCGCCCAGCAGCGTCAGCATCAGCAGGCCCGGAATGATGAAGGCGCCATAAGGCACGCCGTCCACCGGCTCCATCCGCCCGCCGATCACCGTGCCGAAGACGATGAAATACAGCGAGGTCGTCAGCACCGGCGAGAGGATAGACTGGAAGGCGGTGCGAAAGGCACGCATCAGTTCGCGGGCATAGATCGACCACGCCCCGCGCGCATTGAAGGAATAGCTCACGCGGCGCTCTCCTGTCCGGCCAGCAGCGAGACGAA
Organism: Erythrobacter sp.; assembly: GCF_040217515.1. GTDB lineage: Bacteria > Pseudomonadota > Alphaproteobacteria > Sphingomonadales > Sphingomonadaceae > Erythrobacter. The sequence continues at coordinate 171,123 of NZ_JAVJPT010000008.1, forward strand.
AATGTCCTCGAGCGAGGAATCGTGGATATCGATGCCGACATAGTCGATGCCTTGCGCGACCAGCGCCTTTGTCAGCGCGGCGATCTCGGCCCGGCCCCGGCCCTTGCCGTCGCCGCCGCGATAGACCAGTTCGCGCGCCCCTCCCCCTCCCGCGCTGCCGCGCAGTTCGACCGGGAAATCGGCGATTGCATCGGGGAGCGCGTGCATCGGCTCGGCAAGCGCGATCACGGCCTCGGTCGTGCCGAGCCGTTCCATGATCGCCGCCTTGTCCTCCACCATCAGGATTCGCCCGCCCTGGATGATGCCGACCCGGTCGGCCATTTCCTCGGCTTCTTCGATGTAATGGGTGGTCAGGATGACGGTGACGCCCTGTTCGCGCAACGCGGCGATCTGTTCCCACATGCCCTTGCGCAGCTCGACGTCGACCCCGGCGGTCGGCTCGTCGAGAAACAGCAGTTCCGGTTCGTGGGCAAGCGCCTTGGCGATCAGCACCCGACGTTTCATCCCGCCCGACAGCTGGCGAATCTCCGCCTTGCGCTTGTCCCACAGGCTGAGCGACTTGAGGATCTCGTCGATCCGCGCCTTGTCCGGCGGCCGCCCGAACAGGCCGCGCGAATAGGCGACCGCGCGCTCGACCTTCTCGAACATGTCGGTCGAAAGTTCCTGCGGGACCAGCCCGATCCGCCGCCGCGCCGCGCGCCAGTCGGAGTTCATGTCATGCCCGAAGGCGGTGATCGTTCCACCGGTCGGGCGCACCAGACCGCATACCGCGCCGATCAGCGTGGTCTTGCCCGCGCCGTTGGGCCCCAGCAGCGCGAAAATCTCGCCGCGCCGGATCTCCAGGTTCACATCGTCAAGCGCGCGCGTCCCGCCGCTGTAGACCTTGGAGAGATTTTCGATTTTCAGGATGGTTTCGCTCACGCGCACAGCTGTGACAGCGCGCGCGGCGATTGCAAGGGCGCGGGCGCGGCGGTGTTCACCCTCCGGGCAGAAGCAGCGAGGAATCGCCGTAGGAATAGAAGCGGTAACGCTCGGCGATCGCATGGGCATAGGCCGCCGTCATGCGCTCGCGGGTCATCAGCGCGCTCACCAGCATCATCAGCGTGGACTTGGGCAGGTGGAAATTGGTCATGAGGCCATCGACCGCGTTGAAGGTGTAGCCCGGCGTGATGAAGATGTCGGTGTCGCCTTCGAACGGGGCGAGGGTGCGGTCCTCCCGCGCGGCGCTTTCGAGCAGGCGGAGCGACGTGGTGCCCACGGCGATGATCCGCTTGCCCGCAGCGCGCACCGCGTTGAGCCGCTCGGCCACTTCGGGCCGGATGATGCCGAATTCGGCATGCATCCGGTGGTCGTCGGTATCCTCCGCCTTGACCGGCAGAAAGGTTCCCGCGCCGACATGGAGTGTCAGCATTTCGCGCCCGATCCCCCGCTCGTCCAGCGCATCGACCAGCCTTTGCGTGAAATGCAGCGAGGCGGTGGGCGCGGCGACCGCACCGTCCTTCGCCGCGAACATGGTCTGGTAATCCTCTCGGTCCGCTTCGTCGATCGGCCGTTTGGAGGCGATATAGGGCGGGAGCGGCATGGTCCCGGCACGGTCGAGCAGGACCTCGACCGGCTCCTCGCCCCCGAAGAAGAGCGTCACCGAACCGTCGCCGTGGCGCTCCTCTGCGATCGCGGTGACACCGCCGCCGAAGACGATCCCATCGCCCTCCTTCACCCGCTTGGAATTTCGCAGGAAAGCCTGCCAGCGGCGCAGGTCGATCCGTTTGTGCAGGGTTGCCCCCACTTTCGCCTCGCCCCCGGTGCGCCGACCTTCGAGCTGGGCGGGAATGACGCGCGTGTCGTTGAAGACCAGCACGTCGCCCGGATCGAGCAGGTTCGGCAGATCGCGCACGCCCCTATCCTCCAGCGGAGCGGCGGGATCGGTGCCGCGCACCAGCAGCATCCGCGCCGCATCGCGCGGACGCACCGGACGCAGGGCGATGAGCTCGGGCGGCAAATCGAAATCGAACAGATCGACGCGCATGGCTTGCGCTTAATCGCAATGGGTCCGAGCGAAAAGCCGATTCGGGGCGTTGCCAACGCGCGTTTGTCGGAATGGCCGGCTGCCGCGGTGCCTATTGATCGACGGGAGCGCTCAGCATGTCGGCGGTGATGTCCGGCTCCACCCGGGGCGCCGTGCCCGTGGCGGGCGGCGGAACATTGTCGCTTGCAAGCGAGGCCTGGAGGATACGGGTCGGGTTCTGCGGCGGCTCGCCCCGGTTGATCGCATCGACGGCGGCGATGTTGTCGATGACCCGGCCGAAATTGGTGTATCGTTTGTCGAGGCTGAAGCGCGGATAGAACACGATGAAGAACTGGCTGTTGGCACTGTTCTCCTCGTTCGCGCGCGCCATCGAAACGGTGCCGCGCACATGCGGCATGACGTTGAACTCGGCCTCCAGGTCGGGGAGGCTGGAACCGCCCTGGCCAGTGCCGGTCGGATCGCCGCTTTGCGCCATGAAGCCGTCGATCACGCGGTGGAAAATCACCCCGTCATAGAAGCCCTGCCGGGTCAGTGTCTTGATCCGTTCGACATGGTTCGGTGCCCAGTCGGGCATCAACCGGATCGCGACGCGTTCGCCGTTCGACAAATCGAGCAACCAGACATTCTCCGGGTCCTCTTTCATGTCGTAATTGATCGGCTCGTAAAGGCGCGGGCCCGCCGGGGTGACATCCTCGCGCTCCTCTTCCGCTTCCTGCGGGCTCATGTCCTGCGCAAAGCCAGGCGCGGGCAACAGCAGCAGCGTAGCGAAGGCGGTCACCAGCAGCAGCGCGCCTGCGCTGAGCGCTCTGAGCGAAAAAGGAAGCAGGGCCACGCGGCCTTGCGGGATCTTGGTCATGGGCACGGGTCTTATCGGTTCCTCGTTTGGCAGCAGCCCTTAAAGCTGTGCGCCTGACACTTCAATGAATGATGCCGCCGCCGCTGTCATCGTGCCGCGGGCGGCTCAGTAATCGCCCTTGAGCCCGATGGCCTTCACGCGCTCGAGCACCTCGCCTTCGACATCGGCGCTGACGAACCGGGAAATGTCGCCACCGTAAAGCGCGATTTCCTTGACCAGTTTCGACGCGATCGGCTGGAGCGATACGTCGGCCATGAGAAAGACCGTCTCGATCTCGCTGTCGAGCTGCTGGTTCATGCCGGCCATCTGGTATTCGTATTCGAAATCGGCGACCGCGCGCAGGCCGCGAATGATCACGGAAGCGCCCTGTTTCTGCGCGAATTTCACCAGCAGCGCGTTAAAACCGACCACATCGACATTGCTGAGACCCATCGCCTTCACCTCGCGCTCCACCATGGCGAAGCGTTCTTCCGTCTCGAACATCGGGTTTTTCGAAGGATTGGTGGTGACCCCGATGATCAGCCGGTCGACCAGTTTGGAGCCACGCCGGATGATGTCGGCATGGCCGAGCGTGATGGGATCGAAGGTCCCGGGATAGATCCCGACGCGGCCCGTCATTGCCCGGTCCTTTCCCATTCGAACGCGCCGCGCGTTGCCCCCGGTTCGGTGTAGAATGTCAGCGCCTCGGGCGCGGTCTCGTTTTCGAGCACGTAGGTGCCGCCCCGCCCCTCGGCGAAACCGCGCGCGATCGCCGCTTCGCGCATCGCCTCGACGCAAGGCATGGGCGCGCTGTAGGCGAGCATCTGTCGGAAACCCTCGGCATCGGTGCGCTTGTAGGAACCGACGACTCGGACTTCCTCGCAGCTGTCCACCGCGAAGGCATCCATGACGAGCATGATCTGCTCATCGAGCACGTCGGGTCGCGCGTCTCCCGGCTCCTGGCTGGGGATGAGGACGAACAGCACGACGGCGATCACCACGGCGAGCGTGACGTAAATGGCAAAGAGCGGCGCTTTCATGGGCGGGACTCCTCTCTCCCGGTAGGGATCTTGCAATATCGGGTATGGGTCATGATTGTCGCGTTGTTTCGCAAAAAGTCGCGGGTTCAGCGATCCCGTTCGACGATGAAGCGGGCGAGCGCGCGCAGTGTGTCGGCCTCGCTGCCATGGCCGCCGAGATGGGCGACCGCCTGGTCGACCAAGGCGCGGGCCTGTTCGCGGGCCTTGTCGACGCCCATCAGCGTGACGAAGGTCTGCTTGCCCTGCACCTCGTCCTTGCGCAGCGCCTTGCCCGCCTTTTCCGGATCGCCGGTCACGTCGAGCAGGTCGTCGGCGATCTGGAAGGCAAGGCCGATATCGCGCGAATAGGCGCGCAGATGCGCCCTGCCCTCCGGCGGCACCCGGCCGAGGATCGCGCCCATCTCGACGCTCGCGCCCAGGAGCGCGCCGGTTTTCAATTGCTGGAGCCGGGTGACGGCGCGCAGGTCGTAGTCCACGCCGTCCTCGTCGGCGACCATATCCATCATCTGCCCGCCCGCCATGCCGTTCATGCCCGAAGCCGTGCCGAGAGTCGCGATCAGCTCGCTCCTAACGAAGGGATCGGTGCTGGTGTCGGGATGGCTGAGGATGTCGAAGGCCAGCGCATGGAGCGCGTCCCCGGCGAGAACGGCCGTAGCCTCGTCGTAGACCCGGTGCACGGTCGCCCTGCCGTGGCGCAATTCATCGTCGTCCATGCAGGGCAGGTCGTCGTGGATCAGCGAATAGACGTGGATCGCTTCCACTGCCGTGCCGACACGGATCGCCGCCTCGCGGGAGACGCCGTACATCTCCGCCGTGCTCACCACCAGCAGCGGACGCACCCGCTTGCCGCCACCTATCGTCGCATATCGCATCGCCTCGACAAGGCGCGCGCGCGTGTCATCCGGCACGGGTAGGAGCGCATCGAAGCTCGCATCGATCTCTGCCTGCACGCGCTTCAGGCCATCGGCGAGAAGGTCGCCTTCCATCCCGACCAGCGTCATGTCAGCGCGTCTCGTCGAGGGGTGCCGTGCCGGTCGGCTGGCCACCCGCATCCGTGACGATCTTCTCGATCCGCGCCTGCGCCGCATCGAGTCGGGTCTGGCAGGCCGCGCGCAGCTTTTCGCCGCGTTCGTAAAGCGCGATCGATTCGTCCAGCGGCACATCCCCGCTTTCAAGCTGGCGCACCACCTGCTCGAGCGCGGCGAGCGCCTGTTCGAAGCTCATGCTGTCGATATCGCCCGTCCCGGAGGCGGCGTTCGTTCCCTCGTCCATGTCCCAAGCATTGACGGTGCTCCGCGCGGCGGTCAAGGCTGGCGGGTATCTGGCGCAACAGGGAAAGCAGACAATGGTGAAATGGATCACGGCCTATGTGGTCGCGGCAATCGTGTTCGGCCTGCTCGATGCGATGTGGCTGCGCTGGGCGGCGGGGAACCTCTACCGCCCGGTGATCGGCGAAATCATGGCCGAGGATTTCGATATGACCGCTGCCGGCGTGTTCTACGTGCTCTATCTCGCCGGCATGACGTGGTTCGCGATTCGCCCGGGTGTCGAAAGCGCATCGGTCGGATATGCGCTGCTCAACGGCGTGCTGCTGGGCGCGCTGTGCTATGCGACCTTCGACCTCACGAGCCAGGCGGTGTTCAAGGTTTGGGCGACAAAGATCAGCGTGCTCGACATCCTATGGGGAGCCTTCGCCACCGGCACCACCAGCGCCATTGCGACATGGGTGACACTGCGCTTCTTCGGCGCGGAATGATCCGGGCCAGGGGCACGCAGCCATGTTCATCGGTCATTTCGCCCCGGCCTTCGCCGCTGCCGCGCTGAGCGAACGCAGTCCGAAACTCGGCACGCTGTTCATCGCCGCGCAGCTGGTCGATTGGGCGTTTTTCGGCCTCGCCCTTGCGGGAATCGAGAAGATGCGGATCGATCCGGGGGCGACTGCGATGGTGCCTTTCGACCTCTACCACATGCCCTATACGCACAGCCTTGCAGGCAGCGCGGTCTTCGCGCTCGCTTTTGCGCTTGTCGTGGCCCTGTGGCAGCGCAATGCGGCCGGCGGCCTGATCGCGGGCGCGGTGGTGCTCTCGCATTGGGGGCTCGACTGGCTGACCCATGCGCCCGACCTGACATTGGCCGGCTCACCGCCCGCCTACGGGCTCGGCCTATGGGATTATCCGCTTGTCGCGATGCCGCTCGAGATCGGGATCACGCTCGGCGCTTTCGCCTTCTATCTCGCGCGCAGCCGCGGGCCCGTGGGGCAGCCATTGGTGCTGCTCGCTGCGCTGGTCGCGCTGCAGGCTTTCAACTGGTTCGCGCCGCACCCGCAACAGGCGGGCGCGGGGCTCTACATCCAGGCGCTCTTTGCCTTCGGCGTGCTGACCGCGCTCGCGTGGTGGGTGGGGCAGAACCGTCAGCGCATCAGAAGAGGTGGCTTGGCGGCCCGCGCCGCGTGACTTAAAGGGCCCTGCCAAGGAGCCCGCAAATGACCGCAATCACCCCCGAAATCGTTGCCCAGCACGGCCTGTCCACCGAGGAATACGACCGCGTCCTCAACGCGTTGGGGCGAGAGCCGAACCTTGTCGAGCTCGGCATATTCTCGGTCATGTGGTCGGAGCATTGCAGCTACAAGTCCTCGCGGGTGCATCTGAAAAAGCTGCCGACCGAAGCCGACTGGGTGATCTGCGGGCCCGGGGAGAATGCGGGGGTGATCGACATCGGCACGGGGCCGGAAGGGCAGCGGCTCGCCGCGATCTTCAAGATGGAGAGCCACAACCACCCGTCCTACATCGAGCCCTATCAGGGCGCCGCGACGGGCGTGGGCGGGATCCTGCGCGATGTCTTCACGATGGGCGCGCGGCCGGTGGCGAACATGAACGCGCTGCGTTTCGGGCGGCCCGATCACCCGAAGATGAAGCACCTGGTAAGCGGCGTCGTCTCCGGCATCGGCGGCTACGGCAATTGCGTCGGCGTGCCGACGGTCGGCGGCGAGACCAATTTTCACCCTGCCTATGACGGCAATATCCTGGTCAACGCGATGACCGTCGGGATCGCCGATGCGGACCGCATCTTCTATTCGGCGGCGACGGGTGTCGGCAATCCGATCGTCTATGTCGGGAGCAAGACCGGGCGCGACGGCATTCACGGCGCGACCATGGCGAGCGCGGATTTCGAGGAGGACGCGGATGCCAAGCGCCCCACGGTGCAAGTCGGCGACCCCTTTACGGAGAAGCTGCTGATCGAGGCCTGCCTCGAACTGATGGCGACCGACGCGATCGTCGCGATCCAGGACATGGGCGCGGCGGGTCTGACTTCCTCCAGCGTCGAGATGGCGACCAATGGCAAGGCGGGCATCCGCCTCGACATGAACAAGGTGCCCTGCCGCGAAGAGGGCATGACACCCTATGAAATGATGCTGTCGGAAAGCCAGGAGCGGATGCTCATGGTGCTGAAGCCCGGGCGCGAAGCCGAGGCCGAGGCTATCTTTGCCAAGTGGGAGCTCGATTTCGCAGTGATCGGCGAAGTCACCGATACGCGCCACATGGTGCTCGAATGGAACGGCGAGGTCGTGTGCGACATCCCGCTCGGCCCCCTCGCCGCCGATGCGCCGGAATATGAGCGCCCCTATCTTTCCCGCAAGGAATACGCTGCGTGGGTCAACATCCCGCGCCTGTCCGAAGTGCCGGAATCGAAAGACCCCGGCGCGGACCTGCTCAAACTGCTCGCCAGCCCGCACCTCGCCTCGCGCCGCTGGATCGCCGAGCAATATGATTCGCAGGTCATGGGCGACACGCTCCAGACCGGGGGCGATGCGGCGGTGGTGCGGATCCACGGCACGGACCGGGCGCTCGCGATCAGCACGGACTGCACGCCGCGCTATGTCCATGCCGACCCTTACGAGGGCGGGAAGCAGGCCATCGCAGAGGCGTGGCGGAACCTCTGCGCCGTGGGCGCGCGGCCGCTCGCGGTCACCAATTGCCTCAATTTCGCGAACCCGCAGCGACCCGAGATCATGAGCCAGTTCGTCCACGCTCTCGAAGGCATGGGCGATGCCTGCCGCGCGCTCGATTTCCCGGTCGTGAGCGGAAATGTCAGCCTTTACAACGAATCGAAGGCGACAGGGGGCGGCTCGGCGATTCTCCCCACCCCTGCAATCGGCGGGGTCGGCGTGATCGAGGATGCGGCCAGGATGACCACACCCGCCTTCAAGGCAGAGGGCGATGCGATCTATCTCGTCGCGCCCGAATTCTGGGCGACGCCCGACCCGACCCGCTCGCATCTCGGCCAGTCCTTGTGGCTCGCCGTGATCGAGGGCCGCGAGGAGGGACGCGCCCCGCCGGTCGATCTGGAGGTCGAACGCGGCGCGGGCGAAATCGTGCGCCGCCTGATCGATGAAGACCTGCTCTCGGCGGTTCACGACGTGTCGGATGGGGGGCTTGCCGTGGCGCTGGCCGAAATGGCGCTGTCCGGAGGACGCGGCGCGCAGCTTTCGCGCAATGTCGCCTACACGCCCGCACAGTGGTGGTTCGGCGAGGACCAGGCGCGTTACGTCGTCACCGTCTCCCCGCAAAACGCCGATGCCTTCAATCGGATCGTCGCCGAAGGACCGGAAAGCCCGGAGGCCGAACTGGTCGGCTTCACCCGGATCGGCACGGTCGGGGGAGACACGTTGCTGGGCCAGAGCCTTGCAAGCCTGCGCGAGGCACATGAAAGCTTCTTCCCCGACTGGATGGAAGCTTGACCGGAACGGCGATTCCCTAGGCCGCTTCCGCCCCGCCGAGCGTCAGGTCTTCGCGCACATTGCCCTCGGATTCGAGGATCGCCAGGCACTCGCGGTAAACCACCGGCTTAGCGATACCGAGCCGGGCCCGGGCCTCGTCCAGATCGTCGCGCATCAGCGCCTCGATATCCTGGTGCGCGATTTTCGCCGCGGCGCGGCCATTGCGCTGCCCCTCCCGCACGGCCTTGAACAGCGGGGCCTTCGTGCCCGAAACTTTCGCGATCTGCCGAGCGCCGGCATAGGCTATGAACAGCAGGCCCTTGTTGTGGTTCTGCGAATAGGAGAAGCCCAGCAGGCTCGCCTCGCCCAGCGCGTCGCGGCCATAGCCGGTGAGCACGTGGAACAGGTCGTGCGTATCGCGCAGGCGGTCGAAATACCACTGGGTGAGATCGCGCGGCAGGCTTTCCGGCGGGGCCCATTTGTGGCTCTCGGCAACCAGCCCCGCGGCCGTCAGCCCCTCGCGCTTCATGAAGGCGATGTAACGCTGCGCCACGCTGTTTTCGGGAAGGTCGGTCCAGCGTTCGTGATCGTCGAGCATGGCGGGAATGTCCTGCCCTTCGGCGAGGAAGCGCTGGCCCTGCGCCGAAAGGAGAAAATCGCGCGCCTGTGCATGGCTGCGCTTTCCCTTGGTCGCCTCGATGATGTGGAAGACCTGTTCGGTATCCTCCTTGTCCTCGACCAGCTTGCCGAAATGGTGCAACACCTTGAGCGGGCGGATACCCGAAATCCGGCGTTCGGGCGCGACCAGCGGGAGATCGGTAACGGTCATCGGGGCCTCCATGCAGGAACCGCTACTTACATGGCTGTCAGTTGATAGTCCACTTCACAAAACCGCGAGAGGCCCGGATAGTGGGGCCATGAAACCGCACCAGACCGTCCGCTATTCCCTGCCTCTTCTTGATGATCGGGACAGCATCGCCCGCGCCCGCACCATGCGCGACCGGCTGAAACAGCGCCGCACCTGCCGCTATTTCTCCGACGAACCGGTCCCGCGCGAAGTCATCGAAGCAGCGATCGAGGCTGCAGGGACAGCCCCCAATGGCGCCAACCACCAGCCCTGGCATTTCGCGGTGGTCGCCTCTGCGGATAAAAAGCGCGCGATCCGGCAGGCGGCGGAGGCGGAAGAGCGGCGCTTCTACGGCGCGGACGGGGGCGATCCTAAAGCGAGCGAGGATTGGCTTGCGGCGCTTTCGGACCTTGGCACGGACGCCGACAAGCCGTTCCTTGAGACCGCGCCTTACCTCATCGTGGTCTTCGCCCAGCGCAAGGGCGGGATCGAGGAGGACGGCGAGACGCAGAACTACTACGTCACCGAAAGCGTCGGGATCGCCTGCGGCATGCTGATCACGACCCTGCACGAAGCGGGCCTGGCAACGCTCACCCACACGCCCTCGCCGATGGGCTTCCTGCGCGCGGCCTGCGGACGGCCGGAATGGGAAAAGCCGCTGATGATCGTGGTGGTCGGCCACCCGAGCGCGGACGCGACCGTACCGGCGAAGGCGCTGGCCAAGAAACCACTCGGTCGGATTTCGAGCTGGCTCTGAGGTCCAGCGCGAGGGAAGTTTCAAGCCGCGACCGGCTCGGCATCGTCCCGGTCCGTCGCAAGCAGGTCATAGGGGTCGAGCCCCTCCTCGCGCCAGATATGGTGGCATTCGCGGTATTTGGTCGGCTCGGGAATGTTGAGCGCCTCACGCACCCTTTCGAGCGGCTGTTTGAGAAGTTCGCGGATCGGCTGTTCGATCAGGCGCGGCGCGCCCCTGCCGGTCCGCTTGGCCTGGTTGACCGCACCGATGACCGGTGCCTTGGACCCCCAAACCATCTTCCTGACGTTCGCAGCACCCGCATAGCCGATCAGCAGGTGCCCGTGAGTCGGCGACTGGCCATGGGTGAAGAGCAGGACGCATTGTTCACCCAGCGCATCGCGGCCATAGCCGGTCAGGACGTGGAAAAGATCGTGCGTGTCGCGCGACCTTTCGGCGAACCATTGCACGAGATCGGGATATTTCGGCCGCCCGAGACTTTCGGCCTCGGTCACCAGACCAGCCGCCGACAGGCCCTCGCTTTCCATGAAATCGCAATAGGCATGGGCAAGGCTGCCCTTGGCAGTCCGGCGCAGCGCGGCGTGATCGTCGAGAATTTCGGGCAGGTTCGGCTCGGTCCGGCGCAGGAGTTCGCCGCGCTCGGAAAGGGTGAGCGCCCTTACCCGTGGCATGAAATGCTTTGAGGGGAGCGATTCGTAGATCTTGAAGACGAGGCTGGTGTCTTCCTTGTCCTGCATCAGCAGGCGGAAATTCTTCACCGCTCGCGGCAGCGAATAGCGCGGCTGCGGCCGTTCGGGATGGCGCAGCACGGTGCCGTCGGCGGCGCGCAGGGAGGTATAGTCGATTGCCTTGCTCATGATCGGGAGCCTTCGCTTGATTTCGGAGCCGGGATAGCACCGCACTACTTACACTTGTGTAAATAGCGTGCTTCGAGCGCCGAATCAAATGCCGCCCGACGCCGCTTGCCAACGACTCGCCGTGTTTCAGCCCTTCTCAACCCAGTCGGCGCGCGGAATGCCGAACAGCGAAAGGACGGCGGTAAGGTTCCCCCGGTCGATCCTCCCGTTCGCGGCCGCGCGCGCCTTGGGCTTGGCGCGGTAGGCGAAGCCGTAGCTCGCCGCCTCGATCATCGGAATGTCGTTCGCCCCGTCGCCGGTCGCCAGGCTGTGCGCCTCGCTGCCCAGCTGCGCCAGTTCCTCGTCCAGCACGCGCGCCTTGACGCCGGCATCGGTGATGGCCCCATCGAGCTGCCCGGTCAGGACGCCGCCCTTCACCGCGAGCCGGTTACCCACCACCCTGTCGAAACCGAGCCGGGTGGCGACGGGATCGGCGAAATGATGGAAGCCCCCGGTGACAAGCACGCTGCGCGCGCCCATCTCGGCAAGCGTCGCCACCAAGGTCGCCGCACCCGGATTGGGGCGGATTCGTTCGGACAGACAACGCTCTATCGCGGTTTCCTCCAATCCTTCGAGCAGCGCCACGCGCTCGCGCAGGGCGGCTTCGAAATCGAGTTCGCCCTGCATCGCGCGTTCGGTGATCGCGGCGATCTGCGGCTTGATCCCCGCATAATCGGCCAGTTCGTCGATGCATTCCTGCCCGATCATGGTCGAATCCATGTCCGAGACGAACAGGTGCGGCACGATGATCTCGCCCCCCGCCGCCGCACTCCCGACCAGCGCATCGCAGGGGCCGAAATGGGTGTCGATTACCGCGAGCACGGAGGTCGGATCGGCGTCGGCGAAGGAAAGCTGAAGGACGTTGTCGCAATGCTGGAGCATCACGGCCGCGGCGACCGGCATCCCTTCTTGCGCGAACGCGGCAAGCGCAGCATCGAGCCGTGCTTCCAGACCGGGCGCCGGGGCTGCTTCCCCCGCCTGCCCCTGGGCGGTTTCCTGCGGCGACGGGTCTGCTATCAGCCGGGCTATGAGCACCAGGCAATCTCCTGAAAAATCCTCTCGGGGCGGCGTGGATACGCGCCCGCTCGCGCTCATTGCAGGGCCGACCGCCAGCGGCAAGAGCGCTCTTGCGCTGCGGCTGGCCGATGCGTGGGCCGCCGCGGGCACGCGCGAGGCACGCATCATCAACGCCGATTCCATGCAGCTTTATCGGGACATCCCGATCCTTTCGGCAAGCCCGGGCGAGGAAGAGTGCGCGCGCCATACCCACCTGCTTTACGGGGCGTGGAACGGAGCCGAAGCGTGCTCCGCCGCCGCTTGGGCGCAGGCGGCGAAACGCGAGATCGAGGCCGCGCACGCGGCGGGTGCGCTGCCGATCCTGGTCGGGGGGACGGGCCTTTATATCAAGGTGCTGCTCGAAGGGATCGCCCCCATCCCCGAGATCGACCCGGAAATCCGCGCCGTGGTCCGCGCCCTGCCGGTCGAAAGCGCCCATGCCGCGCTGATGATCGAGGACCCGGAGCGCGCGATCGAGCTGGCCCCCACCGACAGCCAGCGCATTGCCCGCGCGCTCGAAGTCAAGCGTTCGACCGGAGTGATGCTCGCCGACTGGCAGCGCGCCAAGACCGGGGGGATCGCCGAGGAGGTGGACCTTCACGCCGCCGTCCTGCTGCCCGAGCGCGAGGCGCTTTACCGACGCTGCGAAGTTCGTTTCGAGGCGATGCTGCGCGCGGGCGCCGTTGCCGAAGTCGAGACGCTGCTCGAACGCGATCTCGATCCCGACCTGCCCGTCATGCGCGCGATAGGCGTGCCGGAAATCGCCGCCTATCTTGCCGACGAGACGAGCCGCGCGGACATGATCACGGCAGGACAGCAATCGACCCGTAATTACGCCAAGCGGCAATATACCTGGCTGCGCCACCAGCCGGGTCCGGACTGGGCGAAGGTTTCCGAAAGCGGTGAATCCCGAAATATCGCGATTCATGATATTTTTGCAGGATTATTACGCAATTAGGGGTTGACGCATTAGAATATGGCGTCTAGCCCCCAGCCCATATCGCTTCGCGCGGTTGCGAAGCTTGATTAAGGTTCCGTCACGCGGGGCTTGCATGGCCGCCTCGTGGCGAAAACGGTTTGAAAGGCCCTTCTTCATGATCGTGCTCGTTATCGTAGGCGGTGCAGGCTGATCCGGGTTCCTTTCGTTCTTGGATATCCTGATCGGCCCGATGCGACCTACGCTTCGGGCCGGTTTCATTTTGGGAGATGTTTGAAGTGCCGCAGCGTTCGGGAGCCGCCCTGTTGATGGATTGCCTTGGCGAGCAGGGAGTCGAATTCGTGTTCGGCTATCCCGGCGGCGCCGTGCTTCCCATCTATGACGAATTGTTCGGACACCCCACCATCCGCCACATTCTCGTCCGCCACGAAGCGGGCGCGGCCCATGCGGCGGAAGGGTATGCCCGCGCGACCGGCAAGCCGGGCGTCGTGCTCGTCACCAGCGGCCCCGGTGCGACCAATGCGGTGACGGGGATTGCGGATGCGTTCATGGATTCGATCCCGCTCGTCGTCATCACCGGGCAGGTCCCGACCGGCCTGATCGGCACCGATGCCTTCCAGGAGGCCGACACGGTCGGCATCACCCGCCATTGCACCAAGCACAATTACCTCGTGAAGGACCCCGCCGACCTAGCCGCGACGGTCGAGGAAGCCTTCCGCATCGCCACGACCGGGCGCCCCGGGCCGGTCGTGATAGACATTCCCAAGGACGTGCAGATCGCCGTGCCCGGAATGTCGCGGCGCGCCGCGCCGGCTCCGCATCGTTACCAGCCCCAGATGGTCGCGCCGGCCGAACAGGTCGCCGAAGCGATCGAGATGATCGAAAACGCCGAGCGCCCGGTCCTTTACACCGGCGGCGGGGTGATCAATTCAGGCCCCGAGGCAAGCCGCCTCCTGCGCGCCTTCCAGGACCTGACCGGCGCGCCCGTCACGTCGACCCTCATGGGCCTCGGCGCGTTCCCGCACGATCACCCCGACTGGCTCGGCATGCTTGGCATGCACGGCACCTATGAAGCGAACATGGCGATGAATCAGTGCGACGTGATGGTCTGCATCGGAGCGCGCTTTGACGACCGCGTGACGGGAAGGCTCGATGCCTTCAGCCCGGATTCGAAGAAGATCCACATCGACATCGACCGTTCCTCGATCAACAAGAACGTGCCCGTCGATCTCGGCATCGTCGCCGATTGCGCCACCGCGCTCGGCCAGCTGGTCGAAGCCTGGGGCCCCTCGCGCAAGGGTCGGGATATGGGCGAATGGAAGGCCCGCATCGCCGGATGGCGCGCGCGCGAATGTCTTGCCTATCCCGAATCCTCGCGAAGGGACCCGGCCGCGATCATGCCGCAAAAGGCGGTCGAGCGGCTGTTCGCGCTGACGAAGGACCGTTCCCCCATCATCACCACCGAGGTCGGACAGCACCAGATGTGGGCGGCGCAGTATTTCGGCTTTGCCGAGCCGAACAAGTGGCTGACCAGCGGCGGGCTCGGCACGATGGGATATGGCCTTCCCGCCGCGATCGGGGCGCAACTGGGCGAACCGGACACTCTGGTGATCGACATTGCGGGCGAAGCCTCGATCCAGATGAACATCCAGGAACTCGGCACCGCCTCGCAATACCGGCTGCCGGTCAAGGTCTTCATCCTCAACAATGAATATATGGGCATGGTCCGCCAGTGGCAGGAACTGACCTATGAAAGCCGCTATTCCAATTCCTATTCGGACAGCCTGCCCGATTTCGTGGCGCTCGCCGAAGCCTATGGCTGGAAGGGCATCCGTATCATCGATCGCGGCGATCTCGATGCGGGAATCGAGGCGATGCTCGCCCATGACGGCCCGGTGATCGTCGATTGTTGCGTCGCGCAGGATGCCAATTGCCTGCCGATGATCCCGAGCGGCGCGGCTCACACCGACATGCTGCTTTACGGAGACCACGTGGACGGGACGATGGACGACGAAGCGAAGGCACTCGTCTGAGATGGGCATGAAAATCGCCGAAGCGCCATCCGAGCGCCATGTGCTGACTGTCATGGTCGACAACGAGCCGGGCATTCTTGCCAAGATCACCGGCCTGTTCACCGCGCGCGGATACAATATCGACAGCCTGACCGTGGCCGACATCACGGAGGACCACGCGATCAGCCGGATCACCATCGTCACCAACGGGCCGCCGGCGGTCATCGACCAGATCGAGGCGCAGCTCGAACGCCTCGTGCCCGTCCACAAGGTTACCGACCTGACCACGGCCGGACCTCACGTGGAGCGTGAACTCGCGCTCATAAAGGTCGCAGGAACGGGCGAAAAACGGGTCGAGGCCCTGCGCATCGCGGAGCTTTTCCGGGCCAAGGTGGTAGACACGACGACCCACAGCTTCGTCTTCGAACTCACCGGCGCGCCCGACAAGATCGACAGCTTCATCGTGCTGATGCGCGAACTCGGCCTCGTTTCCGTGGGCCGGTCGGGCGTCGTCGGGATGCTGCGCGGCGCCGGGGGGGCGTAAAATGGAACTGGACGTTCAAACTGGGGTGGATGGTAAAGGCTCGAAATATATCGAGTGGAAAATCGGAGAAGGAGGATTCAAGCGGGCGTGGATTCAGCACCGTACTCCTGACAAGGATTGGGCAGGAACAGGCCGATATTTGAATGTGGTTAGGATTGAAGGCTTCCATAAGGGTCCTGCCGGGAATGCTACAGATTTTCCAATTTTCAGCGACCTGCCAGATGAGCAGATTTTGAGGAACTTCGTGATCGCAACTGCCGCGGTCACCGGATTGAAGATTTAAGGGGAATACATGAAAGTCTACTACGATGCCGATGCCGACCTGAACCTGATCAAGTCGAAGAAAATCGCCGTGCTCGGCTATGGTTCGCAAGGGCACGCCCATGCCCAGAACCTGCGCGATTCAGGCGTCGCGGACGTCGCCATTGCCCTGCGCGAGGGATCCTCCAGCGCAAAGAAAGCCGAAGCCGCCGGGTTCAAGGTCCTGTCCAACACCGAAGCGGCGAAATGGGCCGACATCCTGATGATCCTCGCCCCGGACGAGCATCAGGCGGCGATCTGGGAGAACGACCTTGCCGGCCACATGAAGCCCGGCAGCGCGATCGCCTTTGCCCACGGGCTCAACGTGCATTTCGGCCTGATCGAGGCGCCGTCCGACATCGACGTTATCATGATCGCGCCCAAGGGACCGGGCCACACCGTGCGCTCCGAATATGTCCGCGGCGGCGGCGTTCCCTGCCTCATCGCCATCCATCAGGACGCAAGCGGCTCCGCCCACGATGTCGCGCTCGCCTATGCTGCGGGCGTCGGCGGCGGACGTTCGGGGATCATCGAGACCAATTTCAAGGAAGAATGCGAGACCGATCTCTTCGGCGAACAGGCCGTGCTGTGCGGCGGGATCACCCACCTCATCCAGGCCGGGTTCGAAACGCTGGTCGAGGCCGGATACGCCCCCGAAATGGCCTATTTCGAATGCCTTCATGAAACCAAGCTGATCGTCGACCTGCTCTACGAGGGCGGGATCGCGAACATGCGCTATTCGATCTCGAACACCGCCGAATATGGCGACATCACAACGGGTCCGCGCATCATCACCGATGAAACCAAGGCCGAAATGAAGCGGGTGCTCGCCGACATCCAGTCGGGCCGCTTCGTCAAGAACTTCGTGCTCGACAACCGCGCAGGCCAGCCCGAGCTCAAGGCCGCGCGCAAGGCCGCCGAAGCCCACCCGATCGAGAAGACCGGGGCCGAACTGCGCGCGATGATGCCGTGGATCGGCGAAGGCAAGCTGGTCGACAAGGAAAAGAACTGACGGAACCGGCGGCGGCCTTGAGCGATTTCCATTGCGATCGACCCGTTCCGACCGGAGAAGCCATCGCATGAAACGACTCGTTCTTGCCGCCGCCGCGACCACCGCCCTTGTCACCGGAGGAATTGCCGCCGCGCCCACGCTCTTCGCGCAAGGGGCACCCAACGTCCCCGGCGCGCCCGAACCCGAGCGCGTTACGGCCGGAACCTATTCCGCCGACCCGTCCCATTCGCTGGTCCTGTTCGAAGTCGACCATTTCGGGTTCAACGAATATTTCGGCATCTTCGGCGATGTGTCCGGCACGCTCGCGCTCGATCCCGACAATCCCGAAGCGGCGGCCGTCGACGTGACGATCCCGGTCGCCTCGGTCACGACTGCGAGTGCGGCTCTCACCGACCATCTGCTGCGCCCGGCCAAGAATGGAGGGGACCCGGACTTTTTCGGCGCCGACCCCGCCCCTGCGCGCTTCGTTTCGACCGGGGTCGAAGTCGACGGCATGACAGCGATGATCGAGGGGAACCTCACGCTCAATGGCATAACGAAACCCGTCACCCTCGAAGCCGAATTCACCGGCGCGGGCACGAACCCGACGAACGGCAAGGAAACCGTCGGCTTCGAGGCGGAGACCGAGATCATGCGCTCGGATTTCAACGTCGATTACGCGCTTCCGCTCGTCAGCGACGAGGTCGAGCTCGAAATCAGCGTCGCTTTCGAGAAGCAATAGGCGCTCTCGACTCGGGCGGCCCGATCGGGCAGTCGCCAGCCATTATGCGCCTTTCCGACTGTCACCGCATCGATGATTTCCGCAAGCTCGCCCGGCGTCGCCTGCCCTTTCCCGTATTCGACTACATCGACGGGGCGGCGGATGACGAGCTGACCAAGGCGCGCAACACCGCCGCTTACGAAAGCTGCGACCTCGTGCCCGACGTGCTGGCCGGGGTGGCCGAGATCGATACGAGCTGCACGATCCTGGGTCGCAAAAGCGCGCTGCCGCTCATGCTTTCGCCGACGGCAGTGCAGCGCGCCTTTCACTGGCAGGGCGAGCGGGCGGTGGCGAAAGCGGCGGAGAGATACGGCCTGTGGTTCGGCATCTCCAGCCTCGCCACGCGCAGTATCGAGGAGATTGCCGCGCTCACGAACGGGCCGAAGCTGTTCCAGCTCTATGTCCACAAGGACACCGGGCTGAACACTCACATGATCGAACGTTGCCAGGCGGCGGGTTTCGACGCGCTCGCGCTGACGGTGGACACGATCGTGTCGGGCAAGCGCGAGAGGTGCCTGCATTCGGGCTTTACCACCCCGCCCCGCTTCACGCCGGCGAGCGTCGTGTCCTATGCGACCAAGCCGAAATGGACACTCGATTACCTCCTGCGCGAGAAATTCCGCCTGCCCAACCTCGAGACGCATGTGACCGAAGGCACAGGCAAGGCGGTGAGCATAGCGGATTATTTCAACACGATGCTCGATACCTCGATGGACTGGGACACCGCTGCGGCGATCCGCGAGCAATGGGGCGGGGTTTTCGTGCTGAAAGGCGTAATGAGCGCTGCCGATGCGCGCCGCGCGGTCGAAATCGGAGCGGATGCGATCATGCTCTCGAACCACGGCGGGCGGCAGCTGGACGGCAGCCGGTCCCCGTTCGATCAGCTGCCCGAAATCGTGGAGGCGGTCGGCGGGGAGATCGAGATCATCTGCGACGGCGGCATCCGGCGCGGGACCCATGCGCTCAAGGCCCTGTGCGCGGGCGCGAATGCAGCCTCGGGCGGGCGGCTGTATCTCTATGCGCTCGCGGCGGCGGGGCAGGACGGCGTCGAACGCGCGCTTTCCATCCTCAAGGACGAGATCGAGCGCGGCATGCGCCTGATGGGCGTGACGAACATCGACCAGCTGTCGACGGAAAGGCTTCGCTGGCGCTGAGAAATCGCGCCCGGACAGCAACGGTGAGCACGGTGCAAAGAGGAATGTCATGAAATTGCAACCTGCCGGGCGCTTTGGCGCTCGCGTAACGCCTGCAGGACCCACACCCATGATCAAGCCTTTCGCACCCGCCGCGCCTACCCTCGCGCTCGCCCTCTTGCTTGCCGCCTGCGGTTCGCAGACGCCGGAAAGCCCTACCGGAAACGAGGCCGATGCCTTCGCCGAGCGGATCAAGGGCGCCTCGCCCGATCCCGCTCCCGCTCCCGCCCCGACCCAGACCCCGCGCATCGCCGCTCCGCGCCCGGGTGCAGCGCCCGGACCCTATGTCCCCGGAACCGCGACCGATCCCGAGGCGCAGACGTGCAATGCGCCGGCAATGGCTCCCTATCTCGGCAAGGCGGCAGACGATGCGACCCGGGCCGAGATCATGGAGGTGATCGGAGGGGCAAACGAGGTGCGCTTCATCCAGGCGGGATCGTCCTACATCAATCCCGATCCCACCAATCCGCGGCTCAACCTGATGCTCGACAAGGGCGGTATCATCCGCGATGCGCGCTGCGGATAAAGCGCGTTTTGTTGCTCGCGAGCGCGATCAGCGCGCACGATACGTGTCCTTGCCCCTTGCACTGGCGGCCCCGATCGGCATAAGGCGCAGCGCATGACCAGTGCTGGCCTCTCGCTTCTACGACTTACGCGCCCTTGGGCGTGACAGTCCGCGCGTGAAGGAAGCGCGGCTTCGCTCCCAAGGGTGACGCTGCCGCTTTTTCTCCCGCCATGTTCCGCAGAAGCGAATCGTTCCATGCTCAAGAACCCTTCCGCAAAATATCGCCCCTTCGGCCAGATCGACCTGCCCGACCGCCAGTGGCCGAGCCGCCTGATAGAACGCGCGCCGCGCTGGCTCTCGACCGACCTTCGCGACGGGAACCAGTCGATCATCGATCCCATGGACGCGGTGAAGAAGCGCCGCTTTTTCGACCTGCTGGTCGAGATCGGCGCGAAAGAGATCGAGGTTGGCTTTCCCAGCGCCGGAGCGACCGAATTCGATTTCATTTCCGGGCTTATCCGGTCCGGCGATATTCCGGACGATGTGACCGTGCAGGTTCTCACCCAGAGCCGGGAGGACCTGATCCGCACCAGCTTCGACAGCCTCGACGGCGCGCGGGCGGCGATCGTCCACCTCTACAACGCGGTCAGCCCCGCCTGGCGCGAAATCGTCTTTCGCATGACCCGCGAGGAGGTGAAAGAGGTGGCGGTAAAGGGCGCGAAAGTCCTGCGCGACGAAGCGGCCAAGCGACCAGGCACCGACTGGCATTTCCAGTATTCGCCGGAAACCTTCTCGACCGCCGAACTCGATTTCTCGATCGAGGTGGCCTCAGCGGTGATGGAAGTGCTCGCGCCCACACCCGACCATCCGGTCATCCTAAACCTGCCAGCCACGGTCGAGGCGGCGACGCCCAATATCTATGCCGACCAGATCGAATATTTCTGCCGCCACCTGCCGAACCGCGAAAGCGCGGTGATAAGCCTGCACACCCATAATGACCGCGGCACGGGCGTCGCGGCTGCGGAACTGGGCCTGATGGCAGGCGCCGACCGGGTCGAGGGCTGCCTGTTCGGCAATGGCGAGCGCACCGGCAATTGCTGCCTCGTGACGATGGCGCTGAATCTTTACACGCAGGGGATCGATCCGGGTCTGGATTTTTCCGATATCGACCGGGTGATCGAGACGGTCGAATACTGCAACGACCTGCCTGTCCACCAGCGCCACCCCTATGGCGGCGAGCTTGTCTTTACCGCTTTTTCCGGCAGCCATCAGGACGCGATCAAGAAGGGTTTCGAGTCGCGCGAGAGGCAAAATGACGAAGCTTGGCGCGTACCTTACCTGCCGATCGATCCGGCCGATCTCGGGCGCAATTACGAAGCGGTGATCCGCGTCAATTCGCAGTCCGGCAAGGGCGGCTTTGCCTGGGTCCTGGAAAAGGACCAGGGGCTGAAACTACCCAAGGGCATGCAGGCCGATTTCTCGCGCGAAGTGCAGCGGCTCGCCGACGAGATCGGCCGCGAGTTGAACGCAGCCGATATCTGGGAGGCCTTTCGCCGGCATTACCACGTGCGCACCCCGGACAAGCATTTCCAGCTCGTCGATTACGAGGAAAGCCGAGCCTCGGACGGCACGCGGGTATTTGCGGGCACGATCGCGGTAGCGGGTGTCGAACAAAGCGTGTCGGGGCGCGGCAACGGCCTCATCTCGAGCGTGATGGGCACGCTGCGCAAGGCGTTCGGAGTCGAACTCGAGGTCGCCGATTACACCGAACACGCGCTTGGTACGGGCACCGATGCCAAGGCAGCTGCCTATCTCGAATGCCGCACGCCGGAGGGACGCGTGCTGTGGGGCTGCGGCATCGACGAGGATATCGCCACCGCGAGCGTGCGCGCCGTGCTTTCGGCGGCGAATTCCGCGGTCGAGCGGGCCGGCTGACGAACGTTCCGCGCGAGAGCTGCTTGATCGCCGGATCGCCCACGCTTGCGCGGGCGCTCCTTTGGGCGCACTATCAGCCGGTGAGACACTGGGAGGGCTGCTCATGGGGACATTTCCTGAAGGGCTGGTCGACACACCGCAGGCCGAAGGCGGAGCGGGCACGTCGCCGCGCATAGCGACCGACCTTACGCTCGGCGATCTGTCGGCGGCGCTGGCGAAAGGCTGGCGCGACTTTCTTGCCGCGCCGCAATACGGGCTGTTTTTCGGCGGGGTCTATGTGCTCGCGGGTCTGGCGGCCTTTTACGTCGCGCTCGTCGGCGGCGAACTGTCCTGGCTGATCCCGGCGGCGGCAGGCTTTCCGCTGGTCGCACCCTTCGTCGCGGTCGGGCTCTACGAGGCGAGCCGTCGGCGCGAGCGGGGCAAGCCGCTTGGCTGGGGCCCGGTGCTCGGCGCGCTGAAGGGTCATGGCGACGACCAGATCCTCTCAATGGGCGTGATCGTGTTCGTCGCGTTTTCGTTCTGGATGATCGTGGCGCATGCGATCTTCGCGATCTTCATGGCCGAAAGCGGAATGGGCGGCGAAAGCCTTGCCGCACTGGTGACACCCGCAGGCCTCGCGATGCTCGCCGTCGGCAGTGCGGTGGGCGGCGCGATGGCACTCGCCTTCTACGCGATGACCGTCGTCAGCCTGCCGATGCTGGTGGACCGCAAGGTCAGTTTCCCGACCGCGATCATCGCCAGCTTCGCCGTCATGCGCGGCAATCTGTTCGTGATGCTGGCCTGGGCGGCAATCATCGCCGCGCTGCTCGCGCTCGCGATGATCCCGGCTTTTCTCGGCCTTATGGTCGCTCTGCCTGTGCTGGGCCATGCGACCTGGCACCTTTACGTGCGTGCGGTGCGCTGAAGGGTCAGGCTCGCCCGCGCACGAAGGCGATCAAGGCGAGGACCAGGAATACGACGAACAGGACAATGGCGATGTCGCTGGCAACACCCGCAATGCCGCTGAATCCGAGAACAGCCGCAACAAGAGCGACAATGATGAAAATGATAGCCCATTTCAGCATGGATAATACCTCCTGTCATACCAATGGACGGTTGACCCGATTGGGTCCCGATATGGAGAGCTTCTCCAAAATAATTGGGGTCTGACAGGGGCGCATCTCGCGCTTGTCACAAAATGACTTCTCACAAATGTTGTCTTTATCTTAGCAAAATTCTTCGGGACATGCCGCGAGGCCGAGGCGAAATTCTTGCCGAAGGAGGCGTGCACCTTCGGCAGCCGCCGTGCCATAGCATTGCACGAATCGAGCGCAGGGAAACTGCGCCGCATGGGGAGAGCGAGAATGACCGATAAAACCGCCCAGGCCGAAGAGATCCTCGAACCGGACCTGCCGATCATCGATCCGCACCACCATCTGTGGGACCTGCGCCCGCTGCTACCGATGTTCCCCGAGCCGCGCCACCGCTTCATCGAGGCGTTGGTGCCCCACGCCTATTACACCTTCGACCATTTCCACGCGCACGCCACGAGCGGACATAACGTCATCGCCAGCGTCTTCATGGAATGCGGTGCCTTCTACAATTCGGGGCTCGGCGACGCGATGAAACCGGTGGGAGAGGTCGAGTATGTCAACGGCGTCGCCGCCCAGGCGGCGAGCGGACTTTATGGCGATGTGCGCTGGTGCGCGGGCATCGTCGGCCATGCCGATCTTACCCGCGGCGGCGCGGCGGGCGAGGTGCTCGACGCGCTGAAGGCCGCAGCACCGCGGCGCTTTTGCGGCATCCGGCACCAGGGCGCATGGGACGCGGACCCGGACGTGCTCGGCCCGCCCTTCCACGCACCCGAAGGCCTTTACCGCGATGCCGCCTTCCGCGAAGGATTCGCCGAACTGGGCAAAAGGGGCATGAGCTTCGATGCCTGGATCCTCGAGCCGCAGATTCCCGACGTAATCGACCTCGCCCGCGCCTTTCCCGACACGCCGATCTGCCTCGACCATTGCGGCACTCCGCTGGGCTGCGCGAGCTATGCGGGCAGGCTCGAGGAACGGTTCGACACCTGGGCAGCGAACATCCGGGAACTCGGCCAGTGCGAAAACGTAGTGGTGAAGCTCGGCGGGCTCGCCATGCACAATTGCGCAATGCCGAATGACGGGCCGGCCGCCGGATACGGTTCCGCAGAACTCGCGCGCATGTGGCGGCCCTATATCGAAACATGCATCGAGGCATTCGGCACCGGGCGCGCCATGTTCGAGAGCAATTATCCGGTCGATTCCTGGGGCGCGACCTACCCCGTCCTGTGGAACGCCTTCAAGCGCATCACAATCGGTGCGAGCGCCGAGGAAAAAGCGGACCTCTATGCCGGGAACGCGGCGCGCTTCTATGACATTGAAGAGGTGCTGCGTTAGGGACACACTGTCACGTTGCAAGCCGAAACCTTCTCAGGAGACCCAAGACAATGCCGCTTCCCGCCCCGTTCGACCGCCTTCGCCTGCCGCTGATCGGCTCGCCGCTGTTCATCGTTTCCGGCCCCGAACTGGTGATCGCGCAGTGCAAGGCGGGGATCATCGGCAGCTTCCCGGCGCTTAATGCGCGCCCTCAAAGCCTGCTCGACGAATGGCTCCACCAGATCACGGAAGAGCTTGCCAAGCACAATCGCGAGCATCCCGACCGCCCGGCGGCGCCTTTCGCGGTCAACCAGATCATCCACAAGACCAACGACCGGGTCGACGCGGATATGGCGACTTGCGAGAAATGGCAGGTCCCGATGATCATCACCTCGCTCGGCGCGCGCGAGGAAGTCTACCAGGCGGTCAGGAACTGGGGCGGGATCACGATGCACGACGTGATCAACAATCGCTTCGCGAAGAAGGCGATCGAGAAAGGCGCGGACGGACTCATCCCCGTCGCGGCCGGTGCGGGCGGACATGCGGGCGCTCTGTCGCCCTTCGCCTTGATGCAGGAAATCCGCGAGTGGTTCGACGGGCTGGTCGCGCTGTCGGGTTCGATCGCGCACGGCGCCTCGATCCTCGCAAGCCAGGCCATGCGGGCGGATTTCGCCTATTCGGGCAGCGCCTTCATCGCGACTGAAGAAGCCAATGCCGATCAGCGCTACAAGCAGGGCATCGTCGAGGGCGATGCGAGCGGCATCGTCTACACCAACCTGTTCACCGGTGTGCACGGCAATTACCTGCGCTCCTCGATAGAGGCAGCGGGACTCGATCCCGAAAACCTGCCCGAAAGCGATCCCTCCAAGATGAATTTCGGCAGCGGCGGCAACACCAAGGCGAAAGCGTGGAAGGACATCTGGGGCTCGGGCCAGGGTGTCGGCGCGGTCAAGTCGGTCGGCACGGTCGAGGATCTGGTCACCCGGATGGAGCGCGAATATCACGCCGCCAAGGCGCAATTGCTCGCCAACTCCCATTATAACGCCTGGGAAAGCCTCGCCGAAGCGGCCGAATAGATCCGCCCTAGCCCGCTCCGCCGGTCGAGGCCCAAAGTGCGTCGGCCATCGCGTCGAGTTCGCTGAAATCGAAGCCGGTGCCGAGCGGGTCCTTGCGATTGAGGAGGAAGCGCCGCCGCTCGGCAAGGAGTTGGCGGCGCAGGGCGGACTGGAGCAGGCCAAGCCGCATCAGCGCTTCCTCCATCGCCGCTTCGGGATCGTCCTGCCGGGCGAGCGCCCAACGCGCCTCGATCCGGCCGACGCGCTCGATCACCATCTCATTATAGCGCCGATGCGGCCCCCGGTGGAGCGGCAGTCCCATGCGCAAGGTCGCTTCCTCGCTCGCGGGCAGCAGTAGGCCGTTGGACCTGAAATCGTCGAAGCCGACCGCGGGACGGCCTATACGCTCGAACATAGCGCCGAAACAGCGGCGCGAAAGCAATTGGCGCGGGAGCAAGTGGTGGCGCTGGAGGCCGGGATCGAAACCAGGGGCATCCCTGCGATTGACGCTTCGGAACGGGATTGCCGTCCGCGTCGCAGCCGCCGCCGCTTTCGCCCCCGCCCGCAAGACTCACTCCCGCCAGACCCGAATGAAGCGGCCATTGCGTGACGGGCGCAGGACGAGCCGCGTGCCGTCGGGGGCGATGATGCGCTCGCTTTCGTCCAGCCCGCCGACAAGGACGAGTTGGTTGACGAGTCGCACGCCGAGCCGCGTCGCGGTGACGCGGTCGGCCGCAAGCGGCGGTTCGATGCGCAGCTCCTGCCCGATCCAGTGATCGAGACCAACGCTCTGCAGCGCTCCGTCGAGCCCTTCGCTGAAGGCGGTAAGGCCGAGGGCCGGGAAGGCCCCGCCCTCCAGCCACGCGGTAACGGTCGATTCGAAAAAGCGCCGACCAATCGCGCTTTTCGCCGGGGGCCAGGCGACCGCTTCGAGATCGCTGAAATGATGCACGATATCGCGGGCCAGGGCGACCATGCCGCGCATCACCGGAACGGTCCGCTCGCCGCCCGCGAGATGCGGGCCCGGCATGATCCGCATCCCCTCGCAGCTAGAGGGCGCGCTCGCCTCCTCCATGTCGAACAGGTGTTCGGCGTGCGCGACGGGACAGGCGCGCCCGGGAGCCATGCCGCGCAGGTCGAAAGTGAGACCGTCACGCAGTAATTCGACCCAGACCTTTTCGGCAAGGTCGGATTGCGCGGGCTCGCCCGGCTCGTGCGCTTGCGCGCTTGCCGGAACAAGCTCGGCGTCGGGGCCATCGAGAGGATCGTAGCTCAGCGAGACGGATGGGTGGCGCTCGGCGAATTGCAGGATGGCATGGCGATCCGGCCGTTTGCCCGCAGCAAACAGCAGATAAAGCCCGAAATTGCCATTCGCTTGCTGAGCGATGACCCTATCCCCCAATGCATCCGGGCAAGGTGTATCCCAAGAGGAGGCTTTTCTGGCGTGTTTGGCAGGAGTCGTCGAGTCCAGATTGTCGAGTGTTCCACCCTGGCATTGTCGAAGTCAGAAGATTCCTTCGCGCAGTCCCGTCGCGAGCGCCTCGCCAAGCTCCTCGCATTGCTCGAGCGTTGCCGCAGGAACCTCTTTCTGCGCGAGAATCGCCTCGGGCGTCTGGGCCGAGAAATTCACGATCATGCGCTCGGCGACTCGTCTTAGCCGCCACCCTTGCGCGATTCGGTCGAGCTGGCGCTGGGCGCCCTCGCCGTCAGACCCGGCAGCGATGATCGTGGCAAAGGGGCGTCCCTCGATCCGGCCGAGCACGGGATAGTAACAGCGGTCGAACATCTCCTTCATCGCGCCGCTCATGGTGGCGAGGTTTTCGGGACAACAGAAAAGATAGCCCCCCGCGCCGAGCAGCACGTCAGGTCCGACCTCGTCGCAGGACAGGAACAGCGCGTCCCCGGCCCCGCGCGCGGCCGCGCGCGCCATGGCTTCGCTCGCCCCCGTGCGGCTGTGCCAGGCAATGATCAAACGGCGCGAACGATCGGTTGCATCCATCGCTCCCGCCTGCCGCTCCAGCCTGTCGATTGTCAACGGCGTGCCCCTGTTGCGCGCCCGCGCGCTGGTGTAGCTTTCGCCCATGGCCACCCGACCGCTTTCCCCTTCATCCGCCCGCAGCGAAGCGCGCGCCTGCGTGCTCGGCGTGACGCAATCGCTCACCGGCCGGGCATGGCATTGGCGCGGGAGCAACATGGAACTGGATGCGCAGGCAGGCGGCGCACCGGGGCTCGAACAGGGCCTCCTCGCCCAGCTGCTCATGACACGCGGTGTCGCGCCTGCGGACGTCGCGCGCAATGCAAGCCCCACATTGCGCGCATTCCTGCCCGATCCTTCCGAATTCCGCGACATGGACCGCGCGGCCGAGCGGATCGCGGCAGCGGTGCTTTCGGGCGAAAGGATCACGATTTACGGCGATTACGATGTCGACGGTGCGACCAGCGCGGCGTTGATGATCGAATTGCTGCGCGCGCTCGGCTCGGATGCCGACTATTACATACCCGACCGCCTGCTCGAAGGCTACGGACCGAGTGGAGAGGCTCTTGTCCGGCTCGCCGAACAGGGCTCGAGCCTGATCGTCACCGTCGATTGCGGGGCCATGGCACACGAAGCGCTCGCCATGGCAAAGGCCGCGGGGGTCGACGTCATCGTCGTCGATCATCACAAATGCTCGCCCGAGCTTCCCGCCGCAACTGCGCTCGTCAATCCCAACCGGCTAGACGAAAGCGATCTCGCCGCCGCGCACGGGCATCTTGCTGCCGTCGGCGTCGCCTTCCTGCTCGCGGTGGCAGTGGTGCGGACCCTTCGCGGACAGGGTTTCTTCGCCGACCGGGCGGAACCCGATCTGATGGCCCTGCTCGATCTCGTCGCGCTCGGCACGGTCGCAGACGTGGCCGCGCTGCACGGGCTCAACCGCGCTTTCGTGGCTCAGGGGCTCAAGGTGCTCGCGCGGCGCCAGCGCATCGGCATGGCGGCCCTGATCGATGCGAGCCGGATCACCCGCGCGCCCATCGCGAGCGATCTCGGCTTTGCGCTGGGGCCCCGGATCAACGCAGGGGGAAGGATCGGCGAATCGACACTCGGCGTGCGGCTGCTGACGACCCGCGACCCGGAGGAGGCCCGCGGTATCGCCGAGCAGCTTTCGCAATTGAACGAGGAACGCCGCGCGATCGAGGCGGCCGTGCAGGAGGCGGCCGAGGCGCAGCTTGTCCACCAGCATAACATGGCGGTCCACGTGCTCGCCGGTAGCGGCTGGCATCCTGGCGTGATCGGCATCGTTGCCGGGCGGATCAAGGAGAAGACCGGCAAGCCCGCCATCGTCATCGCCGAGGACGAAACCGAGAAGACCGGCAAGGGTTCGGGCCGATCTGTTTCCGGCGTCGATCTGGGGGCCGCAATCATCGCCGCGCGCGAGGCCGGCCTGTTGGTCGCGGGCGGCGGGCACGCCATGGCGGCGGGGCTGACGATCCCGACCGAGAAGCTCGCCGCCTTTACCGAATTCCTCGACGAGCGGCTCGCACGCGATGTCGAGCGCGCCCGCGCCGGGGCGGCGATGACGCTCGACCTTTCGCTCGCGCCGGGCGGGCTGACGCCGGAATTGTGCGACACGCTCGAGGCGGCGGGGCCCTATGGCGTTGGCTGGCCCGCCCCGCGTGTTGCGGTGGGGCCGGTGCGCATCGTCAAGGCCGATATCGTGGGCAAGGATCACCTGCGCCTGATCGCGAGCGGGAATGACGGCCGCTCGTTCAAGGCGATCGCGTTTCGCGCCGGCGAGACCGAGATGGCGCAGACCCTGCTCCACCGCCACAAGGGCCGCCAATTCCACCTCGCCGGCCGGGTCAAGCTCGACGATTGGGGTGCGCGGCCCGCAGCGGAACTGCACCTCGAAGATGCCGCTTTCGCCGACTGATATGCAGACCGATATGCAGACCGTTACGAAGGCGCGGGCGGGGCGCTGTCAAAAAATCGAAGCATGGCGGCAAAGCAGGGTTGACCCGTTCCTGCGGGGCCCCTAAGTGCGCGCTCTCACGAGCGACAGGCGCTTCCAGAGGCGCACGTGGCCCCTTCGTCTAGCGGTTAGGACGCGGCCCTTTCACGGCTGAAACACGGGTTCGAGTCCCGTAGGGGTCACCATTCGCTCGCCTGTGTCGCCCGGCTGATGTCGGTCGGTCTTTCCTTCCAAGCTTCCCTGATCGGGCCCGAAACGATAAGGCACATATCGATGGGCCGGATCGAAACCTTCCCCGTGGCCGGTATCAGCCTTGCCGCCGTGACCTTCGTCGCGCTGCTGCTGCTCGGGATCGATGCGGTGGTCGCTCTGGCCGTGCTTGCGGTATGGGTCGGCTCGCTTCTCGTGGCCGCGATCCGTCCACCCGAACCGCCCACCGTTATCGTCGAGCGGCAATTCACCGTCGAATCGATGCGCGACCTGATCGAGAATTCCTCGATCCCGCTGCTTGTCACCGAACTGGGCGCGATCGCGCTTGCCAACCGCGCCGCCCGGAGGATGCTCGGCCAGCATGTCGTCGGGCAGGATGCGCGCGTCATCTTCCGGCAGCCCGAGGCGATCACCCTGCTCGGCGAAGGACGCGACGGCCAGGCGATCGTGCGCGGGCTCGTGCGCAGGCAGGATATCTGGCAGATCAATCGCCAGTCCGTAGACGAGAAACTCGCGGTAATCGAGTTGATCAACCAGACAGCCGAAGCCGACATCTCGCGCGCCCACACCGATTTCGTCGCCAATGCGAGTCACGAATTGCGCACCCCCATGGCGGCCATTCTCGGCTATGTCGAAACCCTGCGCGAAAGCGGCGAAAGCCTCGATTCGCCCACGGCTCAGAAATTCCTCGCCACGATCGAGCGCGAGGCGCTGCGGCTGCAGAGCCTTATAAGCGACCTCATGAGCCTGTCGCGGGTCGAGGCGGAAAAGCACGATCCGCCGCAGGATCGGATCGAGCTCGCCCCCCTTGTCGAACGCGCCGCGCGCGAGGGCGCGGGCCCGGCCCGGGCGGAACGGCTCGAAATCGAACTCGATGCCGACCCCGTTGTGCAGGGCGATCGCCAGCAGCTCGAGCAGGTAGTCCGCAACCTCGTCGACAATGCGCTCAAATACGGTTCCGGGGATATGCCCGTGCGCGTGATGCTCGATCTCTCGCGCGAGAAGCAGGCGAGGCTCGTCGTGATCGACCGCGGCGAAGGCATCGCCCCCGAACAGATCCCGCATCTCACCCGCCGATTCTATCGCACCGATCCCGGTCGCAGCCGGGCTTCGGGCGGGACCGGTCTCGGCCTTGCCATCGTCAAGCATATCGTCGAACGCCATCGCGGGCGGCTCGACATCGACAGCACGCTCGGCGAAGGAACGCGCGTCGCGGTGCGCCTGCCCCTTGCCGAAGCCGGAGCGCGCGCCCGGCAGGAGACACCGGACACCGAGACGCAGCCGCGCGAAGCGCAGGAAATGTCGTGAACCGCCTGTCTTATTTCTTCAACATGCGCCCGCCAAAGGACGAAGACTAGGACGGGGGCCCTCCACCGGTTCGATGCCCACATCGCACACACCCCGGCGCGGGGAAAACAGAGTCGTTCAATGTCGCCGATCACGCTTCTCCTGATTGCCATCGGGCTTGGCCTCGCCGGCTGGCTGGCTGGGCGCGCGCGGGCATGGACCTTCCAGAAGGCCGATCCAGAGAGTCGCCCGATTGCCCGGCCGGTCTATCATGCCTGGTATGTCGCGCTCTGGATCGTCCTGCCACTGCTCGCTTTCATCGCCCTGTGGTCGATCGTCGCCCCCCAGCTTGTCGCGCAGAGCGTTCTGGCAACGCCCGCGGCGGCGGCCTTGCCCGAATTCGGTTTCGAGCGCGAGGCATGGCTGTCCGAGGCGCGCGCGGTCGCGCAGGGCAATGCGCCGGGCGTCTTCAATGAGGGTGCAGAGGCGCTGATAGAGCCCTATCGCGAGGCGATTTCGCGCTACAACGTTATCGGCATCGCGATCGCGCTTGTCATTGCGTTCGGGGGCGGGGCCTTCGCCTACCTGCGCGTCAGGCCGGATTTCCGCGCCCGCACCAAAGTCGAACGCACCGTGCTCGCGATCCTGCTGCTCGCCTCGCTGGTCGCGATCCTGACGACGTTCGGCATTTTCGTGAGCCTCGTGTTCGAGACGGTGCGTTTTTTCGGCATGGTCTCGCCCATCGATTTCCTGTTCGGGACGTTCTGGAATCCCGACCCGATGAGCAATCCCGAAAATCCCGACGGGTCGCGCTATGGCGCGATCCCGCTGTTCTGGGGGACGATCTTCATCGGTGCGATCATTGCCATGGTGGTCGCCATCCCGCTCGGCTTGATGAGCGCGGTCTATCTCACCCAGTATGCCGACCGGCGGCTGCGTTCCTGGGTCAAGCCCATGCTCGAGATCCTCGCCGGCGTTCCCACCGTGGTCTACGGCTATTTCGCCGCGCTGACGGTCGCGCCCGCCTTCCGCGATGCCGCGGTCGCGCTCGGCATGACCAACGCCTCGACCGAAAGCGCGCTCGCCGCAGGGATCGTCATGGGGATCATGATCATTCCCTTCGTCTCCTCGATGGCGGACGATTCGATTGCCGCGGTGCCGGGCGCGATGCGCGACGGGAGCCTTGCGATGGGCGCGACCCAGTCGGAAACCATCAAGAAGGTGCTCTTTCCCGCCGCCCTGCCCGGCATCGTCGCCGGCGTGATGCTTGCGGTGAGCCGCGCGATCGGGGAAACGATGATCGTCGTCATGGCCGCCTCCACAGCGGCGAACCTGTCGGCCAACCCGTTCGACCGGATGACCACGGTCACGGTCCAGATCGTCAAGATGCTCACCGGAGAAGGCAGTTTCGACCACCCGGCGACGCTCAGCGCCTTTGCCCTGGGCTTCGTCCTGTTCCTCGTCACCCTCGCTCTCAACATCGTCGCCCTGCGCGTCGTCAAACGGTTCCGCGAAGCCTATGAGTAGCACGCCCTTGACCCCCGGAATGGCCGCAGAGCCCGCCCGCGAGCGCCCGACCCGCACGGCCGAATTTGAAAAGCGGCTGGCGAAGCGTTACCGCGCCGAGCGCAATTTCCGCGCGCTCGGCCTCGGGGCAATCGGCCTGTCGATCGCCGCGCTGATTTTCCTGCTGGCCAACATGCTGATCAACGGGATTCCCGGGCTCCAGCGGGCCGAACTCGCCGTCGAGATCGACTTCGCCGAAGCCGGCGTGACCGGCGACGAGGTTTCCCTCACGGCGCCTTCGGCAATGCAGGTGCTTGAATTGCAGGGCCTGCCCGAAGTCGTGGACCTCTATGCCGAACGCTCGCTGGGCGAAGAAGGCGCCGAGGAGATATACAAGGACGCCTGGCGCGACGTCGCCCGCGCGCTCGCGGAAGATCCCGCGCTGATCTATGGCAGCGCGACCCTGTGGTTGCCCGCGTCCTCCGACCTAGCCTCGGGCCTCAATGACGAAGGTTCAAGCGAGATGCAGGCCCTTGCCGACCGCCTCCAGGCCGAGGGCAAGCTGGCCAAGAACTGGGACATGGGCTTCTTTGCGCGTTCGGACGCGACGAGCCCGCAAATGGCCGGGATCTGGGGCGCTCTCAAGGGTTCGATCCTGACCATGCTGGTCACGTTCGCGCTGGCATTCCCGGTCGGGATCCTCGCCGCGCTCTATCTTGAGGAATATGCGCCCAAGAACCGCTGGACCGATCTCATAGAGGTATCGATCAACAATCTTGCCGCCGTCCCCTCGATCATTTTCGGCCTGCTCGGCCTTGCGGTATTCCTCACGCTGTTCCCGAACCTGCGGTCGACCCCGATCATCGGCGGCATGACGCTCGCGCTGATGACGATGCCGGTGATCGTCATTTCCGGGCGCAACGCGATCAAGGCGGTCCCGCCCTCGATCCGCGACGGGGCGCTCGCTGTCGGGGCATCGCCGGTGCAGGTGGTGTTTCACCATGTCCTGCCGCTCGCCCTGCCCGGCATGCTGACCGGCACGATCATCGGCATGGCCCGCGCGCTGGGCGAGACGGCCCCGCTCATCCTGATCGGCATGCGCGCCTTCGTCGCAACGCCCCCGGATGGCTTTACCGCGCCGGCTACTGTACTGCCCATGCAGATCTTCCTGTGGTCTGACGAAATCGACCGCGGTTTCGTCGAGCGGACCAGCGCGACGATCATCGTCCTCCTGCTGTTCCTCCTCCTGATGAACGGCATCGCCATTTACCTGCGCAACAAATTCGAGAAGACCTGGTGACTGTCATTCACGAAAACATGGAAGACACCGGCGCCAAGATGAAGGCGCGCGATGTCTCGGTCTTTTACGGGGACAACAAGGCGATCGATTCGGTTTCGATCGACATCTCCCCCGATTACGTGACCGCCTTCATCGGCCCGTCGGGTTGCGGCAAGTCGACCTTCCTGCGCTGTTTCAATCGCATGAACGACACGATCTCGACCGCCCGCGTCACGGGATCGATCGAGCTCGAGGGCGAGAACATCCTCGGCGACGCCATGGACGTGGTGCAATTGCGCGCTCGGGTCGGGATGGTCTTCCAGAAGCCCAATCCCTTCCCCAAATCGATCTACGACAACATCGCCTATGGCCCGAAGATTCACGGCCTTGCGGAGAAAAAGGCCGATCTCGACGTGATCGTCGAGAAATCGCTCACTCGCGCGGGGCTGTGGGACGAGGTCAAGGACCGGCTCGCCGATTCGGGCACCGCGCTGTCCGGCGGGCAGCAGCAGCGCCTGTGCATTGCGCGCGCCATTGCGGTCGATCCCGAAGTGATCCTGATGGACGAGCCCGCATCCGCACTCGACCCGATCGCCACGGCCAAGATCGAGGAACTGATCGACGAGCTTTCGGGGCGCTACGCCATCGTCATCGTGACCCATTCCATGCAGCAGGCGGCCCGCGTCAGCCAGCGTACGGCTTTCTTTCACCTCGGAAAGATGGTCGAATACGGGCCGACGTCGGACATCTTCACCAATCCGATCGAGGAACGGACGAAGGATTACATCACGGGACGCTACGGTTGATGGGTGAACATACGGTCAAGGCCTTTGACGAGGACATAACGCGCCTGCGGGGCCTGATCGCGGAAATGGGCGGCCTTTCCGAAGTCGCGATCGCCGACGCGCTCGATGCGATGGTCCGCGGCGATGTCGAACTGGGCGACAAGGTGGTGGCGCGCGACCGCAAGATCGACGCGCTTGAAACCGAAGTCGACAAGCTCTCGGTCCGGATCATCGCCCTGCGCGCCCCGATGGCAGACGATCTGCGCGAAGTGATCGCCGCGCTCAAGATCGCCGGGGTCATCGAACGCATCGGCGATTATTCCAAGAACATCGCCAAGCGTGTCGGCATGATCGAAGGGCGCGACCGTTTCGAACCGCTCACCCTGCTGCCCGCCATGGGCGAACTCACCAGCGAGATGGTCCACGACGTGCTTACCGCCTATGCGGCGCGCGACCCCGACCTCGCCCGCGAGGTCATCGCGACCGATGCCAAGGTCGACGCCTTTTACAACAGTATTTTTCGCAATCTCGTCAGCCATATGGTTGAAAACCCGGCGACCATTTCGAGCGCCGCCCAGTTGCTTTTTGTCGCGCGCAACCTCGAGAGGATCGGGGACCATGCAACCAATGTGGCCGAAATGGTCCACTTCGCCGCGACCGGGAATTACCCGCCCGAGGACGAACGCTGAGGCGGGACTGTCCTCTCGGCGCATGTGGAAAAGTAAGCGGACCCGATTTCATCAAAGTGCAGCAAAACTGAAACATGGGAACAGGCGTTCGCTCGCGGCGCTGCCGGGGCAGAATCGAGGATTAAAGCCATGTCCGCTGCGAAATTGCTGCTTGTCGAAGACGATCCCGCGCTTTCCGAACTGCTCGAATATCGTTTCCAGAACGAGGGCTACCAGGTCCGCTGCACCGGAGACGGTGACGAGGCGATGGTGCTCGCGAGCGAGGACGTGCCCGATCTCATCATTCTCGACTGGATGATCGACGGCACCAGCGGGATCGAGGTGTGCCGCCGCCTGCGCCGCGACAAGGAAACCGCGCATGTCCCGATCATCATGCTGACCGCGCGCGAGGCCGAGGACGACCGCGTGCGCGGGTTGGAGATCGGGGCGGACGATTACATGACCAAACCTTTTTCGCCGCGTGAATTGCTTGCCCGCGTGGCCGCCGTAATGCGCCGCATCCGCCCGGCCCTTGCCGGCGAGACGATCGAGGTCGGCGACATCAAGCTCGATCCGGTCGCCCACAAGGTCCAGCGCCGCGGTCGCTCGCTCCAGCTGGGTCCGACCGAATATCGCCTGCTCAAGTTCTTCATGGAAAGCCCGGGTCGGGTCTTCAGCCGGGGCCAGCTGCTCGACGGAGTGTGGGGCACCGGCTCGGACATCGAATTGCGTACGGTCGATGTCCATATCCGGCGCCTGCGCAAGGCGATCGGGATCGAAGGGGCGAAGGATCCCATCCGCACGGTGCGTTCGGCCGGTTACGCGCTGGAGACTGCCTGATCCGGTCCTAACGGCACGCGCCGCTCCAACTTGCGCCCTGGTCGAAGTGGAAGTGGTCGGCGTGGGCCGCGTTGTAATCGGGCGAGAGCACGGTCGCGAACGCATCGCACGCCCCGGCGCGCACTTGGCGCAGGAAGCGTGCCTTGTCGGTGTCACTCGCCCAATCGCCGAGCACGCTGATGCGGGTTCCGTCATCGAGAACGAAAGCGCCGATGTCGATCGCGTTTCCGGTTGCGTGTTCGCTCCAAGGGGCATCCGCGTCACCATACATGCGCCGACATGAAAAAGCGCCGAGATGCTCGATCCGCGCCACGCCGGTTCCGAAGATCTGCCGCGCTGCCGGTTCGACGCGTCTCTCACGCCACAATTCGAGTCCGACGGCGAGGGGACAGGTGACGGGCGGTGTTGCGGGGGCAAGGGGATAGGTTTCGAGCCGGGTCCGGTCGGGCCGCGCGCATTCGCCCTCGCCCGCCGGAGCGAGAGCTTGAAAGGCAACGGCGCTGCGCTCGAGCACTGCGCGGCATGCGTCGGCGTCTTGGCGCAGCGCGTTGAGCTTGCCGGCAGTCGCCATGCCGATGGGGTCGTCAAGGTCTAGCGGGACGCGGGGATTGTGCTCGGGATGGGCGCTCAGCCAACTCCATCCCGCGACGACCAGCGCGAACAACGCCAACAGGCCGAGCGCGCGGCGATCCCATCGAAAGCGCCCGATCCGGCGGCTGATCGCGACAGTTTGGCGGCGACGCCCCATGTTCAATGAAAGTCGCGCGACTTGGGAATGATCCGGGCATTGCGCGGATGGCCGCGCGTGTTCGGCAACTGGTCGATGAGGTCGCGCGGAGAGATCGCCTCCCGGCCCTGCCCATCGCCGCCCGCGCTGCCGGTGCGGCTCGCGGGATGCTTGTGCCCGGTCAGCGGCGTATTGACATGGTCGGCGCGCGCGACGGGCGCGTTCAGCATGTCGTCCGACAGGCGATAGAGCGTATCGGTCGCATCGGTCATGTGGTGGGCGATGACGTGAATCACTTCGTCGTCATATTCGACGCGGCCGCGCACTTCCATCAGCCGCGCACCCATCACGACGCGGCGCTGCCTTTCCTTGAGATCGGGCCACACGACGAGATTGATGACCCCCGTCTCGTCCTCCAGCGTGATGAAGCACACGCCCTTGGCGCTGCCCGGGCGCTGGCGGATGAGAACGACGCCGGCCACCTGCACCATGCTGCGAAATTTGCGGTCCCTCAGGTCGCAAGCGCGCACGAAACCGCGATCGGCGAGAGCGGGGCGCAGGAAGGCCATCGGATGCGCTTTCAGCGAGAGGCGGGTAGTCTGGTAATCGGCCACCACCTCCTCCGACAAAGGCATCTGCGGGAGCGCGATTTTCGCCCGTTCGACCCCTTCTTCGCGCTCTTCGGCGGCCCGGAACAGCGGCAGGTCGGGCGCGGCGACGAGGCTGCGCGCATCCCACAAGGCCTGCCGGCGCGACAGGCCAAACGAGGTGAAGGCATCCGCGCTCGCAAGCCGTTCGACATGGGCCGGGCCGATGCGGGCACGTTCGCGCAAGGCGGCGACATCCGCGTAGGCACCGTTCTCCTCACGCTCGGCGATCAGCTGTGCGGCGACGTGTTCGGGCAGGCCGTCGATCTGGCGCAGGCCGAGCCGCAGGGCGATGTGTCGGTCGAAGCGCCCCTCGCACACCTCCCTCGCCTCGCCGACCTCCTCCAAAGTGCAGTCCCACTCACTCAGGTTCACATCCGCCGGGAGCACTTCGACCCCATGCTCCCTCGCATCGCGCACGATCTGTGCGGGCGCGTAGAAGCCCATGGGTTGCGAATTAAGGAGGGCACAGGCGAAGGCGGCGGGGAAGTGGCACTTCAGCCAGCTCGAAACATAGACGAGATGCGCGAAACTCGCCGCATGACTTTCGGGAAAGCCGTATTCGCCGAAACCGCGGATCTGGTTGAAGCAGCGTTCGGCGAAGTCGCGCTCATAGCCGCGCGTCACCATACGCTCGACCATCATGTCCTGAAGCTCGTCCACCATGCCGCGTGAACGGAAGGTCGCCATCGCCTTGCGCAGCCGGTTCGCTTCGGCGCTTGAAAACCTGGCCGCATCCAATGCGATCTTCATCGCCTGTTCCTGGAAGATCGGAACGCCCAGCGTGCGTTCGAGAATGCTCGAAAGTTCGTCGGGCGGACCGTGTTGCGGCGAGGGCGCAGGGATCGTCACGGCTTCCGCCCCGCGTCGGCGCTTGAGGTAGGGATGCACCATGTCGCCCTGGATCGGGCCGGGCCGCACGATGGCGACCTGGATCACGAGGTCGTAGAATTCGCGCGGACGCAACCTCGGGAGCATGTTCATCTGCGCGCGGCTTTCGACCTGGAACACGCCCAGCGAATCGCCCTTGCGCAGCATCGCGTAAGTCTCGGGGTCCTCACGGGGAACGCTCGCCAGCGTCAGGCTGCGCTCGTGGTGATTCTCCAGCAGGTCGAGGCACTTCCTGATGCAGGTCAGCATGCCCAGCGCCAGTACGTCGACCTTGAGGATGCCGAGCGCCTCGATATCGTCCTTGTCCCATTCGATGAAGCTGCGATCGGGCATGGCGCCATTGCCGATCGGCACGGTTTCGGTCAGCGCGCCCTCGGTCAGGATGAAGCCGCCGACATGCTGCGAAAGGTGGCGCGGCATCCCGATCATCTGCTCGGTGAGCTTGAGCACGCGGCGAAGGTGCGGGTCGGTCACGTCGAGCCCGGTTTCGGCAGCGTGCTTTTCGGAAACCTCGCGGCCCCACCCGCCCCACACCGTCCGTGCGAGCGCACCGGTCACGTCCTCGGACAGCCCCATCGCCTTGCCCACCTCGCGGATCGCCATGCGCGGGCGGTAGTGGATGACGGTGGCGCACAGCCCCGCGCGGTGGCGGCCATAGCGGCGATAGATGTACTGGATCACCTCCTCGCGCCGCTCGTGCTCGAAATCGACGTCGATGTCGGGCGGCTCCTTGCGCTCTTCCGAGATGAAGCGGTCGAACAAAAGCTGGTGTTTCGCCGGATCGACGCTGGTGATGCCAAGGCAGTAGCACACCGCCGAATTGGCCGCGCTGCCCCGCCCCTGGCACAGGATCGGCGGGTCGACGCTGCGAGCGAAATCGACGATGTCCTTGATCGTGAGGAAATAGCGCGCAAGATCGAGCTTCGCGATCAGCGCCAGTTCGCGTTCGAGCGTGTCGGTGACGCTGTCGGGCACGCCCCCCGGATAATCTTTGGCGGGGTAGCGCCGCTCTGCCCCGGCCCAGGTCTCGATCTCGAGATATTCCTGCGGTTCCATCCCGTCGGGATAGATTTCTTCGGGGTATTCGTAACGCAGTTCCTCGAGGCTGAAGGTGCAGGCATCCGCCACTTCGCGCGCGGCGCGGATCGCATGCGGCCAGCGCTCGAACAGGCGACACATTTCCTGCGGGGATTTGAGGTAGCGCTCGGCATTGGCGTGGAGCAGGTGCCCGGCTTCGGCCACCGTAGTCTTGTTGCGCAGCGCCGTCATCACGTCCTGTAGCGGTCGGCGCTCGGCCGCGTGGTAATGCACGTCGTTCGTTGCCAGCAGGCCAAGCCCGTTCGCCCTGGCGAGCGCATCGAGCCGGTCGATCCGGGCGGTGTCGTCGCCGCGATATAGGAAGCTCGCCGCGATATGGCGCATGCCCGGCAGGCCGCGCACCAGGTGGGGCAGGAGATCGGGCAGCGTCCCGGTGACGGTTTCGGCGAATTCGCTCCCGTCGAGCGCGACGACATTGCTCGCCCAGGCGGGGATAGTGAAATGTTCGCCCAAGTCATGGGGCGGGATCAGGATGAGCTCGCTTCCTTCGGCATGTTCCGCGAGCATGGCGCAGTCGATCTCGCACACGCCCTTGTCCTGCCACTCGCCTTCGAGCGTGCTCATGCGGCCTGCGCTGATGAGGCGGCACAGTCGGCCATAGGCGGCGCGGTCCCGGGGGTAGGCAAGGAAGGCAAGGCCCTCCACCGTCTCGATCCGCGTGCCGATGACGGGGCGCAGCTTCAGCGTCCGCGCTTCGGTGTGGATGCGCACGACGCCTGCGAAACTGTTGGCATCGGCGATTCCGATCGCGTCGTAGCCTTGGGCGCGGGCGGTCAGCACGAGGTCGACCGCATCCGAAGCGCCGCGCAGGAAGCTGAAGCAGCTCACCAGTCCCAGTTCGACGAAGGGTGCGCGCGGCGGGGCCTCGATTCTGTCGGGATCGACCTCGAGCCGGCGTTTTTCGGGCGTGAGCGGAGCCTCGGGCATGGGCTCGCTAGGCCTCCAGTTCCGCGAGCCGCTCCCTGACCGCAGCGAGATCAGCCTCGAACAGCGCCGCCTGCTTGTCGCGCGCCTCGCCGTCCAGTCGCAGCAGGTAGGAGGGATGCGCCGTCACCCATAGCTCCGCTCCGCCTTCGAGCAACATCGGCTCTCCGCGCACCTTCGAGATGCTCACCGTACGCCCAAGCAACCCGCGTGCCGCGCTTGCGCCCAGCGCCAGGATCACGCGCGGCTTGACGAGGTCGCGTTCCGCCTCGAGCCACCAGCGGCAGGTGTCGATCTCCTTGGCCGCCGGGGACTGGTGGAGGCGGCGCTTGCCGCGAGGGGCGTATTTGAAATGCTTGACCGCGTTGGTGACGTAGGCCTCGCCCCGGTCGATCCCGGCGCGCTGCAGGTATTCGTCGAGCAATTGCCCCGCAGGCCCCACGAAAGGCCGGCCTGTCACGTCCTCCTGGTCGCCCGGCTGTTCGCCGACGATCATCAGCGGCGCGGTGCGTGGCCCCTCGCCCATGACGGCGCGGTTTTCGAGTTCGCCGATGGGGCAGGCGCGGCAGCGGGCGATTGCCTCTGCGACCTTGTCCAGCGTTTCGGGCTTATCGCCCATGTCCTTCGCGCCGGTGTCGACCATTTGCGCTTCCCTCGCCTGCGCGCCGGCGATGAGATCGGGGATCAGCGCCGCCTCGGGCAGGTTCTTCCAATACTTGCGCGGCATTTCGGAAAGCATCGCCCCGACTTTCAGCCGCGCGGGGTTGAATATGGAAGCGTAGTAGGAGCGCCACAGTTCCTCGACCGGATCGCCGCCGGGGGCATCGCCGCGCTGCGCGGGGCCACTTTCGCGCATGGTCTCGCCGTCCCAGTGGATGCAGCCCCTGGGCGTCAGGATCGACCAGTTCATGTTCGCAAAGCGGCGCATGAAGAAGCCCGCCTCGGCGCGCACGATGTGATGGTCGGGTTCGAACCAGGCGACGTAGTGTTCGCCGCCGTCTTCGGTGCGGACTTCGCGGAAGCGGACGAAGGCATGCATCTTGTGCGCATCGCGCCGCACCGCCTTGTCGAGCTCCTCGATCCGGCGCACGTCCGGGTCGGCCTTGTCCTCCATCGCGCGGGGACTGGACTGGAGCCGCCAGAGCATCCGGTAGAGCAGGCCGAAACGCGAAGGGTCGCAATGGAGCGCGACCTTGCGGGCGAGCTGAAGGAAACGCTTGCTGGCGCGAACCTCGCGCGGGTTTTCGGGCGGCACGGGAAGGCGGCGCTCCCCCCGCGAGGGGCCTTCCTGCGCGAACAGGTTGCCCGTTCCGCCGGGCTCGATCCAGCTCACCCGGTCGGGCGGCACGTCGCACTGGATCAGTCCCCGCGCCCGCTCGCGCCAGAAGGCGAAGTCGTCGGGCTCGGGGATATGGACGACGTAATGCGCGCCGAGGGAGGCGTTCTGCATACTGGAGCTTTGGGCTGTCATCAGAACAGCTCCAACTGCTCGGACTTGGGCGCGAGCAGGCTGCGCAGGTCGATCCGGTCAGTCAGCCGCGTCGGGCGCCAGTCGGCCGCGACGAGGAACGGCCGCACCTTGGCGATGGACTGGGTCAGCCGCGCAAGGTCATCGAGACGCAATGTGCGGTGCCGCCGCGCGGCGAGGATCTTCGCCACCGCCTTCGTCCCCAGCCCCGGCACGCGCAGCAATTCCTCTTTCGAGGCGCGGTTGACGTCGACCGGGAAGCGTTCGCGGAATTTCAAAGCCCAGGCGAGCTTGGGGTCGATGTCGAGCGGGAGGTTCCCGTCCGCTTCCGCCGCCTGCGCCACTTCGCCCGGCGCATAGCCATAGAAGCGCATCAGCCAGTCCGACTGGTAGAGCCGATGCTCACGGATAAGCGGCGGACGCTTCAGCGGCAGGACAGCGGAGGCATCGGGGATCGGCGAGAAGGCGCTGTAATAGACCCGGCGCAGGCCGAAATTGCCGTAAAGCGCGCTCGCCCGGCCCATGATGTCGACATCGCTCGCCCCGTCCGCGCCGACGATCATCTGGGTCGACTGGCCCGCCGGCGCAAAACGCGGCGCGTGGCGGAAGCGCTTACGCTCGTCCTTCGCCTGGAGGATGCGCGACTTGGTGCGGTCCATCGCGCCTTCGATCTGGCGCGCATTCTTGTCCGGCGCGAGCCGGGTCAAACCGCTGTCGGTCGGCAGCTCGACATTGATCGAGACGCGGTCGGCGTAAAGCCCCGCCTCGTGGATCAGCTCGGCATCGGCCTCAGGAATGGTCTTCAAATGGATGTAGCCGCGAAAATCGTGTGCCTCGCGCAGGATCCGAGCCGCCTCGATCAGCTGTTCCATCGTGTGGTTTGCGCTCTTCACGATGCCTGAGGAGAGGAACAGGCCCTCGATGTAATTGCGCTTGTAGAAGGACAGCGTGAGGTCGGCGACCTCCTGCGGGGTGAATCGCGCGCGGCGGACGTTCGAGCTCTTGCGATTGATGCAGTAATGACAGTCGAAGATGCAGTGATTGGTCAGCAGGATCTTCAGGAGCGAGATGCAGCGGCCGTCGGGCGCATAAGCGTGGCAGATGCCCATCCCCTCGGTCGAGCCGATCCCCTTGCCTCCGCGCGAATTCTTCTTCGCCGTGCCGGAAGAAGCGCAGGACGCATCGTATTTCGCCGCATCGGCGAGGATTTCGAGTTTCTGTCGGAGGGAGAGCTGCTGCTGGGCCATGGACACCTACATGTTCCATATATGTTCCCATGCACCGCTGCTCCAGTGCTTTCTTTGCAAGTGGTCGGCGACTCTCCGGCGATCAGACGCGGCGCAATGCCTCATGCTCTTCGGGTGCAGCCGAAGCACCGTGGGAATGGCACAGATAATCGAGCACCGCGCTGTGCATCTCGCCCTCGAAAGCGACACCGGCAATGCGCCCCTCGACCCAGGCGATCGTGCCAAGCGGGGCGTTCACCCCGCCGACTTTCATCACCACACGGTCGCCGATGCTGGCAAAGCCCTGCGTCCCGCGGATCTTGCAACCGCCTTCGGAAATGTCGATCAGGTCGACATAGACCGGGCGCGAGCGCACGCGTCCGCGCACCTGCAGGCTTAGCGGTCGACGCTCCGAGGTCCGGGGGATCGAATGCATGTTCATGACCGGCTTGGGTTAATCCATAAACCCTAAGGAAAACCTGACAGGGGTCCCGGGAAGCCATGCGATAGGGGCGTGAATCAGGCAAACAGGCCGTGCAGGAACCAGTCGGGCGCGCGCCCCTTGCGGTCGTCGCCGCGCCCGTCTCCGGCAAGGCCGTGCCGGTAGATCCAGTAACGCCGCCCGGCCGCATCCTCGATCCGGTAATAGTCCCGCAGCCGCGCGCTCGAACGTTCGCGCCACCATTCGGGCGCGATCCGCTCCGGCCCCTCGACCCGCGCGACCTCGCGCACCTCGCCCCGCCAGCGGAAACGCTGGGGAAAGCCGTCGGGCGAGGCGTAGAGCACCGCGATGCGTTCGGGCCGGTCGAGAAGCTTCAGGGGCCTCTGGTGAAATTCGAGCATTCCCTGCGCGGGCGGCGCGGGTTGGAGCGGGCCCTGCCAGCGGACCGCGCGTTCGGGCAGGTGGCTTGCGCGCGGGACCGGGCGGCGCACGGCCTCCACCCCGAGCCGGACGGTGAGCCGGTCGATGCAGGCGGCGAGCGAGGTGCCGCGGTTCTCGGCGGATTGCTCGATCTCCCCCTGTTCGAGCGCGAGCGGTTCTGCCCAGCTGGCGCGAAGGCGCACCGTCTCGATCCCGAAGCCCGCATCGACATCGTCGAGCTTGCGAGCGAACAGGCGGATGACATGGTCGGGGTCACGCGTCGCGGCGGCGAGTTCGAGGCGGCGCACGATCACCTCGCCATCAACCCGCCACAGCCCGATTTCGAGCCGCCGCGCGCCCTCGCCCCGCCCTTCGAGTTCGCGCGCCATGTCCCCGGCAAGGTCGGCCAGCACCCGGTCGAGCAGGTCGCGGTGGCGGATCGGCTCGACGAGGCGGCGCTGGACCAGCGGCGTGGATTGCGGAACCACCGGCAGGAGCGGCTCGGGCACGCGGCCCAACAGCTGGTCGAGCCGGATGAGCGGATTGGCGGCGGGCGACTTGCGATTGCGGAAGCGGCGCTGGATGGCATCGCGCGAGGCGGCCTCGCCCTCCTCGTCCAAACCGCCTGCGCCGTGGCCCGCGACTCCGGCCAGCTCGCCGAGGCGCTTGAGGCCGAGGCGGCGCAGCACGGTGAGCACATCCTCGTCGAGCCGCAGCGCCGCGACCGGCAGGTCGGCAAGGGGGGCGAGGAGATCGCCCTCAGGCCCCACGATGGCGCGCGACGGGCCGTAATGTGCGAGCGCCCAGGCCGCCCCCGCAGTCGGCGCGATCGCGCAGCGCACTGCGAGCCCGCGCTTCGTGCAGGCCGCCTCGACATCGGCCGTAAGGCGCGCCTCCCCGCCGAACAGGTGCGCGGCCCCGGTCACGTCGACCAGCACGCCATCGGGCGCATCGAGCGCGCTCCAAGGGCCCCAGCGCTGCGCCCAGACGGCGAGCTTTTCGAGGAAGGCGAGATCGCCCGCAGGGTCCGCCGGGGCGGTGCGCACCTGTGGGCAGACGGTCCGCGCATCGGCGAGCATCGTGCCCACCATCACCCCGGCGGCGCGGCCCGCATCGTTGACCGCGGCGATGCGCGGGCCATGCGCGGTTTCCGCGATCAGTGCAGTGGGCTCGGCATCCGCGCCCTTACCCGGCGCGCAGGCCTGTTCAGGCCCGAGCCCGAGCCGCCAGCGATCGACCGAAAGTCGTGCGCACCACAGGGCGAGAATCCGGCGGGGGGGAGAGTTGCGGGGCGTTGTGGTTGG
Source organism: Erythrobacter sp. (assembly GCF_040217515.1). Classification (GTDB taxonomy): domain Bacteria; phylum Pseudomonadota; class Alphaproteobacteria; order Sphingomonadales; family Sphingomonadaceae; genus Erythrobacter. The sequence continues at coordinate 215,600 of NZ_JAVJPT010000008.1, forward strand.
CGGCGGTTTCGGGGCGCGCCGACCGATCGGTGTGGAGGCGTCCGTCGTCATCGCGAAGGGTCCATTGTCCGGGAATGTGGGAGCGTGCGCGGAACAGTTCGGCGGCCCACGCGGAAGACCCGGGCGCATCGGCGTTCCAGCGCGGGCGGGCGGAGGGAGCAGCCGCGACCCGCCAGCGCATTCGGGCCGAGGACAGATCCGCCTCCGCCCCGAGCCGGACGAGCCACAGCGCGATGCCATGCTTTTCCGCCGTCAGGCTGAGCCGGCGCGAAGCGGTGAAATCGAGCGCGCGCGGATTGCCCGCGATTTCCCCGATCACACAGGCGAGATCGCGGCACTTTAGCCCTTCCTCCAGCGCGAACAGGGCATCTTCGGGCGTGCGCGCGGCGACGTGGATCAACCGATTACGAAGGTCGCGCGGCAGGCCGTGAAGATAGGGCCGCCCGCCCCGCTCGACCGCGCGGGCATCCTGCACCCACAGGACATGGCGCCGGTCATGCGGTTCGGCGAGAGGATCGGGCGACGCGGTCACCACGGCCAACGCATCGCGGGCGAGCGCGAGGGCCAGCCCCGCCCCGCTCGCATCGCCGATGCTGGCGAAAATCTCGCTATGCAGCGGTTGATCGACAAGCCCCGGCCGCCAGCGTCCTTCGCGCGGCGAGGACAGGCTGGCGAGGTCACCCGCCGCCGTCAGTCGCGCAGCCGCTCCGCCTCCCTTCGGACGGGAGGGAACGGGAAAGGCCTGGAGCGCGCTTGCGCCGTGAGAGAGTGCGGGTTTCGTCATGGGAACTGCTTTTGGGAGGGACTCGCGAAGACGCCTCTTCGTTCCCATTATGTTCCGCGTGGAACGCAATTGCAATCCCGCTTGTCGCGCGCCGGGAAATCAGCTGCCCAGCACCTGTGGAAAGAGACCGGTCACCAGGATCACCCCCACCGCCAACGGGCACAGCCAGGCGATCAGCGCCCGCCAGACCGACAGCCAGAAACCCGAAAGGCCGGTCATTTCCTCGACCAGCCGCTTGTCCGCGCGCCAGCCCACGAAAACTGCCGTGAAGAAAGCGACCAACGGAAGCATGACCTTGCCCGTGAACCCGTCGACCGTGTCGAGAATGTCCGTATCCGCGAAAAGCGGCCAAAAGCCGAGCGGGCGCACGTCCGACCAGACATTGTAGCCGAGCAGGCACGCCACCCCGATCAGGAACGCCCCTCCCCCGAAGACGAGCGAGGAGATACGCCGGCTCCAGCCCATCTCGCCGATCCCCCATGCAACCGGGACTTCGAGCAGCGAGATCGAGCTCGTGATTGCCGCGACGAGGATAAGGACGAAGAAAAGGAGGCCGATCAGCGCGCCCGCAGGCATGGTCTGGAAGGCGAAGGGCAGGGTCTGGAACACCAGCGTCGGCCCCGCCGCCGGGTCGAGGCCCACGGCCAGCACGATGGGAAAGATCATCAGCCCCGCGATCAGCGCAACGCAGGTATCGGCGATGGCGATGGTGACCGCGGTGGGACCGAGCGGGGCGGGCCCCTTGATGTAAGAGCCATAGGTAATCAGCCCGGCCACCCCCAGCGAGAGCGAAAACAACGCCTGTCCCAGCGCCTCGTTCATCGCCTGCGGGGTCAGCTTCGCGAAATCGGGCGTGAACAGGAAAGCAATCGCCCCGCTCATTTCGCCGACGAAAGCGCCGTAGACGGTGATCCCGACAAGCAGGACGAAGAACATCGGCATCAGGATGGTTGCCGCCGCCTCGATTCCCGAACCGATCCCGCGCGCGACGATGAACAGCGTCACGCCCATGAAGACGAGATGCATTGCCAGGAGCAGCATCGGATCGGCGAACAGGCTGCCCATCCGGCCCTGGATCATCTCCCGGCTTTCCCCTGCAAGCGCCCCGCGAAACGGATCGCCCGAAAGAACCGCACCGAGGAAATCCCCGCCCATCACGCCGACATAATAGAGCACCCAGCCAGCGACGACCGAATAAAACGAGAGGATCAGGAAAGCCGCGAGGACACCGATCACGCCGAAACCCGACCAGCTGCCAGATTTGCCCGAACGCTGCGCCACCTTGCGGATCGATCCCACGGCATCGTCCTGCCCCGTGCGTCCGATGAAAATCTCCGCCATCACCAGCGGCAGGCCGAGCAGGACCACGCAGCCGACATAGAACAGCACGAAGGCCCCACCCCCGTTTTCCCCTGCGAGCGTGGGGAAGCGCCACACATTGCCGAGCCCGACCGCAGCGCCGATCGCTGCGAGGATGAAGGCACTGCGCGAAGACCAGCCCTCGCGCTCGGTCGAACCGGTGGATGCTACCATGGCGTGAAGAAAACCCTCTGATCGCGCGGCCCTGTCGGCGCGCACCTGTCCCGTTGCCACCCTACTGCAACGAAAAGCGCTGGCCGCCAAGGGGGCAGTCTTTGCCTTTGCCCGACAGCGGCGCTAAACGCCCTCGATATGTCCACGACCTTCCAGCTCGACACGAGCACCAGCCGGGCCAATCCCACGCCCCAGCCGATGAAGCGCCTGACCGTCCCGCGCATTCGCGCGCGCAAGACGGACGGCGCGACCGACGAACCGCTGGTCATGCTCACCGCCTATACCGCGCGTCAGGCGCAATTGCTCGATACGCACTGCGACCTGTTGCTGGTCGGGGATTCGCTGGGCCAGGTAATCTACGGCCTGCCTTCGACCATTCCCGTGACCATGGAGATGATGGCGAACCACGGCGCCGCGGTCGTGCGCGGGAGCTATCACGCAGTGGTCGTGATCGATATGCCTTTCGGCTCCTACGAGAGTTCGCCCGAGCAGGCCTTCGAAAGCGCTGCGCGGCTGCTCAAGGAAACGGGCGCCGCTGCGGTCAAGCTTGAGGGCGGCGCGGCGATGGCGCCGACGGTGGAATTCCTCAACACGCGCGGCATTCCTGTCATGGGCCATGTCGGCCTCACCCCGCAGGCGGTCAACGTTCTGGGCGGCTATGCAGCGCGCGGGCGCTCGGATGCGGAGGCCGAGAAAATCGTGAGCGATGCGAAGGCCCTCGACGAAGCGGGCGCCTTCGCGATCGTCGTAGAGGGTGTGGTCGAATCCATCGCCATCACCGTCACCGAAGCGGTCTCCTGCCCCACGATCGGCATCGGCGCTTCGGCGCGCTGCGACGGGCAGGTGCTCGTCACCGACGACATGCTTGGCATGTTCGAGCGCGTGCCCCGCTTCGTGAAGCGCTATGAGAACATCGCCGAAATCATCGAGAAGACCGTCGCCACCTACGCCTGTGAAGTGCGCGCGCGCAGTTTCCCGGGCGAGGAACAGACCTACCAGCCCAGGGATTGATCGGACACCCGCCCGCGACCCTTACAGCCCGCCGGAACCCCCGCTGCCATGCAGACCCTGCTTCGCTATTACACCTTCTCGCTGTTCTTCACGGCGGCCTGTTTTGCGGGGGCGGCCTATTATGGCTGGGTCAGCAGCGGGACCGTGGGCGGCATGCTCTCGGTCCTGTGGATTGTCATCGTCCTGTCGATCCTCGAGGTTTCGCTGAGCTTCGACAATGCGGTCGTCAACGCGACCGTTCTGCGCGAGATGGACCCGGTGTGGCAGCAACGCTTTCTCACCATCGGCATCCTTATCGCGGTATTCGGAATGCGGATCGTCTTTCCCATCGCCATCGTCTCCATCGCCGCCAATATCGGGCCGTGGGCGGCCGTGCAGCTTTCGCTCGGCAATCCGCAGGAATATGAACGCATCGTGTCGGCTGCCCATATCGGGATCGCCGGTTTCGGCGGCGCCTTCCTTGCCATGGTCGGCCTCAGCTTCTTCTTCGATGCGGACAAGGAGGTCCACTGGATCGGCGCGCTCGAGCGTTCGATCAATCGTTTCTCGACGCTGCCCGCGGTCGAGATCGGACTGGTACTCGGCCTGCTTTACGGCGTTTCGACGCTGCTGACGGCAGAGGAATCGCTTACCTTCCTCACCGCCGGGCTGCTGGGGCTGCTCACCTACATCGCGGTCAATGCGCTCGGCGAATGGATCGAGCAGCGCGAAGAGGCGAAGAAAGCCAGCGGGCAAATGGTGCGCTCGGGGCTCGGCGGGTTCCTCTATCTCGAAGTGCTCGATGCGAGCTTCAGTTTCGACGGGGTGATCGGAGCCTTCGCCTTATCGAACAACATGATCGTCATCGCCATCGGCCTGTCGGTGGGTGCGATGTTCGTGCGTTCGATGACCGTGCACCTCGTGCGTGCGGGGACGCTGGCGCAATATCGCTATCTCGAACACGGGGCGTTCTGGGCGATCATCGTGCTCGGCGCGATCATGTTGCTGTCGGCCCGCTGGCATATTCCCGAAACAATCACCGGGCTGATCGGGGCGGTGCTGATCGGATTGTCGCTGGTCTGGTCGATCCGCCACAACCGGGCCGAAGCGCAGGCCGAGGCTAGCGCGAAGCCCGCGCCAGCCGACTAGCGAGCGGAGCGGCGACCACCAGCTGCAAAAGATGGTAGAGCAGCAGCGGCGCGATCACGAAGCCGGCCGTTTCGGGCGCGAACAGGATAGCGGCCATGGGCGCGCCGATCGCAACGCTCTTCTGCGACCCGGCGAACAGGAACGCGATCCTGTCGGCCCTTGCGAGGCCGAGCGCGCCCCCGGCGAGCCAAGCCCCCGCAATCGCGAGCGCGAGGAAGCCGACCACCAGCCCCAGCAGCGCCGCCCATTCGCCCGCACCGAACAGCCCCGCCAGCCCCTGCTCCACTGCGCCTGAAAAGGCGACATAGACCGCAATCCCGATGACCGCCCGGTCGAGCCAGGCGATCCGCGCCTTGCGCTCCGCGATCCATCTGCGCGTCCAGCCTTGCACCGCCTGCCCGATCACGAAAGGCAGGACGAGGATGACACCGATCCGCGCGATCGTGTCATATCCGATCTCGGCTGCGGCTCCGCCCCCGAGAGCCGCGAAAAGCGGCGCGGTGACGAAAACGCCGACAATGTTGACGAGCGCCGCACCCACCACCGAGAGCGCGACATTGCCGCCGGCGAGGCTGGTATAGCTCGTCGCCGACTGCACGGTGGAAGGCAGGCAGCCGAAATAGAGAAAGCCGAGCGCGACCAGCGGCGGCAGCGCCAGATCGGCCAGATGCATGAAACCGAGCCCGAACAATGCCATCGCGCCGAAGATCCATGCCAGCAGCGGCACGAAGTAACGCCAATTGACCAGTCCGCGCGCGATTTCGCTGCGCGCGATACGCATGCCGTTGACAAGGAAGAGCACGAAGATCGCCACGTTCGATACCAACTGCGCGGCTCCGCGTGCCTCTCCGGTGGCGGGAAGGAAGAGGGCGAGCGCAGTCGCGATCACGAGCACGGCGATCATCGGATCGGAGAGGATGGCCGGGCGCGCGAGCATGGGACGCGCCCCTGCCCTTGCCCACGGTGAATGTCGAGCGGTTCCCGCCTATCGCGGGACGAAGCCGGCCGGGGCGAGCGCATCGGCGCGCGCGGCGAAACGCGCCGCTCGATCGGGCTCGCCCACGGCCTCGGCCGCGTCGGCGCGCAGGCGAAGCAACGCCGGATCGCTTCCCGACCCAAGGGCGATGGCGCGGTCGATCAGCAGCTTCACGCGCAGCCAGTCCTCGCGTTGCGCGCTGCGTGCAGCGAGCATGGCAAGCGCTTCGGCATTGTTCGGCTCGCCCGCGACATGCCGCGCGAGCAGGCGGTCCGCCGCCGCTTCGTCGCCGAGCGCGCGATAGGCGCGGATCGCCTTCTTCGCGAGGGGCCAGGGGCGCCGCACACTGACGGCAACGCGGTAAAGGGCGAGCGCGCCTTCGGCATCGCCTGCGGCAAGCGCGACATCGCCCGCAAGCGCTGCAATGTCCGAAGACGTTTCGTAACGGCCCCGAAGAGTCTCGGCCTCGCGCATGGCGGCCCGCCGATCGCCCGATGCGAGCCGCGCGCGAAGCCGAGCGGTCGGTTCGGGCAGGTTTTCGTTCCCGGCAAGCAGGGCAAGCTCTCCCGAGGGGCCGGTATGGGCGCGCTCCAGAAACGGTGCCGCCTCGTCCCTCTGCCCAAGCCGTTCGAGCGAGCGCCCGACCAGCATGGCGAGATAGGCCGAGGCATCGGCGCGCCGGGCATTGGGAGCATAAAGATCAACCAGTTCGCGGTTCCTCTGCCCGAGCCAGAGCGCGCGCGCATGCAATTCGGCGACGCGGACATTGCCGGGCTGGCGGCGCGCAAGGTCGCCCAGGGTCACCGCCGCGCTGTCGTGATTGCCCTGTGAAAGATCGATCAGCGCATCGAGCAGCAGCGCCGCCGGCACGCCCTCTTCGGCCAGTTCGCTGCGGGCGAGCAGGCTGCGCGCAAGCACATGCTCCCCTGCCCGCGCAGCGAGCACGGCGCGGAGGAGATGCGCCCGCCGCGCTTCCGGCGAGGTTTCCCCCACTCGGTCGAGTGCGACGAGCATGGCGCGATAATCCCCGCTTTCGCCGAGCGTCGCCGCGTGCTCGACCCGGATAGCCGCATTCGCGGGATCGGCCGCAAGCGCCGCCTCGAACCAGTCGCGCGCTGCTGCGGCCCCGTGTGCATCGCGCACCAGCTGCGCCCGCATCAGCAGCGCAGGGCCATGGGCAGGACCAAATTGCAAGGCACGGTTGGCCGCTTCCACCGCCGCGACCTGCTCGCCGCCGCGAAATCGCAGGCGGGCGATGGCGACCCACAGGGCGGGATTGTCCGTCTCCACCGTGCGCGCCTCGTCCAGCAACCGGCCGGCTTCGGCCAGCTCGCCCGATGCCATCTCCCCGCGCGCCTGTTCCAAAAGCGCGATGAACGGTTCGCTCCCCACAGGTTTTTGCGCCGCCTTATCGGCCGGCGCCTCGCCGCAGGAGGCCAGCACCAGAAGCGCCGCGATCAGCGCTGCGCCGACTGCCCTTTCAGGTCTGGAGATCATATTGCTTGAGCAGGTCGTAAAGCGTCGGGCGACTGATGCCGAGCAGCTTGGCCGTATTGGAGATGTTCCCCTCGCTGCGTGCCAGCGCGTGACGGATCACCCGCCGATCGGACTGTTCGCGCGCGGCCTTGAGGTTGAGCACCTCGGCGGCCTCCTCCTCTTCCTCGCGGGCGAAATCGAGGTCCTCGGCGCTCACCAGCTTGCCGTCGGCCATGATAACGGCGCGCTTCACCCGGTTTTCGAGCTCGCGCACATTGCCCGGCCATTCATGCGCGTCGATCGCCGCCAACGCGTCGGGCGCGAAACCGGTGACGGAGGGGTTCATCTCCTTGGCAAAGCGCTTGAGAAAGGCCTTGGCGAGCAGCACCGCGTCGCCATGGCGTTCTGCCAGGCCGGGGATGCGAACGACGATCTCGGCGAGGCGATAGAACAGATCCTCGCGGAACGTGCCCTCGGTGATCATCGCCTCTAGGTCCTGGTGGGTCGCGCACACGATCCTGGTGTCGACCGAAATCGCCTTGCGCCCCCCGATCCGCTCGATCGTGCGCTCCTGCAGGAAACGTAGCAGCTTGACCTGCAGCGGCAGCGGGATGTCTCCGACTTCGTCGAGGAACAGCGTCCCGCCATTGGCGCTTTCGATCTTGCCCTCCGTGGTCTTTACCGCTCCGGTGAAGGCACCTTTTTCATGCCCGAACAATTCGCTTTCGAGCAGGTTTTCCGGGATCGCGGCGCAGTTGATCGCGATGAAGGGCCCATCCACCCGGTCGCTCGCATCGTGCAGGCCCCTGGCGAGCAATTCCTTGCCCGTTCCGCTCGCGCCCAGCAGCATGACCGAGACGCTGGTACGGGCGACACGCTCGATCGTGCGGGCGACCTTGATCATTTCGGGCGCCCCGGTGATGAGCCGGCCAAGCACGGTCTTCTCCTCGCCCGAACGGGTCACGAGGCGGCGATTCTCCGCCTCGATCGCATGGAGGTTGAAGGCGCGCCGCACGATCAGGCCCAATTGCTCGATATCGACCGGCTTCTGGTAGAAATCGTAGGCCCCGCGTTCGATCGCCTGCAGCGCGCTTTCGCGCGCGCCATGGCCGCTGGCGACGATGACCTTGGTATCGGGTTTGAGCGCCATGATAGCATCGAGCACGGCAAAGCCCTCGCTCACGCCGTCGGGATCCGGCGGCAGGCCGAGATCGAGCGTTACGACGGCGGGCGTTTCGGCGCGCAATGCAGCAATGGCGCTGTCGCGGTCGCCGGCGATGACGACATTGAAATCGTCATAGGCCCATCTGAGCTGCGCCTGCAGGCCCTCGTCATCCTCGATTACGAGCAGGTTGGGTTTCTTGTCGGCCATCATGCGACCTCGTTGTCTCGGGCTGAAACAATATCACCGGCGGTGCCATCGAGCCGCGTGGCCTCGGACAAGGGCAGGTTGATCGAAAAGCGGCTGCCGATGCCTTCACGCGATTCGACAGTCAGGCGCCCGCCCATGGCGCGGATCATCTCGCGCGCCTCGAATGCGCCGATGCCGAAGCCGCCCTGCTTGGAGGAAACAAAGGGCTTGAACAGCGAATGGCGCACAAATTCGGGCGACATTCCGTGACCGGCATCGACCACGTCGATCCGCCCGGTAACGCCGTCGCGCGTGACGTCGATATGGACGGCGGCCTTGCCGTCGCTTGCATCGACCGCGTTCTGGACGAGGTGGACAAGCGCCTGTTCGAGCGCTTCCCTGTCGCCAACCACCGCGACGCTTTCATTCCGGGTCAAAGCGACAGCATGGACCCCGTCGAACCGCCTCGCAACATCGCGCGCCAGCTGGGCGAGATCGACCGTTGCGAGTTCCTGGACCTGTCCGGACCCGTAACGCCCGAGCCGGTCGAGTAGCGCCGTCAGCTTTTCGCTCGACTTGCGAAGGGTCACGAGCATGTCGGCGCGAAAAGCAGGATTGTCGGCGTGCTTTTCGGCATTGGCAGCGAGCAGCGACATCTGGCTGGCGAGATTCTTGATGTCGTGCATGACGAAGGCCATTCGGCGGTTGAATTCGTCGAACCGGCTCGCATCCATCAGCGCCTGCTGCCCGGCCTGTTCGGCGAGATAGCTTGCCAATTGCTGGCCCGCCACGCGCAGCAGGTCGAAATCTTCCCAGTCAAGCCGACGCTCGATCCGCGGGCGGGCGAGGATGATCGCGCCGACGAGCCGCTCGAAATGGATCAGCGGGACGAGCGCCCAGGCATCCTCCGCCTCGCGCAGCCAGGTCGGCACTTGCGCGACTTCGCCGTGATAATCGGTCCCGGCGCGCACCTCGTCGAGATCGAGAATATGGTGGTGCTGTTCGAGCAGCCCCGAAAGCGTGTATTCCCCGGCGACTGCGGGAACCTCGATCGTCGGCCAATTCCAGCGTGCAGTGAGTTCGAGCCGCGCCTCCTCGTCGGGCACGAGCAGCAGGCCCGCCGAGCTGTCGGTTATGTCGGCGATCGCCTTGACCGCTCGCTCGTGGAAACTCGCAGCCGCCCCCGAGCCGCGCCCGATCGTGCGCGTGAAGCGGAGCCATTCGGCGCGGTAGTCGTAACGGTGCTGGAAAAGGTGCTTTGCCGCCATGACCCGGATCCACGAGCGCACCCGTTCCGAAGGCAGCCAGACCACGGCCGCGACTATGGCGAGAACGAGAAAGGCGACCTGGCCCGTGCGCGCGACATCGCCCCCGCCGCCGATCAGCGCGATAGAGCGCGTCACCAGCACCATGACGAGCAGGTAGCTGCCGATCACCAGCAATGAGAGCGTCTGGAAGGTAACCGCGCGCGAAGGGCGCAGCTGCAGGCTTGCCCCGCGCGCATTCGCCCCGATGGCGAGCAGGCCGACCATGGCCCCGGCAAACAGACCGCGCAAGGCGACAAGCACGCCAGGGCTCTCGCCGCCGAGATAAGCGATGGTGTGCAGATTGAGGTCGTAGCCGAAGATCCCTGCCAGCGCGATTCCGCTCCAGCGCAGGACCGGGCGCGAGGCGGATGCGGCCCCGGCATAGAGGTTGTGGAGCAGCATCAGGGCACCGATCGCAACCAGCATGGCGAGGATCGCCGAAACCTCGAAGATGACGGCTTCCAGTTGGCGCGGCGCATTGACCCGCAATTCAAGCCCGAGAATGACCGGCTGCATCAGCTCGACCAGCACGAGAGCGAGGATCACCGGGCGGATCGGGCGCAGGCTCTCGTCACGTCCGTCGACGGAAAATAGGCGGAAGATCACTGCAATGAATGCAAGGTTGCGCGCGGTTGCGATCAATTCGCTCGTTGGCGCATCCGCCCCGAGCGCGGCTCCGAACACGCACCACAGCGCGGTGAGCGCACTCGCCCCGAGCGCCGCCTCGCGGTCGGGCCGCGATTTTTCGCCAAAGCGCGCGATCCACACCAGCGCCCCCGCCGCGAGCGCAGCACCCGCAATCATGCAGGCCGGCCCGAGATAGGGTGCAAGGGCTCCCGGCACGGCCATCACCGGGCACCTTCCGGCCAGAGGATGACCCGCAAGGTCTGGAGCAGGATGACGAGGTCGAGAAAGGGCGTGTAGTTCTTGGCGTAATACAGGTCGTATTCAAGCTTCTTGCGGCTGTCCTCTGTCGATGCGCCATACGGATAGTTGATCTGCGCCCACCCGGTGATGCCGGGTTTCACCATGTGCCGCTCGCCATAGAAGGGAATCTGCTCCTGCAGGTCGTCGACGAATTGCGGGACTTCCGGACGCGGGCCGACGAAGCTCATCTGCCCGGTGAGCACGCTCCAGGCCTGCGGGAGCTCATCGATGCGCACCTTGCGGATGAAACGGCCGAGCCGTGTGATGCGCGGGTCGTTTTCCTCCGCCCATTTCGCCCCGTCCTTTTCCGCGTCGGTGCGCATGCTGCGTAGCTTCACGATCCGGAACGTCTCGCCATATAGCCCGACGCGTTCCTGCCGGAAGAAGGCTGGACCCTTGCTGTCGAGCTTTACCAGCACCGCGAACAGGACGATGAGCGGAAAGGTGAGCAGGAGCAGGAGCAGGCTCGCGGTAATGTCGAAGATCCGCTTCACCGCGCTCGAAAACAGGCGGCCGCTTGAAAAGCCGTCGGAAAAGATCAGCCAGGAAGGGTTCACCGTGTCGAGATCGATCCGGCCCGTCTCGCGCTCGAGAAAGCTGGAGAAATCGTTCACGTGAACGCCCTTGGTCTTGATCCGCAAAAGGTCGCCGAGCGGCAATGCATTGCGGCGTTCCTGAAGCGCGAGCACGACCTCGGACACGCCGAGATTCTCAACGAAACGCCCCAAATCGTGGATCGCCTCGCGCTCGATCGCTTCCTCCACCACCCGCTCGGGCTCGCCCATGGCGATATAGGAAACGATCACGAAACCGCTTTCGGGCCGATCGCCCAATTCGCGCAGGCGCTGTGCCCGGTCGCCCGCGCCGAGCACCATCACCCGTCGGCGAAAGGCGGAGGAACCTAGGAAAGAATTGAGCAATAGCCGGTCGGCAACCAGAACCAGGATCGCAAGACCCATCGCGTAAAGCAGGGTCGAGCGCCAGAAGGTGTCGCCGGGCAGGAGAAAATCGATCGTCGCCAGCGCGATGATGCCCAGGCTGATCGCGACCAGCAGCCGCGCCCCCGCAAACCGCAGCGAACGCAGCGCATTGGGCCCGTAGACCCCGACCGAAATCATCGCCAGCCACACGACGAAAGCGGTTGTAAGCAGCTCCAGCCAACGCTCGCCGATCGGGCCGGGCTCCATCGCGATCTGGGCCGCGCGCAATTGCCAGGCGATTTCGCTCGCCAGCACAAGCAGCGCAAGGTCCAGCAGGCCGAGCAACAGCACGGCGTGCGGAATGTAATGCTTGAACAGGCGGATCATCGGCTCGGTCGGCCTCGGACTTTTCGGGTTGCGCTCCCCTTGCTCTAGGCCCGATAGTTTAAGTGTCGGTAAACCTTACACTGGCCGCGCGAGTCCGCGCGATGCCTTGGACACGGCAGTTAACGCTTCATCACCGCTCGCCTCCGGTCAAAGATCCTGGGCATTGGCAAGGCGCGGGGTGGCCGGGGTCAGGCAGTCTGCCCGGCCGCAGCGCGGGCAGCCGATGCCCAGCGGCACCGCATCCTCGGGGGCAAGCGAAATGCCGCGCGCCTGGGCGAGTTCGCCGGCAAAGCGCGCCTCGATGCCGAGCACGATCGCACGCCGGGCAGAGCAGGCCGCGCCATCGACTTCGACGGTGCGGGCGATGGTGAACCAGTGCCGGGGAGCCGCTTCGCCCTCGCCGAAAGTGACGGTCTGGGTGAGCATCTGCCCGCGGCTCTCGAACGCGGCATAGGGAACCCAGGCCGGCCAGCGCGCCCCGGCAAGCGGATGGACCGCCCCGCTCGCCCCGGCGGTGAATCCCAGCATTCGCCCGGTTCGCCCGAAGCGCGCGCTGAAAAACGGCAGGCCCCGCTCGCCCACCCGCTGGAGCGTGGTAAGGCGCTGGGCGAGCTGGTCGAAACTGACGGCGAAGCGTCGCTGGAGCACGGCGAGGTCATAACCCGTCTGCTCGCACGCTCGCAGGAAGCGGCGATAGGGCATGAGCAGAGCAGCGGCAAGATAGTCGAGAACATGGCTGTGAAAGGCACTGCGCGCCTCGTCGCTGGAGAGCTGCGCACCGGCGACCAGTTCCTCTATGGTATCGCGCTGTTCGAGCGCGCCGACCTGCCGCGCGATCTGGAATCGCCGCGCTGCGCCGGGGAGCATTTCCGAGAGCTGCAACTGGCGCGCATGAAGGTCGAGCCGCTGCACCATGCCGGGCATGACCTCGGCCGGCAGGATGCGGACCGAGAGACGGTGCTGCTGGCGGAGGCGCTCGCCCAGGCCTGCAGCCATGTCCCCGCGCGAAAGACGCAATTCGTCGGCCAGGCTCTCGGCCGCGTGGTCGAGATCGGAGAAATGGTTCTGCCAGCGCTCGATCGCCTCGCGCGCATCGCCTTCGGGGTCCTCCCTGCGCGCGCCGGCTTGCGGTCCGATGTCGTAGAGCCGGGCAAAGGCGGCCGCAGCCTGCGGGGCGGCGGCGAGGAATTCCTGTACTTCCTCGCGGTCGATGCCGAGATCGGCGAAACGGGGGTCGCTGAGCCGCCGCACGAGGCCGTCGACGCCGCCGATCGCTTCGTCTTCGCGCAAGGAGCGCGGGTCGAAATCGAAGCGCTCTATGACCTGCACCAGCACACGGGCGGAAACGGGCCGCTGGTTGCGTTCGATGAGATTGAGATAGGAAGGCGAGATACCGAGAGCGGCAGCCATTGCGGCTTGGGTCAGGCCCTCGCGCTTGCGCAGCCGTCGTAGCGAGGGTCCGGCGAGAAGGGCACTTTCAGCCATGATTGGGTGTCCAAAGAGGTTCGTGTTGTAACTTTCTTGACATCATTACACCAAATATCCGGCAAATCAGCCCATAGAGACAAGAAATTCTGTCATTTTTCCTGTCATGCTGCAACGCCGCACGGCACATGCGGCCCACTCACTCCCCAGGATGCAAAGGAGACTTATCAGCCATGACCTATCAGGACACGATCGCCCACATGCAGGGCCTTGTCAGCGCGAACGGCAATTGGAGCGGAATCGACCCCGAAAGCGCCGCTCGCATGGTCATCCAGAACCGCTTCCGCACCGGCCTCGATATCGCGCGCCACACCGCGAAGATCATGCGTGAGGACATGGCGGCCTATGATGCCGATCCTTCGCAGTACACCCAGTCGCTCGGTTGCTGGCACGGTTTCATCGGCCAGCAGAAGATGATCTCGATCAAGAAGCATTTCGGCTCGACCAAGCAGCGCTACCTCTACCTCTCGGGCTGGATGGTCGCCGCGCTGCGCAGCGAATTCGGCCCCCTTCCCGACCAGTCGATGCACGAAAAGACCTCGGTGCCGAGCCTTATCGGCGAACTCTACACCTTCCTCAAACAGGCCGATGCGCGTGAGCTCGGCATGATGTTCCGCGCGCTCGACGAAGCGCGCGAGGCCGGTGACGAGGTGAAGGCCAAGGAAATCCAGAAAAGCGTAGACAGCTACGAGACCCATGTCGTTCCGATCATCGCCGACATCGACGCAGGTTTCGGGAATGCCGAGGCCACCTATCTCCTCGCCAAGAAGATGATCGAGGCGGGCGCTTGCGCGCTGCAGATCGAGAACCAGGTGTCGGACGAAAAGCAGTGCGGCCACCAGGACGGCAAGGTCACGGTCCCGCACGAAGACTTCATCGCCAAGATCCGCGCCTGCCGCCACGCCTTTCTCGAGCTCGGCGTTGATGATGGCATCATCGTCGCGCGCACCGATTCGCTGGGTGCGGGCCTCACCAAGCAGATCGCCTATTCGAAAGAGCCGGGCGACCTCGGCGACCAGTACAACAGCTTCCTCGACGCCGAGGAGGTCGATCCGGCCAACATCACCAACGGGCAGGTTTTCATCAGCCGCGACGGCAAGCTGATGGCCCCCAAGCGGCTGCCCTCGAACCTCTACCAGTTCCGCCCCGGCACCGGGGTCGACCGCGTCGTGCTCGATTGCATCACCTCGCTCCAGAACGGCGCAGACCTGCTGTGGATCGAAACCGAGAAGCCGCATGTCGAACAGATCGCGAGCATGGTCGACAAGATCCGCGAGACCGTTCCGAACGCGAAGCTCGTCTACAACAACTCGCCGTCGTTCAACTGGACGCTCAATTTCCGCCAGCAGGTGTTCGACGCATGGGAAGAGGCTGGCAAGGACGTCTCCGCCTACGACCGCGCGAAGCTGATGAGCGTCGATTACGACGACAGCGAACTCGCAGCCGAGGCCGATGCGAAGATCAAGAGCTTCCAGGCCGATGCGGCCAAGCGCGCGGGCATCTTCCACCACCTCATCACGTTGCCGACCTATCACACCGCGGCACTGTCGACCGACAACCTCGCACGCGAATATTTCGGCGAGGAAGCGATGCTCGGCTACGTCAAGAACGTGCAGCGCAAGGAAATTCGCGAAGGCATCGCCTGCGTGAAGCACCAGAACATGGCGGGCTCCGACATCGGCGACGATCACAAGGAATATTTCGCCGGCGACGCCGCTCTCAAGGCGGCGGGCAAGGACAACACGATGAACCAGTTCGAGGCTGCCTGAGCCTACTTGGCGCATCCCGCACGGCCCGTTCCATCGCGGCCTTGCGGGATGCCGCCTCAAGCTGCATGAGTGTCGGCATGAATGGCGCGACCGCCAAAGCGCCCGATGCCGGACAGGGAGACATCCGAATGAGCGACACCACCAACACCGACGCCCCGAAGAGCGAGCCGGGCCGGGCCCGCGCGCTGCTTTCCACTGCGGACATGAAGCTTCTTCGCCGCGCGCTGGAAAGCCATGCTCGCACGACCGAGGACCGGGAGGAACTCGCCAAGATCAACGCGCTGCACCACCGGCTCGGCACCTACGTGCCCTCGACTCAATAGACGGCGGCGCAAGACCTCACCGGTTCTCCTGGGGAGGAGAAAACGGCCGTCGGATGCCTGGTTATCCAGGTGTCCGGCGGTCGTTATGCATTTGCGGCCCGACCGCTTCGCTGCTTGAGGGCAGGGTGTTTGCGGCCCTACCGCTTCGCTGCTTGAGGGCGGTGTGTTTCCGGCCCTACCGCTTCGCTGCTTGAGGGCAGTTCATTACCCGCCCTTTTTTGCAAGCAGGTCGAGGCTCGCCGCCGTCAATGCCTCGGTCGCGGTTGCAATCACGACCGGCGCGTCGGGCGCCCAGAAGGGCGAATGGAGGCTGACCAATTCGACCTCGCCGCGCTGCGCCGCTTCGTAGCGCTCCTGCGGGACCCCGCCGACCCAGAAGATCAGCGATTCGATGTTCTCCGGGTCCGCGCGGTAGAACTGGCCGAAATCCTCGCCGCCCATGACGCTCGGCACTTGGAAAACGCGCTCCGGGAAGCGGGTCTTCAGTCTCGCCATCACTTCTTCGGTGAATTCGGGCGTGTTGTAGGTCGAAGGCGTATAGGGCTCCTCGACCTCGACCACGGGCAGCAGTCCCAAGGGTAGCCCCGCCGCGAGCGCCTCGGCCTTCGCGATCCGACGAATGCCGTCGAGCAGGTGCGCACGGGATTCGTCGCTGTAGGAACGCACGGTCAGCTGCAGTTTGGCTGTGTCGGGGATGATGTTGTGTTTCGTGCCCGCAAGAAAGCTCCCCACAGTCACCACCGCCGAATCGAGCGGGTTCGTCTCGCGGCTCACCAGCGTCTGAAGGCGGGTGACGATGTTTGCGGCGACCACGATCGGATCCTTGGTCGTGTGCGGATAGGCGCCATGCCCGCCGACACCTTTTACCGTGATGTCCACGCTGTCGACATTGGCCAGCGCATAGCCCGGCGAATAGCCGATCATGCCCGCCGGAGCCTGCGCCGCGTCGTGGAAACCGAGCACGTAGTCAGGCTTTGGAAACCGCTCGAACAGGCCGTCCTCCAGCATCGCAAGCGCGCCGAGGCCCAGCTCCTCGGCCGGCTGGAGGATCATCACCAGAGTGCCCGACCATTCATCGCGCCGCTCGGCCATCAGTTGCGCCGTACCGACCCAGGCGGCCATGTGCGTATCGTGGCCGCAGGCGTGCATGATACCGCTTTCGACCCCGCTCGCGGGCGTGCCGCGCGCCTTCGAGGCATAGGGCAGCCCAGTCTGTTCGGTGACGGGCAGCGCATCCATGTCGGCTCGCAACATGACCGTCGGCCCCTCGCCATTGCGCATGACGGCGACCACGCCCGTCTTGCCAACACCCTCGGTCACTTCGAAGCCGAGTTCGCGCGCCCGCGCGGCGAGTTTCTTCGCGGTCTCGACTTCCTGGAAGGAAAGCTCGGGATTGGCGTGCAGGTCCCGGTAGAGCTCGACGAGGCCGGGCATGTCCTCGTTCACCGCATCGCGCAAGTCGTCCGCTCTTGCAGGCGCGGCCATCGCGAGCGCCAGCGCCGCGCCGGCCATCAGGTGCTTCATCATTCGATCGTCTCTCCCTTGGTTCCCTCGGCCTTCGCGCCGCATCGGTCGACGGATCATCCTACACGCTGCGCAGCCCGAAAAAAGTCACCGGCTCATCCAAGCCCGTAGAAGATCACCAGCAGGATCGACAGCGTAGTCACCATCAGCGCGACCAGCGGGACCCCGGTGCGGATATAGTCCGAAAATTCATACGAACCTTCGGCCATGATCAACATGTTGGTCTGGTAGGCGATGGGCGTGGCGTAGCACAGATTGCAACCGAACAGCACCGCGAGCACAAGCGGCTCGGGCGGCAGACCGAGCTGCGTCGCAATGCTGATGGCGATAGGCGTGCCGACGGTCGCGGCAGTCGCGTTGGAGGCGAAATTCGTCAGCAGCGTCACGAATACCATGATCGCGGCCAGCACCAGAGCGGGCGGCAGGAAGGCAAGGCCGAGCGACAAAGTCTCCCCGAGCCACGCGGCTGCCCCGCTTTCGAGGATGATGCGGCCGATCGCGATGCTAGCGGCGACGAGGACGATCACCTTTGCCGAAAGCGCACGACCGACGCGGTCGAACTTGACACAGCCTGTCACGAACATCGCAATCGCCCCCATCAGCGCCGAGATCGCGATCGGCAGCTTGAGCATGAAAATGCCCTGCGCGCCCGGCCACGGAATGCCGATAGAAGCGAGCGCAATGGCAACCCCCATGATCGCCCCGGCGAGGACTGCCTTCGACCGGCGCGGCAATTCGCGCGCGCCTTCGAGCATCAGGAGGCTGTCATTGCGGGCGAAATTCTGGAGATCCTCCTCCAGCCCCATGACGAGCAACACGTCGCCTTCGCGGATGCGCAGGTCACCGCCTTCGGAATACTGGTCCTTTTCACCCGGCCCGAAACGCTGCGGGCGATGAATGCCGAGCACCGCGACCGAATAGAGGTCGGCAATTCCCGAACTCGGCAGGGTACGGGTGATGAGGCGCGAATCCGCCGTCACCGTCATCTCCACCGCGACGATATCCTTGCCCTCGGCTCGGCTGGTGCGGCGGATACGGTCGAGGACCCAGGAGGGCGCGAGTTCGCCCTTGAGCACCCGGGTCGCCTCTTCCAGCGCCTCGTGCGTGCCAGAGATGTGCAGGCGCTGCTGTGGCTGCAGCGTGCCAGAGGGTGCATTGTGGAAGGTTATGTTCCCGGGAAGCTTGCTTTTCACCGCAGACAGATCCGAACCGGACAGCACGCTGTCGACGCCGACGCGCAGGCGTGTGTGAAACATGCGGCGCGTGGCATCGGGCTCGATGCTGTTGTCGCCAAGCAGGCGCGGCATGACGAGCCAGAGATAGGGAATCGCGATCAGCGCCGCTATCAGCACGATGGGCGTGAAATGGAACACCCCCATTTCCGGCAGGCCCAAGTCCATCGCGATAGAGGTGACGAGGATATTGGTCGAGGTGCCTATGGTGGTGGCCATGCCGCCGATCAGCACCGCCGCATTCAGCGGGATCAGCGTCTTGGAGGCGGGCATTGCACCCTTCGCCGCGAGCGCGACGAAGATCGGCAGCAGCAGGACCAGCACCGGCGTGTCGTTGACCGCCATCGACAAAAAGAGGGCGATAAGAAGCGAGACGAGCAGGCCGACCTGGAGGTTGAACCGGAAAACCTGCTCGAGCAACCGCGCCGCCGGGTCGAGCGCGCCGGTCACGACCAGGCCTCGCCCCATGATCATCAGCGCGCAGATCGTGATCAGGGCGTAATGGCCGAAGCCTCCGAAAGCGAGCGCGAAACCGTCGGTCGGGCGGGTCCCTTCCAAGGGGAAGAAATAGAGCCCGACGGCGATCACGGCGATCGTCATCAAGCTTACGATCTCGACCGACAGTCGCCCGCGCGCGAAAGCGACGAACATCGCGACCGTGACCGCCATCGCCGCCATGGCATGATATGATGGAAGCGAAAGCATCGAGCCCCTCTCAGCTTCGGCGATCTTTCAAACGAAGCGCGGAAGATCAAGCGAAATTGCAGCGCGGCGGGAGGTGGAACACAGCGCAACGGGCGACCGTTGACTTGGGGAACGCCTACACAATCCCATCCGGAGCTGCCCATGACCGACCAAGCCATCACCATCAACCCCGCCACCGGTAACGAACTCGCTCGCTATGGGCGCATCGGTGAAGCGGAAGCAAGGCAGGCGGTCGAGCTCTGTCACCAGGCATTCGACACGTGGCGACACACCACTGTCGAACACCGCGCGAGTGTCCTCCGCTCGATCGGCGCAGCCCTGCGCGAACGCAAGGAGGAACTTGCCGAACTGATGAGCCGCGAGGTCGGCAAGTTGATCGCCGACAGCCGTGACGAGGTCGAATTGTGCGCAGCGATCTGCGACTACACCGCCGAGATCGGCCCCGAGGAGCTTGCGAGCGAACAGCGCGACCCGGCCAATGCCGCGCGCGGGATCATCACCTACGCGCCGATCGGCGTGATCTACGGCATCCAGCCGTGGAATTTCCCGGCCTACCAGGTCGTACGATACGCGATTGCGAACCTCATGACAGGCAATGGCGTGCTCTTGAAGCATGCGGAAAACTGCACTGGCAGCGGGCTCAAGCTGCGGGAGATCTTCGAGGATGCAGGACTGCCCGAAAACCTTTTCACCGTGCTGGTGATCGACCATGAAGTGTCGGATTCGATCATCGCGCATGACAAGGTGCGCGGCATTACCCTGACCGGTAGCGACAAAGCTGGCAGTATCATCGCCGAGCAGGCGGGGAAGCTGAACAAGAAAACCGTGCTCGAACTGGGATCGAACGATGCCTATATCGTGCTCGAGGATGCGGACGTTGACCTTGCCGCGAAGACTTGCGCCACCGGGCGCCTCTACAACAATGGCGAAACCTGCATCAATGCGAAGCGATTCATCGTGACCGATGCGGTGCATGACGAATTCATGGAGAAATTCGTAGCGGCGATGGAGGAGGCAAAGCCGGGCGACCCCTTCGACGAGGCGACCGGCATCGGCCCTATGGCGCGAGAGGACCTGCGCGAGACCCTGCAGGAACAGGTTGACGAAAGCGTCGAAAAGGGCGCGCGCATCGTCACGGGGTGCGCAATTCCGGATGGCCGCGGCTGGTTCTACCCGCCCAGCATTCTCGCCGATGTCGAACCCGGTCAGCCCGCTTATGACGATGAACTGTTCGGCCCCGTCGCCTCTGTCATTCGTGCGAAGAACGACGAGGATGCGATGCGGCTTGCGAACGACAGCCGATACGGCCTTGGCGGCGGCATATTCTCGCAGGACGAGGACCGGGCGATCAAGCTTGCCGAGCAGCACTTCGACACCGGCATGGTGTTCGTGAACACCTTCGGCGTGGCGGACCCGTCGATGCCCTTCGGCGGGGTGAAGGCGTCGGGCTATGGACGCGAACACGGCGGCTGCGGCGTCAAGGAATTCGCCAATACCAAATCGATCTTCGTGGGCTGAAGGCGCAACCCCCGCGAAGCCGACCCCGGCCCGAAGGGCCGCAGGGGCGACCGCCCGCCCGCAGCGCCGAAGGCGTGAGGAAACCGCAGCCCGGATGGGCTGCGAAAAACAAATAATCCAAAACCCCCATCCGGGGGTTTTGGTGCCCCTGGCCCGACTCGAACGGGCACTTCCGAAGAAAAGCGATTTTGAGTCGCTCGCGTCTACCGATTCCGCCACAGGGGCACGCCTCTCGGGCGAGGCGCAGGCTGTTACCGCCAAGGGTGGATTACTTCAAGGAATTCGCCAGAAGCTTGTGCAGCTTCGAATGTAATGCGTCATTGGCCGCGAGCACCTGCTGCGAATGGATCGGAGCGGAACGTCCGCGATAATCGGTAACGAAACCGCCGGCCTCGCGCACCAAAAGGCAGCCCGCCGCCGTGTCCCAATCGCAGAGGTCGCTCTCCCAGAAGCCGTCAAAACGCCCTTGCGCGACATAGGCCATGTCGAGCGAGGCGACGCCGAACCGACGGATCCCGGCGACTTCCGGCCCGATGGCGCCGAAAATGCGGCTCCATTCGGCAAAATCGCCATGTCCCTGGAAGGGAATGCCGGTCGCGATAAGCGCATCGGACAGGCGCGAGCGCGCCGAAACGCGCAGCCGCCCGTCATGAAGCCAGGCGCCGCGGCTTTTTTCGGCCCAATAAGTCTCGTCATTGATCGGGTGATAGACGAGGGCGGCGGTGACATCGCCCCAGCCCTTCCCGTCGAGACGCGGCTCCTGCACCGCGATCGAAATGGCGAAATGCGGGATGCCGTGAAGGAAATTGCTGGTCCCGTCGAGCGGGTCGACGATCCAGCGCGGCTTGCCTTCCTCGCCTTCGATGATGCCCGCTTCTTCCATGACGAATCCCCAACCAGGGCGCGCCTGGCCGAGTTCGTCATAGAGCGTGCGTTCGGCGCGCATATCGGCCTTGGACACGAAATCGGCCGGTCCCTTGCGGCTGACCTGGAGGTGTTCGACCTCGCCGAAATCGCGCCGCAAACGCCCCCCCGCTTTGCGCGCGGCGCGCTCCATCACGCGGACGAGGCCTGAAAATGTCGCCATGTTTTCTTCCGTAAGGGACCGCCGGACCGCCTTAGCGGGGCTGCGCGGGAGCCTCTTGGCCCTGTTGTGCGGCCGGGGGCTGGTAGCCGCAGATACTCGCCATCACGCCGAGCATGACACCGCTGTCGGTGCGGTCGAATCGCTCCGGATTGGCAGCGATGGCCTTATCCATCGCAATGGTGATATCGCGCATCGAATTTCCGTAAATGCAGCTCATCAGGGCGTTCTTCACGTCCTGATCGACGGCTTCGGAATTGAGCGCCGTCATCAGCAGGCTCATGTTCTCGACCGCGTGCTGGCGGGTTTCCTGCGTATCTGCGGAAGGGGCGGGTGCGGCAGCATCCTGCGCAAGCACCGGCATAGCGGCGCATGCGGCAATGGCAAAAAGCGGGACGAAAGTCTTGTTCAGTCGTTGTGTCAAAAGATTAACTGGCCTTTCCGACATAAGTCTGTTCGTAAACGTCGACCACGATCCGAGTGCCCGCTTCGATATGCGGGGGGACCATGATCTTCACGCCGTTGTCGAGCACGGCGGGCTTGTAGCTCGAAGAAGCGGTCTGCCCCTTCACCACCGCGTCGGCTTCGACGATCTCGGCTTCGATCTGGCTCGGCAGCTGCACGCTGATGGGCTTTTCCTCCCACAATTCGAGCTGCACCTGCATACCGTCCTGGAGGAACGGCCGGGCATCGCCGAGCAGGTCCGAAGGGAGTGAGATCTGTTCGTAGGTGTTCTGGTCCATGAAAACCAGCATGTCACCATCCTCGTAGAGGAACTGGTATTCACGCGTGTCGAGCCGAACCTTCTCGACCGTGTCCGCGCTGCGGAAGCGTATATTGGTCTTGCGCCCGTCCTGCAGGTTCTTCATCTCGACCTGCATGTAGGCCCCGCCCTTGCCCGGCTGGGTGTGCTGGATCTTGGCGACTTTCCAGATGCCGCCTTCATATTCGAGGATATTGCCGGGGCGAATATCGACGCCGCTGATCTTCATGGGGGCTGTTTGCCTTCCTTGAGGAGGTTGGATGAAACGAGTGAAAGAACGGGCGTGTGCAAGGCCCGGTACAGGCCGGAGGGAACGCGCGGCCCGGGTTCAGCGGGTGCGCCAATAGCCGAGCCCGCCCGTCGGGGCAAGCGCAGCGCTCGCGGCGCGCGCCAGAGACCGGGGCAATGCAGCGTGGATTCATGGGCAAGCGCGTAGCGAGAACGCGCCGCAAGTGTTACCTCCCCGGAAAGGACGGACGATCACCATGAAAAAACGTGCCATTCTCATGCTCACCACGCTCGCTGCGGGGATGGCCGCGGCAAGCCCGATATCCGCGCGCCAGCAAGAGGGATCGGGGACGCCCGCAACGGGCGATACGGGGGGCGCGCTGCGAACGCTCGACCATGGCCGCTGGAGCTGCGCTTTGCCGGGCGATGCAGCCGGTGCGGCATGGAATCCGGTGCCTGAGGCCGATTTCTCAATCGGCCCCTCGTCGAGCTATGAGACGCGGGCCGGACGCGGAACCTATATCCTGCGCGGACGCATCCTCACTTTCACTCGTGGCCCCAAAAAGGGCGAACGCTTTGAACAGGTCGGGCGCAATACTCTGGAGGTGATCGAGCCGGACGGCGAAAATGGGCGTCTGACCTGCACCCGCGTCGGCGGGCCACGCTGAAGATTATTGCTCCCGCCCTTCGACCAGCAGCGGGTAGGGGTTAACCGCGTTCGCCGGTTCCCACCACGCTGCATCGGAGGTTGTCTCAAGTATCGCGAAATGCAGATGGGGCGCCTCGGGCGAGGCATTGCCGGTTGATCCGACCGTTCCGAGCCGCTGGCCGGCACGGATGCGCTGTCCCTCGCGCAGCCCCGGGGCATAGTCCGCGAGATGGGCGTAGTAATAAATTTTCAGGCGATCGGGGGAGCGAATATAAAGGGAATTGCCGCCGGCTTTGGAGCGGTGGAGTTTCGCCACCGTGCCGGGTGCGGCGGCCAGCACGCTTGTTCCTTGCGGCGCCATGATATCGATCGCCTCGTGCAGGCGCACGCTGTTTTCCCCCCGCCGGTCGGAGAACGTGTCGGTAAGCTCGCTCGCCGCGACATTCATTACCGGGATGCGCAAGGTCGCGGGACCCGAAGTGGCTTCGGCCGTGTCCGGCTCTTCGTCGGGCTCGGCGGTGTCGAGCGAGGGTTGCGGCGTCGATTCTCTATCGTTCTCGGCTGCGTCCGTCGAAACGGCCTGCGGACTGGGCGCAGCCTCGGCCGGACGAAGCGATTGCTCCCCTTGGCGGTTTTCCGCCAATTCCATGAGCGTCCCGCCGAAGACGATCCAGACGACGGAGGTAAGCGTCGCGGTGACGAGGATCGTGGTGAGGCGGTCGAAAAATGTCATGGCAAGCAAAGCCTAGCGCGTCGCGTCCTGCCCGTCACCTGCCCGGCGCAACCGCGACGTCCCGGCCTTCGGCCGCGTCCGGGTCCATTCGCGCTTTCCCTACGGCGAGACGAGAGGATAAGGGATGTCATGCTTGCCGTCATCGTCCTTGCACTCGGCCTCGCCATGGATGCCGTCGCCGTCGCGCTCGCGCGCGGCGCGGCGGGCGCGCACCGGATGACCAGCGCGCTGGAAGTCGGCTTGGCTTTCGGTGCTGCCCAGGGACTGCTGCCGCTGGCGGGATGGGCACTCGGGCTGGCATTTGCGGAGTGGATCGAACCCTTCGACCACTGGATCGCCTTCGCGCTGCTGGGCTTTCTCGGCCTGCGCATGATCCGCGAGGCTTTGGCCGAAGACGAACCCGGCGCGCCTTTGCGCACGCGCTCCCATTATGCAGCCCTTGCGCTCGCCGCCTTGGCGACAAGCCTGGATGCGGGCGCGGCCGGATTGACCCTGCCGCTCTTCGCGCCGCCGGTGCTCGTCTCGTGTCTTGTCATCGCCAGCATGACGGCGATGCTGTGCGCCCCGGCCTACTGGCTCGGCACGAAGGTGTCGCAGCGGCTCGGTTCGATAGCGGAGATCGCTGGGGGCATCGCGCTGATCGCGATCGGCGGGCACATCCTTTTCGATCACCTCACGACCTGAGAACCTTACGGAACGCAGTGACCGCTTCGACTTCGTCGCTGTTCCAGACCCCGCCCGAAACGGCCAGGAAATCCGCCCCGGCCTCGGCCAACGGCCGACAATTGGCGGGCGTTATCCCGCCGATCGCGACGCAGGGGATCTCGAACAGGTGCGCCCACCAACCCAGCAGGCCCGGATCGGGCCGCTCGGCATCGGGGCCCTTGTCCTTCGTCGCGGAAGGGTAAAACGCGCCGAAGGCGACATAATCCGCCCCCGCCTCGCCCGCCTCCATCGCGAGATGCCGCGAGGCGTGACAGGTCACGCCAATCTGCGCCTCGCGGCCCAGGGCCTCGCGAGCCTCTCTTGGCGCGCTGTCCTCCTGCCCAAGATGCACCCCGTCCGCCCCCAGCCTCTTGGCGAGCGCGATGCTGTCATTGACGATGAAGGCCACGTCGCGCGCGGCGCATATCTCCTGCAAGGGGGCGGCGAGACGGGCGGCCTCGTGCTGGTCGATATCCTTCGCCCGGAACTGGAAGGCTGTCGCCAGCCCCTCTCCCGCATCGAGCGCGCGCTTTAGTCGCTGCGGGAAGTCGCCGCCTACCTCGAGCGGGGAAATCAGGTAAAGCTGGGTATCGGGCACGCTCCGGCTCATGCCCGCGCCTGTCGGCGCAGGCCGCGCTCCTTATATGCTCGCCGCAGCGATCTTTTCGATCGCATCGCTGAGAGCCTTGTTGAAATCGGGATCGGACTGATCCTTGCGCAGGTCCTGCAGTAGGCCCCGGCTGAAGCTTGCGATCATCCCGGGATTGCGCGCAAGATGCTCGCAGGCTTCATCGGTCGAATAACCGCCCGAAAGCGCCACGACGCGCAGCACCTTGGGATGGCCGACAAGGCCACCATACAGCCCCGCCCTGGCCGGGATCGACAGCTTGAGCATGACCTGCCGGCCTTCGGGGAGGGTCTCGAGATGCCTGGTGATTTCGGTGAGGAGGATGTCTTCGCCCGCTTCGCGGTCCGCGGCATGGATGTCATATTCCGGTTCGATAATCGGCATGAGGCCCGCATCGAGGATCTGGCCCGCCACCTCGAATTGCTGGGCAACCACGGCCGCGATGCCCTCGGGATTCGCCGACTTGATGACCGAGCGCATCTTGGTCCCGAACATGCCCTTGGCGACGGATTTATCGAGCAGGGTGGGAAGCTTGTCGAGCGGCTTCATCAACTGCACGCCACCCTCTTCGTCGGCGAGGCCCTGGTCGACCTTGATGAAGGGAACGATGCCGCGTGCCTTGAGAGCGTCGGCGGTCGGCTTGCCATCGACCTCGCCGTCCATCGTCTTCTCGAACAGGATCGCACCCAGCACCTTGCCTTCGCCGAAGCAGGGCGCGGTGATGACCCGCGCACGCATCGCATGGATCGCGGCGAACATCTCGTCCTCGCCCGACCATTCTTCGTCATTGACACCGTATCCGCGCAGCGCCTTTGGCGTGGAACCGCCCGATTGGTCGAGCGCGGCGATGAAGCCCTCGCCGGTTGCGATCCGAGTGGTCATATCCTTCGTGTTCATAGTGCTACTTCAGCCCCCTCATTGGCCGTCTTCGTCTGGGCAAGGGCCTTAGCCAGCGCCCGGCCATGCTGCAATGCCGCAAGTATCAGCCCGCCGCGAGACGCCGGATGATCCCGGTGAAAGACAATGCGGGCTTGCCATCACCGGTCACGAGACCGCGCACGAAGATCGTCTTTCCCCCGCCGCGCGTGACCTCGCCGCGTGCCTCGACCAGCGCGCCGGACGGCACCGCGCCGAGAAAGTCCCCCGACAGGTTCACCGTTACCGCGTTGTCCTCGCCCAGCTCGTCCGCCGCGATCGCGAAAAGCGCGAAATCGGCGAAGGTCATGAGGCAGCCGCCATGCATGAAACCCGCCCCGTTCATGTGGCGCTCCTCCGCGCGGAACGCGCAGACATGGTCGCCGCCGGCTTCGCGCCGGCGATAGAAGGGGCCGGAACGCTGTTCGTAGGGATCGCCGGGCCAATAGGACCAGCCGGCGAATTCACCTTCGGATGCGACCTCGCTATGGGCATAACCGTCGCCGGGTTCCGGGCTTGCTGTTTCTTTCACGGATTTCGCTCCCCTTGTCGGTTTCAGCTCTTGGGCGGCCGCAATGCGGGCACGAGATTGATCGCGACCGAGATCCGCGTGCCCGTACCGCGGAAGGCGCGCACCGAATGCTGCAGCCAGCTCGGGAACATGACGATCAGCCCGGTCTGAGGACGGATCATCGGTTCGTTGTTCTGAACTTCGCCGTCGGCATCCTTGAACCGCAGGTCGAGCGAGCCCATCCGCACCATCGGCATGCGCGGATCGAGCAATTGCAATTCGCCGCCCAGTGCGGGGTCGGCCGAGCCTTCATAGCCGTCATCGAGATAGGCCACGGCCGACCACAGACTGCCGGGATGGGTGTGATACTGGTTGGCGTGGCCCTTCTGTGAAACGTTCGCCCACATTTCCGGAACCCAGCCATATTCCCGTCCCTGCTCCTTGGCGATATTGACCACCCCCGCATCGGCCATCCCGATCGCCTTGTAGACGAGCGCGCGCGCTGCCTCGCCGCCCCATTCGATCATCCGCGTATTCGAATGCCAGCTGCCGATATTGGAAATCTGCACGCCTTCGGGGTCGCGCACCTTTTCCGCCATGATCGCCTCGCGCAGGGCCATGATCCCTTCCGGGCTCTGCAGCCGATCGATCAGCAAGGGGGTCGAGAAGAAATGCCGCGCCTGTGTCATCGCATCAGCGCCATAATTGCAGACGCCTGATCGCGTCGGACAGATTCTCGTCCGCCTCGATCGGTGCCAAGCTGCGCTCCGCGAGCTTCCATCGCCGCGACAGCCGCGCCTTGCGCCACAGGTCGGTGACCAGGAATCCGCCTTGCCACTTGTGCTTCCCGAGTTCGAGTTCGAGTTCAACATGACCGGTAAACCACGCGGCCCGGCCATGCCGACGGCCCGCCGCCTCTTTGCTACGGAACCCTGCGAGCACCAGCCCCGAGTCGAGGGCGGCGAGGAAGCTCGAGCGGTCGAGCAGGACCGGCGGCGCCGTACCAAACATCATGACGCAATCCGAACGGACGAGAGCCTTGATCGTCCCGCGGTCCCGCTCGAGCCAAGCCTGCATCAGTCGCCTACCGCCATCGTCAAGCAGCGGGGTGATATCCGTCATCAGGCCGAGAGCGCGGCGACGCCGGGCAGCCGCTTGCCTTCCATCCATTCGAGGAATGCACCGCCCGCCGTTGAAATATAGGAGAAATCTCCCACCACTCCGGCCTGTGCGAGTGCCGCGACCGTATCGCCACCGCCCGCCACGCTGGTGAGCGACCCTTCCTTTGTCAGGGCTGCCGCGGTCTGCGCGAGCCTCATCGTCGCCGCATCGAAAGGTTCGGTCTCGAACGCGCCGAGCGGGCCGTTCCACACGACGGTGCGACATGTCTTGAGCACATCGGCAAGCGCCTCGGTCGCCTGCGGGCCGAGATCGAGGATCATCTCGTCCGCACCAACCTCGTGCACATTGCAGGTGCGCATCGAGGGCGGGTTGGGAACGAATTCCCCGGCCACCACGACGTCGTAAGGCAGGTGCACCGTACACCCGGCGTGATCCGCCTCGTCCATGATCTTCGCGGCGGTGTCGGTAAGATCATGCTCGCACAGCGATGTGCCGACATCGACCCCGCGCGCGGCGAGGAAGGTGTTGGCCATGCCTCCGCCGATGATGAGATGCTGGACGCGTCCGACAAGATTTTCGAGCACGGCAAGCTTGGTCGAGACCTTGGCCCCGCCGACAACGGCTGCGACCGGCGTTTCGGGAGTGCCGAGCGCTGCATCGAGCGCCTTGAGCTCGGCCTCCATCGAGCGACCCGCATAGGCGGGCAGATGCTGGGCGATGCCCTCGGTCGAGGCATGGGCGCGGTGCGAGACGGAGAAGGCATCGTTGACGTAAAAATCGCCGGCCTGCGCCATGCCCTGAGCGAAATTCGGGTCGTTGGCCTCCTCGCCCGGCCAGAAGCGGGTGTTTTCCAGCAGGCCGATATCGCCGGGGCGCAGGATGCCCACGGATTGGTCGACCACCGGGCCCATGACCTCCGGAATGAACATGATTTCCCGGCCCAGCACCTTTTCGACGTCGCCGACGACATAGCTCGTCGACAGGGTCGAATGGCGCTGGCCCCTGGGCCGCCCGAAATGAGCGAGCAGGAGCACCTTTGCACCGCGTCCCGCGAGTTCGAGAATGGTCGGCTTCACCGCCTCGACGCGCGTCACGTCGCTCGCCGAACCTTCCCTCATCGGCAGGTTGAGATCGACCCGCACCAGCGCGACCTGGCTGGCGAGATCACCGGCAAGGTCGTCGAGCGTCCTGAATGTGCTCATGCTCGTCCCTCCCGGGCCATTTTCAGAGGAACTTCGCCATCGCCCCGGCGGTGTCGATCATGCGGTTCGAAAAGCCCCATTCGTTGTCGTACCAGCTGACGACGCGGGCGAGCTGGCCTTCCATGACCGAAGTCTCGAGGCTGTCCACCGTCGAGCTCGCCGGATAATGGTTGAAGTCGGAGGAGACGAGCGGCTGGTCGGTGTAATCGAGCACGCCCTTCATCGGACCCTCGGCTGCGGCCTTGAGCGCGGCGTTGAGTTCCTCGGCGCTGGTCTCGCGCCCCGGCACGAAAGTGAGATCGACGAGGCTGACATTGGGAGTGGGCACCCGCACCGAGGAGCCGTCGAGCTTGCCGTTGAGTTCGGGCAGGACGAGGCCGACCGCGCGCGCCGCGCCGGTCGTGGTCGGGATCATGTTGGCAGCCCCGGCGCGCGCGCGGCGCAGGTCCTTGTGGATCTGGTCGAGCATGCGCTGGTCGTTGGTGTAGGAATGGATGGTCGTCATGAAGCCACGGGTGATGCCCACCGTGTCATTCAGCACCTTGGCGACGGGCGCGAGACAGTTCGTGGTGCAACTCGCATTGGAAACGATATCGTCTTCGGCGGTCAGGCTGTCGTGGTTGACCCCGAAAACGATCGTCTTCGACACGCCCTTGGCCGGGGCGGAGATGAGGACCCGCCTTGCACCGGCCTCGACGTGGGGGCGCGCGGCTTCATCGGATTGAAAAAAGCCCGTGCATTCCAGCACGATGTCGACCCCCATTTCGCCATGCGGCAGCTTGCCCGGATCGCGCTCGGCAGTCACCGCGATGCGCTTGCCGTTCACGGTTATCGCGCTCTCGTCCGAGCTTACCTCGCCGCCGAACCGGCCGTGAACGCTGTCGTGAGCGAAGAGCAAGGCGTTGGATTTCGCGTCCGCAAGGTCGTTGATAGAAACCAGGTCGAGGTCGTGATCCCCCCGCTCGAGGATTGCGCGCGCCACCAGACGCCCAATGCGGCCAAAACCGTTGATCGCAACTTTCGTCGCCATGAATGTAACTCCTGCTTATCCGTTCAGTTTGTCTTTGATTTCGGAGGCGACCCGCTCGGCGGTGAAGCCGAAATGCTCGAACAGGGCCTTGCCCGGCGCGGAGGCGCCGAACCGGTCGAGCCCGAGCGTCAGACCGCCCGGAAAGGCGCGGTTCGAGGTATAGCGTTCCCAGCCGAACGTGCTCGCCGCCTCAAGACTGACGATCAGCACATCATCGGGCAGCAGGTCCGCGCGATAGCCATCGTCCTGCTCGTCGAACAATTCGGTCGAGACCATCGAGACGACATCGACACCCAACCCTCGGGCCTCGAGCGCCTCGGCCGCTTCCACAGCCAGCCCGACTTCCGAACCGCTCGCCAGGATCACCGCCTTGCGCGTATTTCCCGCCTCGCGGATGCGATAGCCGCCGCGTGCGCAAGGATTGTCCTCCCGTGTCTCAAGCCGCAGCTGCGGCAGGCCCTGCCGGGACAGGGCGAGCACGGTGGGACGGTCCGACTGCCCGAGCGCGACCTGCCAGCATTCGGCAGTTTCGACCGCATCGGCCGGGCGCATGACGAGAAGATTGGGCATGGCGCGCAAGCTCGCCAGATGCTCGATCGGCTGGTGGGTCGGCCCGTCTTCGCCCAGGCCGATGCTGTCATGGGTCATCACGTAGATCACCCGCGCCTGCTGGAGCGCGGAAAGACGAATGGCGCCGCGCGCATAATCGGTGAAGACAAGGAAGGTGCCGCCATAGGGGATCACGCCGCCATGCAACGCCATCCCGTTCATCGCCGCGGCCATGCCGAATTCGCGGATCCCGTAATAGAGGTAGCGGCCCGAATAATCGTCGGCCGTAAAGGGCTTTATATCGCCAGCCCTGGTGTTGTTCGAGCCCGTGAGATCGGCGCTGCCACCGATCATTTCGGGCACGACGGGGTTGAGCACGGCTAGGGCCATTTCGCTCGCCTTGCGGCTCGCGACGCCCTGCGGATCGGAGACGAGCTGAGCGATATGCTGGCCGAGCACGTCCGTCTCCGGCAATTCGCCAGCCATGCGGCGCTCGAACTCGGCCTTGTGCGCGCTCTCGGCAAGGCGCACCTCCCAGTCCCCCAGGGCCGCCCGGCCCGCATCGCCCGTCGCGCGCCACTGCTGGAGCAACTCGTCAGGAATCACGAAGGCCTCATGGTCCCACCCCAGCATTTCGCGCGTGGCGGCAATTTCCTCCACGCCGAGCGGGGCGCCATGGGTCGCGGCGGTCCCCTGCTTGCCGGGCGAACCCTTGCCGATCACCGTCCTGCAGGCGACGAGCGAGGGGCGATTGGTCTCCTTCGCCTCGCGGATGGCGCGTTCGATGTCGTCGAAATCGTGCCCGTCGCATTCGACCACGTGCCAGCCCGTCGCCTCGTAACGGGCCTTGATGTCCTCAGACGTCGAGAGGTCTGTCGCCCCGTCGATCGTGATACGATTGTCGTCCCACAGGACGATGAGATTGCCGAGATGGAGATGGCCGGCAAGGCCGATCGCCTCGTGGTTGATGCCTTCCATCAGGCATCCGTCGCCTGCGACGACCCAAGTACGATGGTCGACGAGTTCATCGCCGAACACGGCGTTGAGATGCCGTTCCGCGATGGCCATCCCGACGGCCATGGCAAGCCCCTGACCGAGCGGACCGGTGGTGCATTCCACGCCTTCGAGAAGGAAGTTCTCCGGATGGCCTGCGCACGGACTACCCAGCTGGCGGAAATTTCGAATGTCCTCGATAGTGGGCCGGGCATAGCCGGTGAGATGGAGGAGCGAATAGATCAGCATGGAACCATGCCCTGCAGACAGGACGAAGCGGTCGCGGTCGGGCCAGTCGGGCCGCGCTGGATCGAACTTGAGATGGCCGTCGAACAGGACGGTGGCAACGTCGGCCATGCCCATCGGCATGCCGGGATGACCCGAATTGGCCGCCTGCACCGCGTCCATCGAAAGGGCGCGTATGGCATTCGCCATGCGCTGGAGACGGGCCGTATCTTTCGTCATGGCGGGGTATGCCTCCTGCTGGCGCCGCTGAATGGGGCAGATCGCGAGGGAGCGCCCACCCGCGTCAAGCCCGCCCTGCCCCGTGTCCGGAGGGGCGAGTCGGTCCCTCGTGGTTGCGCGCTGCCATTGCCGAGGCTTCCGATAAGGTCAAGCGCGCGGCAGAGCGCCGCACTCGAAAAGCGCCCGGAGAAAAAGCGGCACTCGAATGACCGCCTGCGCATGCTCTGCAATGCCTTTTATCAACAGGCCCGCCCAAGGCTTTGCGCACCAACGGCTTTGTTGGTAATTGGCATGTCATGGGGAAGGGCCGGATCGAACAGGCGATTGGGCGCATCGAAGCCGCACTGGCGCGGCTCGAAACCGCACGCCCTGCGGCTGCTTGCGATAATGGTAACCCGGAAGGTTCGCCCAGACTGCTCGCTGTCATCGACAGCCACGAAAAGCTGCGTGAGGAAGTCGCCGAAACTCTGCGCGATCTCGACTCGCTGATCGCGGAGCTTGAGATGTGACCCGGCAGCGTGATCCCGAGACGATCCGGCGGCGATGAGCACGGTCACTCTCACCATCGGGCCGCGCAGTTACCAGGTTGCCTGCGCGCCCGGCGAAGAAGCTGCGGTCGAGCGGCTCGGAGCGATCGTGGCGGAGAAATACGCGCAGCTCGGCGCGGCGCGTGGACCGCAAGAGGCGCAGAACATGCTCTTCGCCGCCCTGTTCATGGCCGACGAACTGGCCGAAGCACGCGAAAAGGCGGCCAGGGTCGAACACGAACAGGAACGCATCGACGGCACGCGTGAAGCACTCGAGGCAGAGCTCGAAACGCTCCGCAAGGCCGAAGCCCGCGCCCGCGCCGAGAGCCGCGGCCTGAAGGCGGACCTCGCGGAACTGCGCGAGGCCGCCAGCCAGCAGCACGACCTGTTCGGCGCTTCCGACACGGAAGAAGCGGAAAGCATCGCCGTGGCACTGGAAAACCTCGCCGAGCGGCTCGAGAGGACCGCGATGAAGCTTGCCGGGCCCTCGTCGGACACCCTTGAAGCGGACCCGGCCGAAGCCTAGGTTCATGAATGACGGGACTGCCCGGCACGAGCCGATCGAATATCCCTGAGGCTATAAGCAATCCAAGGGAGCTGTCCCTGCCTGGGTCCACGGGTTCGTCCCGAGGGCTCGGGTAAACGGCGCCCACCTGACGTGAAGGCGTCAGAGGATTTCCCGGCAACGACCCATGGTGGTCCCGTCACGTTTTTTGTGCCCTACCGCTTCGCTGCTTGAGGGCGGGTCGCTTTCTGCCCTACCGCTTCGCTCCTTGAGGGCGGGTTGTTTTTTGGTCTGCTCGCTCTCGACCATCCGAGGGCGCGGCGCATCGGGCGGCCGCACGGGTCCGCTTAGCATGCCTGCGCTTTCGACTTCGTCCACGGCTTCCTCGCCTTGGGTTACATATCGCTCGCTTTGCGAGCAGGAAGCGTCAGGTCCCTTGAATGTCGCGCAAATCGGAACTTCGTAAGCTGTTGAGAGCGCGGCGCCGCGCGCATGTCGAGGCGCAGCCTGACCGCATCCGCGCGCTCCTTTTCCATCGCCCGCCCGCGCCGCTGCTGGACATGATCGGCGACGATGCGGTCATCGGGCTTTACCATGCGAGCCGCTACGAAGCGCCGGCAGGCGCATATGCCGGATTCTTTGCGGAGCGCGGGCACCGGATCGCCCTGCCCCATTTCACCGCGCGCGACGCGCCGATGACTTTTCGCGTCCACACAGATCCCTTCGGCGCAAGCGATCTTGTCCCTGGTCCCTTCGACCTGCTCCAGCCCGCAGGCGAACCGGAGGAATGCGTCCCCGACGTGCTGTTCGTGCCGCTCGTGGGCTTTACCGAGACCTGCGAGCGGCTCGGACAGGGCGGCGGCCATTACGATCGCTGGCTCGCGGAACATCCGGGCCGGGTAACGATTGGGCTCGCATGGGACGCACAGCTGATCGAGCCGGCCCGTGACCTGCCGCTGGAGCCGCATGACCAGCGGCTCGACGCGGTCGTGACGCCGACGCGGATATACCGACCCTAAAGGAAAGACGGACCAGCGATGACAAATCCAATGCGCGAGACCCCGACCTGGCGGATCCCTCTCGGGATCATCACGCTATTCCTCGTGCTCATGGGGTATGCCATCGCGATCGCACGCTATGCGCCCGATCTCATCGGGCAATGGCCCGGCTGGGCACAGACGATCGTCTATCTTGTCCTCGGAGTGATCTGGCTCC
The DNA here is from genome assembly GCF_040217515.1 of Erythrobacter sp. GTDB lineage: Bacteria > Pseudomonadota > Alphaproteobacteria > Sphingomonadales > Sphingomonadaceae > Erythrobacter. The sequence continues at coordinate 249,780 of NZ_JAVJPT010000008.1, forward strand.
TGCCGCTTAGGCGTTTCCTGATCTGGATGGAGACGGGCCGCTGGAGCGCGCCCGAGCCCGACGACCAGACGAATTGAAGTTTCCTCAGGTCCTCGCCGACTTGGCCTGTGATGGGAAAGTGGCGCGAGTGACGGGACTCGAACCCGCGACCTCCGGCGTGACAGGCCGGCGCTCTAACCAACTGAGCTACACCCGCGCATGGGTGATTCCCGCGCCTGTTAAAGGCTCCAGCAGGCCCGCTGCCGGTGGGGGAGCAGCGCCATTAGGCCCGCCGCTTGAGGCTGTCAACGCTCTCACGCCGGGCTCGCGCGCTTTTTTTCCTTTCAATCCCTGAACAGCAGGACGGGCGTTTCGATCAACTGCCTCACTTCCTGGATGAAGCTCGCCGCGTCATATCCGTCGACCACCCGGTGATCGCAGGAAATCGAGATGTTCATGAGCTTGCGCTTTGCGATTCTTTCCCCGCCCTGGCCGTCGGGCACGAACATCGGGCGCTCGATTATCCGGTTCGGCCCGATGATCGCCACTTCGGGGCGATTGATGACCGGCGTGGTCGCCACGCCGCCTAGCGGACCGAGCGAGGTAACGGTGATGGTCGAGCCCGAAAGCTCCTGTGATGTCGCCGATCCGCTCCGCGCGGCTTCGGCAAGGCGCGCGATCTCGCTTGCGAGCTGCCAAAGATTACGCGCCTGCGCGTCGCGAATAACGGGAACCATCAGTCCGTTATCGGTCTGTGTCGCCATGCCCATGTGGACCGAACCATGGCGCGTCACCAAGCCCGCGTCGTCGTCATAGCGGGCGTTTATCATCGGAAATTGCGGGATCAGCTTGCAAAAAGCGGTTATCAGCAGCGGCAGGAGCGTAAGCTTGGGCCGACTGCCGCGGTCCGAATTGAGGTCAGCGCGCATTTCCTCGAGTGCGGTCACGTCGCATTCCTCGACATAGGTAAAATGCGGAATGTTGCGCTTGGCCGCGGCCATGTTCTGCGCGATCCGCTTTCTGAGGCCGATGACCTTGACCTGTTCGTCCGCACGGGCCTCGCCCGCCGGGGAGAAGCCACCGCCGGAATTGTAGGCAAGGAACTGGTCGAGATCGCCGTGCCGCACGCGTCCGTCCTCGGCGGGTTTCACTTCGGCGAGGTCGATACCGAGATTTCTCGCCCGCTTGCGAACGGCCGGGCTAGCGAGGACCTTGCGGGCGGGCCCGGAGCCGGCGCTCGGAGCAGGGTCAGGTGCCGGGGCAGATGTCGGAGCAGCTATGGGCTCGGGTTCCCGCTCCGGCGCGGGCTCAGGCTCCGGCGCGGACTCCGGGCCCGCCTCGCCCTCCTCGACGTCGTCGGGCACTTCGCCCTCGACCTCGATCACGAGCAGCATTGCGCCGACCGCGATCGTGTCGCCAAGCTCACCCGCGACTTCGAGCACCTTGCCCGCCACCGGGCTTTCGATGTCGATCGTCGCCTTGTCGGTCATCACATCGACAAGATGCTGGTCCTCCTCGACGCTGTCGCCGACCTTCACGTGCCATTCGACGATTTCCGCCTCGGCCACGCCTTCGCCCACGTCGGGCATGTTGAAAGTGAACTTCGCCATGGTCGCGTCAGTCCTTCAGGATTGTGTCGATGGCCTCGCCGATGCGGACCGGGCCGGGAAAGAAGGCCCATTCGAGGCTGTGGGGATAGGGAGTGTCGAAACCGGTGACCCGCGTCACGGGCGCTTCGAGATGGTAGAAACAGCGTTCGGTAACCAGCGCGGACAGCTCCGCGCCGAAACCGGACGTGCGCGTCGCCTCGTGGACGATCAGGCATTTCCCCGTCTTCTTCACAGACTTTTCCACAGCCTCGATGTCGAGCGGGACCAGCGTGCGAAGGTCGAGAATGTCGGCATCAATGCCCTTCTCCTTTGCCACCGCCTCCGCGACATGGACCATTGTGCCATAGGCGAGGATGGTGAGTTCCTCGCCTTCGTCGACGAGCCGCGCCTTGCCCAGCGGGATGCGGTAATATCCCTCGGGAACAACGCTTTGCGGATGCTTCTTCCACGGTTCGACCGGGCGATCGTAGAAGCCTGAAAACGGTCCGTTATAGATCCGCTTCGGCTCGAAGAAGATCACCGGATCATTGTCCTCGATCGCGGCGATCAGGAGGCCCTTGGCATCATAGGGAGTCGAGGGGATCACCGTCTTCAGACCCGAGACGTGGGTAAACAGGCTTTCGGGGCTCTGCGAATGGGTCTGTCCGCCGAAGATCCCCCCGCCGAAAGGCGAGCGTACAGTCATCGGCGCGATGAATTCCGCAGCCGAACGATACCGCAGCCGCGCAGCTTCGGAGATGAGCTGGTCGAGGCCGGGATAGATATAGTCGGCGAACTGGATTTCGGGCACGGGCCGCAGACCATAGGCCCCCATGCCGACCGCAACGCCGATGATCCCGCATTCCGAGATCGGCGTGTCGAACACCCGCGTCTTGCCGTGCTTTTCCTGCAGGCCGGCGGTGCAACGGAACACGCCGCCGAAATATCCGACATCCTCGCCCATCACGATCACGTCGGGGTCGCGCTCGAGCATGATATCGAGCGCATCGTTTATCGCGTCGATCATGTTGACGCGGCGTTCGCTGGTTTGGCCGGCCTCGTCGTGCTTTGCCTCGGCGCTCATCGATTGGGCCCCTTCTCGCCGAATTTCCTGATGCGCTCGCGGGTCGCCTGTTCGGCCTGTTCCTTGAGATTCCAGGGCAGCTCCTCGAACACGTCCTCGAACATGGTGCGGAAGGGCTGGTGCAGGCCGTGGCCGAGAATGCCGTTCTTCTCGGCTTCCTTGGTCACTTCCTTGACCTCTTCGGCGCATTGCTTGTCCATCGCGGCCTGCCTGTCCTCGTCCCATTCGCCGATCGCGATGAGGTGGTCCTTGAGCCGCTTGACCGGATCGCCCAGCGGCCATTCCTCGCGCTCCTGCGCACTGCGGTATCCGCTGGGATCGTCCGAGGTCGAATGGCCCTCGGCGCGATAGGTGAAATATTCGATCAGCGTCGGCCCCTGATTGGCGCGTGCCCTGTTCGCCGCCCAAAGCTGGCTCGCATAGCAGGCGAGCGGGTCGTTGCCGTCAACTCGCAGCCCCGCAAGGCCATAGCCGAGCGCGCGCGCCGCAAAGGTGGTGCGTTCCGCCCCGGCGAAACCCGAAAAACTCGAAATCGCCCACTGGTTGTTGATAATATTGAGGATAACCGGTGCATTATAGACCGTCGCGAAGGTGCAGGCGCTGTGGAAATCGCCTTCCGCGGTCGAACCCTCGCCCACCCAGGTCGCCGCGATCCGGCTGTCGCCCTTGATCGCGCTGGCCATCGCCCAGCCGACCGCCTGCGGGGTCTGGGTCGCAAGATTGCCCGAAATGCTGAAGAAGCTGTGCTCGCGGCTCGAATACATGATCGGCAGCTGGCGGCCCTTCAGCTTGTCGCCCTTGTTCGAATAGATCTGGTTGATCATCTCGAGCAGCGGATAACCGCGCGCGATCAAGACACCCTGCTGGCGATAAGACGGGAATACCATGTCGTCCGACGCCAGGGCCATGGATGTGGCGATGCTGGTCGCCTCCTCGCCGGTGCATTTCATGTAGAAGCTGGTCTTGCCCTGCCTCTGCCCGCGGAACATGCGTTCATCGAAGGCGCGGGTCATCGCCATGTGGCGAAGCATGGTGCGCAGAGTTTCCGGATCGAGCTTCGGGTCCCATGGGCCGCGCGCCCTGCCGTCTTCGCCCAGCACACGAATTAATCCATAGGCCAGGTGGGTGATTTCGCTTGGATGCGCGCTTTCATCAGGCCTTGGCTGCGCTCCCGCCTCCCCGATATCGATGTCGGAGAAATCGACTGCGTCGCCAGGACGATATTTCGGCTCGGGTACATGCAGCGCGAGGGCGGGGCGATTGCCCCCGGCGCGGGGCGAATTGTCGGCCGGATCGGCCATAAAGGCGCTCTCCCAAAAGAGTGAAGCCGATCGCAACCTTCGCGCAGCGATCATTGCTTGCGCGTGAATTTTTATTTCAGCGCCGTGAAGCGGTCAAGCGCGGCAGCGAGCTCGCGCTCATACCGCAACAGGTGCCTTGATCGGCGGTTGCGGGGCGTAATCATGGACCATGAAATCCTCGATTTCATAGTCGAATATTGTCGCAGGCCTTCGCACGATCTCCAGCCTCGGATGCCCCTCCGGCCGGCGCGCGAGCTGTTCCTCGACCAGCGCGGCGTGGTTCAGATAGAGATGGACGTCCCCGCCCATCCAGACAAGCTCGCCCGGCTCCATGTCGACCTGCTGTGCCATCATCCGGGTGAGCAGAGCCGCCGACCACAGGTTGAAGGGCAGGCCGAGCGCGACATCGCAGCTTCTTTGGTAGAGAATGCAATTAAGCCGCGCGTCCGGGCCTTCGCCCGCGACATGGAACTGGTAGGTCTTGTGACACGGCGGGAGGGCCATGCGGTCGAGTTCCGCAACGTTCCAACCCTCGATGATGTGGCGCCGGCTCGCGGGATTGGTCCGCAGGCTTTCGACGACCTCGGCGACCTGGTTGATGCCCGGACCCTTTTCGTAAAGCCCGTCCCTGCGATAGCGGAAGGTGGGCCAGTCCACCCATTGCTTGCCGTAGACCGGGCCCAGGTCGCCCCAGCGCTTGGCAAACTTTTCATCGTCCGCAATGCGCTGCACGAAATCGTCGAGCGCAATGTCGTCCCCGGTTTCCCGGACATAGCGCGCATGCGGCCATTCATTCCATATCTTGACCCCCTGGAGCACGAGCGGACGAATATTGGTCTCGCCGGTCAGGAACCACAGCGTTTCGCGCGTCGCGGTTTTCCAGTAGACGCGTTTCGTCGTGAGCAGCGGCATGGCACCATGGGTAAGGTCGAAGCGCAGCTGCACCCCGCAGATCGACCGCGTGCCAATCCCCGTGCGGTCGACACGCTCGCTGCCCCGCTCCCAGATCCGGCGCATCAGCTGCAGATATTGCTCTTCGTAATGGGGCGAGGAATCGGGAACGGATGCGCTTTGCATAACAAACACGCCATAGCGGCCAATTGCCCGCTTGCCACCCCGCCCCGTCCCACCTATAGGGCGCGCCTTGCCTCGACCCGCGGGTAAGCGATTCCGCGGGACCGACACGGTCGGGGAGTAGCTCAGCCTGGTAGAGCACTGTCTTCGGGAGGCAGGGGCCGGAGGTTCGAATCCTCTCTCCCCGACCAATTTGCTTTCTCGAATGGATCGGTCCGATGGGAGACAGGCGCTCCCGCGCGATGGAGCGACCGGCTGCGGTGCGAAGCGGCCGGCGCTCCGGCCGAACGACCAGTCCCCGCAGCGTATGCCGAAGCCGCCGTTCGTCGCTTCGCCCGTTCACTATCATGAGCGGCGCAAGTTGATGAAATACTTTCGGGGCGATCCACGTGCGAGGATCACCGTAGGATTACCGCAAGCGCGATCCAACAGCGCCAGCATTGACCCGCACGGCAAAAATGGGGCCCCGCGCCGCCGCGGAGCCCCCAGTCCGTCCGTGGCGCAGAGATCCATCCGCCACGGGCTTCCTCCGATCCCGGGCGACCAGGGGGTTAGAAAGCGAAGCCGATTTCGACGCCGTAAAGGCGCGGCGGCGACAATGTCCCGAAATCGACGATCGAATTGGTAAGGCCGAAATTGATCTGCTCGTCGAACAGGTTCTCGACGAAGGCGGTGACACGGAACATGTCCTGGTCGGGACCGCCGAAACTGATCGTCGCCGAGGAATCGACCCGCCACAGCCCCTCGACGATGCCGCGCGGCGAATTGAAGAATTCCTGCACCCGCTCGCCGACATAGCGGCCCTGCCCGTTCAATTGTAATTCGCCGAAGCCGAGATCGGCGGTGTAGGTCGCGCCGATGCTGCCGGTCCATTCGGGCGCGTTGCGCAGCTCCAGCGTCGAGAGGTCGGCGAGGATCAGCGTGCCGGGCGGCTGCGGCGGGGTCGAGATATAGGTCGAAGACGCGATGAACGCTTCGTAATCGGTGTATTCGGCATCGAGATAACCGAGCGAGGCATCAATCCTCAGCCCCTCGAAAGGCAGAGCGCTCACCTCCAGTTCGGCCCCGCGGATACGCGCCTCGGCGACGTTGCGCACCGTGGTGGAGGTAAAGGTGGGCGGCGGGCCGGGCTCGATCGCCTCTTCCTGCTTGTCCTTGTATTCGTTCCAGAACAGCGCGGCGTTGATCCGCAACCGCCGGTCCAGCAGGTCAAGCTTGCCGCCAACTTCGAAAGCGTCGATGATCTCCGGATCGAACGGCGTCGTCACGTCGCGCACGGTCCCGGCGCGCGCGCTGAACCCGCCCGCATTGTAGCCGCGCGTGAACGAGGCGTAATAGAGCATGTCCGCGTCCGGTTCCCAGGTCAGCATCACCTTGGGCGTGAATTCGAACCAGTCCTCGCTCGCGCCGCCTGCATCGGTCAGCGGACGGCCGTCGGGAATGCCGTCGGTGATCTGATAGGGCGCGGTCGGCGGCAGGCCCGCATCGTAGAACCGCGTTTCGATGCTCTTTTCGTCCCAGGTCGCCCGCCCGCCCAATGTCAGGGTGAGCGTGTCGGTCACGGCCCAGTCGGCCTGCGCGAAAATGGCGGTGGTGGTGGATTCGTGATCGTCCTCGTCCCCCGCCCCGTTGACGAAGAGGACACCCGGCGGGACCGGCGCGCCGACCACGGACAGGTCAAGCTTGATCGCCTGGCGCAGGCTGTATTCCGAATGGAAATGGAACGCGCCCGCGACGAAATTGATCGGGCCCTCGAACGAACTGGCAAGGCGTATCTCGCCGCTATACTGGCTGTAATCCTGTTCGCGCACCACGTTGAAGGCGGTCGCGCTCGACCCGTCGAAGTCGATGAACACCTCCTCGCGCGAATCGCGCATCCCGAACACGGTCGACAGGGTCAGCGTGTCCGACAGGTAGATGTCGCCCGTCACCGTCAGCGCATCGAGCCGAGCATCGAGGAAATGCGGGTCGGTCGAGGTCGAAACGGGATTGACCGGGTCGTCGCAGATGCCCTGGATCAGGCAGAGCGGGTCCGGGCCGAAAGCGGGCGTGACCGTCGCCGGAACCGGGAAGGTCGTCTGGATGAGGTCGATCGGCAGCGGCTCGGTCCCCGCGATGCCGCGCGGGACATAAGGCGCGAGGTCCGAATTGTCCTCGGCATGGTCGTAGATGATGTCGAAGGTCGCGACCCCCGGCGTTTCGATCCTCAGCACGGTGCCGAAATTCCAGCGATCGCGCGCACCGCGCGAGCCCCCGGCTGGATTGGCGAAAAAGCCGTCATCGGTGAGATACTGCCCGCGCACCAGCAATGAGACAGTGTCGCCGATCAACGGGGTGTTGATCTCTCCGCGGAAATCGAGCGTGTCGAAATTGCCCACGGTCACGACCCCGCGCGCGCCGAATTCGCCGGTCGGGCGGCGGCGGGTGGCGTTCAGCGCGCCGCCGGTGGTGTTGCGGCCGAACAGGGTGCCCTGCGGCCCGCGCAGCACCTCGATGCGTTCAAGGTCGAACGTGTCGAGCAGGTTGAAGGCCGAGGTGCCGAGATAGATCCCGTCGAGGAAGGTCCCGACCGCGGGATCGAAGCTCTTTTCCGGGTCCTGCGAGTTCACCCCGCGGATCGACACCTGCGCGAGGCTCGGTCCGATATTGACCTCGGTCAGGACGAGGTTGGGGACCTGGCCCGCCAGTTCGGAAATGTCGCGCGCGTTGAAGCGTTCGACTTCGGCCTGGTCGAATGCGGTGATCGCGATCGGCACGTCCTGCTGCGCCTCGGCCCGGCGCTGGGCAGTGACGACGATCTGGCGCAGGCCCTGGTCCGAGGTCGCCTCGGCGCCCCCATCCGATGCGTCCTGCGCCTGTGCGACAGCCGGCAGGACAAGGCAGATCGCCCCCACGGCGAGTCCTGCACGCAAGCGTGTTTTGTATTGGCTCATTTTTCCTCTCCCCGGCGCTGATTGTCCCCTGCCGTTACGGCATGGGGCCTTTTGGCGCTCACAAACTTTTTGACAGGCCAGTAAGAAAAGTCAAGATTGGCAGAATGGACAGGTCAGCAACGGGCGAAGAACGGGCGGCAGCAGGCTCGGGCGCAATAGGGCGGCGCGAGGTCAGGCTGGTGGTCGGCGGCATGGCGCACGATTTCGATTTCGTGCGGATGGAATTGCTGCGCGCGCTGGGCGAGGAGCCGCGCAACCGGGTCGCGGTGTCCGCGACATACGAAGAATTCGACGGCCATCGGGACACCGCCCTGATCAGCTATACCTGCAATGTCGAGCCTTCGCCCGAAGCGGCGCTGCGGCTGCGTGATTTCGTCGAACAAGGCGGGCGTTGGCTTGCCCTGCATGCGACCAATTCGCTGCTCGAATGGGGCGGGGAAGGCGTATCGGGTCGCCCGGCGGCGGGCGATTTCCTCGAGACGCTGGGCAGTTCCTTCCAGGCCCATCCGCCGATCGGCCCGTACGAGGTGCGCCCCGGCCCGGTGGCGGACCCGCTGAGCGCCGGGATCGCGCCCTTCACGATCGAGGACGAGCTTTACCTGTCGGACTATGCGGGCGACATCGAGGTCCTGCTCCACGCGCGTTTCGGCGGCGCGGCGCCGGGATTCGTCCGCGATGACTGGCCCGAAAGAGACCACGCCGTGCTCTATCGCCGCACACTGGGGGCGGGCGAAGTGCTCTATTTCACCCCGGGCCATGCCCGCGGCCATTATGACGCACCGCACCGCACGCCATTCTATCCGCATGTCGAACGCGGCGCGTGGGTCGTGCCCGAATTCCGCGAGGTGCTGGCGCGGTGCCTGCGCTGGGCCTGCCGCGTGCCGGTGATCGAAGGAGAAGAGGCATGAGCCCCGGGCCCGGCCTTCCGCCGCTCGGCGATGGGGACATTCCCGAAAAGCTCGCGCGCGTGATCGAAGCCTGGCCCTACAAGCTTCACCGCACGCTCGCCCATTCGCCGGACACGCTGCTGACGTGGCTGCCCTTCGGCGAACATATCCTGATGCACAACACATTGCCCTTTCGCGAGCGCGAGATCGCGATCCTGCGGGTCGGCTGGAACGCCCGGTGCGCCTATGAATGGGGGATGCACTCGATCGTCGCGCGTCGCGGGGGATTCGGGGAGTCCGATTTCGAAGCGCTGTGCGTCGGGGCGGAAAGCCCGCACTGGACGCCGGGCGAAGCGGCGATCGTGGCGGCAGTCGATGACATGCAGTCGCGCTGGACGATCGGCGAAGAGGTGTGGGGTGAGCTTGCGCAGCATTACGCGCCCGACCAGATCGTCGACCTTGTCTGGCTGTCGGGCAATTTCATGACGATCTCGCTGCAGCTGAACGCGCTTCGTGTGCCGCTCGAGGACGGCCTGCCGCCGCTGCCCGAGGACCGGCCCCACTACACCAGAGCGACTTAGGAGATAGGCAATGGATCTCGAAATGAAGGGCGCAAAGGCGATCGTCACCGGCGCGACGCGGGGAATCGGCAATCGGATCGCGGAAAAGCTGCTCGAGGCGGGCGCCGATCTCGCCTTTTGCGCGCGCGATGCCGACGCGGTGGCGACATGCGAGAAGGCGTGGGGCGCGCGCGGCTTTCACGTGAAAGGGGCGGCGGTCGATGTCGGCGACGCGGACGCCTACCGCGCATGGCTCGCCGGAGCCGCGCATTGGCTCGGCGGGTGCGATGCCTTCGTCCACAATGTCTCAGGGGGAGGCGGCGCGGGCGGCGACGCAAAATGGCGCGCCAATTTCGAGGTCGACCTGATGGGCGCGGTGCGCGGTCTGGAGACCCTGGAGGAGCCTCTCGCGGCGGGCGGCGGATCGGTCCTGTTCGTGTCCTCGACGGCGGGGCTGGAAACCTATCCCTTCGTCCAGCCCTACAACGTGATGAAAGCGGGGCTGATCGTCTATGCCAAGCAGATCAGCCAGGTGCTGGGCAAGAAGGGCGTGCGGGTGAACTGCATTTCGCCCGGCGCGACGACCTTTCCCGGCGGCAACTGGGAGAGGCACAAGGTCAATTATCCCGACTATTACGAGGCGACCGTGGCGGAGATCCCCTTCGGACGGCTCGGCACGGCGGAGGAGGTCGCGGATGCGGGCGTTTTCCTGCTGTCGAAGCGCGCCTCGTGGGTCACCGGGGTCAACCTCATCGTCGATGGCGGGCAGACGCGGCGGGTGTCGCTCTAATTGGCGATGCTCGCGCCGCCGTCGACGGGCAGGTCGATGCCGGTGACGAAGGCCGAATCCTCGCAGGACAGGAACAGCACCGCCTTCGCCACATCCTCGGGCAGCACGATCCGCCCGGTCGCCGCACCCAGCGGATGGAGTGCGACACGGCGGGCGTAATTCGCCTCGCGCTCTTCCCCGGTGTTGCCGAGATTGGCCTCCATCATCGGCGTGAGCGTCGATCCGGGGTGGACCGCGTTCACGCGGATATATTCGCCGCGCTCGGCGAAATGCAGCGCATAGGCCTTGGTCTGCGCGCGCAATGACGCCTTGGCAGCGCAATAGGCAGGCAGCGCCGCATTGGGCCTCAAGGCAAGGAGCGAGCCGACATTGACGATCGCGGCGTGATCGGATGCGCGCAACAGCGGAGCCAGAGCCTGCACCGAATGGAAGATGCTGTCGCCGTTGATTCGCTGGAATCGTTCCCAGAAGGCGGTATCGATACTGTCGACGTCGCCCATTCCCGAAATGCCGGCATTGTTGACCAACACGTCGAGCCTGCCATGGCGCTCCCCTATCGCTTCGGCCAGCCGGTCCCAGTCCCCGCGCGCTGCGACGTCGAGCAGCGCGCCGTGCGCCTCCTCGCCCAGCTCCCCGGCGAGCGCAAAGGCGCGGTCCCGGTCCACGTCGGCGCAAATCACATGCGCGCCTTCCCCGGCGAACAGCCGCGCCACCGCCGCGCCGATTCCCCCGGCAGCGCCCGTCACCAGCGCGACCCTGCCGTCGAGCTTCATGTCTCCCTCCGAAGCGCACGATAGGGCCGGAACGCCGCACGCAGCAGGACGAAAGCAACCGGCGCGCAGGCCGCGTTCACCCAGGCGAGCGAATAGCGCACGCCCTCCGGCCCGGTGAACAGCGCATCGTTGAAAGCGCCCACCACGAGCGGTCCCGCGCCCAGCCCGACGAGGTTTATGACCAGCATGTAGAGCGCGCTCACCTGCCCGCGCATCCGGCCCGGCGTCACCAGCTGGATCGCGGTCCCGGCCATGGGATAGGGCATGGTCGACATCAGCATTGCGGGCGCGAAGACCACCAGCGCCAGCTCGCCCGTCGGCATCAGCGGGGCGAGCCCGCCGAACACCCCCGTGCCGAGATAGCCCCACGCCGCGACCTTCAAGGGCGCATCGCTCGCGCCCGCCGCCGTCATCCGGTCGCACAGCCAGCCAGCCAGCAGCGCACCCACCGGGCCGAGCACCAGGTAAAGCGCGCCGTAGGCGACCCCGATCTCGCCCGCCGACCAGCCATAGGCGCGGATGAACAGCGCCGGGGTCCACACGGTCGAGGCATAGCCCGACAGGGTGATCATGCTGAAGCCGGCAAAGACCAGCACCAGCGCGCGGCGCTGTCCGGAAAGATGGGCCGCCACCTCGCGCAGCGGCAGCTTAGGCTGCACCAGCCCGCCGCGCCGTTCCGGCTCCTTCAGGACCACCATCAGAAGCACCGCGACCACCAGCCCGGGTGTAGCGACCAGCAGGAAGGTCCGCCGCCACGGGGCAAGCTCCCCCAGAAAGCCCGGAGCGTCCCACGCCGACACCGCCTCGATCGCCACCCCGCCCGCGATATAGGCGAGCCCGATCCCGACGAAAGCGGTCATGGTGAAAACGCTCATCGCCCGGCCCAGCCGCTCCGGCGGGAACATGTCGGAGATGATCGAATAGGCGGTCGGCACGACGCTTGCTTCGCCCGCACCGACCCCGATCCGCGCGACGAACATCTGGCCGAAGCTCCGCGCAAGGCCGGATACGAGCGTGAACAGGCTGAACAGCGCGACCCCGATGGCGATGACAGGCTTGCGCGGGCCATTGTCGACCATCCGTCCGATGGGCAGCGCCATGGCAGTGTAGAACAGGCCGAAAGCGACACCTTGCAGGAGGCCGAACTGGGTGTCGGTGATCGAAAGGTCGCGCTGGATCGGCTCGACCAGCAGGTTGATCACGATCCGGTCGAGATAGGAGAGGATATTGGCAAGCGCGAGAACCGCGAGCGCGGTCCAGGCGAGCCGCTGCGCTGGCCATGGCCGAGCCTCGAGGAACCCGGCCTCGGCTTTCAAGCCGCGTCGCCCTCTTGCCCTGCCCCGGCCACCACCTTGCGCAGCAGCGCGATGCCTTCTTCCGTGCCGATCAGGTGCTTGAGAAAGCGCAGCATCGCACCGACGCGCTCATCGCGATTGAAAGTGATGCCGTCCTGCTGGGCGACGCCTTCGAGCAGGAAGCGCACGATGTCGCGGCGCAGGTCGAATTCGACATTGTCGGACAAGTAGCGAGGGAACAGGCCCAGCGCCGCCTCGCGCCGGGCGCGGTCGAAGGCGGCGAGCGCGGGCTCCATGACGCTGCGCAATTCGGGATCGGTGCGCGAGGCGAGGGAAAGCTCGGTATAGGCTTCGAATTCGGGCGTCTGGAGCTGTTCCCACGCGATATCGACCGCCCGTTCGAGGAATCCGTCGTCATGCGGGAGGTCCTCCATCGCTTCGGTATACATGTCGATCCGGCGGCGGGTGACATGGCGGATGATCGCCTCGATCAGCTCGCTGCGCGATCCGAAATGGTAGAGCATCGCGGCGCGGGTAATGTCGGCCTGCTTGGCAACGGCAGTGGTCGAAAGCTTCTTGTAGCCGTCCCGCGCCAGCACGGCGACGCCGGCATCGAGGATTTTCAGCCGGGTGCGGCGGGAACGATTGAATTCGCCCGAGGTCAGCGCCGCCGGGTCGGGCAGGCGGGAAATGTGGCTGGTTTCGGTGCTGTTGGTGTCGTCGGTCATGGCTCGAATTCCAAGGGCAGGGATGTCATGCCCCGTTGATGGAAATTCGTGCGGAAGGGAAGGTCTTGCTCGGGCTCGGCAAGCCGGACCGAACGGTAGCGCGCCAGGATTTCGGCCAGCGCAAGGCGCATTTCCAGTCGGGAAAGCGCCGCGCCGACGCAGAAATGGATGCCGTTGCCGAAAGCCATGTGCGGCTTTGGCGGCTTGCGGTCGAGCTGCACCTCGCCCGCGCCTTCGCCCCAGACCTGCCGATCGCGATTGGCGGCGGCGAAACGCACATGGAGCATGGTGCCGTCCGGGATCATGTGCCCGTCCAGTTGCTGGTCGCCCACCGCCTTGCGGAACTGTCCCTGGATCGGGCTGTCGAGGCGCAGGACTTCCTCGAGGAAGGGCGCGATCTTCTCCGGTTCCCCCTTGAGCCGTGCGAACAGGTCCGGGTCGCGTGCAAGGCGCAGCAGAGCAAAGCCGAGTGTCGAAGTGGTCGTCTCGTTGCCCGCCACCATCAGCTGCGTGAGGATCGAGAGCAGCTCCGAATTGTCGAGCGGTTCGCCATCGGGCTTGGTCGCATTGGCGAGCGCGGTGATGATATCCGTCCCCTCCCCTCCGCGCCGCTCGTCGCAAAGCGCGACCATCGCCTTGTGGCATTCGAGCGTGAGACGCGCGATCTCGACGGCGCGCTCGTCGCTGGTGAGAAATCCGATCTCGTCGGCGAAGGCATCGGACCAGCGCTTTACCGTGTCATCGCCCAGGTGCCGCATGCCGAGATATTCGCCGATCACCGAGACCGGCAAGGGTACGGCGAAATCCGGAAAGAAATCGGTGCGCCCGCCCTTGGCATCAATCGCATCGAGCAGTTCGCCGATGCGTGCAGCGACGAAGGGTTCCATGACGCGCAGGCGACGGGGCAGGAAAAAGGGGCCGACGAGCTTGCGATAATCCTCGTGGCTCGGTCCGTCGTTCTGCACCATGGTGAGCGCGAGCGGCCAGCCCTGCGCCTTGATCTCAAGCACTTCGGCAGGCAGCCCGCCCTCTCGCATCGCGGCGCGGTCGGCGAAGCTGGAAAAGCGCGTGTGGCTGCGCATCACCTCTTCGGCAAGCGCATAGTCGAGCACGAAGACGACCCCGGTTTCGGGTTCCGTCCACAACGGCCCGGCCTCTTCGCGCATCGCCTGGTAGGCCAGCCACGGCGCGCGCATGAAGCCCGCCATGCGCGGTTTCAGGTCCCCGGGCCGCGCGATGTCCTCAAGTTCTTCCAAGGCTCTTGTCCAGTTCGGCGTGGAAATGGCGGATGCGCGCTTCCTGGTAGTCGCCGGTGACCGGCCCCCTGGTGCGCATCGTCTTCAAACCCCTCTGAAGGGCGGCAAGATTGGCCGAATCCTCGTCGAACACAGTGCAGTATCCACCCAGTTGCGGCGCTTCGTGGAGGCTCGCATCCGGGCCGACGACCTGCGGTTCGGGCACATCCGCCGGATCCCCTCCGGGCGCGACGAACAGGATGTCCATGACACTCATATCGGGGTCGGTCCCGAGCGGGCGGAAACGATAGACGAGATAGCTTCCCCAGCCCGCCCAGCACACCAGATTGGGGAAGACGTGGTACTGGATCGTGTCGATCAGTTCGCAATCGGTTGCCTCCCCGGCGAAGGGAATGCCCTGCTCGACCAGGGACTTGCGCCGCGCGGCGCCGATCGCCTCGCGCGCGCTCTCGGCGGTTTCGGGCAGGGTGAGCGTGTCTGCCGCATCGCCGAGCGCGGGGCGCATTCCCTCGCGGTAGACCTGTTCATCCGAAAGCGGTTCAATGTTCGGGCTGGCAAGGCCGCGCGGGCTTATCATGCGGGTGTGGGGCACGCCTTCCCATACGTCGTACTGCGTGTTGGCATCGCCAAGATAGGGCGCGGCGCTCGCATGGGTTTCGGTGACGTGGAAGCTCTCGATGAAGGCTTCCAGCGCGATCTTCCAGTTGCAGCGGTTGATCTTCTGCACGTGCGCGACCTTGACCCGCTCGGCGAGCGACCAGCCGCGCGTTTCATAGGCCTCGGAGACGGGACCGAGAAACTCCTCGAGACTCTCCTTGCACCCGTCCGGACAGACGAAAACGAAGCCGCCCCAGGTCGCGACCCGGGCCTCGGGCAGGGCGAAATCGGCCTTGTCGATATGGGCGAAATCCCATTCGTTGACGAGCTTCTTGCATGTCCCGTCGATGTTCCAGGTAAAGCCGTGGAAAGGGCAGCGGAATTCCTCGGCCGTCCCGTCGCAGTCGCGCAGTGCCCGGCCGCGATGGAGGCAGGCGTTGAAGAAGGCCTTGATCGTTTCGGTGGCGGAACGGACCACGATCAGCGAGATGTCGGCGATGTCGTAGAGCACATAGTCGCCGACCTCGGGAATATCCTCCAGCCGGCACGCCATCTGCCACGTCTTCGGCCACAGCCGCGCATTCTCGAGCGCGGCGAAATCCGGATCGAAATAGCGCCGCCGGTCGATCGGCTCAACCGGCACCTCGGCTTCGCCCCTTTCGGCAAGGACCGGGGGCACGGCGCGCTTCTCATGCGCGAGCATCTCGTCAAGCGTCGGCTGCGGGGCCTTGCGGGAACGCTGGGGCATCTCGAACCTCTCCGGAAACCTTTTTACATTCCTGTATGAATTCTGCAAGCCTCACACCCGCACCCATACCTCGCCTTCTTCGATCCGCACCTCATGGGTTACGAGTGCGCGCCGGGTCGGCCCGCCAAGCGACGCGCCATCCGACAGGCGGAAGCGCGCACCGTGATGCGGGCAGGCGATCGTGCCCGAGCGCACCCTTCCCCCCGCCAGTGACTGCCCGGCATGGGGGCACTGCGCTCCGATGGCGAAGACCTCGCGCCCCGAGCGACACAGCAGAACACCGCGCCCGGCGACCATCACGGCGAGCGGACGAGTGGCGGGAATATCACCGATGACAACGCCCGCGCGCTGCCAACCTGTCTCGCTCTCGCCCGTCATCCCTTCCATAAGGCTCCCGAAAATGGGCATTTCGCCGCCGTTCGTTCCGTGGGAACCCTGCCCGCGTCAATCCGGCTCGACAACCTGCCCTGAAATCCGATCTGGTATTTTTAGATATGCCTGTATAAAGTTTTGCCGCCAAACAGGGAACCGACAGATGCAGCTAGACCGCCCCACCCTCATCGAAGCCTATCGCCGGATGCGCCTGATCCGCGAATTCGAGGACAATGTGCAGGCCCAGTTCGAGCAGGGCCGCATTCCGGGCTTCGTCCACCTTTATGCCGGGCAGGAGGCGAGCGCGGTGGGCGTGTGCCTGCACCTGTCGGACGAGGATTACATCGGCTCGACCCATCGCGGCCACGGCCATTGCATCGCCAAGGGCTGCGACGTCACGGGCATGATGAAGGAGATCTTCGGGCGCGAAGGCGGGCTGTGCCGGGGCAAGGGCGGATCGATGCACATCGCCGATCTCGACAAGGGGATGCTCGGCGCGAACGCCATCGTCGGCGGCAATCCGCCGCTCGTCGTCGGCGCGGCGCTCACGCTCAAGACCAAGCGCCTGCCCCATGTCGCGGTGTCCTTTACCGGCGATGGCGGATCGAACCAGGGCACCACCTTCGAGGCGATGAATCTCGCGGTCGTGCTTAATCTGCCGGCGATTTTCGTGTTCGAGAACAACGGCTACGGCGAGGGCACGGGCGTCAGCTATGCTGTCGGGGCGGACTCCATCGCGGGCCGCGCGGCCGGCTTCGGCATGCCGGCCACCGCCGTCGACGGACGCGATTTCTTCGCCGTGTTCGAAGCCGCGCGCGACGCCATCGAGCGCGCCCGCACAGGTGGCGGCCCGAGCGCGATCGAGGTCACCTGCATGCGCCAGCACGGCCATTTCATCGGCGACGCGCAGGCCTATCGCAGCCGCGAGGAACTCGAGCGCGTGCGCGCCGACGACCCGCTGCGCATTTTCCGCGATCGCGTGACTGCGGATGGGCGGCTCGACCCCGGCGATCTCGATACGGTGGACACGGAATGCGCCGCTGCCATCGCCGAGGCCATCCACGCCGCCGAGAACGCGCCCGTCCCTGCCGAGGACGAGCTCACCACCGACGTCTACGTCTCCTACTGAACAGGCGAGAAAAGCCATGCCCCGCAAGACCTACCGCCAGGCCATCAACGAAGCGCTCGATTCCGAAATGGCGCGCGATGAAAACGTCATCGTCATCGGCGAGGATGTCGCCGGGGGCGCAGGCGGCAGCGGCGAGGACGATGCCTATGGCGGGGTGCTCGGCGTGACCAAGGGCCTCGTCGGGAAATATGGCCGCACCCGCGTAATCGACACCCCGATCACCGAAAGTGCGATCATGGGCGCCGCGGCAGGCGCCGCCTCGACCGGCCTCAGGCCCGTGGCGGAATTGATGTTCGTCGACTTTCTCGGCGTGTGTTTCGACCAGATCTTCAACCAGGCGGCGAAATTCCGTTACATGTTCGGCGGAAAGGCGCGAACGCCGCTCGTCATCCGTTCGATGATCGGTGCGGGGCTGAGCGCGGCGGCCCAGCATTCGCAGGCGCTGCACCCGATCTTCACCCATATCCCCGGGCTCAAGGTGGTCATGCCATCGAACGCCTATGACGCGAAGGGCCTGCTGATCCAGGCGATCCGCGACGACGACCCGGTGATCTTCCTCGAGCACAAGGCGCTCTACGAGACGCAGGCGGAGGTGCCGGACGAAGCCTACACCATCCCTTTCGGCGAGGCGGAATTCGTGACCGAAGGCGACGATGTAACCGTGGTCGCTTTTTCCGCCATGGTCGCGCGGTGCAAGGCCGCAGCGGACACGCTTGAAAAGGATGGGATCGAGGTCGAACTGATCGACCCGCGCACGACTTCGCCGCTGGACGAGGACGCGATCCTCGAATCGGTGGAACGCACCGGGCGACTGGTGGTGGTCGACGAGGGCAGCCCGCGCTGTGGCCTGGCCGCCGATATTGCCGCGCTGGTCGCCTGCAAGGCCTTCGCGCACCTGAAAGCCCCCATCGCGATGGTCACTCCGCCGCACACGCCCGTCCCCTTCGCGCCCAATCTGGAGGCGGCCTATCTCCCGAGCGCCGAACGCATCGCCGCCGCCGTGCGCGCGACGCTCGGCGAAACCGTCCCGGCGGAGTGACTCGCATGGCGCAGCTCACCGCGCTCACGATGCCCAAATGGGGCCTGTCGATGGAGGAAGGCACGCTCGCCTCGTGGCACCTTGCCGAGGGCGATGCGGTCGATGAAGGCACGGAAATCGCCGATATCGAGACCTCCAAACTGCTCAACACTCTCGAAGCGAAGCAGGCGGGCACAGTGCTTCGCCTCGTCGCCGGGGAAGGCGAAACCCTGCCCTGTGGTGCCCTGATCGCGGTGATGGGAGAAGACGGCGCGAGCGCGCCGGACATCGATGCCTTCATTGCCTCTTTCCGGCGTGTCGAAACCGATGCCGCAGCCGGGGAAGAGCACTACGCAGCACCTGCCTACCGTAATGCCCAGGTCGACGGCCTGAACCTGCGCTATATGGAGGCAGGCGCGGGTGAGGAGGCGGTCCTCCTGCTCCACGGCTTCGGCGGGGACGGCGGCAACTGGATGTTCGTCACCGAGGAGCTCGCGAGCGACTACCGCACGATCGCGCTCGACCTGCCGGGCCATGGCGGATCGGACAAGACCCTGCCCGGCAGCGGGAAGCTCGAGGACATGGCGGCGCTGGTACTGGCTTTCATCGAGACTGAGGAATTGGGCGCGGTCCATCTCGTCGGGCACAGCTTCGGCGGTGCGGTCGCCGAGCAGGTGGCCGCCACCGGCACGACCCGCTCGCTGACGCTGCTCGCACCGCTCCTCCCAGGGCTCGCGCTCGACCGAACCTATATCGCCGATTTCGTCGCGGCAAAGCGCAAGCGCGAATTGCGCGCAGTGCTGACCCGGCTGGTCGCCGATCCCGATGCCATATCGCGCGACATGGTCGACGACGTGCTGCGTTACATGCGGCTCGACGGGGTGGGCGCTGCGCTGGAGAGGCTGGGCGCGGTCGCGCGGGAAATCGCGCAGGCGGAGCCCCGTCCGCCCGCAGCGCGCGCCGTGGCGATCTGGGGCGAGGCCGACCGCATCATCCCGCCGCCGGGCGAAGGGTGCCTGTACAACGATCACGTCCTGCACGTTGTCGCCGATGCAGGGCACCTGCCGCATCTCGAAAGGCCCACCGAAACGACCCGCCTTATCCGCACCGCGCTGACTGGCTGATTTTCCGCGACGCTTCCGAAGCAGCCGAGGGACTCGAATCGCGACCAGTGCGATCGAGACCCGCTAAAAGAGCGACGGAATCGCCGCGCCGACCGGAAGGAGCATCCGATGCCGTGAGCGGGATTGCCGCATCAGATCCACGCCGCAATTCGCACGAAAACCGCCGGGCATTCGGCGGGACACACGTAATCGGGGCGTTCAAATACCCGCGATCAGCCGTACGCCCACCACCATCACCAGCAGCGCCGTAAGCCCGCGGACCCAGCGCCCCGGCATCACCTTCAAAGCGAGAAGGCTCCCCGCCTGTCCGCCGATGACGACGGCCAACAGCAACGGCAGGCCACCTGCGATCGCCCCGCCGAATGCCTCGTGGCCGTTCTTCAGGAGCTGGCCGATAAGGCCGAACAGCGAATTGACGAGGATGAAGAAGCTCGCCGTCGCGGCGATCTCGCGCGCGGCGCGCCAGCGCGTGAGGTGCAGGAGAGGAGCGAGAAAGATGCCGCCGCCGATCCCGACCAGCCCGGCAAGATAGCCGAGCGGGACGGCAATGAGGGGCATGAAACGCGCCGCGCGCGAGGGCTCGGCGGGGCGCGCCTTGGTGACCGGCAGCAGCATGGCAAGACCGGTGAGGACGAGGCTTGCGCCAAGAAGGGCAAGAAATGTGGTGCGATCGATCGGCGTCAGCCCGCCGAGCAAAGCGGCGGGCGCGGCGAGCGCGGTCATCACCACCGCCCCGCTCCATGGCAGGATACGCGCCCGGGCAAAGCGGACGGTCGATCCGGCCACGACCACGATATTGCAGGCCAGCACCAGCAGCGGCAGCACGCGATGATCGAGCCCCGACAGCGCCAGCAGCGCGGCATAGGTGGAGCCTCCGCCGAACCCGACACTCGCATAGAGGAGCGCTGTGACGGCAAAGGCGACCACGAGCAGGGCCGGGACCGCACCGATCATGCCGCGCCGATCATCCCGCCCTGCCCTTTCCGGTCACGCCACCGAGCGGACCGGCTCAGGCGATCTGCCGGGTTCCCGCCGCGCCATGGCAATGCTTGTACTTGTTGCCGCTCCCGCAGGGGCACGGCGCATTGCGGCTGATGTTGAGATTGGCATAGGGGTTGTCGCGATTGGCCCCGCCCGGCCCGGAGGCGGCGCGCGGCGAACCGGCGAGCGAACCGAACAGTTCGGGCCGCTCCTCCGACCCGTCATCGTCGTCCGAATTGTCGCGCCCGGTCAGCGGATCGATATGCCCGGTCAGGAAATCGGGCAGGTCCGGCAAGTCGACCGGAGCCGGCTGTGCGGGCCGGAATTCGTTCTTGAACAGGAACTTGGTCACTTCTTCTCGCAGCTTGTCGAGCATTGTCTCGAACAGGCCGAAAGCCTCCTGCTTGTATTCGTTGATCGGCTGCTTCTGCGCGATGCCGCGCATCCAGATGACCTGCCGCAGCGCGTCGAGGGTTGCGAGGTGGTCCTTCCAGTGATGGTCGAGCTGGCGCAGGAGAATTTCCTTTTCCGCGCGCCGCCAGTCGGCTTCCTCGAAGCGGGCGATTTTCTCGTCCATGATCGCATCGGTCCGCTCACGCAGGCGTTCCTCGATCAGTTCGGGTTCGACCTGATCCTCCTCGAGCCACTCATCGAGCGGGACCTCGATCCCGAAGACCTCGTCGATGCGCTCCTTGAGCCCGGCAATGTCCCATTGCTCGGGATAGGAGCCGGGCGGGCATGCGGTCGTGACGAGCGCGTTGATCGTATCGTGGCGCATGTCGACCACGACATCGTCGACCGCCTCGGCATCCATGATCTCCGCGCGCTGTTCGTAGATGACCTTGCGCTGGTCGTTCATCACGTCGTCGTACTGGACGACATTCTTGCGCGCGTCGTAATTGCGCGCCTCGACCTTCTTCTGGGCGGTCTCGATCGCCTTCGACAGCCACTTCGAGCCGATCGCCTCGCCGTCCTCCAGGTTCGAGTTCATCATCTTGGCGAACAGCGTGTCGGGGCCGAAGATACGCAGCAGGTCGTCCTCGAGGCAGAGGTAGAAACGCGAGAGGCCCGGGTCGCCCTGGCGGCCCGAACGGCCGCGCAGCTGGTTGTCTATACGGCGCGATTCGTGCCGTTCGGTGCCGAGCACGAACAACCCGCCCGCTTCGAGAACCTTCTGCTTTTCTTCCTCGAGCTCGCGCTTGATCCGCTCGATCTCGGCGTCTCGTTCGGGGCCTTCGGGCATGTCTCCCAGCTCATCGTTGATGCGGAAATCGAGATTGCCGCCGAGCTGGATGTCAGTGCCGCGCCCGGCCATGTTGGTGGCAATGGTGACCGCGCCGAGCCGCCCGGCCTGCGCAACGATGCCCGCCTCGCGCTCGTGCTGGCGGGCGTTCAGCACCTCGTGCTTCACGCCTTCCTTGTCGAGGAACTGCGAGAGGAGTTCGGACTTCTCGATCGAGACCGTGCCGACCAGGATCGGCTGGCCGATGGCGTTCTTTTCCTGGATCGCCTTGGCGATGGCCTGGAACTTGTCCATCGTGTTCTTGTAGAATTCGTCGTCCTCGTCGATCCGCTGGACCGGCTTGTTGGTCGGGATCTCGACGACATTGACCTTGTAGATGTCCCAGAATTCCGCCGCCTCGGTCGCTGCGGTCCCGGTCATGCCGGAGAGCTTGGGATACATGCGGAAATAGTTCTGGAAGGTGATCGAGGCCATCGTCTGGTTTTCCGGCTCGATCTTGACGCCTTCCTTCGCCTCGACCGCCTGGTGCAGGCCGTTCGACCATCGGCGGCCTTCCATCATGCGGCCGGTGAATTCGTCGATGATGACGACCTTGTCGTCCTTGACGATGTAGTCGGTATCGCGCTGGCGGGCGAAATGCGCGACAAGCGCCTGGTCGAGATGGTGGACGACCTGCGTGTTCTCGACATCGTAGAGATTCTGGGTTTCGATCAGTCCCTTCTCGAACAGGATCTTCTCGACTTCCTCGATCCCGTCCTCGGTCAGCTGGACGCGCTTGGTCTTCTCGTCGATGTCGAGCCAGTCCTTGGGCACTTCCTTCGCCACCGCGTCGAGCGCGACATAGAGATCGGACTTGTCCTCGGTCGGGCCGGAGATGATCAGCGGGGTGCGCGCCTCGTCGATCAGGATCGAATCGACCTCGTCGACGATCGCGTAGTTGAAGGGGCGCTGCACCATCGAGCCGCGATCGTGCTTCATGTTGTCGCGCAAATAGTCGAAACCGAACTCGTTGTTCGTGCCGTAGGTGATGTCGGCATTGTAGGCTTCGCGCTTCGAATATTCGTCCATGTTGGGCACGATCACGCCGACGCTCAGGCCGAGCCAGCCGTATAGCTGCCCCATCCATTCGGCGTCGCGCCGGGCGAGGTAATCGTTGACGGTAACGACATGCACGCCCTTGCCCTCGAGCGCGTTGAGATAGACCGCCAGCGTCGCAACCAGCGTCTTGCCCTCGCCCGTGCGCATCTCGGCGATCTCGCCGCGGTGGAGCACGATGCCGCCGATCATCTGCACGTCGAAATGGCGCATGCCGAGCACGCGGAAGGAGGCCTCTCGCACGGTGGCGAAGGCTTCGGGGAGGATGTCGTCGAGGCTCGCCCCGTTATCGAGCATCTCGCGCAGCTTGGCGGTCTGGCCCTTCAACTCCTCGTCGGACATCGAGTTGATGCGGCTCTCAAGAGCGTTGATTTCATTGACGATCTTGCCGAGCGATTTGACGTAGCGGTCGTTCGACGAGCCGAAGACAGACTTCATGAGGGTGTTGAACATGGATCGAATCCTGCGTTTGGCAGAGGCCCCTTGCGTTAGGGCCGAAGAATATCGGGAGGGTTTCGCACTCCTTGCGGCGCGCGTGGGCCTGCCACGCGGGCAGGCGAAGCTTTGGGCGCGAACCCTATTCGAGCGCGCGCTCGACCCCCATCAGGACCGGCATGCGCAGTGCGTATGGACGCGGCGCGGGCGACGACCGACGCGTCTCTCGGCACCGCCGGGCAGCCTTGTCACCGGCATCGGCAGGCTCTGCCGGAAGGTGAGCGCGCCTTTCGGTCGCCTCGGCCGAGGCTCCGACATTGCAGGGGAAAAGCGGATGCGCGGACGCGTGGGCAGGGCCGCTCAAGGCAGCGAGGCCCGATAGCAAAGCCAGAAAAGCTAAGAATTGCCGCGTCATCGGCTGCGCAAATAGGCGTTTTGCCTTCATTCGTCCACCTCGCAGGGCCAATTATGCGCCTTTAAGCGCCGTTTACTAAGACCGTTCGCCAGCCTAAGCGCAAAACGCATGGATCTCGAATGCTCTCCCCTCGCCTTGCCCTTTCCCGAAATGCCTGAGATCGATGGCGTTCGGCTGCGCGTTGCACGAGCGGGCTACAAGGACTGGGATCGGGCCGATCTCACCTTCGCAGAACTCGCGCCTGGAACAACGCTGGCAGGGGTCTTCACCAAGAGCGCCTGTGCATCGAGCGAGGTCGAGCTGGGTCGGCAGCAGGTAAAGGCGGGCACGGCCCGTGCATTGATCGTCAATGCGGGCAATTCCAACGCTTTCACAGGATATCGCGGGCGCGAGGCGGTTGACGCGATCCAGCGCCAAGTCGCCGAAGCGCTGGACTGCATGCCGGGCGATGTGGTCGTATCTTCCACCGGCGTGATCGGAGTTCCGCTGCCGAAGGACAAGGCGCACGCAGGGATCGAAGCGGCGCAGCGAGCCGAGGATTGCGACTGGGAGAAGGTGGCGAACGCGATCTCGACCACCGACACCTTCCCCAAGGGAGCCCATGCGAGCGCCATGCTGGGCGAAACCCGGGGCGAACTCGTCGGCATTATAAAGGGTTCGGGCATGATCGCGCCCGACATGGCGACGATGCTGGGCTATGTCTTCACCGATGCCGACGTGGCCCCCGGCTTTCTTCAGGAGGCGCTCGAGCGTGCCAATGCCGAGACGTTTTCCTGCATCACGGTCGACGGCGACACCTCGACCAGCGACACCGTGCTCGCCTTCGCCACGGGCAAAGCGGGCAATGCGCGGATAGAAAACTGGAACGGCCCAGGAGCGGACGCCTTCGCGGCGGCGTTGGCGGATGTCTGCCGCCGCCTCGCCCAACTCGTCGTGCGCGACGGCGAAGGGGCGTCGAAATTCATCACGGTGCGCGTGGCGGGCGCGGCGGACAAAGAAAGCGCCCGGCGGGTCGGTCTCGCCATCGCCAATTCGCCGCTGGTCAAGACCGCGATCGCGGGCGAGGACGCGAATTGGGGCCGGGTCGTCATGGCAGTCGGCAAGGCCGGCGAACCGGCGGACCGCGACCGGCTTTCGATCGCGTTCGGCGGTATCTGGACCGCGCGCGATGGCGGTCCGGTGGAAGATTACGACGAAGCCCCGGTAGCCGAACACCTGAAAGGCCGGGACATCGACCTGGCGGTGGACCTCGGCATCGGCGAAGGTCGCGCCACCATCTGGACCTGCGACCTCACCCACGGATATATCTCGATCAATGCGGATTACCGTTCATGAGTGAATTGACCGCCCTCGACGCCGAAATCCGCGACCTGCTCCGCTTCGCCGCGGAGCGTTCGATGCTGCCCCGTTTCCGCGCCCTTGCGGACAGCGAGGTCGAGCTGAAGGGCAAGGACGATCCCGTCACCATCGTTGACCGCGAGGTCGAGGACTTCCTGACCGAAGCGCTGACCCGTCTGGCCCCCGGCGTCGCAGTGGTGGGCGAGGAAGCGGCCCATGCCGATAAAAGCGTGCTCGACAGTCTCTCGGACCAATGCTGGATCATCGATCCCCTGGACGGGACGGCGAATTTCACCGAAGGGAAAGAGCCCTTCGGCATCATCGTCGCGCTGGCCGATGCCGGCAAGGCCGTGGCGGGCTGGATCTACGACCCCAATCTCGATCGGCTGTGCCATGTTCGTGCCGGGGAAGGCGCGAAGATAAACGGCGAAATCGTGAGCGCGCGCACGACCGGGGAGGAGCCGCCGGTGACCGCGGTGAGCCGCATGTTCCTCACCCCCGAACAATCGGCGATGGTCGATGAACGGCTTGCCCCGCATTACACGCTGGTCGACATTCCGCGCTGTGCGGCCGAGCAATATCCGCGCCTTGCCCTGGGGCAGAACGACATTTCCAGCTTCAAGCGGACCTATCCCTGGGACCATGCTGCGGGCGTGTTGTGGCTGAACGAGGCGGGCGGCCGGGCGCTACGCCTCGACGGCAGCGAATATCGCGTGGATGACAGCAGCGGAAAGCCCGGCCTGGTCGGTGCATCGAGCCCGGCAATCTGGGATGCCTTCGTCGCCCGCGTGGCGGGCTGAATCCTCACAGCCCACCTCGACGTGTGCGTGCGCAGCAACCCGGTGCGGCGGGGATAGGCGGGCGCCGCTCTTGCGGCGCGCCCTCAATCCGCCTTAAAGTTCGCCTTCAAGCCATTGCTTGAGCTGGTTTTTCGGACGCGCGCCCTGCAGGTGCGCGGCGGGCTTGCCGTCCTTGAAAAGGACGAGGAACGGGATGCCCTGCACGCCCATCTCGGTCGGCACGCCGGTGTTTTCCATGATGTCCATCTTGGCGATCGTGACCTGATCGCCCAGCTCGTCGCTGATTTCCTCGAGCGCCGGGGCGATCATCTTGCAAGGTCCGCACCAGTCGGCCCAGAAATCGACCAGCACGGGCTTGTCGCTTTCGAGGACGTCGGATTTCCAGCTGTCATCGGTCACATTGACGGTGGCCATAATTCATCTCCTTCGACGGGGCTGTATCGCGTGACCCAAACTAGGGTCAATCCGCGCTCACTCAATACGCATCGGGCTTGCGCGCAGATAGCTTTCCTGCGCCTCGGCCAATTCGCGCTTGTGCCGGGCAAGGGTCTCGTCCGGAAGTTGGATGAGATGCGGGCCGGAGGTGTAGAGCAGCGCGGCGCGCACGGTGCGGCCGGGATAGATCGCCTCGAGCGCAGCGGCATAGGCGGCCATCTGCCGCAGGCTCGCAGCGGGCACGTCCTCCAGCCGCGCGGGCGGGCGGCGGGTGGTCTTGAAGTCGACCACGCTGACCGTATCGTCTTCGATCAGCAACCTGTCGGCAGTTCCGGCGACCACGATCCCGCCGACAGTCGCGGCAAGCGGAACCTCGGCAAGCGCCCGGGGCGAGAAGATCGCGGCATGGCGGGGATCGCCGATGACGCCGAGCGCGCCGTGGAGCATTTCCGATCGCACGGCCTCGTCGAGATCGCCCGCCTGGCGCGCGAGCCAGCGCGAGGCGGCTTCCTCGCGCCGGGCGGGCGCGATATCGGGCAGGCGTTCCAGCAGGCGGTGGATGAGGATGCCGCGCCGGGCCGCGTTCTGAGCCCCTTCGCCGGGTGTTGCGGAAAGCGGCGGGTCGGCACCCTGTTCCTCGCCCGCGCTGCTCGGCGCAAGCGGACGCGGCGGGCGCGGTTCGGGGCCGACCGGGGTTCGCGCCCATGCGGGCAGCTGCTCTGCGAAAGCCGCGCCTTCGACATCGCCGGCAGGCACCAGCGGGTCGGCCCGGTGTCCCCGTTCCCAGCGCGCGCCCCATATCGGGTCCGCCTGTTCCCCGCCGTCGAAAAGAGGGGCGAGCCGCGCATACCAGCTGTCCTCGGGCGGCCCCTTATCGGCATGTTTCGGGCCCAGAGACCCGCCGATGAAGAGCGCCTCTTCCGCCCGCGTCATCGCGACGTAAAGCAGCCGCCAGTGCTCCTGCATGTCGGCGATCCTGCCGCGTTCGGCTGCCTCGGCGACCCGCCCGCAGAGCTGGTCCTTGGTCAGCCCCGGCATCGGCACCAGCCGGCCGGTCGGCTCGCCCAGCGGCGCATCCTCAAGTTCCAGATCGCCGCCCCGGCCCGGCTCGCCGGTCGCATCGGCAAGGATCACGATTGGCGCCTGCAGTCCCTTGGAGCCATGGACCGTCATCACCCGGACCTGCCCACCCGCCTCGCCCGAATCGCGCTTGAGATCGGTCGCGCCCGCGTCGAACCATTCGAGAAAACCCGCAAGGCTTGGAACATGTGCGCCCTCATAAGCAAAGGCCGCGTTCAGCAATTCGTCGATCGGATCGTTCGCCTCTCGCCCAAGCCGCGCAACAAGCTTGGCGCGGCCCTGCCACGGCCCGGTCAGCAGCCATGAAAGCAGCGCCTGCGGAGTCTCGTAATCGGCGCGCGCAAGAAGATCGCGCAGCCTCTCGGCGCTCACCGCCACAAAAGCGTTTTCGTGACGGCGCACATGATCCCACAACCGCATGCCCTTCGCCCGCGGCGCGTGGGCGAGCAAATCGTCCTGGCTCCAGCCCATCAGGGGCGAGACCAGCAGGTTTGCCAGCGAGAGGTCGTCTCCGGGCTGCGCGGCGAAGCGCAGCGCGGCGAGCAGGTCGCGCACGGCCAGCGGCTCACCGAGGCGGAGCCGATCGACCCCGGCGACCGGCACGCCGCTGGCGTAAAGCTTGGCGACGATCTGCGCGGCAAGCTCCTTGCGCTTCCTGACCAGCACCATGACATCGCCCGCCCGCGCGTGACGCGGGGCATCGCCCTTGGCAAGGACGAAGGGTTCCTCCTCCCTGACCCAGTGCGCGACCTGCCGCGCGATCTTCTCGGCCAGCAGCGTGTCGTGGCGCGGCAGCCAGTCCTGCTCCTCGCCCTCCGCGGCCTCGTCCGCCCTGTCGCCCGCCGCATCGACCGCGCGCACCGGCTGCCACAGCGTCACAAGGCCCGGCCTGTCGGCGCCCTCGTGCTCACCGGGCGGTTTCTCGAGGCCGAAAGCCTCGTGACCGAGCGCACGGATCGCCGCATTGACGAAATCGAGCACGGGCTGCGACGTACGGAACGATCGCCCGAGATCGAGATCCCTGAAGCCGGGCAGCAACCGATTGTCGCGCGCGCCCGCCAGATTGGTTCGGGCCGCCTCGATCCGCGCCCGCACGCGCTCCTTGGCGCGCGCGAAGTTTTCGGGGCTGGTTCCCTGGAAGCCGAAGATCGCCTGCTTGTAATCACCCACGGTGAAGATCGTGCGCAGTCGGTCCCCATGCGCGCCCTCGCCGCTGAAGAAATCATCGATCAGTGCATCGATGATGTCCCATTGCGCGCGGTTGGTGTCCTGCGCCTCGTCGATCAGGATATGGTCGAAGCGTCGGTCCAGCTTGTAGCGGATCCAGTCGGCGGAAAGCGAACCGGACAACAGCGCCGCAGCCTTGCGGATGAGATCGTCGAATTCGATCAGGCCCTCGCGCTCCTTCGCCTCCCTCCACCGAAGCGCAAAGGCGCGGCCAATGGTGAGCGCGTCATCGAGCAGGGCGGCAAGGCCAAGCAGCGCGCAGCGTTCGCGGTAGAGCGACAGGGCCGAGGCGATTTCCCGCTGCCGTTCGGGGATGAGCGGGTCCTGTTTGGCGGGGACCTTCATCTGGCGCGGCTCCCCGTCCTTCTTAAGGATCGTGTCGTAGAAGCAGGGGACGAGCCCCGCGCGCGCCTCGGGCGAACACGATAGCCAGCGCGGGATGAACTCGGCGCAATCGCGGCCGTTCTTCGCGTTCCAGCCGCGCATGACCGGCAGCATCGCGGCGAGGTGGTGATCGGGAAAGATGTCGGGATGCAGCACCTCGGCCACCCAGGCGTCGCCCGCATCGGCGGGGATTTCGAGCAGGCTGCGCACACGCTCGCCAAGCGGAGGCTGCCAACTGCCCGGCCCCTCCCATAATTCGCCCGCGCCCGCACAGCGCAGCAGCCAGTCATGAAGCGCGCCGGGATCCTTGCGCGTCACGAAGTCGGCGATCGCCCCGGTCAGCCGCTCGTCCCCGTTCGCGCGGGCTTCCTCGAGCATTTCGGTGAGCACGTCGCGGGCGAGCAGTTCGCGCGTGCGATCGTCCATCGGCTGGGCACCGGGCTGCAGGCCGGCCTCCTGCGGGAAGGCGCCGATGAGCCATTGCGAAAAGGCGTGGATCGTGTCGATCCTGAGGCCCCCGCCGGGGCAGTCGAGCACGCTTGCGAAAAGGGTCCGCGCGCGCTCCTGCGTGGCTGGATCGATATCCGCGCCGAGATGGCCGAGCTCCGTCGCGAGCGTGGTCGCATCGAGCCGCACCCATCGTGCGAGCACCGCGTTAATGCGGTTCGCCATTTCCGCTGCCCCCGCCTTGGTGAAAGTCAGGCACAAAATCTGCGAGGGATCGACCTCCTCGCGCAGCAGCAGGCGCAGGACGCGCGCGGAAAGGACCTGCGTCTTGCCCGTGCCGGCCGATGCGGACAGCCAGACATTGTCGCGCGGGTCGACCGCCGCGCGCTGGTTGCCTTTCAAGGGGAAGACCGCGCCGCTCATGCCCCGGCCCCCGTCTCGCCCCCGCTGCCCGGTCCGAGCGTAACGATCCATTCCTCGAGCCGCATGAGCTGGTCATAATCGGAATAACCCGGATAATCCGGGTTCTCGCGCGCGCGAAATGGCTCTTCGCCCCTGATATACTTGTCGATCGCCTCGGCCAGCTTCGCCTCGTGATGCGGCAGGAAATCCTCTGGCGGCAGGCCGCTGCGCTTGCCCCCGGTCCGGACGGGCTGCTCGACATACCCGAAAGCGGGCTTGCCATCCTCGCTCTTCGCCCGGCCGAGCGACCAGTATTCGAACCGGCTTGCTTCGCCGGTGAGGCGCGCTTCGCCCATGGTGAAGGCGCCATCGCGCGCGATAAGACCGAGAAGTCCCATCTGCAGGGCAAAGCCCGCCTCCACCTGTGCGGCACTGGGCGGCGCACCGGTCTTGTAGTCGACGATCGCATAGGTCCCGTCGGGCAGGCGGTCGATCCGGTCGGCCCGCCCGCGCACTTCGACGCCGTCCACCCTCATGCTTCCCTTTGCCTCCCATGCGACCACCTCGCGCCCGTCGGCGGCATTGGCGGTGATGCGCTGCTCGAACCAGGCGAGAGCGGCGAGGATGCGCGGCTGCCACAGGCCGCGAAACAGCGGGTGAACCGCCGCTGCGGCGAGCTGTTCCTCGGCGAAGGGAACGAGCGGCAGGCCGGGCCGCACCACTCTTGCGTCGTGCCACGCCTCGAGGATCTCGTGCACCAGCGTGCCGCGCAGGGCGGGATCGCCGAAGGGATCGGCACCCAGTGGATCGAGGCGGCGCAGATGCAGGATCTCTCTCGCGTAGAACTGGTAGGGATCGCCAAGCAAGCGGTCGAGCGCGGTCACGCCGATCGCCACGTTGCGCTGCGTTTTCGAAGGACGCGGTTCTGGCCGGGATGCGGGCGCAACCGGCTCGGGCGCGCGGTCGAGCTGCGGGAGCAGCGCAGGGATGCGCGTCTCGCGGTGGCGCCGGGCAAGCCTGTCGCCCAGTAGCGCCTCGGCTCTCAGCCAGAATCGCGATGGACGGGTGGGGCCTTCGGCATCGCGCTGAGCCCGGCTGAGCACGACCTGCGGCGCGCCCATCGCGCCCGCAAGATCGTGCGCGGCAAGGCCGATGCGGAACTCCGCACCCGGAACGCCCAGCGCGCGCAGCACGCCGGGGGCGAGCAACGGGTCGGGCGCGGGCGGCTGCGGCCAGCTCCCCTCGTTCAGCCCGGCGCATATGACGAGATCGGCCCGCGCCATGCGCGCTTCGAGCAGGCCGTAGATCGCGATCCTGGGATGGCCGCCATAAGGCGGGCGCACCGCGATCTCGTCCATGCATTCGCGCACCACCTGTGCCAGATCGCCCCGACGCAGATGCGTGCTGCAGGCGCGCGCATCGAGCCGCAATTCCTCGACCATGACGGCAAGCGCGCGCCCGTCCTCGTTGGCCCAGATACGCGTGTCGCACAGGCCCTCGGCACAGCCTGCGAGAAGATCGAGAAGGTCGGCAAGCGGGCGCGCCTCGTCCTCGCTGTCGGCAGGCTCGACCAACCCTGCGACGAGCATTGCGGCCTCCTCCCACCATTCGGCCACCCCTGCCCTGCGCGCCATGTCGCCCAGCGCCCCGAGTCCGGGGGCGACGAATTCGCCGCGCAGGCGATGGTCGAGGCGGCGCAGCGCCGCCAGCCAAGCCTTGCGCTGTTCCGGTGAGCCTGCCCGCACGAGCGGGTGGGAAAGGGCGGAGACCAGCGCGAGCGGATCGGGCCCCTCGCTGGCGAGGGAAGCGAGCAGGCCGAACAGGCGGCCCGCCGGGGTCAGCGAAAGCGGACGGCCCGCGCTGTCATCGGCGGCGATGTTCCAACGCGCGAGATGCTGCACGATGCGCCG
The DNA here is from genome assembly GCF_040217515.1 of Erythrobacter sp. GTDB lineage: Bacteria > Pseudomonadota > Alphaproteobacteria > Sphingomonadales > Sphingomonadaceae > Erythrobacter. The sequence goes on from NZ_JAVJPT010000008.1 coordinate 281,209, forward strand.
GGCGAGCGCGCGATCGGCGGTCACGACCGCGATCCGTTTTTCCGGCTCCTCCAGCGCCTCGCGCACCAGCAACGCGATAGCCTGCGCCTCTTCCTCGCTGGTCGCGAGCGTCATCAGTCCGACCCCCGAAAGCCGCCTGTGCTCGGGTTCGAGATCGATCCATGCACGGCTCGCCTCGGGAGGAAGGAAGAGCGAGCTGATCGCACGGCTGCGCTCGGGCTCGGCCGCTGCCATGCCGCGGCGATGCCATGGCCGGACCTCCTCCCGAGCCAGCCCCATGCGTTCGAGCAGCAGCTTGAGGTGATATTGCGGATGGGTCAGCGCGTCCCCGCGCGCGAAGACCTCGCCCCCCGGCTCGGGTGCGGCGCCCGCGCGGCCGAGCTCCTCCCACGCCGCTTCGTCCATGGCGAGATCGAGATCGGGCAGGATCACGGCCCCGTTCGGAAGGTCGGCCACGGTTCGCAGCATCCGCGCCAGCGCCGGTGCTGCGCTCGTCACGCCGGCGGCGATGACAGGCGTTTCGGGCGGGGCCTCGCGCCAGGCCTTCGCAGCGCGCTCGAACAGGAGGTTGCGCCGCGTCGCCGCATCGACCGCGCCGAGTTCCTCCAGCCGCGCGCGCCAGCGCGCCTGCACCCGGGCGAAGAGGCGCAGCGAAGCCTGCCAATGTTCCGCCAGGTCCCCCAGCAGGCCGAGCACGCTCTCGCCAAGAAGGTCCTCTGGCTGCTTGGCCTCGACCAGCAGGCGGTCCATCGTCCGGGCGAGGTCGCGCGCGAGCCGCAGACGCGCCGCGCCGGGCAGCGGCGGCTCGCCCGTTTCGCCACGCTCGGCCTCGATCAGCGCGGCCAGTTCGAGCCAGCGGCGCCCCGGCTCTATCGCCGGCGGGATGCTGTCGGCCCCGAGCGGGTCGAGCAGCGTGCCGAGGGCCTCGTCCAGATCGAGGTCGCCCACCGTGACCATGCGCGGCATCAGCAGGCCCGCTTCGCCCGCAATCCCCGCATGGCGAATGAAGGCTTCGGAAATCGTGCGCGCGGCGCGGCTCGATGGGACCAGCAGGGTAAGCCGGGCAAGCCCGAAACCGTCCTCGCGGTAGCGCGGGACCAGCCCCGCGACCAGCGCATCGGCAAAGCCGCGATGGGCCGCGATCGAATAGACCGAAGGACCGCGCGGCTCTCCCACCGGTGCGCCCTCAGCCGCCCGCAAGCGCGGCTTCGGTTGGCGTAATCGCCTGCGGCGTGCCGACCTCGAACCATTGCCCGGTAAAGGCGACACCATAGAGGCGGCCTTCCTCGATCGCGCGGTTCCAAAGGATGTTGGTCGAAAAAGGCCCTTGGGGTGCATCACGCAGGAGACGATGCGAAACGAGCTGGATGCCGGTGTAGATGAAAGGCGCGATCCGCCCCGCCCTGCGCCGCGAAAGAAGGCCGGCTGCGTCCATATAGAAATCGCCCGGCCCGCTGAAATTGCTCGCCCTCACATGGGGCACGACGAGCAGAAGAGCGTCCATCGCATCGGGGTCCCAGCGCGTGGAGAGGTCGGCAAAGGCATTCTTCGGCCCGTCGAGCCAGATATTGTCGGCGTTGAGGCAGAAGAACGGATCGGGAAGGTGCCCGGCCGCACGGACGAGACCGCCCCCCGTCTCGAGCAGCTGCGCACGCTCGTCCGAAATCGTCACTTTCGGGGCCTCGCGCTCCAGCACATGCGCCTCCAGCGCATCGGCCAGATAATGGACATTGACCACGGCGCGCGCGACGCCCGCATCGGCGAGCCGGTCGAGCGCGTGATCGATCAGTGCCTTGCCCGCAACCCGCACCAGCGGCTTGGGCTGCGTCGCGGTGAGCGGGCGCATGCGCTTGCCGAGCCCTGCAGCAAGGACCATCGCGGTGTCGCTGGCAAGCGGGCCGTGCGAAAAGCTCACGCGATCTCTCCCCCATGGGCGCCGCGCAGATCGGCGGGAATATTGGCATCGAACCAGCGCGCCACCGGTCGGAGCGCGGGATAGTCAAGATCCGCTTCGAGCAGCTTCCAAACGCGCGGAATCATCGCCAGATAGCGCGGCTTGCCGTCGCGCTTGGCGAGACGGGTGAAAATGCCGACGATCTTGGTATTGCGCTGCGCGCCGAGCGTCGCATATTCGCCGATGAAGTCGCCCGCGCCGCCGTAAAGATCGACACCGCGGCGGTGGCGCTCCTCGCGATAGGTCTCCAGCATCATGTCGGCGAAGCCTGGATCGACATCGCGCCGCGCATCCTGCAGCAGCGAGACGAGGTCGTAGGCGGCATGTCCGACCAACGCATCCTGGAAATCGATCAAACCCTGCGGCGCGCCCGGACGGCCGCCCAGCAGCATGATATTCTCCGCGTGGTAATCGCGCAGCACCGTAACCCCGTTATGCGGGCTTTTCACGACAGGCTCCAGAACCTCGCGCCAGGCCGCCTCGAAGCCCGCCTCGTCCACCTCGATTGCGGCTGCGGAGGCGTACCATTGGGTGAACAGGCGCACTTCCCCGAGATAGGTGTCCATGTCGTAAGGTGCGAAGGGGCCGGGCGGCTTGTCATGCAGGTCGGCAAGCGCATGGACCGCGGCTTCGTAGGCGGCCTCTTCATCCTCGGGCCGGGCATCGAGCCAGTCGCGCATCCGGTCGTCGCCGAAATCCTCGAGCAGCACCCAGCCCGCCTCGGGGTCCGCATGGTGGATAGCAGGCGCGCGCAGGGAGTGTGCCGCGAGCCATTGCGCCACGTCGAGAAACGGCACCGGGTCCTCATGCGGGGGCGGCGCATGCATCAGCATCGCACCGCGATCGCCCGCGCGCAGACGGTAATAGCGCCGGAAGGACGCATCGCCCGGCAGCGGGTGGATCGCCGCATCGCCCCAGCCCGCCGTGCGCAGGAAATCATGCAGACCCTCCGGAAGCTGTGTCATGGCATGCGTCCTAGCCAATCGGAACCGCCTTTAACAATCGCGATCCGCCCCTCTTCCGCATCTTTTGCGCGCGGCTTGAGCGTGATGTCGAGACAGGCCGGCTCATGCGCGAAACCGCCTGCGCATTCGGGCCATTCCGCGATCAGCACGGCACCCTCGCGATAATCGTCGAGCCCGATCTCGGCGATTTCCGCGGGATCCTCGAGCCGGTAGAAGTCGGCATGGACCGCCGGCATGGCGAGCGGCGGCGCATCGTAGCTCTCGATGATGGTGAAAGTCGGCGATGGCACTTCGCCCGGATGGCCCAGACTTGCAAGGATCGCGCGGGCGAGTGTCGTCTTGCCGGCCCCGAGCCCGCCCGACAGCGCAACGACATCGCCGGGCCGCAGCACGCGCGCGATCCGTTTGCCGAAAGCGCCCACCGCATCGAGATCGGGCAGGGCCACCGAGACTTGGCCCGCGCTCATGGCAGGCGGATGGTCGCGGTGGTCCCCGCACCCTCCCGGCTCTCTATCGATAGCGTCCCGCCATGCGCCTCCACCAGCTGCCGGGCGAGCGGAAGACCGAGCCCGCTGCGCTTTTCGATCTTGCCGTCCGTCCCGGTGCGCAGCCCGTCAAGCGCGCGGTCGAGCTCCTCCTGCGCCATGCCGCTGCCATTGTCCCGCATCACGATCACCGCCGACCAGTCTTTGCCGGGCATGGGCTTGGGAAGCTCGATCACGATCCGGCCACCCTCGCCGGTCGCGGCAATCGCATTGTCGAGCAGGTTGCCGACGGCGCGGGCAAGCTGGCGACGGTCGACCGATGCCACGCATCCGCGCCGCCCCTTGAGATCGAGGCTCAGCCCGGCATCGATGATCGCCTGCTCGCGCTCGCGCACGACCTCGGTGAGCAGGGGCAGCAGATCGACCTCTTCCTTGGAGATCGGCAGCAGGCCTGCTTCGGATTGCGACAGGTCGAGCACGTTCTCCACCTGCTCGGTCAGGCGCTCGACCGCAGCGAGGATAGCGTCGATATATTCGCCCGCGACCCCGTCGGGTGGCTCGCCCGCAGCCCCGCTTTTCAACATTTCGGCATAGCCGCCAATGGTCGTCAGCGGCGTGCGGAATTCATAGCTCATATTGGCGAGAAAGCGGGTCTTGACCGCGTCCGCCTCTTCCAGCGCGGTGGCGCGCTCGCGCAGCGCTTTCTCCGCTTTCTGGGAATCGGTGATGTCGAGCACGGTCAAAAGCCCGTTACCGTCGGGCAGCGGAACCCCCGCGAACCGCAGGGTGCGCCCGTCCTTGAGCTCGATCCGACCGCCCTCGCCCCGCCGGTCGAGAGTCGCCGCGCGCACCACGGCGCCGATCTGCTGCGCCTCGGACGGACGGACGAGATTTTCGGCGATCGCATCGAGCAGTTCCTGCGCGCCGGGATGGGTATCGAGGAATTCGCTCGAGAGCCCCCAGGTCCCGGCGAAACTGCGGTTCCAGAGCTGGACCGACCCGTCCGGGGCGAAGATCGCGAGCGCCTCGAACAGGCTGTCGAGTGTCGCGGTGCGGGTGCGCAGCAGCGTGTCACGGGTCGCCGAGAGCGCGAGCTGTTCGGTCCGATCCTCGGCGATCAGGACCAGCCCGCCATCGGGCATCGGCTGGCCGACGATCCTTAGATGCGTGCCGCCCGGGAGCGGCCAGGCCTCCTCCTGCGTTGCGGGCTGGCCGAACCAGGCGACGTGTTCGCGCCGCCACTCGGGAAAATCGCGCACTTCCGGGGTGCGGCCACGCTCGCGCGCATCGGCAAGGAACCGCTCGAAAGCGAGGCCTTCGGCAATCGCTTCTGCGCCAAGGCCGAACAGGCGGGCGAAGGGCAGGTTGGCGAAGACGAGCCGTTCGTTCCCGTCGAATTGCGCGACCCCCACCGAAAGCTGGTCTAGCATGGCGCGCTGGGCCTCGCGATAGGCGCGAAAGGCGCGTTCGACCTGCTGCTGTTCCTCGATGTCGATGGCATAGCCGGCCACCCCGTCGCGCCCCAGTGGCAGGTCGCTTACCCGCAGCGATCGGCGCTCACCATGGATCGTGGCGGCGACGATGCGCTCGTTCTTTTCCTGCGCATCAAGCGCGAGGCTGGCGATCTCGGCCGGGCTCCGGCCGTCCTCGTCCGGTTCGAGCAATTCGGCCTGGCCGGTCACGACTTTCCCCGCGCTCGGCGCGCCGACAGCTTCGACATAGGCCTCGTTGACGAGCCGCAGCTTCATGTCCCGCCCGCGGAACCAGAGCGGCATGGGAGCGGCCTCGATCAGACCGACAAGTGCGGCGAAATCCGCCTCGGCGCGGGTCGCTGCCGCTCGCAGCCGGGAAAGTTCCGCCTCGCTGTCGGTAAAATCGAACACCCAGACCAGCGCCGCTCCCCCGGGCGAGACCTGCGGATCGGCGAGCGCGCCGTGAAAGGCAAGGCTGCGGCCCGAACCCGGCGGTGTCAGCGCGAGCTGGAAGGGGGCGGCGCTTTTCTGGGTGATGCGAATCTTCTCCGACAGCGCCTCGAGCTGGTCGGGGGCGAGCCCATTCCCCTCGCCCGCCGCCAATTCGCTGAGATAGCCGGGCATCTTCTCGAAGCCGAGCCAACGCGCGAGCCGTTCGGGCCCCTCGATCCGGCCGTCGACCCGCACCAGCATCGGCACGGCGGGCGCGACATCGAGCAGGTGCTGCATCCGCTTCATGGATTTCTGCAGAGCGCGCATCCGTTTCGTCTTGGCGCTCGCCCGCAGCACGACCACCGCCGCGCCCACCGTCCATGCGGCGAGCAGCAATCCAATCAGGACCAGCGCGAGCGGGGTAAGTTCCATTCCTGCCAGCTATGCGGGGCGCGGCAGGGATGCAACTGGCGCAGCAAAAGGTGCGCAGGAAAAAGCCCCCGCGCGTCGCCGCGCGAGGGCTTTTCGCCTTTCGCCGTCGGGCAAAAGGTCAGTAGCGGTAATGGTCCGGCTTGAACGGGCCTTCGGACGGCACGCCGATATAGTCGGCCTGCTTCTGGCTCAGCTTGGTGAGTTCAACACCGAGTTTGTCGAGGTGGAGCGCGGCGACCTTCTCGTCGAGATGCTTGGGCAGGACGTAGACATCGTTCTCGTACTCGTCCGCCTTCGTGAACAATTCGATCTGGGCAAGCGTCTGGTTGGTGAAGCTTGCGCTCATCACGAAGCTCGGGTGACCGGTGGCGCAGCCCAGGTTCACAAGACGGCCCTTGGCCAGCACGAGCAGCGAATTGCCGTCGGGCTTGGTCACCATGTCGGTGCCTTCCTTGATTTCCTTCCAGTCATAATTGTCGAGCGCCGAAATCTGGATCTCGCTGTCGAAGTGGCCGATATTGCACACGATCGCCATGTGCTTCATCGCCTTCATGTGCTCGCCGGTGATGACGTCCTCGTTGCCGGTGGCGGTGACGAAGATATCGGCGCGCTTGGTCGCTTCCTCCATCGAGACGACTTCGTAGCCATCCATCGCCGCCTGAAGGGCACAGATCGGGTCGATTTCGGTGACCATGACGCGGGCGCCGCCGTCACGCAGCGAGGCGGCCGAACCCTTGCCGACATCGCCATAGCCCGCGACGCAGGCGACCTTGCCTGCCAGCATCACGTCGGTCGCGCGGCGGATCGCGTCGACCAGCGATTCCTTGCACCCATAGAGGTTGTCGAACTTCGACTTGGTGACGGAATCGTTGACGTTGATCGCCGGGAAGGGGAGCTTGCCCTGCTTGGCGATCTGGTAGAGCCGCATCACGCCTGTGGTGGTCTCTTCCGATACGCCCCTGATGGTCTTAACGCTCTTGGTCAAATAGCCCGGCTTTTCCTTGACGAACGCCTTGAGCGCACGCTGCATCTCGATTTCCTCGGCATTGGCGGGCGGCGGCATTTCCTCGCCCGCTTCGAGCCGCGCGCCCCACAGAGCGAACATGGTCGCATCGCCGCCATCGTCGAGGATCATGTTGGCGGTGAGATCGGGATCATCCTTGGTCGACCAGTCGAAGATGCGGCCGACATAGTCCCAGTAATCGGCCAGGCTCTCGCCCTTGATCGCAAAGACCGGAACGCCGCGATCGGCCATGGCGGCGGCGGCATGGTCCTGGGTGGAGAAGATGTTGCAGGTCGCCCAGCGCACCTCGGCGCCGAGTTCGATCAGCGTCTCGATCAGCACCGCGGTCTGGATCGTCATGTGCAGCGAGCCGGTGATGCGCGCGCCCTTGAGCGGCTGCTGGCCGGCATATTCCTCGCGCAGGGCCATCAGGCCGGGCATTTCGGTTTCGGCGATCGCGATCTCGTCGCGGCCGAACTGGGCGAGGGCAATGTCCTTGATCTTGTATTCGAGTGCAGGCGTTGCGGTGGCGGTGGCCATGAAGCGGTCTCCTTGGGACTGACTTTAGTTGACGAAGCTCATACACCCCGCCGTCTTGTACGGGCCCATAGCGACCGGCGCGCGCGGGGGCAATATAAAGTTATCTTTATATGTGAAAATGCGCGAATGCGGTATCCTGCGCTACTCGACGATGGCCCGCGCCGCAGCCTCGCGATTGCGACGGTTGGCAGCCTCGGCCAAGCCGCTATACCACCCGCACGATCCACCAAGCAGGAAAGGGAGTAGATCCATGACGATTTCGGTAGGCGACACAGTTCCCGACGTGACGCTGGTCAAGGCGACCAGCGAAGGCCCGCAGCAGGTCCAGGCGAGCGACTATTTCGCCGGCAGGAAAGTCGCCCTGTTCTCCGTCCCCGGTGCCTTCACCCCGACCTGCTCGGCCAAGCACCTGCCGGGCTTCGTCGACAAGGCGGGCGATCTCAAGGCCAAGGGCGTGGACGAGATCACCTGCACTGCCGTCAACGACGCCTTCGTCATGAACGCGTGGAACAAGGCCGACGGCAGCGAGGACATCACCATGCTCGCCGACGGCAATGGCGATTTCGCCGAGGCGCTGGGCCTGACCATGGACGGCTCGGGCTTCGGCATGGGCAAGCGCGGGCAGCGTTTCTCGATGGTCATCAACGACGGCGTGGTCGAACAGCTCAATATCGAGGCACCGGGCGATTACAAGGTCTCGAGCGCGGAACACATGCTCGGCCAGCTCTGAGAGGCGGCATGCCGCAAGGCGAAGGGGCGCCTCCCGGCTCGGGAGGCGCCCCTTTCTTCGTCCGTCATGTAAGCGGCGGCGCGCCCTGCGCGATCCACCAGGCGAATCCGCCCGCGAGCAGCACCGCTGCGAGCGCCCTCGCCCACGGCACGGCCCCGATCCCCTCGGTCCCGGCGGGTGCGGCACGCCTGCCCGTTACCATCGCACCCACGAGGCGCTGTCGCTTCACCGCCTCGTAATAGATAACGGCCGCGAGGTGCAGCGCGATGAAGCCGACCACGACCCAGAAGAACGTCTCGTGGATCTCGGTGATCGTGTCGGCGGTCATCACGCCCACCAGCGGACGCAGCGGCCCGGTCATCCCGTCGAAGGGATCGCCCGCGAACAGCCCCATCGAAACCTGCGCCAGCATCACCAGCAGCAGCGCCAGCGTGCTGTAGCCGCCGGCCGGATTGTGCCCGACCCATTCTCCCTCGCCGCCCAGCTTGCCGCGAAAATAGGCGAGCACCGTTCCCGGCGCGCGCAGGAAATCGCCGAATCGCGCGGTGCGCGGGCCGATAAAACCCCACAACAGGCGCAGGCTCAGCACGCCGAGCAGGACAAGGCCGAGCCGTTTGTGCCAGCCCCATTCGGAATTCTCCGCCGTCCACCACATCGCCGGAATCAGGACGACGAAGCTCCAGTGCGACAGGCGCACGAGCGGGTCCCACACCTTCGCCCGGTGGGGACCGCCCGCGCCCGCTTCGGCGGGCCCGCTCATGAAATCAGGCTTCGTCGTCGTAGCGGAACTGGTCGTGGCAGTTCTTGCACGAACCGCCCATTTCCTTGACCGCCGCGCCGACAGCGGCCGGATCGGCCCCGCCCGCCGCCTCGACCAGAGCGGCGCTGGTATCGATCAGCTTCTGCGTCGCCTCGGAGAATTCCTCCGGGTTTTCCCAGATCGCGGCAAGCGCCTCGGTGTCGTAACCGGCCTCGCGCGCGGTCTCCTCGACGAAATGCTGCTCGATATTGCCGGCGCGCTGGTTGATGTCCTCCGCCTTCGCCTGGATCACCGCAAAATCGGGGCTTGCCTGTTCGAGCTGGCCGCGGATCGCCTTGAACGCATCGCCGATGCCTTCGAAATTCTCCTCCCGTTCGTCGATGACGGGCGAGCTCAGGTCGCTCGCGACCTCGGGCGCCTCGCTCTCGCACCCGGCAAGAATTGCGGCGAATGCGGCGATAGCGGCGGTGCGGGCAATCACGTTTCGGTCCATGGTTTCGAACTCCTCGATGAAGCGTTGGGATCCCGGCTCGCATTGCTAGGCCGGATCGCGCGCTCTCGCAAACCCTCCTTTACCGCCCGGCTGCCCAAAGCGCCGGGTCAAGGGCGTTCGACCTGCCTTGCAGGGCCATCGCGCTGCCGGACCCGATGCCGTCGCACGCCCTGCCGCAAGCCCCGCTCGCAACGGCGCGCACGAACGCCCCGCCTTGCCGGGGATTCATCGCCCAGCAAGCTTGCCGCGAACAATCGGGCGAGCCATTGTGAACGCGGTGCTTGAGGCCGCATGTCTTGAATGGCGCGCAAGGCCCGCAAAGCCCTTTCGCGAAGGGCGCACGGGGCACTGGACGCCGATAATTGGAGGAAAGCCATGAGTGTCATTTCGAAGCGGGCCGGACTTGCCCTCTTCGCCGGAGCGATCGCGCTTCCCCTTTCGGGTGCCTTCGCGCAGGCCGATCCATCGTCCTCGGGGCGCCAGATGACGGTCATCGGCTCGCCGCCCGCCGACCTCTCCGACCTGCCCGAGGGCCCGCGCATCGAAGGCGTGATCACCGCGCGCAACGGATCGGCGATACAGGTGACGAAGCCCGAAGGGGGCGAGGACATCGTTTCGGTCGGCGCGGGCACGGTGATCAAGTCCTCGGGGGGTTTTCTCGGGCTCGACAAGGACAAGCTCGGCCCCGAGGCGTTGCTGAACGGACTGCCGGTCAAGGTCGAAACGGTGCGCTGGGGCCGCCGCCTGCTCGCGAGCCGGATCGACCTGAAGGCGCGCGACCTTCGGACCGCGGCGATGATCCAGTCGGGCACGCGCCAGCAATTCGCCGAGCAGGGTGCCGCGATCGAAGAGAATGCCCGCGTCGCCGAGGCGCTGCGCGGACGGGTCGCGGATATCGACCAATACAACGTCAAGGGCACGACCAATGTCTATTTCGACACTGGCGAGTATGAATTGTCGGGCCGGGCGCGCGGCGAATTGTGCGAATTCGTGCGGCGCGCCGAGGCGATGGACAATGCCCTGCTGCTGGTCGTCGGATACACCGATTCGACCGGCAGTTACGAAATCAACCAGGAATTGAGCGAACGCCGTGCGGGGCGCGTCACCAATTTCCTCCAGCAGCAATGCGGGTGGAAGCCGTGGCGCATGTTGACGCCCACCGGCATGGCGACCGCCGATCCCGCTGCCGACAACACGACCGAGGCGGGGCGCGCGCAGAATCGCCGCGTGGCGGTCAATATCCTGGTCTCGAAAAGCGTCGACGGCATCGGCGCGTCGGGCAACGAAGGGATGTAGTCGGGCGCGTGCGGGGGCAGGACAGACCGCCTCCGCGCGCGTGCTGCGGACCTTCAGTAACCCATCAGGCTCATCACTTCCTTGCGGCTGCGGGGATCTTCGAGAAAGCAGCCCAGCATCCGGCTCGTCACCATCTCCACCCCGTGGGTCTTGACCCCGCGTCCGGTCATGCAGCCATGCTGCGCCTCGATCACCACCGCGACGCCCTGCGGTTCGAGATTCTCCCAGATGCACTGCGCGACCTCGGCCGTCAGGCGCTCTTGCACCTGCAGGCGGTGGGCGAAGCCGTGCAGCACGCGGGCAAGCTTGGATATGCCGACCACGCGCGCATCCGGAAGATAGGCGATATGCGCCTTGCCCGTGATCGGCGCCATGTGGTGCTCGCAATGCGACTGGAACGGAATGTCCTTCAGCAGCACGATCTCGTCATAGCCGCCGACTTCCTCGAACACGCGGGAGAGATGGATCGCCGGATCCTCGCCATAGCCGCGGCAATATTCGAGCCATGCGCGCCCGACCCTCTTGGGCGTGTCGAGCAGCCCTTCGCGCGACGGATCGTCCCCTGCCCAGCGCAGCAGCGTGCGGATTGCATCCTGCACGTCCTCGGGCACCTCGGGCTTGCCCAGCGGATTGTCGGGATCGAAATCGTCGGAATCGTGGTCGAGGCAATTCATGTATGGCGGTCTTTCCGGTGCTGGGAACGATAACGGTTACGAAAGCGTGAGCGGTTCGGATGCATTCCCGCCCGATGGCGCGGCCCGCGGGCCAAGCGGGGGAAGCGCCCCTCGGCCGCGCACGGCGTGGGCCGGGTCGAGACGCGATGGTCCCGAACATTTGCGAAGCTGCGGCTTAATCCTCATCCCGATTTGGCTATATAGACAGGGTAAGACGATTTGAACCGCCCAATATTGACATAAGTTGATAAGAACCGCTTTTGGCCGCAACCGTTCCCTCTCCCGCCGAATTCGAGCGCGCTGCGCTGGATGCGATCGCGCGCCTGCCGGATGAATTCCGCCGTCGCCTGGCCGACGTGGTGCTCCGGATCGAGGAATTCGCCGGTGCCGAACAGCTTGCATCGGCGGGGATCGCGGATCGCTGGGACCTGACCGGGCTTTACGAAGGCGTGCCGATCCCCGAACAATCCCTGTGGGACCCGGCACGCATGCCTCCGGTCATCAGCCTTTTCCGCCAGCCTCTCCTGCGCGAGATGGAGGAGACGGGAGTCGCGTTCGAGCCGCTGGTGCGCCATGTCGTGATTCACGAAGCAGGCCACCATTTCGGCTTTTCCGACGAGGACATGCACGCGCTCGAGGACGCGGCCGGCGACTGAGCAAGCCGGGGCGGCAGGCGATTGCCGTTCGCTCCGGCAGGAATGCGCCGCATCCGGCCCGCCCCCGCCCGCCCGGCCCGCGCATCGCCGCGCCGGGCGAACCTTCCGAAAGAGTTTTGGCAAGCCCCTTGCATGGCGGGCGGCGCTACCCCGCGATGCAAGGAGACACGGCGCATGGCACCCACCCCACAGCCAGCCGCAACCGGGCCGCAGAGCCGGCCGAGAATCCTTTTCTACCTGCCCACCGTCACGCCCTGGTGGTTCGAGGAGATCTGCGCCCATCTCGTGCGCAAATGCGCGCAGAGCCACGAAGTGCACGTCATGCTCTGTCCGATGTGGCGCGGGACGGGCATTGCCGAGGGGCAGTTCGATATCCTTGCCTCACTGCCGCATGTCCATTGGCACGTGCTCGACGGACCCGACCACCCCACGCTCAGAACCGACGCAAGCACCGCAACCGACCTGTTCGAGCTGGTCGAATTCCTTGCCCCCGACATCACCTTGTGCCGCAGCGCCGATCTCGCCGCCCCGGCGCGCTTTCCGGGCGAGGTGCGTTTCATCATGGAAGGGGCCGCCCCGCCGCTTCGCGCGCGGCCCAATGCGACGGTGCTGACCCGCACCCTGTTCGATTACGGGCTCATGCCCGATCTCACCGATGAAGAGTCCGCCGAGCTCGACAGGCTTGCCCCGCAGCTATGGGATGCGCGCGTCTTTCCGGACCCGGCCCGGCCTCGCGCGGATTTCCTTGCCGAGCATGGCATCCCGGACAACCGGGTTCTGATCGGCCTGCCGCTCGAATACGAACAGCCGGAGAACTTCTTCGACCGGCATCACCGCTTCGCCGACAACGCCGAGATGATCGCATCGCTTGCCGCGCAGATTCCGGACCATGCGGTGCTCGCCGTCACCCACCACCCGCTGACCGAGCGGCACGGCGATCCGGGCCCGGTCGAGGATATCGTCGCCCGCCTCGGCGAGCGGGTCCGGCTCCTGCCGAGCAGCGCCAAACCCGGCGCCATCAGCCGTGCACTCGCCCGGCACTGCGATGCGATGGTGGTCGGCAATTCGAAGAGCTGGTCCGCCGCCGCAGCGGCGGGCAAGCCGATCGTGCGCCTGTCCGATTTCGCGACCGGCGCGTGGATCGGTGCCTATGACAGCCTTCCCGCCTTCTTCGCCGACCAAGCAGGCGGCCGCGTGCGCGGGCCCGACCCGGCGATGGCGCGGCGCTGGTTCGCCTGCCACATGCTCAACAACGTTTTCGACCCGACCGACCCCGCGCTGAGCGGCGACGACATCGTCGCGCGCGCGCTCCAGCCCGTCGACAGCGCGCGCTGGCTCCCGGCCCTGGATCGCTACAAGGCGCTTTCGCTGGCCGAAGCGGCATGAGCGTGCCCATAACCCGGCCCGGCTTCGATATCGCGGTGGTGGTCCCGGTACGCCGGGGCTCATCGCGGATCCGCGAAAAATGCCTCCTGCCTTTCGGCGAGCGGGCAAGCCTGATCGAATGGAAGCTCGCCCAGCTGGTGCAGGTGATCGCGCCCGAGCGGATATGGCTGTCGAGCGAGGACGAGGAATTCCTCGCGATCGGCGCTGCGTTCGGCATTTCGCTCCACCGCCGCCCGGCCCATCTCGCGCGCGGGCACGACGCGCCCTTCCGCGATGTCATCACCGGCATCGTCCGCGACATCCCGCATCGACACATCGCCTGGGCGACCGTCGTCTGCCCGCTGATGGCGCCGCAGGATTATGCGAGCGCGTTCGCCGCCTATCGCCGCGCAGTCCTCGCCGGGGAGCACGATTCGCTGCTCGGCGTGAACGAGGCGCGCGATTACTATTGGTCGCGCGGCGGCGCGCTCAATTACTCGGCGAGCCGCGAGCACACGATCTCGCAGGACCTGCCCGACTGGTTCAGGGTGACGAACAGCCTCTACATGGCTCCGCGCGCGCTGATGCTCGAGCGCGAATATCTCCTCGGGGAGCGCCCGCTGCTCCATGTCCTGCCGAAGATTGCCGGGATCGATATCGACACCCATGAGGATTACCGCATGGCCTGCGCGCTCCATGCGCTCTACTGCGAGGAGGCAGCGGGAGACGAGACGGGCAACAAAGCGGGAGGGGCGCGCGATGAGCGGCTTGCCACCTGCGAATCCTGACTGCGTCTTTTTCGATTTCGACGGCGTGATCGTCGATTCGCTCGAAGCGAAGATCGCCGCTTTCGGCGACCTTTACGCCGAATTCGGGGCCGAAGTGCGCGCGAGCGTGGAAGCCTATCAGCGCGCGGTCCCGGGCGAGACGCGCTATGCCAAGATCCCGCGCTTCCACCGCGAATTGCTGGGGATCGAATTGTCGCAGGCCGAAATCGCCGCCTGGGCCGAAAGGCTGCGCCATATCGTGGCGGACCGGGTGATCGCCTGCCCGCTCCTGCCCGGTGTTACGCAAACACTGGCCCTGCTCGCGCGGCGGGGGACCTGCGCCCATGTCGTCTCCGGCACGCCGGAGGACGAACTCGCCGCGATCGCCGAGGCCAAGGGGCTTACTCCCTTCTTCCGGTCGCTGCGCGGATCGCCCCGTACCAAGCCCGAAATCGTGCGCGAGATCCTGTCGGCGGAAGGCTTCGCGCCCGAAAACTGCCTGTTCGTGGGCGATGCGATCAGCGACCATGCCTGCGCCGAGCAATGCGGGCTGGGATTTCTCGGTCGGGCCGGGCGCGCGCACCCGTTCCCGGACGGGACCGTCGTGGTCGAGAACCTGCTGGAATTCTTCGCAGTGGATCGCGATCCCGGCGCGCCCAAACGCACGCGGGCCGCCTGATCGCTCCGGCGTCGGGGCACCGGGAAGGATTGTCTCGCTCGCTACGCTCGCTCGTCGTCTCCGGCGGCTGCGCCGCCTCCGCCTGGGAACAGGTTCGCCTCCTCCCTATGACCCACCAAAAAAGCCCACCCCTTGCGGGATGGGCTTTTTTGGCGCGCCAGGAAGGATTCGAACCTCCGACCGCCTGATTCGTAGTCAGGTACTCTATCCAGCTGAGCTACTGGCGCGCGGTAGGCAGCGGCACATAGGAGGCTGCGACCGGCTTGGCAATCCCCTGCGTGACACGGCCGGGCAGGACTTCGAGCGCTGTGCGTTCACTCGCGCACGGCCCCCGCGAAAAGCTGCGCGGCGAGCAGGGAATCGAGCGGCGGCTTGGCCAACCGGTTAATCGCGCCAGGTTCGAACCATCCGATTTCACCGCCTTCGAGCGCAGATGGTTCGCCTTCCCAGCGCGTCACAATGTAAAGCATGATGACGATCGGTTCGCGCCCCGGGGCGGCGGTTTCCTCGGCGAAACAGCGCGGTTCGAGATCGCTCGCCCGCAGCGCGATCCCGAGTTCCTCGTGCAATTCCCGGACGAGGCATTCCGATGGATTTTCAAACGCTTCAACCTTACCCCCGGGAAATTCCCAAAGCCCGCCGTGATGCTTGTGCAGGGGTCTGCGATGCATCAGCCAGAGCCCGTCGGGACGCTGCAACGCGCCTGCGCTCACCGCGATCCAGCCGCGCGGGTTGTCGGGATTTTTTTCAACCACGCTCGCGCGATCAACCTTTTCTTAAAACTCTGGGCGGATTTTCGGGACCGTCAGGCAGACAACGGGTGTCACCATGATTTTGACGAATTTCCTTAAGCACATCGGGAACGACAAGTCAGGGGCAACCACCATTGAATATGGCCTGATCGTTAGCTTGATCGTGATTGCCATGATCGGTTCGCTCGAAGCCCTCGGGGGCGGGAACGACGGCATGTGGGATCGCATCGAGCAAGCGTCGAACCAGGTGATGGGCAATTAAGTTTCTCGAAAGAACCTCAATTAGTAATTTTTCAAGGACTGCGCATTACCTCGCAATTGCTCGTTCGTGAAAATGAATGGGTACGGGTACCGAAGACCGAAACCAGGAGACTAGACATGACTTTCTTCAAGAACCTCGTCCGTGACGAGCAGGGCGCCACCGCCATCGAATACGGCCTCATCGCCGCTCTCATCGCCGTCGCCGCGATCACTGCGATGACCACGCTCGGCAACAACCTGAGCGCGACTTTCGACGACGTTTCGGACGACCTCGTCGCCGCGGAATAATCGGTTTCTCAGGAAACCTGAACGGAGGGCGGCAGGGAAACCTGCCGCCCTTTTCGTGCGCGACTTGCGCAACGAAAAACGCGCATGTCAGCGCGCGCGCACCACGATCTTGACCTTCTGTCCCGGCCTCAGGCGATCGCCGCCGCCCAGCGAATTGAGCACGCGGAACCGCTCTTCCTGCGCGCTTGCATAGGCCATGCGCCGCGCAAGGCTCGCGATCGTATCGCCCCGGCCGACCGTCACCACGTCGAGCCGCTTGGGCACGACATTCGCCGCTTCCTGCGAGGAGATCCGGCGCATCGACTGGAACATCGGCGCGAACACGTTCGCCCGGCCCGCCGGCGTTACCGCGGCGAAGTGATAGGCCCGGTCGCGGGCGAATTCATAGGCATAGACGACCACGTCGATCGCACCGTTCTGCGCGTTGACGCGCGCGGTGCCGACCATCGCGCGCAGCCCGTTGACGCTGGTTGCACGCATTTCCTGCGGGGCCAGCCGCTGGTTCTCCCCACCGATCGCGGCAAAGACCCCGCGCACGTAACGGTCGAGATCGCCCGTATAGGGCCCGAGGCTCATCTGTGCCTGGCCGACCTGCCCGTTGATGCTCACCGCGCTGGTCCCGTTCACCATGTAATAGCCCTGCGGCACGGTGAAGGTGAGGCGCAGGTCCGGATGGATGAAGCGCAGCCCGTCGATGATGCCCTGCTGCGGATCGTCGCCGTAAAGCATGCCGTCGATCCGGGTGAGGAAGGTGTCGGTGTTGGTTATCCCCGGCGCAAGCGGGCGCGCCTTCGCAAGCGCCTCGCGCACCCGGCTCGCCGGGTTCGGGTGAGTCGAGGCCCATTCGGGAATAGAGGCATTGCGCCCCCGTATCCGCGCCTCGAGTGCGTTCTGCTCGGCAAGGCTGGCGAGCACGTTGCCCATCGCGCGCGGATCGTAACCGGCGCGGGTCAGATAGGTTATGCCCAGATTGTCGGCCTCCGTCTCCTGGCTGCGCGAATAGCTCAGCGTGAGCAGCTGCGAGCCCTGCAGGAAACCCCGCGACAGCGTGTCGCCGAGGCCCGAATCGCCCAGCAGGATCGAACTGCCGATCGCCCCCAGTATGCCGAGGATCGAATTTCTCTGTGCGGCCGCCTGCCGGCGCTGCGAATGGCGCGCGGCGACATGGCCGACCTCGTGGCCGAGCACGGCTGCAAGCTCGGCTTCGTTGTCCATCAGCGTCACCAGCTGGCGGGTCGTGTAGACATAGCCGCCGGGGATCGCGAAGGCATTGTGCGCAGGGCTGTTGAGCAGGCTGACGGTGAAGCTCTGGCGGGCATTGCCGAGGCCCGACTGGACCGCGATATTCGTGCCGACCTGTTCGACATAGGCCGCCTGCGGCCCACGCATCGCGCCGCCGAACTGCTCGAGGAACTGGGGATGGTATTTCGCCCCCTGCTGTTTTTCGGCCGGGGTAATGGGGGTGGATGCGCTGGGAATATTGCCCGCCCCTACACATGCCGAAAGCGCGAGCGCGCCAAGCGATACGGTGGCGAGTCGCAGGGCCCCTGCGATACGGTTCGTCATGCTCATCGGTTTCAGGCCTCCTCTTCCGGGGTGCTTCATCGTTCTTGGCTACCAATACAATGCGCGCCGGTAAGTTTCGAGAAGCCCCGCCGCATCATCCGCCCAGCTGGACGAAGCGTTCCTCGCGCTTGGCCACCAGCGCTTCGACCGAAAGGCCGGAAAGCGCATCGATTTCTTCGCCGATCGCCTTGCCCAGCGCCTTTGCCGCCGCCGCCGGCCCGCGATGGGCGCCGCCGGCCGGCTCCTTGACGATGCGGTCGATCACTCCGAGCCGCTTGAGATGCTGCGCGGTGACTTTCATCGCCTCGGCCGCCTCGGGCGCCTTTTCGGCGGTGCGCCACAGGATCGAGGCGCAGCCTTCGGGCGAGATCACCGAATAGACCGCATGCTCCATCATCAGCACGCGCTCTGCGCTGGCAAGCGCGACCGCGCCGCCCGATCCACCCTCGCCCACGATCGCAGCGACCATCGGCACGCGAAGCGCAAGGCAGGCCTCGGTCGACCGGGCAATGGCCTCGGCCTGGCCGCGCTCCTCGGCCTCGATCCCCGGAAACGCGCCCGAGGTATCGACCAAGGTCACCACCGGCAGGCCGAAACGGGATGCGAGCTCCATCAGGCGGATCGCCTTGCGATAGCCTTCGGGCTTGCCCATGCCGAAATTGTGCTTGATCCGGCTTTGCGTATCGTTGCCCTTTTCATGGCCGATCAGCATGACCCGCCGCCCGGCCAGCTTAGCGAAACCGCCCATGATCGCCTGGTCGTCGCCGAACAGCCGGTCCCCGCCGAGCGGCACGAATTCCTCGAAGGCATGGGCGACGTAATCGCGGAAATGCGGGCGCTGCGGGTGCCGGGCAACCTGCGTCTTCTGCCACGGCGTGAGCGAGGCATAGGTGCTCGCCAGAAGGTCCGCCGCCTTGGCTTCGAGCCGCGAGATCTCGGAGGCGACATCGACATCGTGCTCGGCATCGACCGTGCGCAGGGCGGCGATGCGTTCGTCGACCGACTGCACCGGCTTTTCGAAGTCGAGATAGGAAACCTTTTTCATATGCCGGCAGGGGCTATCGGGATGTTGCGCGCTGGGCAAGCCTCATGAGGATCCCTGCCCCAGGGGATGACGCAGATTCACCAATTCGACGAGCCGCGCGGCATCGACATGGGTATAGATCTGGGTGGTGGCGATATCGGCATGGCCGAGCAGGGTCTGCAACACCCTGAGATCCGCCCCGCCCTCCAGCAGATGGGTCGCGAAGGCATGGCGCAGGACATGCGGACTGACATTCGCCGGATCGAGCCCGGCGCGCGCGGCAAGGCCTTTGAGGAGCTGGAACAGGCGCACACGGGTGAGGTGACCCGAAGCCCCGCGGGAGGGGAAAAGGAAGTGCGAACCATCCACCGGGCGCACCGCGATCCAACGCGCCAGCGCGGCGGCGGCGCGTTCGCTGACCGGGACCATGCGCTGCTGCCCGCCCTTGCCCGCCACCGTCAGCAGGGGGGCATCGCGCGGGACGGCGCTCACCGGCAGGGAAACCAGCTCGCTCGCGCGCAGGCCCGAGCCGTAAAGCAATTCGACAAGCGCGAGAAGGCGCACCGCCCCGGCCCTGCCGCTCTCCGCTTCGCGCTCTGCGGTGTCGAACAACGCCTCGACCGCCCCATGCCCCAGCACCTTGGGCAGCGGACGGCGCGTGCGCGGCGCCGGGAGCGCTGCGGAAGGATCGTCGCTGCGCCAGCCTTCGTCGCAGGCGAAGCCAAAGAACTGCCGCAGCGCCGAAACCTTGCGCGCAACCGTGGAGGGGGCGAGCGCGGCCCATTCGCCGGAAAGCTGCGCGACCTTCGCGCGCGGCGCAGCGGCAAGATCGCCGATCGCCTCTTCGGCCTGCGCGAGATCGCGGGCATAGGCGGCGAGCGTATTCGCCGCCGCGCCGCGCTCGCTCGCCAGCATGTCGAGAAAGGCCCGCACCGCTTCCGACACGGCCTTTCGCCCTATCCGCGCGCGACCGCTTCCGCTGCGATCATGCGCGCTTCGGCTGCGAGCCCGACGCGGTTGAGACCGGCAACGATGCGATAGAGATGCAGCGGGGTCATCTGCGACCAGTCGGTCCCCTGCATGCCGAGCCCCGCCAGCATGGCGACGAGCGCGGGATTGCCCACCTCGGCCGCGAGCGCGATCATGCGGGTCCAGCGGGTCTCACGGGAAAGGTCGATGTCGAGGCGCGCGGCATAGGCATCGCGGTCATCGGGTGCGATCCGATCCAGCCCGGCAAGCCCCGCCACGAGGAAGGCGGCCTTTCTCCGCTGAGCGCTTTCGCGTTCGTCGAGGAAGGCATCGAGAGCGTCTCCATCGGCCTCTCCGCCGTTCGGATCGGCCAGCGCAACGAGCGCCCAGCCCACGCTTCCCGCGTTCACCACGCCGCGCCATGCCGCTGCATCGCGGTCCAGCCCGGCGGTGAGCATCGAGGCAAGGAGATCGCCCGCCTCCTCGGCCAGAGCCTCGTTTGCGGGGATGCGCGCGGCGGCATAGGCGGTCGCGACCAGCGCGCCGTAATCGAGGACATCCTCCTCGCCCCACAGCCTGCGCATCGCTGCGACCCGCGCTGCGGGATCGGCGGCGAGATAGGCCTGTCGCAGCGCCCCAGCCTCGGCGGCGACATCCCCACCGGCCGAGGCATCGGCATAGACCTGACTGTAGAGATCGACCATCGCATCGGCCGAGAACACGCCGACGCGCGCCGCCTCCCGGGCAAAGGCGACCCGTTCGGCAGGCGCACGCTCCGGTGCAGGAGCAGCCGCGAGCGCATAATAAGGCCCGGCCTCGCCGAGAAGCCTTTCGGGCACGGGCTCGCCCAGCGCGGACGCGAGGCCGAAGCGCCATGGATTGAGCTGCTCGACCTCGTCCCATTCGATCTCCACCGCCCGCCGGCCGCGTCCCGCCGCGCCCGCGTAACGCCGCGCCAGCAGCACATCGATGCGCGGAGCAATTCCCTGGGTGAGCGCCCGGTCGAGCTGCGATGCGGCAAGCGCGGTCTCGCCCGCATAGGCATTGCAGATCGCCTGCCACAGCACCCATTGCGCGTCCTCGCGCGCGGACCCCTGCAGCCGGATTGCGGGGCAGGCCCCGGTAAAATCGGTCAGCGCGACATAGGCGGCGAGCGCTTCGTCGGTGAGGCGGCCATTCCAGTTCGCCGTATCGACATCCTGCGCAATCGCGCGCGCGGCCATATGCTCGCCCATCCGGTTGAGAAGCCCTGCGCGCAACGCGGCGAATTCGACCGGATCCATCCCGTCCGGTGTGGCGAGGCGGCTGGCGAGCGCCCGGCGCAGAAGGATGTGACCCCAGCGCGAAACCGGCGCGGTCTTCGTGCCGGCAAGCAGGGCCCGCACGAGCGAGGCGGGCTGGCGGGAAAGCGATCCGGTCGCAAAGCCGCCTTCCGAAGGCGCGATCACGCCGACCTCGGCCAGCGAACGGCGCGCAGCGGGGGGAATGTCGAACTTGGGCTTGAGGCCGAGCACTTCGTCGAGCTCGTCGGGCGACATGTCCTCGAGTTCGTCGAGGGTAGGCAGTCCGGCGAGCTGATCGGGGGACAGTTCCGGCACCGGCGGCAGGTCGTCGGGCAGGAGCAGCCGGTCGCCGGTCGCGTCGGGCGCAGCCCGGGTCGGACCGGCCTGCGGCGCGGGCGTCGCAGCCGAGGGAGGCGCGGGGCGTGGGGCCGCAGTCGGTGCAGCCCCCGGAGCAGTCGGCGCAGGCCGGGAGGTCGGGCCGGGAGTCGGCGCCGGATCGTCGAATCCCGGGGGAAGCAGCGATTCGGGCTGATCCTGCGCGCCCGATCCGGTCGCGATCAGACCGCCGCCGAGCGCTCCGGCCAGGGCGAATGCCGCCGCGCCGGCGGCCCCGCGCGGAAACTTCATCGTGCGCTCTCCGGCAACGCCACCGCCTCGACGATCGGGCGGATCGGCTCCTCCCCGCCATCGGCCCAGGCCAGGGCAAGCAGCACGACCACGCCCCCGCAGACCGCGAGGCCAATACGGGCCGCCGGGCGGGCCGCCCGGCGACCCGCACGGCGCGGTCCGCCGATACCGGCACCGATGCGGCCCCGTGAAGGGCGTGACGAGCGTGACGGGCGAGACATATTGCGCGTCCCCTAGCCCATCTATAGGCCATGCGGCAATGTCCTCGGATACCGCCCTCGACGAGACCCGCATTGCCCGTCTTGCGCCGCTGATCGACCGGCCGATCGTGCTGGTCGGGCTGATGGGCGTGGGCAAGTCCACGGTCGGGCGGCGGCTCGCCGCGATGCTGGGGCGTGGCTTCGTCGATGCGGACGAGGCGATCGAACAGGCCGCGCACCGCAGCATCGCGGAAATCTTCGAGGAATTCGGCGAATCCTATTTCCGCGACGGCGAAAGGCGCGTCATCGCCCGCCTGATCGAAGAGGAAGCGGGCGTGATCGCGACCGGGGGCGGGGCCTTCGTCGATGGCGAAACGCGCGCGCTGATCCTCGGGCGGGCGATCGCGGTGTGGATCGATTGCGACATCGAGACACTGGTGGAGCGCACCTCGCGCCGCAGCAACCGGCCCTTGCTCCGGAACGGGAACCCGCGCGAAATCCTGACGAAGCTGGCGCGGGAGCGCCGCGAATTCTATGCCCAGGCTCCGGTGCGGGTGCAAAGCGTCGACGGCCCCCATGCCGACACCGCCCGCGCCATCCTGAAGGCGATCGAGGACCACCTTGGATGACGCAGGACTGCCAGATCGTCCCGGTCGAACTTGCCGGACGTTCCTATGACGTGGTGATCGAACGGGGCTGCGCGCTCCATGATTTCGCGATCCGGGCGAAGCCATGGCTCGCCAGCCCTGCGCCTTTGCGCAAGATTCCCTTCGTCGCCGACCACGCAACGCACCGGCTGTTCGCCGATGCGATCGGGCAAAGCCTCGCCAGCGCGGGCTGCGAGCCCGACTGGTTCGTGGTCGAACCGGGCGAAGGGGCGAAAAGCTGGCCGGTGCTGGAGGAATTGTGCGACTGGCTGCTCGGTCTGGGCGTGACGCGGTCGGACCATGTCGTCGCGCTGGGCGGCGGCGTGGTGGGCGATCTCACCGGCTTTGCCTGCGCCATCCTGAAACGCGGCTGCGGGTTCGTTCAGGTGCCCACCACCCTGCTCGCACAGGTCGACAGCTCGGTCGGCGGCAAGACCGCGATCAACACGCGCGCCGGCAAGAACCTGATCGGGGCCTTCCACCAGCCTTCGCTCGTGCTCATAGACCCGCTGGTGCTGGACAGCCTGCCGGACCGCGAAATGCGCGCCGGTTTCGCGGAAGTCCTCAAATACGGCCTGCTCGGCGATGCGGAATTTTTCGGCTGGCTCGAAGCGAATGCCACGGCGGTGCTCGCGCGCGAGCCCGAGGCGCTGTCCCACGCCATCGCGAAAAGCGTTGCGGCCAAGGCGGCAATCGTCGCCCGGGACGAGCGCGAGACGAGCGGCGTTCGCGCCCTGCTCAATCTCGGCCATACGTTCGGGCACGCGCTGGAGGCGGAGACGGGATTTTCGGACAGGTTGCTGCATGGCGAGGCTGTCGCGCTCGGCATGGTGCTTGCCGCGCGATATTCGGCGCGGCGGGGCGAGTTGTCCCACGAGGAAGCCGGGCGCGCGGCCAGAGTTGTCGCAGCAACCGGTCTCCCTTCGGAAATCTCGACGCTCGGGCTGCAATGCACGGGCGAACGGCTGGTGGACCACATGCGCCATGACAAGAAGATGGAGGGCTCGGGCACACTCCCCTTCCTGCTGCTGCGCGCCATCGGCGCGGCCTACATGGCACGCGACGTCGAACTCGCCGATGTCGCGGCCTTCCTCGACCAGCAATTGCAGGCACCCCTGCCATGACCGACTGCCCATGACCCGCTTCATCGACCTGTCGATCCCGATCACCAACGATGTCGTCTCCGACCCGGAGGTTATGCGCCCGCGCGTCACCTACATGACGCACGAGAGCACGTGGCAACAGATCGCGATGTTCTTTCCCGGGCTCACCCGCGAGGACCTGCCCGACGGCGAAGGCTGGGCGGTCGAACAGGTGGAGCTTTCCACCCATAACGGCACCCACATGGACGCGCCGTGGCATTACCATTCGACGACCAATTCGGGCGCAAGCCCCGCGCCAAGCATCGACGAGGCCCCGCTCGACCGCTTCTTCCGCCCTGGTGTGAAACTCGATTTCTCGGGCCTTTCCCACGGTCATGTGGTGAGCGCTGCCGAGGTCGAGGCGGAACTTGCGCGGATCGGTCACGTGCTCGCCCCGCTCGACATCGTTCTGGTTCAGTCGGGGGCGGTTTACGGGACCGAGAATTTCACCGACCAGGGCGTCGGCCTGGGCGCGGAAGCAACGCTTTGGCTGACCGAAAGGGGCATCGAAGTGGTCGGGACCGATGCGTGGAGCTGGGACGCGCCGTTCAGCCACACCGCGACGGCCTGGGCGGAAAGCCGCGATCCAACGATCATCTGGGAAGGCCACAAGGCCGGACGCATCCGGCCCTATTACCAGATCGAGAAGCTGACCAATCTGGATCGGCTCCCCGCAAGCGGCTTCATTCTGTCCTGCTTCCCGGTCAAGATAGAACGGGCGAGCGCGGGCTGGATCCGGGCGGTCGCACTGGTCGAGGACTGAAGCCCTGCGGGCCTTTCGGCTCAGCCTGCCGGGCGTGCGTTACCCTTGGCGAGCTTGTCCGAAATGTCGGTGATCTTGCCACCGTCCTGAATGTTCTCTCCGGCCATCATCGCGTCGTGCTCGGCAAAAAGGCGCTCGATGTCCGCGCGCCTTTCAAGAAGCACGTGCGCGATGCCCGGCGCAAGGCTTTCGCCGTCGCCGATCTGGCCGAGTATCGCGGCAAGATCGCTCGCCGTGGCATCCTAGGCGGTCTTGAAGAAGTGACCCTTGCGGTCGAAATATCCGGTTCCCTTGCGTGCCATCCTTGCCGATCCCTCGCGGTCGCCGCTGAAATAAGGGCGACACGTGACCTTTATCGCGCAGCAGTGGGGTTTGCGCCATCACATTTACGCAAATTGGTGGCCAGAAACGCGAAAATGTCGTCAATATACAAATGACGGTCGTTGGAACGGCAGTTGAGCGTCCTCTTATTGCCTTATGGTGAAAATTTCTTGCCCCCGATTCGGGTCGGGCCGATCCGCCCGCACCCCTATTCGAGCTCGAGAATCACCGCATCCACCGCCAGGCTCTCACCCTCCTCGGCATTGATAGAGGCGATCCGGCCTTCCTTCTCGGCGCGCAGGATGTTCTCCATCTTCATCGCCTCGACCGTGGCGAGCGGCTGGCCCGGCTGGACATCCTCGCCAGCGCCGACATGCAGTTTCACCAGCACGCCCGGCATCGGGCAAATGAGCATCTTGGAAAGGTCGGGCGGCTCCTTCTCGATCATCAGGCTTTCATGCGTGGACAGCCGCAGGGGAAGGACCAGTGCGCGATGCGCCGCGCCGCGGGTCGTCACGATCCAGTGATTGCCGCTGCGCTCTACGATCAGGCCGAAGCCGTTACCGTCGGCATCCGTCGCGCTTGCCTGCGCCATGCCGGGCATCCAGTCGCATGTCCCCTCGACGCGGTGCCCGTCCACCATCGCGTGCCCGTCGCCGAGCACCACCTCGAAGCGCTTGTCGCCCAGCTTGACCAGCCATTCACCCGTGACGCGCTGCACGCCCTCGCGCCCGTCGTCGCCGTCGAGCCGGCCGGAGATGCGCCGCGCGCGGCTCTGCCACGTGAACTCGATCCCGGCCGCGATCGCTGCGAGCCGCCGCTCGAATTCTGCCGAAACCGGCGCGCCTTGGAACCCCTCGGGATATTCCTCGGCGATGAATCCGGTCGTCAGCTCGCCGGAGCGAAAGCGGGGATGCTGCATGATCGCCGAGAGGAAATCGACATTGTGCCCCAGCCCCTTGATGCGGAAATTGTCGAGCGCCTCGATCTGGAGATCCGCTGCCTCGTCGCGCGTGGGCGCCCAGGTGATCAGTTTGGCGATCATCGGGTCGTAGAACATCGACACTTCGCCGCCCTCGAACACGCCGTCATCGACGCGGACCGAGCCTGCGCCGTGGGCAACGCCGCGCCGGGCCTTGCCCTGCACTTCCCCGTCCTCGCTCCAGCCGGGGATCGGGGGCGAATAATGGGTGAGACGCCCTGTCGAGGGAAGAAATCCGCGATAGGGATCCTCGGCATAGACGCGGTTTTCGATCGACCAGCCGTGAATGCCGATATCGTCCTGGCTCATCGACAGCTTTTCGCCGGCGGCCACGCGGATCATCTGTTCGACAAGGTCGATGCCGGTGATCGCCTCGGTCACCGGATGTTCGACCTGCAGGCGGGTGTTCATCTCGAGGAAGTAGAAGCTTTCCCCCGTCGGGTCCGCGCCGGAGACGATCAGCTCGACAGTCCCGGCCGAGTGGTAATCCACCGCCTTGGCCAGCGCGACGCATTGCTCGCCCATGGCCTTGCGCATCTTGGGCGTGACGAAAGGCGACGGCGCTTCCTCGACCACTTTCTGGTGGCGCCGCTGGATCGAGCATTCGCGCTCGTTCACATAGAGCACATTGCCGTGCTTGTCGCCGAGGACCTGTATCTCGATGTGGCGCGGGTTCTCGATGAATTTCTCGATGAAGACGCGGTCGTCGCCGAAGCTGCTGAGCCCTTCGCGCTTGGTCGCCTCGAATCCTTCGCGCACGTCGTTCTCGCTGTAGGCGAGGCGCATCCCCTTGCCTCCGCCGCCGGCGCTGGCCTTCATCATGACGGGATAGCCGATGTCGTTGCTGATCTCGACCGCGTGGTCGGTATCGCGGATCTCGCCGACGAAGCCGGGGACGACATTGACTCCCGCCTCGCGTGCGAGCTTCTTGGATTCGATCTTGTCGCCCATCGCCGCGATCGCACCCGCGGGCGGGCCGATAAAGGCGATGCCTTCCTTGTCCAGCGCCTCGACGAAACCGGCGCGCTCGGACAGGAAACCATAGCCCGGATGGATCGCTTCGGCCCCGGTCTCTTTCGCCGCGGCGATGATCCTGTCCTGCACCAGATAGCTCTCGGCTGCGGGCGAAGGGCCGATATGAACGGCCTCGTCGGCCATCTTGACGAAAGGCGCGTGCCGGTCGGCATCGGAATAGACCGCGACCGTTGCAATCCCCATCTTCTTCGCGGTGGTGATGACCCGGCAGGCGATTTCGCCGCGGTTGGCAATCAGGATTTTCGAGAACAAGCGAACCCCTCCAGGCAAATGCGCATTCGTGCCTGTGGCCTATGCCGCCTCCCCGCGCGGCCTGCAACCTATCGGATTTGCGCGCTCACATCCCGTCTTCGGCGAGCGCGCGCAATTGCTCGGTCCGGGCATTGGTGAGCGCGGTCTTGCAGGTCGAGACAAGCAGCGGCTCGAGACTGCCGCCACGCGCGACATATCCCTCGGCGCGGCAATGCGCATCGCGGAACGTCAGCCATGCGCGCTGCGCTTCCAGCAGGGTGTCGAAATAGCCTGGCCGGGTGTCGCGGGCGTAGGGATTGTCTTGCCAGTTCGCATCGCGCGCCTTCATCGCCTGCGCCGTGATCGCCCATTGCTCGTTGAGATCGGTGTCGGCGATCGCGAAATCGCGGCTCGCGCACCAGTTCATCTCCTGCTGGGCTTGTGGATCGTCGCAGTTCCAGTCGGGATTGGGCGGCGCGAGCTGCGAGGCGGGGTGAAGCGCCACAAGCAGGGGCGCGATAAGGGTCAGCATGGCGGCATCCTTTCGGCAGCGAAAGCGGTAAGCGCGTCAGCATAGGCGGGCGCGCCGCGCCTGTCGCCCTCGCCTGCGACGAGCGTCTCGATCGCCCGCGCGAGCATGGCGACGTTTTCCGGCGCGAGCGTGCCGAGCGGTTCGACGTAAACGCCGATGGTGAACAGGATCGCACCCGTGTGCGGCAGGCGGCGCAGCGTCTGGCGTTCGCAGCGCACGAACAGCGTCTCGCCCGCATTATCGGCGGTGACATGGGCGAATTGGCCGTGAGGCGCGCCCTCGGCCAGCCAGCGGCGCTGCGCGGTCGGCGCGATGAACCAGTTGCACCGGCCGTAGATCGCACCGGGGCGCAGGGTCGCCATGAAGCGATCGACGCCGCTTGCAAGCTGTTCCTCGTAGCCTGCAATCGGCGCATGAAGCGCGCGCAATGGCAGGCCGAGCTTGTCGGCGGGGCGCCAGTCGGTCGGCCATGCGACGGCGGCGCCGATCAGGCGATAGATGTCTTCACCCGCGGCCCTGGTGAGCAGGC
Organism: Erythrobacter sp.; assembly: GCF_040217515.1. GTDB lineage: Bacteria > Pseudomonadota > Alphaproteobacteria > Sphingomonadales > Sphingomonadaceae > Erythrobacter. Next base: position 309,064 of record NZ_JAVJPT010000008.1, read on the forward strand.
ACATATCCTCGTGCGCGGCGAGCGCAGCTTCGGGCAGCGCGCCCTCCACGCCGAGCATGGCCGCGAGTTCGCGCCCCGGTGCCTCGGCTTGCGGTGTAAGCTGCACGGCTCCGGGCCATTCGGCGAAAGCGGCGGTGCGCGCTGCGAGATCGGGCTGCTTCTGGAGCCATTGCCCCTCGGTCAACCGGCACAGCCCCATGCGAAGCTGCCCGCCCCCGCGCGCCCTGGGAAGCAGCGCGTCGACCGAGAAGCCGAGGGTCATTCCGGTCCCTTGCGCGTCAATCCCTTGATCGTGACGATTGTCCAGACCGCGTAAGCGATGATCGCGATGATCGCGATCGTCTGGTTCTCCAGCATCGCGCCCGCATGGCAATCGACGATCCGCTGGTGGCTTTCCTCGTCCCAGCCTGCGCCAAAGCCGCATTTGACGTAATTTGCGGCGATGATCAGCTGGACCGCGATCCAGTAGATCACGCTGACGAGGATGGGACGCTTGCGCATCATTCGGCCGGTTCTTTGCGATCGAGCCTGCGCAGCGGTTCCTCGCCCTTGAGCGCGGTCAGGCCCAGCTTCGCCAGCAGCGCGCCGTCGCTGTCGTCGCCCGCATTGGGCGCGGTCAGCAGCTTGTCGCCGGTGAAGATCGAATTCGCGCCCGCGAGGAAGCACAGCGCCTGTGTGGCGTCGGACATGGACTCGCGGCCGGCGGAAAGGCGCACCATGCTCATCGGCATGGTGATGCGCGCCACCGCGACGGTGCGGACGAATTCGATGTCGTCGATTTTCGCCATCGGCGTATCGGCGAGCATGTCGCCCAGCACCGTGCCCTTTACGGGCACGAGCGCGTTGACCGGCACGCTCTCGGGATGTTCGGGAAGCGTCGCGAGCGTGTGGATGAAGCCCACCCGATCCTCGCGCGTCTCGCCCATGCCGACGATCCCCCCGGAACAAACGTTGATCCCGGCCTTGCGGACGTGATCCAGCGTATCGAGCCGGCACTGGAAATCGCGTGTCGAAATCACCCGCTCGTAATATTCGGGCGAGCTGTCGATATTGTGATTGTAATAGTCGAGCCCCGCCTCCGCGAGCATCTCGGCCTGATGCGGTTCCAGCATGCCCAACGTCATGCAGGTCTCCAGCCCCATGTCGCGCACGCCCTTCACGATCTCGACAATCGCGGGCATGTCGCGGTCCTTGGGATTGCGCCACGCCGCGCCCATGCAGAACCGGTGACTGCCCGCATCCTTGGCCTGCGCCGCGCGCTGGAGCACGGCCTGCACATCCATGAGCTTAGTCGCCTCGACCCCGCTGTCTGCATGGACCGACTGCGAGCAATAACCGCAATCCTCGGGGCACCCGCCGGTCTTGATGCTGAGCAGGGTGCAGAGCTGGACCTGTTCGGGCGGGTGGTTGCCGCGGTGAACCGTGGCGGCCTGGAAAAGCAGTTCGGTGAAGGGCAGGTCGAAGAGCGCCGCGATTTCCTCGCGGGTCCAGTCGGTGCGGAGGTGGGTCATTGGTTACTTCCGATCATTGGCAACCGATCTTCATCAGCGACGCCGTCATTCAATTTCAGCAGGCCACGAAGATTTACTGTACGCTGCCCTGTCCAGCTTTCCGGTAAAAGCTCAGAAACAACCCTTCCCTCTGGACCGTTATAGATCACCTCGCCCTCGCACGCCTCGTAGTCGAGATGCAGAACAATGAGATGGTCGGCCTTCGTCTCAACAGGACGAAATGCTGGGCCGCGACGCGTCCCGCTCGCCTTAACCTGAACCGATCGATCATCCGGCGCGTAACCGTCGATTCCTTCATTACTACGCCCAGTCAATCTGAGCCCGAAAAGATCAGCGGCTACCGCTTCGCCTAGGTCTCCAACGAGATTTCCATCGAACGTAAAACGAAGGTCATAGGCCGCGAAATGATCTTTCAGCTGATTCCGAGCCGCAACCAACTCTTGGACGTGAGGGGGTAGCCTGAACTTCATACTCACTCCGCCGCCTCGTCCAGCCCCTCGCCCAGCGGCGGCATGTTGTGCCCCAGCAGCGTCAGGATATCCGCCGCGCATTCGACCACGTTCGAGCCGGGGCCGTAGATGCCCTGCAATCCCGCCTCGCGCAGGAAGTCGTAATCGCTCGCCGGGATCACGCGGCTTTCGGCGCTGGCGCACCCCTCAAGAGCCCTTCGGTGCTGAGGTCTTCGTCGATTTCGGGCCAGTGCATGCCATAGCCCGCCCCGGCCTTCTCCCACATTGCCCGCTGCTCCGGCGTCGCATGGAGCAATCTCGGATACCAGGCGAGCGGAACCGCAATCGTCCGCCCGTCCATCAAATCGACGATCAGGCTGGCCTCGTCGAAGCGCACGTCGAGCACGCGCTCGTCGGTCACCTTAGCCGAAATATTCATGCCATGCCTCCCGCACCCAATGCCGTCACCCCGGACTTGATCCGGCATCCAGCTCTTCTTGGCCCGCGGTTGTAGAAAAGCTGGACCCCGGATCAAGTCCGGGGTGACGAAGAGAGAACACAATCACTCCGCCGCCTCGTCCATCTCTCCATCGAGCGGCGGCATGTTGTGGCCGAGCAGCGTCAGGATATCCGCCGCGCATTCGACCACGTTCGAGCCGGGGCCGTAAATGCCCTGCACCCCCGCCTCGCGCAGGAAGTCGTAGTCGCTCGCCGGGATCACGCCGCCTGCGGTCACCTTGATATCGGCGCGGCCCGCTTCCTTCAAAAGGCGGATCAGTTCGGGGATCAGCGTCTTGTGTCCGGCGGCGAGGCTCGAGCAGCCGATCACGTCGACGCCGTTCTCGAGCGCCATGTCGCGCGCTTCTTGCGGAGTCTGGAAGAGCGGGCCGGAGACGACCTCGAAGCCCATGTCGCTGAACGCCGACGCGATCACGTTGGCGCCGCGATCGTGGCCGTCCTGGCCCATCTTGGCGACCATGATCCTGGGCTTGCGCCCCATGCGCCGCTCGACCGCATCGACGCCGCTGGTCACCTGTTCCCAGCGTTTGTCGAATTCGTAGGCAGTCTTGTAGACGCCGGAGACGGGCTTGGGCGTCGCATCGTGGCGGCCGAACACTTCTTCCATCGCCTGAGAGATCTCGCCCAGCGTCGCATCGCGGCGCGCGGCCTCGACCGCGAGTTCGAGCACGTTTTCGCCCGCCTTGCAGCCTTCGGTGAGCGCCGCGAGCGCGGTGCGGCAGGCATCCTCGTCGCGGTTGGCGCGGACCCATTCGATGCGCTCGATCTGGCCCTTGCGGACCTTGGCATTGTCGATGTCGAGCGTCTCGATCGGGTCTTCGTGTGGCTTGCGGTACTTGTTGACTCCGACGATCACCGTCTCGCCCTTGTCGACGCTGGTCTGCTTTTCCGCCGCCGCGCGTTCGATCGCCGCCTTGGGCGCGCCGGCATCGACATAGGCCGTCATCCCGCCAGCGGCATCCACCTCGGCGATCAGCTTTTCGGCCTCGTCCACCAGCGTCGCCGTCAGCGCTTCAATGTAATGCGAGCCGCCGAGCGGATCGACGACATTGGTGATGCCGCTTTCCTCCTGAAGCACCAGCTGCGTGTTGCGCGCGATGCGGGCGGAGAAATCGGTCGGGAGCGCGATCGCTTCATCGAGCGCGTTGGTGTGGAGCGACTGCGTCCCGCCCAATGTCGCGGCCATCGCCTCGATCGTGGTGCGGATGACGTTGTTGTAGGGGTCCTGCTCCTGCAGCGACACGCCGCTCGTCTGGCAGTGGGTGCGCAGCATCTTCGACTTGTCGGCCTTCGCGCCGAGATCGTCCATCACCCGGTACCACAGCGTGCGCGCGGCGCGCAGCTTGGCGATCTCCATGAAGAAGTTCATGCCGATGCCGAAGAAGAACGACAGGCGCGGCGCGAAGGCGTCGATATCGAGCCCGGCGTCCATCGCACGTTCCACGTAGGCCTTGCCGTCGGCGATGGTGAAGGCGAGTTCCTGCACCGCCGTCGCCCCGGCCTCGTGCATGTGATAGCCGCTGATCGAGATGGAGTTGAAACGCGGCATGTTGGCCGAGGTATAAGCGATGATGTCCGAGACGATCCGCATGCTCGGCTCGGGCGGGTAGATATAGGTGTTCCGGACCATGAACTCCTTGAGGATGTCGTTCTGGATGGTCCCCGACAGTTTCTCCTGAGACACGCCCGATCGTTCGGCGGCGACGATGTAGAACGCCATGACCGGGATGACCGCGCCGTTCATGGTCATCGACACGCTCATTTCATCGAGCGGGATCTGGTCGAACAGGATCTCCATGTCGCGCACGGTGTCGATCGCGACCCCCGCCTTGCCGACATCGCCCACGACGCGCGGGTGGTCGCTGTCATAGCCCCGGTGCGTGGCGAGGTCGAAGGCGACCGACAGGCCCTTCTGCCCGGCGGCGAGGTTCCGGCGATAGAAGGCGTTCGATTCCTCGGCGGTCGAAAAGCCCGCATATTGCCGGATCGTCCACGGGCGGCCGGCATACATCGAGGCCTTCACCCCGCGCGTGAAGGGCGCGAAGCCGGGCAGTCCCGGGTCCCAGCCCTCGTGGTCCTCGCCCGTGTAGAGCGGCTTGATCTCGAAGCCCTCTGGCGTCTGCCAGGTGAGGTCGCGGCCCTTCACTTCCTTGTCGGCAAGGGCTTTCCAGTCGGCGGGAGTCGGTTTGTCGGTCATGGCTCGCTCATAGACGAAAGGATGCCCCCGGCGAAAGATGCGCCGGGAGCCGGGCGTGACGAACGTTCTTCGGGGCTGGCGTTACGCCTATTGCCCCTTGAATTGGGCCTCGCGCTTCTGGAGGAAGGCCATGCCGCCCTCCTTGGCATCGTCGCTCGCGCCCGCGATGCGCTGCGCTTCGGCTTCGGCCAGCAGCACCATCTGCAGGTTCTGGTCGATCGCGGTGGCGATGTTGCGCTTGATATGGGCGTAGGCGAGCGTCGGGCCATTGGCGAGCTTGGTCGCCAGCGCCTTCGCCTCGTCCATCAGCGCATCGTCATCGACGCACTTGTAGACGAGGCCCCATTCCTCGGCCTGTTCGCCGGAAATCTTTTCGCCCAGCATCATCATCCGCGTCGCGCGCGCCCGCCCGATCGCGCGGGTGAGCAGCCAGGTCGAGCCGCCATCGGGAACGAGGCCGATATTGACGAAGGCCTGCAGGAAATAGGCGGAGCGTGCGGCAATGGTGAAATCCGCTGCGAGGGCAAGGCTGCACCCGACGCCCGCAGCCGGTCCGTTGACCGCGCAGATCACCGGCACGTCGGCACGGATCAGCTGGCTCACCGCCGGGTTGTAATGCTGGATCAGCGCCTCGTGGCTGCCGCCCTTGCCGCCCAATGCGCTGCCGCTGCCGCGCGCCGACAGGTCCGCGCCCGAGCAAAATCCCTTGCCCTCGCCCGTGATGAGCACCGCGCGCGCATCGCCGAGATCGTAGAAAGCCTGCCCCAGCTCGTCCGCCATCTGCGGCGGCATGGCATTGAGCCGTTCGGGCCGATTGAGGGTGATGATGGTGAGCGGGCCTTCGCGTCCCACGCGGATGGTTTCGTACTCGGACATTCTTCAAACCTCTCTATCTCGTCACCCCGGCCCCCGAGCCGGGGTCCAGCTGCCTTTCGGCAACCGGGCAAATGAAGCGGGACCCCGGATCAAGTCCGGGGTGACGAATACAATCAATTCGACCAGTGCGCGTCTTCGCGGGGCGTTTCCATGATCTCCGTAAGCATGCCCTGCATGTCCTTGGGATGGACGAAAAAGATAGGCGTGCCGTGCGCGCCGATGCGGGTGGGGCCGAGGATGCGCTTGCCCATTTCCTCGAATTCGGCGCGCGCTTCGGCGATGTCGGGAACCTCGAAGCAGACATGGTGCTGACCGCCCAGCGGGTTCTTTTCGAGAAAGCCGCGAATGGTCGATGTCTCGCCGAGCGGCTCGATCAGCTCGATCTGCGTGCCGTTCATGCCGCTGTCGGTGGGCGTGTCGACGAAGCAGACCTTCACGCCCTGCTCCTCGAGATCGAACGGCTCATGGATATGGGTGGCGCCCAAGGTGTCGCGGTAATGTTTGATCGAGTCCGCGATGGAGGGGGTCGCGACCCCGATGTGGTTGAGACGGCCTAGTTTCATTTATTCACCTCAGATGGAGCGCACGTCAGGATAGACGTGGAGGATATATCGGCTGTGGGAATGGCGCTTGGGTATGCCGAGCGCGTATTCGGCCGTCGCATAGGCCGCTTCCCAGGCCTCGGACGAGCTGGGTCCGTTCATCTCGTCATCGCAACAGAAATCTACCGTTACGAGGTAGGCGTCAACTCCTAGGCTTCGGAGCCAGACCAGATGCGCGAGACGGTTAGCGTATTGATAAAACTGCCTGTGCCACCTCTCAGCATCCATTCGTGCCACGCCCATTCGCATGGCAGCCCAGACCAGAGATGCCTTGATCTTCTCCAAAGATGCCTCCGATGCTTGAGAAGGCGATGAGCAGAACTCGTCAATATGCGCTTTTGCCTCGACCAGCAGGGCGCAGCCATTGTCGGTCTTGCCAAGCGCGTCCCACTGGGGGCCGCCTTTCGGCCAGAAGCGCGCCAAGTCCGCCTCAAGATGAGGCAAACCCAGCAATTGCAGAAACGCAGAGTCGCGATACTCGGCGAAATCATCGCCTTCGAGCGGGCTCACCCAGTCGATTCGCGAAGCATTTTCAACACGAGACAAAATGGCCTGTTCAAGCGAGGCCGCCTTGCGGCTGGCCGCAAGCTGCATCCATTTGAGGCTACCTTTGGTCCCTAGAGGCTGAACGGCGCGCACTGGTCAACTCACAACGGAATATTGTCATGCTTCTTCCACGGGTTCTCGAGCCGCTTCGTCCGCAGCCGCCGCAGCCCCAGCGCCACCCGGCGGCGCGTCGCGTGGGGGTGGATCACCTCGTCGATATAGCCGCGTGAGGCCGCGACGAAGGGGTTGGCGAAGCGGTCCTCGTATTCCTTGGTCTTCTGCGCGATCTTTTCGGGGTCCTCGCGGTCCTTCCTGAAGATGATCTCCACCGCGCCCTTCGCACCCATCACCGCGATTTCCGCGGTGGGCCAGGCATAGTTGAGATCGCCGCGCAGGTGCTTCGATGCCATCACGTCGTAGGCCCCGCCATAGGCCTTGCGCGTGATGATCGTGATCTTGGGCACGGTCGCCTCGGCATAGGCGAAGAGCAGCTTTGCCCCGTGCTTGATAATGCCGCCCAGTTCCTGCGCCGTGCCGGGAAGAAATCCGGGCACGTCGACGAAAGTCACGATCGGGATCTCGAACGCGTCGCAGAACCGCACGAAGCGCGCGGCCTTCTTTGCGCTCGCGATGTCGAGCACGCCGGCGAGCACCATCGGCTGGTTCGCCACCACGCCCACGGTGCGCCCCTCGACCCGGCCGAAGCCGCAGATGATGTTGGCCGCGTGGGCAGGCTGGATCTCGAAGAAAGTGCCCTCGTCGAGGGTCTTGGCGATGACCTCGTGCATGTCATAGGGCTGGTTGGCGTTGTCGGGGATCAGCGTGTCGAGGCTCGGCTCCTCGCGGTCCCACGGATCGTTGACGGGAAGCTCGGGCACCTCCTCGCGGTTCGACAGCGGGAGGTAATTGAAGAATTCACGCGTCGCGAGCAGCGTCTCGATGTCGTTTTCATAGGCGCAGTCGGCAACGCTCGTCTTGGTCGTGTGGGTGATCGCGCCGCCCAGTTCCTCCTGCGTGACCACCTCGCCCGTCACGGTCTTTACCACGTCCGGCCCGGTGACGAACATGTAGGAGCTGTCCTTCACCATGAAGATGAAATCGGTCATGGCGGGCGAATAGACCGCTCCCCCAGCGCACGGCCCCATGATAAGGCTGATCTGCGGGATGACGCCCGATGCGAGCACGTTGCGCTGGAACACCTCGGCATAGCCGCCGAGGCTGTCGACGCCTTCCTGGATGCGCGCCCCGCCCGAATCGTTCAGGCCGATGACCGGCGCGCCGACCTTCATCGCGGTGTCCATCACCTTGCAGATCTTCTGGGCGTGGCGTTTCGACAGCGCGCCGCCGAAGACGGTGAAATCCTGCGAAAAGACATAGACAAGCCGACCGTTGATCGTGCCAGCCCCGGTGACGACACCGTCGCCGGGGATCTTCTGGTCCTCCATGCCGAAATCGGTGCAGTCGTGTTCGACGTAAGTGTCGAGTTCCTCGAAGCTGCCTTCGTCGAGCAGGACGTCGAGCCGTTCGCGCGCGGTCAGCTTGCCCTTGGCGTGCTGCGCGTCGATGCGCCTTTGCCCCCCGCCCATGCGGGCGGCTTCGCGGCGGCGTTCCATTTCGGCGATATTGGCGGACATTCGGCAGGACCCCTCGATTGCTTCGTCTCGTGCCGAGGTCGTTGCCGCAGCCTCGGCGGAGCGTCAACGTGTCAAAAAAGCGGGGCCGGCCTAGCGCGGCGTCACGATGCCCTTTTCGACAAGGCTGCGCGCGGTTGCCTCGATGCTGTCGGCGGCGCTGATGTAGTCGATGCCGAGCACCTCGCGCGCATGCGCCCCGGATACGTCGCGATGGCGGCCGAGCTCGGTCTTTACCTGCCTGATGTCGGCCATGAAGGGCGCGAGCAGTTTCACGATCGTGGACGGCAGGCGGCGGGTCGGGACTTTGGCCGAAAGGTCGGGCACGCGCTCGCGCAGGACGGCGGCGATATCGCGCATCCACAGGAACCTGTCCGAAACGGCGAAACGCCCGTCCCTTACCGCTTCGGCCGGCGCATCGAGCGCACGGACATGGGCGAGCGCGACGTCGCGCACATCGACGATGCCGAAACCCGCGTCGGGCAGCGCGGGAATCTCGCCGGTCAGCAGCTTGCGCACCAGTTCGATCGAGGTCGACAGGTCATCGTCGTAGACCGGGCCGAGCACCGCGACCGGGTTGATCGAGCAGAACGCCATGTCGGGCGCATTCTGGGCAACCCATTCGCGCGAGGCCTTTTCCGCGACCGTCTTGGAACGGTGATAGGGCGGCACGTCCGGGTTCTCCAGCACGGTCCAGTCGGATTCGTCGAAATGATCCCTACCCGGCTCGTGGCCATAGGCGATGGCGGCCGCCGAGCTGGTGAGGACGAAACGCGTTACACCCGCCTTCTTCGCGCATTCGAGCGCTCTGAGCGCCCCCGCACGCGCGGGTTTCACCAGTTCGTCCGGGTGTTTCGGCGTGGTCAGGGGAAAGGGCGAGGCGACATGGGCGACGGCATCGCAGCCTTCCATCGCCTCGGCCCAGCCGGAATCGTTTTCGAGATCGGCTTCGAACACGCGCAGGGCTTCGCCCGCATCGCGCCAGCGATCGCGCAGTCGCGGCTCGCTCTTCGAACGGTTTCGGACCGTGGTGTGGACCGTCTTGCCCGATCGCAGCAGCAGGTCGATGATCTCGCCCCCGATATAGCCGGTTCCCCCGGTCACCAGCACCGTGTCAGCCATGTGTCTCTCCCTCGCGGCCCCGACCTATTTGAAGAGCACCAGCTCCTCGGCCATGGTCGGATGGATCGCCATGGTCGCATCGAAATCGGCCTTTGTCAGCCCGGCCTTCACCGCGACCGCAGCCATCTGCATGATCTCGGGCGATTCCGGGCCGATCATGTGCAGGCCGACCACCCGGTCATTCGCCGCATCGACGACCATCTTGTAGAGCCCGCGCTCGTTCCTTCCCGCGACGACATTCTTCATCGGGCGGAAATCGGCCTGGTAGACCTTGACGTTACCCAGCCGATTGCGCGCCTCGCCCTCGGTCATCCCGACGGCGGCGATGGGCGGGTGCGAGAAGACCGCGCTGGGAATGCAGGAATGGTCGACCGCAACTGGATCGCCGCCGCCGAAAACGGTGTCGGCAAAGGCCTGCCCCTCGCGGATCGCGACGGGCGTGAGTTGCACACGGGCGGTGACATCGCCCACGGCATAGACGTAATCGACGCTGGACTTGCTGTATTCGTCGACCTTGATTTCGCCGCGAGGGCCGAGTTCGACGCCGATGTTCTCGAGCCCCAGCCCTTCGGTATTGGCAACACGCCCGGTCGCGGCCATCACGACATCATAGACGCGCTCGTCATGGTCCGTCAGCTTCACGTCGAGCGCGCCGTCGTCGCGTTTGCGGATGTATTCGAACTTGTTGTTGAAGAGGAATTCGATACCCTTGGTGAGCGATATCTGCAGCAGCCTGTCGCGCAGGGCCTCGTCATAGCTCCTGAGGAGCACGTCGGACCGGTTGGCGAGCGTGACCTTGCTCCCGAACTCGTTGAAGATACCGGCGAATTCGTTGGCGATATAGCCCCCGCCCAGGATCAACACCCGGCGCGGCACTTCATCCAGATGAAAGGCCTCGTTCGAGGTGATGATATGTTCGCGGCCTTCGCATTCGGGAACGTGGGGGCGCGCGCCGGTGGCGACGAGAATGTAGCGCGCCGTGACGACCCGGCCGCTTTCGAGCGTGATTTCATGGTCGCCCGTGATCCGGGCGCGTTCGTGGAACACTTCGACGCCATGATTTTCGAGCGTTTCGTTATACAGCCCTTCGAGCCGGTCGATATCCTTCTGCACATGATCGCGCAGAGCCACCCAGTCGAAGCTCTTGCCCTCGATGCTCCAGCCGAAATTGAGCGCGTCCTCGAGGTCCTCGGCGAAATGCGCGCCATAGACGAGCATCTTCTTGGGCACGCAGCCGCGGATGACGCAGGTTCCCCCGACGCGGTATTCCTCGGCCGCAGCGACCCGCGCGCCGTGGCCCGAGGCGATGCGGCTGGCGCGGGTTCCGCCCGAGCCGATGCCGATGGTGAACAGGTCGTAATCGTATTCGCTAGCGGACATCTCGCCTCCGTTGGTCGTGCGGAGGCGCTATGCAGGCGAGAGGCCCGCTTGCCAAGGGAAGCGTCTAACCGCGCGGGGCCCCGCCCCCGCCGGCACCGGCCCGACGCGGGCCGCGACGACGGCGCTGACCGCCCCCGTGATTACCGGCGCCCTGACCGCCCGAACGCTGGCCGGACTGACTGCCCGAACGCTCACCACCGGAGCGATTGGGCCGCCCCTTGCGCGCGGGATGCTTCTGCTTCGGCTTCGGGCGCGTGTCTTCGCCCTGCCCTTCGGCACGTCTCGCGCCGCCGGCGGGCTTGGGCCTGACCTTTTTCTGCGAAACCCGCGTCGCGCCGCGTGCGGGCGGCTTGGTCGGGCCGACGCCTTCGACCACGGCGCGGAAATTGTCCGGCAGCGCCAGGCGCTCGAACTGCGCATCGGTCGTGCGCTGGATGTCCTTGAGGTAAGCGCGTTCATCCTCTGCGCAGAAGGCGATCGCGATCCCGTCGCGCCCGGCACGCGCGGTGCGCCCGATGCGGTGGACATATTGTTCGGGAACATTGGGCAGCTCGTAATTGATGACATGGCTGACGCCCGGAATATCTATACCGCGCGCAGCGACATCGGTCGCGACAAGCACTGCGGTGCGACCCGAGCGGAATTCGTCGAGCGCGCGCTGGCGCTGGCCCTGCGATTTGTTGCCATGGATCGCATTGGCGGCGATCCCCGCACGGCTCAGCTTCTTGACCACCCGGTCGGCACCATGCTTGGTGCGGGTGAAGATCAGCACGCGCTCGGTCTTGCCCGGAACGTCGTGGCGGCCCGACAGGATCAGCTCGAGGAGCGACTGCTTCTCATCCTGCTGGACCATGAACAGATATTGCTCGATCCGTTCGGCGGTCGAGCTTTCCGGCGTGACCGAGACCTGCACCGGGTTGCGGCAATAGCCGTTAACCAGTTCCTTGATCGCTTTGGGCATGGTCGCGCTGAAGAACAGCGTCTGGCGCTCCTTCGGGACGAGATCGCGGATCTTCCTGAGGGCGTGGATGAAGCCGAGGTCGAGCATCTGGTCCGCCTCGTCGAGCACGAGCACCTCGACACCCGACAGGTTGAAGGCGTTCTGGTCGATGAGATCAAGCAGGCGCCCCGGTGTCGCGACGAGGATGTCGGTCCCGCGATGCAGCTTGTTGCGGTCCTTGTTGACGCTGGTTCCGCCGACAATGACCTGCACCTTCAGCCCGGCAAGCGCGCCGTAGTCCCTGGCGCTCGTGGAAATCTGGACCGCGAGTTCGCGGGTCGGGGCGAGCACCAGCATCCGGCAGCTCTTGAAGGGAATGCGGTTGTCGCTGGCCCGCAAGCGGTCGATCGACGGCAGCATGAAGGCCGCCGTCTTGCCCGTGCCGGTCTGGGCGATGCCGAGGAGGTCGCGGCCTTCAAGCACGGGCGGGATCGCCTGGGCCTGGATCGGGGTCGGCGTATCGTAACCTTGCAGCTCGAGCGCCTGGAGAACGGGCTGCGAAAGCCCGAGTTCTTTGAATGTCATGTGAGTTTACAGCTCGCAATATATGCGGCGCGCTGGTCGGCTCCACGGGTGGGAGGGACGACGCATGCGCGGCGCGGGGGAATGGAACGCCCCGCGTGAAAAGGGATGTCTGTAGATGGTTTGCGTTGCGCCGCCGGGGGCGGATATGTCAGAGCCGCCGCTTCACGCGGGCTGATGGCGCTCGCTTGCGCATGCAGATGGGCCTTTGCCCGCCAAAAGTCAATCGCGCTCTTCGCGTTTGATGTAGCCGTCCAGTTTCATCCACATCCTGAAATCGATCCGGCTCGAATAGGTCCCGCTCACCGCGTTGCCCTCCGCATCGCGTGCCGGGGCGAAGCGGTGATGCTCGAGCAGGGGGCGGCACAGCTCTATCGTCACGATCCTGCGCCGGAAATCGCGGTCGAGCGAGCAATCGGTAGGATTGCCGTCTTCATCGACCTCGAGGGTAAAACCGATCACTTCGGAAAGCAGCCGCTGTCTTTGGGCGGCTGCGGCCAGCTGCCTAAGACCGTCGAATGCCAGTGGCACGGGCGGGCGCTGGCCGGGCGGCAGGAACAGGACACGGATGCACTCGCCGAAAGCCTTCGCGGGGGCGGCATATCCATCGAGCGGGACGGGCGTAAGGCCGGCTTCGGTCACAAGGGTAAAACTGTCACCACCCTGGTTCGCGGCGAGGAACAGCGCCACGGGGTGGGCCCCCATGCGCTCGCGCTGGGTCTCCAGCGCCGCGGCAGCGCCGCTCAGCAGGACGTTGCCGCCTTCCGCCAGCACCCGGATCTCGCCGCCGACCAGCCCTTCGCCGTCTCCGCTCGCCAGAGCCCGCCCGTCGAGCGCATATGACCCGTCCTTTCGCAGGCTGATCGCGAAATTCTCGGCCTCGCCGGTGACATGGCGAAGGTCGCAGCGCCCCTCTCCTGACGTGCTGCTCCATTTATCGCTGTCTTCGGCCAAGGCAGGAGGGCTCGCGGCAAGCAGACCGCCGATCACCATCGCGGCACCACAGCGATTCCATATGCGCGCCATGACGATTCCCCTGCGCTCGATCCGAACAGGTATGCTGCCCTAAAAGTCGCCGTGATGGGGCGAGAGATGAAGCCTTACAAATCCGCACGCAGGTCCGCATAGACGAGGCGCGAGGAATAGCTGCCCGCGACCGCCGTCCCGCTCGCATCGTGGGCGGGCTCGAAGGTGTGATGGGCGATCAGGACGTCGCACAGGCGTTCGTTGATATAGGTGCGGCGAAATTCATGACGCAGTTCGCAGCCGGTCACATCGCCGGCGGCATCGACGGTTAGCGTGTAGTCGATCGACGGGCGCACGATCCGCAGGCGCGATGAAGTCTTGAGGAACTGCCACCCCCCGTCGAAGTCCAGCAGCCGCACGGGGCTCGCTCCGGCTTCTGGGCCGGGTTCGCTTTCGGTTCGCGTCCCGGCTTCGGCTTCCGCTTCGACCTCGGTCGCTCCATTCGCACCCGCATCGGCATGCTGGGCCATGAAGGCGGGCGAAACGAACAAAGCAGCGACAGCTGCAGCGGGAGAGAAAAGCAGAATCATGAAAGAGGCCCGATTGGTTGAATGCGGTGATGCGAGCTTTCAAAATATAGTGCGGAAGCGTGTATGCAATTCAACTTCCTATGCGGGTCGAAATTCGCAATATCTCGCAAAATTCGTGCGCTTGAGTGAAATCACTTTATGGCGCGGCGTAAGCATGAACCAATGGCGTAAAATTTATGACACGTAAGTGAACCCGGACGCAAGACGCCGCCGGGTATGGCTCCATTCGGGGCGTGCTCCTCTCACCGAAGCCCCGCCGCCTGCATCAGCGCCATGGTCGAGGCATCGAAATCGCCTTCCCCGGAGTCGATTCGTTTGGCGATCGCCTTGCCGAGCTCGACCCCGAACTGGTCGAACGGATTGATCCGCATCAGCGCCGCATTGGCAAAGGTGCGATGCTCATGGAACGCGATCAACGCACCAAGACTCGCCGCGTCGATATCGTCGAGCAGGATCGTCGCGCTCGGCCGGTCGCCGGGATAATGGCGCGCGGCATCGTCAGCCTCGCTCCCGGTCATCAGCGCGGCGCCCTGTGCGAGGCAATTCATAAGCAGCGCACGGTGATGGGCGGGATCGAGCAGGTCGCCCGGCGCAATGCTCGCGATGAAATCGACCGGCACGATATGCGTGCCCTGGTGGAGCAGCTGGAACACGGCGTGCTGCGCATCGGTCCCCACCCCGCCCCAGGTGATCGGCGCGGTCGGGCGCTCGACCGGCTCGCCATCCACGGTCACGCTCTTGCCGTTCGATTCCATTTCGAGCTGCTGGAGATAGTCGGGCAGCAGCGCCAGCCGCTCGTCATAGGCGAAGACCGCGCGGGTCTGGCAGCCGCGGATGCGGGCATAGTAAAGGTCGGCGAAAGCGGCGAGCAGCGGCGCATTGTCGCGCCCTTCGGTGTTGCGGAAATGATCGTCCATCGCCTTTGCCCCGGCGAGCAGCGCGCGGAAATCCTCCATCCCGCAAGCCAGAGCGACCGGAAAACCGATCGAGGACCAGAGCGAATAGCGCCCGCCCACGCTTTCGGGAAACGGCAGGATGCGGGTCTCGTCCACGCCCCACTCGACCGCGCGATCGGGATTGGCGGTGAGCGCGATTACCCGTCCATAGGGATCGGCAATGCCGTTATCCGCGAGCCATTTGAGCGCGCTTGCCGCATTGGTCATCGTTTCGGTCGTGGTGAAGGTCTTGGACGCCACCGCGATCAGGGTCGTTTCGGGATCGCATGCCGCAAAGGCCTGCTCGAGAGCGAGCCCATCGATGTTCGCGACGACTTGGGTATCGACCCGGGCCCCGTCGCGGGTGAGCGCATCGACCGCCATGGCAGGGCCCAGCGCCGACCCGCCAATGCCGATATGGATGAGGTGTTTGACCTCGCCCAGCGCGCCGTCATGGATCGCCTCGACCAGCATGCCCATCCGCGCGAGCAGCGCTCCCGCTTCCTCGACCTCCGGCTCCGACCCGCTGCCGCGCATCGCGCCGTGATTGGCCGCGCGGCCTTCGGTCGGGTTGACAACCCCGCCCGAAAACAGCGCCGTTCGGCTGGCGGCGAAATCGCATGCCCTGGCCAGATCCTCGAAGGTCGCCAGCGCAGTGTCGTCGAGATGCGTTTTCGACCAGTCGAAGAGGATGCCGACATCGCCCAGCTCGCCGAGACGGAACTCCAGCCTGCGCGAGAATTTGTCCACCCGTCCCGGATCGTCTTCGAACAGCGCGGCAAGCGTGGCGGGCTCAAGCGCGGCAAGACGCTCCCATGCGGCGGATATCGGATCATTCATGCGGCAAACCCCCTTGGCGCTTAGACCGGGGTGCGAGTAAGGGGGCAGGCGATGGATGTTAAGCCCCAAACAGGTGCCGAGCCCGCCGCGCAAGCCGAGCAGAGCCCGGACAGGGACCAAAGCTGGCTCGGCTTTGCGCGGTTTCTGGTGCTGGTGCTGCTCGCGGTGCTGGCCTTCCGCACGCTGGTTTTCGCCCCTTTTTCGATCCCCTCGGAAAGCATGCTGCCGCGGCTCGTCAATGGCGATTACCTGCTCGCGGCGAAATGGCCCTATGGCTGGTCGCGTCATTCGCTGCCCTTCGATGCGCCGCTTATGGAAGGCCGCGTGCTGGCGAACACGCCGCAGCGCGGCGACATCGTGATCTTCAAGCATCCACTCGACCGCTCGGACTACATTAAGCGCGTCATCGGCCTGCCGGGCGATACGATCGGCCTGGTCGGTGGGCAGGTTGTTCTCAATGGCGAACTTGTCCCGCGCGCGGCCCTGCCCGATTTCGAAATCGCGGTCTCCCCCAACACGACCTGCGCCAGGGGCGGCAATCAGGTCATCAGCGCCGACGGGAGCGCGGTGTGCGGCTACGCTCGCTTCCGCGAAACCCTGCCCGGCGGGCGGCAATACGAAGTGCTCGATTTCGGCCTGACAGCAGCCGACAGCATGCCGCCGGTCACCGTTCCGCAAGGCCATATGTTCGTGATGGGCGATAATCGCGACAATTCACGCGACAGCCGCTTTCCGGCGAGGATCGGCGATGCGGTGGGGGTCGTGCCGCTCGAGAACCTGGTCGGTGAGGCGAGCGTCATCATGTGGTCGACCGATGGCAGCGCCGAATGGGCGAAGCCATGGACCTGGTTCACCGCCGCGCGCTGGGACCGGATCGGGACCGGCCTGTGAGCGGGTCCGGCGACCTCGCCGAGGGCACGCGCGACTGGCTGGTCGAGGCGGGTTTCGGCGTGAAGGAGGAGCGCGTCTGGCTGGAGGCGCTCACCCATGGCAGCTTCAACGGGAGCAATGCCGCCAGCGGTCCGGCAGGCAGGGACATGGACTATCAGCGGCTCGAATTCCTTGGCGACCGCGTGCTGGGACTCGCGGTGGCCAGTTGGCTGTACCGCGCGCACGACGCGCCCGAAGGCCGGCTTTCGCAGCGCCTTAATGCGCTGGTGAGCGGGCGGACCTGCGCGCGGATCGCCCGCGATCTCGGGGTTCCGGACCATGTCCGCCTGGGCAAGCAGGCGCGCGAGGACGGCGGGGCCGACAGCGACAAGATCCTCGGCGATGCGATGGAAGCGCTGATCGGGGCGAATTTCATCGAGAACGGCTTCGATCACACCAAGGCAATCGTCTATGCGCTGTGGGATGCCGAACTGGCGGGCGATGCGGGCAAGGCCAAGCATCCCAAGAGCGCGCTGCAGGAATGGGCCGCAGGCAATCGCCGCGCCATGCCCAGCTACACGGTGGTGGACCGCAGCGGCCCCGACCACGCTGCGCGCTTTACCGTCGAAGTCGTCATTCCCAGCGTCGGCAGCGCCGAGGCGACCGCATCGAGCAAGGGCGAGGCCGAAAAGCTCGCCGCACAGAAATTCCTGGAGCAATACGGATGAGCGAAGCGACGACGAAATGCGGGGTTGTTGCCGTTCTGGGCGCGCCCAATGCGGGCAAGTCGACGCTGGTCAACCAGCTGGTCGGCCAGAAGGTCGCGATCACCAGCGCCAAGGCGCAGACGACCCGCGCCCGGATGCTCGGTATAGCGCTCCACGATAAAGTGCAGATGATCCTCGTCGACACGCCCGGCATCTTCGCCCCGCGCCGCCGCCTCGACCGGGCGATGGTGAGCGCGGCGTGGGAGGGTGCCGAGAGCGCCGATGCGATCGTGCTGCTGGTCGATCCGGTCAAGCAGCGGCGGCATGAACTCGAACCGCTGCTCGACGCGCTGAAGGACCGGCCGGAACGCAAGATCCTCGCGCTCAACAAGGTCGATGTCTCGAAAAAGGAGCCGCTCCTCGCGCTGGCGCAGGAACTTGGCGAGAAGGTCGACTTTGCCGAGATTTTCTTCATCTCGGCGCTCAACGGCGAAGGCGTTGGCGAGATGAAGGACGCGCTCGCCGCGATGATGCCCGAGGGGCCGTGGATGTATCCCGAAGACCAGGTCTCCGATGCCTCCGAACGCCTGCTCGCCGCCGAGATCACCCGCGAACAGCTTTATCGCCAGTTGCACGAGGAATTGCCCTATGACAGCGCGGTGCGGCCCGAACTGTACCAGCACCGCCCCGACGGCAGCCTCGAGATCCACCAGCAGATCGTCGTCGCCCGCGAAAGCCAGCGCCCGATCGTGCTCGGCAAGGGTGGCCAGCGGATCAAGGCAATCGGCGAAGCGGCGCGGACCGAACTGGCCGAATTGCTCGGCGTGAAGGTCCACCTGTTCCTGCACGTGAAGGTGCTGGAGAACTGGAGCGAGGACAAGGAGCTGTTCGAGGAAATGGGGCTGGACTGGGTGAAGTAGGGGCCTTCGGGCTCACAGCTTTTGCGAGCGTCGGCTGAGCGCGATGCCGGGAAAATTGCGGACTGTCGGCAAACGACTCCATCGCCGCCATCTATTTCACGCGTCGCCCCGTGCTTGACACGGGGCTCGGCTAATCTTCCAACGCCTTCGATACGAACCAGCTTTCCCACAGGTCGTCCCAATCGGGATTTTCGGCTTCGATCAGCGCGAATTTCCATTCCCGCCGCCACTTCTTGACGAGCTTTTCACGCGCGATCGCCTGTTCGATATTCTCATGGCGCTCGACATAGACGAGCCGCCGCTTGCCAAAGT
>NZ_JAVJPT010000010.1:0-75518 GCF_040217515.1 Erythrobacter sp.
CCTTTCGCGATGCGCTCTGCGACCGCGGCCGGGAACAGACGCTCGCCGCCCGCTACGCCCTTGTCGAGCATGAGCTGTCCGAGCCGCCCGAGATCGCGCAGTCCGGCGGTAATGCCGCCGCCTGCGAACGGAACGCCCTTGCCGTCGACCGTCTGGTAGGCGTCCTGTTCGGCTCCCATCGGGCGCCACAGCCGCTCCGAAGCAAGTTCGGTCACCGATTTCCCGCTCACGCGCGAGACGATCCAGCCGAGCATGTCGGAATTGATTGTCTTGTAATGGAAGGCATCGCCGTGTCGCCCCTCGGGCTCGACCTGCTGGAGATATTCCCAGTAGCCGTCGGGCCCATCGTAACCGGAGGGCTTGGGCAGGGGGCTCGCCGCGCGTGAATAGAGCCAGATGTCGGCATTGGGATCGGAATAGTCCTCCGAATATTTGACCCCCGTGGTCATGTCCATGACCTGGCGCACAGTCGCATCGGCAAATGCGCTCGAACCGATTTCGGGGATGATATCGCGCACGCGCTTCGTTTCGTCGAGCTTGCCCTCGGCGACCAGTATCTGAGCCAGCAGGCCGGTGACCGATTTGGTCATCGACATCGCGGCGTGTTTGCCGTCTTCTTCGAGGCACCCGAAATAGCGTTCGTAGACGACCTTGCCCTTGTGCAGGATCAGCATGCCGTCGGTGTAATTGGCGTAGAGCGATCGCTCCCAGGTCATCGGTGCGTCCGCATTCATCGGTGTAAAGGTGAGTGCGTCGATCCGGGCGCGCTCCTCGGCGAATTCGGCCGGCGAAAGGTAGGCAAGGTCGGATGGCGCGCCGAGCCCGCGGCTGATCTGTTCGGTCGGCAGGAATTCACGCAGATGGCACACCGACCAGCGCAGACGCGGAAAGCTGAAATAGACCGAATCCGGTTGGGTGATGATCTTGTCCGGCGGCGGCGGAAAGCCCTCCATCCAACCCATGACGCGCGGGTCGGATTCCTCCGCCGAAAGCGGCGGCTCGCCTTGCTGCCCACTTGCAGTGTGCGACAGGCCGACGGCGACCAGCGCCGTCAGGACAGATTTCGAAAGGACGGATATGGCACGCATGGATCTTTCCCTTTGAGAATGTGATTTCGAAAGCCGTTCAATCATCGTCTGCGATGGCAGCGATCACGCCGACCACCGCTGCTCCGATCACGGCCCCCTTGAGAACATCGACACCGTCATTGTCGCGCCGCGCATAGTAGCGACGCAGGTAATCCTTGCGCGACCAGTAACGGCCGTCACGGAACCAGCGGCCATTGCCGCGATAGAAGCGGTCGTAATAATCTTCGCGGATCTCGCGGCTCACCTCGCGCCGGGCTTCGCGCCGTTCCCGAGCGACTTCGCGGTTGGCTTCGCGATATTCGCGTTCGGCGCATTTGCGGGTCTTGCAGCGCATGATTTCGCGCGCGCCCTCGGCGCGTTCGCGCGCCACTTCTCGGTTGGCTTCGCGGATTTCGCGTCGCACCTCCCAGCTCTGTGCTTGGGCGGCGACAGGAATGGTCACGGTCGAGACGACGACGACCAGTGCCAAGAGGATGAAGCGCCGCATCATTCAGCCTCCCTGTGCCGCGCTGCGATATTTCGCGGAGCGGCGCTCGTATTGAGAGAGAACCTCGGCGCAATTGTCGCGCTCGACTTCGACGCTCGTGCCATAGCCAAAGGCAGAGGAGAACAGGAATGCCCGGTCGACGCCCAGCAGACGGGTGATCGAGGCATGAATTTCGAGCACGTCGCGTTCGAAGGCCATCTGCTGCTCGTCAGCGACGCAGCCGCGCGACAGCCCCGCGATATAACCGAAATTCTTCAGCCCGTTATCGACCCGCTCCTCCTGGCTAAGAGGATCGTCAGCCTGTTCCTGCGCCGCGGCGGGCGAAAGGCCCGATGCGGTGAGAGCCAAAACACCTGCTCCCAGCAACTTCACAACCATTTTTGCCATCGGTGCAACTCCTCCCATTCGATGCGCCCCGACACCGGCGCGCGGCAATCAGAAATTGAACACGAGATTCACGAAGCCTCCCGTCCATTCGGGCACGCCGCCTGGCACCACGTTCTCGATGCCTTCGCCCGGATCGGAGACGCTCAGCCCCGCTGTCAGGAACAGGTTTCGCGATATTATGCGGCTGTATTCGATGAACAGGTCGTCGGAGACATGCGCATCGGTCACGCCCGCGACGATGTTCGCCGGGTCACCGCCTGGCGTCAGGTCGACACGGCTGGCCTGTCCGAATTGCAGGGGGCTGCGCAGTTCGTTGGCGCGAATGTGATTGTAGCGCAGCGTGATAGTGTCCTTCGGGGAGGGCTGGATGCGCCCGGCGACACCATGGGAGCGAACGTTCGAATTGATGAACACCATCGAAGATTTTGAGCCGGTCGCCCAGGCGCTCGGCGAACCCTCGTAGAACAGCGGGTCATATCGCTCCAATTCGGGCGTATCGGGGTCGTCGCCTGAAAATGTCTGATAGCTGTATGTGATCGAGGGACGCCATTTGGCGTCGGAGAACGTGTAGCCGACCTGCACGCGGCCCGCCCAGGCGGACTGGTCGAGACGGTCGTTCCATTGATAGGCGAGATCAAGGGCAAACAGCCAGTTGCGAAGCGCACCATCCATATTGCCCGTGCGGCCATACAGGCCGATCGTGTTGGTGTCGTCGCGCCCCCCGGGAATGACTGTCGGCGGCCCGATCCCGCCGGGCGCGGCCTGCACCCACGGCGTCTGCGAGCGTGTGACCTTCACGAAGGTGGTGCCGAGAAACGCCCTGTTCTCGAAATCGTGGCGCAAATCGGCACCTGCGAGGCGGTTGTCGTTTTCGATCACGGGCCGTTCGTTGGGGCTCAGATAGAAGCCGGTGAAAGTCGTTCTGCCTTTGGTGATCCGGGCGATACCGGCAAGATCCCATGCCTTGCGCGGGCCGAATTTGAGCGCGCCGAGTTCGAACCCGCTGGCTCCTCCATTGGCGATGAGCATCCCCGTTCCCAGCTTCAATTCACGCGCCCCGGCGGAAACGTCGATACCCACCCCATTCGAAAGCAGGGTGCGATAGCCCAGATAGGCCTCTTCGAGGGTGACCGCCCCCTCATCGGTGAAATCGAAGGCGTCGGTTCCCTGAGTATGGGAACCGACGCCCGATACCTTGCCATAAACCGCAGAAGCTTCGGCGGTGCGTGCCTCGAAGCTGACGCCGGGCTTCACATAGAGTTCGAGCCATTGGGTGTCGGGATCGAACCCCTCCTGGGGGGCGAAAGTATCCGAAAGATTCCAGAACAGATTGGTCTCGGCCACGGCATTGATGCCGCCCTGTAGATGGCCGCGAACGGTGACCGTCTCGTCATCGACCAACACCATCGGATCTCGGTCTTGAGCATGAGAGATGCCGGGCATGGCAAATGCCAACCCGGCGAGCGAAGCGCGACAGAACGCCGCGCGACCAGACCGATTGGATGCCAACATTCCCTCCGACGCACATACACCGAAGGACTAGCCACCACGGGGCCTCGGAATGTGCAATCCGCAGATTGCCCAATTTGGGCGCTGGCCCTAGGATTAGTTCAGGAGGCGGATCGAATGAGCAATATTAAGAAGAACTTCGGACGTATCTGGCCCGTTCACGTCGATGCTCTGATTGTGCTCATGAGCCGTTTGCGCGCATCGTTCGACGGCGATCTCGATGAAGCGCTAATCATGGCGGTGATCGGGTCTGCTGCGCTGCCCCGAGGCCGTGTTCCGCACGATCTGAGCTACGAGGATTTCGTCCACATGGCGCGGCCGAAAGGGTTCGATGTGCCGCTCAACACGCATTCGATCGCCCAGATCACCGGCATCGCCCGCGAAACCGTTCGCCGCAAAACGGGCCGCCTTCAGTCCCGCGGCTGGATCGAGAGGGGTGTGGATGGATACTGGAAAGTGGCCGAGGCTGGAGCGCAGGAACTGGAGCCCATGACCCAGTTGTCGCTGGATTATCTTACCGCCCTGTCCCGCGTTATCTTCGAAGACGATATCCCACACGAGCCAAGGCGAAGCAGGCGGGCTGCCGCAAGCGAGCGTGACTGAGCGATTGGAGCGCGTATCGAGACGCAGAGCAGCAAATTCGTCGCGCGATGGAGCTGAGGCGATCGAAGTTTGCGCTCATACCTATTGTCGGGGGGCCTCATAGCTGATCGACGTGATAGCGGACGCCTCTTTGCTGGGTGGACGGCTCACATGCTGCGAAGACCAGCCGATTGGCGACATCCAGGTCAGCGATATCGAGCCATCCGAGGAATTCTGGCTTCTGCGCCTATCAAACTCCATCATGTTACCCGCTGAGCACCCTGTAGATGCCCGCTCGTGCGATCCCAAGCTTCTTCGCAATCTCTCGGCCCCCGCCGAACCTCTAATCGGGCAGAGACCGAACCTCGGCGGCATCTATAATACGCTTGCACCCCATGTGGACACTAGCCGCCTTAGCCCGTTCGATACTTTCACAATTGCGGTCCCTAAGAAGGTCAGTCTCTAACTCGGCGGCAGCACCGAGGATGCCGAGGATCAGCCATTCTATAGAGGTGTTCGTATCGACCGCTTTTTGCTGCACGCACCGGAGGCCAACAGGCTTTGCTGAGAGCTGAGCAATGATGGCGTGTAGATCTTAGCGCAACTTGTCCTATGGGAGCTTGCCCCGAACCAGCTTACCAGTTCGAGGCAAGCTCCAGCCGGTCAGGTAGCTATCGTTCGCCAGCCGCGCTGATCATGCCATTCGACCCTACAGATCTCCCCATATTCGAGCAGCGCCGGCAGGCCCTTGAGCTTCTCGTTCGTCAGCCCGCTCAGGCCGTCGTGGATGCGGATCGTGCGAGGCCCTTGTTGTGCCAGTCCGAGCTCGGCGCAGACAATCGCGCTGGCGAGATCCGCTGTCGGGGCGACGACGTGATGCTCCTCGTCACTGTCGACGATTTCGATACGCCAGAGGTGCAACTTGGGCTGAGGCATAGCATGCGGCACCCACCCGATCGCTTCGGAGTAGCTCGCTAGGCCGACTGGAGCATTCTCCAGCAGCGCATCGAGGCCGATCTTTTGACTGGGGGGTAGGTTCTGGTCGATACGTTCGAGCTGGAAGCCCTCGTTTTCGCGGCAGAACGCGATCTCGCTTTCGACGATGACCTCCCTTGCTCGCTGTTCATCTGGTGCGACGACGAGGGCGACCGCCTTTCGATCGGTCCGATTGATGGTGCAGCGATATAGCTTGAAGCGCATGTAAGCATCTCCTTGTGAGTGTTGGTGAGCCTGACGAGCGCGAACACTGGCTGCGTGTCTTCGCCGTGATGTTCTCCTGCTCGGCGTTCGAGCGTGAGGCAGCCGACGCATTTAGCTTCCACGACCGAGCGCGCCGCGAAGCGGCCTTCTACGAAGAGCGCGTCGCGAAGAACCTCTCCGACCTGGTGTTCGAGAAGCTGTATCCCAAGCTCGGCAAAGCCATTGCCGAGCAGGCACCAGCCGATGCCGAGCTCGACGAAATCAGGAACGCGACGCTTATCCTGCTCTATCGCCTGCTGTTCATCCTCTACGCCGAGGATCGCGGCCTGCGGCCCGTCAAGGACGCTCGTTACGACGATTACGCCATGCGGGTCGCGCGCAAGGATGTGGGCGAGCGAATGGACAAGGGTGACACGTTCTCGTCCGTCGCGGCGAACATCTGGGCCCGTTTTGCTGACCTCTCGGCCATGATCGACAAGGGCGACCCGTCCGTCGGCCGATGGAAGCGCTCGCAAAGTTGCGCCGCGGGCAGGAGCTTGGCGAAATCGACCTCGCCGACCTGCTGCTGGGAGAGAGGATGGTCCATGATGCCGTCAGGATCGAGGCTCAGGCCCGCGCCGATGCGATGCGCGCGATCACCAGGCCGAGGATCGATGCCCACGAGCTGTGGCTGGCGGATTGATCGCGCTGAAAGGGTGCCGACCGGAAGTGCGTTGATGGCAAGGTAAAATCGGCTGTACCAGTGACGTGAAGATCTGTTTTGCATCCATTCTCCGACATTCGCTGCTGGCCGGACGGCTCCCGAAAGCTGTCCGGCTGGTATCGGGCAAAGTGACTTGAAACGGGACCTCCTGAAAGCGACCCCCAACTCGGTCATTGGTCACACTATCGTCCGAAGCGCTTGTTACTCTCGATCCCTTTGGGTTTGGAGGCAAATACGACGAAATGATGCTATCGGGTCTTCCGCTCGCTAGTCGCAAGGAGAGGCGCCATGGTCGGCACGCTTGAGACGATCCATCCGCGCAGCATCAAGGCTCTTGCCGGTGAACTGGGTTACCTGATCCGCTCGCGACTGTGGGCACAGATACTCACCGGGATGGCCTTGGGCATCGTTTTTGGCCTTTTCTTTTCGCCTTCAGCGGGACGCATCTCGCGCGGGAATGCCGAGTTGCTGGCAAGCTGGGTATCGCTCCCAGGCGAGCTTTTTCTCGTTACGATCAAGATGGTCATCGTCCCGCTCGTGATCGCCTCGGTGATACGCGGCATTGCGGCGAGCGGCGATGTTGCCCAGTTGCGCAGCACCGGCATCTGGCTTGCGGTGTATTTTGTCGGAACGACTCTCCTCGCGATCGGGATTGGTTTGCTGCTCGGCTTTCTGGTCCAGCCGGGCAACTATATCGATCCGGCGGTGGGTCAGGCGCTTTCAGGTGGACAGGTGCAGGTCGTCGCCGAAAGCGAGGCGGGCGTGCCCGATGTGGGCGAATTGCCCGAGACGATCATCGGCCTGCTTCCGCAAAATCCGTTCATCGCCATCGTCGAGGGCGAATTGCTGCAGATCGTGATCCTCGGCGTGGTGCTCGGTGTCGCGCTCGTCTCCATGACTCCCGAAAGCGCGCGTCCCTTGCTCGACCTGATGGGCTCGGTGCAGCAGGTCTCGATGCGGGTCGTCTCGATCGCGATGACCTTCGCCCCAATCGCCGTTTTCGGGCTCCTCGCGCGGGCGATGATGCAGACCGGGCCGGATGTGCTTGTCGGCGTCGGGGTCTACGCCGCAAGCGTGATCGCGGCGCTGGTGCTGCTGCTTGCGCTCTATCTCGCGATCGTTACCGCCGTCGGGCGACGAAGCCCGATCACCTTCCTCGGCCATGTGCGCGATGCGCAGCTGCTCGCCTTCTCGACAGGGTCTTCGGCCGCGACCATGCCGATTTCGGTCAAGACGGCCGAGGAAAAGCTGAAGGTCCGCCCCTCGACCGCGCAGATCGTGATTCCGATCGGTGCGACGATGAACATGGGCGGGACCGCCTGCTATCACGGCATCGCGACGATCTTTATGGCGCAACTGTTCGGGATCGATCTTCCGCCAAGCGCTGTGCTTGCGGTGATGATAACCTCGCTCGGCGCCTCGATCGGCGCGCCGGCCGCGCCGGGTGTCGGGATCATGGTGCTTGCGGGTGTTCTCGCGGCGGCGGGGATCCCGGCCGCAGGTCTGACACTCATCATTGGGCTGGACCAGATTCTCGAGCGCATCCGCTGCGTCATGAATGTGACCGGCGATCTCGTCGCCTGTATCGTCATCGACCGGATCGGGATGGCAAGCCGCACCCGCGAGGAAGAACTGGAGCAGGAAGCCGCCTTCGAGGCCGAGCGCGAGACGATTGCGGGCGATGTGGTGGTCAGCCAGCGCGATCCCGACTGAACGCCGGGCCCCTCGCAGCGTATATCTTCAATTGTCGCGCAGGATGAGGATCGAGCAATCGTTGTGCAGCGCGGTTTCCGATGACCGCGAGCCGAACAGATGATCCGTGAGACGCGGATCGTGGGTCGCCATGACGACCAAATCGATGTTCTCGTCCTCGATCGCCTGCCGGATTGCGTATTTTACGGATTCGTGGCTGCGGAACAGAGGTGAGATGTCGAAGTCGTGCCGGTCGGACATTTTCGCCACGAACGCTTCGAAATCGGGCTTTTTGTCCTCGGGCATGTCACTGAATGCAATGCCGAGCGGGTTGGCAACGGTAAGGATCGTGAGCGAGGCTCCCGCCTGGCGGGCGAGCCACACCGCGGTCTCGATCGCATGTTCCGAATTTGCGAGCTGCCCCAGGTCGACGGGAACAAGCATCCGGCTCGCACTTATCGGGCAAGCGGCGGGAGCATTTGCAGGGGAAGGGGCGGTCATTCTTCGGCATCCGTAGCTGGTTTGCGAGCTACGCCATTATGCTGGCTTGCAGGGCCGATTTCTACCCAGGGGCTGTCATAAGAGACTTGAGACCTGTCGTCCGGAACAAGACATCGGAAGGCCAAGAATACCGCAATGTAGACGCGTCTACGCATTGATTCCCGCTGGAGCCATAATCCGCGTGTCGGGGGTTCAAGCCCCTCCTCCACTGCCACTTTCCCATGGATAATGGCTGGCAGGCGCGGCTTCTCGCCCGGGCCTCGCCTGCCGAATAAAAACAGTCTCGATGCATGGACAGGGTCTGTGGCGGCCTGCGTTTTCTCGCTCCTCCCAGTTCGATCAACAGTGCAGCGCAGAAGCCCCGCTATGCGTCACCTTCGTCAGCGGACGTAGTCGAAAGCTCGCCAGGGCCCCATGATGCATTGCGGGAAAAAGGTTCCTGCGCGATGTCTGAAGGGCCCTTTCGCATAAGAGCTTAACTGCGTTCGTAAACGCATTTTTCCTGTCGCTGACGCTCTGTTTCCCGCCATTTCGGCGTGTTGGCTAACGGGATGCTAACCACTTCCCGGTATCCGCCCTTAAGTATGGATACCAAGCTTGCCTTGCACCCGATCCGCGCCGGCTCGCTGTCGGCACCGATCGCGCTCGCTGTCTTTCTCTCCTCGCCCGCATTGGCCGAAGGGGTCGATGCGGGCACCCTGATCGAGAACACCGCCCAAGCCACTTACGAGGATGCCTCGGGTTCGCGCACGATAAGCTCGAACACCGTAACGGTGCGCGTCGACGAACTGCTCGACGTGACGCTCAGCCCGCTCGACACCAGCGCCCTCGAAGTGGGCCCGGGCGATGCGGTGCTCACTTTCGAGCTCACCAACAAGGGCAACGGGCCGGAAAGCTTCGAACTGGTCGCCAATCCCGCGGTCGCGGGAAATGATTTCGATGTCACGATCGATGCGCTGGCGGTCGATTCGAACGGCAACGGGACATACGATCCGGGCGTCGACGAAATCCTTGCCGCTCCTGAAACGACCCGCGAATTGGCGGCAGGCGAAGCGCTGACGATCTTCGTGCTCTCTACTGTGCCGGATGGCATTGCAGACGGGAGCGAAACCGACGTCGAACTGACCGCCAATGCCGCGACGGGCACCGGAGCTGCGGGCACGGTCTTCGCGGGCGAGGGCGATGGCGGCGGCGATGCGATCGTCGGGACCACCGGCGCCTCCGCGCTCGCGCTCGGGCAGCTGCAGGCGGGCATTGCGAGCGTCGACCTGACAAAGGCGGTCTCTCTTGCCGATCCGTTCGGCGGGTCGAGCGCGGTTCCCGGTTCGATCGCGAGCTTCACCATCACTGCGGACGTTTCGGGCAGCGGATCGGTCGAGGACCTCGTTGTCAGCGACGCGATTCCCGACGGCACGACCTACGCAGCCGGTACGCTCGCCCTCGACGGCGCGAAGCTGTCGGATCCGAGCGATGCCGACGCAGGGAGCGCTTCCGATGCGGACGGCGTCAGGGTCGATCTGGGCGATGTCGCCGCAGGGACCAGCCACGCCATCACCTTCGATGTCATCGTTAATTGAAGCAATTTGCAAGATAGAGGCTTAATCCCATGAAAATCATCGTAAAAGCAATGGTATCGCTGGCCGTGTTCGCGGCTGCCTCGACTCCCGTCGCCGCGCAGGAGGCCGCCGCCCCGCGTGAGGAACCGAAAGCGGCACCGGCCAGTCCGGTGACGTTGTCGGGCGAGGTGAAAGCTGTCCGGACCATGGTCGATGCCGATGGCACGGAAACGACCGAGCTTGTCGAGCCGGGGGTGATCGTGCCGGGCGACCGGCTGATATTCGGGACAAACTACGCCAATAATGGCGCCGAGGCGGTCACCGATTTCGTTGTCACCAATCCCCTTCCCGATGCCGTCCGCCTTGCGCCCGATGCCGATCCCGCGCTGGTCGTCTCGGTCGATGCAGGAAAGACCTGGGGCACACTCGGCGAACTCACCGCGACGGGCGATGACGGGGCCACCCGGCCCGCCACCCACGGCGATGTCACCCATGTGCGCTGGACGCTCGAGCGGATCGCGCCGGGCGAGACCGGGCGGCTCGAATATCCGGCGATCATCCGCTGACGATGGAGGCACGAGATCGTCCGTCCGCAAGGGCGGATGGTAGCCGCCAAGCCTTGCGGGCGGCGTAATCGACGCGGGGCACACGCAGAGGACCAGACCAATGAAACCCACCACCCAATTGCTGGGTGCGGTGAGCGCGTTCGCGCTCGTCGCCATGTCCAGCGCTCCGGCCATCGCCGCCGGCACATCCGCCGGCGTCGATATCACCAACACCGTCACCGTCCAGTACGAGGTCGGCGGCGTCCAGCAGAACGACGAAACGGCAACCGACACTTTCACGGTCGACCGCCGGGTCAATGTCACCGTCGCCTTCACCGGCGCCGGCAATACGTCGGTTACGCCCGGCGAAGAGAATGCCGTGCTGGCATTCGATGTCACCAACCTTTCCAACGATGAAGTCGATCTCGATCTCTCGACCGCCCTGACCGGCGGGACGGCGGCCAATATCGGCAGTTTCGAAATCTATCTCGACAGCAACGACAACGGCGTGCTCGATTCCGGCGAAGTGTCCGCCGGCGCGATCACCTCGCTCGACGACGTGGCCGAAGATGACACGGTCGCGGTTCTCGTCGTCGCCGATGTCGGTCTCGACGCGATCAATGGCGACCTGTTCGATGTCGTGCTGACCGCCGATGCGACCGACGATTCGGGCAACCCGCTGGTGGCGACGAGCGGCGCGAACACGTCGGGCATCGACACCGTGCTGTTCGACGGCGCGGGCGAAACCGACGCGGCCAATGACGGGGCCTTCTCCGCACTCGGTACATACGAGGTCGCCGGCGCGCTGGTCACGGTCGCGAAGTCGAGCTCGGTCGTGTCCGATCCGGTCAACGGGACCACCGATCCCAAGGCGATCCCCGGCGCGACGATCGAATACTGCATCACCGTCGCCAATGCGTCGGGCGCTGCGACCGCGACCGATGTCGACGTGATCGACGACCTGCCGGCGGACGTGTCCTATGTCACCGGTTCGAGCTTTATCGACGGCGATGCGAACTGCGAGAACGGCACGTCGGGCGGCACCTTCAGCGCCGGTACGGGTCCGAGTGGCGAAGACCAGGTGATCGGCTCGCTCAGCGACATCGCGGCGGGTCAGACGCGCTCGCTCTATTTCCGGGTCGAGATCGACTGATCCTGATCCGGAACTAGGCTTTGCGTGGTGTCCCCTCTCTGAGGCGAATGGCAGCAGCACTCGCGTTGGTGCTGCTGCCACTCGTCGTGACCGGAGAGGGGACACGCGCGCAGGATCGCGGCGGCGGCGACGGCGGCGTGTCCGCCGAAACGGTCCGCACCATTTCCAATATCGCCGAAGCCAACTGGCGCGTGCGCGGCACGGCAGGCCAAACGCGCAGCAACCGGGTGACCTTCGAGGTCGCCCTGCCGACCCCCGAAATCCGGGCTTTCCGTGCCGCGCCCGGCGGCAGCGATCGGTTGACCTTCACGCAGCCGGTCTGCAGTCCTTCGGGGCAGAACGCACAGGCGAACACCGCAGCCGATCCGCAGGATAACGCGTCGGCAGCGGCCGCCGAACCCCTGAGCGCGAATGTCGAGCGCACGCAGCTTCTGCGCGCGGGCCAGGACCTGTTCTTCGAGGTGCGGGCGATGGCGGCCAATACCGATCCCGGGGCGATCGACCGGATGGATATCCGCATCACCTCCTCGATCGGCGATGTCGAGCGCGAGACGGTGTTCGAGACCGGGCCCGACACCGGCATCTTCGTCGGCCGCATCGAAACGCGCCGGATGCCGCCCGTCATGGCGGCGGGGGATTGCGTGCTGTCGATCGCGGACGGGGCGCAGATCGAGATCGCGGCGATGGTGTCGGGGTCGCAGACGGTCATGGTCAGCACCGAAATCGCCGCTCTCGCCGATCCTTTCGGTGTCGTCTTCGACAGCGAGACGGGGGCTCCGGTCGACGGGGCGCGCGTCACGTTGGTCGACGATGCGACCGGACAGCCCGCGAGCGTTTTCGGCCCGGACGGCGTGACGCCCTGGCCTTCCAGTGTGGTGTCGGGCGCGCCCGTGATCGACGGGGCAGGCCGGGTGACGCAGATGGGGCCGGGCGAATTCTGGTTCCCGCTCACCTTCCTCGGGCACTATCGTCTCGCGGTCGAGCCGCCCGATCCCTATACCGCACCGTCCGACGTACCGGCCGATTTTCTGGCCCGCATCGCGCGGCCCGACGGGCAGGCCTTCGTCATCAGCGATGCCTCCTATGGTGCGCCCTTCGCGCTCGACGACCCGACCCCGGTGCAGGTGGATATCCCGCTCGATGCGCCGAGCCTCGAACTCGCGCTGGAAAAGACCGCCTCGCGCCGGCAGGCCATGCCGGGCGACGTGGTGTTCTACACCCTCACCGTGCGCAATGCCGATCCGGCGCGCGTCAAGCGCGATGTCGTCGTCACCGATATGCCCTCGCGCTGGCTGCGCCTGCGCCCCGACAGCGTGCGGATCAATGGCGAGGCGCGCGGCGACGCGGTAAGCTTTGCGCCCGACGGCAGCGCGGTGACCATCGATCTCGGCGATCTTGCCGGGGGTGCCTCGGCGCGGATCACCTATGCGGTGAGCGTGCGCCCTGATGCGCCTCCGGGCCGCGCGGTCAATGCAGCGCGGGTGGAGGACGCGCTCGGTCGCCGAGCGCGGGCCAGCGCCGCCATCGACATCGAGCGCGAGACGATCGCCGATCGCATGACCATCATCGGCCGCGTCATGGCGGGCGATTGCACTGTGCCCGGTTCCGAAAGGCGCGGCATACCCGGCGTCCGCATTATGATGGAGGACGGCAGCTTCGCCGTCACCGATGCCGACGGACGCTACCATTTCGAAGGCGTCGTGCCCGGCACGCACGTGGTTGCGGTTTCGCGCATGACGTTGCCCAAAGGCGCCGAACTGGTGGATTGCATCCGTTCGACCCGCAATGCGGGCAGCGCCTCCTCGCGCTTTGCTATCGGGCAGGGCGGAAGCCTTGTCGTCGCCGATTTCCACGCCGTCCTGCCGCAAGGCGCGCTGCAAGCGGCTGCGCCCCCGGTCGAACTGGTCGCCGAGGTCCGCCCGGAGCGCGATGAAACGGCGGGGCCGGAAACCGCCGAAACGCCCGTTCCCGCCGATCCCGGCAACAAATGGCTCGCGCTCGGCGACGGCGAGGACGGCTTCCTCGCCCCCGCGCTCGATGCCAATCCCCGCGCTCCCGCGATCCGCGTCGCGGTGCGCCACCGGCGCGGGCAGAAGGTCGTGCTCACGGTCGATGGCAAGGAGGTCGACCCGCTCGCCTTCGACGGGACCCAGACGCCAGAGCGCGGCAAATATGCCGTCAGCCTGTGGCGCGGCGTTCCGCTGGTGAACGAGCGCACCGTGCTCGAAGCGCAGATCATCAATTCCTTCGGGATGCCCTCGAAAAGTTTTACCCGCGAGGTGTTCTTCACCACGCGGCCCGCGCGCGTCGAGCTCGTGCCGGAAATGAGCAATCTCGTCGCCGACGGGCGGACCCGGCCCGTGGTCGCCGTCCGGGTGCTCGATCGCAACAACCGCCCCTTGCGCGAAGGCGTGGCGGGCAATTTCACGCTCAATGCGCCTTATGAAAGCGCCGACCAGCTCGACCGCCAGCAATTGAACCAGCTTACCGGCATCGCGCCGAGCCAGGCGCGCTGGGTGGTCGAAGGCGAGGACGGGATCGCCCGTATCGAACTTGCGCCGACCATGGTGAGCGGGTCGCTGCGGCTCGATTTCACCTTCGACGACGGCGAGATCGCGCGGCGCCAGGAGCTCGAGGCCTGGATCGAGCCGGGCGACATCGAATGGACGATCGTCGGCCTTGCCGAAGGAACCGTGGGCGCACGCTCGGTCGCGGACAAGATGGAGCGCAGCGGGCGCTTCGACAGTGATCTGGGCGACAACGCCCGCGTCGCGCTCTATGCCAAGGGGCGCGTGCTCGGCAAATACCTGCTGACGCTCGCCTATGACAGCGCCAAGCAGAGCGAGGACCAGCGCCTGCTCGGCACGCTTGACCCGCAGGCCTATTACACCGTCTTCGCCGATGCCTCCGCCCGCCGTTTCGATGCGGCGAGCCGGGAAAAACTTTATGTGCGGATCGAAACCGCGACTTTCTATGCACTTTACGGCGATTTCCAGACCGCGTTCAACCAGACCCGGCTCGCCCGCTACAATCGCACCGCGACAGGCGTGAAAGGCGAGGCGCGCTTCGGCCAGATCAAGGCGCAGGGTTTTGCCGCCGAAATCGCGAGCCGCCTGCGCCGCGAGGAGATCCAGGGGCAGGGTATCACCGGCCCTTATGAGATCGGCAGTCGCCGGATCCTGCCCAATTCCGAGCGAGTCGTGCTGCAGGTGCGCGACAGGTTCCGTTCCGAAGTGATCGTTTCGGAGACGCAGCTGGCCCGCTTCATCGATTACGACATCGATCCCTTGTCGGGCACGATTACCTTTCGCGAGCCGGTGCTGAGCAGGGATGAGAACCTCAACCCGCAATTCATCGTCATCGAATACGAGACAGCCGGCGCAGGCGAAGCGCGGCTCAATGCGGGCCTTCGCGCCGACTGGACGAGCGCGGACGGCGCCATTCGGATCGGGGCGAGCGCGATCAGCGATGCGGGTTCGGGTGCAACGGGCGATGCGCGGACCGATATCGGCGCGCTCGACATGCTCGCGCGGATCGGGACCGGGACCGAGCTGCGCGCGGAATTGGGGATTAGCCGTCGCGAGGGCGAGACCGCGACGGGCTGGCTGGTCGAGGCACAGCACCAGACCGCCAGCCTCGATCTGCTCGCCTATGCCCGCCAGGTCGAGGCGGATTATGGTATCGGCCAGCAAAACGGGGCCGAGATTGGCCGCCGCAAGATCGGCCTGGACGGGCGCGTGCGGCTCGCCGAAGATCTCAGCCTGCTGGGCAGCCTGTGGCAGGACGACAGCCTCGTCGACACCAGCCGCCGCCGCGCGGCGCAGGCGCAGATCAACCTCACCCGGCGTTCGACCGATCTGCGCGTCGGCATCACCCATTTCGACGACCGGCTCGCCGACGGGACGACCAACACCTCCACCGTGCTGGAAGCGGGCGCGACGCAGCGCCTGATGGACAACCGGCTCGAACTCTCGGGCGCGACCGCGATCGCTCTCGACGAAGCGGAAAGCATCGACCTGCCCGCCCGGCATCGGGTCGGGGTGCGATACGCGATCACCGAGGATGTGCGGCTGGTGGGGAGCTACGAGATCGCGGACGGGGCGAACGTGGACTCGCGCCAGCTTTTCGGCGGGATCGAGACGACGCCGTGGCGCGGCGGGCAGGTCGTCACCTCGATCGGACAGCAGACCATCGGCGAATTGGGCGTGCGTTCTTTCGCCGCTTTCGGCCTGTCGCAGACGTTGCAGGTGACGGACGAACTCACGATCGATGCGACACTCGACGGCAACCGCACGCTGAACGGTGCGCCTGATACCGGCGATCTCGTCAACCCGCTCCAGCCGGCGGCGAGCGGGGGGCAGTTGACGGGCGGCCGGCAATTCGAGGAATTCACTGCAGTGACGCTCGGCGGGGCATGGCGCAAGGACCGCTGGAGCGTGGTCGCGCGCGGCGAATATCGCGACGGCGAGCAGGCGGAGCGCAGGGGCATCACCTTCGGCGCGATCCGCCAGCTGGGCGAGGGCAGCATCGTCGGATCGGGCGCGACCTGGACCAGCGCCGAAACCCGCGATGGCGCATCGAGCGAGATTTTCGATGCGAGCATAGCATTCGCCCATCGCCCCGATGCCTCTGCCGTCGCGATGCTGGGCAAGCTCGAATTCCGCAGCGATTCGATCGAGGATGCCATCGCCGGGCAGGCGGGCGGGGAAGGACGCACCGCGTTGACGGTGGACGGCGACGCGGTAACGCGGCGGCTGGTGGGCAGCCTGTCGACCAATTGGTCGCCGCGCGGTTGGAAAGTCGATGAAAGCGGCCTGCGCCAGCAGGTGCGGCGCGACGAATACACGCTGTTCGTCGGTGCGCGCTACAATTTCGATCGCTTCGAAGGCACAGAATTCTCCGGCACGACGCTCATCGCGGGGCTCGATGCGCGGATCGGGATCGGCGCGGATTTCGAACTCGGCGCGAGCGGGACGGTGCGCACCAATATAGAGGATGCACTGACCGATTTTGCCTACGGCCCGACCGTCGGCTTTTCCCCGGTCGAAGGGATGCTGGTGACGGTCGGGTACAATGTCGAGGGTTTCCGCGACGGCGATTTCGCCGCAGCGCGCAACACGAACAAGGGCGTGTTCGCGGCGGTTCGGATAAAATTCGACAATGACCTGTTCGCCTCGCTCGGCAATGCGCTGGGCATTGGGGGTCGGCGATGAGGGTCGAGCGCCGGAAAATCTCGGTAAACCGAGTGTTTACCATGCTCGCCTATCGCCCTGCCATGACCCGGGAGAGATGGCAACGGCGGATCGAGGCGCTGATCCTGGCCATGGCGCGCCTGATGCTCGCGGCGCTGTGCCTTTCCTTCTCGCAGGCGGCAATGGCGCAGGCGACCTTCACCTATTCGGTCGGCAATAACGGCGCGATCGATGACGACACCCCCTGCAGCGATCCCCTGGTGCGGACTTTCACCGTCACCGACAGCTTCACGGTCGCCGATGTCGATTTCGGTTTCTACGCTCGCCATAGCTGGCGCGGGGACATGCGCATCACGCTCCAGGCCCCCGACGGCACGCGCGTGCAGCTGGTCGATGGCGACGCAACTTCGACAAGTGGAAACAACCTCAACGCCCTGCTCGATGACGATGCCGCGGTCGAAGTCAACTCGACCAACCCGACCGGCAACCAGTCGACCGCCAATCCGCCGCCTTTCGCCAACACCTTCGCTCCCAATGCACCTCTTTCCGCCTTTATCGGCGTGGCGAGCGCCGGGACGTGGCGGATGGAAGTGTGCGACATCTTCCCCTCGGTCGACGACGGGCAATTCCGCTACGCCGAATTGCGGCTGACCTCGCTGCCCGCCGATTATGCCGACCTCTCGCTGACCAAATCTCTGCTCGGCGCGCCGCCGGTCTCGGGCGGCACGGCGACATGGCGGCTGACCGTCACCAACGCGGCCGATTCCCCCGTTTCGGCCGACGGCATCGTCGTGCGGGACACGCTTCCCGGTGGATTTTCCTTCGCCAGCGCAAGCGGCGATGGCAGTTTCGATGCCGCTTCGGGGGACTGGACCATCGGCACGCTCGCTCCCGGGCAAAGCGCTATCCTGACCATTTCCGGCACGATCGCCTCCGGCGCTGGGACGCTCGTCACCAATATCGCCGAAATCACGGCCAGCTCGGCACCCGATATCGATTCCACTCCCGGCAACGCCATCACCACGGAAGACGATTACGCCGCCTCGACCTTTACCGTGCAGAGCGGGCGCGCGCCGGGCATTCCTCCGGCCCTGTCCTGTCCCGCGGGATCGGCCATATTCGACTGGGACACGATCAGCGGATGGACACCGGGCAGCGAGAACAATTCCTACGCCTTCGCCAGCTTCGGCACGATCGGCTTCGCGCTTACCAATGACGGCGCCTACCTCAACAACCCGACTTTCGGCGGTCAATCGCCGACAGTCGACGATGCCTTTACCGGAGGGCTTTCGGTTCCCGAAGCGAGCCTCGTCATGCTGGTCGACCAGCCCAGCCGCGCAGGCGAAGTCGAACTGGTCATCAGCCTGCCGCAAGCCTTCACCGGCATCCAGTTCAAGATTTTCGACATCGACTTCTTCGGCGGCCAGTTCGCCGACAATGTCGAGGTGAGCGGCCGGCTCGGCGCAAGCACGATCCTCCCGACGCTCTCCAACGGAAACGTCAATGTCGTAAGCGGCAACGTAATTACCGGCGATGGTGGTTCGGACACGGACGAGGCGCTGGGCAATGCGGTTGTCACTTTCACGCAGGCCGTCGATACGATCGTCATCCGTTACGGGAACGCCGGCACGGCCCCTGCCAATCCCGGCCAGCAGGCGATAGCGATCCATGATATCACCGTGTGCAATCCCTTCGCACGGCTTTCGGTGACCAAGGTGAGTTCGGTGATCTCGGACCCGGTCAACGGAACGACCGATCCCAAGGCCATCCCGGGAGCGCTGGTCGAATACCTCATCACGGTGAGCAATACGGGGACCGACCCGGCCGATGCCGACAGCGTGGTGGTGATCGACAATGGCCCGGCCGATGCCAAGATGTGCCGGATCGGGCGCGCGGGCGGTCCCGTGATTTTCGCGGACAGCGGCGGGGGGTCCGGTCTGTCCTACAGTTTCGCGGGTCTCGCGCAGGCTGGCGACGATCTGGAATTTTCAAGCGATGACGGGGCATCCTGGGCCTATGTGCCGAGCGCGGACGGGGAGGGGTGCGACACGAGCATCACCGATTTCCGTGTCCGCCCCGGCGGTGCCTTTGCCGGTGGCGAGACATTCACTCTGACGGTGCGCTTCATCGTCGAATAGAACCCTTGGACCAAGGGACGGGTTCCGTGCCCTGTCCGCTTGTCGGGCAGGGCCTGCATCGCGACGGGATCCCGCCATCGCTCCGGCCTAGGGCCTTGTCATGAGCGGCGAGCGAATCAACCATCACGGCACGATCGGCTATTTCGGCGGGAACGGTTCGCGCACGGGGCGTGAACTGTTCAGCATTTCGCGCGAGGCGGACGGGACGAGCATCCTGCGCGCGCAATGCGTGATGGACGACGATGCGCTGGTGCGCGACTGTTTGCTCTGCCTTGCCCCCGACAATGCCCCGCGCGAAGCCTTCGTGCGCACGATCGAGAGCGGGCGGACGCTCGGCAGCGGGCACTATCGTTTCGGCGCGGCGCGCATCCTCGCCGACATCGAGCCCGCTCACGGCGAGCCCGAGCGGATCGTTAGGGACGGGGTCTGCCGCTTCTTCGGCACGCACTCGCTCGTGAATGACGGCTGGATCGTGCGCGCGCTCGCCGGCGAACGCCGCGCCGAGATCACGGTCCATGCCAATTCGCTTGCCGCGAATGGCGGAGGCGTGCCCGGGCTTCACCAGACCCGCGCCGTGGTCGAGGAACACGGTATGCAGCTCCGCAAGGTCGCCGCCGGCGAATTCGACTGCCGCTTCGTCACCGTCACCTATGGCGACTATCCACCGATCGAGATGTGGCTGTGCGACCGGCTCGACGTGCTCGCCTTCATGCGCTGGGACTATCTCGACGGGCATTATGAACTGCTTTCATTGACCGAAAGCTAGGCGCGCGATTATCCGAGAGGCGAACAGCACGGCGTAGCCCGCGTCATGCCGGGGCCGCTTTCCTGTATCCCTGCCTTATGGCGACAGTCGTGAAGCAAGGGCAGGACGCGCTGGCGAGCCTTGCCGAAATTGTCGGGGCGGACCATGTCCTCACCGATCCCGATACGCTCGAATTCTACGCGACCGACGTTTTCCGGCGGCGCGAACTCCCTCTCGCAGTGGTCCGACCCGGCAGCGCGCAGGAAATAGCGGCTCTCGTTCGCCATGCGCGCGCACACGCGATGCCCGTCGTCACGCGCGGCGGCGGGGCGAGCTACACCGATGCCTATGCCCATGAACGCGAAGGCGGCATCACGCTCGATTTTGCGCGCATGAAAGCGATCGAGATCGACCAGGACAACGCGCTCGTCAGTGTGGAGCCCGGCGTGACCTGGGCCGAACTGCGCGAGGCACTTGGCCGGCACGGGCTGAAGACGCGCTTCTGGGGGAGCTATTCGGGCCTCGAGGCGACCGTTGCGGGCGGGGTGTCGATGAACGCCATCAGCCACGGGCAGGGAACGGCCGCCGACAGCGTCCTCTCGCTGACCGTCGTGACCGGGACGGGCGAGATCCTGTCCACCGGCAGCGCGCTGTCCGGCCCGGCCCTGCCGTTCTCGCGCCATTACGGACCCGACCTCGCCGGTCTTTTCACCGGGGATTGCGGTGCGCTCGGCATCAAGGTTCGGATCACGCTCGCGCTGGAGAGCAAGGGCGCTGCGCACGGCGCGGCCTCGTTCGATTTCGCCCGCTTCGAGGACTTGCACGAAGCGCTTCGCCGCGTCGCGGCGAGCGGGCTTGCGGAGGAGAATTTCGGCCTCGACGAAGCGTTGCAGCAGGGCCAGATCGGCGAGGCGGATATGGGCGACAAGCTCGACATGGCCGGGGCGGTGATGAAGAATTCCGCCTCGCTCGCCAAGGGCGCGAAAACGGTCGCGAAGATGGCGCTGGCCGGGTCGAAGGAGATCGCCAAGGCCAAGTTCGCGGGGCATTTCATCGCCGAGGGTTTCGACGATGCGGATGCCGCCCACCGGATCGCGGAGATCAAGCGGATCGCGGGTGAATTCGGCCGGGAAATCGCGCCCAGCGTGCCCGAAGTCGTGCGCGCCATGCCGTTCGCGCCGCTCAACAACGTGGTCGGGCCCAAAGGCGAGCGCTGGCTGCCGATGCACGCGCAATTGCCCCACTCCGCCGCGCGCCCGTTTCACGAGGCGCTCCAGTCCTATTGGCAATCGCGCCGCGCCGACATGGATGCGCATGGCATCTATACCGGCGGCATGTTCATGGCCGTGGGAACGAGTGTCTTCATCTACGAGCCGACCTTCTACTGGCCCGATGCGCGCAACATCTACCACGAACGCACGGTGGAGCCGGATCATCTCAAGGGCCTGCCGACCTACGACGCCGCGCCCGCCGCCGAGGCGTTGGTGAAAGACATGAAGCGCGAGGTCGTCGCGCTCATGCACGAACATGGCGGGGTGCATTACCAGATCGGGCGGTCCTATCCCTATCTCGAGGACCACGACCCGGCGCATCTCGCCGTCGTGCGCGCTCTCAAGCGCGAGCTCGATCCCGACGGCATCGTCAATCCCGGCGCGCTCGGCCTGTGAACGCTAGCCCGAATTCCTGAGCGCGGTCGCGATCGCGTTGATCGAAAGCTGAATACCCTCGGCGATGCGCGGGTCGTCGTCTCCGCTGCGGTGGCGGCGCAGCAATTCGACCTGGAGCAGGTTCAGCGGCTCGATATAGGGCAGGCGCAGCCGGATCGAGGCATCGAGCTGAGGCGAATGTTCGAGCAGGCGGGCCTGCCCCGTAGCATCGAGCAGGGTGTCGTGAGCAAGGCTCCAGCCTGCCTCGATCCGGGGGAAGATGCCGTCCGCCAGCGCCCGGTCTTCGGCCAGTTTGGCATATTCGCGCGCCACGCCCATGTCGGACTTCGCCAGCACCATCTCCATGTTGGCGAGCGCATTGCGGAAGAACGGCCATTGGCCCGCCATCGCCCGCAGCAGATGCTTGTCCTCGAAGGCATCGAGCGCATGGCCGACACCGTACCAGCCGGGCAGCATGACCCGCGCCTGGCTCCACGAGAACACCCAGGGAATCGCGCGCAGGTCTTCGATCCGCCCGCTCCCCTTGCGGCTCGCCGGGCGGCTGCCGATTTTGAGCCCGGCGATCTCGGCGATGGGGGTCATCTGGCGGAACAGCTCGGCAAAGCCCTCGGTCTGGTAGACGAGCGCGCGATAGGCATCGAAAGCCGTGCGCGAGATCTCCTCCATGGCCGCCGCGAAGCGCCGCGCGTCGTCGGGTGCGATCCGTTCCGGCTCCAGCGTGGCAAGGATCGTCGCGCTCGCCATCGCTTCCAGGTTGCGCGCCGCATTGTCACGGCTGCCATATTTCGCCGCGATGACCTCGCCCTGTTCGGTAATGCGGATACGGGCATTGACCGTGCCGCGCGGCTGGCCGCGAATGGCATCGAAGGCAGAGCCTCCGCCGCGCCCGACCGACCCGCCGCGTCCGTGAAAAAGCTGCATCGTGACGCCCGCTTCGGCGAACACTCCGGCCAGCGCCTCGCTCGCCCGGGCGAGATGCCAGGAGGAGGTAAGATAGCCCCCGTCCTTGTTCGAATCCGAATAGCCCAGCATCACTTCCTGAAAGCCGCGCGTGCGCGCCAGGGCGGCGAGTTCGGGCAGGCGTAGTGCCTCTCGCATGATTTCGCTCGCGGCTTCGAGGTCGCCGATCGTCTCGAACAGCGGGACCGGCATGACGGGGCATTCCGGCTGGTCGCCCTTCCGGTACAGGCCAGCCTCGCGCAGCAGCACGAGCACTTCGAGCAAGTCGGAGACGCTCGTCGCCATGGAGACGACATATTGCGTGACTGCCTCCGGGCCGTAGCGGGAATGCGCGCGGGCGACCGCGTCGATGATCGCGAGTTCGCCCGTCGTTTCGTCCGAATATTCATGCCAGGCGATGCGCAAAGGCCGTGCGCCTGCCAGTTCGCCGCGCAGGAGAGCGATGCGTTCCGCCTCGCCCAGCGCAGCATAATCCGCGTGGACTCCCGCTGCGGCCAGCAGTTCGCCGACAACGCGCTCGTGCACCGCGCTGTTCTGGCGCAGGTCGAGCGCGGCGAGGTGGAAGCCGAACAGGCGGACGGTGCGGATCAGCCGTGCGAGCGCGTCGCCGCCGGCGAGCCCCGCGCCCCCGAGCCGCCGGAGCGAAGCGGCGATCGTCTCCAGGTCGGCGAGGAAGGCACCGGGCGCAGGATAGGCTGGGCGTTCGGCGACCGGTGCGCGCGCAGGAGCGAGCCCGGTCAACGCCTCGTGGGTTGCGGCAAGGCGGGCGTAAATCCCGGCGAGCGCGCGGCGATAGGGTTCGTCGCGGCGGTGCGGCGAGGTGTCGCCGCTCGCCTCGGCAAGCGCTTCGAGCGCGGGATCGACGCTTGCAAGCTCGCTCGAGATAGAAAGCTCCGCGCCGAGGTCGTGGACCGCTTCGAGATAGGTCCCGATGACGAGCCGGGCAGCCCGCGAAAGGGCGTAGTCGAGCGAGTCGGCCGAGACATGCGGATTGCCGTCGCGGTCGCCGCCGATCCAGCTGCCCAGTCGCAGGAACCCGGGCAGGTCGCGGCCCAGTGCGTTCTCCCAGCGCTCGAACAGGGTCGGCAGGACGGGCAGGAAAACCTCGCGCATCACGTCGATCGCATTGTCGACCTCATCGGTGACATAGAGCCGGTCGCGGCGCAGCGTGCGGGTGTGCCAGAGCAGCGCGATCTGCCGCGCGATCGCCGTCTCGACCGGCTCGGCTGGATTCCCCGCCGCGATCGCCGCATCGCGTGCCTGCATCAGCCGGGCGATGGCGGCGCGATGATCGAGCACGCTCTTGCGCCGCACCTCGGTCGGATGGGCGGTGAGGACCGGAGCGATGAGCGCGCTTTCGAGCAGCCGCGCAACATCGTCGCGCGCGATCCCGTCCTCCTCGAGCGCGCTGAGCGCGGCGGCGAGATCGCTTGCCCCTTCCGCGACCGGTGCAGCGCGGTCCTCGGCGAGATTGGCGAGCATCGAAAACAGCCCGAAACCGCGCACGAAGGCGAGCGTCTCGTCGAGGTTCAGCTGTTCCAGCCCGAGATCGGCGACGTCTTCGCCCCTGTGGCGGTCGATGCTGGCGCGGCGGATATCCTCGGTCCGCTCGAACAGCTGGTCGCCGCCATGCTCCCGGATCACATTGCCCAGCAGCTTGCCGAGAAAGCGGATATCCGGGTTCTGCTGGATCGGGGAACGGGTCGCCAATGCTGTCTCCTCGGCATGAGTGGGAAGCGGGGGGACCCGTTTCGGCCCCGTCCTAGCCGTTATTCGCCGCCCGGCGCAAAGGGTTCGGGAGCGGGCGCCGGGGTGGTTGTTTCGTCGACGCTATCCTCGCCGACCGGCTGTTCGAGCTCGATCGGGGTGTCGACATCGCCGTCGCGGTCTCCGGAAGGATTGAAGAACACGATCAGCAGCAGCACGCCGAGCCCGACGATGACAAGCGGCCAGAGCCATTTGGAGCGGCTGGATTCGGGTTTCTGCGGGTCGACCATGGCGGTCCTCCTTGTTGCGATGGCTTCCGGTGCGCGCCGCCCGGGTCGCAGCGCGGTTTCAGGAAATGCAACGGAGAGGGCCCCGCTGCCGTTCCGGCGCGCGGGGCTTCAGCGGGGCTGGCGGGGCGCTCAGGCGGTGTCGACGAGCCCGCTAAGGCCGAGCGGGCCGTAAGGGCCGATGGCGAGCTGTTCGAAAACGCCCATGCCCTGCATGTCGCCGCCCACCCGGCAGAGCATCTGGACGTGGAGATTGTCCATCGCCGCCGGGTCCAGTTCGGCAAGGGGCAGGTCCTCGCGCGCGGTGCGAACGGGTCCGTGGTGCAGGCCGTGGCCCCACTCGGGGTGGGTGTAGCCGATCCCCTTCATCTGGAAACGCGCGAGCGGTTCGAGTTCGAGCCGCTCCGGCGCGCCCTGCACGTCGATATCGAGTGCGGCGCGGGCGGGCCAGCGTGTGCCGGGCTCGAGCGTGGCGGTGAGCGCCGCGTCGCCCTCGGCCACCTGATCCTGCGCGCAGCCATCTGCGGCCCATGCCGCGCGGGTGTTCCAGGCGCGGCCCTGCGGGTCCGCGTTGACGTGGAAGAACAACGATCCGCCGGCCAGATTGAGAGGGGTCCACTGCCAGAAGAATGCGGGCATCGGCGCTCCCGGGATCGGCTGCGTATCGCGCGCGCCGACCGGCCGAACGCCCCACGACCGATCGCGCGTGCCGAGCGTGCCCTTCGCCATGTCCTCGCGCACCCCGTCGGCTTCGATCCAGCCCTCGTAATGGCCGTTCTGGGTCATGCGGGTGTAATCCATGAAGGCGCGCGGACCCGTGCGGTGGATGAAGCGCGGTTCCTCGATCGGGGCGGCGCGCGCGGTGAAGGTGAACTCGCCCGCCAGCCCCTCGGTCTGCTCGATCGTCACCTTGAGGCGCTTGAGCGGTTCGATCACCTCTATCGCGATCGGGCCGACCCTCAGCGCCATGCGTTCCATGCCGAGTTCGCACGAGGCGTGGAGGCAATGCTGCACCCCGCCACGGATGAAGCTGAAATGCGCATCGGCCACGTCGAGATGGGGATAGACCCCGAAGGCGGCGGCAAAGAAGCCGCTGCCGTCCGGCGCATAGCCATTGAAGAAATACCGGTCGTAGAAATTGCGGTCCGTCCCCGAATAGGCGATCGGTTCGGGGGTCTGGTGAAGCGGATAGTCGTCGCCGCGCGTGAGCACCATCAGGCGTTCTCCTTCAATGCTGCAAGGCTCTCCCGTTCCAGCGCGAGGCCGCAGGCACCGCGCGCCATTGAGAGGAAGTTGGCATCGCCGCGCCTTGTGCGCTCGACAAAGGCGGCGCTGAAGACCGCAGTCGAAACCCCGTGCAGCGCGCCGATGCGGTAATCGTGGTCGATCTCGGCGCGGCTGAGTGAAACGCC
This sequence comes from Erythrobacter sp., assembly GCF_040217515.1. GTDB lineage: Bacteria > Pseudomonadota > Alphaproteobacteria > Sphingomonadales > Sphingomonadaceae > Erythrobacter. Next base: position 25,512 of record NZ_JAVJPT010000010.1, read on the forward strand.
GCGCGCCGCCATTTCCGAAAGCCACAGGTCGAGCAGTTCGTCCTCATGCGCGCGGCGCAGGTCGTTGCCGATGCCGCAGCCGAGGAAATAGCCGATATCGGTCATCGCCTTGCCGGTGGTTACGGTCTGCCAGTCCAGGATCGCGATGGGCTCCGCGCCGCCGCGCACGTCGAACAACATGTTGTCGAGCCGGAAATCGCCGTGGACGAGGCATTGCGGGCGGGCGTTGTCACGCTCGAAAAAGGCGGGGGTGGCGGCTAGCTCCTCGCACAATGCCATGTATTCGGGCTCGAGCCCGTCCGCATAGCGTTCGCGGAATACAGCCTGCGCCTGCGGATACATCGCGGCGATGCGCGCGGACAATTCGGGGTCGGGACGGACCCAGTCGGCCTCGATGAGATCGGCGCGCCGCCAGCTCCCGGCATGGATGGCGGCGGCCTGCCTGATCGCGGCGCGCGCGTCGTCGATCGAGCACCCTGCGATCTGGTCGCCGGCGCGCGCCGGGCCGAGATCCTCGAACAGGATGACCTGCCCGCTCCCGTCTGCGCTGACATGGGCGGCCAGGACATGCGGCACGCGCGCGTCGAGCAGCGGGGCAGCCTCGCGGTAGAAGCACACTTCCTTGGCATAGAGCCCCATCATTGCCGCAGTGCCACGGCTGGTCGCATCTGCGGCGCTGAACTTCGCCGCCAGCGTCGGGGGGCCGGCGGCCCCGGGCTCGTATCGCAGGTGGAACCGCACAGAGTCGCCGACCTGCCCGGTTCCGATAGGCTCCCAGTGAAACGCGCTCAGCCTGCCGTCGCAAAGGCCGCTCTCGCCCAGGCGCTGTGTCAGCCAATCGAGCGTCACGGCCCCGGCATGTGTCGGAAAATCGTTCAATTCCAGTTCCTCTCCCGGCCCAAGGATTACGCCGCGCGGGCCAGCGCGGCAATGGCGATTGTGAGAAGGTCGCGCGACGCGAGCGGCCCAGCACCCGCCGCAGCGGCGGGGCGCGCGCAAGTCCTGCATGACATTTTTCTTACCCTTAGGGGGCAATTTCAGGTATATCCTGTCGCCAGAGCCGCAAAAGCGGCCATTTTTGGGGGAGAGAAAAATGAAGGTGAGAACCTGTCTGCTAGCCGGAATCTGTCTTGCGTCCATGGCGACGCCCGCATTTTCGCAGGAATCGGACCTCGATCTGCCGGACGACCTGCCCGAACCGCCGCGCGAGGCGGGTGTCATCATCGTCACCGCCCAGCGCCAGGCGCAGAGCCTGCAGGAAGTTCCGCTCGCGGTGACCGCTTTCGATGCCGAAGCGCTGCAGGCGCAGCAGATCGAGAATGCCAGCGATCTCCAGCTGACCCTGCCCAACGTGTCCTTCACCAAGGGCAATTTCACCGGATCGACCTTCACCATTCGAGGCATCGGCGACCTGTGCGTCGGCGTGAGCTGCGACAGCGCAACCGGTATCGCGCTCAATTCCGCGCCGCTGTTCAACACCCGCCTGTTCGAGACCGAATATTTCGACCTTGAACGCATCGAGGTCCTGCGCGGGCCGCAGGGGACCCTGTTCGGGCGCAACGCGACCTCGGGCGTGGTCAACATCGTCACCGCCAAGCCCGACCTCAACGCCTTTTCGGGCAGCGCGCAGTTCGAATACGGCAATTTCGATTCGATCCGCGCTCAGGCGATGCTGAACCTGCCGATCGGCGACACGCTTGGCGCCCGCGTGGCGGGCTTCTTCCTCAGGCGCGACGGCTTTACCGAGAACCTGTTCAACGGCGATGACATCGACGGGCGCGAACAGTTCGCGGTGCGCGCCTCGCTGCGCTGGGAGCCCGGGCCGGACACCACGCTGGACCTGATGGGCTATTATTTCGAAGAAGACGACGATCGCCTGCGCATCCAGAAACAGCTGTGCCAGCGCGATCCCACGGGCGTGCTGGGCTGTCTCAACAATCGCCGCGATTTCGACCAGCTCAATGCCAATGCGACCTTCACCGGCACTCTGGGTTCGGAGGAATTCCTGCAATTGAACGGCCTGCCCCCGGGCTTCGGGCTCAACAGCCTCTATGGCCCGGACGGTTATGCGAATTTCGACGAGCCGAATGACGTGCGCCAGGTCCGCACCCAGTTCACGCCCGAATATTTCGCCGACGAACTGCAGTTGCAGGCGCATCTGGAACACAATTTCGGCGATATCGCCCTGAGCGTGACCGGGACCTATCAGGAAAGCTCGGTCGATTCGCGCCAAGACTACAATCTCGGCATCAACGATCCGGCCTTCTATGCGCCTGCCCTCGCCCAGCTTTCGGCCTTCGCCAATCCGGCCGTGGTCGGCCCGGGGACGGCGGCCTATTTCCAGCCGATCGTGGATGCGATCATTCCGAACGGACCGGGCGGCGAGCTGTGCACCTCGGACACCCGGCTCGACAATCGCGGCGCGTTCGAGGGATTTTCGATCTGTTCGCCGGCCGGCCAGCAATTCGACCGCTCGAACCAGGAGGACCGCGCCTGGTCGGTCGAGGCGATCGTCTCCTCCGATTTCGACGGACCGTTCAATTTCCTGCTCGGCGGCATCTATGCCGATCTCAACACGAGAGAGAACAGCTATTTCGTGAACGCCTTTGCGATTGATTACATTTCCGGTCTGCTGGGCTCGTTCAATGCGCTGGGTCCCGGGCTGCCGCCGTCCTATCTTGCGACCTCGTTCTTCCGCAACAATACGCAGGACTACAATCTGGAAAGCTGGGGCATTTTCGGCGAGGTCTATTTCGACATCACCGACCGGCTGAAATTCACCGGCGGCCTGCGCTACAACGACGATTCCAAATCGATCACCGCGCGTTCAACGCTGGCGAGCTTCCTCAACCCTTATGCGAATGACGGCGACCCGTTCGAATCGCCCTTTGTCGGCACATTCGATGCCGATCCGGGCATTCCCGGCAACCAGCTGTCGCAGCAGCGTTCGGTGAGTTTCAACGAAATCACGGGCCGCGCGGTGCTCGATTTCCAGATAACGCCCGACAACCTGCTCTATGCGTCTTATTCGCGCGGCTACAAGTCGGGCGGGATCAACCCCCCGCTGCAGCCGATTTTCAACGTGCCCGAAAGTTTCGGACCGGAAACGATCGACGCCTTCGAGATCGGGACCAAGAACACCTTCGCCAATGGTGCGCTGCAAATCAACGCGACGGCGTTCTATTATAAGTACAGCGATCTCCAGCTCAGCCGCATCATCGCGCGCACATCGGTCAACGACACGATCGATGCCGATATCTACGGGCTCGAGCTCGAGAGCATCATCCGTCCTTCACCCGATTGGCTGATCAACATGAATTTCAGCTATCTGAAAGCCGAGGTCGCGGGCGACCAGTTCTTCTCCAATCCGCGCGATCCGGGCGGCGGGGACGAGAACGCGGTTATCGTCAAGGACATCACCAACGGCGCGCTTTGCGCGGTGACGGGTCAGGCTCCGGGCGGGCCGGACGGTTTCGTGAACTTCGTCAATTCCGAGCTCAATGCGGGCAATGTCGCGGGCCTTTCCGCGCCCGTCACCGCCCCGCTGCAGGGCACGACCGAGTTTCCGGCCGACGGGGGCATCGCCTCTTCGGGCGCGTTCAGCATCTGCGAGGTGCTGCAGGGCTATGCCGCCTCGCCGGCTGCGGCGGCTTTCGGCGGGGTCGAGGTGCTCAGCCCCGGTGTCGAGGTGAATTTGCGGGGCAACACGCTGCCCCAGGCGCCCACCATCAAGGCTTCGGCGGGTGTGCAGTACACTGCCGATTTCGGTGACGGCTACAGCCTGGTGCCGCGTTTCGACGTGTCGCTGACGGGCGAGCAGTTCGGCAACGTCTTCAATGGCCGCGTCAACCGCATCGCGCCCTTCGTGCAGGCGAACGCGCAGGTCCAGCTCAATTCGGACGGTGGCTGGTTCGTGCGCGGTTTCATCCAGAACATCTTCGACAGCAACTCGACCACAGGACTTTACGTGACCGATGCGAGTTCGGGCCTGTTCACCAACATCTTCACGCTCGATCCGCGGCGCTACGGCCTTGCGATAGGTGCGAGCTTCTAGGCGGCAAACTGCGTCGCCTTGCGGGAGGGGGCCGGACGACCGGTCCCCTTCTGTCGTTTTGGCATTTGCGCGCGCCAGTCCGGTGTGGTTGAACGCGCCCGCCAATTCGCTCGACCAGAGGACCCTATCATGACCGACATGAAGCTCGAATCGCTCGCCGTGCACGGCGGCTGCGCGCCCGATCCTGCGACCAATGCCCGGATCACCCCGATCTACCAGACCGCGAGCTATGTCTTCGACGATGCCGAACACGCTGCGGACCTCTTCGCGCTCAGGCAGTTCGGCAACATCTATTCGCGCATCATGAACCCGACCAACGATGCGCTCGAAAAGAAGATCGCCGAGATGGAAGGCGGCGTGGGGGCACTCGGCCTTGCCAGCGGCCACGCCGCCCAGCTGGTCGCCTTTCACACGCTGATGGAGCCGGGCTGTAACATCGTCGCGGCGAAAAAGCTCTATGGCGGCTCGCTCAACCAGATGGGCGAGGCCTTCCGCAAGTTCGGCTGGGAAACCCGCTTCGTCGATGCCGACGATCCAGAAAACGTGCGCGCGGCGATGGACGAGAACACCCGCTGCGTTTTCGTGGAAAGCCTCGCCAACCCGGGCGGGGTCGTGACCGACATCCGGGCGATTGCGGACATCGCGCATGAAGGCGGCGTGCCGCTGATCGTCGACAATACGATGGCAACCCCGATCCTGTGCCGACCGTTCGAGCATGGCGCCGACATCGTCACCCATTCGACCACCAAGTTCCTCAACGGCCACGGCAATGCGGTGGGCGGCGTTATCGTAGATTCCGGAAAGTTCGACTGGAAAGCGCAAGGCGTGAAGTTTCCGAGCCTGACCCAGCCCAACGGCTCCTATCACGGCGCGGTGCTGGTGGATGCATTGGAGCCGATCGGCCCGATCGCCTTCATCACGGCCTGCCGCGTGCTCGGCCTGCGCGACCTCGGTCCGGCCATGGCGCCGCAGAACGCATGGCTCGCGCTCACGGGCATGGAAACGCTCGCGCTGCGCATGGAGCGGCACTGCGACAATGCTCTGGCGGTGGCGAGGTGGCTTCAGGGCCACGACAAGATCGAGTGGGTGTCCTATGCCGGGCTCGACGACAATCCGTACAAGCCGCTTGCCGACCGCTATCTTGGCGGGAAGGGCGGGGCGGTCTTCACCTTCGGGGTGAAGGGCGGCTACGAGGCGGGGGTCAAGCTCGTCTCGAATGTCGAGATGTTCAGCCACCTCGCCAATATCGGCGACACGCGCTCGCTCATCATCCACCCGGCCTCGACCACGCACAGCCAGCTGGGCGAAGCGGAACTGGTCGCGGCCGGAGCGGGGCCGGACGTGGTGCGGATCTCGGTCGGGATCGAGCATGTCGATGACATCATCGCCGATCTCGAGCGAGGGCTTGCGGGAGTCTAGGCTGCGAATTCTACAGCGCGAAATCGGCCCAGACCGGCAGGTGGTCGGAAGCCCGCGCGGCGAGTGCGCTGCGGTGCACGCCGCAATCCAGCGCCTTGAGCCGGTCGCAATGCATGATCCGGTCGAGTCGCCCGAGGGGCCGCGCGGCGTGGAAGCTGGGCCCGCAATCTAGCACCGAGAAATGGCGCTTGAATTCGCGGAAAGTCCCCGCGCGCGCGCGCCATTCGTTGAGATCGCCCATCAGCACGGTCGCGTTCGTCTCGCTCGCGGCGGCGGCGAGATCGGCGATGACCCGCGCCTGCCTCCTGCGCCACAGGCCCGACAGGTCGAGATGCATGCCGAACACCGCGAGGCTCTGCCCTCGCACCGATAGCCGCGCCGTCACCACGCCGCGCGGCTCAAGGCACGGGATATGGATGATGTCGTGGGCCTCTACCGCGATCCCGCGCCGCACGAGGATTGCATTGCCGTGCCAGCCCATCGAGTCCGTCTGCACGTCGAGCGGGACCGCCTCGTAATCGGAATGGTTGTCCATCAGGATTTGCGGCAGCACGCTTTCGCGCAGGCCGAAGCGGCGGTCGGCCTCCTGCAGCGCGACCACGTCGGCATCGACCTCGCCCAGCACGCGCAGGATGCGCAGGGGATCGCGGCGACGGTCGAGGCCCAGCCCCTTGCGGATATTGTAACTCACCACCCGGACCTGATCCCGGCCCTGGCCCGATCGCTTGCCAGCCATTCGCTCTCCTTGTGCAGCCCGGGCTAGCACATCGCTCGCAGTCGCGCACATTGCCGTGCTCCCGCGACGTGGGCTCGGCGTGCTGGAGGGAACGACCCGAAGCCGTTAGGAGCGAACTGCATGCGGCCTCGTGCCGCGCAGAAGGGAGAACAGGGCAGGGTGCTGGGCAAGCTGGTCATCGCGGCGAGCGTAGTCGTCACCGCTCTGCTGGTGCTGCGGTGGCGCTACCGGCTCCCGGCGCGGCCTGCCGAGGAGCCTCGCCTGGCGGCAAAGGGGCCTGAAGGAGGCGCGCTCGCATCCCTCGTCGGCGCTCTCGATGACGAACACGGCTCTGCCGTGCAGCCCCTGCGCGAAGGCAAAAAGGCCTTCGCCGCGCGGCTGATGCTGATCGATAAGGCCGAGCGCTCCATCGATGTGCAGTGCTACATCTGGCACCGCGATCTCACCGGCGTGCTTACGCTCGAGCGGTTGCGCGCGGCGGCGGAGCGCGGAGTTTCGGTGCGACTGCTGCTCGACGACAACGGGATCTCCGGGCTCGATGGCATTCTCGCCGAGTTGAACGCGCATCCCAATATCGCCGTGCGGCTCTACAATCCGTTCGGCCTGCGCTGGCCGCGGCTTGCCAATTACCTGTTCGATTTTCTCCGCCTGAATCGCCGCATGCACAACAAGGCGATGACGGCCGACCGCACGCTCACCATCACCGGCGGGCGCAATGTGGGGGACGAATATTTCGACACCGGCAACGAGCCGAGCTTCGTCGATCTCGATGTCATCGCCGCCGGCGAAGCGGCGAGGGCGGTGGCGGCCGATTTCGCGCGCTACTGGGCATCGCGCTCGGCCTATCGGCTGGAGCGGGTGATCGGCAGCGACCGCTCGCATGAAGGCGCGCTGGGGCGGGCCCTGCAAGCGGCCTGCGATACCGAGGAATATCGCAGCTATGCAGGCACATTCGAAAGCGATCCCGAATTGCGCCGGATCGGACACGGGGCTCTCGCTCTCGAACCCGCGCCCACCGGGCTGATAAGCGATGCGCCCGACAAGACGCTCGGCAGCGTGCTCATGGGTCACCTGATGGTCGATGAACTGGCCGAGATGCTGGGCGAGGTGGAGAGAAGCCTCGACCTCGTTTCGCCCTATTTCGTGCCGGGCAAGCGGGGGACGAACGAATTCGTGCGCCTCGCCGCGCGCGGCGTGCGGGTGCGGGTGCTGACCAATTCGCTGCCAGCCTACGATGTCCCGCTCGTCCATGCAGGTTATCGCAAGTATCGCCGCCGCCTGCTCGAAGGCGGGGTCGAACTCTTCGAAATGAAGGCACGCGCATCGCCCCCCGCGCGGCGCGCGGACGCGGGGGCGCTGGGTTCGGGCGGGTCGAGCCTGCACGCCAAGACCTTCGCCGCCGACGGGGAGCGCGTCTTCATCGGCTCGTTCAATTTCGATCCGCGCTCGGTCTGGCTCAACACCGAGATGGGGCTCGTGATCGAAAGCGAAGGGACCGCGCGCGAGATCGAGCGGGTGCTGGCGGAGGAATATACCCGCATCGCCTATCGCGTCTCGCTCGATTCCAGCGGACGGATGCGGTGGGAAGATCTCGAGACCGGCGAGATCCACCGCCATGACCCCGACAGTGGCCTGTGCGTGCGCATCGGGATGCGCGCCGTCGGCCTGCTGCCGATCGAATGGCTGCTGTGATGGCGCGCCGCGTGCTACCGGGTGTGCCGGAGACACGACCATGACCGAAGGCAGCGCCCATCCCGACGACCCGCATTTCGTCAATCGCAGCGGCTGGCTGCGCGCGGCGGTGCTCGGCGCGAATGACGGGATCGTATCGGTTGCCTCTCTGATCGTCGGTGTCGCGGCCGCCGGTCCCGCGCGTGAGCCGGTGCTGGTTGCGGGCGTCGCCGGGCTGGTGGCGGGCGCGCTGTCGATGGCGGCGGGCGAGTATATCTCGGTCTCTTCGCAGGCCGATCTGGAAAAGGCCGACATTGCGCGCGAACGAATGGCACTCAGGCGAATGCCGGACGAGGAACTGGCCGAACTGGCCGCGATCTACGAGGAGCGCGGGCTTTCGCGCGAAACCGCCGAACGCGTTGCGAGCGAGCTGAGCGAACGCGATGCGCTTGATGCGCATCTGAGGGACGAACTCGGGCTTACCGATGCGCTCTCCGCGCGCCCGTTGCAGGCCGCCTTCGCCTCGGGCACGACCTTCAGCGCCGCCGCCGCCCTGCCGCTCGCGGCGGCCTGGCTCGCGCCGGGGGACGCGATCCTGCCCGTGGTGCTCGGTGTCTCGGTGCTCGCTCTTGCGCTGCTCGGCGCGCTCGGCGCGCGGGCCGGGGGCGCGCCGGTGCTTCCGGCCATCGGGCGGGTCGTGGTGTGGGGCGTGATCGCGATGGCCGTGACCGGGGCGATCGGCAGCCTGCTGGGTGTGAGCGTCTAGCCCGCAGCGCGGCTCAGCACAGCGCCCGCTCCCGCGCGAGCATCGCGGCATGGGTCCGGTTGCGTGCGCCGAGCTTGCGGCAGATCACCTTCACGTGGAGCTTGATCGTGGGTTCGCGCAGGCCGAGATCGCGCGCGATCTCCTTGTTCGCCAGCCCCGCGCAAAGCCCGCTGAGGACCTGGCGTTCGCGCTGCGACAGGCCGACGTCGCATTGCTCCGTGCTGGATTGCCGGCGCATCATGTCAAGCGGCATGTAGGTCTCGCCCGCCGCCATGAACCGGATCGCGTTCACCACCGAGCGCGCCGGAAGCGTCTTGGGAAGATAGCCCGCCGCGCCGCAGGCGAGCACCCTTTCCGATACCCCTGCTGGGGCCATGCCGCTCATCAATGCGACTGCCATTCCTTTCGCTTTCGCGATCGCTGCCTCCAGCCCCTCATAGCCGTTCATGCCCGGCATGGCATAGTCGAGCAGGACGAGATCGAAGGATTGCCCCTCGTCGATAAGGGAGAGCGCGGCGGGCAGGTCGGCGACGGTCGCCACCTCGAAACCGCCTTCGGCTTCGAGATAGGAGCGCAGCACGTCGCGCAGCAATTCGTGGTCGTCGGCGATGAGTACGCGGGTCATGATGTCCTCCGCCTGCTTGCGGTCGCGATCGCGAGCCGTGCCGAGGCGATGAGCGAATCCATCGTCGCCGGTTTCCCGAGCACCGCGTCGAAGGGTTCCGCTTCGCCGGCCCGCCGGCCATAGGCAAGGGGCATGGCCGTGAGCAGCAGCAGGGGAATGTCTGGTCGCAGCTTGCGCAGCTCTCGGGCAAGCTCGGCCCCATTCATCGACGGCATGTCGTAATCGGTGACGACGAGGTCGAAGGATTGCGGATCGTCCTCGATCGCGGCGATGGCATCGGCCGGATCGAGACAAGGTCCGGGTTCCGCCCCGGCGCGTTCGAGCATGGCGACGAGCGTATCGACGACCGCCGGATTGTCATCGACCACCAGCACCGCCTTGCCCGCCATCAACTGCGCGTCGAGCGGGCTCAATACGGCAGGCACCTCGGGCTCCGCGACGGGCGGCTCGGTGGGCCACCAGACTTCGAATTGGGTGCCTTCGCCCGGCTTGCTGCGCACCGCGATCGCACCGCCCGCACTGCCGACGATCCCCGCGACCACCGCAAGTCCGAGCCCCGTCCCGGCCTCGCCCTTGCGCGTGTAGAAGGGTTCGAAGACCTGCGCGAGATCGTCGGAGGCGATGCCGCAGCCCGTATCGCGCACCCGGATGAATGCGGCCGAGGGCGGCACGTCGCCGACGACGACCCGGCCGCCCGGCTGCGCGTCGCCCGCTAGGCCCACCGACAGGGTGATGACGCTGTCTTTACCCATGGTCAGTGCATCGCGGGCATTAAGTGCGAGATTGAGGGCGACCTGCATGACTTCCGTCGCATCGGCATGGACCAACACAGCCTCGTGCGGGGGATCGAATTCGATGCGGTGGCCGGGCTCGGAAAGGCTCGGAGCGACGAGATCGCGCACGCTGGACAGGATGGCGCGCAGATCGACCTGTTTGAGCACCGATTCGCGCCGACCGAGCGAGAGCATCTTCTCGACCAGCCCCGCCGCCGTGCCGGCAGCGGACTGGATGCGCTTTGCATGGAACGCGACACCGTCATCGCCGCTGCTTTCGAGCAGGCCCGCAGTCCCGGTGATCGCGGCGATCAGGTTGTTGAAATCATGCGCGATCCCGCTGGCAAGTTGGCCCACCGATTCCTGCCTCTGGGCAAGCATGAGCTGTTCGCGCAGACGCACCTTCTCGCGCTCCATCGCCAGCCTTTCGCCGATACCGCGAGTCACGCAGACGATGCCGCCATCGTGCGAGAGGGTTAGCACGATTTCCTGTTCCACCGGCGTGCCGTCGGCGCGCCGCCCGATCGTCTCCCCCCGCCAGACCCCGGCCTCTGCGAGGATGGGCATGACCTTCTCCTCGATCCGGCGCCCTTCGACCGCATCGTAGAGGACGCTCCAGTGCTTGCCGATCAGGTCTGCCGGCTCCTCATAGCCGAACAGGGCGGCATGGGCGCGGTTCATGAAGTTGAACATGCCCTGCGCATCGGCAACGGCAAAACCGTCGTCGGAGGCCTCGATGGCGGCCACCTTCTGCGCCAGCAGCGCCTCGGTTTCCGCGCGGCGTTCCTCGTCCGCCTTGCGCGTGGAAATGTCGCGGATGATCGCGGCGAAGCCCTCGGGTTCGCCGGTCCCCTCGGCAGGCCACATGGCGAGCGAGAGTTCGACGGGGATTTCGTGGCCCGCCTTGCACATGGCAGGCACTTCGACCGTCTTGCCGACGAGTTTCGAGCGCCCGCCTGACATCAGGCGGTCCATGCCCGCATTGTGGCCGCTGCGGTGGCGTGCCGGGATTATGAGGTCGAGCCTGCGCCCGAGCGCCTCGTTCTCGCGCCATCCGAACATGGTCTCGGCTGCCTTGTTCCACAGGATGATGCGGCTGTCCGGGTCGGCGCAGACGAAGGCGTCGGTCGTCGTCTGGGCGATCAGCTGGGAGATGCGCTGGTCCTGCCGGATCCGGGAGGATTCGATGACCGTCATCGCCTGCGCTGCCATCATCTCGAGCGTTTCGCGGTCGCGTGCGGAGAAATCCTCGCGCGGGCGCTCGTCGATGACGCACAACGTCCCGATCGCGTGTCCGTCGGATGTGCGCAGGGGTGCGCCTGCGTAAAAGCCGATATTCGGGTCGCCGGTGACGAGCGGGTTTTCGGCGAAGCGGGGATCGCTTGCCGTGTCCGCGACCACCATCACGTCCTTTCCCGCGATCGTGTGGGCGCAAAAGCTCGCTTCCCGGGGTGTCTCCTGGGCATCGAGGCCGCAGCGTGACTTGAACCACTGGCGATCCGCGTCGACGAGGCTGATAAGCGCGATCGAGGTGCCGAAGCGATCGGCGGCAAGGCGCGTTACCACGTCGAGCGCGGGATCGGGCGGCGTGTCGAGAATGCGCAGCATGCGCAGGGCCGCGAGGCGTTCGTCCTCTTCGGGAATCGCGGGCGGGGAAGAGAGCAGCTTGATGGTCATTCTCGCGTGGGGATTGGCTCGTCGTGGTGAATTCGCAGGTGCGGGCCCGCCCCGCAATCTCGCCTTTCGGCCATGCGACCTATACTTTCGGATAGTTAATAACCCGGATAGCGATTTTGGCCTATCCCCTCGGGGTGCGCCATCCTTCCAAGGCGCTGTGCCAGCCATGCTTCGGCACGCCCCGGCATCCTTCCGCTCGCGAGACTCGGGCGCTCTCCTCCGTCACTTGGACCCCCAGCCACGGCATTACCGCCGCCAGGCACATACCAATGTCACAGGAGACACATTATGAAGACCATTCTTACCGGGGCCGTCGCCCTCATCGCCCTTACCGCCGGTGCGCCGGCTCTCGCGCAGGAAGCCGATTCGAAGGCCGGTGCGCTGCTCGTCGCCCCGCTCGAGGTGCAGAACACGCAGGACCTCTACTTCGGCACCATCGCGCCGTCCATCGACCAGGCCGACAAGGTTTCGGTCGCCCCCGACGGCAGCCGTGACTGTGGCCCGGCGCTGACCTGCCTTTCGGCCGATCACACCGCGGCCGGTTTCGAAGTCCGCGGCGAGGAAGATGCGACCTACACGATTTCGCTGCCCAAGGAGATCCGCATCACCAACGGCAAGGGCGAGACCATGGTGATCAGCAATGTCGTCGGCTCGAAGCCGTCCGGCCAGCTGCTGAAGGGTGAAGACGAATTCACCGTCGGTGGCACGCTCGCGGTCGCCGCGCGCCAGGCTGCGGGCCGTTACAACGGCACGTTCACCGTCGCCGTCGAGTACAAGTAAGCCTCCGTGGCAGGGGGTGGGCGGCCGGCCGCGTGAGCGCGCGGACGGTCGTCCAACCCCCTTGCCAGCCCCTCCCGATACCGGACCATTCCTGCCACGAGGTCTGACCATGAAAAGATTTCCGCTTGTCGCGGCGCTTGCCGCCGCGATCGCCGCCGCCGCGCCCGCGAGCGCCGAACTGCTCGTCGCGCCCACCCGTCTCGTCCTTTCTCCGCAGCAGCGCTCCGGCGAGCTCGTCCTCGTCAACAAGGGCGATGAAGCCGCCGCTTTCCGCCTGTCGGTCGAAAACCGCCGCATGCGCGATGACGGAAGCCTCGAAGCGGCCGAAGAGGCGCAGCCGGGCGAATTGTTCGCCGACGATAAGATCCGCTTTTCCCCGCGCCAGCTCGTGCTGCAGCCGGGGGCGCGTCAGACCGTTCGCATCCTTGCGAGCACGCCCTCGAGCCTGCCCGAAGGCGAATATCGCAGCCACCTGCGCCTGATGAGCGCGCCGATAAGCGCCGCCCGGCCGGACGCGGACGCAGGCCGGGATCCCGAGGACAACAGCCTCAGCATCCAGCTTGTCGCGATCCGCTCGATCACCGTGCCGATCATCCTGCGCAAGGGCAGCCTTGATGCCAGTGTCACCGTCGATGCGGCGGCGCTTTCGGGTGATGCGACCAATCAGTTCATCCTGCGCATGGCGCGCGAGGGCGACCGGTCAACCTATGGGGACCTGCGCTTCTTCGTCGAAGGCGAGGATGAGCCCGCCTGGATGGTGCGCGGGGTCGCGATCTACACCCCGAACACGTCGCGCGATGTCGTGCTCGCCATGCCCGAAGAGGTGACGCAGCGCCTCTCCGGCAAGCGCGTGCGCATCGCCTATGTCGCGACCGACCGGTCGGACCCGGCGACTCTCGGTGACCTGATCGCCGAACTGACGGTCGACCTCTGAGCGCGATGGTGTTCCCATGCCGGCCTTCACGCACTTCGCTGCGCGGGTGCTGGCGCTGGTCGTCGCTCTTTGTCTGACGGGGGCGGCCGGTGCCCGGCCGCCTGCCGTATCCCCTTCCGGGCCGGGCGAGCCCGACGTGTTCGAAAGCCTTTTCGGATCCGACCCCGCCGCCGAGCAGGGCGGCGAGGCGGGCGACGGGTTGGCCCTGCCGGGCCTGTTTGCCGACGGCAGGCGGATCGCCGACACGCTCCCGCTCCACGATCTCGGGCCCGGCGGCGGCGTATGCGTGACGATCAGACCGCTGCTGCAAGCGCTCGAGATGGCCTACGCACCCGATCGGCACGGCAATATCTCGGTGACGCTGCCCCGGCCCGAGCGCAGGGTCGCGATCCCCGCCGACACACTCATCGAAAGCCCGAACGGGGCCTGCCTGAAACTGGTGGACATTCCGGCCCATCTCCCGCTGGAGCTTGCGCACGATCCGGTCTCGCAGCGGCTTGACCTGTCAGCCAGCGCTCCTTTGCCGGTCCTGATCAGGCTCGAGCGGGAAAAGCGCTATGATCGCCTGCGTCCGGTGCACGGCAGGCGGCCCGACTTTCCGCTGCTCGAACGGGAAAATCGCTTCGTCGACTTGTGGAGTGCCGATCTTGCTGCGGGGTTTGCCCACGAGGCCGGCCGGACGCGCTTCAGTACCTCGGTCCAGGCGGCGGGACAGATCGCGGGAATGGGCGCGCGTGCCGCGGTGACCCGCGGCAGTGAGGGAACAACCCGCTTTGGTCTGACACTCTCCGAAGTCAGTGCCGATCCTGTCCTGCTCGGCCCGCTCGGCGCACGCCGCTTCGCGCTCGGCGACATTGCCAGCCCCGCCCAGCCGCTGATCGCCGATACGCTGACGGGCCGAGGCCTCGTGGTCGCCTCGCGTCCGCCCTGGAGGGTCGATCTGGTCGACTCGATCGAGCTGTCAGGCCCGCTGCCGAGCGGCTGGGAAGCCGAATTGTGGCACGAGGACCGATTGGTCGCGGTCACCCGCGAGGCTGATGCATTGGGCCAATGGCGGTTCGCCGACCTGCCCGTGCGCCTCGGCGAAAATCGCTGGGTGGTCCGTCTGCACGGCCCCCACGGCGAAATGCGCGAAGACATCTTCACGCGCCTTGTCGGCAGCGCGATGCAGGGCGAAAACGAGGTCGAATACGCTTTCGGCGTGGTCGATGCGGGAACCCCTCTCATCGGCGAGACCGCGAACCGCCGGGTTGCCGGGCCCGCAGCCTTCGCCAGCCTTGCCTATGGCCTTGCGCCCGAGATCACCGCGCGGCTCGACATGCGCACCGGGACCGAGGGCGAGCCCGCCGTCGCTCTCGGCCTGAACGGGTCGCAATGGGGCGGACTATGGGCGGCGAGCGTGGCGCGCGACGGGGAAGGATCGCTTGCCGCCGCGATCCGGCTCGCGCGCAAGTTCGGGTCGCAGGACGTGGTCTTCGATCTCGCCAGGCACGGCAGCGACACCGGCGCCCATCTCCCTGCCCAGGTGCGCGAATTTTCCGAGATCGTCTCGCTCGAAGGGCAGGGCCGGATCGGGCTTGGGCGCTTCAGCCTGCCGTGGCAATTGCGCCTGCGCTCGGCCCAGCGCAGGAGCGGCGGCGCGCAGCGCTCGGTCGCGGGCCGGATCGCGATGCCTTTTGGCGGATTGCAGGCCGATGCAGGGCTGGCGCTGGTGAGCGAGAATGGCGGCGAGTGGCGCGGAAATGCCGGGCTCGGCCTGGCCGGACGAACCGGCAAGTGGCGGCTGCGCGCCGGGATCGATGCGGTGCGGGGCGAACGCTGGCGGCTCGGTTCGGCCCGGCTTGCTGCAACCCGTTCGATTGGCGACGGAGCGATGAATCTCGATCTTGGCTGGCAGGCCGCTGGCGGTTTCGGCGCGGGTCTGACGATCGCGCAGCAAATCGGCGCGTTCGGTGTGTCGGGCAGGTTTGCGCACGGTCCGGAGGGTTTCAGCGCCGGGGTCACCGTCAATGTCGGCCTGTGGCGGCACGGCAGAAGCTGGCGCACGGCCGGCTCGGGCGTTTCGCGCAGCGGCTCCATCGTGGCAGAGATGTTCGTCGACGAGAACGGCGACGGGTTCCGGGATGAGGGCGAGGAGGCGATCGAGGGCGGCCGCCTTCTCGTCGGTTCGGCCGTGCGCCGCGAGGAAACCGGGCCGGACGGGGCGGTCCTCGTCAGCGGCCTGCCCGCAGGGCGCGAGGTCGATGTCGAAATGCAGCTTTCTTCGCTCGACGATTTCACCCTACGGCCTGCGCGCGCCGGTGAACGGCTGGTCCTGCGCCCGGGCGAAGTGCGCGCGCTGGCAGTCCCGTTGAGGCCGACGGGGAGCCTCGAGGCGCAGGTGCTTCTGCAGGCGGGCGACGACCGCGTGCCGCGCCCGGGGGTGCTTGTCGTGCTGCGCGATGCAGACGGGCGCGAGGTTGCCCGCGCGCCGACCGACTTTGCCGGATATGTGCTGTTCGAGGGACTTGGTTTCGGGACCTATTCGCTCGAAGCGGCGGGCCGGGCGCAAAGCGGCCTGTCCGTGTCGCGGGCCGAGCCCGATCTGGCGACGAGCCTGGTGATTCCGGCGGCGTAGCAGGGCCCGTGCCGATCGAAGGCCGCGCTTGATGCGAATGCGGCGACGCGTCATTCTACCTCGCTGTCATCACCTGTTCGGGCGAGGATCGGCGGCATGATCATCGAAACGCATCTCAATGACGCCACGCCGATCTGCATCCGCACGGTCCGGCGCGATGACGAGGAGCGTTTGCGCGCGGGGATAGCCCGGCTTTCGGCCCATTCGCGCTATCTGCGATTCTTTTCCGGCATGCGCGAGCCGCCGCAGGGCGTGATCGACAAGCTTCTGGATGTCGACGGGCACGATCATATTGCATGGGGCGCGATCCGCACCGACCTTGCCGACGCACCGGCACTGGGCGTCGTCCACGCCTTTCGCGACGAGGACCGCGCGGAGCGGGCGGAATTCTCGGTCGCGGTGATCGACGAATATCACGGCCTTGGCCTTGCTCGCCTGCTTACAGCGACCCTGCTGCACGATTGCAGGCGGGAGGGGCTGGACACGCTTGCGGTCAGCATCCTGCCCGAAAATGCCGGGGCGATTCGCCTGACGCATCTTCTGGGCGGCAATCGCACCGGCAACAGCGGTGAGGTCGCCGAATTCGACATCAACATCCCAGAAGCGCTCGAAAGCCTGCGTTGCGAGGGCGAGACGCCCGGCCTAGACGCAATCTTTGCCGCTTTCGTAAAGGACGCCTAGGGCCGCGTCTGGCCGTTGCCGCGCACGACATATTTGAAGCTGCACAGCTGTTCGAGCCCGACGGGGCCGCGCGCATGCATCTTGCCCGTGGCGATGCCGATTTCCGCGCCCATGCCGAATTCCCCGCCATCGGAGAACTGGGTCGAGGCATTGTGCATCACGACCGCGCTGTCGACTGCGGTGAGGAAGGCGCGCGCGGCACCCTCGTCCTCGGTCAGGATCGCGTCGGTGTGGCCCGACGTGTGGCCCGCCACCCATTCGATGCCTTCTTCCAGGCCCGCGACGACCTTGATCGAGGCGATCTGATCGAGGAATTCGGTGTCGAAATCCTCCTCGCTCGCCGGCTTCACCCGCCCGTCGATCGCAACCGAGGCTGCATCGCCGCGGAATTCGCAATCCGGCATGGCGTCGAGCAGGGCGGGGATCGCTTTCGCCGCCACCGCCTCGTCGACCACGACGCTTTCGGTCGCCCCGCAAATGCCGGTGCGGCGAAGCTTCGCATTTTTCGTGACAGCGACTGCCTTTTCGAGATCGGCGGCTTCGTGGATGTAGCTGTGGCAATTGCCGTCAAGATGGAGCAGCGTGGGCACCTTGGCCTGATCGCGCACCAGTTCGACGAGCCCGCGCCCGCCGCGCGGGATGACCAGATCGACAAGCCCGACCGCCCGCAGAAGTTCGGCGACCGCTTCGCGCGCCGTTGTCTGGACGGTCTGCACGGCATCGACCGGTAGCCCCGCCGCTTCGAGTCCGGACTGCATGCAGGCAACGATCTTTCGTGTGGAATGACGACTTTCCGACCCGCCCCGCAGGATCACCGCATTGCCCGACTTGAGGCACAGCGCGCTCGCATCCGCGCCGACATTGGGGCGCGATTCGTAGATCATGCCGATGACCCCGATCGGCACGGCGATGCGCTCGATATGGAGCCCGTTGGGTCGCTCGAACGTGGCGAGCACGCGGCCGACCGGATCGGGCAGGTCGGCGATTTCCTCGAGCGCCCTGGCCATGCCCTCAATGCGGTCCTCGTCGAGCATCAGGCGGTCGATAAAGCTGTCCGGCTTCGTGCCGCGAACGCTCTCCACGTCTTTTGCGTTCGCCTCGATCAGCTCGACCGTCGCCTCGCGCAGCGCCTTGGCCGCTTCGCGCAGGGCGGTGTTCTTCGCCTGCGTCGAGGCGGCGCGCAATTTCCGCGATGCCGTCTGCGCGGCATTGCCAAGTTGGGTGATGTGAATGCGGGGATCGAGATCCTGGCCGGTCATATGTTGTATCCTTGTGTCTTTGAAACGGGTTGGGGCGGCCTTAGGGTTCAGCGCAGTTCCACCGCGCGAGCATAGGCCGCTTCGAGCGTTGCGGAAAGGAGGGCGGACAGTTTGCCGCTCCCGTTGAGCGCATCGAGCCCGGCGGCAGTCGTGCCGCCCTTGCTCGTCACCGAATTGCGCAGGGTTTCGAGCTTCTCATCGCTGCCCGCCGCCATCGCGACAGTGCCCTGCAGCGTGCCGAGCACCATGGCCCGGGCCTGATCCTCTTCGAAACCCAGGGCCATCGCCGCCTCGGTATAGGCCCGGGCGAGCTCGAAGACATAGCCCGGACCAGAACCCGCGACTGCGGTGAACCGGTCGATCGCATCTTCGTCCTTCACAGTGATGACGGTCCCTGTGCGCTCCATCAAGGCGCGTGCATGGGCGAGTTGCGCGTCGTTGGCGTCCTCGCTCGCGCACAGCGCGCTGACGCCCGCACCAATAGCGGCGGGCAGGTTGGGCATGACGCGGATCACGGGCTTGCCGCCGGAGACTTTCCTGAGGCGCGCGATCGAACAGCCTGCGGCGATCGACAGGAGGTAACCGTGCTCCGTGAACATCTGCGAATAATCGGGCATGACCTCGTCGATCATCTGCGGCTTGATCGCGGCGACGATGACATCGAAACGCCGGTCTGCAACCGTCTCGCGCGTCTCGTGCAGCGAAACGCCCTGCGATGCGCTCTCGAGGAAGGGGTCGACGATCGCGAAGGCTTCGTCCCCCTGCTTCCAGTTTTCGAGCAGGGCTCCGCCCATTTTTCCGCATCCGACAAGTAAAATATTCACAGCCTTTATTATTCCTCTCTTATTCGTATTTAAAATTTATACCAGATGATGAAAATAGCTAGTCAGCGTTGGAGAGACTTTAAGCATCATGGATGCATGCCCCGAACCTGCTGTTGCAAAATTGTTTTCAGCAGGCGGTTGTGCGCTGCACAATTAGTAACTAGATGGGCATCGCATATTTTCAAGCAAAAATGAGGGCATCCGTGTCAGGAAGAAAAAGAGTTGTCGTCAAGGTTGGATCGAGCCTGCTTGCGAACGAAGACCGGCTCACGCCGCGTTTCGGTTTCATGCAGCGCTTGCTCGAGGACATCGCGCGCCTGCGCGACGAAGGCTACGATGTGATCCTGACCTCCTCGGGCGCGGTCGCGCTTGGGCTGAACACTGTCGGGGTGACCCGCGAGAAGGCTGGGGTCAGCGACAAGCAGGCTGCCGCCGCCTGCGGCATGCCGCTCCTGCTCAACGCCTACAAACAGGTCGGCCATGAATACGGGCTCGAGATCGCACAAATCCTGCTCACGCTCGGCGATTTCGAGGATCACCGCCGGTTTCTCAACACCCGCAACACGGTGAACCGGCTGCTCAAGTCGCGGATCATGCCGATCGTGAACGAGAACGACACCATCACGACGGAGGAAATCCGCGTGGGCGACAATGACAGGCTTGCCGCCAAGATCGCGCAGATGGTCGAGGCGGATCATTTCATCATGCTCACCAGCGTCGACGGGCTCTATGACCGCGATCCTTCCGAGGAAGGCGCGCAACTGGTCGAGGAACTGACCGACGTGAACGATTATCTCGAGGCGGCTTCGGGCATTTCCTCGCTCGGGTCGGGCGGCATGCTGACCAAGCTGCAGGCTGCCAACATGGCCCAGAACGCTGGTTGCACCACCTACATCGCCAATGGCGAAGCGGATTACCCGATCACATCCGTGATGCACGGGGAGCGGCGCTGCACTGTCTGTATCGCCAATGCCGCACCCGATTCGCTTTGGGAAACCTGGCTGGCCGATCGGCTGCAGCGCGCCGGGCTCCTCGTCATCACGGACGAAGCGGCGGCGCGGATCGACCGGGAAGAGCCGATCAAGCGCGAAGACGTAGTCGAGATGGACGGCGATTTCACGCGCGGCGACGTGCTCCATATCTATGACGGCGACGGCAATGAGCTCGCGCGCGGACTGTCGGATTTTACATCGGACGAGACGCGGGTGATGATCAATAATCAGGACATGGCCCCCGACAAGCTGCTCGGATACACCACGAGCGCAGAGATTATCCGGCCGGAAAACCTCGTCATACTCGAAAACCGGCACCTGCCGTGGGAAACGCCGACCAGCGTCACGGACGACTGAGCCTTAGGCCTTTCATGCGATATGAGCGCCCCGGCAGCCGCGAGGCTCGCCGGGGCGCATGCGTTTGAACGTGTGTCTTTCGCGAAAAAGGGAATGCCATGCCCCTTCGCGCTCTGCTAGCACGCGGATCATGAGCGAATGGATCGAGTGGGCGAGAGATGCCGCTGGGGCGGCGCGCGAATATCGGGACGCGGTGCAAGGAGCCGTGCACGGGATGGTTGCGCCCCGGGGCCGCGTCGATGGCACGCTGGTCACGCGTGAACAGCACGTCGTCCATGGCTTCGCGTGGATCGCGGCGACGACCGCCGCGCTCGAGGCGACAGCCGACTGGGCGGTGCGGGCGCGCGCTGCGGGCAATTTTGGTTATGTCGAGGAACTCGCCCTGCGTATCGGGTTCGGCGAATATTGCGCCCAGCTCGTCTCGGGCGTACCGATGAGCGCGGGCGAGACGGTGCGGCCCCGGGCGCTCGGCACGGTCCGCGAAGCGGCAGCGCTGACGGGCGATCCGGCATTCGCGCGTTTCATCGAGCACGGCAACACGCGCGATATTCGCGCCGAATTCGCGGCGCTGCTGGCCGAGGGCGCGCGTCCCGACGAGGGGCTGGGTGACGAGACGCTCGATCTCGTACGCGCCCAGTTCCGCGCTTTCACGGCTGACAGGATAACCCCGCACGCGCACCGTTGGCATCTGGCCGACGCACTCATCCCGGCAGAGGTGATTGCCGAGATGGCGGAACTGGGCGTCTTCGGCGTGTGTATCGAAGAAGAGTATGGCGGTCTCGGCCTCGGCAAGCTTGCCATGTCCGTGGTTTCGGAGGAATTGTCGCGCGGTTGGATTTGCGCCGGCTCGCTCGGCACGCGCTCGGAAATCGCGGGCGAACTGATCGGCGAAAACGGCACCGACGAGCAGAAGGCGCACTGGCTGCCGCGGATCGCCCAAGGCTCGGTCCTGCCTACGGCCGTTTTCACCGAACCCGATACCGGTTCAGACCTCGCCAGCGTTCGCACCCGCGCACGACGGCAGGCGGACGGGAGCTGGCGTGTCGACGGGGCGAAAACCTGGATCACCCACGCCGCGCGCGCCGACCTCATGACCCTTATCGCCCGCACGGACCCGGACGCCCCGGGCTACAAGGGGCTTTCGATGTTCCTCGCCGCAAAGACGCGCGGAAACGATGCCGCTCCGTTCCCCGACGACGGGCTGGATGGGAGCGAGATCGAGGTCCTCGGCTATCGCGGCATGAAGGAGTACGCCCTCGGCTTCGACGGCTTCGAGATCGCCGAGGACGGGCTGCTCGGCGGGGCCGAGGGGCAGGGCTTCAAGCAATTGATGCGGACATTCGAGGGCGCGCGCATCCAGACCGCCGCGCGCGCGGTCGGGGTGGCGTGGAACGCCTTCGACCTCGCGCTTGAATATGCCATGGGCCGCAAGCAATTCGGCGAGCCGCTCACCGCCTTTCCCCGCGTAGCAGACAAGCTCGCCATGATGGCGGCGGAGACGGTGATGACCCGCGAGCTCACCTATTTCGCCGCCCGCGCCAAGGATCGCGGCGCACGGTGCGACATCGAGGCGGGGATGGCGAAACTCCTCGCCGCGCGCACGGCGTGGGTTGCCGCGGACAATGCGGTGCAGGTCCATGGCGGCAATGGCTATGCGCTCGAATACCCCATTAGCCGAGTGCTGTGCGATGCGAGGATTCTCAATATCTTCGAGGGCGCCGCCGAGATTCAGGCGCAGGTGATCGCGCGTGGCCTGCTTTCGGCCGAGGCGGGGGCACGCAAGGAGACGAAGCTGCGCGAGCAAGCCTGAGGGCCCGGCTCGCAAGCACTCTTGTTGACCGTGGGGGTCAGGGCTTTATGGACGCGAGGCATGGATTCCGGTCTCGCACAGCGCTCTCCGCCCCGGCTCGCCGACCTGCTGGACGAGGGCCCGACCGCGCTCTTCCTCGATTTCGATGGTACTCTGGTCGAAATCGCCCCGGGACCCGATGCAATTGCACCGCGCGCAGGGCTGGCCGATGCGCTCGGCAGGCTTGCCGACAGGCTCGAGGGCAGGCTGGCGGTGATCAGCGGGCGCGCGATCCACGATATCGAGCGGCATATCGGTGCGCTCGGGATCGCCGCTGCGGGGTCGCACGGAACCGATATTCGCACCGCTGCAGGCGAGCCGCTGGGCGAGGGCCCGGCGGGCCTGCCGGATGCCATCTCCAGCGCGCTGCGCGGTTTCGCCGAGCGCGAGGGTCTCGCCTACGAAGCAAAGCCTCATGGCGGCGCCTTGCATTACCGTTCCGCGCCCGGACGCGGCGAAGATGCGCATGCCTTCGCCAGCAAACTCGCCGAAGCGCACGGCTGGAAGGTGCAGGGTGGCAAGGGCGTGGTCGAACTGGTCGCGCGCGGCGCCAGCAAGGGCGGCGCGGTCGATCTGTTCATGGACGCTGCGCCTTTCGCCGGTGCTCGGCCTTTCTTCATCGGCGACGATCTCACCGACGAGGCGGGTTTCGAAGTGTGCGAGGCGCGCGGCGGAGCCGGCATCATCGTCGGCGATCGGGAACCGACCGCGGCGCGCTATCGCCTCGGCAGTGTCGGCGACGTTCACGCCTGGCTCGGCCTGTGAGAGGGGGCGCATGACGATGCAAGGACCCAGTCTCCAGCTCTGGCCGATCGGCAATTGCCAGGTTTCCGGCCTGATAGATCAGACCGGCGCGCTGGTGTGGGGTTGCGTGCCTCGGGTCGACGGTGATCCGATCTTCTGCTCGCTGCTCGACGGCAAGGAGCGGGATGAGGGCATCTGGCGTTTCGAGCTGGAGGGACAGTGCAGCGCGCGGCAGGAATATATCCGCAACACCCCGCATCTTCTCACCACGCTTGAATCGCGGGACGGCGATGCGATCGAAATCCTCGATTTCTGTCCGCGTTATGAACGGTCGGGGCGGATGTATCGACCGGTCGCGTGGGTCCGCATCGTCCGACCGGTCAGGGGCAATCCACGAGTGCGGGTGGTGCTCAGGCCCATGCGCGATTATGGCGCGCGACCCGCCGATACGACCAACGGCACCAACCACATCCGTTATCTGGTGGGCGACCAGGCGCTGCGACTGTCGACCGATGCGCCGGTCGGCTACATCCTCGAAGGGCGCACCTTCCGCATCGAGGAGGACACGCATTTCTTCCTCGGTCCCGACGAGCCCTTCGGCGGGAACCTGCGCGAGGACGTGCGCGCGATGGAACAACGCAGCCGCAAGTATTGGCAGCGCTGGACACGCATGCTTGCGCTTCCGCTCGAATGGCAGCAGGAGGTGATCCGCTGCGCGATCACGCTCAAGCTCTGCCAGCACGAGGAGACGGGCGCCATCGTCGCGGCACTCACCACGTCGATCCCCGAAGCGCCGCATTCGGAGCGCAACTGGGATTATCGCTACTGCTGGATCCGCGATTCCTACTACACCGTGCAGGCGTTGAACCGCCTTGGCGCGCTCGACGTGATGGAGAAATATCTGCGCTATCTGCGCAATATCGTGGATTCCTCGCGCGGGGGGCAGATCCAGCCGCTTTATTCCGTCATGGGCGAAAGCGCGCTGGAGGAAGCGACGGCGGAGCATCTTTCGGGATATCGCGGGATGGGTCCTGTCAGGCGCGGCAATGCCGCCTACACCCAGGTCCAGCATGATTGCTATGGCCAGATCGTCCTGCCGATCGCGCAGGGCTTTTTCGACCACCGCCTGCTGCGCCCGGCGACCGAGCAGGATTTCGAAAATCTCGAACAGGTCGGCAAGATGGCGTGGGCGATGCACGACCAGCCCGATGCTGGACTGTGGGAATTTCGCACCCGCACCGAAGTCCACACCTATTCGGCGGTCATGTGCTGGGCGGCCTGCGACAGGCTTGCCAATGTCGCAGCGCATCTCGGCAAGGAGGACCGCGCCGAGGTCTGGCGCGAGCGCGCCGACAGCATCCGCGACGCGATCGAGGAGCACGCCTGGAAGGATAACGGGGAAAGCCAGTTCGGCATGAACCATTACGGTGCCAGCTTCGAAAGCGACTATCTCGATGCGAGCCTCCTGCAAATGCTCGAACTGCGCTTCCTCTCGCCGGACAATGACCGCTTCCAGCAGACCTTCGCCGCGATCGAGACACACCTGCGGCGCGGCGACCACATGCTGCGTTACGATGCCGAAGACGATTTCGGCGCGCCCGAGACCGCCTTCAATGTCTGCACTTTCTGGCTGATCGAGGCGCTCGAGGTCGCCGGACGCAGGCAGGAAGCGCGGACCCTGTTCTGCACCATGCTCAGCCACATGACTCAATCAGGCCTGTTGAGCGAGGACATCGACTACGAAACGCACGAGCTGTGGGGGAACTTCCCGCAGACCTACTCGCTGGTAGGGGTAATCAATTGTGCGGGGCTTCTGTCGAAACCCTGGAGCGAGGTGAGGTGAACGCGCAAGGACAACGGCTCGTCGTCATATCGAACCGCGTCGCGGTTCCCAAGGCGCGCGGTGCCGCGGGGGCTCAGGGCGGCCTGGCGGGGGCGCTGAATTCAGCGCTCAAGGATCGCGGCGGGGTGTGGTTCGGCTGGTCCGGCGAGGTCGACGACGATCCGGGCGATACCGTCCACCTGCACCGCGCCGACGGTGTCACGACCGCGACGATCGATCTCACCACCCGCGAACTCGGCGAGTATTACAACGGCTATGCCAATGAGACGCTATGGCCGCTGTTCCATTACCGGATCGATCTTGCCCGCTTCGAACAGCGCACCGGAGAGGGCTATGAGCGGGTGAACGAGCGCTTCGCGACGAGTGTCATGCCGCTGATCGATGCCGACGATCTGGTCTGGGTGCACGATTATCATCTCATCCCGCTGGGAGAGCGGCTGCGCCAGCGCGGGGCAACGAACCGGATCGGCTTCTTCCTCCACACCCCCTGGCCGCCGACGCGCCTTTTGACCTCGCTCCCCTATCACGAGCGGTTGGTGCGCACGATGCTGGCCTATGACCTGATCGGCTTCCAGACACGCGAGTGGTTGTCCAGCTTCGTCCATTATTGCGAGACCGAGCTTGGCGCGAGCGTCGACAAGGACACCGGCACGATCCGTTTCGAGGGGCGCGAGGTCGTCGCCAAGGCTTATCCGATCGGGATCGACTGGGATCATTTCCAGGCACAGGGAGCGACCGGCGAAGCGCGTCAGGCCGAACAGCGCCTGCTCGCCTCGACCCGCCACCGCACCGGCATGATCGGGGTCGACCGGCTCGACTATTCCAAGGGCCTGCCCGAGCGGATCGACGGGATCGGTCGCTTCTTCGACGAACACCCTGACCGGACGCGCGATCTCGTCTTCATTCAGATCGCTCCGCCCAGCCGCGAGGACGTGAAGAGCTACCAGCAGATCCGCGAAACGCTCGAACAGAAAACGGGGCAGATCAACGGGGCGAGAAGCGAGGTCGACATCGTGCCGATCCGCTACGTCAATCGCGGCTACAGCCATGCCGAACTTTTCGGCTTTTTCCGCGCGGCCAAGATCGGTCTCGTCACGCCCCTGCGCGACGGGATGAACCTCGTCGCGAAGGAATATGTCGCCGCGCAGGACCCGGAGGATCCGGGCGTGCTCGTCCTGTCCGAATTCGCCGGTTCCGCACTCCAGCTTGGCTGCGAGGACGAGGAGGGCGTGGCTCGGGGCGCGGTACTGGTCAATCCGCACAGCCCGGATGCTGTCGCAAGCGCGATCGCCAAAGCGCTCGACATGCCGTTGGAAGAGCGCAAGAGCCGATACGAAAGGATGATCGGAACCGTGCGCGATGACAATGTCAAGGCCTGGACCGGGCGTTTCTGCGCCGATCTCGCCGCCGGTTGAACCCGCGCTACGGTAATTTCACCCTCAGCGCGCCCGTGGCAGGTGGCGCTGCCACGGCAGGGCGCCTTCGGACATGTCCTCGCCGCAGGATTTCTCTTGGCCCAACGCCTGCGAACCGGGAACTACTCCGCATGTCAGCGCCGCCTCGATGCGGGCCACCAGAGCGGCAGGCTCGAACGGCTTGCGGGCCAGATCCTGCGCGCCCGCGCGCATCGCCTCGTGTTTGTCGATACCCCCTTCCGTTCCGGGGCGCATCGCGGTCAGCATGACCACGGGCAGATCGTAGAACAGCGGTGAGGCGCGCAGCTTGGCAAGCAGGGCGAGGCCGGACATGCCCGGCATGTCCTGGTCCAGCAGGAGCAGGTCCGGGCGGCGCGCATGGACGCACTCCCACGCGGCTTCGGCGCTCGGCACCTGATGGCTCGGATGACCGGCAGCCGCGAGCGCATCGCCGAGCAATTCGGCGATCAGGTCGTCGTCATCGGCAATGAGGATGTGAGCCAAGTTCGTGCCTTTTCCGGGGAGTGGTGCGCCAGTGCGAGCCCTCTATCGAGTCATCGCCCAAGCGTGAATTTGCCTGAAGCCCGGGGTCAGTACCTATGGTGTTTTGCCAGGGCTCCCTTCGGAACGCCTGTGCATGCAACGCCGCCTCGGGGCGGGAGCGCCTTGTCCGCCCGCCGCTCGCCTGCCACTTTGGGCTGGCAATGATTCGCACCGACCCCCACAATCCGCCCTCCGACCCTTTCCTGCCGATGGAAGGCGTCCATAACCTGCGCGATTATGGCGGCTATGGAGCAGCCGACGGGGCGCGGGTGAAACGCGGCGTGCTGTTCCGTTCGGGCCAGCACATGGAGGCGTCCGATACCGATCTCGAGACGATCCAGGGGCTCGGTATCCGCACGGTGATCGACCTGCGCGGCACATCGGAGCGGACCCGCTTTCCCTGCCGTCGCCATGCGCAATTCGATGCTCATGTGATCGCCTATGACGGGGAAACCAGCAATTCGCCGCCGCATGAAGGTGGGGGCGGGGCGATCGACATGACCGCCGAAACCGCGCGCGAGCGGATGCTGGCGGTCTATACCCGGATGCCGGTGAACCCGGCGATGATCGACATCTTTACCCGCTATTTCGATGCACTCGCGACCCGCGACGGGGCGAGCCTCGTGCATTGCTTCGCCGGCAAGGATCGCACCGGTATCGCGGCTAGCCTTCTGCTCCATATCCTGGGCGCACACCGCGACGACGTGATCGCGGAATATCTGCGCACGAACGAGGCGCCAACCCGCGAAGTGCTCGAACGACAATCGCTTCCGCGAATGGAAAAGCATTATGCCAGCATCGCGCCAGAGGCGATGGCGAACCTGATGGGCGTCCTGCCGGACTATATCGAGACCTATTTCCGCGAGGTGGAGCGCATCTCCGGCTCGCTCGACACCTATCTTTCCCTGACTCTCGGGGTGGACCCCAAGAAGAAGGCGCTGCTGCGCGAACGCCTGCTGGCGTGACAAACGGGGGCCGCGCGCCCATATCCCTGCGACACGCAACCGAAGAGACTAACCATGGCTACCCACCGCACCAAGATGCTTATCATCGGTTCCGGCCCGGCCGGATACAGCGCCGCGATCTATGCCGCGCGCGCCATGCTGGAACCCATCGTGGTCCAGGGCCTCCAGCCCGGCGGACAGCTTACCATCACAACCGATGTCGAGAATTATCCCGGCTACCGCGAAGTCGTGCAGGGCCCCTGGCTGATGGAGGAAATGCAGGCGCAGGCCGAACATGTTGGCACGCGCATGATGTGGGACACGATCGTCTCGGTCGATCTCGAAAACGGCCCGCCCTTCCGCGCCATCGGCGATAGCGGGGACGAATATATCGGCGACACGCTCGTCATCTGCACCGGCGCGCAGGCGAAATGGCTCGGCGTTCCGGGCGAACAGGAACTGGGCGGCAAGGGCGTGTCGGCGTGCGCGACCTGCGACGGATTCTTCTATCGCGGCAAGAAGGTCGCGGTGATCGGCGGGGGCAACACCGCTGTCGAGGAAGCGCTCTACCTTACCAACCATTCCGACGACGTGACCCTGATCCACCGCCGCGACACATTGCGCGCGGAGAAGATCTTGCAAGATCGTTTCTTCAAGAGCCTCAAGACGAGCGCGCTCTGGAACAAGGTGGTCAAGAGCTTCGAGGCTGGCGAGGACGGAACCCTCGACCATCTCGTGCTGGAGGACACGCAGACCGGCGAGACGTCGACCTTGCAGGTGGACGGTGCTTTCGTCGCGATCGGCCACGCGCCGGCGACCGAATTGTTCAAGGGCAAGCTGCCGATGGACGAAGCTGGCTATCTGGATGTCGAACCGGGGACACCCAAGACAGCGATTCCCGGCGTCTTCGCAGCGGGTGACGTCACCGACCATGTCTATCGTCAGGCGGTCACCGCAGCTGGAATGGGCTGCATGGCGGCGCTCGACGGTGAGCGTTTCCTTGCGACGATCGAAGCGGCGCGCAACGAAGAGGCAGAGGCGGAAGCGGCAGAGTAATAGCGAAAGCGTTGGCCCTGCGAAGGCAGGACCCTCGTGTTCATGGAGTGCCAGTTGCCCTGAGGTGCCGGCCTTCGCAGGGGCTCATCGCCTTTACGACCCCGCCTGGTCCGCCAGTCCGAACACCACCACGGCCGCCTGCACAATCAGCGCGGCAAGAACGAGGCTCGACAGCGCGAACAGGGCGAAGCGCAGCGCGACCTTGTTCACCGTCGACTGCACGAGGCTGTGAACCACGCGCAACGTAACGTAAGCCCATGCCAGCGTCACGTTGATCCCTTCGCCGTGCCCGACATAGGCGAGCACGATCACGACTGCATAGAACAGGGTCGGCGCTTCGTGCAGGTGGTTGTAATTGTGCGCCTTCCACTGCACTTCGCGCGGCAGCAGCCGGTCGAGCGAGCTATCGGGATCGCGCGCGAGGCTGTCGGGATCGACGTTCGCCTTCTGCATGGC
This sequence comes from Erythrobacter sp., assembly GCF_040217515.1. GTDB lineage: Bacteria > Pseudomonadota > Alphaproteobacteria > Sphingomonadales > Sphingomonadaceae > Erythrobacter. The sequence goes on from NZ_JAVJPT010000010.1 coordinate 54,527, forward strand.
GGGGAGGCGGGTGACATACATCCACGCCCACATGATCATGGTCCACGCCATCAGCGCGACGGCCGGTTGCAGGATCGCCATGCCCGAAAGGATGATCTGGTCGCGCATTCGTCGCTCCTCAGATCGCGGTGGGATCGGCGAATACGGTCGCCGTCACCGCGCGAACGGCCAGCACGATGAGGGCGAGGCTCGAGGCGAGGAACAGGGCGAAACGAACCGGGATCGTGTTCACCAGGATCTGCCAGAGCGAGTGCAGCACCCGAAGGCCGACATAGATCCATGCCAGAGCCACATCCAGTGCTGCCGGTCCCGCCACGGCGAGGATCAGCGCGGTGGCGTAAAACAGGGTCGGTTGTTCGTGCAGGTGGGTGTGATTGTGGGCCGGCCAGTTCGCCTTGTCCGGGATCAACCCTTCAAGATCGGCCCCGCGCATGCCCGCCTTCTGCGGCAGGGTCGACTTGTCCGTGACTTTCGCAATCGCCCCGAAGCGCGCCGGGATGATCCAGAACATGACGATGAGCGTCCACACCACCAGCACGGCGGCGGGCGCGAGCATTTGGGCCTGCATCACATGATCCCCTGTCGAGCCGTTCGAACCACTGTCCTGCGAAGACGCGGACGGATTGTCAATTGCAACCGATCAGGCCGAAAGGACGTGGAGCTGGAAATAGCCAAGCTTGCCGCGTGACTGGCGGTGGTCAAGGCCGCGCTCCGCGGCGATCCGCGCCGCCGTTTCCGGCAGCGTGCTGCGGGTTTCGACGTGAAATTTCGCCAGCCAGGCGTGCAGACCCCGCTCGAGTGGTCCCGGCAGACCGGACAGGTCGCCGAAATCGACGATATGAAGCTCGCCACCCGGTGCGAGATGCGAGGCGGCACGGTCCAGCGCGCTTTCCCAGTCCGGGATCATCGAGAGCGAATAGGACAAGACGATCCGGTCGAATCCCGGGATATTCTCGCCGAACAGCTCGACCGGTGAAAAGGCGCAGGCATCGCCCGGTGCAAGCCGCGCGTCAGGGCCCAGCGCGCGCCGGGCATTTTTCAGCATTTCCGTTGAGATATCGAGCCCGTACAGCCGCACGCCCGGCCATTTCGCCTTGATCTTTGCAAGGTTGCGCCCGGTTCCGCAGGCCACTTCTAGCACGCGCATCCGCGGTCGCGCCGCCAGTCCCTCAATCAGTGTATCGCGCCCGAACAGGTAATATTTCCGCGTCAGGTCATAGATGTGGCGCTGGCCGCGATAGACGCTGTCCATCAGCGCGGCGTGACCGGGGCCCTGCGCCTGTGCCATCAGGCGAGTTCGTAGACGTGGACGCCGCCATAGATCGAGGAGCGGTCGCGCCGGGTGAGATCGGCCGATTGTTCCTCGCGATAGCGCCATTTCGACAGGATCGCCTCGTCAAGCCTTCCAGGAAGAAGGCTCGGCTCGGCGGCGGTGCGGAACAGGACGCGCGCACCGGGGCGGCTGGCGCGGGTGATGCGGTTCCACAAGTCGTCGAGTTGGGCATTGTTCATCCAGTCCTGCGCATCCAGCAGCACGAAACGGTCAAGGCTCGCCTCCGCCCGATCGCCGATCCAGTGGACCATGTTGGCATTGACGACATCTATCCGCTCGATCCGATCGCGCATGGTCTCCCAGTTGGCGCGTTGCAGATAGGGCGGCAACGGCGCGCTTTCGGAGCGGTCATATTGGCGGGCGAAGGCCTGCCAGGCGAAGTAATTGTCCTTGATTTCGAAATCGCAGGCGAGCTTTTCCAGCCGCCGCCGCAGGACCTCGGCCATGCGCTCGTCGCCTGCGAGATGTTCGAATTGCGCCGGCGGAATGCCGAGGCCGAACAGCGACGCGGGCTGGTTGGTGAGCCAGCGGACGAATTTCCGGTCGAAGACCGGGGCGAGCTCGCGCTCGAACACCTCGCGCTGTTGCTCGAGCGTCTGCGCCTCGAGCACTTTCGACAGGTCGATCTTGTAGAGCTTGGCGAAGAGGTGGGCGAGGCCGATGAAATTGCCGAGCAGCCCTTTCCGGTAAAGTCCGCGGGTGAAATAGCTGATCCTGCGCCGGCCGCGAATGTCACGCTTTTCCCAGTATTTGCGCGATTGAGCATCGAGATGCGGGGCGATCATCGTGCGGTAGACCTCGGAGTTTTCCTTGTGGTCGGCATGGGCGAAGAAACGGTGGAACCGTTCGTAATTGGGCAGGTGGCGGATCGCGGTGATCTTGAGCTGGCCGAGCGCAACATGGGCGCGGTTGAGATCGACGGCGGTGACCTGCGCAGGGCCGGCGGTGAGATAGGACAGCGCGTTGCAGCTCCCGCTTGCAATGCACATCAGGCGCGTGTCGGGGTCGATCTCCAGCCCCTCCATGTCGACGACGGGGTCTTCCCAGATCTGTGCGTAGACCAGCCCCTTAAATGCAAGTGCAAAGGCCTTGTCGAGAAGCTTGTCTCCCGCCTTTGCATCCTTGCGCACCACCGCATCCTCGATGATGCGCTTTGCCTGAGCTGCCATGTCGCTGAGTGTCCTTTGTCTTGCGTAAGACCGCGGTCATAATTTCAGTGCGTGTCGGCAATGTGACTGTATCCACAGCCCTCTTCCAGACGCGCGGCAACGTTTCGTCCTAGCCTGCGAGCATCCGGGCGAAGCGATCTGGATCGGCATTGCCTCCGGTGAGCATGATGACCGTGCCTTCGTCGAGCGCCACCTTGCCGGCCAAAGCCGCAGCGAGAGCCGCCGCGCCACCGGGTTCGAGCACGAGGCGAAGATGCGCGAAAGCCCAGAGCTGTGCGGCGCGCACCTCGTCGTCGGTGACGGTGACGCCCGGCGCGGCGCGGTTCATGAGAACCTGCAAATTGACCGGCCTGGTCGCGGTCGGCTGGAGCGCATCGCATATAGTGGCGGGTGGGTCTGCCCCGGCATGGACGATTTCGCCGCGCGCAATGGCCTGCCCGACCATGTCCCAGCCCTCCGGCTCGACGATGTCAATCGCTGCCTCGGGGCAGGCGAGCGCGAGCCCCGCCGCCAATCCCCCGCCGCCGCAGCAGGTCACGATGCGCGAGGGCGAGCGGCCCAGTTGCGCCGCGATCTCGCATCCGGCGCTGCCCTGTCCCTCGATCACGCGGGTATCGCCGAAAGCGTGGACCAGCGTGCCGCCACGCTGCGCGATCACCCGCGCCGCCACCTCGTCGCGGTCCTCGCCGGGGCGGTCGTAGAGCACGATTTCTGCGCCAAGCGCGCGGGTGTTGTCGAGCTTCACCCGGGGCGCGTCGCGCGGCATCACGATCACCGCCCGCTTGCCCAGCTTTCGCGCCGCCCAGGCGATCCCTTGCGCGTGGTTCCCCGAGGACACCGCAACCACGTCCTTGCCTTCGACATGGGAAAGGGCCCACCACGCGCCCCTGATCTTGAACGCCCCGATCGGTTGCAGGCTTTCCGCCTTGGCATGGCACCGCACTGCGCCGATCTCGATGGGCAGCAGCGGCGTCGGCGGCAGGATCGCGGCAATGCTTTGCGCGGCGGCAAGCACGCCTTCGCTGGTGGGGAGTGACTCCGTGCGGATCATTTGTCCGCCCTAGCGCATTCGACTAAGGCACGCGCAAGATTCGAATTCGAAAGGACACCAACATGTCGACAGTCCTCGTGATCGGAGCGGGCGGGGTGAGCTCGGTCTGCGTCCACAAGATGGCCGCAAACCCCCGTATCTTCTCCGAAATCCACCTCGCCAGCCGCACGCGCTCCAAATGCGACGTGATCGCCCAGAGCGTGAAGCAACGCCACGGCGTCGATGTCGCGACCTACGAAATCGATGCCGAGGAAGTACCGGCGATGGTCAATCTTATCCGCAAGGTCGAGCCCTCGCTCGTCGTCAATCTCGCTCTGCCCTATCAGGACCTGCCGATCATGGATGCCTGTCTCGAGGCGGGCGTGGACTATCTCGATACCGCCAATTTCGAACCCAAAGACGAGGCCAAGTTCGAGTATAAGTGGCAGTGGGCCTATCACGACCGCTTTGCCGAAGCCGGGCTGATGGCGCTGCTCGGCTCCGGCTTCGATCCGGGGGTAACCAGCGTGTTCACCATGTGGCTCAAGAAGCACAAGCTGAAGTCGATCCGCCAGCTCGACATTCTCGATTGCAATGGCGGCGACCACGGCCAGGCTTTCGCGACCAATTTCAACCCCGAGATCAATATCCGCGAAGTCACCGCGCCCGCGCGTCACTGGGAGAACGGCGAATGGGTCGAAACCCTGGCGATGACCACGCGAACCGAGTTCGACTTCGAGGCGGTCGGCACGAAAAGCGCCTACATGATGTATCACGAGGAACTGGAGAGCATCACCAAGTTCAATCCGGAGATCGAGCGCGCGCGCTTCTGGATGACTTTCGGCGATGAATATATCAAGCACCTGACCGTGCTGCAGAATGTCGGCATGACCAGGATCGATCCGGTCAAGTATCAGGGCAAGGAGATCATCCCGCTGCAATTCCTCGCGGCGGTCCTGCCCAAGCCCGAAACGCTTGGCGAGACCACGACCGGCAACACCAATATCGGCGTGATCGCGACCGGCGAGGCTATGGACGGGTCGGGCGAGAAAACGTTCTACATCAACAATATCTGCAGCCACGAAAAGGCATACGAGGAAACCGGCAACCAGGCGGTTTCCTATACTACCGGCGTTCCGGCGATGATCGGCGCGGCGATGATGGTGAGCGGCCAATGGCGCGGTGAAGGCGTGTTCAACATGGAGGAGATGGACCCGGATCCCTTCATGGAGATGCTCAACGATCACGGTCTGCCGTGGCAGGTGAAGGAGCTCGACGAGCCGGTGGATTTCTGAGCGCCTCAGAACCGGGCGATGGAAGCCAAAGCCGACGATCCGGCCCCCTTCGGCCTCTGTGCCCCTCTCACATCGACAGCCTCCTGCCTTTGGAGTAGCCTGAAGGCCTATTCAGGAGGGCGCGCGATGGATGTTGCGTGGCGAGACGTGGCGTTCCAGCCGGGCAGGGCGCTCGCGGCGGAGATCACGCATCGATGGCGCTGGCTGACGGATCGCGAGGATCTGCAGCCGTTCCTGTGTTCGAAACTGGGAGATGTTTTCGCCACCGATGCTCATGGCCGGGTCCACTGGCTGTGCTGTCCCGCTGGCCACATCGATGCGATCACGGCGGATCGCGCCGAATTCGAAGCCGTCATTTCCGATGACGGGTCGAGGCGCGACGAATGGTTCGGTCCCTCGCTCGTTACGGCCTGCCACGCCGCCGGAAAACGCGCCTCTGCCGGCGAATGCTATATGTTCAAGACTCTGCCGCTCTTCCCCGACTGCGCCTATGAGCCGGCGAATATCGCGATTGTCCCGCTCGATGAGGTATTCATCGAACTGTCCGAAGTGCTGCAACTCTATGCCGGCCTGCCCGAACGGCAGAAGCGCCGCTTGCACCTGTTCGAATAAGACCTAATTGCGCGGCTCTTCGAGGAGTTCACATGGAAACCAAAGCCGGCGATCCTGGCGCTTTCGCCCATTTCGACCTGTCGCGCGTCGACAGCCCCGCCTTTGTCGTCGACGCAGCGAAGCTGCGCGCCAATTGTCAGGTGCTCGCCGACATCCGCGATGCGGCGAGCGTGGACGGGGCGAGCATCAAGGTCCTTGCCGCATTGAAAGCGTTTTCGATGTGGTCGACGGCGCATATCCTCGGCGAATATCTCGACGGCGTATCGACTTCCGGCCTCTGGGAGGCCCGCCTTGCGAGCGAATTCTATGACGGCGAGATCGCGACCTATTCGGCCGCCTACAAGCCGAACGAGCTGGAGGAGGTCTGCCGCCTCTCCGATCACGTGATCTTCAATTCGCCCGGCCAGATGCGCCGCGCTGCGCTGATCCTGGATCAGGCCGCGGCGACCGGCGGCGATGTATCGGTTGGCCTGCGGATCAACCCGCTGGTCGCAACCGGCGAGGTGCCGCGTTACGATCCGTCCTCGCCCGGCTCGCGGCTCGGCTTTCCGATCGATCAATTGACCGAGGAACACATGGAAGGCGTCGAGGGCATCCATTTCCACAATCTGTGCGAGCAGGGTTTCGAGCCGCTCGCGCGGACATGGGACCGGGTGTTCGACGCGATCGAACCGTGGTTCGGGCAATTGAAGTGGATCAATATGGGCGGCGGCCACCACATCACCCGGGCCGATTACGAGCGCGAGGAACTGGTCGAATTCCTCAAGGACGCAGCCGCCGACACGGGCGCGGAAATCATCATCGAACCGGGCGAGGCGGTCGCGCTCGATGCGGGGATCCTCGTGGGGACGCTGCTCGACACCTTCTTCAACGAAACGCCCATCGGCATCACCGATGTCTCGGCGACCTGCCACATGCCCGACGTGATCGAAGCGCCCTATCGCCCGGCCATGCTCGGAGAACTCGCCGACGAGGAAAAAATCCCGATCCGCCTCGGCGGCCCGTCCTGCCTCGCGGGCGACGTGATCGGTGATTATCGCCTGCCCGTACCGGCAAAGGCCGGCGCGCGTTTCGCCTTTCTCGACCAGGCGCATTATTCGATGGTCAAGACCAATACCTTCAACGGCGTTGCCCTGCCGAGCATCTGGCTGTGGGACAGCGAGACGGACGCGCTCGAATGCATTCGGTCGTTTTCTTACAACGAATTCCGCGATCGGTTGGGCTAGCCTGCAGGGCGCGGCTGCGGTGTGTCGACCGGGCCGGATTGACCGAACGGGGGAAACAGCATGAACAGGACCATACTGGCCGCCTTTGCGGCGTCACTCGCAATCCTAGGCGCGCCTGCCGCTCCGGTAGCTGCGCAAGCCTATTCCGCCGAACGCGTGATCGATGCGGTGACGATCGATGATCTGAAAGCGATCATCGGCGATATCGGCCACGAGATTGTCAGCACCGAAACGGAGAGCGCGCCCATGATCGTCGCGCGCACACCCGATGGCGTGATCTATACGCTACAGGGACGCGCCTGCGACGATGCAAAATCCAGTTGCAAGGGCATCACGATCCAGGCCTTATATCGCGGCGCGGACAAGGTCACCGACGAAGACATCGGCCGTGCGAACCAGAGCTTTGCCGTGGTTAAAGCCGCAGTTAATCGTGAGCGCGACAATTATAGCTTCACGCGTTACCTGATTCTCGATCACGGGGTGACAATGGCCAATATCCGCATGAACGTGACGGTGTTTCTGCTAGTGCAGCCGAAATCGCTCAAAATCGCCGAGGACCGCAGCGAATAGCCGCGAGAGCGCCGATTTCGGAACGACTGCGCCGCGTCTCCTTGATAGGGGAAGCCCAGACGGTTGGCCGTCTCACGCGCGCTGCCCCAAGGGACACGACCCCGAGGCAGCCTCGAAACCGTTTGGTTGGCATCGAACCTACCGGGATCCCTTGAATTGCCCACCTATCCCGACGCTCGTTGCGTAGGCTGCGCGCTCGCGCCCGACGGGCCCGCAGCCTTCAACCGCCCGCCGCTCGTCGGCGCGCCGCTTCGTCGCGCGAGGCATCGGCGCGCGCGATCGCCTCGCGCGTTTTCTCGGCTCCGACGGACCGACCGCGCTCGTTCTGGTTGATCGACAGCGCGAGCCGGGCGAGCGCGGCGAACTGTTCGGCGGTTTCCTCGGCCAGCAGGCGGTCCTTTTCCGGGTCCATCGACCCGCTTTCGAACAGGTTCTCGCGCTGCTCGACCGCGAGGATCACCTCGCCGCGCGCGAAGAGTGCGCGCACCGCCTTGCCGCGGAACGCCTTTTCCAGCGCGACGAGATGTTCGACATAGGCCGGATGGACGAGCACGCGCGCTTCGACCGCGTCGTCCGAATACAGATCGAAGGCATCCTCGAAAGCGGGATGGACCTGGTCGACATAGGAAAGACGATGCCCGTCGAAATCGACGCTGTCCTTTGTCCCGCCCAGCCCGAACCAGGCCTTGTGCTTCCCGGCGCGCTGCATCAGCGTGGTGGAGGCGAAGTCGCGCCCGAATTGCATTCGCACGATCGCGCCGCGAAACACCGTGTCCCAGCGGCGGTTCTTGCCCGAGCCGCGGCGCACTTCGAGATGGGCTTCGTAAAGGCCGAAATCGTGGCCCTCGAGCGAACCGTGCCAGTGATCCTCGAATCCGTCGCGATCATAGCGCGGGACGAGGCCATACCGCTTAGCCGCCTCGAATTCGTCGCCCGGTTCGACATCGTGCTCGTAGGCAATGCCGAGGCTTTTCGCGATGCCCGAGTTGATCCCGATCTTGATCGATTTCTTCGCCTTCGCGATCGGGACATAGCCCCACCACGACATGCCCAGCATTGCTGCACCGAACAGCATGAAACGCCAACCGTCGAACCATGGCGCGAACCAGACGAAGGCCATGGTCGGCATCATCAGGGCGATGCCCCAGGTCCAGCGGTCGATCGCCTGCTTTTTCGCGGCGAAGCGCATCTCGGACTGGCCCGCGAGCCAGTCCCCGAGTTCCCCCTGCATCAGCCCGTTCACGTCGGCGCGCATTGTTCGCTTCCCTGCCGCTTTCCTTTAACCAATTGCCGCTAACATACGCGTTGCCCGGTAAAGGAGGGGTGAGCAAATGGTCGATATTCTTGGGTGGTTCTGGACGTCGGCGATCCTCGTGATCGCGGTCGCGGCATTGCTGCTGGTCATCGGCATATACAACAATCTCGTCTCGCTGCGCCAGACCGTTCGCCAGGGCGTCGCCGATATCGATGCGCAATTGCGCCAGCGTCACGATCTCATTCCCAATCTCGTCGAGACGGTGAAAGGCTATGCGGGGCACGAATCCTCGACGCTCGAAGCGGTGATCGAGGCGCGCAACCGCGCCGCGCGCGGCGGGCCGGACACTGCGAGCGAGCAGGGCCTGCGCGTCGCGCTCGACAACCTGCTGGCGCTGGGCGAAGCCTATCCCGATCTCAAGGCGAGCGCCAATTTCCAGGAATTGCAGCGCGAACTTGCGGATGTCGAGGACAAGCTCGCCGCCGCTCGGAGGGCGCTCAATGCGGCGGTCGCGCGGTTCAATACGGCGCGCGAAGCGTTCCCCGCCGTGCTTTTCGCAGGCGCGCTGGGCTTCGACGAGGCCGATTTCAACCGCCTCGACGACAGCGAAAAGGGCACGGTCGACCAGGTTCCGGCCATCTCTTTCTGACGAAGCGGCGGCACGGCCCGCCGACATGGTGCATCCGCGAGGAACTTATCCGCGCATTTGCGTTGATTCACAGTGCTGAACGCGACGAGCCAGCGTGCCTGCGCGAAGCGTGCGAGATTTATCATTGCGTCCCCGCGCGAAGTCTCTATATGCGCGCCTCCTCTGCCCCAAGGGACATGACCGCAAGGCAGGCTCAAACCGTTTGGTTCAACGCTAAACCTTCTGGGGGTCCCTTGAATTGCGCACATTTCCCGACGCCAAGGCTGTAGCCCGGACCCTGAGTCCGGATGAACCCGTCATTCTCAACCGGCCGCATGCTGCGCGCCGGGCTGCGGAGTTCTTCGTCGGCAAGTTTCCCGGCAAGGTGCTCTACGCGGTCAAGGCCAATCCTGCGCCCGACCTGATCGGCACGCTATGGGAGGCCGGGGTGACCCATTACGACGTCGCCTCTATCGCGGAGGTGCGGCTGGTGCGCGCGGCTCTGCCCGATGCGGTGCTGTGCTTCATGCACCCGATCAAGACGCCAAGCGCAATCCGAGAAGCCTATCACCAGCATGGCGTCAAGACTTTCAGCCTCGACACGATCGAGGAGCTGGAAAAGATCGTCGAGGCGTGCCGCGATCCCGAGACGGGCGAGCCGGCCAGCGATCTTCGCTTGTGCGTGCGGCTGCGTGTTTCCAGTGAATATTCCGAGCTTTCGCTCGCCAGCAAATTCGGCTGCGACCTCACCGAAGCCCCGGCTCTGCTGCAGAAGGTTCGCCAGCATTGCGACTGGCTGGGCGTGTGCTTCCATGTCGGCAGCCAGGCGATGACGCCCTTTGCCTTCGTCCAGGCATTGGACCGCACCCGCGCGGCCATCGCCGAGGCGAGCGTCGTGATCGACATGATCGATGTCGGCGGCGGTTTCCCCAGCGTCTATCCCGGTATGGAGCCGCCCCCGCTGGAAGATTACTTTGCGATCATCCACCAGCATTTCTACGCGCTTCCCATCGCCTACAACGCCGAATTGTGGTGCGAGCCGGGCCGCGCGCTGTGCGCCGAATACAGCTCGATGATCGTCAAGGTCGAAAAGCGCCGCGGGACCGAATTGTTCATCAATGACGGAGCCTATGGCGCGCTCTACGATGCGGCGCATGTCGCATGGCGCTTTCCCGTCGGCGCGCTCGAGGACGATCTGCGCGATGCGCATGAGGATTTCGCCTTTTACGGTCCTACCTGCGACGATGCCGACTACATGGCCGGCCCATTCTCGCTGCCAGGCGACATCCAGGCGGGCGATTACATCGAGATCGGAATGCTCGGCGCCTATGGCGCGGCGATGAAGACCGGTTTCAACGGGTTCGGCAATGCCGAACAGGTAATCGTCTCGGACGAGCCGATGATGAGTTGCTTCACCGGCGAGCGGGAACGCCCGGCGAGCGACAACGTAGTGAACCTGCGCTGAGACGCTCGGAGCGCTGACGCTCGGCAAGCCCAGAAACCTGGCCGAATGGTCCTTTTTTCCCGTCGGCCGACGGCAAAGCGCGCCCGATCGGCGGTTTAAACCGTGGGCCAGTCAATCGAACCCGACGAACCGCGCTGCCTCCTCGACCGGCTTGCGCTTGCTGATCACGGCATTGGCGGGAAAATCGGGATCGGGCCAGCCCATCGCGACCGCTTTCATGATGACCTGGTCGTCAGGAATGCCAGCATGCTCGCGCACCACCGGGCTTTGCATGATTCCCTGCGAATTGATGACGCAGCCCAGCCCGCGCGACCACGCCGCATTGACCAGCGCGGTCGTCACCGCGCCGCAATCGAAAGCGGTGTCGTCGCTGTCGGAAAGCTCGCGATCATAGGTGACGATTACGCAGACCGGCGCATCGAACTGGCGAAAGCCGCGCAGCACCCAATCCTGCCGCGCATCCTTGTCGTCGCGCGCGATGCCCATTGCGCCGAACAGCTGCTTGGCCACTTCGACCTGGCGTTCGCGGTGGACACCTTCGAAAGCGTGGCCGCGGCGAAATTCTCGGCTGTCGGGGACGCCGGCGAGGATGTTTTCCGTGTTCCCCTTGCGGATGCGGTCGAGCGGTTCGCCGGTGATGACATGGAAATGCCAGGGCTGGGTGTTCATGCTGGTGGGCGAGCGCATCGCCATGGCCAGCACCTCCTCGATCAGCGCGCGCGGCACGGGCTTTTTCAGGTAACCCCGGATGCTGCGTCTCCCAAGGACGACTTCACTGTAGGTCTGGTCAGGCGATCCGCCCACGTCTCTCTCCCGAATCTCTTGCGGCGAGAGAGCTAGCGCAGCGTGCGCGCTTGGCAAAGGACGCTCCGGCAGAGCGGACGCGATCACGCCGCCTTGCGCAGCTTGATCTCGAGCCGGTCCCAGATTTCCACCAGCGCGTCCGTCAGCTCGTCCATCATCGGCTCGGTGTGCATCGGGCCGGGCGTGAAGCGCAGCCTCTCGGTCCCGCGCGGCACGGTGGGGAAATTGATCGGCTGGACGTAGACGCCGTATTCGGCGAGCAGGATGTCGCTGATCTGCTTGGCGCGCACCGGATCGCCCACCATCAGCGGGACGATGTGCGTGGTCGAATCCATCACCGGCAGGCCGGCCTCGGCGAATTTCAGCTTGAGAATGGCGGCATTGGCGTGCTGCGCCTCACGCTCGACGCTGGAGGTCTTAAGATGGCGCACAGAGGCGAGCACGCCCGCGACCAGCACCGGCGAAAGCGAGGTGGTGAAGATGAAGCCCGGCGCATAGCTTCGGATGCAGTCGATCACCCGCTTGTCCGCCGCGATATAGCCGCCCATCACCCCGAACGCCTTGCCCAACGTGCCCTCGATGATGTCGATGCGGTGCGCGGCCTCGTCGCGTTCGGAAATGCCGCCGCCGCGCGCGCCATACATGCCGACGGCGTGGACCTCGTCGATATAGGTGAGTGCGTTGTATTCTTCTGCGAGATCGCAGATCGCGTGGATGGGGGCGACGTCGCCGTCCATCGAATAGACGCTTTCGAAGGCGATGACCTTGGGCGTGTCGGGATCCTCTGCCGCCAGCAGTTCTTCGAGATGCGCGAGGTCATTGTGGCGGAACACCCGCTTCTCGCAGCCCGAATTGCGAATGCCGGCGATCATGCTCGCATGATTCAATTCGTCCGAGAAGATCACGCAGCCCGGCAGCAATCGCGCGAGCGTCGAAAGCGTTGCATCGTTCGAGACATAGCCGCTCGTGAACAGCAGCGCGCCTTCCTTGCCGTGGAGATCGGCGAGTTCGGCTTCGAGTTCGACATGCAGATGCGTGTTGCCCCCGATATTGCGCGTGCCACCGCTGCCCGCGCCGACATCGTGCAGCGCGGTTTCCATCGCGCCGACCACCTTTTCGTGCTGGCCCATGGCGAGATAATCGTTCGAGCACCACACGGTGATGGGTTTCGGCCCGTTATGGCCGTGGAAGCAGCGCGCATTGGGATAGGCTCCCTTGTTGCGCATGATGTCGATGAAGACGCGATACCGGCCTTCCTCGTGGAGGCGATCAATCGCCTGGTCGAAGATCTGGTCGTAATTCACGTCGCGCCGACTCTTGCCTGCTGTTATTCCGAAGGGCTTTTGGGTCAGGCTTATCTAGGATTTGACCGGGGCTTTGACCACCCGCGATCTTTGCAAGTGATTTGCAGCGTTTCAGAACGGCTCGGCCGGGGAGAATCCGCGCGCCTCCAGGCAGGGCGCCAGCCCCGCCGCGGCTTCGACAGGCCCGGTGACAACGAAGCGGGCGGGGCCGAGGGCATCGAGTTCCTGCCCTTCAAGCAGATGCGCGATCCGCCGCGCGATCCCGTCCGCCCCGTCGACCAGTGCCACGTCCGGCCCGAAGGCCGAAGCAAGTTCCTCCCTGAGCAGCGAGAAATGGGTGCAGGCGAGCACCAGGGTGTCGATCTGTCCGCCACGTTGCATGGCCGCAAGGCCGGTCCGCGCCTCCTGAACCGCTCCGGGGTCGAGCCGGCACCCGCGCAGCTTGTCCTCGGCCAGCGCGACGAGGCCGGGCGCGGCAATCCGGTACAGGGTCTTGCCGCGCGCGAATTCGGCTTCGAGTTCGTCGACATAGGCCTGCCGGATCGTCGCCCCCGTCCCGACAAGGCCGATCACGCCCGTCTTCGTCAGCGCGGCGGCGGGCTTGATCGCGGGCACAGTGCCGACGATCGGCACTTCGAGCACCTCGCGCACCATGCCGAGTGCGATGGTGCTCGCCGTGTTGCAGGCGATGCAGACAAGCCGCGGGGCGAAGCGCTCGCTCATCCGGCCGAGCAGCCCGGCGACGCGCGCGGCGACCTGCGGCTCGGTCTTGGTGCCGTACGGAAGGCCCGCAAGGTCGGCGGCGTAGATCACCGGCGCATCGGGCATGATCTGCCGCAGCGCGTCATAGACCGACAGCCCCCCGACGCCGGAATCGAAGATCAGGATCGGAGCGGATGGATCGGGAATGGTCGTTTCTCGTCTCGATGCTTGTAGAGCTTCGCGCTATTACCTAGGCGTTTCCAAAAGGAAAGCGCACCGCTGACCGAGGGGACATCATGGAACCGTTCACCGCCGCAGTGCTGGGCTATCTCTCGGGCTCGATCCCCTTCGGCCTGCTGCTGACCATGGCGGCAGGGAAGGGGGACGTGCGCAAGCAGGGCAGCGGAAATATCGGGGCGACCAACGTCCTGCGCACCGGTTCGAAAGGGCTGGCGGCGGCGACGCTGCTGCTCGATCTTGCCAAGGGTCTTATGCCGGTCATCGCTGCGGGTGCGCTCTGGCAGGGCGAAACGGGCGAGGTGGCCAAGGCATTCGCTGCGGGCGGGGCAGTGCTGGGGCACTGCTTCCCGGTCTGGCTCGGTTTCAAAGGCGGGAAAGGCGTTGCCACCAATGCGGGGGTTTCCTTCGGCCTCGGCTGGCCGATCGGGCTCGCTTATGCACTGGTTTGGCTGTCCGTGCTCGGCATTTTCCGGATTTCCTCGCTCGCCGGGATGAGCGCGGTGGTCGCCGCTGCGGCGGCCGCGCCGCTATTCGGATACCCCGAATATTTCCCGGTGCTGGCCGCTGTCGCGGCGTTGATCTTCTGGCTCCACAGGGAGAACATTGCGCGCCTGATGAAGGGGGATGAGCCGAAAGTGGGGGGAAAGAAGGCGTGAGCCTGTCACAGGCCGAAGCGTTCGCGCGCATCCGCCTGCTGCGCTCGCCCAATATCGGACCCGTCAGCTACGCCCAGCTGCTCGCCCGCTTCGGCACGGCTGCGGATGCTCTGGACGCGCTCCCCGATCTCGCGCGGCGCGGAAAGGAAGCCTATTGTCCCGCGCCCGCCGACCGGATCGAGCGCGAGGTCGAGGCGGTGCGGGCGGCTGGCGCTCGCTATCTCTTCCACGACCAGCCGGATTATCCCGCGCTTCTGGGTGAGCTCGAAAGCGCGCCACCGATCCTTACCTGCCGGGGCGATCTTTCGCTGGCCTCGCGGCCCTGCGTCGCGCTGGTCGGGGCGCGCAACGCATCGGCCGCGGCGGTGAAGCTCGCGCGCACATTCGGGCAGGGATTGGCCGAGGCGGGCTTCACTGTCGTCTCCGGTCTGGCGCGGGGGATCGACGGGGCGGCGCATGAGGGCGCGATGCCCGCGACGATCGGCGTGATCGCGAGCGGGATCGACATCGCCTATCCGCCGCAGCACGCCGACTTGCAGGAACGCATAGCCACCGAGGGCCTGCTGATCGCCGAACAACCCCCCGGCACCGAGCCGCGCGGGCGGCATTTTCCGAGCCGCAACCGCATCATTGCCGGGCTCGGCGCGGGCACGCTGGTGGTCGAGGCCGCGCCGAAATCCGGCTCGCTCATCACCGCGCGGCTTGCGGGCGAGGCGGGGCGCGAGGTTATGGCGATCCCCGGCTCGCCGCTCGATACCCGCTCTCAGGGGTGCAACCAGCTCATCCGCGACGGGGCCGTTCTGGTCCAGTCGGTCGAGGAGGTGGTCGAACTGCTCGAAGGCTTCACCGGGCAGCCGCGTTCAACCTTTCGCGTCGCGGAGGGGCCGAGCGCGTTCGATTACGAGGAATTGCGCAAGCTGGAATGGGGCGAGGCGCGCAAGGAGCATGGCGGGGACGCGATCAGGGGTCTGCTGACCAAGGCCCCGATCGCGATGGACGAGTTGATCCGCCAATCAGGTGCGAGCGCCGCGGCGGTGCATATGGCGCTGCTCGAGCTGGAGCTGACGGGAGAACTGGAACGCCACGATGGCGGCATGGTGAGCCTGTCGGGCGCGCCCACCTGAAAACTAGCGCGCGAATACAACTCCGCAGGCGACCCGCTGGCCGGTCGATCCGGGGGGCTGTGCCTGGTAATCGTCGGCCCTGGCATGGACCATCACCGCCGATCCGTCCGCATCGTCGAGCGTGAAGGGATAACGATTGTCCTCCTGGCTTGCGAGGGTCAGCTGGGGGGCGAAGAAATCCGCGCTCGCTGTCCCGTCCGCCTCGACCACGATATTGGGCAGGTCGCCGACGTGATAGCCGCCTTCGCTGTCGAAGCCGTGCTTCGCGCGCAGCGGGTCGTAATGGCCACCGGCGGCCTTGAAATCGGGCGAGCACGCGCCGGTTTCATGGATGTGGAAGCCGTGTTCGCCGGGCGACAGGTTCATCAGGCGCGCCTTCACCACGACGCCGTGGTCGGTCTGCTCGAAGACGACGCGCCCGGCGGGTTCGCCTGCAGCGGTCGTCACGTCGGCGCGGACGGTCATCGGGGCATCGTTTGACGTGGGGTGATCGGCCAGCGCCGGGGCGGCGGTGGCAAGGGCGAAGAGGCCGCTCGCGGCGAGCGCGGCGGCGGTGAAACGTCTGAAATCGCGCGGCATTGCTTTTTCTCCTGTCATGTCGGTGCAACAGGCCGAGCCGCACCCGCGTTTCCGCAAGCGGGGCAAAGCGAGCGCCGCGTGCGCCGCGACGATGGAGCGACTCCGATCTTGACCCGGCGGGCGATCTTGGCAGCGAGGGCGCAAACACACAGGGGACCCACAAACCACATGAACCGCACCATTGACTTCGGAGAACTTCTCAACGGGACGTTCGAGGAGATCAGCGCCAGCCAGAGCATCGTGCTGGTCTTTCTCGCTATCGCAATTCCGGCCGATACGGTCGCGGGCCTGTTCGAAGGCAGCGGGGATTTCAGCCTTTTCGGCATCCCGGTCTCTCTCACGGCGCCATTCGGCGATCTCGGCGGCGGGCTTGTCGGGGCGCTGGTTGCGCTGGGCAGCTTCGTCGGCGGCGTGCTCATCACCTACTGGTTCTACGCCGCGCTCCTGGCGCGCCAGCCGGCCCCCGAGTTCAGCCGGTTCTGGGCCTTCGCGCTCGTTTACGTGCTTTCGTTCCTCGGCATCGTGCTCGCCTTCCTCGCGCTCGTCATCCCGGGGATCATCGTCGCCGTGCGGTGGGTTCCGCTGATCCCGGTCCTGCTCGCGCGGGACGAGCCGGCGATGGATTCCTTCGGGACAAGCTGGCAGATGACCTCGGGATCGTCCTGGCCGATCTTCGGCGTGGCCGTGGTGCTGATCGCCATCGGCCTGGTCGCGTCCTACCTTTTCGGCCTTGCCACCGCGGTGGCGGGCGGGCCGGGCTCGCTCGGCGCGATTTTCTTCGATGCGGCGGGCGAGAATGTCATGGTGGTCCTCTTCACCGCGCTTGCCGTCGCGACATATCGCGGCCTTGCGGACGAGGGCGAGGAAGTCGCAGCGATGTTCGAATAGGCGGCGAAGCCAACGCCCCGAGCCGCCCCGTTCAGGAAGCGGGGTCGAGAACGAACGTCCGTGCCTGCGCGATCTCCGCCTCGCCCGGTTCGTATCGGTGGATCAAAGGGGGAGCGGGACCATCGCCATTGCAATCGCGCCGCACAAAGCCACTTGACGCATCCTGCAAACCATCACCAACCTCGCGCGTACGTACGTAAGGGACCTTTCCACACAGCCATGCAGCTTGTCATCGTCGAATCGCCCGCCAAGGCGAAGACCATCGAGAAATATCTTGGGCCTGACTTCAAGGTCCTCGCTTCCTATGGCCATGTCCGCGATCTCCCGCCCAAGGACGGCAGCGTCCGCCCGGACGAGGGTTTCGCGATGGACTGGGAGCCCTATCGGGACAAGCAAGCCCGGATCAAGGATATCGCCGATGCCGCGAAGAAGGCCGACCGGCTCGTGCTCGCGACCGACCCCGACCGCGAGGGCGAGGCGATCAGCTGGCACGTGCTGGAGCTCCTTAAGAAGAAGAAGGCGCTGCCCGCGAACGTTGAGCGAGTGACGTTCAATTCGATCACCAAGCAGTCCGTGACCGAGGCGATGGCGAAGCCCCGCGAGCTCGATCAGCCGCTGATCGACGCCTATCTCGGCCGCCGCGCGCTCGATTACCTGTTCGGCTTCACCCTGTCGCCGGTCCTCTGGCGCAAGCTGCCGGGAGCCAAGAGCGCAGGCCGCGTGCAATCGGTGGCGCTGCGCCTGATCGTCGATCGCGAGCGTGAGATCGAGGCGTTCCGGCCCGACGAATACTGGTCGGTCATCGCGAAGCTCGAACACGATTCGACCCAGTTCGACGCCCGGCTGGTGCGCTACAAGGGCGAAAAGCTGGACAAGCTAAGCCTCGGCCATGAAGGCATCGCCATGGAAGCGAAAGCGGCCGTCGAGGCGGGCCGCTTTACGGTCGAGGAGGTCGAGAAAAAACCGCTCAAGCGCAATCCCGCACCGCCGTTCACCACCTCGACTATGCAGCAGGAAGCCTCGCGCAAGCTCGGTTTCTCGGCGAGCCATACGATGCGGCTTGCGCAATCGCTCTACGAAGCGGGGGCGATAACCTATATGCGAACCGACGGCGTGCAGATGGACGGCAGCGCCATTGCCGCATGCCGACAGGCGATCGCGGAGCGTTACGAAAGCTCCTATATTCCCGACAAGCCGCGCCATTACAGCACCAAGGCAAAGAACGCCCAGGAAGCGCACGAAGCGATCCGGCCGACGAACTTCGCCCGCGACCGGGCCGGATCGGGCGACGAGGCAAAGCTGTATTCGCTGATCTGGAAGCGCGCCATGGCGAGCCAGATGGCGACCGCGCAATTGGAGCGCACCACCGTCACCCTGCGCGATGCGACCGGCAATCACGAGCTGCGCGCGACCGGCCAGGTCGTGCTCTTCCCCGGCTATTTCGCAGTCTACCAGGAAGGACTCGACGACAGCGACGACGACGAAGACGGCCTGCTCCCGCTGCTGCGCAAGGGCGATGCGCCCACGAAGCGCGCCGTCGATGCGAACCAGCATTTCACCCAGCCCCCGCCACGCTTTTCCGAGGCCAGCCTTGTCAAACGGCTCGAGGAGCTCGGCATCGGGCGTCCTTCGACCTATGCCTCGACCATCCAGACCCTGCGGGACCGCGACTATGTCCGGATGGAGAAGAACCGCTTCTTCGCCGAGGAATCGGGCCGCCTCCTGACCGCTTTCCTCGAACGCTTCTTCCCGAATTACGTCGCTTATGACTTCACCGCCGGGATGGAGGACGAGCTCGACGTCGTCTCCGACGGGCGGGAGGATTACAAGGCGCTGCTCGCCAAGTTCTGGGCCGATTTCAAGCCCAAGGCGGACGAGGTGATGGAGAAGTTGCCGAGCGAAGTCACCGAAGTGCTCGACGACTATCTCTCCGACTTCCTCTTCCCCCCGCGCGAGGACGGCACCGATCCGCGCGCCTGCCCCATGTGCCAGCAGGAAGGACGCGAAGGCGGCCGCCTTTCCTTGCGCGGCGGGCGCTTCGGGGCCTTTGTCGCGTGCAACAATTATCCCGAATGCAAATACACCCGCCGCTTCGCCCAGCCGGGTGCGGATGGGGCCGACCCGTCCGAAGACGGGCTGATGGGGACGCATCCCGAAACCGGCGAGGAAATTCACCGCAAGACCGGGCGCTTCGGCCCCTATGTCCAGATGGGCGAGGGCAAGGAAGCCAAGCGCGCGAGCATCCCTAAGGATATCGACGATTTCGATCTCGAATGGGCGATCAAGCTATTGGGCCTCCCGCGCATTGTCGGGGCGCATCCCGACACGGGCAAGGAGATCGAGGCCGCGATCGGGCGCTACGGCCCCTATCTTCGCCACGATGGAAAATACGCGAAGCTTTCCTCCACCCGTGACGTGTTCGAGACCGGCATGAATGCCGCTGTCGCGCTGCTCGCCGAGGCGGCCAACCGCAAGGGCGGCGGCCGGCAGAAGGCGGAGCCGATCAAGACGCTCGGCGAACATCCCACCAGCGGCGGGGAGATCAAGGTCATGCCGGGGCGCTATGGCCCCTACGTCACCGACGGCACGACCAATGCGACGATCCCCAGGGACGAAAAGCCCGAGGACGTCGAACTTGCCCGCGCGATCGAGCTGATCGACGCGCGTGCGGCGAAGGGCCCGGCCAAGAAGAAGGGCGGCACGAAGGCGCCGGCAAAGAAGAAGGCCCCAGCCAAGAAAACGGCAGCCAAGAAAACGGCAGCCAAGAAGACTCCGGCCAAGAAAGCGACGGCGAAGAAGGCAGCGGCGACGAAATCGTCGAAGGAGGCAGCCGGATAGGAGGCGCCCCCGGAGGCTCACCGGCCCCCTCGCACACCTGCTTTCGCGCGTTGGTAAATCGTCAAGCATTGTTCCGTATCACTCGGGGTCATGATTCAGGGGCCGGATACGTGATCGAGATCGAAGTCCAGAACGAGACCCACCAGACCCAGACGCGCATCCGCTTTGCTGCGGTGCCGCGCATCGGCGAGGGCATTCGCCTGCGCGAGCCCGACGGCATGTGGGCAAGCTACGACGTGCTCGACGTGTGGTACCAGAAGGCCGAGTTCGGCGATGTGTGGATGCCCTATCTCCATGTCCGCATGACGCCCGGCGAAGGCGGGGGCGGCGGAGGCGATCTGGCGGCCCATCACGATTTCCACGCCGGCGACGATCAATTCGGGGGTCAGTTCGCCGACCAGCTTCGCGGACAGTTCGCCGGAGGGGACGGCGCAGCGCATACAGGGGAGCTCGAGCCATTCAAAATCTGATCAAGCGCAACACCGGGCCGCATCGGGGCAAGGGCGGCAAGACCCTGGCCGAGAAACTCGCCGAGGCGGAGGACACGCACCCGGTCGAAACACCGGAAGATGTCGCCGCGCAGGAAGGCGACGTGGTCGATGCAGGTGCTGCGCGCGGTGCCTCCGATCGCGCCGACACCAGCGATACCGATGCGATCGTGCGCGCCGCCAAGGCGATGCGCGACGGCGCCGGCCAGCCCGCGCAGAGCGCCGCGCAGACCTGCCTGATCGTCGATGACAGCCGCGTGATCCGCAAGGTCGCCGCCAAGATCGCCAAGAGCCTCGGCTATGTCCCGCTCGAAGCACAGGACGGCGAAGAAGCGCTCGCGCGCTGCAAGAAGGCGATGCCCGCCCTGGTACTGACCGACTGGAACATGCCGGAAATGGACGGCCTCGAATTCGTCCGCCAGCTGCGCGCGATCCCGACGCCGAAACCGCCGGTGATCGTCTTCTGCACCTCGAAGGGCGATGCGACCGACATCCACGAAGGCATCAAGGCCGGTGCAGACGATTACATCGTCAAGCCCTTCGACGAGGCGGCTCTGAAGGCCAAGCTGGAGCAGCTGGGGCGGGGTTGAGGCTCGCGGCCAAAAGCGGACAAAGGTTACACCCTGTCACCTTTTCTCGCCGCCAATTTCACCATTTATGCCAATGCCTTGCGACCGGAATCGCGAAAGTGACGGACAGGGGAAAGGGGCCTTTTCGCCCCTTCTTCGCGCGCCTGATGCCCGCAAAGGGCTCGGCAGGGGATGACGACGATGCGAAGGAGCGGGC
>NZ_JAVJPT010000002.1:0-124492 GCF_040217515.1 Erythrobacter sp.
GCTTCGCCGGCTCGGTCTCGGCCCGCGTCGCCGAGCGGGTCTACATCTCCGCCGGTGTCGCCGGTTCGACCGCGCCCGACAGCACCGGGGGACGCGTCGGCGTCGCGTTCGGCTTCTGATGCGAAGAGGGCGGCGGGCGCACCGGCCCCGGCCGGACGGTCCGCCGCCCGCACACCTGCACCGGATTGTTGCAGCTTCCCGTTCCGAGCCCCGTCCGCAGGTCCGGCCCTTGACCGCTTGGTCCGGGCGAGCGGGCGGCCGGTCCTAGCCGATCCCGAGCATCGCCGCCTGCCGCCTGAGTTCCGCCTCTTCCTGCGGATTGGCTGCGATCGCGCGTTCCAGAGCCGTCCTCGCCCTGTCGCGCTCGCCCAGATTGATGCGGCTGCGCATCAGCATCACCCAGCCGTCGAGATCGCCGGGCTCGCTTTCCAGCCGCGCCTCGAGCTGGGCGACCATGCCTTCGATCATCGCATCGCGGTCGTCCTGCGACATGTCCTGCGCGGCGACGACCTGTTCGGCGGTGGGCCCGCGCACGGAGGATGCCGCCGCGCCCGCCGTCATTCCCGGCATGCGCCCATCCGTCGCCGCTGCGATGCGCTGTTCGGTGTCGATCTCGTTGATGCGGCCGATCTGGCGGATCGTCTGGACGAGATTGGCTTCCCACGGCGCGCCGGGCGGCGTGTCCGAAAGCAGCGCCAGCCAATCCGCAATCGCGCCCTCGTGATCTCCGTCGAGATCCTTCTTCACACCGAGGAAGTATCTCGCGCGCGGGTCGGTCGGGTCGAGCTCGACCGCGCGCTCGAAAGCGGCGAGAGCTCGCGCGGGCATCGGGTCGGCATCGGGCGCGCCCGCATCCTCGGCATAGAGCAGCGCCTCGCCCAGCGCGGAGAACAGCACCGCCGCATCGCCGTCGATCGCGGTCGCTTCGGCATAGGCCTCGGCAGCCCCGGCATAATCCTCGCGCGCAAACAGCGCGAAACCGAGCGCGGCCCACGGTTCGGCATCGTCGCCCGACGCTTCGGCCGCGGCGCGCAATTCTTCAAGCGTGGGCCCGGCCTCCCCGGCCTGCGCGACCTCGGCCGGCTCATCCCCCGTTCCGATCACGTTGTACCCGATCGAGCCCGCCGCCAGCAGCGCCGCCACGCCGAGCAGCACCCAGCCCGCCCTGGAGCCCGCGCCCGCCTCATTCGTCTGTCCAGCCATGCGACCAGCCGCTAGCAGCGCGGGGAGGAACGGGCAATTCTCTCTGGCATCGACACATGATTTCCCTATGGTGGTATCAAGGGAAATCTATCCGGAAAGGGGGGGATAGATTGTCGGATTTGTATAAAGTCGCCATCGTCGGATCAGGGCCCGCAGGGTTGAGCGCGGCAGCCCGCGCGGCTGCGCTGGGCATGAGCCACGTGCTGCTGGAAAAGACCGACCACCTCTCCGACACGATCTTCAAGTACCAGAAGGGCAAGCACGTCATGGCGACGCCTTCCAATCTGGTGCTGCGCAGCGATTTCGATTTCGCCGCGGGCAAGCGCGAGACGATCCTCGGGATCTGGGACGAACAGGCCGCCGGGCAAGGCGTGAATGTCAAGCTCGATGCCGAAGTGCTCGAAGTGTCGGGCGAGAAGGGCGATTTCCAGCTCACGCTGAAAAGCGGCGAGACGGTGCGGACCGAAGCAATCGTGCTTGCCATCGGGACGCAGGGCAATCCCAACAAGCTGCGCTGCCCCGGCGCGGATTCGCCGATGATCCAGTACCAGCTGGACGATCCCAGCGAATATTACGACGAGCACATCACCGTCGTCGGATCGGGCGATGCGGGAATCGAGAACGCGCTGGGCCTCGCCGCCGACGATGCGCAGCGCAATGTCGTCACCATCCTCAATCGCCGCGACAGCTTCGCCCGTGCGAAGAAGGACAATGTCGCCCTTTTGGAGGAGGCCGAGCGCGACGGGCGGATCATCGTGCGGCGCGAGACCGAGCCTGCCGAGGTCAAGGACGGCGAGCTCGTGCTCGACACCCGCGACGGGCAGGAGACGATCCGCTGCGACCGCATCATCGCGCGCACCGGATCGCAGCCGCCGCGCGGCTTCGTCGAGGGCATGGGGATCGAATTCACCGGCGAGGATCGCGGCGCCTTTCCCAAGCTCTCCCCCGTGTTCGAGACGACCAAGCCCGGTATCCACGTCATCGGCGCGCTTGCCGGGTATCCGCTGATCAAGCACTGCATGAACCAGGGCTATGACGTGATCGAGTTCCTGAACGGGAACACCGAACTCAAGCCCGCCGACGAGCCGATCCTCGCCGAGAAATTCGCGTCGCTCCCAGGCAATCACGACGTCGACCACTGGCTCGAGGTCTACGGGAACAACGTCGAAATCCTCGCCGGGCTCTCGCCGCTGCAATTGCGCGAGTTGATGCTCGATTCGCGCTGCCATTCCTACGAGCCGGGCGAGGTGATCTTCCGCCGCAACGAGCCGGGCTCTTCCATGTTCGCCATCGCGCAGGGTTCGGTCGCGGTCGAGGTCGATCCGAACGACCCCTCTGTCACGGTGCCGATCGGCCAGGGCGAGATCTTCGGCGAGGTCGGCCTCATCTCCGGTCGTCGCCGCGGCGCGACGATCCGCGCGGCGGAGCCGGTGGTCGCGCTCGAACTCTCGCGCACGGCGGCGCTCAAGCTGATCGCCACCTCGCCCGACGCGGCGCGGGCGGTCACCCGCATCTCGATCGAGCGCCAGCTGCTCCAGATGTTCGGCTCGGGCCTCACCAAGCAGGACGTCGCCCCTCTGGTCGACAGCGCCGAGGTAATCGAGGCGCGCGCCGGGCAGGTCATCATCGAGGAAGGGGCGGACGACAAGGACGTGTTCATCATCCGGCGCGGGTCGATGATCGTGGAGAAGGCGATCGGCGGGCGCCAGGTGTTCCTCTCCTATCTTCCCGCAGGCAGCTATGTCGGGGAAATGGCCGCGATCGACGGGTCGAAGCGGACCGCGACGGTCAAGGCCGCGATCAAGGCCGAGGTGATCCGCCTGCCGGGCGAAGGCTTTGTCAAACTGCTCGACGAACACCCCACCCTGCGCGACACCGCCTTGAAGGAAATGGCCAAGCGGCGCGAGATCAACGCCTTCATCGAAAGCCGCAAGGACGATTTCGAAGGCGCGGTCGACATGTATTCGGAAACCGCGCAGTTCCTCGTCGACCAGGGGCTCGGCGAAGCGACCGACGTGCTGCTGATCGACGAGACGCTGTGCATCGGCTGCGACAATTGCGAAAAGGCCTGCGCCGACGCGCATGAGGGGCTTTCGCGGCTCGACCGCGAGGCGGGGCGGACCTACGCCCACCTCCACGTGCCGACCTCGTGCCGCCACTGCGAGCACCCGCATTGCATGGCCGACTGCCCGCCCAACGCGATCCACCGCGGGCCGGACGGCGAGGTGTTCATCGACGAGACCTGTATCGGCTGCGGCAATTGCCAGCGCAATTGCCCCTATGACGTGATCCGCATGGATCCCAAGCCGCCGAAGAAGCCCTCCTTCCTGCAATGGCTGCTGTTCGGCAAGGGCCCCGGTCCGGGCGAAGCGAGCTATGCTTGGCGCACGAAGCACGGCGATCCCGAACAGCCCAAACAGGCGATCAAGTGCGACATGTGCTCCGGGATCGAGGGCGGCCCCGCCTGCGTGCGCGCCTGCCCGACGGGCGCCGCGATCCGCGTCGCGCCCGACAAGTTTCTGACCTACACCAAGCTGACCGAGGACGTGGAGTGATGGCGACCAAGGCCACCAATCGCTACAGCCTCGACGAGAAGCGGCGCGATGCCGACCATGTCAGCTTCCTCAAGCACCGGAACTGGCGCTGGCTCAAGGTCGCGCTGCTGCTGAGCGTGGTGGCGGGGCTCGGCTATGCGCTGATCGACCAGGAGCCGCGGCCCAATGGCGGCTCGTGGTACGGCTACACGCTCGGGACCATTGGCCTTGCCCTCATCGTCTGGCTGTCGCTGCTGGGCGTTCGCAAGCGCTATATCACGACCGGCAACTGGAGCCTCAAGGCGTGGACATCCGCGCATGTCTGGCTTGGCCTCTCGCTGGTGGTGATCGGGACGCTGCATACCGGCTTCCAGGTCGGCTGGAATGTCCACACGCTCGCCTATGCGTTGATGCTGCTGGTGATCGCGACCGGCATCTACGGCGTCTATGCCTATGCCACCCTGCCGAAAAGCCTGTCCTCCAATCGCGGCGAGATGACGCGGGCGCAGATGCTCGACAGCCTGACCGCGATCGACCGCCAACTCGAAGCCGCCGCGCAGCCGCTGGGCCGCGCCGAATCCGATCTCGTCATCGCCGCGCTCGAACAGGACGTGTTCCACGGCGGGGCATGGGGGAGGCTGACCGGGTCCTATCCGCGCTGCGCGACCGCGCGGGCGATCCGGCAGATGCGCGCCGAAGAAAGCGGGGGCGGAAGCGGCAACGCGGGCGCGGCGCTGGAGAAGGTCAATGCCCTGCTCGCCCGCCGCGCCGAGCAACTCGCCCAGATCCGCCGCCACCTGGGCATCCGCGCGGCTCTCGAGATCTGGCTCTTCATCCACATCCCGGCGACGATCGCGCTCCTCGCCGCCCTGCTCGCGCATGTCGTGAGCGTGTTCTACTACTGGTGAAGCGGCGAACATGGCGTTCCTGATCCGCACCATCGATTTCACCGCGGCCGGGCGCGAGATCGTGCGCGAGCGGACCGTGCCCGATGACCGTATCGGTGTCGGCCGCTCGACCGGGAACGCGATCCACCTGCCCGATCTCGCGGTCGAACAGGAACACGTGACGATCACCCGGCTTGGCCCCGATGCGCTCAAGGTCGAGGCGGTCGGGACCTTGGGCTTCGGTCTCAACGGACGGACCGCCCATTCCGAAACGATCGACCCGCGCGAGGGGGCGGAAATCGAGCTCGGCTCGGCCCTGCTCGCGATCGCGCGCGAGCCGGACGGGGCGGCCAGCATCACGATCCGCCAGGCCGAAAGCAAGGAGGGCAAGGGCGACGCGCTGGCCGGGTTCCAGCTGGCGAGCGCCCTACCCAGCAAGCGGGCCATGAGCTGGGCGTTCGCGGGCGCGATCCTCGTCCTCCTCCTGTCGGTTCCGATCGTCACCCACCTCACCCGCACCCCGGTCGAGAACGATCCCGAAAGCGATCAAGCCGGTCAGGTCCTGTTCGACGCCGCTTGGTCGTCGGGCGAATTGTCGATGGCGCATCACGATCTCGGGGACAATTGCGAGGCGTGCCACGTGACCCCCTTCGTCAGCGTGCAGGACGCAACCTGCCTGACCTGCCACGAAGAGCTGGGCGAGCATGCGAAAATGCCGCGCCTTGCCGCCGGGATGCCGCCGCTGTCGCAGGGCGACAAGATCCAGTGGGACATCGCCATGACGCTCGGCAAGGAGGGGCCGCTGGGCTGCGTCTCCTGCCATTCCGAACACGAAGGCCCGGTGAGACTGGAACCGGCGAGCGAGCAGTTCTGTTCGGACTGCCATTCCGATCTCGACACGCGCCTCAGCGATACCGGGCTCGGCAATGCCCATGATTTCGGCAAGAAGCACCCGCAATTCCGCCCGACCTTCTATACGCAGCTGGGCGCGGAAGAGCCGATGCGCGTGTCGCTTTCGCGCGAACCAGTCGAGAAAAGCGGGCTGAAATTCCCGCACGATGTCCACATGGACGAGCAAGGCGGCGCAGCGCGCATGGCGCTCAGCCTGCCCGAATACGGCGCCCCGCTCGAATGCAGCGACTGCCACGAGGAAGGGCCCGAAGGCATCGGATATGTCGAGGTGGAGATGGAGGATTCGTGCGAGAGCTGCCACAGCCTCGTTTTCGCGCGCACAGCCGACGGCTTCCGCTCGCTTCGCCACGGCGATGTCGAGGATTTCCGCGAGGATATGGCGCGGCTCGAGCGATCACCCCGGCCCGATCTCGGCGGCGGACGGACACGCCCCGGGCAATTCGCGCGCGGGGGGGCCTATTATTCCGATTTCGGACGGCCTGTGCGCTCGCTCATCAGCGTCAATCGCGCGCTGCAGAAGGGCGGCGCGTGCAGCGAATGCCACATCCCGACCACCACCGCGGGCAAGCCCGATCTCGTCCCCGTCAACCTGCCCGACCGGTTCCTGATGCACGGCTATTTCAGCCACAAGGCGCACGAGGACGAGGACTGCACCGATTGCCACGAAGCGGACACGTCCGATGCGGCGAGTGACCTGCTGATCCCCGACCTCGAAAGCTGCCAGGACTGCCACAAGGGCGGGAGCGCGGCGAAAACGAAGAAGATCGTCCCCTCCTCCTGCGCGATGTGCCACGGCTATCACACGCCGACGATGCCGTGGAAACCCGAAGACCACCCCGAAACACCTGAAATGCCGGGCGATAATATCGCGGCAAGGCTTGGCGTGCTAAGGAAATGAGCATGACCAGGGGGGATGAGGGGAAAGCGGGCGTGATCATCGCGCAGGTAACGGACACGCATATCGGCTATGATCCGGGGGCGGGCGAGGCGGAATTCAACTATCTGCGCTTCCTTGCCGTTCTCGATGCGATCATCGCCCTGCCGAGCACGCCCGACATGCTGGTGTTATCGGGCGACCTTGCCGACAATGGCGATCCCGATTGCTATGCCCGTCTCAAATCCGCCGTCGAACGCTGCCCCTTTCCGGTCTATCCGATGGCGGGCAATCACGACGACCGGACCGAATTGCTGCGGGCCTTTCCCGAATATGCCGATGCCAACGACTTCGTCCAATTCGCCGCCGAATGCAGGGGCCTGCGGATCGTGTGCCTCGACAGTCTCGAGAAGGGCCGCCATGGCGGGGCCTTCTGCGAAAACCGGGCGGGTTGGCTCACCGCGCAGCTCGAAGCGCATCCCGATACGCCTACCGTGCTTTTCATCCACCACCCGCCGGTCGTCGCCGGGATCGACTGGATGGACCCGCGCCCGCACGAGGAATGGTTCCGTCGCTTCCATGACACGGTCGCGCCGCATTCGCAGATCGTCGGGATCAAGTGCGGCCACCTCCATCGACCGTTGCATGCGATGGTCGGCGACATCCCGCTCTCTGTCACGCCTGCGGTCGCACCGGCCGTTGCGCTCGATCTTTCCCCGCTCGATTTCGACCATGCCGATGCGCGCGCGATCGTCACCGCCGAGCCGCCCTTCTTCAGCCTCCACCGCTGGCACGAAGGCGCGCTTGTGACCCATTTCCAACCCGTGGGCGACTGGCCGACGCTGGCGCGTTACGAAGACAAGCTTGTCCCCATGATGCAGGGGCTCGACGCCGAGCGCGGATAAGCGCTCCCGAAAGACCCCGCGCGAGGCCGAAGGCCGAGTGCCCCCTTCCCCCGCTGTCCTAATTCCCGCCTACTGCAAAAGGGGTCCCGGCCCGCGCGCGGCGCGCAGCAGCGGCAGCCTCACGCCCGACCCAGCTGTTCATGTCGACCGTGTCGGAAACCTTCCAGGGAATGCCCGAGCGGGTCATGAACAGCCGCTCCATCTCAGGCCTCGTGAAGGGCCGGGAGCCGAGGCGGCCGAACACCGCGATCTGCCCGCCGGTCTCGTCCACCGCGCGGTCGCGGTCGAGCCCCTTGGACAGCGCGATCGCGGGGGAGGATGTCCGCGCAAAGGCCACGAGTTCAGGCTTGGGCGCAGGGCTGAAACCGTAGAAATTGGGCTGGCTGTCCGGGCTGGTAAGCTGGAGCACCTTCATCCCGTTCACCCCGTCGGCGACATAGGCGAACAGCGAGGCATTGGTCGAAGCGACGATCACGTCCTCGGCGTCGTTCAGCGTGCCGCCGAGCGTGACCTTCCGATAGATTTCCGGTTCGCGCGGCTTTTCGACATCGAGGATGACGAGCCCGTCCTGCTTCGCCGCGACATAGGCATAGGTCCGCGCGACATAGATGCGGCGCGCGTCGGCCAGCTTCACGGTCGCCTCGGGCACGGCGACCGGATTGCGCAAGGCAGTGACATCGAATAGTTTCACGCCCTCCGCATCGCTCACCCACAGATAGCGGAACTGGATCGCGCTCGCCCGCGCATCGGGCAGCTCCCGCACTGCGGCGACTTCCGGGCGCGCAGGATCGGCGAGATCGACCACGACAAGACCCTTGTCCGCCGCGATATAGGCGATCTCGCCCGCCAAGTGGATATGGCGGGCACCATCGAGCACCCCGCCCGGGTTCCACGCATCGCCCCCATCTGCGAAGGTCATCCGCTCGAACTTGTTATTGCGGAATTCCCCGTCGGCCAGCGTGTTGACGTTCACCAGCACCAGCCCCTCCACCGCGTCGGTGATGACCGCGTAATCGTAGATCGGCAGGAACGGCTGTTCCTGGTTCATCTCCCGCATTTCGGGCGTGTTGCGATCGGGCGCGATCGGCTGGTTGGTGGCAAGCGCCATGCAGGTCGCGTTTTCGGTATCGACATGAGTGTCATGGCCGAGCGCGGAAAAGGGCGCGGTCAGTATGCGTTCGGAAACGCCCTTGTTTGCGATCGAGGCTACGTCGTAGGCGCGAAAACCGCCCTTACCTTCGGCCACGAACATGTATTCGCCGCGTAGCTGGAGGCATCCGACGCGGTCGCTCGTGCCTTCGTGCGTGTTGACGAATTCCTCGAAGGGCTTGGTCTCGCCCGACAGATCTCCGTCGAAAGTCTTGCCGCGGATCCAGTCCTGCAGCTCGCGGCCGTTATCCTCGACATGCATGCGCCAGTAATCGGGAAAAGCGTATTTGTGCAGATAGGAGCCGAGCACCGCCTGCGGCTCGTCATATTCGGTGACGCGCACGGCGGTGAAGCCGCCCTCGAGCCCGGTCCAGACGTGCATCCCGACAAAGTTCACGTAATTCGTGCCGAGCAGCAATAGCTGCGCCATGATCGCGTTGTTGTCCTCGGCCTGCGAGAGGTGACAGTCCGAACAGGTCTTGGTCTCGGTCGTGCGCACGGTGTGCGGGAAATGGGGGGCGAAGGCCTGCGAGGAAAAGCCGATCGCGCTGATCGGCGGCTGCTGGACGTAGATCCTCTCGCGGTTGATGTTGGTCGAGGACAGGACCAGCGCCGAGGACGAACGCACCGGCGCGACCTGGCTGCCCTTGGTTGTCTGGTGCTTGCCCAGCTGGAACATCTGGTCGCGCGCAACCTGCGGGTTGTAGGTCGCGAAATTGCGGGTTTCGCCGCCTTCGTAACGGTGCGACTTGGTCTTCCAGTTCGCTTCGATCGGCAGGTGGCAGCCGCCGCAACTGGTGGTCCAGGACAGGTGGCAGGTGAAACAGGCCATCTCGCCGTCGCGGTGGGCGCGGTCGTCGATGTCGATCCCGGTGCCGAATTCGAAATTGCCGGTTTGAGCGCCATATCGGCTCATCAGCTTGGCGCGCGCCGCCTTGGCGTTGAATTCGGGCGTCTTGGGATCGACGGTGTTCCTGACCAGGCTCACTTCCCATTCAAGCTCGGGATCGACGATCGAACGCTGGATCAGGCGGCGCGTGCCGTTCTCCCCGTCGATCCATTCGAACCGGCGCTTGCCGTCGGGATTGCGCAGCAGGGCAAGGTTGTGCCCCTCGGGCGGGGCGGCCGGGCCGCTGGTGCGAAGGGTGGGATAGGCATCGGCCGTGCCGTGGCAGTCCTTGCACCCGATTTCGATTGCATTGGCGACCTCGCCGTAGATGAGGCCGTTGCCGTGGCTGTCCTGCTCGAAATGGCAATCGGCGCACTGCATCCCCTTCTCGGCATGGATGCTCATGAGGTGCACCGCCTTGCCCGGATTGGTCCCGGGTTCGACGAACTTGCCCTCATCTTCCTTGCGCCATTTCTCGGGATCGTCGTTCTCGACCACGTTGCCGTCCGCATCCAGCAGGTTGCCCTCGCGGTCGCGCTTGAAGATCGCGCGGAAGTTCCAGCCATGGCCGTGATAATCGGCGAACTGGGTGTCGCTCAGTTCCGGGTTGAGGTCATAGACATTGCGCAGGAAATCGAGGTCCGCCCACTTGCCCCGCGGCGCGGCGCCTTCGGGGTTGCGGTCGAGCACTTCGCGCATTTCCTTGGCGGTGGGGTATTTCTGCTTGGCCGGCCACATATGCGGCGCGTCGCTTTCATAGTCCCACATGGTGTAGCCGAGATAGGAATTCAGGAAGATGTTGGGCTGGTGCATGTGGCAGTTCATGCACTGAGCTGTCGGGATCCTACGGGTGAAGACATGCTGCAGCGGGTGGCCCTTCTCCTTCGGCCTGCCGTCGGGGGTCAGGAGCCCGTCTTCCTCGTTCTTGAGGCCTCTCTCAGCGCCGAGGGCGGGCTCCTCGTCATAGCTCGTGCCCGGCTGCTTGAGCCCGCCGTGGCCGCTTGCCTTCTCCTTCTTGCCGTAATGGCTTTCCTCGGCCTTGCCCGCGATCGTCGGATCGACCGTGATCGACTGTCCGTCGCGGCCATATTTGGCGTAGATCAGCGAATGGCGCGGCTCGCGGTCGTTGGCGTAGACCACATGGCAGCTCGCGCAGCCCGAATGGCGATAGTCGCCCGGCTGGTCGTTCGTGCCCATGAACCATGTGAAGGGGTCGTTGAGCCGGGTCTTGTGGATGTTGAGCACAGGGATAGAAACGCGAAGGCCCGTGCCGGGGCCGCGGTTCGACTGCTTGAGATCGGGCCGGCCCGGCTCCTCCAATCGCTGGATCTGAGCGGTCGGATTGGGAATGCCGATTTCGGGAAATTGCGAGTTGATCGTGCGCCCGCCGCGCTCGAACACGCGGAAGATGTCGCCCGGCGGGATGACATGCCAGGTCGGCAGCGGATACATCTCGGCCAGCACGCCGCGCTTTTTCTGCGCGCTTGTCAGTTCGCCGCTCGGCCCCGTGGGCGTCACGATCTTCGCCGCCTCGCCGTTCCTCGTATAGGCTTCGCCCAGCAGGTAGTTCTTGAACGGCAAAATCCCGTTATTGTAGCTCGCCCCGCCCCACAGCATCGCGCCGGTCGCCATGATCGAGCGTTCCGATGCCTCGATCGCCTGCATGTGGCACGCCCCGCAAGCCTCGCGCGCGACGCGATAGTCCGACGGATTCACGAACTTCACGTATTCGGGCGATTCCTTGTTGAGCAGGGCATAGGACCGCTTCGGATTGGCCGAGGACGGCCAGTGCCAGCTCTTGGGATATTTCGGCAGGACATGGGCGCGGTCGCGCGCGGCGACGTAGTCGGGATGGTCGTGCGGCAGCTTGGAATTGCCGCGCACGCTCGCATCGCCGCCGTGGCAATCGGTACAGCCGAGCCGCACCGCGGGCGAGACGTGCATGGTCGGCGCATCGGTCTTGACGTGGCAGGTGTTGCACCCTTCCGACTTCGCCAGCATTTCCGAGACCGATTGCCGCGCGGGCGCGGGCGGTGCGATGACGCGCGAATAGTCGCGCTTGACCGGCTTCTCCTTGTCCGCCGCCATCACTTCCCCGCCCAGCATGGCAAGGCCGAGCGTCAGCGCCGCGACCAGAAGCGCGATGTGGCGGAGCGAAAAGGAGCGAAACACAGCCATCAGTAGGTCAGCACCACATTAGCGAGGACGGAATAGAACTCGTTATCATTGCCGCGATTGTCGAACAGGTCGCGAAAGCCGTCTCCGGCCAGCAGCGTCGCCGCGGACAGGCGCACGACGATGTTCTGCGTCGCCTTGGGCCGCCAGATCGCCGCCGCCGACAGGTCGAAGCCGATCTCGCGCGGGATCGAGCCTTCGTTGCGCAGGGTCTGAACGACCGCCGTGTCCTCGAACCACAGGTGGTTGGCATTGGCCGAGAGGCGGAATTCGGGCGTGAGGTCGAAATCCGCGCCCACCCCGGCGAGGATCAGGCCCGGGTTGTTGAAATTGGACTGACCCTGTTCTTTCGACGAACGAAGATTGTTGAGCAGCCCGTTGCGCCCGTTGACCGACACCGCGCGCCCGCCGCCGGCAAACGGGATGGTCTGCCGGATCCAGTAGGAGGTGTCGGCCCCTGCGAAGACCGGGTTCTCGAAAATCGCGTCGAAGCCCGTTTCCTCGTCGTCGAAGGGGTCGCTGTCGCCGCTCTGGTAGGCGCCCGACAGGCGGAAGCGCATCCAGTCCTTGTCGTAGCTGACCTCGGCGGCGAAGAACTGCGCGTTGATGTCCGAAGGCCGCCCGGTGAAGAAGTTGTCGCGGTTCTCGCCCAGCGCCCAGTAGGCGCTTGCGGTGATGTTGACCCGCCCGATCCGCCCGTCGGCATTGTAGCCGAGATAGACCACGTCGTAGTCCCGCCCGCGCAAATTGCCGAGCAGCGCCGGGCGCACCGGAAAGCCGTTGTCGTCGATCTCGATGTCGTCGCCTTCGCGGTTGCGGTTGTAGACGACGGTGAACTGGCTGGTGAGCGCCGGGATCAGGAAATCCTGCCGATACAGATTGGCCACGAAAACGAGATCGTCGCGCGGGGACTGCACGATCGAATTGAGGCCCGAATTGGTGTCCTTCTCCAGCCGCCAGAACGCGCCGAGGTTGAACTGCACGCGGTTGTTGTCGCGCGATCCGAACAGGCGCACGCCCAGCTGCTGGTCGTTGAACAGGAAGCCGCGGAAATCGGACTGGAACGGCTGGATGCCCGCACGGATCGAGATGAAGTCGAAGCGCGAGGTGTCGAACTCGGTGAAATGGTAATCGACGAAGGCTTCCTGCACGCCGAGGAAGTGGTCGAGCCGGTCGCTTTCGAGGCTGGGCTCGACGAACAGCACGCGCCGTTCGGGCACATCGACATAATTGACGTTGTAGGCCAGCGTGACGCGGTATTCGACGCTCGGCGGCTTGTAGGCGGTCGAGCCTTTCAAGAGCGCGAAGCCCGCGATGAAAGTCTGTGACAGCACGGTCGAGAAATCGTCGCCGAAAACGTCCAGCCGGTCCGAATCCTCGGTCGTCTGAATGCCGACGGGAATGGGGAAAGTGCGCGGTTCGTAGACCGTGTCCGAAATGAGGTTCGCGACAAAGAACCAGTCATCGCCCGTGATCGGAAGCCACGGCACCTTGTCCGGATTGATGGGGCGGTCGCCCTTATAAGTGTTCTGGTTGTAGGGATCGAGCAGGTTCTCGGTCACCAGCCCAAGGCTTTCGACCAGCCGCCAGCGGTCGGGGACGGGCACCTGGTCGGTCGGGAAAGCCTGCGGCGGCGGGGCGCGCACCGCGCCTTCGTTCTCCTGCTCGATCGGGTCCGGGAGCGGGTCTGTATAGCCCGGGCGCTCGCGCCCCTCGATGATTTCGGGGTCGACCGGCGGGGCGTCCTTTTCCCATTCGGGCTGCTGTTCGGCAGGTAGTTCCGCTTGCTCGGGCGGAGGCGCGCTCTGGGCGAACAGGGCCGCAGGAAGGAGGAGGAGCGACATCGCCTTACAGCCCCTCGCAAACGTTCTGCTCGGCCGTGTCGAGGAAGGGCGCGAAGGGGCAGTTGACGTAGCGCAGCCGCACCTGCCGGGAGCCCACCTGAACCACGATCCGGTCGGCGCGGATGTCCCTCGGCGCATTACCGATCCCGCCCACGCGCACTCCGGCGTTATGCAGGCCGAGGAAGCTGATCATGTCGTCCTGGTCGATCCCGTCGCCCGACACGCCGATCCCGCCGACAAGCGTGTTGCCACGATAAACCGGGACCGATCCGGGGAAGATCTGGATGCCGTTCGCAAGCCGGCTCGCGCCCGGCGTGACCTCGGGCAGGGTCGTGCAATTGTCGGGCGTGTCGCTCGCCGCAGCGCCGGTGACGAAGCCGAGATGCTGGGCAAGGTTGCCGACGATCAACGCCGACTGCAGCCCGGTCGAGAAGGGATTGAACTGCTCGATCGGGCGCGAGAGCGGCCCGTGCGGCTGGCCGACCTCGCCATCGGGAAAATAGGGCCGCGACAGGTTCCCGCCCGAGCGGTCGGCGAAGGCAAAAGTGCCGGTGAGCGCATTCGGATCGACGAGGAAGTCGCGCACGCGCTGGACGAATTCCGGCACCTCGCCCCCTGCGGCGAGCAATTCGTTCGCGGCAAAGGGGGCGGAGAAGAAATTGGCGGTGCGAGCCTTCTGCAGGCTCACATCCGTCCCGAAGATGGGCGCATCGGGGGAACGCACGATGCCGAGCACCGCCCCGCGCGTATCAACGAGGCTGATCGTCACCTGCGCGCGGCTGTCGAGCGGCTGGCGGATCTGGGCCCTCGCCCTGCTCATCACGGTGAAAGCTTCCTCCAGGATCGCGCGCGCCTCGGGCTCGGTGATCGGAGCCGCGATCTCGACTCCGTCGGTCCCGCCGCGCACCGGAAAGCGGTTGTTGCCGGACCCGTCGGTGAGGACGAAGGCATCGGAGATCGAGAATTCCGTCGGCCTCGATGGCCTGATCCCGGAGCTTTCCGTGCCATAGGCCGAACCCTCGAGCAGCGCGCCGCCCGGATAATAGCCGGCCACCGGGACCAACGCCCCCGCTGTCCCCGCCAAGCTCGCACCTGCCACATTGCCCAGAATGCTGTAGGTCGCATCCGAAAAGCGCAGGCTCGTCCCGTCGGCGAAGATGCGGTTCGCGCGGATGCTGGTCGGCGCCTCGAAACCCACCGTCCCCGCGAGCGCGATCGGCTCGTCCGTGTCGGTGTCGATGTCGAGCACGTTCGCGTCGAAGCCATAGACGCCGTCCGCCATCACGCCCACGCCGCCGACCACAACTCCGTTCTTGTAAAGCGGGAAACCGCCCGGGTCCGCCGCAAGGCCGAGCGGCGAACGCTTGGGCCCGATCAGCCCGTCGCTCGCGCGGCTGGCGAGATCGGAACAGGGCAGCTGGCTGAACTGCACGCCGAACAGCGGCCCGCTCTCGAGACCCACGGTAGTCGGTGCGGGCGGGAAATGCTCCTGCACGATCATCGACGCGGTGCGGGTGGAAAAAGCATTTCCCCTGCTGGAGAGGTAAGCGCCGGTTATCGCCTTGGCGATGGCGGCCGCCTCGGCCGGAACGTCCAGGCCCTGCGCGTCGATGTTCTGCCCGTTCGGAGCGTCCGGGATGCTGGCGAGCGCGGGCGCGCCGGGCATCCGGAATACGGCGAGGACATTGCCTACCCGGTCCGTTACCGCGATGACGGCGGGCGTGCCCTGCGCATCGGCCTGTGCCGCCGCCTGCGCGACGATGTTGCCGACTTCCGCCGAAGACAGGCTTTCGGCTGCGGGGGCCGAATAGAGCGCGCCTGCGGGCGGCGGCGGAGGAGGCGGTGGGGCCGGCGGCGCGCCGCCCGCAGGCGCGCTGGAATCATCGCCGCCGCAGGAGGCAAGCACCAGAGCGGGCACTGCGAGCAGGGTTGTCACCCTCCGAAATCGCATCAGCCGAGCCTGCCGATCGCGTTCGCGGCCGTGCGGATCGCCGCGCGGAATTCGGCCGGACGATAGGAATTGGGCCCGGATACCGCGCGATAGGCGCGATTGATGTCGGCCCGGATGCCCGCCGCTGCCGCCATGGTGACGCGCCCGTCCTTGACCAGTGCATTGAGCAGGGTGTCGATCGCCATCACCGCCTGCACCGACCCGGCATAATCGGTGAAGCGCGCCGCGGTCGCCTCGTCAGCGATCAGGCGGATCACCCGGAATGCATCGGCATTGCCATAAGCGCGCGCGCCAAGAGCATCGGACAGAGCCCCGGCGCGCGCTGAAAGCCGCTTCGCCGCCTGTTGCGCCGCTTCCGGCCCTTCGCCCATCGCTTCGTGGAAGCCTCGGCTCGAATTGCGGAACGCCTCCGCCTGCGCCGGGACGAGCGCGCCCGCGACGGCGGAAAGCATGATGATGTTCTCGTCATTGAAAGGCGGGTTGCCGAAAGGGATCGGACGGGCCGGATTTGTTTCGAAAGTGAGCTTCCTCTGGGCCGCATCTGTGATCGTGCGGTGGCAGGAATGGCAATCGTAGAAATAGAATTGCGGGAAGGCACCTTCGAATGCGAATCTGGGCTGAGCGAAAAGGCCTGTCGCCCGGCGCACCGCCTCCGCCTGTCCCACCGCCCAGAACCGCACCGCATCGGGCCGACCCTTGCGATCGATGTAATCGCCGTCGACATCGTGATGCTGTTGCAGCGCGCTGAACAGGTCGAGCTCGAAGGAAATGCGCGGATGGCCCGCCGCCATCATCGAATGAGTGACGAACTGCCCCCGGCTCGTCGAACCGTAATGGCAATCGAGGCAGACCTTCGCGCGCACCTGCGGCTTTTCGAGCGGAACGAGCCCGGCTGCCACGTTCGAGGCATGGGTGGCGGGCCGGGCGTAATGTTCGGCCAGCCACTTGCCCGAAGGACCGTGACACGATTCGCAGCCGACCCCTTCGGACAGGACGAATCGGTCGCCGCGCTGCGAGGCGGGTGCGAAGGTTGCATGACAACCGAGACAGGCTGGCGCCTGGGTCGCGCGACCGAGACCGAGACTGTCTGCAATCTGCTGTCCCCGGCGCGAGGCAAGCGCGGCATAGGCACGCGAATGTGCGCCACTTTGCGAAGAGGGATTCTGCCAGGTCGCGATCTCGTCCTGCCGCACGACCGCGCCGTTGCCTTCGGCCCGACCGTGGCAGGTCGACCCGGCGCAGCTTGCGACGCCTTCAAACGTCGCATTGCCGTTGGCGAAAGCAGACGGGTAAACGATGACGAACACACAGGCCCCGAGAAGGCGCAGCAGGCCCGACCTGCGAAGGGCAAGGAACCTTAAGACCCCGCGAGTCCGGGCAACATTTGTGCCTGCCAATGTCGTCATCTCTTCCCCCCGCGAGATGTCCAAGGCCCGTTTCTGCCGCCTCGGGCCGGGGCCGATCCGTCCGTATCGGCCCTGTCCTTTGGGCGTCGGCGGAAACCTATCATCCGCCACTTCAAACGCAAGCTATCAGCACCGCGAACCCCTGGCTTGTAGGGTCTCGCCAGAAGACGGAACTTCGAAGTCTTCCGGTCATCGCTCCGCCGGCGTTTGACAGGCCGGGTGAGGGCGCGTCACTGTCGCGGGGTAGCCGCAAGGGCGAGGAGCGGGAAAGAAGGATGGCAAAAGGACGTCTGAAATGGGGGACGCAATGGGCTGCGCTTGTCGCGCTGGCGACCTTCGCTCTTGCGCCCGAATCGCTGATGAGCCGGGACTGGGCGCCCGGAAAGGGGCCGTCGGTCGGGCTGGACGGCGGAACGCTCTCGGTCCTGCCGATGCGCGAAAGAGCCGAGATCGTCGATGATATCCTCGCCGAGCGACTCGGCACGGTGCTCCCGCAAGTCATGCGCGAGCAGGGCATCGACATGTGGGTGCTGATGGCGCGCGAATATTTCGAGGAGCCGGTGGTCGCCTCCATGCTCGATGCGACGAGCATGAATGCCCGCCGGCGCACGATCTTCGTGCTGTTCGATCCAGGCGCGGGCCAGCCGATCGAACGGCTCACCGTTAGCCGCTATGGCCTCGGCGGCCTGTTCGAGCCCGCATGGGACCCGGCGCGGCAGCCCGACCAGTGGCAGGCCCTCGCCGATATCATCGCCGCGCGCGATCCGGAAAAGATTGCGATCAACACCTCCGAGCGCACCGCCTTCGCCGACGGCATGACGCTGAGCCAGTATCGCGCCATGAACGAGCGCCTGCCCGCGACATATCGCGAGCGGATCGTGCCCGGGGAAACACTCGCCCTGCGCTGGCTGGAAACGCGCACGCCCGGCGAGATGGAGATCTATCCCGCAGTCGTCATGCTGGCCCGCGCCTTCATCGCACAGGCCCTCTCGCGCGCGGTCATCACGCCGGGCGAAACCACCGCCGCCGATGTCGAATGGTGGTATCGCGAGCGGCTCGCGCGGCTTGGCATAAGGCCCTGGTTCCACCCCTCGATCGGCATCCAGCGCGAAGGCGCGGACGGCATGCTACGCGGCGACGTGGTGATCGAGCCAGGCGACCTGCTCTGGACCGATTTCGGGATCACCTATTTGCGCCTGAACACCGATACCCAACATCTGGCCTATGTCCTGAAGCCCGGCGAGACCGAAGCGCCCGCGGGGCTGAGGGCAGGGCTTGCGAACACCAATCGCGTGCAGGACATAGTCATGGAAGAATTCGCGGTCGGGCGAAGCGGTAACGCGATCCTCGCCGCCGCGCGGGCCCGGGCGCTTGCCGAAGGGCTCGACCCATCAATCTATTCGCATCCGATCGGCCTGCACGGCCACGGCGCGGGAAGCGCGATCGGTTTCTGGGACAATCAGGGCCCCGACCCGCGCGGCGAATATCGCCTGCGCGCGAACACCGCCTGGTCGATCGAGCTCACCAGCTATGCCGAAGTGCCCGAATGGGGCGGCCAGCGGGTCGATTTCCGTTCCGAGGAAGACGCCTTCTTCGACGGCGATACGGTTCGTTTCCTCGACGGGCGGCAGACCAGGCTGACGCTGATTCCCTCGGACTGAGAACGCGACGCGGGCGCGAACCAGCGGCAGCGCCCGCTTGCGTCCCGCCCGATTGCAAAGGCCTATTCGGCGTCGGCCTCCAAACGGTCGGCCATCAGCGCAAGCTGGGCCTCGCAACCTTTCGCCACCAGCATCTCGGCGAGCTGGTCGGGCGTCTCGTATTCGTCGACAAGGGCGAATGTCATTGTCACCGGCTCGTCCTCGGGCGCGGCGCGCACGGCATAGGTGCGGTCCTCGGCCAGCACGAGGCGCTCGGAATTGAGCACGCGCTCGCTCTCCCCGGCTTCGAAATGGACTTCGACCGCGTCGGCCGCGGCGGGCTCGACCATGGTATAGGTCGCCGCCTCACTCGAATCCGGGCGCCACAGCCGAACGGTGCCGAAATCATAAAGGCAGGTTGTGCCGGCCTCGGTCAGGTTGACATACCACAGGTTCGGGCGATCAGGCTTGCTCTCCTCGGCGGTGCGCACGGCCCCGGTGCGGACCCGGCCCGCGGCGCCCTTGCGGGTGAAATTGGAAAAGCGTAGGCGCGGCTCCTTGGGTTTTTCTCCAACCGTGAAGGTTCCCGCGCCCTTGAGCACCTGCGTCCCCTTCGAGGTAAGGACAGTGACGCGATCGCCGGCCCGGAGCGTGATCTTCGCTCCGTCCACGACTTTGGTGCCAACCTTGTAGGTGCCGGCCGAAGGTCCCGAGGACTTGACCACCACGCCCGCCCAGGCTGCCACCGGCAGCGCAAGCGCCGCAGCGACGAGGGCCGTTTTCGACATGCGCCGTTTCATCTTATCCGAGAACATAAGCTCCCCCTTTATCGAGGTTTTGCATCCTGTGATGCAGGTTTTGTAACGCGGTGTCGTGAGGATGCCTAGCGAGGATGTCGGCCACGAGCGCTGCGGCCCGGTCCGCGTCCTCGGCGGCGATGCGCGAGGCTTCCGCGAGCTTCGCGCGGTCTTCGGCCGGGAAATCGGGCGCGGGCTCGCAGATGTCCACCGGTCTCGCCCGCCCGCGCAGCTGCACCCGTCCCATCGCGCGCCACCAGTCGAGCCCGCTTTGCTCGGCGAATTCGCGGCTTGCCATGACGCTCGATTGAAGCGGCTTGTTCGCCGCTTCCAGCCGCGCGGCGGTGTTCATCGAATCGCCCAGCGCGGTGTACTGGATGCGGGTGTCGCCGCCGAAATTGCCGATCACCGCCTCCCCGTAATGGAGCCCAACGCGGGTCTTACCGATCGGCGGGAGGGAGGGGTCCATTTCGGCGACCTCGCGGCGGAATTCCTCGCCCGCCAGCCAGATCGCATAGCCGGCCTTCGCCGCGCGCTCGGCGTCGTTCTCACGCGCAATCGGTGCGCCCCAGAACGCCACCACCGCATCGCCGACGAACTTGTCGATCACGCCGCCATGGTCGAGCACGACGGTGCTCAGCATTTCCAGATAGCGATTGAGCAGCTTGGCGACCATTTCCGGCGCAATCGCGTGGCTCATCTTGGTGAACCCTTCGAGATCGGAAAACAGCACGTAGATCGCCCGTTTCTCGCCGCCCAGCGACAGCAATTCGGGGCGGTCGATGATCGCCTGCGCGATGTCGCGGGGGATATACTTGCCGAGCGCACCCTGCGCGAAACTGCGCTGCTTGGCCCCGGCGGCGCGCGCGGTCGTGGTGACAGCGGTGAAGGCGAGCACCCAGCCCACCAGCCAGCCTACCGCAGGCAGGCCGTATGTATCGACATCGCGCACTTCCAGCAGCACCGGGATACCCAGCAGCACCGCGAATATCAGCGCCAATAGCGGGGCACGCTGGCGCGTCGGCCATTCGAGCAGCGCAACAAGCGCCGCTACCGCCACCACCAGCACCGCCATAGCCCATTTCACCCAATCCGGGATCGGCACCATCGCGTTACCGTCGAGCATCTGGGCGATGAGTTCGGCATGGACCGCGAGCCCCGGGGGGACATCGCCGTCGATCGAGGTGAAAGTCGTCTCGACCCGGTCATAGTCGACGATGTCGCCGCCGATCAGCACGTAGCGCCCGCCATATTGCTCCTTGAGGAAGGGCAGGATCGCGGGATCGAGATCGACGAACAGGTCGATCGCGGCGGATTCGAAAAGGTCCTCCGCCACTTCGGCTTCGCCGATATCGGCCTGCTGTTCGTATAGGCTGCGGCGATATTCGATCGCGCCCTCGTAATTGTCGAAAGGCCCGAGATCCTCGCCCGCATCCTCAAGCATAGCCCGGCCCAGCAGCGGCGGAAGGCCCGGAACAATGCTCGGCCAGACACGCGTTGCACCGAAGGAATTGTCGAGCCTTATGCTCGCAGGCCGCGCCTTGCTGCCTTCAAGCCGGCTCATGAACTCGTCGAGAAAGACCTGCTGTTCGTAAACGATGTCCTCGCGATTGGTCTGGAGGTTGGCATAACCGACTGCGACCGGGGTGTTCATATTGCGCAGGGTTTCGATCAGCTCGTCGTCCTCGGCCTGGGGCTGGTCGAACAGGATATCGATCCCGATCGCCTTGGGCTCGAGCGCGTCGAGATTGCGCAGCGCCTCGGCCAGCATCCCGCGATCCAGCGGCGAGCGCTTCTGCGCGTTGATGAGAGTCTGGTCGTTATAGACCACCATCAGGATGCGGTCGTCCTGTTCGACCCGGTCGGCGGCATAGTAATGGCGCAGATCGTAAAAGGCGCGCTCGGCCGCATTGGTGAGCGGGGTGGGAACATCGTCGGCGAAAGGAACAGTCCAGCTGAAACGCGCGATCAGCAGAGCGAGGACCAGCATCACCACCGTGCCTGCGAGCTGGAGCGTGCCGGCCTCGCGGATCGAGCGCCAGCCACGCTTCAGGATATGGCCTGGCCCGCTGCGCCCCTTCCCGTCGCTATCGGCCATGTTCCGGCGCCCTTCGCGCGGTGCGGCGCGATCAGCGCCGCACCGGGATCGTCCCGTCGCCGACCACCGCGAAGGCCGACCAGTAGAACGGGTGCGAGGTCTCCGCACTATCCATCAGGCCGACCTGCGATGTCCTGAGCGCTTCGGCGGTCTCGGTTCCATCGGCCGCGAACAGGCCCGAGATCAATCGCTTGGTCGCGTCGTAATCATCCGGCACGGGCCAGTGACTGGCGAGCACGGTGCGCCCGCCCGCCCCGACGAAGGCGCGCACCAGACCGTCGAGCGCAAAGTCCCCGCCCGAAGTGACGCCCGCCTCGCGGGTGGCACCGACCGTCGCCCCGCCGGCCGTGTCGCAGGCCGAGAGGATCACGAGGTCGGCATCGATCCTGAGGCCGAAAATCTCCGCGAAACTCAGCAGGCCGTCCGAATCCTCCTCGCCTCCGAAGCTTGTAAGGAGCGCCGGGCGCGGCGGGCATTCGGGCTGAGGCGCGGTGACGAGGCCGTGCGTGGCGAAGTGGAGGATGCGATAATCGGTGAGATCCTCGCGCGCTCGGATCTTGCTGTCGGTAAACTCGTCGCGCGTCACCACCGCCGCCCCGGAGCCGAAGCGGTCGGCCGCCGTATAGAGCTCGTCAGCGGCGATTGGATTGGCCCAGATATTGGGCGACCACGCACAATTCTCACCCCCGGCGAGCGCCGCTCGGGTGCGCGCAGCGCCGCTCTGGCTTTCGCCGATCGGCGTATTCTCGCCCAGTCCGAGATAGCTCCGCGCCGCATCGGACGGCGCGGCGACGCGCACATCACGGAACGCGGTAGCGGCGACCGAAGTGCTGATCTCGGCCCCGCGCCCCAGCCAGTTCGTGCCGGTGAAATCGTATTCGTCGCCGCTCTCGGCGAGCCGCGCCTTGTAGCGCGCGACGCTTTCGTCGTCGGTAACAAGCAGGTTTATCGGCAGGCGCAACATCGCCCCGTCCGGCTCGAACACGATGTGCCGCTGCGCCGGAAGCCGGTCGGCGACGGGCTCGAACAACGCAAGGTAGAGTTCACGCGAGCGTTCGATGTCGAACGGGAAGGTAAGGACCCGCCCGCC
The DNA here is from genome assembly GCF_040217515.1 of Erythrobacter sp. Classification (GTDB taxonomy): domain Bacteria; phylum Pseudomonadota; class Alphaproteobacteria; order Sphingomonadales; family Sphingomonadaceae; genus Erythrobacter. The sequence continues at coordinate 22,355 of NZ_JAVJPT010000002.1, forward strand.
TTCCGCGATGGCGATGCTCTCGCGCAGGCGATCGACTTCTTCCTCGAGCGCGTCGGGCGTGATCGCCGCCTTGTAGGCCAGCGCCTCGTCTTTCGTGACGTAGATGACGAAGCTCTGTTCCTGGAGCGTGACCAGCTTCACATAGGCTTCGCCCGGTGCGAGGATGTCCTGCAATTGCGCAAGGTCGATCGCGGAGCCGCTGACGGCACGATAGCGCGGATATTCGGCAAGCGAAGCCAGCACCTCGGCCTGCTCGGCTTCGAGCTGCTGGAGCCTTTCCTGCCGCTCGGCGAGCAATCGCGCGGTTTCCGGCGGCATCTCGGCCATTGTCTGCATTTCCGCAATACCGCTTCTCAATTGTTCGATCGCGCGCCCGAGATTGATCGTCTTGCGGAACAGTTGCGCCGCCTCGTCGCTGCCGACCGACAATTCCCGCGCCAGCACCGCCTGCGTCTGGGCGAGGCCGGGGCGCTGGAGCAGCTGGCTGGCGGCGAATATGTCGGCGGCGCTCGCGGCATCGCCCAGCGCGTTCACCTCGCCGCCCAGCAGGAGGTCGAAAAATGGCGTTATCAGGCTTCGAAGGGCGGGCAGAGGACGGCCTTCGGCATCGGCGACGATCCCGCGATAGAGCGCCAGCGCCTCGTCCCTTCGCCCGGCGCGGGCATAGAACCCGGCCAACTGGGCGCGCGCACTTTGCAATGCGGGGCTATCGGGATATCGGGTATCGAGCAGCGCGATACCTTGCCTGTGAAAATTTTCCGCCTCGCCCGGGCGGCCTTCGATCTCGGCGATTTCGGCGAGTTCGCCCAGCACCTGCGCGCGCAGCCAGAGGATCGAATTGACCCTTCCGCCGCGCACCTCGGCCATCGCGCTATCGGCAGCGCGCAGATACCGGCTCGCCTCGTCTGCCCGGCCGACCAGTCGCAGCGCGGTCGCGCGCAGGTAATCGGCCTGCCCGTCGAGCAGCTGGGCGCGTTCGAGCGGGGTCAGGCTGACCGAATAGGTCCCGCCTGCGCTCTCGTTCTCGGCCTCGAGCCGGTTCGCCAAGGCCGGGCCGATCATCAGGCGGCGCAGCATGGCCGGATCGCCGAATTCGTTGGCGAGCGGTCGGTCGACCCTCTTAAGCGCCGCGTCGGCGCGGTCCTGATTGAGCGCGTGGATGGTCTCGTAATTGCGTAGCAGGCGTGAAAGAACGGGGTCGGTCGCGGCCTCTTCCCGCGTTTGGCCGAACAGCCGATCGGCCTCGGCGTAATTGCCGAGATTGGATTGCAGCAGCGCCTCGTTAAGCCGCGCATCGAGTGCGCTCTTGCCCGACAGGACCTCGGCCGAGGCGGCGAAGAATTCGGCTGCTTCGGCGAATTCGCCCTGGTTGGAACGGCGATAGGCCTCGACCAGCGCCTGGTCGGCGGAAATCGCGTCCGCCTGTTGGCGGGCGAAGGCGAGCGCATCGGTCGCCTGGGTGAGCGGGATATCGACTTCACCCTTCGCCACGCGATCCGTCGCGAGCGACGCGAGACCGAGCCTCAAGGCCGAGGCATAGGCGTTGAACCCGGTCGCGGCATAGGTGCGATTGCCGATCTCGCCGACGATCAGCCGACTGCGCAGCGGACTGTCCGATGCCTCGCATACGAGTTCGCGCGCGCTCGCCAGGCCCTTTGGCGCAGCGGCGTCTCCGGCCGCACGACAGGTCGCGCCGGGCAGGCCGAAACGGCTTTCCGGCGCCTCGGCATAGCGTCCGCGCACAACCCACATCGTTCCGATCGGGGCGGCGGCATCCCGGCAGATGATCGAATAGCGCCGGTCGAAGATGTCCGCGCCCGGCTCGGGCTCGATGATCTGTGCCTCGCACAGGCCGTTTCTGCCAACGGGGAAGGTATCGCGCAGGCTCACCGGCGTGCCCTTCGTGGTCTGGGCGGCATTGGGTACGGCCCAGGCAGCAGCCAGCGCGGCTGCCCCGGCAAGTGCGAGCGATGCAAGCCTTTTCATGTCCCTATTCGTCATCATCGCCCCTTTCCGGGCCGCCGGAAAGTCCGACACCCGCAGTGCCCGCGCCATAGGCCGAGCTGTCGCCGCCGCTTGCCACCGGATCGTCGAGCAGCGGGTCCTCGGTTAGGAGCGGGGCTTCGATCAGGCCGGGGAAATCGGCTCCGAACTCGTCATTGCTTTCCTGTTCGGTCAGCGGCAGATCCTCGGGCGGCAGCTCCGCCGGCTCCTCGATTACCGAAGTGTTGTTGGCTACGGCGATAGCCTGTTCGACCTGCTCGGAACCGGGGGGCGGCTCGACCGGAGGCGGCGTGACCGGGGGAGGCGTGACCGCGGCCGGGCATTCGCCGGTATTGATGATGCAGTCGTTGAACGCACTGGCATCGGTGTAGTCCGTCCCGGCAGCGTTGAAATTGACCTCCGCGAAGAAGTCCGACCCCGTCACGAAAGTCCCGTCCTCCTCCTGACGGCGGCCATAGGCGAACACGTCGAGCGTGGATTCGGACGTATCGCTCGCCTCGATCGAGAGGCCCCCGGCGCCGACCGTGATTCCGCCCTGTTCGGTCTCGCTTCCGGTGTTGCGCACCAGCAAAGAACGACCCGGCACAAGGTCGACGCTACCCGCGAACAGGTAGCCGAGCGGATCGTCGCTTCCGGCCAACGCGATGGCGAGTTCGTCATCGCGCCCGGCAAAGGCGATATCACCCTGCAGCTGCGCGATGAGGTCGGCGTCTGCGACCCAGATGTCGTCCGCGTCGAGAGCCAGTTCACCGCTCGGCAGCCCGTCGGAATCGGACAGCACGATGCCGCCCGGCGTCACGATCTCGATCCGGTCGCCCGCCTCCAGCGCGACCGTGTCGGTCGGGGCGGCATTGACCAGTTCGAACAGGCCGTCGACCCGGATGATTCCCCCAGAGCCGGAGCTGCGCACGAGGATGTCGGAGACCCCCCCGTCGGGATCATCCGAGCCGAAGGCGGTCGCGGCGCGGATTATGATGTCGGGATCATCGCCCCCCGCATCGGGCAGTTCGGGCTGGGTGAAGGTGAAGCTGCCGACATCGAGCCGTCCGAGCTCTTCTGCGATCAGCGAGAAGCCCTCGTCGGTCACCGATCCGCTCGGTGTCCCCGCACCGCCCAGGATCGCCGGATTGAGCGTGTCGAGCGACGTGACATCCATTGTCACCGCGCCCAGCCGCGCGCCGTTCTCGATTGCGATATCGCTCGCTCTCAACGCCATCGAAAGTCCGACGAAATCGATCACGTCGTCGTTGTCGCCGAGGAAATTGAGAGTGCCCTGCGTCTCGATGTCGATCGCGACGGTCGGATCGGTGATGTCGGGCCCGCCGATCAGGCCGCCCTGTCCGGCCTCGACTGTGAAATCGTCCAGCACGTCGACCCTGAAAGTGTCGGATACGAGGAAATCGCCGCCCACCGCAGAGACAACCGATGGGCCAAAGCCGCCGGTCGTATCGCCGAGCGCCGAACCGGTGAAGGCTCCTGCCTGGATCAGCCCCGATGTCACCGCGACTGCGAAGCGCCCGACCACGCTGTTCACGTCCCCCGAGGCATCCGCAAGCAGGGACAACTCGTTGGCGATATCGACCTGTTCGCCCCCGTCGTCCGATCCGACCTGCAACAGCGCCTCGCCGCCGAATGCGCTCCCTCCGGCATTGGTCAGCCCGCGTGCAATCAGCCGGAAGTCGGTCGCCGAAAGCGCCGAAGCGGTCTCGATGACGACCTCGATCAGGCCGGCAAAGGCATCGCCGCCCGCAGCCCCGGTGCTGGTCGCGGTCGCATCGGCCGAGGCGAGCAGCTCGATTTCATCGGCCGCGAGCGTCGAGTTGTTGAGCAGGATCTGCGCCGTGCCGCCTTCGCCGTTGCCGTTCGCGCTCGCTCCCTGCCCGGCCTCTCCGACCGCCGAGATCGATATCCGGGCCACACCATTGGCATCGGGCGCAACCGTGAGTTCGGTGTCGAGAAGGTCGATGCTGGCGAACCCGGCCACCGCGTCGCCGCCGGTGTCGCCGTTCCCGCCAAACGCACCGGCCGAGATGGTGTTCGCTCCGACTAGAGCAATGGTCGAGGGATTGGCGACAAACAGCGCATCGCCCGCGGTCGCATTGCCGCCGATGCCGCCGATACCACTCGCCGCGCCGCCCGAGGCATCGGAGGAAAGCACGAAGGTGCCGCCGGAGACGGTGCTGTTCTGGATCTGAATTGACGAGAGGGCACCGCTGGCATCCCCGCCCTGATCGACGCCGGGGCCGCCGACCACGAGTTGGCCAACGATCGCGACGGCCTCTCCAGCGGCATTCGGAATGAAGGTGACCGTCCCGCTATTGACGAGAAAATCGATTGCACCGCCGGACGCGCTGCCGCCGATGACGCCGCCGCCACCATTGGTCCCGTCGATGAAGACGGAGCGACCCACGAGATTGAGCGTGCCGCCATCGACATCGACGAGACTGGTCCCGCCGCTCGCGTCGCCGCCAGCGCCCGCACCCGACGCGTTGCCGCCGATCCCGCCGCTGATCCCGCCGGAGAATTCCGCCGTAATCTCGCCGCCGTCGAGGACTTCGATCGCCCGTACTCCGCCAAGCCCCTCCCCGCCCGAGATGTCGAGCGCGCCGTCGAGGCCGCTACCGCCGAGACCGAAGACCGAGAACGTGATCGCACCCGAGCCGATCGTCCCGCCATTGGCGGTAATCGTGCCGACCCCGCCGATCCCGTCGCCCGCAACGCTACCGCCGACCAGCGAGCCGCCGCCGAAGCCGCGTGCGATGATCCCGATCTCCGGATCGCTGCTCGGGTCCGCCGCCGGATCGGCCGGAAGCTCGATCAGCCCGCCGCCGATCGCCAGCAATTCGACCTCGCCGCCCGTGCCGTTCCCGGCCACACCGCTGCCGCCGGTCGCATCGCCGCCGATACCGACCGCCGCGACGATTGCGCCGCGGTTGAATTCATCGAGCAAGCTCAGCGGCGTGTTGTTCTGGATGTCCACCGTGCTGCCGGGATCGAAGCTCTCGATGAAGGCGCTCCCGCCACTGCCATTGCCGCCGCCATTGAACGAGCCCGATCCGCCCAGACCGCTGGCGGTGACCTGGGCCGATCCGAACGTCACCGTGCTACCGGCCTGTGCGCGCACGAAAGCCTCCCCGCCGGTCCCGTCGCCGCCCGGCAGGCCCTCGCCGCCTTCGCCGCCCACGCCGTTGGCGACGATCGAGGCATTCCCGGTGACTATGCTGGTTCCCGGCGCGGCCCCCAGAACACCGAAGATGGCGCTGCCGCCCGTGCCGGCGCCACCCGTTTCGGCAAAGGAGGTGCCGCCTTCGCCTGTGGCATCGAGCTCGGCATCCCCGTTGATAGTCAGATCGATGCCCTCGAGATCGACGGAGGCCTCGCCTCCGGTCCCGGCACCCCCGCTATTGCCGGCGCCGCCAAAGCCGCGCGCAGCGAGTTCGGCATTGTCGATTGTCAGCACCCCACCCAGCTCGCCAAGAATGCCTGCCAGACCACCAAGTCCCAGGCCGCCGATCTCGCCATTGCCGCCGAAGCCCTCCGCGAACATTTCGAGCGAATTCGCGGCTACCGTCCCCGCGCTCACGGTGAAGGCGGCGGTGCCGCCCCGGCCTTCGCCGCCATTGCCCTGAAGGTCGCCCGAACCGCCAGACCCGCCGACGCCATCGGCTTCCATGAATACGAGTCCGAAATCGGCACTTCCCTGAGCGAGCGAGCCGTCCCCTTCGAACAGCGCGAGACCCGCCTGGGCGAGCCCGCCGGTCCCGATGCCGCCTTCGCCGCCGTTCTGGCCGGCGCTGCCGCTGCCGCCCTCACCGCCCTCGGCGCTGGCATCGACTTCGACATCGCCGCCTGCGATCGTGAGATTGCCGTTGTCGCCGCCCGCAAGCACGAATGCGCCGTTGTTGAAATCGGGAGCGGCCTGGTTGAAGGTGCCGAAGTCACCGCCCGTCGCATCGCCGCCGCGCCCCGGGGCAATCGTGGAGCCATCCCCGACACCGCCGCGCCCGCCGAGTGCCCGGCTGGTGGCAAAGGCCGCGTCGGCATCGAGAGTCGCGCTCGCGTCAAGCGTGCCGGTCGCCTGGACGAAAGCGAGCCCACCGAAAGCATCGCCTCCATCGCCGCCGAAGCCGAAATCGGCATTGCCGCCTTCGGCGTCGGCACTGGCGAAAATGGCATCCGCGATCTCGGCAATGCCGGTCACGACTTCGATCCCGGCCGCTCCGCCGAGCGCGTCGCCACCTGTGATCCCGTTGCCGCCAATCGCATTCGCGTTCATGGAGAGGCTTGCGAGGACGTCGAGCGTGCCACCCTCGGGCAGGAACGCCCGAGCCGAGCCGCCAAGCCCTTCGCCGCCGACCCCGCCGGCGTTGAGCCCCCCTTCTCCACGCGCCAGCAGGTTCGCGCCGCCTCCGATTGTGACCACGCCGGGACCATCCACGAAGATGCCCGCATTGCCCGCATCGCCGATTGCGCCCGCCCCGGCCTCATTGGAGTCGCCACCGGTGGCATTGGACAGAACGAAAAGAACGCTGGAGATGTCGATTGTGCCGCCATCCGTGCCGGTAACATCGAGCGACGCGAAACCGCCGAACGCGTCCGAGCCGGTCGAGGGGTTGAACGTGTCGACATCCACCCCGTCCGCGCTCGCATCGAGAGTAAGCGCCCCTCCGAACGAAAGTGCCCCCCCGTTCAAGGCGACGGCCCGCGCCGAGCCGCCGGTCGAAGTGGCCCCGGTCTGCAGCAGCGAAAGCTCGGTCGTACCCTGGGCGGTCGCATCGACCTCGGTGTCACCGAGGATCGTGATGTCGCCCCCGTTCGCACTTACGAGCGCGCTGCCGCCGGTCGCCGTGCCCGCTTCGAAAAGAGTATCCTCCGCTCCGCCGATCGCGCGGGCGATGACGCGCGCATTGCCCGCGATGTTGATCGCAGCGCCGCCGCTCGCCTCGACGAGAGCACTGCCGCCCACTGCGTTGATGACAGTCGGGTCCTGCAGGCTCGACGAAACCACCCCGACATTGGCCGCGCTGACCAGGACATCGCCCGAAATGTCGAAGGCCTGCCCATTCGCCGCGGTCAGCTGCGCAGCCTCGCGCCCGACGACGAACAAACTGCCCTCGACCGAGCTAGGGGCGGCCTGCGCGGACACATCGACGATGTCGGTCCCGATCGCGAGCAGCGAACTGCTCGCGGCGAAATCCTCGACCTGGATATCGGCAATGGGGGTCGGCGGCCCGAACGGATCGATCGCCTGCTCGAAACGCGGATTGGGCGCGTCGGTCGAATCTCCCGCGACACTGCGCCCGAAAACATCGAAATTGGCCGACAGGATAATCTCGCCATTGACCACGCCCGCGCTCGCCGCCGGATCGAAGCCGAGATTGCCGCTGAACAGCATGCGGATCGGGTCTGCGGCGGCGCGCGCGACCCCATAGATCAGGTGATTGTCGCCGATCCCCGTGCTCGAGGGACCGCCGACATCGCCGTTCACTTCGAGAACCGTGCCGGGCAGCGCCGTGCCGATCGGCACCTCGATATCGAACAGGCCGTTCGAGAAGGTAAGATTGACCAGCTCGCCCGCGACAAAGGCCTGGCTGCCATTGACGTCGGTGGTGCCGAACATCTCGACACCCGCCGCGACCACGGCGAAATAGGAATTCTCCGAACTGGCCGTCACCTGCGCGCCCGGTTCGATGCGGATGCGGGCAGTCGAGAGCTCCTCCCCGAAAAGCTGAAGCGTGCCGCCGCCGGTCGTGAAGGCGTCGAAGGTGGCGAGGTCCGGCTCCAGCGTGGTCAGGATGAGATTGCCGACGTCGAAGCTCGCATTCCCCCCGATCAAGAGGCCGGTCGGCGAATAGAACGCAACCGTCCCGCCCGATTCGATCGAACCGTTCGAAAGGTCGACGATCCGCGAGATGACGGTCCCGTCCATCACCACGATGTTTCCGTTGGTCGAGGGCAGTATCCGGTTGAGCACCGCGAAATCGGCACCGGGATTGAGGCTGCCGTTGTTCTCGAACGTCGCCGTCGCCCCGGTGGGCAGGAAATCGAGCGCGTCTCCGGCACCGTCTTCCTGCGGGGTCCAGTCGATCACGGCGGTCGGGGTATCGACCGTAATCGTTTCCGAATTGGCACCCGTCACCGTTCGCGTGGCGGAGCCCTGGACCACAGAGTCGGTAGCCTGGAAAGCCTGCGCCTGCGCTTTGCCGGGTGAGAGCGCAAGCGAAAGGGCGAGCGCGGCCCCGCCGCATCCGAGCATCAGCCGCGCGCGCGGGTTCGTGATCGAAGCCATCTCAGTATCTCCACGGAAAAAGGCGAGCGGTGAGCGAGAACATGACCCGCACGTCGCCGCGCTCGGGCGCGAGGTCGGGCCGCTCGAGCGGGACCGCGACGAGGAAATCGCCCTGCATCATCGAACCGAAAGCGGCGCGCACCCCACCGCCGGCCGACCACAGTCGGTCGGGATTGAGCGGGCGCCGGCTCGGATCCTCGTTCCAGGCCCAGGCGACATCGGTGAAGACATAGGGCTGCCAGGCGAGCGCCTGCGGGCCTTCGGGCGCGAGCGAGCCGTAGCGCACCTCGAACGAGCCCCCGACGCCGCTATCGCCAAGGATCGCGCCCGGATCATAACCGCGCCCGATCGAGAAACTGCCGCCGGCGAATTCCTCGAAAGCGGGGAGCGGATCGTCGCTCGCCTGGGCGCGCGCTTCGAGCGAGAAGGTAAGCAAGGGGTCGGGGCGATATTCGGCCCCCGCCTGGTAACGCAAGAGCAGTGGGGTCGGATCGGCCTCCACCCGGCTCGGCGGGGCGGTTCCGCCAATCAGGCAGGCCAACAGGTTCGGCCGACAGTCCGGGCTCGCCGAAAAGACATCGAGCCCCTTCCTCAGTTCGGCCGCGTAATAAGCGCGCCAGCGCGGCTCGAAAGGGGTATAGCCGCCGATCCGCCGGACACTTTCCCCATCGGTCCAGTCGCCCGAAATGCGGGCATAGATCATCCGCACCCGGTCCTCGGTCAGGCGGACTTCGTTCGCGTCGACGTCCTGGTTGACGAACTCGAAACCCGCCTCGACAAAGGTGCTCGAACGGCGCGTGCGAATGACCGGATAATTGGCGAAGACCGACGCGAGCAGCGTCTGGGAATCGATGTCGAGCCCGGCGAGGCCGAGCTCCGGGCTGGTCTGGCTCAGCGTCAGCCCCGCGCCGAAGCGGAGCCCCTCGCCGCCGACGGCGAAATCGTGGCCGAGCTGGAGCGTCTGCTGCTCCTCGAATTCGGCGGTGGAAAAGAATGTGACCGTGGTCCGGTCACCCAGCCCCGTGAGGTCGTAGAGTTCTCCGCGAAGGAGGCCGCCGAACCGCCCGATGGCGTTCGAGCCGAAATTCTGCACATTGATGTCGAGCACGGCGCGCTGGCGGACCACCGCGATCTCGCCCACAAGGTCGCCCGGCTCGCCGCCGGCCGCAGGCCGCAGCGAAAGCCGCACGTCGACCCCGGGCAGGTCATCGGCAAGCAGAAGGTAGCGCTCCGCCTCCCGCGTGTTGAAGACTTCACCGCCTGTCAGCCTGTCGAGATAGCGCGCCACCACCCTTTCGGACGGACCCGCATCGCCCCGCACGCGCAACGCGGTCAACCGGCCGAAGATGACGCGGAAATCGGCCACCCCGTCACCGAGGTTCTGCTGCGGGATCTCGACCGAGGCGAGATAGCCCTCACGGCGCAATATCGCATTCGCCTCGGCGCGAATGTCGCACAGCACCGAAAGCGGCAGTTCGCGCCCGACATAGCGGCCATAGGCTTCGTCCAGTGAAATACCGGGAACCGCCTCGAGCCCGCCGAACTCGGCCCCCTGAAGGGTCAGGCGGATATCGGCATATTCCGCCCGGTCGAGCGCACAGGGCGCGCGTTCCATCTCGCCGTCGATGGAAAGGGTTGGTCCATCGCGACGTTCGCGGCGTTCCGGCGGCACGAGCTCGCTGCGGTTCGGGGGCGAGATCTGGGCCGCAGCGGACGCTCCGGGCAGCGGGAATCCGGCCGCGAGCATGACGAAGAGCGCGGAAGCGGATGCAGTGAGCGACAGTTTCCCGACGCAGTGCGCCTGTGCGGATCGAACGTGCAATTTCCCCCCCAATCGTTCGCCTTGGCCCTTGGTAAACCTCGCCGCTCTGCCTGCGACACCAAGCGAACGGGATGGATCACCGAGCACAGGCATGAATGCCCGCGATCAAGCCTCCTACGTGCAACCCGATGGCGCGCAAAGGTCTACAGGACGCGGCGGGCAATACAAGCCGCCTTCCCGGTTTTCCACCTAGAGTCGAAAAATTGTCGTGTTTGAACAAGTGATTGCGTTTCCGTCCGCAATTGAGCGGTGGTTCAACGCGCTGTTCTGTGGCCGGCGCGGAAAACGACTCGCGCTAGGCGAGGTCGCGCGGGACCGTCTTGCTCCAGGTGCGGCAGAATACGCGATCCCCGTCCTCGAACGCGTCGAGATCGCCCTCGAGATAGAAATTTTCGCGATCCGAGCGCATCAGCGTGCGGGTCTCGGTGCGGATGTCCCATCCCTCGCGCGCGAGCGTGCGGGTCCAGCGGGTCTCGCCTTCGACGGAATCGTGCGCGTTGTTGGTCGAACGATACCATTCGCGTGCATGAACACCGACCTCGAGCCCGGAATATTCGTGGGCATAAACACCCTGGTCGTCGATCACCTCGAGTTCGGAGGCGTCGCTGGCGAGGTGGCGATGGACGATCCAGTCGTGCTGCTCGGGCTGGAGCATCAGCTTGGGCTCGGGTTTGGCAATCTGCGGGTCGCCGAACCTGGGCCGCTCGTGCCCGCCCTGCGGCGCCAGGCGAACGGGCAATTCGAGCCGGCTGCCCGCGAGATGCACCGTCAGACATACGGGCTCGGGCGATGGCCAGGCGAGCGGCCAGTAGGATGTCGACAGCGAGAGGCGCAGCCTATGACCCTTGGGGATCTGCTGGCCGATGTGGTTGAGCCGGAAGGTCACCGTCTCGCGTCGGCCCGGCACCATCGGCTCAGGATTTTCGCGGCTCTTGCGGTGCGAGAGGTTAAGCAGGCCATAGGTGAAGCGCGTGGTCGACCCGTCGGGATGCACGTCGGAAAGCCGCGCGGCGATCATCGCGATCGGCTTGTCCGTGCTCACCTCCAGCGTCAGTTCGGCGGCGCCCAGAACCTGGATCGGCTCGGCGAGCGGTTCGGTTTCGAACACCATCGCGCCGCCGTCCTCCTGCCGCTGGTCATGAGCGAGATCGGGGCCCGAGGCATAGGCGCACCATTTGCCGGCGAACAGTCCGGTGGAAAGCGGAGACTGGATCGAAAGGCTCTCTGGCTCGCGGGCCTGATCGAGGTCTTCCGGATCCGCCAACCGGCCGCGGGCCAGAGAAAAACGGCGTGGCGTCACGCGTTCGGAAGGCCAGCGGCTTTCCGCCACCCAATGCCCGTAACGCTCGGAATAGCTCGATTGCGGCGGCTCGCTGTCCTGCATCCAGGCCAGCAGCATCGGCTCGTCCATGACCCCGTTATCGATCCCCTTGAGCCAGCGATCCCACCAGCGCACCAACTCCTTGAGGAAGTGGATCGCCGGACCCGGCTTTCCGAGATGCGGATAGGTGTGCGCCCACGGGCCGACGAGCCCGCGCCGCGGTACGTCGAGGTTGCGCAGCAGGCGGAACACGGCATTGGTGTAGCCGTCAGCCCATCCGCTTACCGCCATGACCGGTATCTCGATCGCCGGGTGATCCTCGCACACCGAACCATGTTTCCAGTAATCGTCGCGCCGCTGGTGGCGTAGCCATTTCTCGAGCCAGAAGCCCGAGCCCTCGAGCCGTTCGAACCACATGTCGCGCCATTTCGGGCCGACGAGGTCGGGATCGGGCGGCATGGAATTATACGCGAACATGACCGAGGCCCAGGACAGGTTATCGCCCAGAACGCAGCCGCCCATATGGTGGACGTCGTCCGCGAACCGGTCGTCGCTGGCGCAGGCGGCCATGATCGCCTTCAGCGGCTTGGGCTGTAGCGCGGCGAGCTGCAGCGCGTTGAACCCGCCCCAGCTGATACCCATCATCCCCACATTGCCGTCGCACCAGCGCTGCCGTGCGATCCACTCGATGATGGCGAGCCCGTCCTCCAGTTCCTGCGGCAGATATTCGTCGGTCAGCACGCCTTCGCTCTCGCCGCTGCCGCGAATGTCCACCCGCACGCAGGCATAGCCGTGCCCGGCGAGATAGCCGTGGGTCAGCTCATCGCGCGAGGCGCTGCCGAAACGCTTGCGATAGGGAATGTATTCGAGCACCGCCGGGACCGGCGAATCCTGCGCGCAGTCGGGCATCCAGATGCGCGCGGAGAGCTCCACGCCGTCCGACATGGGGATGACGACATGGTCGTGGATCGTCACCGTTTCGGGAAACTCGTCGACATAGATCATGGGAGTGCCTCTGGTCGTGTGGCAGGTTCGTGCGCCGCGCGCTGCCGCTATTGCGGGACGGGCGCGGTCAGGTTGATGGTGAACGGAAGGTTTTCCATCAGGTCGGCATATTTCGCGAGCAGCTCTTCATTGCTCTGCCCGCCAAGAAAGACATCGGCGATCTCGAAACTGTAGCTGTCCTGAAACGCGAGATGGGACAGGCGCTGACCCTTGCCGACCAGCACCTGTACGAGCGCCTCGGGATAGCGGGTCTGCATATGGTGTATCTCGGTTTGGGAGGGCACGCGCTCGATCTGGCCGTCCTGGAAAAATCGCAGCATGAATTTCGCCGCCCTGGGCCAGTCGCCCTCGCCCCTGGGCATCTGCGGGCGCAGGCCCAGGGCGAGGTCGAGCCCCACTTTGTGGTGAGTCATGCCATCGACGTCGACGAACAGCGGCGCATGGCTTTTCGACAGGCGCGTATTGACTTCGAGCAGGCTGATCCGGTCGGTTTCCTCGTCGTAGAAGAATTCCGCGTTGAAGGGCGCATTGTCATAGCCGACATGCCCGAGAAGTTTTGCCGTGGCATCGCACATCCGCTGTATCACCGGAGGCGGCGCGTCGCTGGGATATTGATAGCGCGAAAAGGACGAACCGACCCCGCCTTCGCGGACCGAATCGACGACGCCATAAACGGTCGTCTCGCCGTCATGGACATAGCCTTCCAAGGTGATCTGCTGGTCGGCCGCGACGCTTTTTTCGGCAATGCAGTGATTGCCGCCGATGCCTTTCACGCTGTCGGGCATTTCGACCTTCTCGAGGAACTCGTTGAACGGATCGCCGAACAGCTCGATCCCCTCGCGCATGATGCCCATCGCCTTGGCGAGTTGCTCCTCGGTCTCGACCTTGAAGCTAAGATAGGACGAATGCGAGACGAAGGGCTTGACCCAGAAGGGATAATCGATCTCGATCATGTCGCGCGGCCGCTCGGCGAAGGGATCGACCGCACAGAAATCGGCATTCGCATCCGGGATCGCCTCGGCCATGGCTTCGCGCGCCCAGTATTTGTGCTCGAGCGCGGCGACGCTTTCGAGCGAAGGGCCGGGAAGGCCGTTCCTCTGGCACAGAAGCGGGCCGATGCAGCTACCGGGGAAATCCCAGTAATTGAGCACCGCGTCGGCAGGGCCATATCTGTCCATCCGCTCTTGCGCGGTGGCAACGAGATCCATCAACTTGAAAGGCTCGGTAATGTTCACCGATTCCTCGGCCGAGAGCGCTTCGTGGAAGTCGACCTCGCGCTCTTCCTCGAGCGTCTCGAGAAGGGCCAGATTGAAGGGTTCGAGCCCCAGGACAAATACTTTCTTCGGCGATCGTGCGATGCTCCGCGCTCCCTGACTACCACCTCGGTACACCCGACCAATGGCGTGTCATGCGCTTGCGTTCCGAAAGCTCCGACGGGCCAACGGGTGGCTGCGACGAGCCGCGCGCGGCCGGCTGGTGCGGGAATATGCGGCAGACGGGCGCTGGTCGGCGGGACACATCGCACACTCCACCGCGCACCGTCTTTCGCTCGACGAGCGAACGGACCATTTCACGTGCATGGCTCCGCGCGGCCCTACCATTGCACACGAGAAAACGGCCCGGGGCTTATCGGCGGCGGGCTTCGCGGCAACCTTGCTGACCTATGGGCCGGCCCGGGTGGGGTTCGGCCTCTTCCTGCCGCAGCTTCGGGCCACCTTCGGCATAGAGGGCGGCGCGTCGGGGACCATTGCCAGCATCGGCTTCGCCGGATTCCTCGCGGGGCTGGTCGGCGCGGGCGAGCTGGGCGAACGGCTGGGCGGCGCGCGGCCGGTTTTGATCGGCCTGATCTGCTCGACCCTCGGCGTCGCCGTGGTCGCTTTCGCCGGAGACGTGGTCGTGCTTGCAGCCGGGGTGGCGCTTGCGATGCTGGGGCCGGGCCTGACCTGGTCGCCTTTCAACAATCTGGTGCATGACGGATTGCGCGAATTCAGGCGTCCCGGCGCGCTTTCGATCATAAGCACCGGCACCAGCCTGGGGATCGCGCTGGCGGGCGGTGCCGCGCTGGTCGCCTCCTGGCACGAGATCTCATGGCGATGGGCATGGGTATTTTTTGCTCTGGTCGGCCTCGGCGCGCTGGCCGTCAATGCGCGCCTGCTCACTGCGGTCGCGCCCGCGCCGAAACGGCAGCACCGCGAGCTTTGGAAAAGCGTGCTGCGCACCCTCGCCACGCCGCTCTACGCCATCGCCTTTTCGTTCGGGGTGACGACTTCGATCTGGATCACCTTCGCCGCCCGCACGGTCGAGGATGCGGGCGGCCTTACCGGTTTGCCGACGAACGGGTCCGCTGCGGCGATCTTCATCGCCGCTGGCCTGGCCGGGCTCGCAGGGATCGGCACGGCCCGGACGCGCGGCCTGATCGGCCTGCCCGCACTCGTCGCCGGCCTGATGCTCGCCTCCGCGATTTCGGCGATACTCGTTGCCATTGCTCCCGCATCGTGGCCCGCCGTCATGGCGTCAGCGGCATTGCAGGGGGTCTTCATCATGATGATGAGCGCGGTCCTTTCGGTCTGGTCGGAGCGGATTTTTCCGGGCAGCAGTCTGCTGGGATTTACCGCGGCACTGATTTTCCTCGCAGGCGGAAGCGTCGCGGGTCCGTCGCTTGCGGGCCATGCCTATGATGCCTTCGGCCCAGAGGCGGTGTTCATCTCCCTTGCCGCGCTGTCGTTGGCAAGCTGCGCGCTCGCCCTGCCCCGGATCGTCAAGCTGCGCTGAGGAAACCAATCGCCCGCCCGTTCGTCGAAACGGATGGAGGCACAACGATGGCAGCACGTGCATATTGGCAGGGCCAGATCCGGCTCGCGCTCGTCGCGATCCCGGTCGAGCTTTATTCGGCGACGAAGGCCGGATCGAAAATCCGTTTCAACCAGATCCACGAACCGAGCGGCAAGCGGATCTCCCATGAAAAGGTCGTCCCCGGCATCGGCCCGGTCGACAAGGAGGAGATCATCCGCGGATACGAGGTGTCGAAGGGCAGCTATGTCTTGCTGGAGGACGAGGAGATCGAAGCGGTCAGGATCGAGAGCCGCCGAACACTGGAGCTCGTGCAGTTCGTCGATTCGGGAGAGATCGATCCGCTCTATTTCGAGCGGCCCTATTATGTGGCCCCGCAGGACGAGTTGGCCGAAGAGGCTTTCGTTGTCCTGCGCGAGGCACTGCGGCAGGCCAAGAAGGTCGCGCTCGGGCAGCTTTCGGTGCGCGGCAGCGAGAAGCTTGTCGCGATCAAGCCCTGCGGCAAGGGCCTGCTGCTCGAGACGCTGCGCTATGCCGACGAGGTGCGCGAGGGCCAGGCATTCTTCGACGAGATCGACGATGCGAAGCCCAAGAAGGAATTGCTCGATCTCGCCACGACGCTGATCGACCAGAAGTCCGCCCCCTTCGATGCGAGCGAATTCGAGGACCGCTATTCCGAGGCCTTGCGCGGCCTGATCGAAAAGAAGCGCAAGGCGAAGAAGGGCGAAGCCGTGATCGAGGACGTCGACGAACCGGGCGAGGGCCGCGGCGGCAATGTCGTCGACCTGATGGCCGCGCTCAAGAAATCGGTCGGGGACGAAAAGAAGCCCGCTGCGAAAAAGGGCAGCCGCGCCAAGAAATCGGCCTGACATGGCGCGCGCGAGACAAAAGGACGCGCTCGCCGAATACAAGGCCAAGCGCGATTTCGAGTCGACGCCCGAACCCGCGGGCGAGCGCGGAGAGACGGGCGGCAACCGCTTCATCGTGCAAAAGCATGATGCAACCCGGCTCCACTGGGACCTCAGGCTCGAACTGGGCGGGGTGCTCAAAAGCTGGGCGGTGACGAAAGGCCCATCGCTCGACCCGGCGACCAAGCGGCTGGCGGTGAGGACCGAGGACCACCCGCTGTCCTATGCGACGTTCGAGGGCACCATCCCCGGGGACCAGTATGGCGGCGGCACGGTGATGCTGTGGGACCGCGGGACATGGGCCACTGTGGAGGGCAAGAGCGCCCCCGACCTCGACAAGGGCCACCTCCATTTCCGTCTCGAGGGCCAACGGATGAAGGGCGAGTGGCTCCTCGTCCGGCTCAAGCCCAGGAAAAACGAGAAGCGCGAGAACTGGCTGCTGAGAAAGCTGGAGGACGATCATGCAGGCGAACCGGACGAGCTGGTCGAGCGCGAACTCACCAGCATCTCCACGGGCCGTACCATGGCCGAGATTGCGGCAGGCAAGGAAACGGCGCACGAGCGGGACGACAGCACCATCGCCCGGACAAAGCCCAAGTCCCTCAAACTGGGAAAACGGCGGAAAGCCGGCCCTCTCCCTGCGTTCCGCAAGCCGCAGCTCGCCACGCTCGTAGACGAGGTCCCGGCAGGCAATGCCTGGATGCACGAGATAAAATTCGACGGTTACCGCGCCCTCGTTGCCGCCAAGCGCGAGAATGTGCGCATCTACACCCGCTCGGGCAAGGATTGGACCGCCAAGTTCGCGCCGCTCGCCGAGGCCTTCGCAGACCTCGACCTGCCGCCATGCCTCATCGACGGCGAGATCGTGGCGAGCGATGCAAACGGCAATCCGGATTTCTCTACTCTGCAGGCCGCCCTCAAGCGCGGCCATGGCGAGCAAGGGCCGGACGACACGCTGGCCTATCATGCCTTCGACCTGATCGAGGCCGAGGGGGAAGATCTGACGGGCGAGCCCAATATCGAACGCAAGGAACGGCTCGAAGCGCTGCTCCGTCGCGCCGAGCCGCCGATCC
Source organism: Erythrobacter sp. (assembly GCF_040217515.1). Classification (GTDB taxonomy): domain Bacteria; phylum Pseudomonadota; class Alphaproteobacteria; order Sphingomonadales; family Sphingomonadaceae; genus Erythrobacter. The sequence continues at coordinate 39,567 of NZ_JAVJPT010000002.1, forward strand.
ACATCGCAGATCATCTCATCGGCGCGGGGGAGAAGCTGATGAAGACGATCTGCGATGCCGGGCAGGAAGGGATCATCTCCAAGCGGATCGCTGCGCCCTATCGCGCGTCGCGCAGCAAGGCCTGGGTGAAGGTGAAATGCACGCGGCGGCAGGAATTCGTCGTCATAGGCTGGAAGCCCTCGAAGGCGAAGGGCCGCCCGTTCTCGTCACTGCTGATGGCGCAACGCGAGAGCGGCGAACTCGTCCACAAGGGCAATGTCGGGACGGGCTTCGACGGCGACGATTTCGACGCGCTCATCACCAAGCTGAAACGACTTGAACGCAAGACCCCGCCCGCCGATGTCGACAAGGCGAGGGCACGCGGCGTGCGCTGGGTCACGCCGAAACTGGTCGCGGAAGTCGCGTTCGCCGAATTCACCGCCGATGGAAACATCCGCCATGGCAGCTATCTGGGCCTGCGCGAGGACAAGGATGCGCGGGAGGTGACACCCGAGATGCCCACCGCCGCGCCCGCCCGGCCCGAACCGATCGCTATCTCCAGCCGCGAGCGGGTGATCTTCCCCGGCTCGGGTGCGACCAAGGGCGACCTTTCCGACTATTACGAGGCCGTCGCCCCGATCATGCTGCCTTTCGCCGCATCGCGCCCGATCAGCCTCGTGCGCTGTCCGCAGGGACGGGCGAAGAAATGCTTCTTCCAGAAGCACGACACCGGCGGCTTCGGGGATGCGGTGCGCCATGTGCCGATCCGCGAAAAGGACGGCGGAAACGAGGACTATCTCTTCATCGAGGACGGGCGCGGTATCCTGCAATGCGTGCAGATGGGCACGATCGAATTTCACGGCTGGGGCTCGCGCACCGGCGATGTCGATCTGCCCGAACGGATGGTGTTCGACCTCGACCCGGATGAGGGGCTCGATTTCGAGGACGTGAAAAGCGCCGCGCGCGACATTCGCGACCGGCTCGCCGATCTCGGGCTTACCAGCTTCGCCATGCTCACGGGCGGCAAGGGCGTGCATGTCGTCGTCCCGCTGCTGACCGGCCATTCGTGGGAGGCGCACAAGGATTTCGCCCGTCGCTTCGCCGAGGCGCTGAGCCTCGCCCAGCCCGACCGCTTCACGGCGACGATGAGCAAGTCCAAGCGCAAGGGCAGGATCTTCATCGACTGGCTGCGCAACCAGCGCGGGAGCACGGCGGTACTCCCTTATTCGGCCCGCGCGCGGGAAGGGGCCCCCGTCGCCGCGCCGCTTGGCTGGTACGAATTGCGCGAGGCGAAGACGGCGCAGGCGTTCACGATCCCGGATTCGGACAGGCTGCTCGAACGCGCCCGCCGCAAGACGCTCGCGGGATGGGGCTTTGCCCGGCAGCGCCTGCCCGATCTTTAGGTCCTCTCACCGCTCTGAAGCGCGGCCGGAGCCGGTTCGGCGATGCGCAAGGGCATAAGATGCGCTCGGGCACGGAGAAGGGGTATTGTGCAACGGTGCGTGCATCTTGGCCGGCCCGATCAAAACCACCTTCCTCATCCCGCAGCGCCTGCCTCTCGAGCCGGACCAGGGCGGTCGCAAAACCTGACTTCGAGGCGGCGTCATGAGCAAAGAACCAGTCGAAAAGCTGCCCGGCTTCGCGGTGGTCACCGGTATGTCTTGGCGGATAGGCTTGGGGCTCGCCGGCTGGTCGCCGAAGGAAGCATGGAGCAGGCCGAGGCCGTCCTTGCGCGAGGCAAATACGGGGTCGACGTGCTGTTTGCCGCACAGCGCGAGCATCAACGGCCGAACCCTATCCCCATTCGTCCTGCCGCAAAGCCCCGGCCGGACTGACAAAGGTAAGCGCCGTGTAAGGGCCAGCCCCGCTATCGCGGGTGCGAAGGGAGGCCATCATGGCAATATACGAGGACCAAGCCGTCGCTCGCCGTTCCCAGCGGTTCGCCACCGGCGAAGAGATCTATTCCCTGAGGTTCGATACCACGGGCGGTAGAGTGCTACCCGATATCGAATTCAGCGCAAGCAAGGCCTACCAGGCACTGGTCATCGCACGGCGCGAAGGCGGCGGGCGCTCCGCCGAACTGTGGCGCGGCAGCACGAAGCTTTGCACGATCAGCGAGGTCGCCGGGAGCTTCTGGGTAATCCGTCCCTGCGCATCGGGCGCGAAAACGGTCGACGAAAGGCCGCGCTCGCTGGCCTCATGACGCCTTCGCCCCGACGAGTTCGGCAAGCCGTTCGATCAGCCGCTCCTGGTCGACCGGTTTTTCGAGCCGGGGCCGGTCGGACAGGTCGTCGGGGAAGATCGACACGTCGTAGCCGGTCAGGAAGAGGAACGGGACGCTCAATTCGCGCATCGAACGGGCCACCTCGAAGCTTGCACCATCGCCGAGATTGATGTCGAGCATGGCCGCGTCGATCCCGCCGGATCGCACCAGCTGCTCCACTTCCTGCGCACGAGCGGTCGGCCCGACCACTTCGGCCCCCGCACGGCCGAGCGCGAGCGCAATTTCGCGCGCCTGGAAGTATTCGTCCTCCACGATAAGCACGCGGCATCCCTCGAGCGGCCTTTTGCCGCCAGGATTGCCGAACGCCGGATCGGTCTTCATCGTTCGTGCCCCTTGTCACTGCCGGGTCCCGGTTCGAGAATGCTCGCTCCCGCCTTGAGGGGGAAGGCGATTTCCGCGAGCAGGCCGTCGGGTCGAACACAGATCGTGCCCTCACCCTTGAGCTCGTAAGGCACGCGGCCTTCGATGAGCTCGGTCCCGAAGCCGCGCCGGGACGGCTCGACCACCGGTTCCGGGCACTTCTCCTCCCACATGATTTCGAGCCATTCGCCGCTCTCGCGAAGGGTCACGAACCAGCGGATGGCCAGCCGTCCCTCGCTGCCGAGCGCGCCGTACTTGATCGAATTGGTCGCCAGTTCGTGGATCGCCAGCGTCAGCACCTCGGCCGCCTTGGCCGACAATTGTACGCTTGGCCCCGCCATGGCGAGCCGCTCGTCCTGTGCGACGCGGGCGAGCTCGTCGCGGATCAGGCTTTCAAGGTCGATCGCCGCCCCCGCCCGACGCGTCAGCATCACCTGAGTCCGTGCCATTGCATCGATCCGACCGGTGAGATGCGCGACGTAATCATCGACATCCTCGTAACCCTCGGCCGACTGCCGGATGATAGACCGAACCATCGCAAGCAGGTTGCGGACCCGGTGCTGCAATTCGGCGAGCAGCAACTTCTGGCGCTCCTGCAAGTCGACAATGTCCTCGACATCGGTCGAAGTGCCGAGCCATTCGACGATCTCCCCCCGTTCGAGAACGGGAGTCGCGCGGGTCTGAAACCAGCGATATTCCCCGTCCTGCGCGCGGCGAAAGCGCCAGCCGCCGTTCATCTCGCCGCCTGCCTTGGCATGTCTCCAGTCCCCAAGCGCCTCTTCACGGTCATCGGGATGTACCGCTTCGAGCCAGCCCTGGCCCACGCTTTGTTCGAGCGAGAGGCCGGTATATTCGGTCCATTGCGGGCTGACCCATTTACACTCGCCTTCGGAGGTCGCACTCCAGACGAGTTGCGGGATGCCCTCGACGAGTGTGCGGAAGCGCCGCTCGCTGTCCTCGACCGCCTTCTCCTGGCGCTTGCGCTCGGTAATGTCCCGCGCGATCCCGCCGATCCGCGTAAGCGTGCCGTCCGGCCCGAGGATCGGAAAGCCCTTGTCGCGGATATGGCGCACCTCGCCGTCGGGGCGCACGATGCGGTAATCGGTGGTAACGATATTGCCGCTGGCGCAGCCCGGCATCGCGGCCATCACCCGCTCGTAATCGGCAGGATGCAGGAACTGGCCCCATTTCGAGCGATCCTCGATCACGGTGCTGCACGGCACGCCCCATGTATCCTCGAAAGCGGGAGAGATGTACTCGAGCTGGCCGGTCTCGACATCGATGATCCAGATCACATCGGTCGAGGCATCGGCGAACTGGCGAAAGCGTTCCTCGCTCTTGCGCAGGGCGCGCTGGGTGATGGCCGGTTCGGTGACCTCCTCATAGACGGTCACGACCCCGATCGACTGGCCTTCGCCATTGCGCAGGATGGGGGTCGAATGAAGGTTGAAGACCGCATCGCGCGGCGCCCCGTCGCGGTCCAGCGCAGCGGGCAGGCTCTCCGCGGTGATCGGGCGCGCCTCGGCCATGACCTGTTCGAGACGCCGGCCCATCGCCTCCCAGATTTCCGGGAAGACATCGCGCGCCGGCCTGCCGAGTGCGTCGGGATGCTTGTTACCGAAGAGTTCGCAGGCCGGATCGTTGTAAAGCAGGAAAAGGTCCGGGCCGAGATACATGTTCATCGGCATCGGCGCGCCCAGCACCATCATCAGCACGGATCGCGCTTCACGGTCCCAGTCGGCGATCGGCCCGAGCGGGTGTCCTTCCCAGTCGAATTCGCGCACGCGCCGGGCCATGGTCGAATTACCCGGCGGCCACGCGGAAGGATCTTTCATTGCGCAAATATACGGGTCTCGTGCCCGACCTGAAGATAGTTCGGGTTGAACATCGCGACCTGTGCAAGCCTGTCATAGTCGCGAATGAAGAGACGCTTCGATTTCAATTCGACCAGTCCCTCACGCCGCAATTCCTGCATCGTACGATTGAGGTGAACCGATGTCACCCCGGTCGCATCGGCAAGATCGTTCTGGGTCAGCGGGCAATCGCATTCCATCTCGCAATCATCCCCGTGTGAACGCAGGCGCGTGAAGATTTCGAGGAACAGGTGGGCGAGCCGTTCAAACGCATTGCGCCGCCCGAGATTGAGCAGCCATTCGCGGTGTATTGCCGCGCCGACATGCGCGTGCCGGGCGAAAGCATCGGCAATGCCGGGCTCCTCGCGAACGAGACGCTCGAGAGCCTCGGGCGGGATCGTATGATAGGCAATCGGGGTGAGCGCTGCGACCGAATGGTCCATTTCCTGCATCGGCGGCAGGCCTGGATCGAAGAAATCGCCCGGCAGCAGCAGGCCGACGATCTGACGCCGACCATCGGGCAGATCCTTGAAACGGCAGGCCCAGCCCTGCGCCAGCAACCGCACTGCGCCCGGCTTGTCCCCCTCGCTGAGCGTAGTCTGGCGCGCGGGCACGCGCACCGGCGGTGCCTCGCGCAGCGTTCCAATCGCCGCGCGTTCTTCGGGCGAGAGTCTGCAATGGCGTTCGAGCGAGGAAAGCAGGGCTTTCATAGATCCTTCTCCCAATCCTTCACCGGATCGTCTGATGGCCCGCCGGGAAGGAGCGACCGACCAATTCGGACGCGGATCGACCGCGCCTTGCGACACCAAACCCGCTTACAGCGATGCCGGACCCGCCTATTGCATGGGCGCGACACGCAGCGGCGACCCGCCCACCTGCCACGTTCGACCGACCTCGAAAGGACCACGGCCCATCGTCCCGGCCCGCCATCCCCCCGCGCAACGCGCCCTCCATCGCGCGCGTCCCGTGTCGCTTAAGACATGAACGAAAAACCAAGGCTCGACAAACGCAAGGAACTTTCGCAAGCCTTGCGCATAGTATATCGCTGACACTCTTGAGGAGGGTCACAAACGGGGGAGGGGGCTTCGACCGAGGCAACGTCACAGGCGCAGGCACGACCTGCCACATCGGCAAGCGCGGCTCGCATTGCGGACCGCGCATCTTTCGCACGCATGCAATCCGCCTGCCGCGACGATCCGGGCGCATTTCACGGTGCCATCGCAAAACGACAGATTTGCTGGTTCGTCCCCGATGCGGGCGCAAGAGGGGCGTGGGCCTTCTTCGACGAAGCCGCGGGCCATTGGCGCGGATGGGAGGGGGCGAGCGGGGAGCCGCTGTCTTTCGACTGGCCCGAAAGCTTCGAGCCGTGGGACCGCGCCTTCAACGACGATGATGCGCCCAATTGGCGCTGGTTCGAAGGCGGGCTCACCAGCACCGCTTTCAACGAAGTCGACCGCCACGTTCTTGGCGGCCACGGCGAGGAAACGGCGCTGATCTACGAGGGCGACCGCTGGAACATGGCGAGCGATGGCGGGCGCGGGGGTCCAGTCGATTCGGAGACCGTCTCGCGCCGCAAGCTCCTGCTCGAAAGTGCGAAATGCGCGCTCGCTCTCAAGGCGCTGGGGGTGAAGCCGGGCGACCGGATCGCGCTCAACATGCCGAGCATTCCCGAACAGATCTTCTGGACCGAAGGGGCCAAGCGCATGGGTGTGATCTACACCCCGGTCTTCGGCGGATTCAGCGACAAGACCCTGTCCGACCGCATTGCCGATGCCGGTGCGCGGGTGATCGTTACCGCCGACGGTTCGTTCCGCAACGCCCAAATGGTGCCGTTCAAGCCCAATTACACCGACCCCGCACTCGACAATTTCATCGCCGTTCCGGTCGCGCTCGACCTGCTGGAGAAGACCCTGGCCGACGAGGACCTCGCCGTGTCGCAGGCGCAGGTCGAGCTTATCCGGCGCACGGTCGAGGACGTGCTCGAAGGCGAGGTCACGGTCGAACGCTCCGACGTGATGCGCGGCGTGGGCAAGGCGCTCACCGCGATCGGCGCGGGTGAGTTGGGCGGCGACTCGCTCACGCCGAAACAGGCCGCGCAGCTGCGCATCGCCATTGCCGAGGCGCTGGTCGCCTCGCCCGAAAGGGTCGATGCGGTGGTCGTCGTCAAACACACCGCCCAGCCGGACCTGCCGTGGAACGAGGGACGCGACCACTGGAGTCACGACCTGACGGACAAGGCGGGAGAGGAACTGCTCGCCGCTGCGCGAGGAGCGGGATTCGAGGTGGCCGACGAGGAAGCCCTGCTCGCGCTTTCCGATGCCGATCTCGTGCGCGCCATCTGGGCGGGATCGCCGGTCCTGCCGGTCGATGCCGAATATCCCAATTTCATCATCTACACCTCGGGCTCCACCGGAAAGCCAAAGGGCGTCGTCCATGTCCATGGCGGCTATGCCAGCGGGATAGCGGCAACCATGTCCGCCGCGTTCGGGGCCGAGCCGGGCGATGTGCTCTATGTCGTTGCCGATCCGGGCTGGATCACCGGCCAGAGCTACCAGATCGCCGCCGCGCTGCTGACGCGCGTGACCACGGTCATCACCGAAGGATCGCCCGTCTTTCCCCATTCGGGCCGCTTTGCCGCTACGATCGAGCGTTACGGCGTGACCGTCTTCAAGGCGGGCGTCACCTTCCTGAAATCGGTGATGCAGAATCCGGAAAACCTGAAGGACATCCAGCGCTACGACCTGTCCTCGCTCAAATGCGCGACCTTCTGCGCCGAGCCGGTCTCCCCGGCTGTACAGGCCTTCGCGATGGAACATGTGACCGAGCGTTACATCAATTCCTACTGGGCGACCGAACATGGCGGCATCGCCTGGACCCATTTCGCCGGTTCCGAAGGCTTCCCGCTCGAGCCCAATGCCCACACCTATCCGCTGCCCTGGATCATGGGCGATGTCTGGGTCGAGGACGCGGACGGCTCGTGCGAGAGCGAGACGACCGGCTATAAGCGCTCAGACGATGGCGGCGCGCCGTGGCGGCCCGCTGGACAGGGCGAGAAGGGCGAGATCGTCATTGCCCTGCCCTACCCCTACCTCACCCGTACGATCTGGGGCGATGTCGGGAATTTCGCCGTCGAGAAAACGGACGGCGTAGCCCGCGCGAACGTCGACTGGCGCGGCGACACGGCGCGCTATGGCGAAACCTACTGGAAACGCTGGCGCGGCACGTGGGCCTACACCCAAGGCGATTTCGCCATGCGCCATCCGGACGGATCTTTCTCGCTCCACGGGCGCTCGGACGACGTCATCAACGTTTCCGGCCACCGCATCGGGACCGAGGAGATCGAGGGCGCGATCCTGCGCGATAAGTCGCTGGATGCCGCTTCGCCCGTCGGCAACGTTATCGTGATCGGCGCGCCGCACAGCCAGAAGGGCGTGACTCCGGTGGCCTTCGTCACGCCCGTAGAGGGCCGCCGCCTGACGCAGGACGACCGCCGGCGCCTGACCGATCTCGTCCGAACCGAGAAGGGCGCGGTTGCCGTGCCTTCGGACTTCATCGAGCTTTCCGAATTTCCCGAAACCCGGTCGGGCAAATATGTCCGCCGCATGGTCCGCGCCGTGGTCGAGGATGCCGATGTCGGCGACGTCTCGACCCTGCGCAATCCCGAAAGCCTCGAAGAGCTGCGCCGCGCGGTGGAAGCGTGGAAGCGGCGGCAGGACTTGTCCGACAGCCAGTCGCTGTTCGAGCGTTATCGCTTCTTCACCGTCCAGTACAATCGCGTAGCTCCCGGCAAGCGCGTCGCCACGGTCACGGTCTCCAATCCGCCGGTCAACGCGCTCAACGAACGCGCATTGGACGAACTCGTGATCATCGCCGAACATCTCGCGCGCAAGGATGACGTGATCGCCTGCGTGTTCACGGGCGCGGGCACGGCAAGCTTCGTCGCGGGCGCGGACATCCGCCAGATGCTGGAGGAAGTGAACAGCGCCGAGGAAGCCAAGGCCCTGCCCGACAACGCGCAGCTCGCTTTCCACACGATCGAGACGATGGGCAAGCCGTGCATCGCCGCGATCCAGGGCGTGGCGCTCGGCGGCGGGATGGAATTCGCGCTCGCCTGCCATTACCGCGTCGCCGAACCGCGCGCGCGGTTCGGCCAGCCGGAGATCAACCTGCGCCTGCTGCCCGGCTATGGCGGGACGCAGCGCTTGCCGCGAATGCTCGCGGATCGGCGCGGCGAGGAAGGGCTGCGCGACTCGCTCGAGATGATCCTCGGCGGACGCGCGGTGGATGCGGAAAAGGCGCTGGCGCTGGGCGCGATCGACCGCCTTGTCGAGGACGCGGACGATGCCCTTTCCCGCGCCCACGCGATGATACGCGAATATGTCGCTTCACCGCAGGACAGCCTGCTGGGACAGGCCTTCGCCGCTCGCGAGAAGGCGACCGAGGCTTGGCGCAAACCTTCGGAGATCGATCTTGACGGGGTGCTTGCCGACGAATTCCTCCAGCTTATCCTACGCCAACTCGCCTGGGCCGGCCGCGACAAGGCCGGGGAGCGCGCGCTGGACGCGATCCGAGAGGGCTGGACGAATGGCATGGACGCCGGGCTCAAGCGCGAGGCCGAACGCTTTGCCGAGGCCATCATGGACCCCGAGGGCGGCAAGCGCGGCATCCAGCAATTCATGGACAAGCAGAGCCCGCCGCTTCCCGTTCGGCGCGACGGCGTGTGGGTCTATGACGAACACGAGAACCAAAAGGCCCGCCTGATCGAAAGCGGGGACCTGTTGCCGATGGGCGCGCCCTTCTATCCGGGTGTTACCGCGATCCCGCCCTACCAGCTCGCTTTCGGCATAGCGCGCGATCCCGACACCGGCGCACCGCGCTTCGGCCCGCCGGCTCAGCATGAGCGCGAACTGGTCGTAAAGACGCCCAAACCGCGCGCGAACGAGGCGCTGATCTACCTTCTCACCAGCGAGGTAAATTTCAACGACATCTGGGCGCTGACCGGCATCCCTGTATCGCCCTTCGATGCGCATGACGAGGACGTGCAGGTGACCGGCTCGGGCGGGCTCGCGCTGGTCGTGGGGCTCGGCAGCGAACTCAAGGACCAGGGCCGGCTCAATATCGGCGATCTCGTCGCGGTCTATTCGGGAACGAGCGACCTGCTTTCGCCGACCGCAGGCGAGGACCCGATGTATGCGGGCTTCTCGATCCAGGGCTACGAGACGAAAACCGGCAGCCACGCCCAGTTCCTGACCGTGCAGGGGCCGCAGCTTCACAAGCCGCCGTCCGACCTCACGCTCGAACAGGCGGGAGCCTACACCCTCAATCTGGGCACGGTGACGCGATGCCTGTTCACCACGCTGCAGATCACGCCGGGCAAGACCATCTTCGTCGAGGGGTCCGCCACCGGGACCGGGCTCGACGCGCTGAAATCCTCGATACGCACCGGGCTGGCTGCGACCGGGCTCGTATCCAGCGATGACCGCGCCGAATTCGTCAAGGGTCAGGGTGCGGTCGGTGCGATCAATCGCAAGGATCCCGCGATCGCCCATTGCTTCACACCGGTCCCCGACGATCCCGCAGAGGCGAAGGAATGGGAGAAACAGGGCGAGGCGCTGCTCGACCAGTACCGCGCGATCAATGACGGCAGGCTCGCCGATTTCGTCGTCAGCCATGCGGGCGAGCGCGCCTTTCCGCGCAGTTTCCAGCTATTGGCCGAAGGGGGACGCCTTGCCTTTTACGGCGCGTCCTCGGGCTATCATTTCAGCTTCATGGGCAAGAGCGGAGAAGTGCGCCCGGAGGAAATCATGGAGCGCGCCGGGCTTCGCGGCGGGGAATCCGTGCTGCTTTATTACGGGCCGCGCAGCCGCTCGCTCGCGGACGAGAAAGGCCTCGAAATGATCGAGGCCGCCCGCCTGTTCAAGGTGCGCATGGTGATCGTCACCACCACCGACGGGCAGCGCGAATTCCTGCAATCGCTGGGGCTCGAAGACGCGGTCGAAGGGATCGTCAGCATTGAGGGCCTCAAGCGCCGCGATGCCGATTTCGACTGGCCGGAAACAATGCCGCGCCTGCCCGATGCGCGCGAGGATATCGAGAACTTCAAGGCGGGCGTGCGCGCTTATCAGCAGAACACGCTCAAACCCTTTGGCACGGCGGTCGGCAAGCTGCTGCGCTCGCCAGGCAACCCGCGTGGCGTACCGGACCTGGTGATCGAACGCGCGGTGCAGGACACGCTCGGCGTATCGACCTCGCTGGTCAAGCCGTTCGGCGGGCGCGTCGTCTATGCCGAGGACATGAGTGGCAAGCGTTACACCTTCTACGCCCCGCAAGTCTGGACCCGCCAGCGGCGCATTTTCATGCCGACCGCCGAGATTTTCGGAACGCATCTGTGCAACGCGCATGAGGTGACGGTGATGAACGAGATGGTCGCCGCCGGCCTGCTCGACGTGACCGAGCCGACGCTGGTCGAGTGGGAGGGCCTGCCGGAAGCGCACCAGTCGATGTGGGACAACCGCCATTCGGGCGCGACCTATGTCGTCAACCATGCGCTGCCCGCAGCGGGGCTGCGGACGAAGAACGAACTGCTGGAATACTGGGCTGCCATGCAAGGCGCAGGCCCCAATAACGGAGAAAATGCGTGAGCAATACCGAGGGTGAGGGGAAAAAGGGCAGGCTCGCGAACCGGATCGCGCTGGTGACCGGCGCGGCCGGCAATCTCGGCAGCGAGATCTGCCGCGCCTTTGCCCGCGAAGGTGCGTTCGTCATCATGACCGGGCGAACCGAGGGACGGATCAAGGAGGCGAGAGAGAAGCTCATCGCCGATACCGGCGTCGCGCCGGAGCGGATCGACACCGGCGTGCTCGACGGGGCCGACCCGGATTCCATCCGTGCCGCCTTCAAGACGATCAAGGCCGATTACGGGCGGATCGACATCCTCGTCAACAATGCGGGCTCCGCCGGGCCGAAACAACCTCTCCATAACGTGCCCTTCACGCAGGAAGAGGCCGAGGCGGTCGGCGAAAGCGAAACCGCCTCCATCGCGATGCGCAACCTGCTTGGCGTCACCTGGAACCTCGCCCGGATCGCCGCGCCAATGATGCCTACAGGCGGGGCGATGGTGAACATCTCGACCATATTCAGTCACACGCGCTATTACGGGCGCACCGCCTATGTCGTGCCGAAGGCGGCGCTCAATGCGCTGTCCCGGCAGATCGCGCAGGAACTTGGTCCGCGCGGGATCCGGGTGAATACCGTCTTTCCCGGCCCCATCGAAAGCGACCGTATCCGCACCGTCTTTGCGGCGATGGACAAGGTCCAGAACCAGCCGGAAAACACGACCGCCGAGTATTTCACAGGGCGTATGGCCCTGACCCGGCCTGTGAATGGCAAGCTCGACGGCAAGCCGCTCCCCTCCCCGGCCGATATCGCCGGGGCCTGCCTGTTCCTTGCCAGCGAGGAGGCGGGCGGCGTTACCGGCGAGGAAGTGGACGTGACCCACGGCCTGTCGGCAACGCGCAATTCCTCCTCGACCTACATGACCCGGCCATCGATGCGGTCGCTTGACGGAGCGGGGCTTGCGATCTTCATCGCGGCGGGCGAGGAATGGGACGAGGCGCTCGAAAGCGCAAAGGTCCTGGTCGGCGCAGGCGCGAGGGTGCGTCTCGGCCTCGGACGCAATGCCGATGTCGCGCAGGCCAAGGCGCGGCTCAAGGCGCAGGGTATCGGCGAGGAACTGACCGTGACGCGCTTCGCCCGGTCGGAGCCGCACGCGATGGAAGAAGCGCTGGCCGCTTTCGAACAGGATGCAGGCGGCCCGATCACCGGCGCTATCGTCCTTCCGGTCAAGCCTGCAGGGCATTTCGCCGGGCCGCTGCTCAAGGCCGACGATGCGACGGTCGAGAAATTCATGGAATACGAACTGGTCGGCGCGATCGCGACCGCGCGGAGCCTTGCCCGCTACTGGCGGGCACATGCCGACCTGCCCTCGCCGCCGCGCTGCGTCTTCATGACCAATCCGGGCGACGGCGCGGGGAATTCCTTTGCCAGCGTGCTCTCCGCCGGGATCACGCAGCTGGTGCGGATCTGGCGCAACGAGGAGCGCGTCCAGGCCGACAATGGCGAAACCGGCCATGCCGTCTGGTCGAACCAGATCGTGCGCCATACCAATGCCGAAGCGGAGAATATCCGTTTCGCTGCGGGCCATGCCACCCGCGTCCTCTTCCGCGAACAACGCATCGCCGAGATCGACCTCAAGCTGCCGGCGAGCATTGCCGAGGAAACCGGCGCGGGCAAGGCAATGGTCGGCTTTGCCGAGAACATCACGGGCCTCCATCTCGGCAAGGTCGCGTTCATCACCGGCGGGTCGGCGGGGATCGGCGGACAGGTCGCACGCCTCCTTGCGCTGGCGGGCGCGAAAGTGATGATGGTCGCCCGGCGCGAAAGCGAGCTGGTCGCCGCGCGCGAGCGGATCGTGGGCGAGTTGCAGGACATCGGCTTTGCCGGGGTCGAACGGCGGGTGAAGATCATGGCCGATGTCGATGTCAGCGACTTCGCCTCGCTGGACAAGGCGATCGACGCGACGCTCGAGGAATTCGGGCGCATCGATTACCTCATCAACAATGCCGGCGTGGCTGGCGCGGAAGACATGGTGGTCGACATGGAGCCTGATGCCTGGCGCTTCACGCTCGATGCGAACCTGATCTCGAATTACCACCTGATGAGCCGGGTCGTCCCGCTGATGAAGGAGCAGGGTTCGGGCTACGTACTCAACGTCTCCTCCTATTTCGGTGGGGAGAAATTCCTCGCGGTCGCCTATCCCAACCGGGCCGATTATGGCCTTTCGAAAGCCGGGCAGCGCGCCATGGTGGAGAATTTCTCCGCCTATCTCGGTCCCGAAGTGCAATTCAACGCGATCGCCCCAGGGCCCGTGGACGGGGATCGCCTGTCGGGCACGGGCGGCAAGCCGGGACTGTTCCAGCGCCGGGCGAAACTCATTCTCGAGAACAAGCGCCTCAATGCGGTCTATGAAGCGGTGATCGAAGCGATCCGCAACGGCGCGGAAGCCGACAAGATCCTCACCCGCCTGTCGCGCAATTCGACCAGCACTCTAAGCCACGATGCCGAGGCGCCCGAAAGCCTGCGCAAGCTCGCGCTTGAATTCGCCGCCCAGGGCGACGGGCTGTGCAGCTGGGACCAGTACCTGCTCACCGAAGGCATGGCGCAGCGCCTGCTGGTGCGCCTGCAGCTGGGTGGCATGCTGTTCGGGTCGAACGAATGGACCCAGTTTACCGAGCCCGGCGGTGCGACCTGGCTAAAGCTGGTCCCGCCCGGCGATCTGCCGTTCCTGCCGCAAGCGCAGGTCGACAAGGTCGCCGAAGGCGTCGGCAGGGGCGTAACCTCGCAGCTCCATCTCGGCGCCATGCCGACCGAGGCCGAAGTCGCGCAGGCGACCGTCTTTTTCCTCGCCGACCGGGCGGTATCGGGCGAGACCTTCATGCCCTCGGGCGGCCTCAGAGTGGAACGCTCGAACACCGAGCGCGAAATGTTTGGCAGCCCCAAGCCCGAGCGGATCGAGCAGATGGCGGGCAAGACCGTCTGGATCATGGGCGGGCACCTTGCCGATTACGTCGCAGAGACGATCCGGGTGATGGTCGAGGACTGCAAGGTCGCGCATTGCGTGCTCGTCACGGGCAATGCCGCGCGCGAGAAAGCCGTTCGCGAGCTGCTTGCGCAGGACATCGGCGATGATGTGCTCCATGTCCTTGTCGCGGGCGATGCGATCGAGGAGGCGATGGACGAGGCGCTGGCGAACTGGGGTCGCCCGACCACGGTTGTCTCGATGCCGCCCGAACCGCTTCCCGAGACGCTGCTCCAGCGCGGCAAGGTCCTGCCGACCGATACCTTCGCGAAGATGATCGAGCACCAGGTCACCCGCCATTACCGCATCGCGCGCAAGGCCTCGCTCTACGACCATTGCCAGGTCGTGCTGGTCTCGCCCGACGTACCCTATGGCAGCGACGGGGCCGATTTTGCCTTCGCCAATTTCGTCAAGACGAGCCTGCACGCCTTCACCGCCACGCTCGCGGTGGAGAACGAGCGGCTGGTCCATGACGTGCCGGTCAACCAGATCAACCTGACCCGCCGCGTGCGCAGCGAGGAACCGCGCGACGAGGACGAACATGCCGAGGAACTGAAGCGCTTCACCCGAGCGGTGCTGCTGGTCGGCGCGCCGTTGCCCGATGCGCAGGATTCGCGCTATCGCGCGCGGATCTATCGCGGCACCTCGATGACAGTCTGAGGGGACACCCTTATCGTTCATCGGTGAAAATCGTCGCTTGGCCGAGGCGGCGCACTTTGGTGCTTTACAACGGCAATACACCCGCTAGCCTCCCGTGTTATCAGGAGGAATCGGATCCATGCTCGAACTGGGCGGTGTCAGCCACGTCTATCCCAACGCGACCCGGGCGCTGGACAATGTGACCCTTTCCATCCCCAAGGGAATGTTCGGCCTTCTAGGCCCCAATGGCGCGGGCAAGTCCACGCTGATGCGCACGATAGCGACCCTGCAGACACCGAGTTCGGGCAGCATCCTATTCGACGGGATCGACGTGCTCGCCCAGCCCGAGGAACTGCGCAAGCGGCTTGGCTACCTGCCGCAGGATTTCGGAGTCTATCCACGGGTGTCGGCCTATGACATGCTCGATCACATGGCGGTGCTAAAAGGCATCGCAAACAGGGGCGAGCGCCGGGACACGGTCGAAACGCTGCTGGCGCAGGTCAATCTGTGGAATGTGCGCAGCAAGGCGATCGCCGGCTTTTCCGGCGGAATGCGGCAGCGTTTCGGCATCGCGCAGGCGCTGATCGGCAATCCCGATCTCATCATCGTCGACGAACCGACAGCCGGTCTCGACCCGGAAGAGCGCAACCGTTTTCTCAACCTTCTCGCCGAGATCGGCGAAAATGTCGTCGTGATCCTTTCAACCCATATCGTCGAGGACGTCGCCGACCTGTGCCCGCTCATGGCGGTGCTGGTGGGCGGCGCGATCCGGCTGGAAGGGGCACCCAAGGACCTCATCGACACAGCACGCGGCACGATCTGGGCCAAGACCATCGAGCGCGCCGAATTGCCCGCCTACCGCAAGATGTACGAAGTCATCTCGACCCGCCTTTTCGCGGGCCGCACCATCATCCACATCCTTTCGCCGACGGATCCGGGCGACGGGTTCGAGCAGGCACCGGGCGGGCTTGAGGACGTCTATTTCTCGACCCTCGCAGCCACTCGCCGCGACGCGCCCGCCGAGGCGGCGGCCTGAGGAGAAGCGCCCGTGTTCGGCAAGATCGCGCTGTTCGAACTGCGCTACCAGCTGCGCAATCCCGTTTTCTTGGCGGCGCTCGCCATCTTCTTCCTGCTGACTTTCGGTGCGACCGCTTCGGAGGACATCCAGATCGGCAGCGGCGGCAACGTGAACGTCAATGCGCCGGTTGCGATCGTCGAAACCCAGCTGGTGCTCACGCTGTTCTACATGTTCGTGACCACCGCTTTCGTCGCCAATGTCGTGGTGCGCGACGATGAAAGCGGTTTCGGCTCGATCGTGCGCGCGACGCGAGTCACGAAATTTGCCTATCTCATCGGACGGTTTACCGGCGCGACGGGCGCGGCGCTGCTGGCTTTCCTGGTCGTCCCGCTCGCAATTGCCATCGGCTCGCTCATGCCGTGGATCGATCCCGAGACGATCGGGCCGAATCGCCTTTCCTGGTATGCGGCCGGCTACGCGTTCTACGCCGTGCCGACAGTGTTCCTGACATGCGCGCTGTTCTTCGCGGTGGCGACGATGACGCGGTCCATGCTCTATTCCTATGTCGCGGTCGTCGGCTTTCTGGTCCTCTACCTCTTCTACGGCGTGCTCGTCTCGGCTGAGCCCGATTATCGCGAGATCGCCGCACTCACCGACCCGCTCGGTTTCGGGGGCTTCGCATACGAGACGCGTTACTGGACCGCGGCCGAACGGAACACGCAGATGCCGCCGCTGACGGGCCTCATCCTTGCCAATCGCGCGCTTGCTCTCGGGCTCGCGCTGCTGGCCCTGGCGGTAGCCTACTGGCGCTTCACCTTCGCCGAACGCGGGATCTCCGCGCGCAAGGCGAGGAAACTGGCCCGCAAGGCGGAAAAAGCCGCGGCGACAAAGCCTCGCACGGTCACCGTCCTGCCCCCGACCCGGCCCGGCAGGGCAGCGCTGGCCCGCCTCACCAAGACCACGCGGTTCGAGATCGGGCAGGTCGTGCGCAGCCCGGCCTTCATCGTGCTGCTGGCGCTCGGCCTGTTCAATTCGGTCGCCGCGCTCGCTTTCGGGGGCGATCTCTACGGCACTCCGCCGATTCCGGCGACCTTCGCGATTATCCCGCAGCTCGAAGGAGCGTTTACGCTCTTCGCGCTGATCATCGCGATCTATTACGGCGGCGAACTTGTCTGGCGCGACCGCGATCGTAAGTTTCACGAGGTGGTCGACGCGACCTCGCTCCCGGGCTGGGCCTACATGGTGCCCAAGACAATCGCGGTCGCGCTCGTCCTGTTCGCCGTCCTCCTGGTATCGGTCGCGGGAGCGGTCGCGGTGCAGGCGGCGAACGGCCATTTCAAGTTCGAGCTCGGCAAGTATCTCGCCTGGTATGTCGCTCCCACCACCGCCGACATGCTCCTTATCGCGGTGCTCTCGGTCTTCGTCCAGGCGCTGAGTCCCAACAAATATGTCGGTTGGGGCATCATGACGCTTTATCTCGTCGCCGGCATCACCCTGGCCAATATCGGGTACGACCATCCGCTTATCCTTTACGGACGGACCGGTTTCAGCCCCCTTTCGGACATGAACGGCGCGGCCGTCGGCGGCGCGCTCGGTTGGTGGCTGCGACTTTACTGGGGCGGTTTCGCAGTGCTGCTCGCGGTGATCGCGCATCTGCTCTGGCGGCGCGGAACCGAAACCCGGCTCGCCCCGCGCATACGCCGGTTGCCGCGCCGGGCGGCGTCGGCAGCGGGCGCGCTCGGGCTGGCCGGGCTGCTGACGGCGGGGGCGAGCGGGGCCTTCCTCTACAACCAGATGAATGTTCAAAACGAATACGCCAGCCGCGAGGACGGCGAGGCACGGCTTGCCGAATACGAGAAGAAATACCTGCAATACGAGACGCTCAAGCAGCCCTCGCTGACCGACGTCACGCTGGCGATCGACATCTTCCCCGAGGAGCGGCGGATGGAAGCGCGCGGCAACTACACGATGGTCAACGACACCGGCGCACCCGTCGAGACGCTTCATGTGCGCCTGCCCGACGAGGAGACGAAGCTGCTCGAGGCCGAGGTGCCCGGCGCCGTGCTAGAAAGCGACGACGTGCGCTTCCAGCACCGCATCTACCGCTTCGAGACGCCGCTCGCGCCGGGCGAAGAGGCACGCCTCACCTTCACCAGCCGCCGTTGGCACAAGGCGCTCTCGACCACCGGCTACGGCACGCGCCTCGTTAAGAACGGGACCTTCCTTAACAACGGCGAATTCGCGCCGATGCTGGGCATGAGCCGACAGGGCCTGCTTTCCGACCGCGCGACGCGGCGGCGCTACGGGCTGGAGCCCGAACTGCGCCCCGCCGCCCTAGAGGACGAGAGCGCGCGCGAGCGCAATTATGTCGGCGATGCCGACTGGGTGATGTCGGACATCACGATTTCGACCGCCGCCGACCAAGTGCCGATCGCGCCGGGGAGGAAAGTCTCGGACAAGGTCGAGGGGGACCGCCGCACCGCCCGCTTCCGTTCGACCGCGCCGATCCTCGCCTTCTTCTCAATCCAGTCGGCAGACTACGAGATCGCCGCGCGCGACATTCCCGAATTCGGCGAGAGCGGTCTCAGGCTCGAGGTCTATCACGACCCGCAGCACCCCTATAACGTCCAGCGGATGCTCGATGCGATGGAGGCTTCGCTCGGCTATTACGCGGCCAATTTCGGACCCTATCAGTTCGACCACGCCCGGATCATCGAGTTTCCCGGTTATGCCAGCTTCGCCCAGGCCTTTGCCGGCACGATGCCGTGGTCGGAGCGGATGGGGTTCATCGCCAATCTCGCCGATCCTGGGGAGATCGATTACGTCACCTATATCGCGGCGCACGAAATGGCGCATCAATACTGGGCACACCAATTGATCAGCGCCGACCAGCAGGGTGGCACGATGCTGGTCGAGACGCTGGCGCAATATTCCGCGCTCATGGTGATGAAGGACCTCTATGGCGAGGACCAGATGCGCCGCTTCCTCAAATACGAGCTCGACAATTACCTTGGCTCGCGCGGCAGCGAGGCGATCGAGGAACTGCCGCTCGAACGGGTCGAGAACCAGGGCTACATCCATTATCGCAAGGGTTCGGTGGTGATGTACCTGCTGCAGGACCGGCTCGGCGAGGACCGGGTCAACGCGATGCTCGCCGGGCTGCTCGATCGTTATCGGTTCAAGAGCCAGCCCTATGCAAGCTCGAGGGATCTCGTCGAAGGGTTCCACTCGCTTGCCCGCAATGGCGAGGAACGCGGCCTGGTGCGCGATCTCCTGCAACGGATCACCCTCTACGATCTCAAGGCCGAGGAGGCGGTCGTGCGCGAACTGGATGACGGGCGCTTCGAAACGGTGCTCACGATAAAGGCGACGAAATTCTACGCCGATGGAGAGGGGCGCGAAATCGAGGCTCCGCTTGCGGACCGGATCGAGTTCGGCCTGTTCACGGAGCGCCCCGGCAATGGCGCCTTCGCGCGCGAGAACGTCATCGCGATGGAGCGCCGGCCGATCCGTTCGGGCCGCCAGAAACTGCGCATTGTCACCGACCGCCCGCCCGAATGGGTCGGGATCGACCCGTACAACAAATATGTCGACCGCAATTCGGACGACAACCTCGTCGCACCGGGATGATCTCCCGCTCGTCGTCGTGGGCAAGGACGTGCTCCCGGCGGTGGACAACGAAAGCGCCGCGCCCCCGGAACACGCTCGACAAAACGCGCCGCTTTGACCAGTGGCTCTTGCATGAAGTCCGTCTCGTACATGCGGTTTCCGGCTTGGCCCTATCTCGCATGGCCATGCGCGGCGCTGGCGGGGCTGGTGGTCCCGGCCCTTGCCATCCTGCTGCTCGCGGATGCCGCCGCTCCGCTGGCCTCGGCCGGCGGACCGATTTTCGCGGTCGGCCTGATGGGTTCGGGAATGATCGGAGCGGCCGCAGGAGGGAGCTTGCGATTTGGCGTGTTTCTTGCCCTGGCAACCGGCGCAGGTCTCATTATCCTCTCGCTCGCGCTCGGCATGTCGCCCCCATCGTATGCGGCATCAATCGGGCTGGCGTTCGTCACCGCCGCGATCAGCTTTGCCGCAAGAGGAGCCCTATTCGCCCGCAGCGCTTCCGAAAAGGGCTGGATCATCGCGCTGGGGGTGGTCGGCGGCGAGGCGGCTGTCGTGGCGACCGCCTTTGCGGCACCGGGTGCCTTGCCCGACTGGCTGCTGGCGCTGCTGCCCGCGCAGTGGGCCAGCACGGCTATCCAGACGGCGCTGGCCGGAACCGGTATGCGCGCGGCGATCCGGCCCCTGGTGGCGCTCGCCGGAACCGCGGCGGCGACGCTTCTTGTGTCTTCGCTATGGCCGCGCCGCTGGCCCTATCTCGTGATGTTCACCACCTGGATCGGGGTCTCGGCGCTGGTCCTGTATGGGGCCTGACCCCGGGGCCTGGAAACATGCCGCGCGCCGCAAAGCGTCATCGCAAAGCCGCAAGGCGGAAGAAACAATCGCAGTGAATAAACAGGCAAAAACCGCGCTTGTTGACGAAGGCGGGCGGCAATCGGAGCGGTACATTGAAAGCTCGAATTCCATAACTTCGATCAGGGCCAGATCTTTGCTATCGGCTCCCGAAACGCTCTCAACTCGGACGTTTCCCTGCGTCATGACGATGGCAAGGACGCTCGCACGCGATAAAGGGGCGTGGCTGCGGTCGGGCATGGTGGGCCCGGGGGCGCGCAGATAGCAGTTTGAAATCAGAAGGGGCCGATGAGCAAAACACACTCCAACCTTCTTGTCGGGCTGCTGGCGATCACGCTTGCCGTCCTGTCATATATCGCCTGGAGCCCTGCGGAGCCTGCCAAGGAGCGCTCGCCAGACTCCCAAAGCCAGTCAGCCTCCAACGATCCGCGCGAAGCCGTGCCGATGAATGCCGAACAGATGCAATTCGCACTCGCACAGATGCGCGGTTTCCTCGAAGCGGTCGAACGTCTCGAGGCTGCCGAGCGGGAAATGGATACCGAGACGATGGCCCGTATAGCAGGGGCGCATGGGCCCGGAAAAAATCAGGCTCCGCAAGGCTTCCGAGACCGACTCCCCGAAACCTTCCGTGCAATGAGCAGCGCCACGAGGGCATCATTCGCGGCGATGGAGAAAGATTTGTCGAACGGCGATCTCGATGCGTATAAGGCGACCCGGCTGGAGGCGTTGAGAACCTGTAACGCCTGCCACTCGTCTTTCCGTTTCGTTCTCGACCCCGATTGAGCCGTGGACGCCGTCGGCAAGCATGCGGTGACGTATCGATCCCCTTCCTTTCGCCCGCGCCGCATCCAAACCGGCGGCGTGACTTGGCAGACGGCGTCATCCCGGTTGCAAGGGGACAATGATCAACCGCATGTAATCGGCATCCCGGGTGACAAACGCTTGGCTGTGAATTAAGCGCTGTCCTTGGATGTTATGCGTGCCGAAATTTGCCTCCAGACGCAGCCCCGTGACCTTTGCGGTCATGGTGGTTGTGCTGCTCGCCAGCATCCTCGTCCCGCGCGGCTATATGGTTTCGCCATCCCCGACGGATGTCTTCGAGATCACGGCCTGTCCCGAAACCAACCCGCTCGCGCGGATTGTCGCGGATAGCCAAAGCCAGGAACACCGTCAGGCTCATGCAGCCATGGGCCATCACATGGATCCCGCCGACGACGATCCGTCCACCGGCACGTCCGGCAGTGATTGCGCGTTTGCCGGATTTGGCGCCCAGGGCCTGGCACAAGATGATCAACCATGGGGCGAACCGGCTCGCCTTCATGAAGCGCCGCAGCGCCCGCTGCACACCGCCAGTGCCGAACGGCGGCTGTTGAGATTGCGGCCTCCCCTGCGCGCGCCCCCCGTGAGCATCTGAAATCTTTCCTTTCAGACCCGGACGCTGGTCATCAGCCAGCGTTCGACCGCTCATGCGCAATTCGGATACATCCAATGGCTTTCAACACTCTTGGCAGAGCGCTCCTGCTCGCCTCCATTTCACTCGCCCCCTTCCACGCCGCCCTGGCGCAAGATCGCTCCGAGCAAGACAAGCCCGGCAAGACGCAGGTCGATCCGATCCTGACCGATACAATCGTGGTCAGCGCCGTGCGACCGGATCGCGCGGAACGGATCAGTGCGGACGAACTCGCCATGCCCGAGCAGATCGCTCTTCCGGCGGATGCCACCGCGATTGCCGCCCGCGTTCCCGGCGGTGCGTTCTTCGGCAACGGCGCGTTGTCGGGCCAGTTGTCATACAGAGGTCTGGCCGGGCAACGCGTCCTGGGACGGGTCAACGGTCAGCGCTTCGCAACGGGCGGGCCGAACGCGATGGACCCGCCGTTTCACTACGCGCCTTCCGTGCTTGTCGAGAGGATAGACGTTGCCCGCGGCGTCGCTCCGGTCTCCCAAGGCCCTTCGCTTGCAGGGGCTGTCAATGCTCAACTCTTCGAGACGGATTTCGCCGATGGCCCCGACTGGTCGACCGACCTGCGTTTCACCAGCCAGTATCGCAGCGTAGACAACAGCTACGCCCTTGGCGGCATGGCCGGCCTGTCGAACGAGAAATGGCGCATTGGCGTCATCGCCAGCCGCGAGGAAGGCGAGGATTACGACTTTCCCGGAGGCACGGCCGTCGGCACGTCTTTCGAGCGCAATCTCTACGGCGCCCATGCCGGCTTTCAGACCGGTTCGGGTGAGCTATTCCTCGAATACAGGCGCAGCGAAACCGACCCGACCGGCAACCCGCCTTTCTTTCTCGATATCGTGTTCTTCGACACCGACTTCGTCCAGGGCGGCTATCGCGGGGAGATTGCGCAAGACGTGCAGCTCACACTCAGGCTGGGCCATGTCGCCATACGTCACCTGATGGACAACCAGACCACTCGCGATCCCGTGGCCCCGCCGAATCGCGCGCGGGCGACATTCGCGGATGCCGACACGAGCACCGCGGAACTCGCCGTGCGTTTCGGCGAGACGGACTCCTATTTCCAGTTCGGAGCGGATACCGAATTGACCGACAAGTTCGTCACCATCACCAATCCGTTCAACCCTGCGTTCTTTCTGGAATCGCAGCCCAACGTCCAGGCGGAGCGGATCGGAGCGTTCGCCCAGTGGCGCGGCGCGGCCGGCAAGGCCGAGTTCGAGCTTGGCGCGCGGGTGGACAGCACGAACCAATCGGCCGGCGCACCGCAAGTGGGAGCGGCCGTGCCGATGGGTCCGCGCGGGCTCGCCGCTGCTTTCGCAGCCGCCGATCGCGAGACGCGGCAAACGACCGTGGACGCAGTTGTTCGAACATGGCTTCCGCTCGGCGACATCACGCCGCGCCTGACGCTTGCCAGGAAAGAGCGCGTGGCAAGCCTCCTGGAGAGGTTCGGCTGGCTACCGACCGAGGCGAGCTTCGGCCTTGCGGACGGCAATATCTATGTGGGCAATCTCGATCTCGAGCCGGAAACCGCCTGGATCGCCGAAATCGGATTCGATCTCGACACGGGCGGTTTTTCGCTGCGTCCGACGGCTTTCTACCGCCGTGTCGACGACTTCATCCAGGGCGTGCCCTTCGACGATAGCATCGGAGTGATCGACAGCCCTGTAGAGATGATCGCCTCGATGAACGGCGATCCCACACCGCTTCGCTTCGGCAATGTGGATGCGGAGCTCTTCGGGGTCGACCTGGATTTCGCGCTCAGGCCCATGGACCGGATCGAAGTGAACGGAACGGCCAGCTTCGTAAGGGGCAAGCGACGCGATGCGGACGACAACCTGTATCGCATACCGCCCGCCAATCTTCGCTTGTCGGCTGCCTATCGAGGCGATGACTTTTCTTTCGGCGCCGAATTGTTCGCGGCCGCCAGCCAGAACAAGGTTTCGGCTTTCAACGGCGAGGCACCGAGCGAATCCTTTGCAGTCGTTGGCCTCTTCGCACGATACGGCTTCGCCGATGGTCTTGCGCTGGAGGCGGGGGTCGAGAACCTGTTCGATGAGTTCTATCAGCCGCATCTCGCGGGCCGCAACCGCTTCGGGGCTTCCGATGTGCCGATGTTCGAAAGGCTGCCCGGCCCGGGCCGCGGTGTCTGGGCGCGATTGACGGGGCGCTTCTGAGGAGGCGCCCCCGAAAGGGCCCAAGAAACGTCGGCAATGATACGCCTGTTACCGATTGAGCCGCGCAACGTCGCCTGTTGCGCGGCCTTCGGCGCGGTCCCTGAAAGCAGCGACAAGTGCAGAGGTAGGTGGCGGAGCAGGAGGGATTCGAACCCTCGATACGGGGTTGCCGTATACACACTTTCCAGGCGTGCGCCTTCGACCACTCGGCCACTGCTCCGCGCTGCCATGGGGCAAGGCGCGGCTCCTAGCCATGAACCGCGCGGTTCGCAAGGCGCTCTGAGTGCGCGGGCGATGGGAAGCGCAGCGCGTTTGTGGTAAACGCATTGCTCAGGATGGCGCTGCGCGGAATGGCATTCCCTGCGAACGCCGCCTCGAAAACCCCTTTCCGCCCCCGAAAACGCGTGGAAAGGGGTTTTTGATTGCGCGCGGCCTGTGGCACATCCCTGCCCATGAGATATGTCGTTTTCGCAGCCGCTGCGGCTTTCGCCCTCCCTCTCCCGCTTTCCGCGCAGGATGCGCCTGTGCGCGCGAGCAGCGCAGTGGTAGCGCAGACAAAGCCCCAGCCCGGCCCCGCCGACATCGTCAACGCCGCGCCGCAGGA
Source organism: Erythrobacter sp. (assembly GCF_040217515.1). Lineage (GTDB taxonomy): Bacteria > Pseudomonadota > Alphaproteobacteria > Sphingomonadales > Sphingomonadaceae > Erythrobacter. The sequence goes on from NZ_JAVJPT010000002.1 coordinate 64,032, forward strand.
GGACTGGGTGGTGATCCCGCCCGAGGACCTGCTGGTGATGACGCTCGCGCCGGACGCCGAGGGGAACGCGCGCAAGGTCGTGATCCAGCTGATGCCGCCACCCTTCAGCCAGGGCTGGACCGGCAATATCCGCCTGCTCGCGCGCGAGCGCTGGTACGACGGGACAAGCGTCAACCGGGTGCAAGACAATTACGTCGTCCAATGGGGCGATCCGAATTACGACAATCCGGAAGCCGACGGTAAGGCAAAGCCGCTGCCGGATGGGCTGCGGGTAATGGATGAAAGCGCCTATATCACCAGCCTTCCACAGCGGGTGCAGGAGGCGCTCGAAAGCAATCTTCGCCGCAGGCTGAGCGAGAGAATGGCACATGACGGGATCGAGAGCGACGGGTCCCGCTCCTCCAATCCCAGCGAGGAGCAGAAAGCCGATGCGTTTCTCGCCGATCCCTATGCCGCTATGCATTCGTGGTTCGCGGGCTGGCCGTTCGCGCTCGACCCCAATCGGCAGAGCGTCGGCAACGGGAAGCCGATGGCCTGGCCCGTCCACTGCTACGGCATGGTCGGCGTCGGGCGGAATCTGTCGCCCGACACGGGCTCTGGCGCGGAGCTCTACACCGTGATCGGCCACGCGCCGCGCCATCTCGATCGCAACATCGCGCTTGTCGGGCGGGTGATCGGGGGGATGGAGTACCTCTCCAGCCTGCCGCGCGGGTCGGGCGCGCTCGGCTTCTACAGCGCCGAGGAGCGGGACAAGCGCACGCCGATCCTCTCGATCCGTATCGCCAGCGACCTGCCCGAGGAGGAACGGCCGCTCTACGAATATCTCTCGACCGAGAGCGATACCTTCGCCCACTATGCCGAAGCGCGCGCCAATCGGCGCGACCCGTTCTTCATCGTGCCGGCAGGCGGCGCGGATATCTGCAACATTCCCGTGCCGGTGCGCGCGTTCGAATACGCGGACGACGAGTGAGCGATAGCCTCGCCGCGACCCTTCCCCTGACGCGCTGGGAGGGCGAGCGGGGCACTTATCACCTCGTCACATTCACCGGCGCCCAGGCCGAGGAACTGGCCGCGCGGGCGATGATGGAACGGCTCGAAACAGGCCGGGCGCGCGGCTTCGGATCGCTCAAGGTGACGGCGCGGATCGGGGCGAGCGAATGGCGCACCTCTATCTTTCCGCAAAAGGGCAAGGCCGAGTGGATACTGCTGGTCTCGCGCACAGTCATCCGCGCCGAAGACCTCGCGCCCGGCGACCCCGCCCACGTCACCCTCACCTTTTGAGGGAACGCAGGCCCAAGTCCCTCATTAACCTATGTATGACGGACCAAGCAGATCGCGCGGGAACGTCCCCGCAGCCCCGCCCAGACCACTTTCGCGCGCGCAATCCGCGGGCCGCTTCGGCCGGGCCCTTCGCGCGTTTCTTCCGCCGTCGCGGCGCGCTCGACCTGACCCGCGATGCGTCCGGCCACCGCCGCTATGCCTGGCTGCATGAGGATATGCTGACATGAAAATCGCCGACCGCAAGGAATTCGCCAGCAAGGCCCCGCCGCTCACCGTGACGCCCGAGACGATGGTCTATGATGCTGTCACCCAGATGGCGGAAAAGAATTTCGGCTCGGTCATCGTCACCGACGGCGATCGGCGCGTGCTCGGCGTGATGACCGAACGCGACATCTTCCGCCGCGTGATCGGGGCAAGCCGCGACCCAAAGACGACTCCGGTGAGCGAAGTGATGACCACCGAGGTGCGCATGGCGCACAAGGACGACAACGTGCTCGACTGGTTGCAGGTGATGTCGAACGAACGCTTTCGCCGCCTGCCGGTGGTGGACGAGGATAACCGGCTCGTCGCGGTCATGAGCCAGGGAGACTTCGTTAGCTATACCTGGCCGCAGCTCCTCACCCAGTTCTCGCAGATGGCGCAGGCGACGCTGACGCCCGCATTCAACCCGCTGATGATCGTCTTCGGCGGACTGGTCTATGCCGTGGCGGTCGTGCTGATCGTGCTCGCCTTCGTCGGATAGCCTAAATCCGCTCGGCCTGTGCCACGGCATCGCTTGCGCGTAGCGCCGAAAGGATGCGGGTCAAGTGGGCAAGGTCCTGAACTTCGGCATCGATCTTGTAGCTCGTGAAGGGATGATCGAGCTGTGTCTGGTCCAGGCTGGTCACGTTCGCCTTGTTCTGGGCGAAGATTCCCGCCATTTCGGCAAGCGTGCCCGGTCGGTCGTAGAGCGTCACGCCGAGCCGGCCGACCGCTCCCTGCGAACGCTTGCCCCAGCTGAGATCGAGCCAGTCGGTATCGACCCCGTTCGCCAGATCGAGGCAGTCGATCGCATGGACCAGCACGGGTTCGCCCTTGCGCCTGATACCCACGATGCGGTCGCCGGGCACGGGGTGGCAGCAGGTCGCGAGTTCGAAGGCCACACCGGGCGTGAGCCCGCGGATCGAGATCACCTTTTCCCGGCTCGGCCACTCCTCGTCTTCCTCAAGATCGGCAGTGCAGCCCGGGACGAGCGCCTCCATCACCTCGCGGTCTGTCAGCTTGGCCGCACCGATGGCAAACATGAGGTCCTCGGGCTCTTCCATCTCGAGCCGTTCGAGCGCGGCCTTGATCGCCTTCTTGCCGATGCGCGCCGGCACGCGGGAGGCGATCTCGTCGAACAGCTTTTCCCCGATCGAGGCGACTTCGGCGCGTTCCTTGAGCCGCACCTGCCGCCGGATCGCAGCGCGCGCCTTGCCGGTGACGACGAAGCCGAGCCATGACAGTTGCGGCTCGGCATTCGAACCCTTTATGATTTCCACCACGTCCCCGTTGTCGAGCGGCGTGCGCAGCGGCATGTGCCGTCCGTTGATCTTCGCGCCGACCGTGGCAAGTCCGAGATCGGTGTGCACCGCGAAAGCGAAATCGACCGAGGTCGCGCCCTTGGGCAGCTGGAACAGCGCGCCCTTGGGTGTGAAGGCGAAAATCCGGTCCTGGTAGATCGCCATGCGCGTGTGTTCGAGCAGTTCTTCGGCATCGTGGCTTGCATCGACGATCTCGATCAGGTCGCGCAGCCAGCCCACCTGACCGTCGGCACGGTCGTGCTGCTTGTAGGCCCAGTGCGCGGCCAGGCCGAATTCGTTGCGCCGATGCATCTCGCGGGTGCGAATCTGGACTTCGACCCGCATCGAATCCTCGTACATGAGCGAGGTGTGCAAGCTGCGATAGCCGTTGGTCTTGGGCGTTGAGATGTAATCCTTGAACCGCCCGGGCAAAAATTGCCACGTCGTATGCAGCACGCCCAGAGCGCGGTAGCAGTCCGCTTCGCTTTCGGTGATGACGCGAAAGGCCATGATGTCGGTCACCTGCTCGAAGGAGACGTGCCGCTCGCTCATCTTGGTCCAGATCGAATAGGGATGTTTCTCGCGCCCCATGACCTCGACCTTCAGGCCCGCCTCGGCCAGCGCCTGCTTGATCTTGAGAGCGATCGCATCGACCTGCCCGCCGTCCTGGCTGCGCAGCTGTTCGAGCCTCTTGGTGATCGTCGTATAGGCCTCGGGCTCGAGCTCGCGAAAGGCGAGCGCCTGCATCTCGCGCATATATTCGTACATGCCCACGCGCTCGGCCAGGGGGGCATAGATATCCATCGTCTCGCGCGCGATGCGCTGGCGCTTCTCCGGCTTCTTGATGAAATGGAGCGTGCGCATGTTGTGCAGCCGGTCGGCGAGCTTGACCAGCAGGACGCGGATGTCCTCGCTCATGGCGAGTAGGAACTTGCGCAGGTTCTCCGCCGCCCGCTCGTTTTCGGGCATGGCCTCGATCTTGGACAGCTTGGTGACGCCATCGACCAGCCGCGCCACTTCGGGCCCGAAATGCGCCTCGATGTCGTCGATCGTCGCCAGCGTGTCCTCGACCGTGTCGTGGAGCAGGGCGGTGATGATCGTTTCCTGGTCGAGCTGGAGGTCGGTCATCAGCCCGGCGACTTCGACCGGGTGGCTGAAATAGGGATCGCCGCTGGCGCGCTTCTGGGTGCCGTGCTTCTGCACGGTATAGACATAGGCACGATTGAGCGCCGCCTCATCGGCGTCGGGATCGTAGGTCTTGACCCTTTCGACGAGTTCGTACTGGCGCAACATCGCTTGCGAATATGTGCCGCGCAGGCGCTCTCGGCAAGCGCTAAGGGGGCATCAGCTCCAGGTGGCTCTGGGCGGCAGGCTCATCAGGATGGCATCGACATTGCCGCCGGTCTTGAGCCCGAAGATCGTGCCGCGGTCATAGACCAGGTTGAATTCGGCATAGCGGCCCCGGTATTCGAGCTGGCGCGCCTCGTCGGCGGCGTCGAAGTCCTGCCCCATGCGCTTCCTCACCAGCTTCGGGAAAATATCGAGGAAGGCCTTGCCGACATCCTGCGTGAAGGCGAAATTGCGCTCGAAGCTTGCGTCATAGGTGCATTCGAGATGGTCGTAGAAAATGCCGCCGACACCGCGATGTGTTTCACGGTGGGGAATGTAGAAATAATCGTCCGCCCACTTCTTGTAGCGTTCGTAATAGGTCGGGTTGTGAGCGGCGCAGGCAGCGCGCATGGCCGCGTGGAAATCCTCGGTGTCCTCTGCGTAAGGGATCGGCGGGTTGAGATCCGCCCCGCCGCCGAACCATGCCTTTGCCGTCGTCAGGAAACGCGTGTTCATGTGGACTGCGGGAACGTGCGGGTTCGTCATGTGCGCGACCAGGCTGATGCCGGTGGCGGTGAAGCCCGGCGCCTCGGCGCTCGCGCCGTTCACCTGGCCTGCGAATTCCTTGGAGAAACTGCCGCGCACGGTCGAGACATTGACCCCGACCTTCTCGAACACGCGGCCCTTCATCAGGCCCTGAACGCCGCCGCCGGGGTCATCATTGCCCTCTTCCTCGCGGTCCCACGGCGTGTAATGGAAAGATGCGTCGGATCCCGCCTCGCGCTCGATCGCCTCGAATTCCGCGCAGATCGAATCGCGCAGTGCCTCGAACCATTCCTTCGCCCGCGCCGTGTGGGCAGCCCATTCGCTCATCCGTGATCCCCGTCTCTCTGCTCGGCGCGGACAATCACGATGCACACCCGGCCTGTCAATCGGCTTTGACAGGCCGGCAGGCCAATTCGGTGGACTTAGCACACGTCGCCCGGCCGGGGCCTTGCCTTTACGCGCCAGCCGCGCCAGAGGGGCGACATGGTTCCCGTTTCGTTCGCCCCTTTCGAACTTGCCGGAGAGGAATTCGCCCTCACGAAGAGCGGCGCGCTCTACTGGCCGCGCGAGCGCGCGCTGCTGGTCGCGGACCTGCATCTCGAAAAGGGCAGCTGGCATGCCCGCCACGGCGCGCTGCTGCCGCCCTATGACAGCCGCGAGACGCTTGAGCGGCTGGCCGATGCAGTGAAGGCCACGGGTGCGCGGCGGGTGATCACGCTGGGCGACAATTTCCATGACGATTCGGGCACACAAAGGCTCGATTCCTACTGCGCCGGAATGCTCGAATCGCTTACTCGGGCGCTCGACTGGGTCTGGATCACGGGCAATCACGATGCGGGCCAGCACCGCGCTTTCGGGGCGCAGCTTGCCGAGGAGCTGGAAATCGACGGCATCGTTCTCAGGCACGAAGCGCGGCCAGGCGAGAGCCGGGCGGAGTTGTCCGGCCATTTCCACCCCAAGATGCGGATGAAAGTGCGCGAACGGCACATTGCCCGCGCCTGCGGTGTGGTAAGCCGGTCGGCGAGCGCCGAGCGCATGATCCTGCCGGCCTTCGGGACATATACGGGCGGGATGGATGCAGGCGCGCCTGAAATCCTTGCCGCCTTGAGCCCCGCGCGGGAGATCGACGCCGTGATGACCGCGAAGGATCGGCTGGTCCGCTTTCCGCTCTGGCGCGAGGCGGCCTGAGACTCCATCTGGCGTTTCGCCGCAATTCCGCCTACATTATGCCCTTGGAACATCAGCAACAGGAGATTCTCACATAGCCCGTCCACCCCGGCGTTCGATGGCCCCGCCCGTCAAAAGCGGCCCTCGCTACGATCAATTCATCCAGGTTCCCAAGGTCCGCGTCATCGATGACGAGGGCGAGAATCTCGGAGTCATGTACACCCGCGAAGCTGTCGAGCAGGCCCAGGAGAAAGGCCTGAACCTCGTCGAAGTGTCCCCCAATGCGGACCCGCCGGTGTGCAAGTTCCTCGATGTCGGCAAATACCGCTACGAAGCCCAGAAAAAGGCCAATGCGGCGCGCAAGACGCAGAAGACGCAGGACATCAAGGAAGTGAAGATGCGTCCGAACATCGACACGCATGATTATGACGTGAAGATGAAGAACGTGAACAAGTTCATCGAGAACGGCGACAAGGTGAAGGTCACGCTGCGCTTTCGTGGGCGCGAGATGGCGCACCAGCATCTCGGCATGGACCTGCTCAAGCGGGTCCAGACCGATGTCGAGGAAATCGCCAAGGTCGAAGCCTTCCCCCGCCTCGAAGGCCGCCAGATGCTCATGGTGCTGGCACCGAAATAGGTCCCGCGCGATTCCCGCAAGCCTCCCGGCTCGGCACCTGCCGGGCCGGAAGGCTTGCGTGCGCTTGCTCCACGTGGAACAAATAAAGAACATAGGTGCGGTGGACGCATGCCGTCGCCTCACGCCGTTCGTCGTCGACGAACGGCGTGGCCGCCTCGACAAAGCACACAATGAAACCGATGGCCGGGAACATCCGTAAGCTTTTCCGGGGTATACGGACTGCAAGGGCGTTCGCGGGAAACTCCAGTCCCGCGTTCCGCCCGGCGCGCCTGCGAGTCCCCGCCGTCAGGCGCGCCCCGATTACCAGTGCAAGGCGCTCCTCTTTGCGGGGCGCAAGCGACCGAAGCGGCCCGGCATGAAGGACCGCAAGACATGAAGGACAGGCAGACGTGACGAGATTCCCCCTCCCCGCCCCGCACGCCCTCACCGCGCTTGTCGCGCTCGCCGCCGCCGCGCTCGGCACACCGCTTGGCGCGCAGGAGCCGCTCGCGGTCGATCCGCAGTATCGCACCTTCGTGCCCAAGGATGATCCGAACAAGGACGGCATCGACTATTCGATCTGGACCGAGGCGATGAAGAACCTCGTCGTCTCGATGGGCCCGTCCTTGCGCGAAGGCGCGGGCCGCCCCGACCCGAGCTTCGGCACACGCCGCCAGTACGGCCATGTCTCGCGCTATCGGCTCGAAGGCAGCAGGCTGATGTTCAGCTTCCTCGACGACGAAGTCATCGACAGCTTCACCGAATATCGCCGCGACCTCGAGGCGACGGCGGACAAGGTCGACATCCAGAAGCTGTCGCGCAACGAACAGCTCGCCTACTGGATCAACCTGCACAATGTCGCGGTGACCGAACAGATCGCGAAGCAATGGCCCGTGCGCCAGCCGCGCGAGATGGAAGTGGACGGCGTCAAGCTCGACGAGGCTAAGTTCATCACGGTCGAGGGCATCGCCCTCTCCCCGCGCGACATCCGCGAGAACATCGTCTATCCCAACTGGCGCGATCCCAAGGTGATCTACGGCTTCTGGCGCGGCGAGATCGGCGGCCCGTCGATCCAGCGCGAGGCCTTCAACGCCGAGAACGTCGCGCGCCTGCTCGAAAAAAGCGCGCGCGAATTCGTCAATTCGCTGCGCGGTACGGAAAAGGCGGGCGACACGCTGGAAGTGTCCGAACTCTACCGCGAGGCCGCGCCCTTCTACTTTTCCGATTTCGAGCGCGACCTGCGCGCGCACCTGCGCGAATATGCGCAGCCCAAGGTCGTCGCCATTCTCGATGAAACAGACAAGCTCGAGGCGTCGATCCGCGAATGGGACATCGCTGATCTCGCCGGCGGAGTGCGCGAGCCGACCTATCAGAACATCCAGAACGCGCAGGGCGACCAGGTGAGTTCGCGCATCCCGCAAAGCATGGCGCGGCTTCTCGCCCAGCGCGAACGCAAGTTCGAGAAGATCATCCGCGAAGGGCGCACCGGCACGGTCACGTTCAGCAATCTCAGGCTTCCCAACGGGGATGAGAACGATGGCGAGGTCGAATAACGCCCGCGCGGGCACCGCTCAGCAGGGCGCTTTTCCAAGCGCGGGATAAGGGTAGTAAAACTTTGCCTCGCGGCCCGGCATCGCTATCGTCGGCGCGATGGCAGACTACCTTGCATGGCCCCTTGCACTCCTTGCCGCCGTCGCCGTGCCATGCGCGGGGGCCCGTGCCGAGCCTCCCGCAAGTCCCTCCGCTGCCGATCCGGACGATCCGGGCCGCTACGACACCTTCGTCCCGAGGGCCGACCGTCGCCGGCACCGTATCGATTACGCGGTATGGACCGAAGCGCTCGATGCCTTCGTGGTCGACATGGGTCCGCCGCTTCGCAAGATGCCCCTTCCCGACTCCGCTCCGCTGGGCACACGGATGCGGATCGGGCACAATTCGATCTACCGCCTTGACGGGGCGATGGTCGGATTTTCCCTGATGGATCGCGAGATTATCGCGAACATCGCGCAATATCGTCGCGACCTCGAGGCAGTCGCCGACGAACTCGACATCCAGTCGCTCCCACGCAATGAACAGCTTGCCTACTGGCTCAACCTGCACAATGTCGCGATGGTCGAGATGATCGCGGCGAACTGGCCCGAGCGCCAGCCGCGTGAGATCGAGCTGGACGACGCTCCGCTCGACGAGGCGCGCTTCATCACCGTCGAGGGCGTGGCCCTTTCCCCGCGCGAGATCCGCGAGAATATCGTCTTCGCAAACTGGAAAAGCCCGGAAGTCTTTTACGGTTTCTGGCGCGGCGAGATCGGCGGCCCGGCCATGCAACGCACCGCCTTCGAGGGGCGCGATGTTGCCCTGCAGCTGGAGCGCGCGGCGGAGGAATTCGTCAATTCGCGGCGCGGGACGGAAAAGCGCGGAGGCACCCTGCATGTCTCCGAGTATTACGCCGAAATCGCACGCTTCTTCTTCCCCGATTTCGACGCGGACCTGCGCGAGCATCTCGAGAAATATGCGCAAGGCAAGGTCGCCGAGATGCTGCAGGAGACCGAACGACTGAAACCGAGCCTGCACGAACGCGACATCGCCGATCTCGCCGGCGGCAGGCGGAACAATGCGTTCTTTGCCAACGGGAGGCTTGATCCAGGCGCTGCCCGCCTGCTCGCCCTGCGCCAGCGCAAGCTCGAATATGTCAGGCGCGAGCTCCCGCCCGAAGGCCGCGTCTTCTTCAGCAATATCGACCTTCCCGGAGATCCCGAGAACAAGGGCGAAGTGGAATAGGCGAGATAGGACTCTGCGCTGCGCGTTTCGCGATCTTCCGCGGCGTCTTTCGCAAGTCGCCGCTCAATAACCAAGCGCCGCCGTCGGGTGACTTGGTGCGCGCTCATCTCGCCACTTATGCCGAGGAGGATCTTGAGCGCATCCTCGCCGGGACGACCCGCACCGAAGCGATGATCCGGGAACACGAAATCGCCGACATGGCCGGTGGCTCACGTCCGGCGAGCTATCTGTTCGCCTCCTCTGTGCCCGGCGGGTCCGGGCGCGATCTGCCCACAGGCTCGCACCGCCTGGGTATCGCGATTGCCCTGCTCATGCGCGAGCGGGAGAACAAGCTGGCGAACATGCGGCGCAAGGGGGAGCCGACTTACCGAATCTATTTTTCGAACATCGATCTACCGGGCGACGATCCGAACAAGAACGCGGTCCGTTAGGGCCGTTCGCAAAGCGGCGGGCGTCACCGCGCCCCGTGCGACGCGTCCCTATTCGAAGATCGCATCAAGGCTCGGCGCGTGAACCATCGCGCGTTGCCTGCGCGCGAATTTCCACCAGAAATGGGCCGTCGCCCCGCCAGTTAGCGCGCCGAAGACTCCAAGTAGCGCACTCATGGCCGGGAACTCGCCGAAAAAGGCGTGAGACACAGTGGCGACCGACAGGGTGCCGAGGATGACACCGGGGACGACATAGGCGCGCCGGGTCTCACGACCGGTGCGGTGCAGCCAGGCAGTGAGCGGCCAGCCGAACACCGCCAGCCCCGTGCCCGCCGCAAGCAATCCGGTCCCGAAAGGCATGACGATGACCATGAGAGCCCTGCCCGGATCATCGCCTATGGTGCCCGTCGCAGCGGCAATCGCCACCAGCGTCGGCAGGCCGGTTCCCACCAGCGCGCCCATTGCGGCGGCCTTCGCCCCGGCCAGCAGGCTTGCCCTTGCGTCCATGCTCCGCGATTAGTGAGCGAGCAGGGCGCCATTGGCAAGCATCGCCATCGCGCTTGAGGGGTATGGCAGGGGAACGCAACGGCCATGGACGCAAAGCGGATCGGACTGTTCCTGGGCCCGCTCGCCTTCGCATTGACCGTGGTGACACAGCCCCCTGCCGCAATGCCCGGCGAAGCGTGGCTTGTCGCCGGGCTCGTCGTGTGGATGGCAAGCTGGTGGATGACCGAGGCCGTCCCGCTCACGGTTACGGCGTTGCTTCCCTTTGTCGTCCTGCCTTTCGGCGGTGTGTCGACCGCCGCCGAAACGGCCAGCACCTATTATTCACCGATCCTGTTCCTGCTGCTGGGCGGTGCCTTCATCGCGCTTTGCATAGAGCGCACCGGATTGCACAAGCGCCTCAGCCTCGCGATCCTGCAACTGGTCGGGGCCGGTGGGGGCAAGACGCAGCTCCTGCTGGCCTTCATGATCGCAGCAGCCCTGCTGTCGATGCTGATTTCGAACACCTCGACGACTCTCATCATGACGCCGATGGCGCTGGCCGTGCTGGCGGGGGGAGAGGCGCTTTCCGATACGGGAAAGAGCACTCCTGCCGGCCGGGCCGAAGGCGACGCAGCGCCTGAAAAGGACGGTCTTTCCGGCGCGCTGCCCATGGGTATCGCGTTTGCCTCCTCGATCGGCGGGCTGGGCACGATCGTCGGCTCGCCCACCAATGCCATCGCTATCGGCCTGCTCGACACCGGCATCGGGATGCGCATCAGCTTCGCTCAGTGGACGCTTTACGGCCTTCCCATCGTTATCCTCGGCGTTCCGCTCGCGGCGTGGATCATCGCCCGGTTCCAGCGCGTTGCGGAGCATCCCTTCGATGTCGTCGCAGCGCGCGCGGCGATTGCCTGCAAGCCCGACTGGAGCACGCCCGAGGTCAGGCTGACGGCAATCGTCGCGCTCACCTTCCTCGCCTGGATGACACGTCCGCTGGTGACACCCTACCTGCCCGATGCTTCGTGGGGCGACGGCACGATCGCCATCATCGCGAGCTTTGCGCTGTTCCTCCTGCCCGACGGAACCGGGCGGCCGCTGCTGGTCTGGCGCGAAGCGGATCGCGCTCCCTGGGGTATGATCCTGATGTTCGGCGGCGGCCTGGCGCTCGCCGGAGGTATGCAACGGTCCGGCCTTGCCGAATGGCTCGGACAGGCGCTCCTCCCGCTGGGCGGCTGGCCGCTCCCGATGGTCGCGCTGGCCATCGTCGCGATGATCATCGTCGTCACCGAATTCGCCAGCAATGTCGCAACCGCCAGCGCGATCATCCCGGTCGTCGCCGCGCTGACGGTTGCGCTCGGCGCGGACCCGATCCTGCTCGCCATGCCCGCCGCGCTCGCGTCCAGCTGGGGCTTCATGCTGCCGGCCGGGACGGGCCCCAACGCAATCGCCTGGAGCACCGGGCGCATCCGGATCGAACGCATGGTCGGTGCGGGGCTGGTGCTCGATCTCGTCGGCGTGGTGCTGATCGTCGCGGGGGTGTGGGCAGTGGCCGCGCTGGTCTAGCCGATGCCTTGCGCGCCCAGACCCGCCGCGATAATTCGAGGCAGCGAGTCCCGCGCAAGGGAGATGCGTTCCTGCGGAGGTTAGGAACGGGCGCCCCGGGCCTCGCGCGCGTGACAGCTCCTGCCTTCCTGGGAGCATGATACAAGGAAGGATGCCGCAGATGCCGGACGCCATCGACGCACACGACACCCCGACCCCGCGCCGCAAGCCGAAGCCGGAAAACACCGCGATAGCCGGGCGGGAGATGAAGCCCTCAACCCTGATGATGGGGCTTGGTTACGACCCCGCCCTGTCCGAAGGCTCGCTCAAGGCCCCGATCTTCCTCACCTCGACCTTCGCTTTCGAGAGCGCGGCTGCGGGCAAGCGCCATTTCGAGGGCATTACCGGCATGCGCGAAGGCGGGGCGGAAGGCCTCGTCTATTCGCGCTTCAACGGGCCGAACCAGGAAATCCTCGAGGATCGCCTCGCCGTGTGGGACGGGGCCGAGGACGCACTCACCTTTTCCAGCGGCATGACGGCGATCTGCATCCTGATGATGGCCTATGCGAACCAGAACGACGTGATCGTCCATTCCGGCCCGCTCTATGCCGCGTCCGAGGGCTTTGTCGCGAAGGTGCTGAGCCGCTTCGGTGTCACCTATGTCGACTTTCCCGCCGGCGCGAGCCGCGAGGAACTGGACGCGATCATGGCGCACGCCAAGGCCCGGGCCGACGAACAGGGTGGGAAGGTCGCGCTGGTCTATCTCGAAAGCCCAGGCAACCCGACCAATGCTCTCGTCGATATTGAATCGGTTAAGGCGGCGCGCGATGCCGCGCTCGATGCGTCCGAAACGCCCATTGCGATCGACAACACCTTTCTCGGCCCATTGTGGCAGCGCCCGCTCGATCACGGGGCCGACATCGTCGCCTATTCGCTGACCAAGTATGTCGGCGGCCATTCCGACCTCGTCGCCGGCTCCATCGCGGGGGCGAAAAAGTGGATGGACCCTGTCCGCGCGCTCAGGAACACGATGGGCGGGATTGTCGATCCGAACACCGCCTGGATGCTGTTGCGCAGCCTCGAGACGGTCGAACTCAGGATGCAGCGCGCGGGCGAGAACGCGGCCAGGGTCTGCGCCTTCCTCAAACAGCACCCCAAGGTCGCAGGCCTCGGCTATCTCGGCATGATCGAGGATGCGCGCCAGAAGGACATCTACGACCGCCACTGCCTTGGCGCGGGCTCGACCTTTTCGCTCTTCCTCGAAGGCGGGGAAGAGGAATGTTTCCGCTTTCTCGACAATCTCACCATCGCCAAGCTGGCCGTCAGCCTCGGAGGCACGGAGACGCTGGCGAGCCACCCCGCGAGCATGACCCACCTGTCGGTCCCGCATGGTCGCCGCCAGCAGCTCGGCATCACCGACAGCCTCGTGCGGATCAGCATCGGGATCGAGGACGCGGACGACCTCATTGCCGATTTCGAACAGGCGCTGGACCATGTCTGATCCGAGAAAGCCCGTTTTCCTCGTCATCGGAGCCGGGGCCGGGATCGGCGGGCAGGCGGCGAAACGTTTTGCCGCAGGCGGGTATCACGCAGTGCTCGTCCGCCGCTCCGACAGGGAGGGGCTCGACCGGCTCGTCGACGCGATCGAGGATGCAGGCGGCAGCGCCACGGGCATGCTGGTGAATGCGACCGAGGACGGGGCGATCGAGGACCTCGTCGAGCATATCGAACGCGACATCGGACCCGTCGAGGTGATGCTCTACAATCTCGGTGCGCAGATCGGGAACCGCAGCCTCGCAGACACGCCGCACCGCACGTTCGAACTGGGCTGGCGGCTTGCCTGTTTCGGCCTGTTCCGGCTCGCCCACGCGGCCTTCCCCTCGATCGTAGAAAGAGCAAAGCGCGGCGGACGGCACGGTACGCTGCTCGTCACCTCGGCGACCGCGGCGATGCGCGGCAATGCCGGGCAGCACAGCCACGCCGCCGCGATGGGCGGGCGGCGCATGCTGTGCCAGACGCTCCATGCCGAATTCGCCCCGCAGGGCGTGCATGTCGCGCATGTCGTAGTCGACGGCGCGGTGGACGCGCCCGACACGCTCGGCAAGCTGCTGGGCGACAAGTACGAGGCGTTCAAACAGCGCAAGGGGCCCGAGGGGCTGATCGACCCGGCGGTTCTGGCCGAGACGTATTGGCACCTCGCGCAGCAGCCACGCGGCTGCTGGAGCCACGAGATCGATGTGCGCCCGTGGAGGGATGTGGCCTGGTGGAACGACAACCCGAATCCGGAAATCGATTCCGCAGGCAAGGGCTTTGCCGGTCCGAAAGAGGACTGATCGAGCGTCGCCCTAGCCGCGCCAGGTGCGCCTCTCCTCGCCCGCGCGCAGGACCTCGTAGGCGACCTGGAGCGCCTGGAATTCCCGCGCGGCCTCTTCATCGCCCGGCTTCACGTCGGGATGGACCTGCTTGGCGCGCTGGCGATAGGCTTTCTTGATCGTCTCGAATTCGGCATCGGCTTCGAGTCCCAGCAATTCGAGTGCGCGCATTTCATCGGCGCTTCTCGAACCGTCGCCCGAGCCCGCCCAGCCATAATGGGCGCTTTCGGCATAGCCGGCGCTTTCGGCCCGTTCCGCCTTGGCGCGGGCTTCTTTCTCGGCTTTCTCGAGCCCCTCGAAATAGTCCCATTTGGAATTGTATTCCGCCGCATGGCGCTGGCAGAAATACCAGCGTTCCGGGCTGTTCGGTGCCTTGGGCGCGGGGCAATCGCCTTTTTCCTCGCAGCCGTGCCGGTCGCACAGGCGCACCGTCGTCGCCTCGCGCGAGGCATCGTAGCCGCGCCACCTCGGGAAGCCCCAATCGTTCGAGCGGCGCGCGCGGCTCATGCGAGCTCGTCCGGCATCCGGCGGGTGATGACGTTGGTCGATGGCATAGGCCCGCCAGTCTAGGGAAGCTGGGCGGATATGCAAAGCATGGTAAATCGGGGAACCAGTTGCTATATGAAATGTTGCATTGCGGAAGACCGGCGTGGAAACCGCACCGTGGCAATGCCGTCAAGGAACCCGCAAAGGGCCGCAGGAAGGACCAAGATGATGAGCCAGCAACTCGCCTTTTCCAGCATCGCCTCGGTGCTCGCCATGGCGTGCCTGTGCCTGGCCGCCGGGTCCATCGAGCAGGCCCCGACGCCCGCGCACGACACGCTCACGCTCACGCACGCTGATGAAGGCGTCGTGCTCCCGGTCTGAACCGAGCGTCCCGTCCCGCATGCGGGACGGGCACCACCATCATTCCATCATTCGCGTCAATCGATAACGACGCTCGCCGCGCGGCGATTTCGCGCCCATGCCTCGGGCGTGGATGCGAGTGCGACCGGCCGCTCCTTGCCATAGCTGACCGTGCGGATGCGATCGGGCGAGACACCGAGGCTGACGAGGTAGTTTTTCGCCGCATTGGCGCGCCGTTCGCCCAGGGCAAGGTTGTATTCACGCGTGCCGCGCTCGTCGGCATGGCCCTCGACGGTGAAATTCACCTGCGGATAGCGCGAAAAATACTGCGCCTGCGCCTGCAGCGCAGAGGCATCCTGACTGTCGATGTTGTAACGATCGGTGTCGAAATAGATCGTCGTCGAGGAGCCGACCGCATCGGCGAAATGTTCCTGCGTGCCGACGCTCGGTCCGCTCGGCCTTGCGGGCGGAGGAGTGGTCGCCGGTGCCTGCGGTGTGGTCGCCGGGGCGGGCGGCAGTTCCTCGGGCGCTTCGCGCGAACAGGCACCCAAAGCGAGGGAAGTCGAAACGAGCGCGGCGGCAGCGCAGCGCGGCAGGGAGATTGTCATTCTTGTGCTCTCCTTTTTGGCCGGGAATCGTCGAACAGGGCCCGGATGGTCTTACACGAAAAACGGTGTCAGGGACGAATCGGGCCCCAGGCCGGATCCGAGGCATCCACCGGCGTCGGCAGCCTCCTTTCATTGCGACCGGTCAGGTCGACCTGCCACAGCGATGAACGGCCGGAATTTTTCGCAGTTCGGAAGAATTGGATGATGCGGCCATTGGGGGCCCAGGTCGGGGCTTCGTCCTGCCAGCCACGCGTCAGCACGCGCATGTTCCCGCCCGCAGGAGTCATCACGGCGACGTTGAAATCGCCCGCGATGCGCGTGAAGGCGATCTGGTCGCCGCGCGGGCTCCATTCAGGCGTGGCGCAGCGCCCGCCGAAAAAGCTGATCCGGCGCTGGTTCGTGCCGTCGGCATCCATGACGTAGCACTGCTGCGCGCCCGAACGATCGCTTTCGAATACGATCCGGCGACCGTCGGGCGAATAGGACCCCGCGATATCGATCCCGGGCGCCGTAGTCAGGCGTTCTGCCTGCCCACCGCTTACCGGCACGCGGTAGATGTCGGTATTGCCCGCGACCGCCATCGAATAGAGGATGTGGCGACCATCGGGCGACCAGCGCGGGGCGAGCGTCGGACTGGCGTTCTCGGTAACGAGCTGCTGCCGCCCCGAGCCGATGTCGTAGACGTAGATGCGCGGGTTTCCGTCGACATAGGAGAGATAGAGGATCTTCGAATAATCCGGCGAATAGCGCGGGGTGAGCGCGGTCGCGCTGCCCAGCGTGATGAAGCGGTGGTTCGCCCCGTCGCTGTCCATCACCGCGAGGCGCTTGACCCGGTTATCCTTGGGGCCGGTTTCCGCGATATAGGCGATGCGGCTGTCGAAGAACGGATCCTCGCCGGTCAGCCGGGCATAGATGAGATCCGAACATTTGTGCGCCGCGCGCCGCCAGTCGGCCGGGCGCACCACCCAGCCTTCGCGGATCAGTTCGTCCTCGAGCGCGACATCGTAGAGATAGCATCCGACCACCAGCTTGTCGTCCTGCCGTGCGCGGACATAGCCGTGAACGAGCATATCCGCGCCCCGGCCCGACCAGTTGGCCCAGGCGGGCGACGTGATCTGCGGGAAAGTGGGCTGCGGCAGGCTGTCCGGGCCCACCGGCTGGAACAGCCCATTGTTGCGCAGATTGGCCGTAATGACCCGCGCGACTTCGCGGCCCAGGGCTTCGGTCCCGTCGGCGCTTGCCGGAGTGGGCCGGTTGCGATCGGTGGCGAAGGCCGGGATGGCGACGCCGATATCGGACCAGTCGCTTTCGTCGGTGACGGTGAAAGTCAGCCCGCCCTCGGCATCCTCGCCGGAGGCCTCGGTATCGGTGGTCTCGACCTCGCCGCCTTCGCCAAGTGGTTCGCCGAGATCGGTGGTCTGAGCTAGGACAGCGGCGGGGAAACAGGCAAGGGCTGCTGCGGCGATCAGGATCGGGGTTCGGGCTCGGGTCATCGGGAGAGGTTCCTATCGAAACGCGCGCCCCGGATCGACTTCCAGGCGTTGTAATATTCGTCTGGGAGATCGAAGGGCGCGGCAAGTTGCACGGCGCGGATGGCGCGTTCGGCGTGAAGCGCCTTTTGCGGTCGGTTGGCCTCGTTGACCCCGCTCTGCCGCAGCACACGCGGACGGCCCTTCAGACTGCCATCCTCGTTAAGGTCGAAGGCGAGCTCGGTCACAAGCAATTCGGCATCGGCACCGCTGGGAGCGGTCCAGTGCGGGCGGATCTGGCGCACGATGGCCTGGATGATCGACGCCTTGGCGCTCGCGCCGATCTTCGAGGCGGGGATGCGCGTCTCGTCGGTCCTGGTGGAGGAGCCCGACCCTTCGAGAAAGTTTTCGCCGATCCGGCTGCCGCCGGCCGGTTCCTCGCGCGCTGCCTGCTGGGGCGTCTCGCGTGTCCGCGGGCGATCCGGGCGGCTGCGCTCGCGGCTTGGCGCGGGTTCGCGGGTGGCGGTGCGCGCGGGGGGCGGCGGGGGAATGTCTGCCGATGTCTCGACCGGCGCGGCCTCGGCCTCCGGGAGCGGGCTTTCGGCCAGGGTCGGCGCAATCGCCGCGCGGCTTTCGGAGACGGGATCGGGCGCACTCGCCTCGAGCCCGACATCGCTCGCAAGGCTGACCGTCATGCGCTGATTGACGGGAGGCGGCGGCGACATGCCCCATTGCAAGGCCAGCACCGCGACCAAACCCGCGTGCAGGACCATCGCGGCCAGCAGGCCGGTGCGATCCTCGCTGCGGAATGTCGCGGTCTCTGCCATGCTCGTCCTATCGCTATGGCGGCGAAACTGAACCGTCGGTGACCAGTTCGATTCGGGTGAAGCCCGCGCGGTTCATCTCGCCCATCACGGCCATGACGCGGCCATAGTCGAGCCCCCGGTCACCGCGCAGCACCAGCGTCGGAAGCTCGCCGTCCCCGCCCCGCCCGATCGCGGCGAGCGCCTCGGGAAAGCCGCCCACGGGCACGGCTTCGTTCTCGATGTAGATGCGCCCCTCGCCGTCGATGCTGACAGTGACCGATGTCGGCGCTTCCTCGACCGGGTTGGCCCGGCTTTCGGGCAGTTCGATCGGCACGCCGACCGCAGGCAGCGTCACCGTCACCATGAAGATGATAAGCAGCACGAGCATGACATCGACCAGCGGTGTTACGTTGATCTCCGCCATCGCCGCCCGGCGCGAGCGGCGGCGACCCCTGCCGCGCGAGGAAGGGGAAAGCGAGCCGCCCATCAGAGCTTGTCCAATTCGCGGCTGAGCCCGGCGTGGACGCGGTCCGCAAAGCGCTGGAGCCGCGCCTCGTATCCGTTCACAGCGTTCGAGAAACGGTTATAGGCGATCACGGCGGGAATGGCCGCGAACAGGCCGATCGCGGTCGCGAACAACGCCTCGGCGATACCGGGAGCGACGACCGCCAGCGAGGCGCTCTGCTGTGCGCCGATCTGGAAGAAGCTGTTCATGATGCCCCAGACGGTCCCGAACAGGCCGACAAAGGGCGCGACCGATCCTGTGGTCGCAAGAAAGCCGAGCCGCCCGGCCAGATCGTCCGCCTCGAAAGCGACCTGGCTTTCCATCGCCGCTGCGATCCGCTGGCGCGCGGCGTCGGCATCGAGCTTGCCCGCGCCGGTCGATTTCTTCCATTCCTCGAGCCCCGCTGCCGCGATCCGGGCGGAGGGAATCTGGCGCCGCTGCTGCTTCGTCAGCGTCGCCTCGCGGTCGCGCGTCTCCCAGAAATCCTTCTCATAGGCGCGCGATGCCTTTTCGAGCCTGCCCCGGCGCAGGGTGAAAGAAACGATGATCGTCCAGGTCCAGATGCTCGCAAGGACGAGCCCGACCATCACCGCCTGCACCACGATGTCGGCCTGCAGGAACAGCTCCAGCGGATCGAGCCGGGTCGGCCCCGAGCCGGAAACACCTGCAGGGGACGCGGCGGCAAGGAGGGTAATGGGCATGGGTCAGGTCTCCCCTTTGTCCATGAAGGCGGCGAAGGCGGCGCGCCACTCTGCCGGCTGGCGGCGCGGTCGGCCTTCGAGGCTGATGAAGCCGACGCGCAGGGTGGCCTCACATAAATCTTCATCGCCGCGGCGGGCGACCTGGTGCATCCTGCAGCTCGCTGCGCCAAGCTCGGTGCAGCGGGTCTCGATCACCACATCGTCGTCGAGCCTTGCCGGGCGAAGATAGCGCAGGTTCACCTCGGACACGGCATAGGCCCCCTCGCTAGCCTCGATCGCGGCGCGCTGGTCGATAGCCAGCAGGCGCAGCAGGTCGGATCGCGCGCGCTCGAACCAGCGCAGGTAATTGGCGTGATAGGTGATGCCCGAAAGATCGGTGTCCTCGTAATAGACCCGCACGGCGTAAAGGTGCCGCGCGCCGTCGATCAGGCCGCCGGGAGGTGTCGGATGGGTCATCGCGCCGGCGTTTAGCGGGTGGTCGGAGGCCATGCCAGCGATGAATGCCCAATCGATGTGAATGGAAGCGGAACGAGGGACCCGCTCAGCAAAGCAGGGCTTGTTCACTTCGTACATGCCCCCTTGCCCCAAAGCGAAAATCCGCGTTGGATCGCCCCCGGTCAAATCCTACGCGCGTTGGACGCGCGCACGGCGCAGGGCGTTTTCCAACAGGACTTCAGTCGCCTTTCCAGATCATCGGGCCAAGCGGTTCGCCGCCGAAGATGTGGACGTGGAGGTGCGGCACTTCCTGCCCCGCATGCGGACCGACATTGGCCAGCAGGCGATAGCCGGGCTCGACCAACCCCCTTTCCCGCGCGACATGGCCCACCGCGCGCACGAAACCGGCGATCTCGTCCGCGGAGGCCTTGGCCGAAAAATCGTCCCAGCTGACATAGCGGCCTTTGGGGATGACGAGCGTATGATTTTCAGCCTGCGGGTTGATGTCCTCGAAGGCATAGGCCCATTCGTCCTCGTAGACTTTCGTCGATGGGATTTCCCCGCGCAGGATCTTCGCAAAGATGTTGTCGTCGTCATAGGGAAGGGTCGCGTCGATCGGCATTATTCGCTCCTGTTGGCCTTTTCCTCGATACCCGACAGCCCTTCGCGCCGGTCGAGTTCGGCAAGGACATGGTCGAGCGACACGCCCCGCGCGGACAGCAGCACGAGGAGGTGGAAGAGGAGGTCCGCGCTCTCGCCGACCAGTTCCGCGTTGCTCCCCGCGACGCCTGCGATCACCGTCTCGGTCGCTTCCTCGCCAAGCTTCTGCGCGATCTTGGGCAAGCCCTTGGCGTTGAGTTTCGCGACATAGCTTTCCTCCGGCGAGGCGGCGCGGCGCGAGGCGATGGTCTGTTCGAGGCGGGCGAGCGTGTCCATGGGCGCTTTCCATAGAGGGGCCGGGGCGGGAGGCAAAGCCCCTCCCCTCGAAGGGGGGGGTTGGGGTGGGGTGCGCCGCGTTCGATCGGACGCGCCCTAGTCCCCCCGCGCCGGCAGGCCGGCATCGCATCTCCTAGTCGCCGCGCGCCGGCAGGCCGGCGTCGCGCAGGGCCTTGTGCGCCTCGGCGATCGAATGCGTGCCGAAATGGAAGATGGACGCGGCCAGGACAGCGTTCGCATGGCCCTCGCGCACACCGTCGACGAGGTGTTCGAGATTGCCCACCCCGCCGCTCGCGATCACGGGGACGCTGACGGCATCGGCGATGGTGCGGGTGAGTTCGAGGTCGTAGCCCGCCTTGGTCCCGTCGCCGTCCATGCTGGTGACGAGGAGTTCGCCCGCGCCGAGCTCCGCGACCTTCTTCGCGTATTCCAGCGCGTCGATGCCCGTCGGCTTGCGCCCGCCATGGGTAAAGATCTCCCAGCGCGGACCGCCTTCGGGTTCCTCGCCTTGCACGGGAACCTCGGGGACGACCCGGCGCGCATCGACGCTGGCGACGACGCACTGGCTGCCGAATTTCGCGGCGATCTCGCGCACCAGTTCGGGCCGCGCGACGGCGGCGGAGTTCACCGCGACCTTGTCCGCCCCGGCGAGCAGCAGCGCGCGCGCATCCTCGACACTGCGAACGCCGCCCCCGACGGTCAGCGGCATGAAGCACACCTCGGCGGTGCGGCGCACGATATCGAGCAGCGTGCCGCGCCCTTCGTGGCTCGCCGAAATGTCGAGGAAGCAAAGCTCGTCCGCCCCCGCCGCGTCATAGGCACGCGCCTGTTCGACCGGATCGCCCGCATCCTTGAGGTCGACGAAATTGACGCCCTTGACCACGCGGCCCTCGGCCACGTCGAGACAGGGGATGACGCGGATGCGGACGGTCATGGGGCCTCCTGCGGGGGTTGCTCGGGCAAAGCGGCGGGCCGGGGGCAGTCCTCGCCCTCGCAGCCCTCATATTGCGCGATGATGACCGCGACGGGCCACAGGAAACTGGCGAAGAACGCCCCCGCCATGCCGTAGACCACGCCCTGGCTGCCGAAGCGCGGGCCGAGAAAGCGCGCCACGCCGAGCGCGAGGACAAGGAACACCACGACATTGATCAGCGCGGTTTCCACCGTGCCGATGGTGATCCCGGCAAGGAAGGTGAGCGCAAAGAACAGGCAGCCGACCTGGCGCATGCGTCAGCTTTCCGCCCTTCGGCCCATCGCGATCGCGGCGGCGAGATCGAGCTTGCCCTCGTAAAGCGCACGGCCGGTTATCACGCCCTCGATCCCCTCATGCGCATGGATCGAGAGGATATGGATATCGTCGAGCCCGCGCACCCCGCCGCTGGCGATGACAGGCATGTCGACGCTGCGCGCAAGTTCGACCGTGGCGTCGATGTTCACGCCCTTCAGCAGCCCGTCGCGCCCGATATCGGTGAACAGCAGCGAGGCGACGCCCGCATCCTCGAACCGGCGGGCGAGGTCGACCACGGGGACGTTGGAGACCTCGGCCCAGCCCTCGGTCGCGACCATGCCGTCCCGCGCATCGACGGCAACAACGATGCCGCCTTCCCATTCGCGCGCCATTTCCTTGACGAAATCGGGGTCCTTGAGCGCGGCCGAACCCATCACGACCCGCGCCACGCCGAGATTGAACCAGCCCTCGACCGTCTGTGCGTCGCGAATTCCGCCGCCCAGCTGCACGTAGCCCGGAAACCGCTCGACGATCGCCTCGACCGCGGCGCGGTTTTCCGGCCGCCCGGCAAAGCTGCCGTCGAGATCGACGACGTGCAGGTGCTCCGCGCCCGCCTCGGCGAAGATCATCGCCTGGGCGGCCGGATCGTCGCCATAGGTGGTGGCGCGGGCCATGTCGCCCTCGGCAAGGCGCACGACTGCGCCGCCTTTAAGGTCGATGGCGGGAAAGACGATCATGGCGTTTGTTTGCTGCATGCGGGACGCGCATCCGCGCGCCCCTTTGTGCCGGGCCAGCCCACGCCCCCGCCCTTCTGCCCTTGAGGGTACCATTCCGGGTGGAAGGGCGGGGGCGTGGGCTGGCCCGGCCCGCGAGCGCTAGCGAGCCGCGAGACGATCACGGATACCATGCGAGGAACCTCTCAAGCGTGGCAAGGCCGAAAGCCTGGCTCTTTTCCGGGTGGAACTGCACCCCGACCATGTTGTCGCGCGCCACGGCTGCGACAAGGCCCTCGCCGTGATCGGTCAGCGCGGCGACATCGCCGCCGCGCTCGGCGACGAAATGGTAGGAGTGCAGGAAATAGGCCTCCCCGCCCTCGAAGACCTGGTGAGCGCGGGCATGAGGAAGAAGCGCGACATCGTTCCAGCCCATATGCGGCACCTTGACCGCCGGGTCGGCGGGCTCGATCAGCCGCACCTCGCCCGGGATCCAGCCGAGCCCTGCAGTCGTGCCGTGTTCGAGCCCGCGCGTCGCGAGAAGCTGCATCCCGACACAGATGCCCAGAAAGGGCGCGCCGCCCACATGGACCCGTTCGGTCATCGCCTCGATCATGTGCGGGACGGCCTTCAGCCCTTGCGCGCAGGCGCGGAAAGATCCGACACCGGGCAGCACGATCCGGTCGGCGGCGCGCACCACGTTGGGGTCGTCGGTGACGGAGACGTTCGCCCCCGCCTTCCTCAGCGCGTTATGGACCGAGTGGAGGTTGCCCGCGCCGTAATCGATGAGAGCGGTGATCTCGCTCATGGCTCGATCATTCGGCTGAGCAGCCGCCGCAAGGGCGGAGTCGAAGCTGAAAGCGCGGACGTGCGAAGCACACCTGCAAGCCCGCCCGCAGCGGGTCCGCGCCCCGGACTTGATCCGGGGGGAGGACGTCCAGCGAGGCAGTCGAAGACGGGGTGGAGCCCCACCCGCGCCCGGATGGGCGCGCGAAAAGAAAACGGGCCTCAACCACCAAGCTGCCCCTTGGTGCTGGGGATCGCCTCGCCCTTTCTCGGATCGCGCTCGACGGCGGTTCGCATGGCCCGGGCAAAGCCCTTGTAAAGGCTCTCGCAGATGTGGTGGTTGTTGGTGCCGTAGATGAGTTCCATGTGCAGCGTGATCCCGGCGCTCTGGGCAATCGAATGGAACCAGTGCTCGATCAGCTCGGTGTCCCATTCGCCCAGCTTTTCCTGGGTGAACCCCGCCTTCCACACCAGAAAAGGCCGCCCCGAAATGTCGAGCGCGACGCGGCTCAGCGTCTCGTCCATCGGCGAATAGGCATGGCCGTAGCGCCCGATCCCGGCCTTGTCGCCCATTGCCTCGGCCAATGCCTGCCCAAGGGCAATCGCCGAATCCTCGGTCGTGTGATGCTGGTCGACATGCAGGTCGCCTTCGACCTTCATGTCCAGGTCGATCAGCGAATGGCGCGAGAACTGTTCGACCATGTGATCGAGAAAGCCGATCCCTGTCGACACATCGTAGCGTCCCGTCCCGTCGAGATCGACGTGAATCGCGATCTTCGTTTCGGCCGTATTGCGCGTAACCGAGCCTGTGCGGCCGGAGGAAGTGTCTGAAACACGGGTCATGGCCGCGCTATAAGCCTGTCGCTGCGCGGTGCAAGTGGGGCGGCCTCCGACAAGGCTTGCGGCAAATATGCGGCAAGCGCACGAAACGCTTGACCAGCGCCGCCAGCCTCGCCACGCTTCGCACGATATGAGCGAAGAAACGCCCGACAGCCTGATACCCTATGACGAAATCGTCCAGGAAGCGCTGCGCGCCGTTGTCGGCCGGGTGCTGGGCGAGATCGAGCGCGGCGGCGGGACCCTTCCCGGCAACCATCATTTCTACATCACCTTCAAGACCGCCGCCCCGGGCGTTTCGATCCCGCAGCACCTGCGCGACCGCTTTCCGGACGAGATGACGATCGTGCTCCAGAACAAGTTCTGGGACCTCGAGGTGCGCGAAGAGGATTTCACGGTCGGCCTTTCGTTCAACCAGATTCCCGCCAAGCTGCAGATCCCCTTTGCGGCAATCACCGCATTCGTGGACCCGGCGGTCGATTTCGGCTTGCAGTTCCAGACCGCGGTGGACGAGTTGCCCCACGAGGAGCACGACGACGCGGAAAATGACGGCGAAGGCGGTGAAACGGACGCAGAGGACGGCGACGGCTCCAATGTCGTGACGGTCGATTTCGGAAGGAAGAAATAGCGCGGTAATGGCATCGACCCCAACCCCGGACAAAGCCGATCGGCAGGATCCCGAGGACCCGGAGCGACTTCCGCCCGACGATGGTCCCAAGCCGCGCCGGGCGAACCGGGCGATGCCGAGTCCCGACCCGAACACCAATCTGATGATCACCGACATCGTGGTGCGCGGCAGCAGCCTGTTCCTGAGGCGCAAGCTCAAGGACCGGATGCTGCTCGAAGAATACGATCCCGACCAGGTCGCGAAATTCAAGGATGGCAAAGGGCTCCTGCGCACGGTCGGACTGCTCGCGGCAAGCCGGCTGGCGACCGGGTCCCTGCCCGGCCTTGCCGTGGTCGCCGGCGGACTCGCAGCCAAGACTCTCTATGACCGCGGAAAGGCACGCGAACTGCGCCGCCGTCGCGCGCGCAGGGATGCCGCCAGCGGGCAGGGGTGATTCCACCCCCTTGATTCGCGCGCCCGCTTTGCGGCAACGGGGCGCATGGACACGTCTTCTCCCTCCAGCCCGATCCAGTCGCCCGCGCTGAAGCGCCGCGGCCTGATGTTCATCCTCTCCTCGCCCTCGGGCGCGGGCAAGACGACGCTGTCGCGGATGCTCCTTGAACAGGACCCCGAGATCAAGCTCTCGGTCTCGGTCACCACCCGCCCGCCGCGTCCGGGCGAGGTCGACGGGGTGCATTACCATTTCAGGAGCGATGCCGAATTCGACGCGATGGTCGAAGAGGACGATTTCTACGAATGGGCGCATGTGTTCGGCTATCGCTACGGCACGCCCAAGGGGATCATCCGCGCCGCGCTGAAAGAGGGGCAGGATTTCCTCTTCGACATCGACTGGCAGGGCACGCAGCAGCTTTACCAGAAGGACCAGCAGGACGTGGTGCGCGTCTTCATCCTCCCGCCCTCGATCGAGGAACTGCACCGTCGCCTGCGCAGCCGCGCGACCGACAGCGAAGAAGTGATCCAGAGCCGGATGGAACGCGCCCGGGCCGAAATCAGCCACTGGGACGGATATGACTATGTCGTCATCAACGATGACGCGCAGCAATGCTTTGGCAAGGTGCGCGAAATCCTCGATGCCGAACGCATGAAGCGCCAGCGCCAGACCGGGCTCATCCCCTTCGTGCGCGAGTTGATGGCGGGCTGACGCGCTGCCGCGACGGGCGGCCTATTGAATCCGGAACTCCCCGTCGACATGGCGGAATTCGCGCGGGGCCAGGCTATGCTGGTGCGCGATACGGACCGAATGGATCGCCGCCTCGATCTCGCGCCGCCAGTGGTCGAGGAACCGGAACAGGATCGGGTAATCCGGGGCCTCGTCGTAATCCTGCCAGACGAATTGCTGGATCAGCGAGGGATAGTCGGGGAAGAAATAGAAGATCTCGGCCGTGAGCAAGCCTTCGCCCCTGAGCTGTCTCTCGAAATCCCGGTCCGCCATGCGCACTCCTTCGCGTCTGCCTCCTTCTCTCGGGACAGATGCTGGCGCGAAAGCGTTAAGCAGTCAATTCTTGCGAGGCAGGATTATCCACGGACATATTCGTGCGCCGGGATGAGTGCGGGCTTGGCACTCCTTACTCAAGAATGCCAAGCCTGCTCAGGACCCGGCCCGCAAGGGCCGGGCTCCCTCAACCCGCCGGATCGTTGAAGCTCGACGGGAGCGCCGCGTTCACCACCCCGCCATCGACCGTCAGCGTCTCGCCGACGACATAGTCGCCCGCGCGGCTGCACAGGTAGATCGCGGCCGCCGCCATGTCTTCCGGGCTGCCGATGCGCTTTGCCGGGATGACGCTCGCCGAAGCGTCGGGCGCGTTCTTGGCGGCCTTGTTCATTTCGGAGGCGAAGGCCCCCGGCGCGATCGAAGTGACGACGATGTTGTCCTGGATCAGCCGGGCGGCCATGCGCCTCGTCAGCTGGATCACGCCCGCTTTCGAGGCCTGGTAGGCATAGGTCTCCCAAGGATTGATCCGCTGCCCGTCGATCGAGGAGACGTGGATGACCTTCGCCGGATGGTCGCCCTTGCCACCTGCGACCAGCAGGTCGTGGAGCTTCTGCGTCAGGAAGAACGGCGTCTTGACATTGAGGTCCATCGTGCGGTGCCAGCCGGCCTCCGAGAATTCGAGATAGGGCTGCCCCCAGGCTGCGCCCGCATTGTTGATGAGGATGTCGAGCCGCTCTTCGCGGCTTCCCATTTCGGCGGCGAGCGATTCGATCCCGTCCATCTGCGAAAGGTCGGCGGGAATGCCGATCACCTTGCCTTCGCCGAAAGCCTCGTTGAGCTCGGCGATGGTCGCTTCCATCTGTTCCACCTTGCGCGCCGAGATGTAGACCCGCGCCGCGCCCGCCGAAAGCAGGCCTTCGACAAACATCTTGCCGATCCCGCGGCTGCCCCCCGTAACGAGCGCGATGCGCCCATCGAGGCTGAAAAGTTCCTGAATGTTCATTTCAAATCTCCACCGTCATCCCGGCGAAGGCCGGGATCTCGAGCCTGATGCGCTGCACCGGGCCGCTCTGGGCCCCGGCCTGCGCCGGGGTGACGAGGCTGGTCAATACCCGCTCATCTCCGCGACGCGATTGGCGTGGTAATAGGCATCGCCCATGAATTCGGCGAGCGCGCGGTCGCGCTTCATGAACAGGCCGATATCGTATTCATCGGTCATGCCGATCCCGCCGTGCATCTGCACGCCCTCCTGCACGGCAAGCCGCGCGGCCTTGGCGACCTTGGCCTTGGCGACCGATGTCATCATGTCCGCGCTCTCCGCGCCCGCGTCGAGCAGCTGCTGGGTCTTGATCGTGACCGCACGCGCGATCTCGACCTCGGAATAGAGATGCGCGGCGCGGTGCTGCAGTGCTTGGAATTCGCCGATATGCTTGCCGAACTGCTTGCGCTGCTTGAGATAGTCGACCGTCCGGTCCATCGCCCCGCGTGCAACGCCCACGCCTTCTGCCGCAGCCCCGATGCGCCCGGCGCGCAGCATCGCATCGAGCACTTCGCGCCCGCCGTCGACCTCGCCGATCACCGCATCGCCATCGAGTTCGACGCCGTCGAATGTCGTGTGAGTCGCCATCGAGGAATCGACAAGGCGAACTGCGTCGTGGTTCATGCCCTTCGCGTCCCTGGGCACGGCGAACAGGGTGATGCCGTCTGTCTCGCTGTCGGAGCCCGAGGTGCGCGCGGCGACGACGATCATGTCCGCGCTCGCCCCCTGCACGACGAAACTCTTGGAGCCGTTCAAGCGAAAGCCGTTGCCCGATTTTTCCGCGCGGGTCGTGATGCGTTCGGGGCGGTGCTTGGCGGTCTCGTCGATCGCCACGGCAAAGACGCTCTCGCCCGCGACGAGGCCGGGCAGATAGCGTCCCTTGAGATCGTGGGAGCCGTGCTTCAGCGCGCTCGCGGCAACCACCGAAGACGTGAGGAAGGGCGAAGGGGTGAGGTTGCGGCCGATTTCCTCGAGCACGATCCCGGCTTCGACATGGCCCATGCCGAGCCCGCCGTGATCTTCCTCGACGAGGATGCCCGTGAATCCCAGCTCCGCCATCTGCTTCCACAGGCCATGGCCGAAACCGTCCTTGCAATCGCGGTCGCGCCAGTGGCGCAATTGTTTCTGGATATTGCCTTCCTCGGCCATGAAGCTGCCGGCGGTATCGGCCAGCATTGCCTGGTCTTCGTCGTGGTAAAGGGGCATGGCGAGCGGGTTCCTCTCTCTCTTGTCGCTTGTATCGCTGGTGTTCGGATGGTCAGCGGGCCGCTCCCGTATCGCCGGAAGCGGCCCGCTCGTCATTCGTGGCTGGCCGGATCAGCCGCCCGGCAGTTCGAGGATGCGCTTGGACACCACGTTGAGCATGATTTCCGACGTGCCGCCCTCGATCGAATTCGCCTTGGTGCGCAGCCAGTTCCGCGCCGGCTTGCCGCCGCCGGTGTCCTCGCTTTCCCATTCGAGGCTGCGCGAACCGCCCGCGGCCATCATCAGTTCGTGGCGGCGCTTGTTCAGCTCGGTCCCGGCATATTTCATCATGTTGGGCTGGGCGGGATGCGCCCGGCCCGCCTTCGCCTCGTCGAGGAACTTCTCGCCCATCGCCGAATAGGCCAGCGCATCGACGTCGAACATGGCGAGCTCGGCGCGCAGCACGGGGTCGAGCTCGTCCCCGGTCTTCGCCGCGTGGCGCTTCATCGCCGCGCCGATCGCTGCGGTCCGGTCGCCGCCGCCCGCGCCGGAAATCATCTCGCGCTCATGGCCGAGCAGATATTTCGCAACGTCCCAGCCGCGATTGATCTCGCCCACTTGCGCAGGGATATCCTCGCCATAGGACTTGGGCACTTTCACGTCCTCGAGGAAAGTCTCGCAGAAGGGGGAAGCACCGCTGATCAGCTTGATCGGCTTGGTCGACACGCCCTCGCTCGCCATGTCGATGAGCATGAAGGTGATGCCCTGATACTTGTTCGCCTTGTCGGTGCGCACAAGGCAGAAGATCCAGTCGGCCTGGTCGGCATAGGAGGTCCACACCTTCTGCCCGTTGACGACCCAGTGACCGCCCCCTTCGGAATCGGAAACGTCCTCGCCATAGGTCTGCAAGGAGACGAGGTCCGATCCCGAACCGGGCTCGGAATAACCCTGGCACCAGCGGATTTCGCCGCGCGCGATTTCGTTGAGAAAGCGCTGCTTCTGGCCTTCCGTGCCGAAATGCAGCAGCGCGGGGCCGAGCATCCAGATGCCGAAGGAGGAGAGCGGCGGGCGCGCGTCGATGCGGGCCATTTCCTCGCGCAGGACCTTGGCTTGCGGAGCGGAAAGCCCCGCGCCGCCATATTCTGTGGGCCATGCGGGCACGGTGTAGCCCTTTTCGACGCAGGCTTCGAACCATGCCTTCTGCGCATCGTTCTTGAAAGTGGCGTTGCGGCCACCCCAGTAGACGTCGTCCTCGTCGCGCACGGGCTCGCGCATTTCGGCCGGACAGTTCGCCTCGAGCCAGGCGCGTGTCTCCATGCGGAATTGTTCCAGATCGCTCATGATCGGACTCCTCTCAACTGTTCGTAAGCTCCCACTTGACCTTTACGTTAGCGTGATTTTCGCGCGCGCCGCAAGCGCTCTCGTCCTGCGGAACGGGCGTCGGTGCGGAGGGGCCGGGATGCCGTAACGTCAAGCTTTCATGCCACCGGCGCGATTGACGAAGGCGGCCGGGAAGGCCACTCTCCGGGACGAGAGAGATGGAGAGGACCGTAGGGATGATCGCGATTTCCGGATTCGCCGGAGGCGCAGCGTCACGCTGCCCACGGACGCGGCAGGCATGAGCTTCGTGAAGGGCAAGCTGCCGCTCGACCTGCGGTTCTTCAACGGGCTCGGCGCGGTTGCTTTCGGGGTGAAGGACGGCGGCTTCCTCTATTTCCTGCTGCCCTTCTACAATCTCGTGCTGGGCGTCGATGCGTGGCTCGTCTCGCTCGCGCTTGCCACCGCGCTGGTGATCGACGCTTTCGTCGACCCGCTGATCGGGCACTTGTCCGACCGCACCTATACCCGCTGGGGCAGGCGGCTGCCGTGGCTTTACATCGCGCCGATCCCGCTTGCGCTGATGTGGACCCTGTTGTGGTCGCCGCCCTTTGCCGGCACGCCCAGCTTCTGGGAGATCGTCGCGCTCGCCGTCGGGGTGCGGCTGCTGCTGTCGGCCTGCGAGGTTCCCTCGGTCAGCCTCGTGCCGGAAATCACCGACGACTATGTCGCGCGCACCACGCTGTTCCGGTTCCGATTCCTGTTCGGCTGGGTCGGCGGGCTGACGATGATGCTGCTCACCTTCGCGGTCTTCCTGCCGACCGAGGCCGCGCGGATGCAGCCCGAAGGCTATGCGACCTACGGCATCGTCGGGGCGATCGTCATCGCCGCTTCGGTGATCGGTTCGGCCGCCGGGCAGCACCGCTATGTCGCGCAGCGCCCCGCCCAGCCGCCCGGGCGCTTCTCGCTGTCCGATGCCTTCGGCGAGATCGTCGACGCCTTCCGCGAGCACGCCTTCGTCATCTTCGCGCTGGGCGGCCTTGCGACCTATGTCAGCCACGGAGTGACCCTGTCGATCACGATCTACGTGACGCAATATGTCTGGCAGTTCTCCGAACGCGCCTTCGTCGTCTATCCGCTGGTGCTGGGGCTTTCGGTGGTCTTCATGTTCCTCCTCGCAGGGCCGCTCCACCGCCGGTTCGGCAAGCAGATGACCGCCGCCTTCGGCGCGCTCGCCGCGCTCGGCATCATGGGCATACCGTACACGCTCTTCCTTGTCGGGATGTGGCCGCAGACGGGCGGAACCGCTTCGACCATCGGCTTCATGACCTTCATGGTGCTGGCCAACACGGCAGGGGTCATTTCGAGCATTTCGGCGACCTCGATGGTGGCCGAGATCGTCGAGGCCTTCGAGGAACGCACCGGCAAGCGGGCCGAGGCGACCTTCTATTCGGGCAACTGGCTGGTCCAGAAATGCGCCACCGGCGGCGGCATCATGCTGAGCGGGCTGATCGTGTCGATGATCGGGCTGGAGCCGGGCACGCCGCAGGCCGAGGTGAGCCCATCGGTCTCCGCCTGGCTCGCCATCCTCTACATCCTCGTCACCGGGGTGCTGGCCGTTTTCGCGGCCTTCTGGCTCGCCCGATTCCCGATCACGCAGGAACAGCACGAAGCCCGCGTCGCCGCCCGCCACGCGCGCATTGCGGCGGGCGAACCCGACCCCCTCGCCGCCGAGCCGCGCGCGGCGAGCAAGGCCGCCGGGGCTCCGGCCAAAGAGCATCCCCAGACCGGGTGACGCGCGCACCCCCTCGCAAATAGGAGCTTGGCGCTGGCATTTGCCTCTGCCACGGTCACTCACGAGAGATTCGATTGCAAATCAGGACGAGAGAGGAACTCCCCCATGGATTTCGAACCCACCGAACGCCAGGTCTATTGGCGCGACCGCGTGCGCGGTTTCATCGAACAGCACATCCGCCCCAACGTTCCGGTCTATGACGAACAGGACCGCGAAGGCGATCGCTGGAAAGTCTTGCCCATCGTCGAGGAGATGAAGGCCAAGGCGAAGGAGCAGGGCCTGTGGAACCTGTTCATGCCGCCGCGCAATGACAGCCATCACCATGTCGACGACAGCTTCGAATTCGAAGGTCCGGGCCTCACCAATCTCGAATATGCGCTCTGCGCCGAGGAAATGGGCCGCATCGGCTGGGCGAGCGAAGTGTTCAACTGCTCCGCGCCCGACACCGGCAACATGGAAGTGTTCCACCGCTACGGCACGCGCGAGCAGAAGGAGCAGTGGCTGGGACCGCTGATGAACGGCGAGATCCGTTCGGCCTTCCTGATGACCGAGCCTTACACCGCCTCTTCCGATGCGACCAATATCGAGACCCGGATCGAGCGGCAAGGCGACGAATACGTTATCAACGGGCGCAAGTGGTGGTCTTCGGGCCTCGGCGATCCGCGCTGCAAGGTCGCGATCGTCATGGGCAAGACCGATTTCGAGGCCCAACGCCACGCCCAGCAATCGATGATCCTGATGCCGATCGACTCGCCCGGCGTGAACATTCTGCGCCACCTGCCGGTCTTCGGCTATGACGATGCCCCCCACGGCCACATGGAAGTCGAGATGAAGGACGTGCGCGTTCCGGCCTCGGCGATCCTGCTGGGCGAAGGGCGCGGCTTCGAAATCGCGCAGGGCCGCCTCGGCCCGGGCCGCATCCACCACTGCATGCGCACCATCGGCGTTGCCGAGGAAGCTCTGGAGAAGATGTGCAAGCGCCTGCAGGAACGCGAAGCCTTCGGCAAGCCGATCTACAAGCATTCGGTCTGGGAAGAGCGGGTCGCGCGCGCCCGCATCGACATCGACATGACGCGCCTGCTCTGCCTGAAAGCCGCGGACATGATGGACAAGGTCGGCAACAAGGCGGCGAAGCAGGAAATCGCGATGATCAAGGTGCAGGCGCCGATGATGGCGCTGCGGATCATCGACGACGCGATCCAGGCCCACGGCGGCGGGGGCGTTTCGGAGGATTACGGCCTCGCGCGGGCCTATGCCAACCAGCGCACCCTGCGCCTTGCCGACGGGCCGGACGAGGTCCACGCCCGCTCCATCGCGCGCATGGAATTCGGCAAGCACGCGCCGCAGGAAGGCCCCAGTGCCAACGCCCTGCGTTCCGGCCCGGCGCCCGCCAATGACAGCGACACGCTGAGCTCGGGCGACATGGGGGTCGCGCGCTGACAGGCCTTCGCCTGTTGGGAGGTTCGTTCACATAAGTCATGCAGGGGGCCGCCTTCAAAGGGGTCCCCTGCCCTTCCCCAGCGCCTCATCCCCTGTAGGAAAAGCGCTCGGGAAACCCCAATTCCAGACGGAGAGGAAAATCCATGGCCAAGGCCGCCATCCTTGAAAAGCCGGGCGAAGGGCTCGTCATCGGCGATGTCGAATATGCCGATCCCGCCCCGCACGAAGTCCTGATCGACACCAAGGCCTGCGGGCTGTGCCATTCCGACCTCCATTTCATCGACGGCGCCTACCCCCACCCGCTGCCCTGCATTCCGGGGCACGAGGCGGCGGGCGTGGTCCGCGCGGTCGGCTCCGAAGTGAAAACGGTGAAGCCGGGCGATCATGTCGTCTCGTGCCTGTCCGCCTTCTGCGGGCATTGCGAATTCTGCGTGACCGGCCGCATGGCGCTGTGCCTCGGCGGGGACACGCGCCGGCCCAAGGGTGGTGAGCCGCGGATGAGGCGTGCCAAGGGATCAGGGGCGGGTGACGAGACCGTCAACCAGATGCTCAACCTGTCCGCCCTGTCGGAGCAGATGCTGATCCACGAACACGCCTGCGTTTCGATCGACAAGGACATGCCCTTCGACCGCGCCGCCGTCATCGGCTGCGCGGTGACGACCGGCGCGGGGACGATCTTCAACGCGGTATCGCTCACGCCGGGTGAAACCGTGGCCGTGATCGGCTGCGGCGGGGTCGGCCTTGCCGCGATCAACGCCGCCAAAATCGCGGGCGCATCGAAAATCATCGCCGCCGACCCGCTGCCCGAAAAGCGCCAGTTGGCCGAGGTGCTCGGCGCGACCCACAGCGTCGATGCGCTGGCCGATGACGCCGCGAAACAGATCATCGCAATTTCCGGCGGCGGGGTCGATTACGGGATCGAGGCGGTCGGACGCCAGGCCGCCGCCGATCTCGCCGTCGCCTCGCTCAAGCGCGGGGGGACCGCCGTGATCCTCGGCATGATGCCGCTCGATTGCAAGGTCGGCCTGTCGGCGATGGACCTGCTCGGCGGCAAGAAGCTGATGGGCGCGATCATGGGGATGAACCATTTCCCGGTCGACCTGCCGCGGCTGGTCGATTTCTACATGCGCGGGCTTCTGGACCTCGACACGATCATCGCCGAGCGCATTGCGCTCGACGAGGTCAACGAAGGTTTCGACAAGCTGCGCGGCGGCCATGCGGCGCGCAGCGTGGTCGTGTTCGACTGAGGACGAAACAATGACAGACGCACCCCAGATCGATTTCGACAAGGAAATGGTGGGCACGGTTCCAGTGCCCGAGGCGGACCGGCTCGATCTCGACACCCTGACCGCGTGGTTCGAGGCGAATGTCGATGGATTCGAAGGACCGATCAGCTACACCAAGTTCAAGGGCGGCCAGTCGAACCCGACCTACAAGATCGAAACGCCGGGCGCGAAATACGTGTTGCGCCGCCAGCCTTTCGGCAAGCTGCTGCCATCCGCGCACGCGGTCGACCGCGAATACACCGCCATGACCGGGCTTTACCCGACCGGCTTTCCCGTCCCGCGCACCTATGGCCTGTGCGAGGACCCCGAGGTCATCGGCTCCAAGTTCTTCGTCATGTCCATGGCCGACGGGCGAAGCCTGTGGAACGGCGCGCTGCCGGGCTGCACGCGCGAGGAGCGGCGCGGCATCTACAACGCGCTGATCGACACCATGGCCGACCTCCACCTCAACGATCCCGGCGCGATCGGCCTCGGCGACTACGGCAAGCCGACCGATTACTGCGCGCGCCAGATCGCGCGTTGGTCGAAGCAGTACAAGCTGTCCGAAACCGAACACATGCCCCAGATGGAGCGGCTGATCGAATGGCTGCCCGAAACGATCCCGCCGCAGCATGAATCCAGCGTGGTTCACGGCGATTACCGGCTCGACAACGTGATCTTTCACAAGACCGAGGACCGGATCATCGCCGTGCTCGACTGGGAATTGTCGACGCTGGGCGATCCGATCGCGGATTTCAGCTATCTCATGCTCAACTGGCACAACCCGGCGGACGGGCGCGCGGGGCTGCTCGGGCTCGATCTGGAAGAGCTCGGCATTCCTTCGCAGGAAGAGGCCGTGGAACGCTATGTTGCGCGCACCGGATACCCCGTGCCGCCGATGGACTGGTATTTCGCCTACAATCTCTTCCGCCTCGCCGGGATCATGCAGGGGATCAAGAAACGGGTGATCGACGGGACCGCTTCCAGCGCCCATGCGAAGCAGATGAGCGA
Organism: Erythrobacter sp.; assembly: GCF_040217515.1. Classification (GTDB taxonomy): domain Bacteria; phylum Pseudomonadota; class Alphaproteobacteria; order Sphingomonadales; family Sphingomonadaceae; genus Erythrobacter. Next base: position 99,097 of record NZ_JAVJPT010000002.1, read on the forward strand.
GCGGGTGCAGCCGCTGGTCGAACGCGCGCACGAATTCGCGCTCAAGGCCGGCATGCCGCAATAGGCGCAGGAAGGGGCGCGGCCGCCCCTGGCCAGCCGCTCGCCCTTCTGCCGCGATTTGTCATGGCGCGAGTCCCTGCCGGGGCCATCGCGTAACTGATGTGGCGCGCGCAGGGGTTCGAGCCGCGCTCAGAACCCGGCGGTAACGCTTACCAATGCGCCCATGTCGGCGGGCGCATCGGCGAAATGGCCCGGCTGGCGGCGGTAATAGACGCTTGTCGAGAGGCTCCCCCAGGCGCGCGCGCCCCATGGGCCATGGCCCAATGCGAAGGGCCTCGACCATGCAAGCTCCCCCATCACCTCGCGCCCCTGCGGGGCGAGCGAAACCGAACGGCGGGCCATGACGGCGCTTTCGCTCGCATAATCCCATGCCACCGGCAGGTCGAAATCGAGCGTGCCGCCCTCGACCCGGAGCGGCTGGCTGAACCTCAGGCCGAGCCGGTCCGAGGGCCCAAGCACGCCCGCTTTCGTGAGGTCGAGCGACCAGCCCTGCGTGAGAAGATGCGAGCCTTCGCCCACGGCATCGCCGCCGCGCGGGCGCGTGATCCCGCCGCGGACCGCCCCGGCGATCGTCCAGCCGGGGGCGATCCGCGCGGCGAGCGCCCCGTCGAGAAACAGGCTGTCAGCCCCGGAAATCGTAAAGGCGCGGTGGAAATGCGCGCCGAGCAGGGTTTCCTCCTCGACCAGCCACGATGCGCCCAGCCGCGCCTCGACATCACCGACAGCGCGATCGACGGCGAGCGATAGGGTGGTCGTCCCGCGATGTTCGGCAAGGCCGAAAATCGTCTCCTCGGCGCGGCGGTGTTCGGCGAGCCATGCGCGGCCGCGCTGCGCCGAAAGCGTCACGCCCCACTCACCGAAACCGCGCCGCGCGGCGAGGGCAAGATCGCTGCTGCCGGTGAAGCCTTCGTCGAGACCCGCCTCGGGCGCGATGCGGAAAGCGGCGCGCGGGGCGCCCTTCGCGCTATCCGTCCCGGCGCGTTGCAATTGCCGGGAAAGGGTGCGCGCGCCCATGCCGAACGCGAAACCGGCCTGCAAGTCCGGTGCGATCCGGCCCGCAACGCGCGCGGCGAGGACACGCGGGCCTGCCGCCTCCTCGGGCGCGAGGCGCAATTCGCCGGGCCATTGCAGGCCCGCGGCGCGTGTGGTTTCGCCGGTCGTCAGCGCGAGCGACAGCGACTCGCCCCCGGCCGCGCGGGTGAAGCCGGGCCTTTCCACCGCGCCGGACAGGCGCTGCACCTGCGCCGCGCCGCGCGCGCGGCGGCCGAGCGAATGGCGATAGGCGCGATCGTAACGGTCGAGCACGACCGTCTCGAGCCCGGACGCGCCGAGGGCCGCCAGGGCATCGCCCATCGCCGCCGAGCCGACTGCGAAATCCTCCCCCAGCGCAAGGGCGATGCCGCTGCCCGCCAGCCGGGTCGTGCCCTGCGGCGCGAAAGCGGCGGCGATATCGAGTATGCCGCGCCCGTAAATCGCATCGACCCCGCCGGCCCCCGCGTCGCGCGCCGTGGTGAGCAGGATTTCCGCGATCTCGTCGCCCGAAAGGTTCGGGAAAGCCTGCCCCAGCAGCGCGACCGCGCCCGCGACCTGGGGTGCTGCGAAGCTGGTGCCGGAAAACAGCGTCACGAACTGCTCCCCGTCGATCGTCTCGATGAACAGCCGGCCCGCGTCATAGACGCAGCAGATCGCCTCCCCCTGCGCGGCGAGGAAGCTGTCGGCGAAAGAGCCCGCGCGATTGCTGAAAGTGGAAATCGTGCCGCTGTCGTCGACCGAGCCGACGATGATGACGTTGTCTCCGCCCGCATCGCGGAGCGCCCGCGCGAAGGGGTCGGGCTCGAACGGGTCGATGTCGGGGTCCGATCCATCCCCCGAATTGCCGGCCGCGACCACGATCACGAGGCCCGCATCGGAAGCGCGGCGGACGGAATCGAACAGATCGCCCGTAATCCCGCCCCCGCCGAGGGAAAGGTTCACCACCCGCGCGCCCGTCGCCACGGCGGCATCGATCCCGCGCGCGATGTCTCGGTCGAGAAAGCGGCACGAGAGCGTCGGATCGGCCGGCGTGTCGCCCGCGCAGGAGCCCGGCTGGTCGGCGCGCAGGGCGAGCACCTGGGCATCGAAGGCGATGCCCAGCACGCCCTCGCCATCGCGCGCGGCGGCGGCGACGGTGGCGACATTGGTGCCGTGATCATCCTCCGGATCGATGTCGCGGCCGCCTGCGACATCGCGCGAATCGGGGTGGACGCGGCCGGCGAATTCGGGGCTGTCGGAATCGAGCCCCGAATCGACCACCGCGATGATCTCTCCCGCCCCGGTGAAACCGTCGCGCCAGGCGGTATCGGCGCCGTGAAAGCCCGGCCCGTCGGAGCGCCGGAATTCGGCCGTGTCGAAATCGGTCGCAGGCGGCGGGGGCGGAGGAGGAGGTGGCGGCGGGGGCGGCGGAGGCGGAGGAGGAGGAGGAGGAGGGGTCGGCGGCGGAGTGGAAACGACCCCCCCGCCTCCGCCGCCACCACCGCCGCCGCATGCCGCAAGCGCGGCGCAGGCGAGCGCGGCGACAAGCGCCCTGCCCGTGTTCTTCGCCGGCGTTCCGGACGCTGCGATCCGGTGCCAGCGCACCGGCGCAGCGGGATCGGGCGCGGGGGCGTGAGCTGGCACCGGCCGAGGTTTAGTGGGCGGGCGCGCGCGACCATCCATCCCGGACGCGCGGGACGGCCGGGCGGAACGCACGCAGGCTCTCGGGCTTGGATCGGTCCTGTCTGTCACACGAACGGTCATGGAAAGTCCCTTCTAACCGCCCAGCCCCGGCTGCCAAGGCAGAGCGCGCCTCTTACCAGTCGGCGCTCGCCGCGTCGTTCGCCTTTGCCGCCGAAGCGGTGGTTTTCCCGGACCCTGCCCGCTTGCCGGCCGGGCGCGCAAGACGCTTGCCGAGCCTCGCCCGCCCCGCTAGCAGCCCTGCCGGGTCCGCGCGCGAAACCGCGCCAGCGCGCCCGCAGCCAGCAGGAGGATCGAGGCCCATGACCGACACTCTCATCGCGCAGATCGAGAAAGCGTGGGAAAACCGCGCCGACATCCTGCCCGACAGCGAGATCCGCGGCGCGGTCGGCGACGCGCTCGAAATGCTCGACAGCGGCACGGCCCGCGTCGCCGAGCCCGATGGCGAAGGCGGCTGGCGCGTCAACCAGTGGCTCAAGAAGGCGGTGCTGCTGTCCTTCCGCCTGACCGATAACCGGGTGATGGAAGGCGGTTCGGCGGGGGCGGCGGCGTTCGACAAGGTATCCAACAAGTTCGGCGGTTGGGGCGAAAGCCGCTTCCGCGAAGCGAGCTTTCGCGTCGTGCCCGGCGCGGTCGCGCGGCGCGGCAGCTATATCGGCAGGGGCGTCGTTCTGATGCCGAGCTTCGTCAATATCGGCGCCTATGTCGATGAAGGCACCATGATCGACACCTGGGCGACGGTCGGCTCCTGCGCGCAGATCGGGAAGAACGTTCACATATCCGGCGGCGCGGGGATCGGCGGGGTGCTCGAACCGCTGCAGGCAGACCCCGTCATCATCGGCGACGGGGCTTTCATCGGCGCGCGCAGCGAAGTCGCCGAAGGCGTGCGGGTGGGCGAAGGCGCGGTGCTTTCGATGGGGGTCTACCTTGGCGCCTCGACGAAAATAGTGAACCGCGAAACGGGCGAGATCCATCGCGGCGAAGTCCCGCCCTATGCGGTTGTCGTCCCCGGCTCGTTGCCCGGAAAAGCCCTGCCCGACGGCAGCCCCGGCCCGTCGCTCTACTGCGCGGTGATCGTCAAGACGGTGGACGCGCAGACCCGCGCCAAGACCGGCATCAACGAACTGCTGCGCGACTGACCGCGCCCGCAGCACCGGGCCTTTGCCCGGCCGGCCCCCGTGCGTCTCGGAACGGGCCAGCGGCGCTCCCGTTGATCTGGTAAGACATTCACCCAAGGGAGGGCAGGCCCATGGCCGAGACAGACCAGAACAACGAACAAGCCGTCCATATCGAGGACGACGCCGCCCGCGCGGGCGAGACATCCGGACGCGCGCGCTGGATCCTGATCATTTCGACCCTGATCGCGATCGTCGCGATGAGCATCGCCTGGATCGTCCCCGCCCTGCAGCAGGACGACGTCGAAAGCGCCGAACTCGCCAGCGAGCGAGTCGAGGAGATGCGCGAGGAGGGAACACCCGAAAGCGAGATCCCGGCCGTCCCGACGACGCAGCCCAGCGCCCCGGAATCGAGGGTCGGGGAACCGATCACCGAATAGGGCGCGCAGCCTTCCCCGTCATTCTTTCGGCCCGTCACTTTTTCGGCCCGTCACTCTTTCGGAATAAGCGTCTCGATCGGCGGCTCGCCGCGCAGGCGGGCGGCGTATCGTTCCGCCTCGCGCATGACGCGCAGCGCGTTGCGGCTGGCGATCATCTCCAATTCGGCCTGGCCATAGCCGCGGCGGGCGAGCTCGGCGAAAAGCGCGGGATAGCCGGTCACGTCCTCGAACCCTTCCGGCCCGCTCGGCATGCCGTCGAAATCCCCGCCGATCCCGATCGATTCGATCCCTGCAACCTCGCGGATATGATCGATATGGTCGGCCATGTGCCCGATGGTCGTCGCGGGTTCGGGATTGGCCGCGTCCCATTGCGCCATTGCCGCCGTTACCTTGTCGGGCTGACCCTGCAAAAGCGATTCCTGCCGCGCCTGCTCGGCCTCGCGGTTTGCGAACCACTGGCGGCGTTCCTCGTTCAGATAGCCCGGCAGAGCGACGACCATGACGATGCCCCCGTTATAGGGCAGGCGCCGCAGCACGCTGTCGGGGACGTTGCGCGCATGGCCATTGACCGCGCGCGCGCCCGAATGGCTGAAGATCACCGGGGCCCGCGCCACGTCGAGCGCGTCCACCATCGCCTCCTCGCTGACATGGGAAAGGTCGACCAGCATCCCCAGCCGGTTCATCTCGCGCACCACGTCGCGGCCGAAATCCGACAGCCCGCCATGCTCGGGATCGTCGGTCGCGCTGTCGGCCCAGGGCGTATTGGCATTGTGCGTGAGCGTCATGTAGCGCGCGCCAAGGGCATGCATCTGCCTGAGCACGGCAAGGCTCGAGCCGATCGAATGGCCGCCCTCCATGCCGATCAGCGAGGCGATCCGCCCGGCGCGAAAGGCGTTTTCGACATCGTCCGCGCTTTGCGCGAAGGCAAGCGCGTCATAGGCATCGATCAGCCGCTTCGTCACGTCGATCTGTTCGAGCGTCATCTGCACCGCCTGCGGCTCGGTGAGCGAGGCGGGGACATAGACCGACCAGAACTGCGCGCCGACCTTGCCCTCAGCAAGACGCTTGAGATCGGTGTGCATCGCGCGCCCCTCGGGGTGAGTCTCGCCGGTCGCGCTTGTGTCGGTGAAATCGAAATCGGCCAGTTGGTTGTCGAACCGCGCGCGCAGCTGGATCGGCAGGTCGTTGTGCCCGTCGAAGACCGGCGCGATCTCGAGCGCGGCATTAGCGGTATCGACGGCCGGGTCGAACACGGTCTCCGCCCGCTCCGCCTCCGGCCCGGTGGTGCGCGGTTCGGCCGTCTCCTGCGCGGTGGCCGGCAGGGCGGCGCTCCCTGCGAGGAGCGCGGCGACAAGCGGGACTGCAATCGAACGGGCGGCGGCGGCGTGTTGCGTCATGACGGGCTCTCCCTTTAAGGGCTGCGCCGAAAGGAACTCCCGATGACGCAGGCCGGATCCGCGAACACGAATAGCGCCGAAGCGCTGATCGAACAATTACGGCTCGAGCCCCACCCCGAAGGCGGCTGGTATCGCGAGACCTGGCGCGCGGGCGTGCAACCCGGGACCGACGGCACGCGGGCGGCGGGGACGGCGATCGTCTTCCTGCTCAAGGCGGGCGAATCGTCGCACTGGCACAGGGTCGATGCCGAGGAGCTGTGGATCTGGCAGGCAGGCGATCCGCTCGAGCTGCGCCTGGCCGAAAATGACTATGCCGATGCGACAAGCCTGCGGCTCGGCGCGGATGTCGCGGGCGGCGAAACGCCGCAGGGGCTGGTCCCGACCGGGCATTGGCAGGCGACCCGGCCGCTTACGCCCCGGCAGGGCGCGCATGGCTGGTCTCTGGTGTCGTGCGTGGTCGTGCCGGGCTTCGATTTCGCCGGTTTCGAACTGGCCCCGCCGGACTGGGAACCGGGAGACGGCGCGCCCGGACAGGCATGACCGCCCGCGCGGCGATCATGGCGCTGCTCGCCGAGCGCGGGCCCGGCAGGACGATCTGCCCGAGCGAGGCGGCCAAAAGGCTCGCCGGGCCGGATGGCGACTGGCGCAGCCTCATGGGCGACGTCCACGCGAGCGTCGATGCGCTCCTCGGCGAGGGCGAAATCGCGCTCTCGTGGAAAGGCGCAAGGCTCGGCCGGCGGCGCGGAGCCTATCGCATCGCACGCCGCCGGCCTGAGAGGACCTAGCGATCAGCTGAGGTGCTTGGACACCGCCGCCGTCATCTTGAACATGGAAATCTGGTCGTTGCCGATTACCGCGCCGAGCTTGGCATCGGGATTGATCTGGCGCTTGTCCTTCGCATCCTGGAGGTTGTTCGCCTTGATATATTCCCAGACCTTGGAGGTGACTTCGGCGCGGGTCATCGGACCCTTGCCCACCACCGCCTCGAGATCTCCCGAAAGCTGCACCGGTTTCTGAAGCGCATTATTGCCAGCCATTATCCTTCTCCCATTCTTGGCAGGTTCATCAAAAATCCTCGTCGGCCAGCCCGTCATCCTCGGGCGTGCCGGTAAACGGCGCGTGCAGGAGGGCGCAGGCGGTCACCTGTCCCTCGATCGCCTTGACAATATCCTCGCGCGTTGCGCCGGGCATGGTGGTCAGCGGCAATTCGGTGGCGAAGGCCTGAAACACGTAATGCCGCGTCACGCCCAGCGGCGGGTTCGGCAGCAGCCATTCCGAATTGCCTTTCGCGTTCTTGCCCGCGCGCGGCGGGGTCTCGCCTTCCAGCAGCTTGCCCTTCTGGCCCGGCAGGCCCCAGACCAGCCAGTGACATTGCGGCTCGGCCGCCTCGCTCGAGGCGTCCTCGGCGATAATCACGATTTCCTGCGCCCCGGGCGGCGGCGCGCTCCATTCGAGCGGGGGGGCGACGGCATCCTCTTCCTTGGCGGTGAAGCAGGGGTCGAGTTCCTCCCCGGCGGCAAAGGCCGGGCTGGAGAGGGCGAAGCCGCCTTTCGCCAGTTTGCGCTCGTCACCCAGCCGCGCGATGGCGAGGCCGGGATGGCGCGCGCCGGCGGGCAGTTTCGCGGCGATCCATTGGGGTAGCTCGGTCATGACTCGGTCGCTTTCATTCCTGTGTGCTAGTGCCGTTACCGGGAGGATACGAGACGTGCGAGCGCTCTTTTGCCCCGGTTTCTTGCGAAAAACCCGCCGCGAGGCGGTCTTCGCGGGGGTGTCGGCGGCGACAATCCGCACCGCGCGCACCCCGGTGACTTGCCCAGGCGGCCCCGCCATTGCATGAAAGCGCGCGGAGACGCCCGGATCCGGGCGAGGTCCCTAACGCATCTACAGGCCAATTCGGAGTCGCCCTTTCATGAAAACCGGTCGCACCGCGCTTTCCGCCACGCTCGCGCTCGCACTCGTCGCATGCGGCGGGGGCGGCGGATCGAATCCTCCACCCACCTCCGGCGGTCCGACCCCCGCGCCAACGCCGACCCCGACCCCGACACCGACCCCCACGCCCACCAGCGCGGCCTGTTCGACGGCCGCGCAGATCGATTACGCCGATCGCGTCCTCGATGACTGGTATCTTTTCCCCGACCTGCTCGACAACACGGTGAACCCGGCCGATTTCAACGACGTGCAGGCCTTTCTCGATGCCCGCGTCGCCCCGGCGCGCGCGCAGGACATCGATCGCGGTTTTACCTTCGCGACCTCGATCGAGGAAGAGAACGAGCTCATCAATTCGGGCTCCAGTGCGGGCTTCGGCATCCGCCTGGCCTATGACACGACAAACAACCGGGTCTTCCTGCTCGAAGCATACGAGAACGGCAACGGTTTCGCCGCCGGGATGGATCGCGGGACCGAACTGCTCGCGATCGGCACGACCTCCGCGAACCTCCAGCTCGTCAGCACGCTGATGGCATCCGGCGGCCCGCAGGCGGTGGTCAACGCGCTCGGCCCGTCCGATCCCGGCCTTGCGCGGGTGCTGCGCTTCCGCACGGCCGAAAACACCGTGATCGAACAGAGCGTGACCAAGACCGAATTCTCGCTCGATCCGATCTCCGATCGGTATGGCGTGCGGATCATCCAGGACGGTGGCAAGAAGGTCGGTTATCTCAACCTGCGCACGTTCATCATACGCGACGCGGAAGAGCAACTGGAGGACGCCTTCGACCGGTTCCGCGGCGAAGGCGTAACCGAACTCATCGTCGATTTCCGCTATAATGGCGGCGGGCTTGTCGAAGTGGCCGATACGCTCGGCGACCTGCTTGGCCGGAACAATGTGGGCGAGGTGTGGAGCCGCACCGTGCTCCGCCCCTCGCGTTCGGACGAGGAAGAGACGGAGCTGTTCGAATTCGAGGAGGAAGCGATTGCTCCCACCCGGATCGCTTTCATCGGGCGCGGCGCGACCGCCTCGGCGAGCGAGCTCGTCATCAATTCGATGGTCCCCTATCTCGGCAACAATGTCGCGCTGATCGGGGCAAATACCTTCGGCAAGCCGGTCGGCCAGTTCGGCTTCGATCTGACCGACTGCGACCTGCGCGTGCGCGCGGTGACGTTCCAGACCGTCAATGCCGATGACGAGGGCGAGTATTTCTCCGGCCTCGCCAGCACCATGCCCAATACCTGCGCCGCCGTGGACGACATTTTCCAGCCGCTCGGCGATCCGGCCGAGGATTCGGTCGCGACCGCGCTCGATTTCCTCGCCGGGCGGACCTGCGACCCGATCGGCGCGGCGCCCGATCGCGGGATTGCCGGGGCGAACGCGGAGAGCCAGCGCGCAATGGTCACGCTGGGCGATACGCGGCGCATGCTCCAGCCGCGCCGCCCCAATGCGGCGCAATTCGAGATACCGGGCCTGTTCTAGGATTTCCCGCGCGCGCGGCCGCCATCGCACCGCTCGCAGCGGGCGATGGCGGCCTCGATGACGGTGTCGGCGCTCGCGGGCTTGGAGATGAGATCGGCATCGAGCCGGCGGATCGTCTCGTCGTGGCGATCGAGATCGCCCGAATGGAGCAGGAAGGGAATGCCGCGCCGTTCAAGCTCCTCGGCCACCGGAAGGCAGGTCTCCTGCCCTGCGAGCGACACGTCGAGCACCGCCACGTCGATCTGTGCCACCGCTGCGAGCCGTTCGAGCGCCGCACCGCAACTGGAGGCGCAAACTGCGGCGCAGCCATGGTCCTCGGCCGCGAATTCGAGGTCCATCAGGATGATCGGTTCGTCTTCGAGCAGCAGGATCGTGCAAAGGCCGGCCATCAGATGGCGCGGGCGGGGACGGTGATCGTCGCGGTCAGCCCGCTTTCCTTCCATTCGCGCTCGATCCGGCCGCGCGCGGTCGTGAGCATACGGTCGACGATCGCAGTACCGGTCCCGGCCTCGATCCGCGCCGGGTTAACCGGCGGGCCGCCGCTTTCCTCCCAGCGAATGACCAGCGTCGCATCCTCGCCGCCGGTTTCCCAGGCGACGCGCACCCTACCGTCGGGCACGGTCCACGCGCCGTGCTTCATCGCATTGGCGGCCATTTCGTGCAGGATCATGCCGACGATCGAGATAATCGCGAAAGGCGTGGCAGCGTTCTCGCCCTCGAGCGCCAGCCGCCCGCCTCCCTGGTCGTAAGGCGCGAGGACCGCGCGGATCGCGCTGCCAATCTCGATATTGCCCGAAGACGCATCGTCGAGCGTGGTTTCATAAGCCCGGCCCAGTGCCTGTATGCGGGCATTGATCTCCGCCGCTTCGTCCTGGATGCCGCGCATCCGCCCGGTCACGTTGACGATGCCGGAGATCACCGCGAACATGTTCTTCATCCGGTGCGACAGTTCGCGGGCCATTTCCCTGGCATGCTTCTCCTCCGCCCGCGCGGCGCGCACGTCGGAGACATCCCACTGGCTGCCGAAGAAATAGACCAGCTCCCCTGCATCGTTGTAGATCGGGCCGAGATGGAGCGCGTTCCAGAAGGTCGTGCCGTTCTTGCGGTAATTGAGCAGTTCGACGACCACGACGTCCTCGTTCGCGATCGCCTCGCGGATGCGCGCGACCGGTTCGGGATCGGTCTTGGGCCCCTGCAGGAAACGGCAATTGCGCCCGACGATCTCTTCCTCGGAATAGCCCGTCAGCTGGCGGAAGGCGCGGTTGGCGAAGACGATCGGGTGGTCGGGCGTATGCGGGTCCGACAGGCAGATCGCCATGCGGGTCTGGGCCATGGCCTGTTCGAACAGGACCCCCGATGCGCCGGAAAAGCGGTCGCTCGTCGACCCGGAGCGGAATCGTTCGGGCGCGTCGTCGAACCGCATCGAGGCCTGGTTGCTCAGGCTGGGTTCGTTCTGGTCGTCATTGCTCACGTCTGTTTCATCCCACAGCCTCGTCCGGAGCCCGGCGGCAGGCATGGCACGGGCACGAACATAGGTTACACTTTTTCAATTCGGATTCCGCCTTATGGTTCCGAAAGCAGTTCAAGTGCCTGATTACCCGAGCTTTTTCTTGCGAGCCCTTCGCAAGATGGGCGGGCGCGTCACGGCGAGGGCGGCACCGTGTCATAGGCCGGGATGTCGCCCAGCGGGGTCCATGCCTGCTTGCTCTTCGTCCAGCAATGGAAGGCGGGGGCAAGCTCAGAGGTGTCGTCGAGCGTCCCGGCCTTGACGAAAGCCAGCCCCGGCGGGTGGTCGAGCCGCGAGAACAGGGCCGAGCCGCAGGTGTCGCAGAACTGGCGGCGCACACGCCCGCCGCTCTCGCCCGTGTCGTCATAGGTCCGCACCGCGCCCTCGACCAGCAGCGCGTCCTCGCGCACGCCGACAATGATCGAAAGCGCGCTTCCGGCCTGGCGCTGGCAGTTCTTGCAATGGCACACCACGCACATCAGCGGCTCGCCCGCGATGCGGTAGCGCACTTTGCCGCACAGGCATCCCCCTGTCCGATCGGTTCCGTTCATGCCATCTCCCCTTTCATTGCCCCGTGAACCTAGGAATCGCTTTCGCGCGACAGCAGCAAAGCGAGCAGGCCGACTGCGAACAGGCCGTTGACCACCACCGCGCCCGCCACCACCAACGACCCTTCGGAGCCGAAGCCCAGCGGCGCGAACAGGGCGGCAGTCCCGACCTTGGCGATAAGGCCGGACCAGAGCACCGGGGCGAACCGCTCGGGATCGCGCGCCGCCTGGACATAGACAATCGCGAAGGCGAACACGAACAGCCCGATCAGCCGCGCATCGAGGTTCGACACGGGAGAGAGCATGCCGATCAGCCCGACGACGAAATTGAACGAAGCGACGAGCCACAGGAAAATCCGCCAGCCCTGCCCGACCGGCCGCCGCCCGATCGGCGCTCCGAGCCGGCCTTCGCTCATGCCGCGCCCGGCCCTTCGCGGCCCTGGCTGTCGGTAAAGGCGCAGCCTTTGAGGTCGCGCCCGCCAATCTCGGCGGTGGCGGTGAAGGGATAGGTGAAATCGCTCATCCCATCGCGGCATTCGCCCGGCGTGATCGTCACCGTCACAGGGTCGCCGCCCTCGAGCGTGCCGGTGAAGCCGAGGCCGTTATTCCCGGCGAAGCGCGCAATGGCGAAACGCTCGCCGTCGATGTTTTCGGGCGTGGAATAGGCCGCCGCGCCTTTCGACTGGTCGATCGTCATCGCCCAGAACGGTTCGGTTCCGCTGACTTCGATGACCTCGCCTTCGCCGATGCCGGAAAAGGGCTCGGTATCGCGGCTGATACCGTCCCCGCCCTCGGCCGAACAGGCGGCGAGGGCCGACAATGCGGCGATGGCGGTCAGCGGATAACGAGCGGCGTGCATCGGGTCCTTCTTCTTCTTGGCGGCCCCGGTCTAATCGCTCGCAGGCCCATATGCAAAAGGCGGACCCTGCCGGGCCCGCCTTTCCACACAATTGGCGATGAACCGATGCTTATTCGGGCATCAGCACCGTGTCGATGACGTGGATCACGCCGTTCGACGCTTCGACATCGGTCGCGGTAACGGTCGCGGTGTTGCCGGCCGCATCGGTGATCATCACCTGTCCGTCGACGAGAGTCGCGGTGAAGGTGCCGCCACCGACCGTCTCGACCTCGAGGCCCTCTTCGCCCGCATCCTCGATCGCGCTGGTCACGGCGGCCGCGTCCATCGCGCCTTCGACGACGTGATAGGTGAGGATCGACTTGAGCTTGTCGGTCTCTTCGGTGGTCAGTGTCTCGACCGTGCCGTCGGGCAGCTTGCCGAAAGCGTCATCGGTCGGTGCGAAGACGGTGAAGGGCCCTTCGCCCGAAAGCGTCTCGCCCAGTTCTGCCGCGCCAACGGCGGCGACGAGCGTGGTGAAGCTGCCGTCGCCCTCGGCCACTTCGGGGATGGTGCCCGGCGCGGTCGCCTCTTCGGCCATGGCGGTTTCATCGGCCATCATTTCGTCGGTTTCGGCCGCCTCTTCGGCGCAGGCGGCGAGGCCGAGTGCCATGGCGGAGGCGAGCGTGATCTTGAGCATTTTCATTGGGAAAGCTCCTTGAATTGCAGTCATGAATGCGCGGTTTCGGCGCGCGGCGAGCGGACGGGCCGGCGCATCTCCAGCCCCCCTCACCGCGCCAATGCACGAAGCGGGCGAGACGTTCCACCTTTTCGCCACAATTTCTCCGCCGCTCCCACCGCCAACGAGCCGCAAGAAAAGCCGCGACAGGAACCGCGCGGGCCGCGCGCAGTTGGCAGCGGCATGGACTGGACTCCGACCCGCGAGCGCGCGCTCGACCGTCTCGCCCGTTTCCTGCCGCGTGCGGGCGGCAAATATGCCGAAAGCCGCGGCTATGACGATGGCCCGGTGGGCACGTCGCCGGGCGAAGGCGGCCGTGCCAATGTCTCGCAATTGTCGCCCTGGCTCCATGCCGGCCTGATCGGCGAGACCGAAGTGCTCGAAGCGACGCTGCGCCAGCACAGCCCGCGCGAGGCGCAGAGTTTCATCTCCGAAGTCTTCTGGCGGGTCTATTTCAAGGGCTGGCTCGAACAGCGGCCGAGCGTGTGGGAGAGCTTCCGCGAAACACGCGCGGCAGCCTTTGCCCGGATGGAAGGCAATGCCGGGCTGCGCACCGCCTACCAGGAGGCGACCGGGGGTTCCACCGGCATCGCCGCCTTCGACACATGGGCGCGCGAACTGGTCGAGCACGGCTATCTCCACAACCATGCGCGGATGTGGTTCGCGAGCATCTGGATCTTCTCCCTGAAGCTCGACTGGGAACTGGGCGCGGATTTCTTCCTGCGTCACCTGCGCGATGGCGATGCGGCGTCGAACACGCTGTCCTGGCGCTGGGTCGGCGGGCTGCACACGGCGGGCAAGACCTATCTTGCCCGCGCCGACAACATCGCGCGCTATACCGCGCACCGCCCGTCCGGACCGCTCGCGGCCGACGGCCTCGCCGACGAGGCGGAGCCGCTGACCGAGGCACGCGAACATGGTAGGCAGCCGCTCGATCTGCCCGGCCCCATCGCGCCCGAGGCGCTGGCCGAGCCCTATGCGCTTCTCCTCCACGACGAGGCGGCACACCACATCCCGCTTGCCCTGCCAGCAGCGCCTTCGCTCGTCATCGGCGCGGCCCGCCCCGAACTGCGTTCGCCGCACGAGGTCGGCGGCCCCGCAGCGCAATTCGCACGTGGGGCCGTGGCGAGCGGCATGGAGGATGCCGGACGCGCCTTCGAATGCGAAGGCGCATGGTGGGAAGCGGACGGCGATCTCGGCGCGATACTCGACCGGGCCGGGATCGAACGAGTCGCCTGTCCCTACCTGCCGACCGGCTGGACGCGCGATGCGCTGATGCCGCAGCTCGCCCCGCTCGCCGACGATGGCCGCATCGTCTGGCTGCTGGGCGATCTTGCCCGATCGACCTGGCCCCATGCGCGTGCGGGCTTCTTCCGGGTGAAAAAGCAGATCGAGCCGATCCTCGGCGAACTCGGCATCACCGGGGCGAACCCGCCCGCGGACCTGCCGGGATAGCGGGCTATTTCGCCCCGGCGCGCGTGCCGTCTTCACCCGGTTCGAGCTTGCGCAGCATCTTCACCGGGCATCGCCGGGTGCCGAGATTGGGATCGGGAACCAGCAGGGCGACCTCGAGCCCGCTGCATACCCGGCCGACTCCCGTGCTGGTATCGAAGGCGATCGAGCGGGCGAATGTCAGTTCGCGGCAGGGACCGAACAATTCGAACAGGAACGTGTCGCCCGCACGCACATCGACATAGATGCGGCTGGAGCCGTCAGGGCCTTCGGGTGCATTGCGGAAGGCGTTGACGTTGCGCGAATAGAAGCATTCGCGCGCACCCTCCTCGCCCGCCGGGATCGCCGAGGACCCGCGTTCCTCGACCGGAGCGCAGGCGGACACGGCCAGCGCCGCCAGCACCGCGACGAGGCCGAGACGAAACGCGCCCGGTCGGGCCGGGTGGCGGACGGACCGGTCAAGCACATCCCGAACCGGTCGCATCCCTGCATCCCGACGGCCCTGCCCCGCGGAAGCCCCCGCAAAGGCAGGTGTCAGCGCGAGCAGAGCCATCACAGAACCTTGTCGGGCCGCGCTTCGTGCCGCTTCTTGTCGCCCTTGCCGAAATGCCGCTCGAGCCGCTGGGCGAGCGTGTTCGCCGCCTTGCGCGCGGCGTCGTCGACCTTCGAGGCCTTGTCGGTCACGCCGATCGGCTTGCCGCCGCGCGGGCGCGCTTCGATCGTGCAATGCTTGTCGTCCGCGCCGTGCTTGGACCCGTTGTCGTCCGCGACATGGACCTCGACCCGCGTCAGCCGTCCCTCGAACCGGGCGAGCTTCTGGCGCACCATGGCCTCGATCCGCTCGGCGACATTCTCGGTTCCCATGACAGAGCTGTTGGTGTTGAACTGGAACTGCATCGCGGTTTTCTCCTCTCTTCTCTCGGCGTTCAGCCTATCGGACGATAGGGCGAACCTGCAAGCTGGGAAATGAACCGGCGAAAAACGAGAGGGGCCCTTGCAGGTAAGCGCCGCGCGCGGTCAGGTGTCGGAAGCGGTCCCGGCCGCCTCGGCCGCTTCGGCTGCTTCGGCCAGCTCGGCGGCCTCGGCCTCGCGGCGGGCGGCGCGTTCGGCTTCGGCCTTTTCGCGTTCGACGGCGGTCTTGCGGGCCTGTTCGGCAAGGCCGCGCCAGGTCTTTTCCGAGCGCAGTTCGCGCTGGCGGACATTGTCGAGTTCGGCCTCTTTCGCCGCTTCGGCGGCGGCTTCGGCGCGTTCGAGATAGAATTCGTAGGTCTGGGCCATCGAGGGCCTCCTGTCGGTTGGTCGGGCGGTCGGGCGCTGGAAGGAGAGGGGGCGCGCGCAGCCCCGCCAGGCGAAGCCGCGCGCGCGGGCCCTTGCGCCTTAGTCCGCCGCGACGAGGTTGACCGCGCTTTCCTTGCCGTTGCGGCCGACTTCGACCTCGTAATTGAGGCGCTGTTCGCGATCGAGCGTCTGCATCCCGGCGGCATGGACCGCGGTGATGTGGACGAAGCTGTCCGAAGAGCCGTCATCGGGCTGGATGAAGCCGTAGCCCTTGTCGGTGTTGAAGAATTTCACGGTGCCGGTCTTGGCCATAAGTCGTTCCTTTCAAGAACGTGTGGGTTGCCACCGTGCGACATGCCCGGCGGCTCGTGCGTCAAATCGTTCAGGGGAAAGGAAGTCGTCGTCTGGTTTACGCCGGGGGCCGGTTTCCGTGACGAAACACGGGGCCAGGCGGCGAGTCAAAATACGAAGTCCGTCGCAAATTCCGACGTCAGCGGCGATGGTGTAGCACGGCCTTCGCGAATCTCCTAATCGTGAGGTTTCAAGGGGGAGGAGTCCTTGTTTCCGCACGCCATCCGGGAATCTTTGTTTGCGCAGCCCATCCGGGCTGCGATTTCCTCGGCCCTGTCGGGCCTGCGGGCGGCCGGTCGGCCTTGCGGCGGCTGTGCCGCCGAACCAGCGCTGCTCCGGCGAGGGAGCGCAAGGTCCGGTCGCGCAAGGCCCGCTTCGTCGCGCTAGTATCGGTCGCGAAGCGACCGCAAGGGCGACCGCCCGCCCGCAGGTGCTCGCGCGAAGCGCGAAACAGCACCGAGGACGCGCGCCCGGATGGGCGCGCGCAAAACAGAAAGTTTACAAAGGTTCCACCCTGTCACGTTTCCTCGTCCCGCGCATATTCCTGTAAAAGCGCCATAATCTCCGCGTCCGTGGGGGCGGACGGACAGGGGGTGGAGGCCTTTTCCAGCCCCTGCGCGGAAAAGCGCCGGATCGCCTCGAGCTCGCCCGGGTCCTCCGGCGTGGCCGCGCCGGTTTCCACCTCCTCGCCCTTTTCGACTTTCGCCAGCAGCGCCTCGAAATCGCGCGCGTGGCGCTCTGCCATGGGGCCGAGCCGCCCGAAATTCGGATTGCCGCCGAGCGTGACGCGGCTGAGCAGCGCGACCGTCAGCCGCTCGTCATATCGGCGATAGGAGCCGACCTGCTCGCCCTGGAAGAACACCGGCACCTCGACCCCGTTCAGCGCCCGGTCGAGCGCGGCGTGCGCGAGCACGTCATAGGAATGGTGAAACGCGACCTCCCACGCGAGATCGAAGGGCTGGCCCTTGAGGCGCGAGCGCAGGCGATAGGCCGACTGCCGCGACTTGCCGACCGAGCGCGCGGCCTCGGAGACCGAATGCGTCGCGGACAGCGCGCGCAGGAAGGCGGCCTGCACGGCGAGGGTCCAGCCGTCGCAGCGGGTCTTGCGCTTGGGTGAGGGGGTCGCGGCGGAGCGCGAGGCGGAGCGGAGGGCGGGGGTCTTGTGCGGCATCCGGGGAGGATGACTCGGGGTGGGGGTGTAGGAAAGGGGGCTACGGTTCGAGTTCGATTGGATACTCGTCGTAGGTTCGACCATGCAATTCCCGGCCTGTAGCTTTCTTGTTGCGCCCACCCCATTGCTTGAAAAAGAAAGCAACATCGTCTCGTCTACAAATCTCAAATAGCCGCTCGACCCAAGACTCTTCCATCAGACGAGCGCGAGGGCCGGATTCGCCACCCACGATCGCCCAATGAATTCCTTTTAAATCAACGTTATCTATCGGACCGATGAGTGGTTCGAACGAGATGAAAAGCGTCGCGCCAGCAATTTGCCGAAGGTGCGAAACCCGCTCGATGACTTCCTCGCTCTCGACGGAAGTACCAATCCAAATATGCGCTTGTGCTTGGATCAGCCCTAACTCGAACAAATCTGCCATCCGGTCTGGTCGTTTGGTCAGCACCTGAAAATGATGCTGAGGGCATGCGATCATCACATCCCAAACGCGCTTTATGAATTCGTCAGGCACATCAGGATGGAAAAGGTCAGACATCGAATTGACGAAAATCCGCTTCGGTTTGCGCCATTCGAGAGGGGCAGCGAGGCTGGCTTCGTCCAAATTCACGCGCCCGGTCCAAACATACCGACCGCCGCTCTTTCGGGTCGTTCCTTCGTATTTTGCGTGCCCCATAGCTTGAAGGCGTGCGGCCATGCGCATCGCATAGCAATTCGTGCAGCCGCTTGACGCGACGCTGCATCCGGCCACCGGGTTCCAAGTCACGTCTGTCCATTCGATTTCCGAATTTCCGGCCATCATGCTGTCCTAAGTATGTGATTAGCTATGCGCATCGCTGCTTCGAAAGCAGGCCTACTGGGGTTTGCGCAAGCGAACATAAGCGAAAAATCGTGCCGCCTTCCTCTTCCAAGCGGCAGATACGCTGGGGCGACCCCTCCCTTGAAAATTTCGCCCAGATGAGCCCGGAACATTTCCGAAAATTGCTGGGCGCGCGCGATTTTCTCGAGCCGATCATCAACAGCACCAAACAGATCGTCGGATGTATCGACCTTCCTGACCGCAGCTTCGCGCCAGCTATCTGAACCCCAGATCCTGTCAATTCGCTGAGCGCCTGGTAAGAAGCTTCCATCATTCTTTATTTGCCGAGACATCCCATCGACTGGAACAAGATACCAGAGGTCAACCTTTTCTGTTTCCGCTAGAAGACGAATTGTATCCCACTCCACGCTTAGACCAAAAGGATCTAGAAAGACCACAGCACGATCCAATCTGTTCGCGCTGATTTGACGGCAAAATTTCCTTAGACCTTCGTTCGCATCTTCCGGCCATATGGCGATTGATTTATCGGAAAACCTTGCACAAGTTCGCTCTAGTGATGACAGGTTTTCCGGGTCCTTCTCAATGAAGAGAAAATGGTCGAAAGGAGGGTCGATGCGCAGCGCCCGTAATGGCGAGCCCTCAACCACATCCGAGACGGGAAACAGCGTGGGGTCGTCGCTTGCTGCCTCGCTTTTTGCTTGCGACGAGCCAGAACCGGCAAACCCGTCGACATAAAAGAGTCTAAAGCTCTGTCTCTTCATTACCGTCACATAGGCCGAGAGATATTTCTCAACCACGTCCAGCTTTCGCCTCGTATGTTGACCGCCGAACGATTGAGTGCCTTCGCTCATAGTTGCGCCCCCAAATGCTGTGGGAACAAATATAGAACTTAGAGTATAAGGCAAGTATATTCTTCCCTTACCCCTTCACGATCTCTTCGGCCAGCACCGCCACCGTCGCGCCGAGCAATTCCACTTTCAGCTCGTTATAGGCGCTCCGCCCGTCCGGGGCCAAGGTCAGCCGCTGGGTGACGTCGTAATTGCCGTCCATGCGGTACTGGATCGTCAGCAGGTTGCCCTTGGCATAAAGCTCGACCGGCCCGTCCGCGTCGGTCAGCGTGCCTTCCCAGCGGCCTTCGCCCGCCTCGCGGATTTCCCAGCGGCGGGTGCGCGGCTCCTTGTCGCCTTCGGTGACCACCTGCACCAGTTCGAGCACGCCGGGGCGCAGCATTCGCCCGGTGCTCTCGACCCGCACCGGGACCGTGCCCGAAAACACCTTCGACAATTCGCCGCGCCCGGTGCTCTCGCCGTCGAAGAACACCAGCGGGTCGAAATAGGGCGCCTCGGCGCGGGGGATCGGGGTGAAGCCTTCCTCCGGCGTGCTGGCGCAGCCGCCGAGCGCGAGGGCGGGCGCGGCGACCAGCGCGGTGAGACACGCGCGCAGCCTCATGCGCCGCCCTCTCCGCCAAAGCTTCCTTCGGGCCACGAGATCAGCAGCGCGCCGCGCAGGTCCCCGGGGGCGAAGCCGGTCGCCGTGTCGCCGGGATAGAGGCTTTCGATATGCGCCTGGAGGTCCGGGTCGATGTCGCGGCCGTGGCAGGTCGAACAGGGCTTTTCGGCCATGGGGATCGCGCTCAGGAAGTGGACCCGCCCGTCCTCGGCGCGCCAGATCCGGCGGGCGGGGGCATCGCCTGCCATCGGCTCGGCGGCGAGTTCGTCATATTGCGCGCGCATTTCGGGCGGGACGGTGCCTGCCGGATTGCGATTGCGCGCGGCGATGCGGCGGACCTCGGCCCCGCTGTCCTCGGACGCGGCATCGGCCAGAGCGGGGGCGACCTGCTGGCACACGCTGACCGCCTGTTTCGGCCCGCCCGCCTCCAGCGCGCTCTTGAGCTGGGTCTTGAGATCGGCGGTGAAGCCCCTGGCTATAGCGCCCGAACGCTCGGCCACGGCGGCGGTGTCGAGCGGGGCGGGTTCAGGCTCGCTTTCCTGCGCGCAGGCAGCGAGCGCCAGAGCGCCTGCTAGCGCGAAGGGATCGCGGATGGGTCGATATGCCTCGATCATTGCGTTTCGTCTCCGGTCTGTACTCGCGCGCAAACCTACACGATCACGTCGTGCGCCGCCGAGAAGAAATAGCGGCTGCGTGCAAAGTCGATGAACCGCGCCTCGTCCGCGGCGAGGATGGCGGCATGCCGGCGGCCTTCTTCGCTCTCGCCGACCCGGGCGAGCGCGGCCTCGCTGTCGAACCAGATTTCGGCGATGCCGTCATAGTCCTCGCCCTCGCCATTGGGGATGCCCTGCGCGGAGGCGAAGCGGCGGGCCATGGCGCTGTCGAGCGTGTGCTGCTGGACATAGCGGCGGATGCCGAGCGCCCCGCTCGCCGCTTCGACCAGCGGGGCGTGGGTCTCGCGCCAGTAGCGCTGGAACTCACCGCGGCTGAGCGAGGGCAGGCGGTGGAGGCAATAGGTGATGCGGATCATCGCTTGCCTCCGCGCGCGCCCTTGCAACTATCCTGAGGTTATTCCGCCGCGTCTTCGGGCAGGTAGAGGCGGCGGCCCTTGGCGTCGTAGAGCTTCGCCATTTCCTCCATGCCCTTTTCCGCCTCTTCCACGGCCTCGGCCGAGGTCGCGGCGAGGAAGCTGTCGGGGTCGGAATTCTGCTTCGCGGCGAAATCGCGCACTTCCTGGCTGATCTTCATCGAGCAGAATTTCGGCCCGCACATCGAGCAGAAATGCGCCGTCTTCGCGCCTTCGGCAGGCAGGGTCTGGTCGTGGTATTGCTCGGCCGTATCGGGATCGAGGCTGAGGTTGAACTGGTCGCGCCAGCGGAACTCGAAGCGGGCCTTCGACAGCGCATCGTCGCGTACCTGCGCGGCAGGATGCCCCTTGGCGAGGTCGGCGGCGTGGGCGGCGAGCTTGTATGTCACGACGCCCACCTTGACGTCGTCGCGGTCGGGCAGGCCGAGGTGTTCCTTGGGCGTGACATAGCAGAGCATCGCCGTGCCGTACCAGCCGATCTGCGCCGCTCCGATGCCGCTGGTGATGTGGTCGTAGCCCGGCGCGATATCGGTGACGAGCGGCCCGAGCGTGTAGAACGGCGCCTCGCCGCAGGCCTCGAGCTGCTTTTCCATGTTCTCCTTGATCTTGTGCATGGGCACGTGGCCCGGGCCTTCGATCATCACCTGCACATCCTGCTCCCAGGCGCGCTTGGTCAGCTCACCGAGGGTATAGAGCTCGGCGAACTGCGCTTCGTCATTGGCGTCCGCGATCGATCCGGGGCGCAGGCCGTCGCCGAGCGAATAGGCGATGTCGTAGGCCTTCATGATCTCGGTGATCTCGTCGAAGTGCTCGTAAAGGAAGCTCTCCTTGTGATGGGCGAGGCACCACTTCGCCATGATCGAGCCGCCGCGCGACACGATCCCGGTGACGCGCTTCGCCGCCATCGGCACGAAGGGCAGGCGCACGCCCGCATGGATGGTGAAGTAGTCGACGCCCTGTTCGGCCTGTTCGATCAGCGTATCGCGGAAGATTTCCCAGGTCAGGTCCTCGGCGACGCCGCCGACCTTCTCCAGCGCCTGGTAGATCGGCACGGTCCCGATGGGCACGGGGCTGTTGCGGATGATCCATTCGCGCGTGTCGTGGATGTTCCGGCCCGTGGACAGGTCCATGATCGTGTCCGCGCCCCAGCGGGTCGCCCAGACCATCTTTTCCACTTCCTGCGCCACGTCGCTCGCGACGGCGGAATTGCCGATATTGGCATTGATCTTGACGAGGAAATTGCGCCCGATCGCCATCGGCTCGCTTTCGGGGTGGTTGATGTTCGACGGAATGATCGCCCGCCCCCGCGCGACTTCGTCGCGGACGAATTCGGGGGTGATATAGTCGGGGATTTCCGCGCCCCAGCTTTCGCCGTCGCGCCGCAAGTCCTTCGCGATCTCGCGGCCGAGATTCTCGCGCTCGGCGACATATTCCATTTCGGGCGTGACGATGCCCTGCCTCGCATAATGCATCTGCGAAACATTGCCGCCCGCTTTCGCGCGCAGGGGCCGCTTCACGACATTGGGAAACTGCGCGACACCGCCCGAACGATCGGGGCCGAGCTGGCCATTATCCTCCGGCTTGATCTCGCGGCCGTCATATTCCTCGACATCGCCGCGGCCCATGATCCATTCGCGCCGCAGCGCCGGAAGGCCTGCGTCAATGTCGATATTGGCTTGCGGGTCGGTATAGGGGCCGGAGGTGTCGTAGACGCGCACCGGGTCCTCGCCGCCTTCGAGCATGATCTCGCGCATGGCGACGCGCACGCCAGACCCGGTGCGCGCACCGACATGGATCTTGCGGCTGCCACGAATGGGTCCGGTGGTCACGCCGATTTCGACGGGGCTGTTGATGTCGGCCATGCGCAATCTCTCCTATGGCGCGAAGAGAGTGGTTTCTGGGCGTAGGCCAGACCACTCCCTCCGCCGATGCTAATCGGTTCAGGTTCGACGGGTCGTGTGGAGCATACCCACACCTCTCAGGCTTCACCTCTGCCCATCCCTCGCGCGCATGGCTGGGATGGGCAAGCTGCCTCCCCGGGGCTGGTCGTGGTGTAGCGGCTTACGCGCTGCAAGCCAACAGTCTCTTCGCCCATCGGCGCAGGATGGCGGCGGGGCGGCCAAGGTCCCCTCCTTTCCCCCTCCCTTCACAATTACCGGATCACCGGCGTGCCGGGGACCGATGAGGGCGCGACGCAGACCTGCGCGTTCGCCGTAGTCCTCGCACGAAGCGTCCGCCGGGCCGCACGCGGCAGCGGGAAAGACGCGGCGCGCGGCACAGGAGCCGCTTTTTCAGCGCCGGACCCGACGTGGCGCAAATAGACAAGCATTCGGTCAAAAAGTGCCTTAGGCTCTTCGTGCCGCATTGGCGATCTGTTGGGGGGACGTGGTCATCTATTCGAATTGAACCGTGCCGCGTGGTTTTGCTCTACGCATGTGGCGGACCGGCTTCCCCCCTTTTCATGGGTTCGGAAAAGGGGAAATGACGTGAAAACTGCACTTATGCTTTCGACCACGCTGACTTTCGGGGCGGTCGCCCTGGTGGTTCCTTTCAATGTCGCGCGCGCCGATGCGACTCCGGAATGCAACGAGAATCCCACCGGCGGGACCACCTCGCTTGAATGCGGGCGCAACGCGACGGCCTCGGGCACCTCCGGGGCGACGGCGCTGGGTGCGAATGCGCAGGCGAGCGGCAATGAAAGCACCGCCGTGGGCGAGCGGGCCGTCGCCACAGCGACCAAGGCGACGGCGGTGGGCGAAGATGCAACCGCAAGCCAGTTCGATTCCACCGCGATCGGCAATGATGCCGATGCCACCGCCAACGACGCAACCGCGTTGGGGGCCGATTCCTTCGCATCCGGGCTGAATTCGACTGCGGTTGGCTCTCAGGCCGCCGCATCCGGTAGCATGAGCATCGCACTGGGCGCATTGGCCGCTGCTGACGAAGACCGAAGCATCGTTATCGGCTATTCAAGCGATGTGGGGGGTACCGACGCTGTAGCGCTCGGCTGGGCGGCCAATGCGGCGGGCGCGGAATCGATCTCGATCGGGGCTACGAGCATTGCAAGTCTTACCGGCAACGTCGCGATCGGCGGCGACAGCAACGATGCCGATGGCCAGGGCGCGCAGGCGACCGGCCAATTCTCCACGGCGGTCGGGGCGGATGCGATTGCGGGCGGAAACGCGTCCTCCGCGTTCGGCGAGGGGTCAGAAGCGACCGGGATTTCGTCGACCTCCCTGGGCGTCGAATCCAGCGCCTCGGGTAACGCGAGTGTCGCCCTTGGCGCATTTGCAACGGCCGACTTTCAGGGATCGATGGCGCTCGGCGGTGCATCGAATGTCGGAGGCGATAACGCGCTCGCGATCGGTCAAAATTCCAACGCCGATGCGGCGAACGCCGTCGCAGTGGGATCGCAAGCCAGCGCAACGGGCGCCGGTTCCGTCGCACTTGGCGGTGACAGCAATGATCCCAATGGTCTCGGCGCCCAGGCAACCGGCGACTTCTCGACAGCGCTAGGCGCGGATGCCGTTGCCAGCGCCACCAGCACGGTTGCGGTCGGCGAAGGGGCGCAGGCGTCCGCCCAAAGCGCGATCGGGATCGGTGTCGGCGCGCGAGGCTCGGCGATGAACAGCATTGCAATCGGTGTCTCCTCCCTCTCGAATGAAGCAGACACGACCGCTCTCGGCTCGTTCAGCAATGCAACGGGCACCAATGCAACCGCCGTCGGCCATGGCGCGTTGGCGAGCGGTCTGAATTCGCTGGCTCTGGGCGAAATCGCACTCGCGACGGCCGATGATGCAACCGCGGTCGGTCAGAGCGCGATTGCCAGCGCCCTCGGAGCGACCGTGCTGGGCAAGGCTGCGAGTGCCGGTGCTGCCGATGCAATCGCGATCGGCCGCGAAAGCCAGGCCGCTGCCATCGGAGCCGTCGCGATCGGCGGGGACGGCAGCGATGCCGGAACCGTCGGCGCGCAGGCCACCGCCGATAATTCGGTGGCAATCGGTGCGGATGCCTTGACGGATCAAGTATTCGCCACCGCAATCGGGGCACAGGCATCCGCCACCGGAAATAATGGCGCAACCGCGCTTGGCGCACGCGCTCGCGCCAGCGGCAGCCAGTCCACGGCGGTCGGCGAGAACGCCTCGGCTTCTTCCAATCTTGCGACGGCCCTTGGCGAGGATGCTGAAGCCAGCGCCGAAGCCACCACTGCACTGGGCAATAATGCGGCGGCGACGGGGCTCAATGCCACCTCGCTCGGCGCGAACGCCGAGGCGAATGCGACCAACGCGCTTGCGATGGGGCATGGGGCGATTGCGGCGTGGGACGAATCCATCGCGATCGGCGCTCGCAGCGGCACCGGCGATGCGTCAAGTATCGCGATAGGCGGCGATGCAAACGATGCGGATAATATCGGCGCGCAGGCGTTTGGGGGCAGGTCGGTTGCCATCGGTGCGGATGCCGTGGCTCGCGAAAGCGATACAACGGCCGTCGGCTCTCAAGCCGAAGCAGGCGGTCCCTTCGCAACAGCGATGGGCTTTCGAAGCTTCGCAGGCGGGTTCGGTTCTATCGCAATCGGCGACATTGCCGAAGCCACGCAGGACAATGCGATCGCTCTTGGCCGCTTCGCGGACGCGACGGATGAAAGGGCAGTCGCAATCGGGGTAAGTGCAAATGCAGCTGGCGAAGAAGCCATTTCGATCGGCAGGGGATCCGCCGCCTCCGCCGACGGGTCGATCGCGATCGGCGGCGACGGGGCGGACAGCGGGATCGACGGCGCGCAGGCGACGGGTGTCAATTCCATCGCTTTCGGCGTGGACACGCAGGCGAGCGAAGAGGGTGCCTCGGCGGTCGGGCAGGATGCGGCGGCTCTGGCGCGCAACGGCTCGGCCTTCGGCAACGGGGCGCAGGTCACCGAGACCGGGGTCAGCGGCACGGCGGCGGGCTTCCTCGCGCGGGCCGAGGGGACGGCGTCCTCGGCCTTCGGGCGCTCGGCGGTGGCCAACGGCTTCGGCGCGACGTCGGTCGGCAA
>NZ_JAVJPT010000007.1:0-348591 GCF_040217515.1 Erythrobacter sp.
GGGGATGGATGCCGATCAACCCTTCGACTTCTCCGGCCTTGCAGGCGGCGGCGGTCACCAGGTGACGGCGGCCCACTCCATGACGCGCACGCCGCTGCGCGAGATGTTCACCCAGGACACCGCACAGGCACCCGCACCCGACCCCGCATCCGATCCCGGCGCACCGCAGGACCCGTGGGACAAACCGGACGACGGCTCCTTCCACTGGATCCGCCACAGCGGAGCCGAACTCGACATCCTCGTGTGAAAAACAGGCAGCCAGGCCTCGGCCGAATGGCCGGGGCCTGTGCTCGCCATGGCGGCGCGCAGAAACCGCCCCGCTGCGGTTAAAGTGAGCGCGCGTAACGGACGCCGTTCGCAGGCCGCCTGTGGCGCGACAATTTCACTGCGAACGCGTTTGCCGGAAGCCAAAAGTCTTGAGAGCGGCAATCGGTTGCGCAATCCAAGCCCGCGAGGCACGGTTCGGCGGCAAGCCTGCTATCGGCAGCATCCCGGAGGCTGTGCTGCGCTAACGAGACCTGTGAACATAGCGAATGCGCAGTCAGAGAGGCGCAAGGAGACCTCAGCAGTAAACCCGGGACATTCTGAGCGCAAACTGATCGGCGGTTGGCAATCCCTTGCCGCAAGCCTCTGTAATTCATGGCCTAGCCGCGTTCGCGCGAATCGCCGGACACCGGTTCAGGCATCAGGACCGCTGTCGAAGCAGCCGCAGCGCTTGGCCCCGACTTGGCCCGTATGATCCCGTAATGGCGCACCAGCCCACCTGATCCGCTCTCCTGCGGCAGGGCGCGGCATTCGCAGCGCCCTGATACGAGTTCGCGGAACAGGCGGGTGAAGACCGCGCCATACCATTCGAACAGGCTCGGCGGCGGCGCGGGATCATCGCCAGCGCTGGTGCGGTCGATGGTGAAGCTCCAGAGATCATGCGGCGCGAAGCGCCCCGCCCCGATGAATGTCCAGGCGTGCCGCCGGATCGCCGCCATCAACAGCCGCGCGGAAAGCGGCGCGGGCAGGAACCGCAAGAGGGCCCGCACGGGCCCGGGAAGGCGGTGTTCGATGATGTAATCGGCGGTGCGCCATCCCGCCGACCGGGCGATCGCCGCCGCCTCGCGCGGGAGGCGGCGGGCGATGGCGCGGTGGAGCGCGATGGCATGGGTCTCGCGGATCATGCTCTCGCCTGTCGGCAGGCCCGACAGGCCCGCTTCGGCGAGGATTGCCGCGCTCACCTCGGGGCCAAGCCGGTCCTCGATCACGCGCACCGTCTGGAGCACGGCATTGGGGCCGATTTCGGCCTCGCCGCGGGATGGGCGATGCCGGTCAGCCATCGCTTTCCACCGCCACGTCGATCCGGTCGCGGCGGCGCTCCTCACCGCGCTCTTTCATCTGCTTGCGCACCGCCTCGCGCCGGGCCGCAGCCTGCGCGGCCTTGTCGGCATTGGTCTGCCAGTCGGTCGCCGCATCCTCGGCCGCGGCGCGGCTCTCGTCGAAGTGAAAATCGACCTTTTTCTGCGTCTGCGGCCCCCAGTATCCCGCCTTGCCGAGATCGTAGAAGGTCCGTTTGAAACCGGCACGCAGGAAGGCATAGAGACAGCCGAGCAGGTAGCGCCGCCTAAAGCCCGTCCCGCGCCAGGGATAATGGAACAGCGCCTTTTGCATGTAGAAGCGGCGGTAGTTCTTCATCACGCCGTTCAGGAGCTCGCCCCGCTCCATCGCGGCAGGCTTCATGATCGGCGTGACGAAATTGTATTTCGAGAAATCGTGAATCTCGACCTGGTCCTTGATCTCCTCGAACAAGGGGGTGAAGGGCCAGGGCGTGTACATCGCCCAATTGGCAAGGTCGGGCTGCCAGTCCCACGCCATCTTGTAGGTCTCTTCGAGCGTTTCGGGCGTTTCGTTGTCCAGCCCGACGATGAACTGTGCCTCGACGAAGATGTCGGCATCGCGCAGCAGCTTGATCGCCTGCTTGTTCTCCTCGACCTTGGTTTCCTTGTTGAACCGGTCGAGCTTCATCTGCGCGGCGGCTTCCGTGCCGAGGCTGACATGGACCAGCCCGGCCTTGCGGTAGAAATGGAGCAATTCCTTGTCGCGATAGATGTCGGTGACGCGGGTGTTGATACCCCATTTCACCTTGTCGGGCAGGCCGCGGTCGATCAGCTCCTGGCAGAACTCGATGAATTTCTTGCGGTTGATGGTCGGTTCCTCGTCCGCGAGGATGAAGAAGCCGACGCCGTGATTGACGTGCAGGTCCTCGATCTCGTCGACCACGTCCTTGGGATCGCGAATGCGGTAATCACGCCAGAATTTCCATTGCGAGCAGAACGAGCAGGTGAAGGGGCACCCGCGCGCGAGATTGGGAATCGCGACCTTGGTGTTCAGCGGCAGGTAGATGTACTGGTCCCAGTCGAGGATGGTCCAGTCGGGCTTCAGCGTTGACATGTCCTTGACCGTGTCGGCGGCGGGCGTGGCGACGATCTTGTCGCCGTCGCGAAAAGCGAGGCCCTTGATGTACGCGCGCTCGTCCTTCCAACTGCCCTTCGAAATCGCGGAGAACAGCTCGACCGCGATCTCCTCGCCCTCGCCGCGCACGATCACGTCGATATGCGGGGCTTCGGAGAGGACCTGCTTGTACATGAAGGTCGCGTGGACCCCGCCCAGCACCCGCACCGCTTTCGGCACGTTGAGCGCGGCGATTTCGAGGACGCGCTCGGCTGCGTAGATCGAGGGGGTGATCGCGGTCGTCCCGACGACGTCGGGCTGGAGCGCGAGCATCCGGTCGCGCAATTCCTCGTCGCTGACCCCTTCGGTCATCGCGTCGATGAAATGGATGTCGGTGAAGCCCGCGCGCTTCAATGGCCCCGTCAGGTAGGCGACCCATGCGGGCGGCCATGTCCCGGCGATCTCGGCTCCGCCGGAGCGATAGTTTGGATGGACGAACAGAATGCGCATGTGCCGACTCCCCCTTCTTGGATTTCGCCAAGGTGGGGAAGTCGTCGTCCGTGCGCTTTGTTCGAGATCAAAAAGGGCGATTCAGCCCTTCGCCGCGTGCTCCTTGCGCGCGATTTCGTGCAGCCAGTCAGCTTGGCGCGGGGCCTTCTTCGTCTGGCTCCACTCTTCCAGCATCAGCGGCGCGACGCGGGCGAGTTCGGCATATTGTTCCTCGGTCCCGATATCGGTTGCCAGTTCGACGCGGTGGCCGTTGGGATCGAAGAAATAGATCGACTTGAAGATGCCGTGATGCGTGGGGCCGAGCACTTCGATCCCCTGCGCCTCGACATGCGCCTTGGCCGCGAGCAGCGCGTCCTCATCGGGCACCTTGAAAGCGAGGTGCTGCACCCAGGCGGGCGTGTTCTCGTCGCGGCCCATATCCTCTTGATTGGGCAGTTCGAAGAAGGCGAGCACATTGCCATTCCCCGCATCGAGGAAGACGTGCATGTAGGGATCGTATTCGCCGGTCGAGGGCACGTGGTCCTCGGCAAAGGCGGTGGTGTAGCCCATGCCGAGCACGCGGCCGTACCACTCCACGGTCTCCTTCGCGTCCTTGCAGCGATAGGCGGCGTGGTGGATACCGCCCAGTTTCACGGGGTGGTTTGAACGCTCGGTCATTGGGCCTCCTTCACTCACTCATGCATTGAAACTGCTTATTCGTGCGTATTTCAACGGATGCAGGGCCTCGTCTAAAAGCCAACCCAGACGAGAAATCCCATCAGAGCCCCTGCCGCAGCAGCTCGGAGTATAGCCACAAAGCCACTGTATGGCTTTTGAGGTACCTCCCGTGCGCGCATGAGGCCGCGGCTAAATTCTAATTGCGAGGTGTTTTTTCTGTCGTTCCATAAGCCTACAACCGTAAAGCAGAAGACAATGAACCCGACAGCTATCGCAGCTTGAACATCGCTATCCATCGGTTCTCAGATGATCTCGAAAGAAGCCGTGCTCATCATGGCGTGCATCACTCGGCGGGTTCCTTGTCCTTCACATCAAGCGCGCCGCGGCGGATCTGGTCGCGCTCCATGCTTTCGAACAGGGCCTTGAAATTGCCCTCTCCGAAGCCTTCGTCGCCCTTGCGCTGGATGAATTCGAAGAAGACCGGCCCGACCTGCGCCTCGGCAAAGATCTGCAGCAGCAGGCGGGGCTTGCCGCCCTCCGTGGTCCCGTCGAGGAGGATGCCGCGCGCCTTCAGCGCCTCGGCGTCCTGGCCGTGGCCGGGCAGGCGTTCGTCGAGCATTTCGTAATAGGTCGCAGGCGGCGCGGTCATGAAGGGCACGCCATACCCCTTGAGCCTGTCGTAGCAGGCGATGAGATCGTCGCAGATCAGCGCGATGTGCTGGATGCCTTCGCCGTTGAACTGCTTCAAAAACTCCTCGATCTGGCCCTTGCCGCCTTCGCCCTCTTCATTGAGCGGGATGCGGATCTTGCCGTCGGGCGCGGTCAGCGCCTTGGAAGTGAGGCCGGTATATTCGCCCTTGATATCGAAGAAGCGGATTTCGCGGAAATTGAACAGGCTTTCGTAATAATCGGCCCAGTACTTCATGCGGCCGGTGTAAACGTTGTGCGTGAGGTGATCGATCGTGTGGAAGCCCGCGCCTTCGGGATAGGGATCGACGCCGGGCAGGTAATCGAAATCGATGTCGTAGATCGTTAGGCTCTTGCCCTCGGCCCCGGCATAGCGGTCGACGAGGTAGAGGATCGCCCCGCCGATCCCGCGGATCGCGGGGATGCGCAGTTCCATCACGCCGGTTTCGACATGGACGGGTTCGGCGCCTTTTGCGATCAGATCGTCATAGGCTTTTGCCGCATCGCGCACGCGAAAGGCCATGCCGCACGCGCTCGGCCCGTGCTCGCGGGCGAAGTACCGCGCCGCGCTGCGCGGTTCGTAATTGGCTATGAGATTGATACCGCCTTGGCGCCACAGATGCACGTCCTTGGACCGGTGCTTGGCCACGCGGGTGAAACCCATCGCTTCGAAGACGGGTTCGAGCACGCCCTTTTCGGGTGCGCAGAATTCAACGAATTCAAAGCCGTCGAGGCCGGCGGGATTTTCGAACAGGTCGCCCTCGTGAAGAGCGGTATTCTGGGTCATGTCAGGGGCCTTTGCTGGCGAGTAGCGTCTGGATCACGGAAGCGGGATCGTGAAAATATGGTTACA
Organism: Erythrobacter sp.; assembly: GCF_040217515.1. Taxonomy (GTDB): domain Bacteria; phylum Pseudomonadota; class Alphaproteobacteria; order Sphingomonadales; family Sphingomonadaceae; genus Erythrobacter. The sequence goes on from NZ_JAVJPT010000007.1 coordinate 5,144, forward strand.
CTTGTAACTATCTAGGCGATCCCCGCGCTCTTGTCAAAGCGGGATCGCCCCCATGCGTTCGCCCGCGCGATTGCATGAGCCTCGCCTGCGGTGCAAAGTGCCACGTCAAGGAGGAACGCCCATGATCCGCACGCAGGGAATCAACCACGTCGCGCTCGTCTGCCGCGACATGAAGGAGACGGTCCGCTTTTACACCGAGGTGCTTAAGATGCCGCTCTTCAAGACGGTGCAATTGCCCGATGGCGGCCAGCATTTCTTCTTCGATTGCGGCGGGGGCGCGTCGGTGGCCTTCTTCTGGTGGAAGGACGCGCCGCCGGCCGCGCCGGGAATTGCCTCGGTGAAAAAATTCCCCTTCGATGCCAAGACCGCGCACGGCTCGATGAACCACCTCGCCTTCCACATGGAAGAAGACGAGCTCGACGCCGCGCTCGAAAGGCTGGAAGAGGCGGAGGTCGAGCACACCCACATGGTCTTCAACCACGACGACAGCCCCTCGGGCTATGCGAAGGAGATGCACGAGGGCGTTTTCGTGCGCTCGGTCTATTTCAGCGACCCGGACGGCATATTGCTCGAATTCGCGGCGACGACGAAGAAGTTCGGGCCCGAGGACGTGGCGCACGAACCCGCCGGAGCGGCCGACGCGCGGGCGGACGCCTGATGCCCCGGCTGCGCGAGATTCCCCGCGAAGAGGCGGAGGAAAAGACCGTCCTGCCGCTTTACGCAATGCTGTTCGGCGAGCGTGATCCGGTGGCCGAACCGGGCACGGCGACGGGGACTTGCGGAGACTGGTGGACGGTCTTCGCCAATTCGCCTGCCACGCTGAAACACGCCGCGCAGGGCTTCGCCTATTACCGCTCTCCCGAACGCAAGCTCGACCCCGTCCTGCGCGAACTGGGCCAGACCTGGGCGGGCTGGGCCACGGGCTCGCAATTCGTCTTCTCGCAGCATTGCAAGAGCCTGCGCGGGCTCGCCGTGCCGGAAGAGAAGATCGCGGCGATCCCGACGTGGCAGACCGCTGACGTGTTCACGGCAAAGGAACGCCTCGTCCTCGCCTATGCCGACCGGCTCGTCACCCATGCGGGGCGCGTTCCCGACGACCTGTTCGCGCAGGTGAAGTCCGAGTTCAGCGACGAGGAAATCCTCGAGCTCACTTACATAACCTGCCTCTACCAGATGCATGCCGTGATGAGCCGGGCGCTGCGTACCGAATTCGACGACCGCGACGATCCCGTCACCGAAGTCCCCGCGCCCGAAGGTTTCGATGCGATGGACTTTCTCGGCGGAGAGCGGCGCTAGAGGCCCCCGCTACAGACCGGGCATCGGGGCGAGGCGACCGATGGTGCGCCCGCGCTCGTCCATCTCCAGCGCGAGCGTGTCGCCGAAAGGCTCCCCGCTTTCGAACAGGTCGCGGGTCGCTTGGTCCGACAGGTCGGCATTGCCGATCACCCGTTCGCCGGCATCGTTGCGGCCGATGAAAACCGCATCGCTGCCCGCCCTCGAGTGATTGATGGTATAGCTTTCGACCGTGGCGCGGCTTCCCGGCTCCTTGGCGACCGGCACGCCATTGTCCGCTGTCGGCAGTTTTTCGAACCGGTCATTGGCGGACCAGTCCGCCGGATCGGTCGAATAGATGCCGGTCGCATATTTGCTCATCCAGCCGCCATTCGCGCCGACCAGCGCATAGGCACCCCGGTCACGGCGCGCGCGCTCGACCGCTTCGGCGATGGCATGGGCGGAATAATTGTTCCCCGCCCCGCCGAAGAAGGGCAGCCCGCCGGTGAGCGTGAGCCCGCGCGGATCGTCGGCGGCGAGGCCGAAATGTTCGACCTGGTTGAATACCGGAATCGCAAAGCAGGAATAGAAATCGATATAGCCGATCTCGTCCATCCTCTTGCCCGCCCGATCGAGCGCCGCCTCGACGCTGGCGATGGAAGCGGGCGCGGCGGCAAGATCGGGCCGCTGCGAGAGCTTGAGCTCGGTCGCGGCGGTGACCGCGTGGATATGCACCCAGCGATCCTCGGGCACGCCCATCTCGCGCGCCAGACCGGCACTTGCGACAATGATCGCGGCGGCCTGGTTCACCTGGTCGCGCGCCACCGTCATGCGGGTATAGGGCTCGGCGACGATGCGGTTGCGCTCCGTCACGGTCGCCAGTTCCTCGGCGCTGCGGATTTTCGGCGCGGCGGCGTGCGGGTTGGCAGCGGCGACATGGGTGAAGGGTTCGAACAATCGCCCGATATCGAGCCGGTATTCTTCCAGCCCCTTCCCGAGCTTGGCCCGCCGCGCATTCTCGGCCAGCGCATAAAGCGGGATCGCCCCGGTCGCGCCGTGGGCGAACAGGGCGGGCTCCATCAATTCCTCGATGCCGAAACCCTGGTCTTCATATTCACCGCCGACCTCTTCCGACCAGTCGGGCTTTTCGCCCCTGGCCGACAGAGCGAGGACGGTCGAGATCGCTTCCGAACCGACCACCACCGCACAGCGGCTTTCGCCCGCCGCAATCGCGCTGGCGAATTCGCCGACCAGCTGCTGATTGGTCTGCCCGCCCGTCGGCGTCAGGATCGCGCGCGCCGGGTCCGCGCCCACCCGCTTGGCAATGGCGCGCGGGATGTTGTCGGGCGCGCCGAAGGGCGGCTCCTTGCTCGGACGCGACATTTCGAAAGCGCGGATCGCGGCAAGCGTGTCGATATTGCGTGCGACCTCACCCGAAGCCGAACTGTCCGAAATCGCCGCCGACAACGCCCGCCCGGCGAGGTCCATGTAATTGAGACCCTCATAGCCGGGCTCTCCTACGCGCTCGGAGAATTGCCCGACCCCGATGATGACGGGCGTGCTGTCGGCGACCATTGCCACGCGCGGCTCAGTCCGCGAAGCCGTCGACGCGCTCGACGATGATCGCAGGGGCCATGCCGCCCGCTGCGCACATCGTCACGAGGCCGGTCTTGAGGTCGCGGCGCTCGAGTTCGTCGACGATCGTGCCGATCAGGATCGATCCCGTCGCGCCGATCGGGTGGCCCAGAGCGATCGAGCCGCCATTGACGTTGACCTTGTCCCAGTCGAGCCCGAGATCCCGAACGAATTTCGCAGCGACCACGGCGAAGGCCTCGTTGATCTCGAAAAGGTCGATGTCGTCCAGGGTCATGCCGGCCTTTTCCAGCACCTTCTTCGCTGCCGGGACGGGTGCGTTGAGCATCAGCGTGGGGTCATCGCCCATATTCGCGGTCGCGACGATCCGCGCGCGCGGCTTGAGCCCGTGCTTCTGGGCGTATTCCTTGCTGCAAACCAGCACCGCTGCCGCGCCGTCGACCACGCCCGAGGAATTGCCCGCATGGTGGAAATGCTCGATTGTGAGGTCGGGATATTTCTGGTTGATGAGGCTGCGGAAGGTCGTGCCGTTCTTGTCGAGCGGCACGTCGGCGATCTTGGTGAAGGCCGGCTCGAGCTTGGCGAGGTCCTCCATCGTCGTCTGCGGGCGGGGATATTCCTCCTTGTCGAGGACCACGTTGCCCTCGTCGTCCACCACCGGCACGACCGACTTGTCGAAGCGGCCTTCGCCGATGGCTTCCGCCGCGCGCTGCTGCGAGCGATAGCCGACTTCGTCGAGTTCTTCGCGGGTGAAGCCTTCCATGCTCGCGATCGCATCGCCGCAGATCCCCTGGTGGGACTGCGGGTGCACGCGCTGGAGCCGCTCGTTGTAGCTGCCCATCATGGGCGGCTTGAGGCCCGCCTGCATCTTCTCCTTCGACATGGCGGCGGTGAGGCTCATCATCTCGGTCCCGCCGGCGACGACGCAATCTTCCATCCCGCTCATCACCTGGGCTGCGGCGAGGCTGACGCTCGTGATCCCGCCCCCGCAGAACCGGTCGAGCGTGGTCCCGCTCGAAGTGATGTCGTAGCCCGCATCGAGCGCGGCCATGCGCCCGAGGTCACCCGCCTGCATGCCGTCCTGCGTCGAAACCGACCAGATCACGTCGTCGACCGTGCTCGTGTCGAGCCCGTTGCGCTGCGCGATCGCTTTCATCACGGTGGCGGCGAGATGCTGCGGGTGCTGTTCGGCCAGCGCGCCCTTGCCCTGCTTGCCGATCCCGCGCGGGGTGCGCACTGCGTCGATGATGTAGGCTTCGCCCATGGTTCTGGTATCCTCTTGGCTGGCTATGGATTTAGCGAAATCGCGGTTGACGTTTCCGTAAGCCCACTGCACCACTCGCACAAGATTCAGTTGCAATTCGAAACGCCGAAATTTGATAGGAGAGCAAATTGAGCGACACGCAACCCCCCGAAGTCCTGACCGAAGTGGACGACGGCGTCCTGATCGTCACTATCAACCGGCCCGAGGCCAAGAACGCCATGACCAAGGCCGCGGCCGAGGGGATCGCGGCGGCGATGGACCGGCTGGACAGCGAGGACGACCTGCGTGTCGGCATCCTGACGGGTGCGGGCGGGACATTCTGTTCGGGGATGGACCTCAAGGGCTTCCTGCGCGGTGAAAGCCCGACGGTCGAGGGGCGCGGCTTCGGCGGCGTGGTGCAGGCTCCGCCGGCCAAGCCGCTGATCGCGGCGGTCGAAGGCTATGCGCTGGCCGGCGGGCTCGAACTGATGATCGCCTGCGACCTCGTGGTCGCCAATGCGGGCGCGAAATTCGGCATCCCCGAAGTCAAGCGCGGCCTCGTCGCGGCGGCGGGCGGCGTGATGATGCTGCCCGACCAGATCCCCGAACGCATCGCGATGGAACTCGCGCTGACGGGCGATTTCATCGATGCTGCGCGCGCCTATGAACTCGGTCTCATCAACGAGGTGAGCGATGGCAGCGCGCTCGACGCGGCCAAGGCGCTGGCCGCGCGCATAGCGGCCAATGGCCCGCTCGCGGTCAGGGTGTCGAAGCAGGTGATGAAGGAATCGCGCGGCTGGGCGATGGAGGATCGCTATAAGAAGCAGGGCGAGCTGATCGCGCCGGTCTTCGTGTCCGAAGACGCGCGCGAAGGCGCCGCCGCCTTCGCCGAAAAGCGCAAGCCCAACTGGAAGGGCAAGTAAGAGGTTTTTGATTGCGGGTGCCGGGCCACCCACTCCCCCGCCCTTCCGCCCTTGAGGATACGATTCCGGGTGGAAGGGCGGGGGAGTGGGAGGCTCGGCACCACGGATCGGCCGGATGGCCGATCCGCCGAGTGAAACGAGGAGAGAGAAAGATGCCCGTCATCGACGTACCGCAGCCCGAATTCATGGAAGACGAGGAAATCTCGATCTTCGCCGATGCGGTGGGCAAGTTCTACGAACAGCACGCGCCAATGAAGCGCATCGAGAAATGGCGCGAGGATGGCCAGGTCGAACGCGAATTCTGGCGCGAGGCGGGCGCGGCCGGCCTGCTCGGCGTCTCCGTTCCCGAGGAATATGGCGGCCACGGCGGCGATTTCCGGCATGACATGGTGGTGATCGACCAGCAGGCGAAACACGGCGTCGAAGGCTTCGCCGCATCGCTGCACAACACCATCATCCTGCCCTATCTCGTGCGCCACGGGACCGAGGAGCAGAAGCAGAAATACCTGCCCCGCCTCGTCACCGGCGATCTCGTCAGCGCGATCGCGATGAGCGAGCCGGATGTCGGCTCCGACCTCCAGAGCATCAAGACCAGCGCTCTCAAGGACGGCAATGGCTACCGTCTCAACGGATCGAAGACGTGGATCTCGAACGGCCAGACCGCCGATTTCATCATCGTCGTCGCCAAGACCGATCCCAGCGAAGGCGCCAAGGGCATTTCGCTGATGCTGCTCGAGACCGAAGGCGCCGAAGGCTTCCAGCGCGGCAAGAAGATCGACAAGGTCGGGCTCGATGCGCAGGACACCTCGGAATTGTTCTTCGACAACGTCTTCATCCCCTCCGACAACATCCTCGGCGGGGTCGAGGGCAAGGGCTTCTACCAGTTGATGGGCGAGCTGCCGCAGGAACGCCTCGTGATCGCGATGGGCGCGATGACGGGGATCGAGAAAGCGCTCGAAGTGACGGTCGAATACGTCAAGAACCGCAAGGCTTTCGGCAAGACTATCTGGGATTTCCAGAACACCCAGTTCACTCTCGCCGACCTCAAGGCGCGCGGGACCGCGGCGCGGGTGTTCGTCAATGACTGCATCGCAAAGCTGCTCAAGGGCGAGCTCGACGTGGCGACCGCGAGCATGGCGAAATACTGGGTGACGGAGCTGCAGAGCGAAGTCGTCGACAAGTGCCTGCAATTCCACGGTGGGGCCGGCTTTACCAACGAATATACGATCGGCCGGATGTACCGCGACACCCGCATCGCGCGCATTTATGGTGGCTCGAACGAGATCATGAAGATGCTGATCGCGAGGAGTATGTGATTTCGCAGCCCCATCCGGGGCTGCGTCCTCGCTAGACTCGCAGCATGGCTGCGCCCGCTGCGGGGCGGCCGCGTGGCCTTGCAGCTGCTATGCAGCCGGCTGCCCCGCCCACTTACGAAGGTCGGACCGTAACGACGCCAAGGACGTCGCAAGGCCGACCGGCCGCCCGCAGGGGCCCCGCAGCGAAGCGAAGGGAACAGCCCCGAGAACGCACCCGCGGATGCGGGTGCGCAAACAAAAAAGGCGGCCCGGTTTCCCGAGCCGCCCTTCTTCGCCTGAACGGATGCGATCAGAACTTCGCGCGCAGCACCACGCCGTAGGTGCGCGGCTGCAGCGGGAAGGCCGAGCGCGAATTCGCCGCGCCGCTCCCGCGCAGGGTGGTGTTGAAAGTCACCCCGCGGGTCACGTTGTCGGTCAGGTTGTTGACGAAGCCCTCGATCGCATAGGCCCCGTCGTTGAAGCGCAGGCCGGCGCGCAGGTTGATGAACTCGTTCCCGTCCTGCACGTCCGCGACGATCAACGGCTGCGCGGCAACCGCGGCCTCGACGCCGAGACTGGCAATCTGGTCCGCGCTGGGCGGCACGATCGCCTGGGTCGAGGTGCGCTGGTCGCTTTCGAGCCGGATCTGGCCCGACAGGAAGAATTCCGCGCTGGCGCTGATCGGCTTTTCCCACAAGGCCCCGAACAGGCCGACCACCTGCGGCGCGTTGGTAAGGTCGAACCCGCACAGCGAGACCACCTGCGGCGCCGTCTGGTCGCCAGCGCAGTCCTCGGGATAGCTCGCCTCGAGGATCGTCGCCGCGATGTTGAAGGTCAATTCGTCGGTCGGGCGGATGAGGCCCTCGATCTCGATCCCCTGCGTCTCGGCGAGAGGCACGTTGAAAGTCTGGAAGGCCGTGCCGGTGAATTCGAGCACCTGGAAGTTCTGGAATTCCTCGTAGAAGGCGGCGAGGTTGAACGTCACCGCATTGTCGAGGAACCGCGTCTTCAGGCCGAATTCGATCGCGTCCACTTCTTCCGACAGGAAGGTCGGGTCCGCTCCGCCGACGGCGGCGGTGGTGTCGAGGTTGATCCCGCCCGCCTTGTATCCGTGGGTGAAGCTGCCGTAGACGTTGACCGCCGGGCTGAATTCATAGGCGGCGCGGATGGTGTAGATCAGTTCCTCGTCGCTGAAATCGGCCTGGAAGGTGCGCGGCAGGAAAGCCGCAGGCAGGCCGGGCTGCGTCGCCTGCGGCAGGTCCGCCGGCGCGGTGAAGCCGAAGCAGCCGAGCGCCACGGCACTGCCTTCGAGCCCGGCGGGAATCGCGCCCGCACCGAGCGAACCGAGAATGGCCGGACAGATCTGGTTGTTGACCGCGGTCTGGGTGAAGCCGCCCTCTTTCTCCTCCCACGAATAGCGTGCGCCCAGCGTGAGTTCGAACCCGTCGAACACCTCGAAGGTGTTGTGGGTGAAGATCGAATAGCTTTGCGCGTCCTGCTGGAAGCGGTTGGTGTTTGATGTCCCCGCCGGGTTGACCCCGCCGCTCAGCGTCTGGAGCGGCGCGCCGCCGAACGCGCCGCCGGTCGGCACGAACAGCAGCGCGCCGACATTCGCGTCGTAATCCGAACCGAGCGAGAAGCTGACCGACTGGTCGATCTGTTCGTCGGAATAGAACCCGCCGATGATGTAGTTGAGCTTGCCATCGAACGCCTCGCCCTGCAGGCGTAGCTCCGCCGTGATCGTCTCGAGTTCGAGGTCGAGCAGGTCGACATTGAAGATGTCGAGCGCGGTGAAATCGGAATCGTAGGTCTCGTTCGAGGCGAACTTGCGATAGCCGCCGATGAAGATGAGGTCGGCGCTGTCACCGACCGGGAATTCGACTTCGCCCGTGATGCCCCAGTTGTCGATATCGACGATCGGCGCGAAATTGGCCGAGGCGACACGGTCGTTCAGCGCCTCACGGAAAGTCGCGTTGTCGAAAGCCGTGGTCGCGACCGTGGGCTGGCCGTTACCCCCATTCGCGCCGAGACCGACCCCGGCATAGGCCCCGCCCGTTACCAGCGGCGACTGGTAAAGCTCGATCGGGCTGCAGCAGCTCGACGTGCTCTTCGAATAGTCGCCGATGATGCGGCCACGAATGCCGCTTTCGGTCTCGAAGCCAAGCTGGGCGCGGACCAGCCACTGGTCCTGGTCGTTGGAATCGTCGAACGGCGTGCCGGTCTCGTCGACCAGCGTGAGGAAGCCGTCGCGCTCGCGATAGGCACCGGTCACGCGCAGCGCGAGCGTGTCCTGCACGATCGGAACATTGACCGCGCCCTGAAGGCTGACCTCGTTGAAATTGCCGTAGCCCGCATTCACGAACCCGCCGAATTCGTAAAGGTCGGGCCGCTTGGTCGTGATGTTGAGCGCGCCTGCCGAGGTGTTGCGGCCGAAGGTCGTACCCTGCGGCCCGCGCAAAACCTCGACCCGTTCGAGGTCGACGAGCTCGGTCAGCGCCACGCCGGGGCGCGACTGGTAGGTGCCGTCGATGAAAATGCCGACCGCGCTTTCGAAGCCGATATTGTTCGAGGTCGTCCCGATGCCGCGGATCCGCAGCACGACCGAGCCAGAGGCCACCTGCGCATTGGAAACGGTCAGGCTGGGCGCGACCGCGACGACTTCCTGGATGTTGTCGACGCCCTGGTTGTCGAGCTGCTGCGGCGAAACCGCGGTCACCGCCAGAGGAATGTCCTGCACGTCCTGCGCACGGCGGGTGGCGGTCACGATAATGACGCCGTCATCCGTTTCGGGCGCCTCGGGCATTTCGGGCATTTCCCCGTCCTGCGCGAATGCGGGTACGGTGAACGAACTGCAGGCCAGAAGGCCGGCAGCATAGGCTGCAAGCTTACGTGTCATAGAATCTCTCTCCACAATCCCAGCCGGGTCTTTTGACCTCGGGCGATGAACGCGGGAAGTAGACTATCAGCGCGTTTGCGCCTGCCAAGAGTCCCTGCGCGCCTTTTTGGGGACAGGTGCAAAAATGCCACAAACATCGCCGCAGCGCAGCATTCGGTCGGCTATCCCCGTGAAAGGCTTGGAAAGTTGCAGCGGATGCATCTGTTGCCTTCGGGATACGCCCGAAACATCAGAAGCCGTAACGTAAACCCGCCCAGAACGTACGCGGCACGCCGAGATCGATCGCCCCATCCGCATTGCGGGTTACGATTTCCTCGTCGAACAGGTTTTCGCCGCGCAGCATGATCGACCATTTTGCGCTCACGGGAATTGCGGCAAAGGCATCGAGAGTCGTCGCTTCGGGAAGCACGTCGCTTTCCTGGTCGTCCTCGAACTGCGCGGCCGTGTGCCGCAGCGTCGCGGCGAGCCGCCAGCCCTCCGCCGGTTCCCATGCCAGCGTCGCCGAGCCTGCGAAATCGGGCGTCTGTGGCGGGCGATTGCCGTCGAGCGCAAGCGAGGCAGCCTCGCCCTCGATCACCGCATCGGTATAGGCAAGGCTCGCATTCAGGCTGACATCGCCCAGCGCCGCCGACAGGTTGGCCTCGATCCCCTGCGCCAGAATCGCGGGCAGGTTGCGGCGCTGGCGTAGCGTCGGGGTGAGCGTGACATTGGCGATTGCATTCTCGACCCGGTTGTCGAACGCGGTAAGCGAGAGCGCAAACCCATCGGCGGGCCGCCAGTCGAACCCGACCTCGAACCCCTCCAGCCGCTCGTTTTCAAGCTCGGCATTGGCCTGTGTCACCACGGGAAAGATGACGAAGGGGCGGTAGAGTTCGTTGAGCGTGGGCAGGCGCAGCCCGGTATAGGCCGCCGCGCGCAGCCGCAGGCCTTCTCCCGCGTCATAGGCCGCGCCCGCGCGCCAGCTGACGGTCCAGTCGGACCGGTCGGGCGCGATCGTTTCCGTTACCAGCACGCCCGAGGCATTCACGGCGCGGTAAAAGCCGTCCTCGATCAGCGTCCGATCGGCGCGCAGGCCACCGGTCAGGAGCAGGCGGCCGATCCGCCAGTCATCCTCGATGAACAGGCCGAGATTGGAGTTAACCCCGCCCCCGCGCCGCCTTTCGCGCAGCGCACCGGTGAAGGCGCTGTAATTCTCCTCCTGCAATTCGCCGTCGGCGCGGCGGTAATCGACACCAAGGCGGAGCGTGTGATCATCGCCCACGGGCGGGCGCAGTTCGAACTTGCCGCCGAGCCCGGTCGACGGCGTGTTGCGCTGGTCGAGCACGCGCGTGAAGCGCGAGGAGGAGATGATGACATTGGAGAAGTTGCGCGCCTGGACATAGGCGAGCGCGTCGAAGGCCCATTCGCCCCGCCCGACGACACGCAGGCTCGCATCCTGGCCTTCATTGGTCGAATCCGCCCCATCGAAACGCAATGTGCGCTCGTCCCGGAATATGTTGATGCGCGCCTGCAGCTCGGTCGTTGCGGACAGCGGGGCGGCGGCGCGCAAGCCGACCTGCCAGTTGTCGAACGCGGCCCGCGCGCTCGCGGGGACGCGCTGGCCCGCGGGCGTGGTGAAGAACCCCTGCCCCCGGTCCCAGCGCCCGCTTGCCACGGCGAAGCCCGCGCCCAGTTCCTGTGTTGCGACCACGCTTGCCTCGGTCTCCTCGCGGTCATTGATCGCCACGCTCGCGAGCAATGGATCGAGCCTCGTGGGCCCTGCGCTTTCGAGCTCGATCGTCCCGGCCAGCGCCCCCGCCCCGAACGGGCCGGCCCCGCCGCCGCGGGTCACGCGGATTTCGGAGAGCGCCTCGGGCTGGATACTGTTGAAGGGGACATAGCCGAAAAAGGGGTCGGCGATCGGTACGCCGTCGAGCAGGATGAGCGCGCGGCTCGTCGCATTGCCGCCCAGCGCGCGCAGCGTCGCCCCCTGCGCGGTGGGATTGGCCGAGCGGCTGTCGGAACGGCGGAATTGCTGGAAGCCCGCGACATCGCGCAGCGCGTCCTCGATCCGGCCGGAGGCGGTGCTGACGATCCGCTCGCGCGCGATTTCGGCCACGGCATAGGCGCCGCTGGAAGGCGCCTCCTCCAGCCCTTCGCCGGTGACGATGATCCGCTCGGCCGGCGAAACTCCGTCGTCCTCCTCCTCACGGTCCTGGGCGGCAAGGGGGACCGCGGTGCTCAGGGCAAGCGCGGAGACGGTAAGGACAAGCGGGTAAACGGTTTTCATGGCGCGCCGCCTACCCGCTCGCGCCGTGCGCGTCACCTGCACAATCGGTTTCATTTTGCCATGCAAGACTCGCTTTTGCGGCCCGGCTGTGGTTTTATCGTGCCCGACAAGAGAGAAGAGAGGATCACCCATGCTAGCCCCGAATCAGGAAACGCCCCCCGATGTAGACGTGCTGATCGTCGGTGCCGGCATTTCCGGCATCGGCATGGCCGCCCATATGGGCATGAAAGCGCCGCACCATAGCTATGCCATCGTCGAACGGCGCGAGAACCTCGGCGGGACCTGGGACCTGTTCCGCTATCCCGGCATCCGTTCGGACAGCGACATGCACACGCTCGGCTTCGATTTCGAACCGTGGAAGCACGAGAAATCGATCGCCGATGCGCCCGCGATCCTCGATTACCTGAACACGATCGTCGATGAACGCGGCATCCGCCAGCACATCCGGTTCGGCCTCAAGGTCGTCTCGGCCGATTTCCGCGAGGACGAGGCGCGCTGGCATGTCGAGATGGAGCGCGAGGACGGAAGCCGCACCCACATGACCGCAAACTGGCTCTATCTCGGTGCGGGCTATTACGATTACGACGATCCCTATGATGCGGGCTTCGATTTTGCCGACTATGAAGGCGAGGTGATCCACCCGCAATTCTGGCCCGAGGATCTCGATTATGCGGGCAAGAAAGTGCTCGTGGTCGGGTCGGGCGCGACGGCGGTGACGATCGTGCCGTCGATGGCGGACACGGCGGCCAAGGTCACGATGCTCCAGCGCACGCCGACCTGGATGTTCGCGCGCCCGGCGAAGGACCGGATCGCGAACCTGCTGCGCAAGGTCCTGCCGGAAGAAGTCGCCTACAAGATCACCCGGTTCAAGAACATCCGCATGCAGGACCTCAGCTTCAAGACCGCGCGCGACAAGCCGGAAAAGGTGAGCGAAAGCCTGCACAAGCGGATCGAGAAGGCACTCGGCGAGGATTACGATCCAAAGGATTTCTCCCCGCCCTACAATCCGTGGGAACAGCGCGTCTGCCTCGTTCCCGACGACGACCTGTTCAAGGCGATGAAGGCGGGCAAGGCCGAGATCGTCACCGGCCATATCGAGCGTTTCGAGGCCAAGGGCGCGCGGCTCACCGACGGCACGCTGATCGAAGCCGACATCATCATCACCGCCACGGGGCTGCGCCTCGCGGTCGCGGGCAAGATCGCGGTCAGCCTGAATGGCGAACCCGTCCGGTTCAACGAGCGGTTCTACTACAAGGGCTGCATGTTCTCGAACCTGCCGAACCTTGCGGTGGTGTTCGGATATCTCAACGCGAGCTGGACCCTGCGCGCCGACATCAATTCCGACTATATCTGCCGCGTCCTCAATCTCCAGCGCCAGAAGGGCGCAGAGGTCGTCACCCCGGTCCTGACCGAAGAGGCCGAGGCGGCAATCGAGGAAGACGACGTGTTCGACTTCTCGAGCGGCTACATCCAGCGTTCCAAGCACATCATGCCGCGCAACGCGGTGCGCTATCCCTGGCGGCTCAACCAGGACTACCTCGCCGACCGCAAGCAATTGAAGGAAAGCCCCATCGAGGACGGCCTGCTGACCTTCACCCGCGCCGGATCGAACGCGCGGACTTCCGAGGAGCAGCTCGAAGCGGCCGAGTAAGGGGGCGCTGCGGGAACCACCCCCACCCCCCTTCCTGGCAAGGAGGGGGCTAGCCCGCGCTCGCGGACTGTTCTAACCCCCTCGCATGAATGCTCCCGACAAGATCTGGACCGCCGGGCTCGTCATCATCGGCGACGAAATCCTCTCCGGCCGCACCCATGACAAGAACATCGCCCAGGTCGCAAGCTGGCTGCAGGTGCAGGGCATCCGCCTTGCCGAGGTCCGCGTCGTGCCCGACGTGCAGGAACGGATCGTCGAGGCGGTCAATGCACTGCGCGAAGCCTACGACTACCTCTTCACCACCGGCGGGATCGGGCCGACGCATGATGACATCACAGTAGATGCCGTGGCCGAGGCGCTGGGCGTGCCCGTCATCATCCACCCCGACGCGCGCGCGCTGCTCGAACGCTATTACGCCGACAAGGGCGGCCTCAACGAAGGCCGCCTCAGGATGGCGCGCGTGCCCGAAGGCTCCGACCTTATCCCCAACCGCATGTCGGGCGCACCCGGCATAAGGCGGGGCAATGTCATCCTGATGGCGGGCGTGCCGCATATCACGGCGGGAATGCTCGACGCGCTCACGGGCGAGCTCGAGGGGGGAGCCCCGCTCCTGTCCGAAACCATCGGCTGCTGGGTCGCCGAAAGCGAGATCGCGCAGCTCTTGCGCGAGGTCGAAGGGGCGCACGGAAACTGCCAGATCGGCTCCTATCCCTTCTTCCGCGAAGGGCGCGTAGGTGCGAATTTCGTGATCCGTTCGACCAGCGAGGAAGACCTGAAATCCTGTGTCGACACGCTCTGCGACGGGCTCGCGACTAGCGGCTACGACTTCACGCCCGGCGGGATCTGACCGGCGCGACCCGACAGCGCCCCGCAAGGGCCAAACCCCGCCTTAACCTTCGCGCGCTATGGTCAGGCCACGATGACGCGCGTCTACATCACCATCGATACCGAGTATTCCTCGGGACTGATGACCGGGCCGGGTGCGGCGGACCGGGCGGAAAACTATGCCCGCTCGATCGCCTGCCTCACGCCCGAAGGCCCGGCGGGCATCACCCACAAGCTCAAACTGTTCGAGCAATATGGCGTGCGCGCCGTGTTCTTCGTCGATCCAATGCCGGCGCTGCAATGGGGCATCGCGGCAATCGAGGATGTCGTCGGCCCGATACTCGAAGCCGGGCAGGACGTGCAATTGCACTGCCACACCGAATGGCTCGAGATCGCGGGCGCGGGCGCGGGCGCGGGCAGCCCGCTCGCACGCGTCGGGACGGGCCGCAACATCGCCGATTTCGCCTTCGAGGAGCAATGCGCCATCCTGTCTTGGGCGCGCGATACGCTGGTGGCCGCCGGAGCGCCGCCACCGGTCGCCTTCCGCGCGGGCAATTACGGGGCGGATGACGATACGTTGCGCGCGCTTGCGACAATCGGCCTTGGCTACGACACCAGCCATTGTCCGGCGCTTCCCGGGGCGAGCCGCCTATCGCTCGGGTCCGAGCACCGCGACCCGCTGCTCCACGAAGGCGTGATCGAGGTTCCGGTCGGCAGCATCGCCGCACTCGGCGGGGGGCAGCGCCATGCCCAGATCACCGCGCTTTCACTGGCGGAAATGACGGGCGCGATCCGCCATGCGTGCCGGTGCGGGCGCGGTTCGTTCACGCTCGTCACCCATTCCTTCGAACTCATCAATCGCCGCCGCCTCGCCGTGAACAAGATCGTGCGGCGGCGCTTCGGCGGGCTGTGCCGCGCGCTTGCCGCGATGCCCGGCGTCACCACCGCGAATTATGCCGAAAACCCGCCCGAAATCGCGCCGCCCTCGCGGCGGAGCGAGCCGCTGCCGGCCGATCCGCTGCGCACGGGGATGCGCGTGGCGGAACAATTCGTCTCCAACACGCTTTACGGCGCGCTCTAGGTGATGCGCCGATGAACGCGCCGATCCGACCACCGCAGGCCGCGCCCGCAGGCTCGCCGCCGATCGCCCGCGTGGGCATCGACTTCACCATCGGCGCGCGGCGCCTCGCCTCTTTCCAACGCGCGCTTTCGACCTGGCGCTTCGCTCTTGCCGACGTGCTGGCCGGGCCGTCCGCGCCGCTGCACCCACCGCCGCCCGGACCGGACGGGCTGCGCGTGCTGTCCGCCCCGCAGGCGCTCATTGAGGGCGCGATCGCGCTGCATCCGGGCTATCTCGTCGGCTTGCGGCAGGATTATCCGCGCCATTACATCGACATGCGACCGGACGGGGGCGAGGACGGCGCGCCCGATTTCGCGGCCTATATGGCGCACTTTTCGGGCAAGACCCGCTCGACCCTGCGGCGCAAGGCGAAGAAACTGGCGGCCCGTCCGGGTGGGTTCGAGGTCAGCGAGCACCACACGCCCGGGGAGATCGAGCGTTTCCTGGAGCTTGCCCTGCCGCTTTCGGCGCGCACCTACCAGGCGCGGCTGCTCGATGCGGGGCTACCCGATACGCCCGATGCCCGGCGCGCCATGCTCGAAGCGGCGGAAGCGGGGGCGATGCGCTGCTTCCTGCTCCATGCCGGACCGCCCGGCGATCGGCAGCCGATTGCCTATCTGTCGCTTCCCGTCGAAGATGCCGTGCTGGTTTACGCCCATCTCGGCTACGACCCCGACTGGGCGCGCCTTTCGCCCGGCACGGTGCTGCAGATGGAAGCGCTCGAACGGCTTTATGCGGAAAGGGCGTTCACCCATTTCGACTTCACCGAAGGCGACGGCGCGCACAAGGCGATGTTCGCCACGCACTACGTTCCCTGCGCAAGCTTCGTGTTGCTCAGGCCGAGTGCGCAGAACCGCGCGCTGGTGGCAGCGCGGTCGGGTTTCGACGGGGCCGTGTCCGGGGCGAAGGCGCTTGCCGCGCGGTCAGGGCTCCTCGCCGGGGCGCGGGGATTCCTGCGCGGCTGAGGCGTTTTCGCGCTCATCGGCTTTCCGGCGCGCTTCGCGCAGGCGGTTGAAGCGTTCGATCATGGCATCGCGTTCCGACGCGGGCTCTCCGGGTTCGGGAGCGAAGCGATACCGCACCCAGAGATAGAACAATGCGATCAGGGCAAAGGCGCTTGCGAGTGCTGCGCCGATCCTGAGATCGAAAGCGAGCACCATGGCCAGCGCGCCGAGCGCGAAGCCGATCACCAGCCATTTGGGGTCGAACGACCAGTCCGAGGTGGAAGACGGCAGGGGCATGTGGCGGTGTCCTTGGAGAGGGTGGACAAATGCGGCGCGGGCGCGCCTTTGCGGCTGCTTCCCGCGCTCGCATAATATGTGGGTGTTAGCGGGCGCGACACAAGACAGGAAACGCCGCCTTCAGCGGATTTCGCGCAAGACCGTTGTCGCCGCGCGCAAGGGCGCGAAAGCAGGGCTTGCGCTGTATGTCGTGCGGGGAGGCTCTCGTGCCGACAGCGACGAATCAGGCCTGGTTGCCCTTCATGCGCTCCTCCTGCGTGGCTTCGATCTTCGCCTCGCGCTCGCGTTCGATCCGGTTTTCCCGCGCGGCCTTTTCGGCGTGTTCGTAATTGGCGCGGCTGGCAGCCTTGGTTCGCAGCGTCGCCCAGCCGATTGCGAGGAACAGGAACACCGCACCGATCAACGGCGCGAGGCGCGTGTCGAGCAGGAAACTGAGCGCAAAGCCGAGCGCGGCCAGCGCGGCGACACTCCATGCAAAGATTTTCATCGATAACTCCTTCGATGAATCAATGCTTTAAAAAGGGCTTCTTTCCGAAATCGCCGATGCAACCGTCGCAAACCGGCGCGCATGCCGGGCAAGTCGCGCAGCGCATGTGGGAAATTTCCGGTCGCGTGCAGGAAATCGCGGCGAGTCCTGCATGAATTTTCGGGAATCATCGGGGGGGATGACTTTCATCAACAAAACCCCGCCCTGGAGCCGGCGAACGTGCAGCCACCAGGAGAAAAACGCCGACCGCAGTCACGCGACCGGCCCGGCCTAAAGGAGCGAAGCGATAGGCCGAGAAGAAGCCTAAAGCAGCGAAGCGATAGGCCGAGAAGAAGCCTCAAGCAGCGAAGCGATAGGCCGAGAAGCCTCAAGCAGCGAAGCGATAGGACGAGGAAAAGCCTCAAGCAGCGAAGCGACAGGCCAGAAAAACACCCGCGCGTGAGCGACGAAGGGCGAGCACGGATGCGCCCGCCCCTCCCGATCATTACGCCCCTTCGACCTCGTCGAGGTCGAGCTTGAGGCCCGGTCCCATGGTCGAGGTGACCGAGACCTTCTTGACATATTTGCCCTTGGCGCCCGACGGCTTGGCCTTGACCACGGCATCGGTCAGCGCCTTGAAGTTCGCCTTGAGGTCGGCATCGTCGAAGGACAGCTTGCCGATCCCGGAATGGATGATGCCCTGCTTTTCGACGCGGAATTCGACCTGGCCGCCCTTGGCGTCCTTGACCGCCTGTTCGACATTCGGGGTCACCGTGCCGAGCTTGGGGTTCGGCATCAGGCCCTTGGGGCCGAGCAGCTTGCCCAGCCGGCCGACCACGCCCATCATGTCGGGGGTGGCGATCACGCGGTCGTAGTCGACATTGCCGTTCTGCATGTCTTCCATGAGGTCTTCCGCCCCCACCTTGTCGGCCCCGGCAGCGGTGGCTTTTTCGGCATTGTCGCCGCGCGCGAAGACCGCGACGCGGGCGGTCTTCCCCGTGCCCGAAGGCAGCGAGACCATGCCGCGCACCATCTGGTCGGCATGGCGCGGGTCGACCCCGAGATTGAGCGAGACCTCGACCGTTTCGTCGAACTTCGCCTTGTGCTCGCGCAGCAGGGCGATCGCCTCATCGAAAGTGTAGAGCTTCTCGCGGTCGAGTTCGGCGAGGGTCTTCTGCTTCTTGGTCATGGTAGCCATCGGATCAGCCCTCCACCACGTCGAGGCCCATCGAGCGCGCGGAGCCCTCGATGATCTTCATGGCCTGGTCGATATCGTTTGCGTTGAGATCGGCCATCTTGGCCTCGGCGATTTCCTTGATCTGGCTCGCCTTGATCGTGCCCGCGCTGACCTTGCCCGGTTCCTTCGAACCCGACTTCAGCTTCGCCGCCTTCTTGAGATAGAAGCTGGCGGGCGGAGTCTTGGTAGTGAAGGTGAACGAACGGTCGGCATAGACGGTGATGACCGTCGGGATCGGTGCGTTCTTTTCGAGTTCCTGCGTGGCGGCGTTGAACGCCTTGCAGAATTCCATGATGTTGACGCCGCGCTGGCCCAGCGCCGGGCCGATCGGCGGCGACGGATTGGCAGTGCCCGCGGGCACCTGCAGCTTGATATAGCCTTCGATCTTCTTGGCCATGTGGCCACTCCTTTCGCACTGTCGAGCGCGCGCCCCCGCGACAGAGACGATCATGCGCTCTCATGTTGAGCGGTTCTCGCGCCGCTTCGTGCAAAGCGGCTCCCGCACGGATTCGCACCTTGAAGGCGCGAGTGCGCGCACATAGCGGCTCCGCCCTGAATTGCAAGCTGCGTGCCGTGGGGCCGCAAGGGGCCTCTCGAAGGAGCAGGATCAGCGGCAGGCCTTCTCGTGCCCGGCCTCGCAGGCGAGGCGCAGATACTCCCGCGGCGAATGCCCGTCCGGGTCGACCGCTTTCTTGACGGCGATCGCATATCCTGCGTTGTAACATGAGCGGCCATTGCCCAGCGAGCAGCCGCGCTTGAGATGCGCAAGCGCGCGCGGCAGGTCCACGGCGCGGCCCCGCCCGGTCAGGAGCATGTTGCCGGCATTGAGGCATCCGTTCGGCTGGCCCAGGTCACAGGCCCGGACGTAGTAGGTTACGGCGCGGGAAAGGTCGGGTGCGCCCGTCCATCCCTTTTCGAGGGCGAGCCCGTAATTGAAGCAGGAATCCTGATCCGCGTTATCGCTGTATCGCTCCTCGCACCCTTGCAGGAACAGGTTAGCGGCGCGGGTCTTGTCAACCGGTCCGCCACGCCCGTTCATGACCATGATGCCAAGGTTGTAGCAGGCGGTGCCCACGCCCGCATCGCAAAGCGGGGCGAAGAGTCGCCGGGCCTCCCGGTAATCCTTGCGCTCCAGCGCGGCCATACCCTGATCGAACATGCGCAGCGCCTTCTCGCCGCCGGTTTTGACCTGCGCGTTCAGCAACGGCGGATTCGCGAATCCGATTGCCGCAGCAATCGTCAGCGCGATCGTTCTGCCTGTGCGCCAACCCATACCTTGCTCCCTGTCTTGGCCGCGAAGCCTTAGGCCTTAATGCAGGGCTAACCTTGTAAGGAGACGACAGCGCAGCGAGACTTTGCGCATGTTTCAGCACGATTAACCGGGCTTTCACCGGCTTGAGGATACCTTGTCACCCCAGGAAGTCATCAAGGGGCGCAGATCCATGACCTTCGCGGGTACGTCCTTTTCGGGCACGCCCCATGTCGGCAATGCGATCCCGTCTCCCGGTGCCATGAGCGCGCCGGGGGCGGGATTCGATCCGGTGTGCGACCCCGCGCGGCTTGTCCATACGCTCGGAGAGGAAAGCCTGCTCTCCCGCGCAGCGCTCGCCGAGACCACCGCACGGCTTCCCGCCGCGATGATCGAGCGCCGCGTCCACGATGCCGCCGACGGGGCGGACTTTCGCATCCTGCCCGCCTGCGGCGACCTGCCGAAGCGTCTAGCCGAGGGCGGGCCCGAGAGCGAATGGGTGATGCTCAAGGGGCTCGAGCAAGTGCCCGAATACGCTGCCCTGTTCGCGCAGCTCATCGAGGGGCTGCCTGGATCGATCCTTGCGGCGACCGGGCCGGTGCGGGACCTGAAGGCCTTCGTATTCCTCTCCGCCCCGCACACGCACACGCCGCTCCATTTCGATGCCGAATACAACGTCCTCTTCCAGATCGAGGGGACCAAGACCTTCACCACCTTCCCCCCGCGCGATCCCTTCGTGACGCTGGCCGCGCGCGAGACCTATCATCGCAGCGGCGACAACCTCATCGCGCCGGACGCGGCGCACGAGACGGGCGGGATGCCGCACGCGCTTGCGCCGGGCGATGCACTCTACGTGCCCTATTGCGCGCCGCACAGCGTGCGTTGCGGCCCGCTGGCGTCGATTTCGCTGTCGCTCACATGGCAGGACGACTGGAGCCGCGACGTCGCCGAGGCGGTGCGGCTCGGGCCACTACTGCGGCGCTGCGGCCTTGCGCCGCGCGACCCCGGGCTTTCGCGGCGCCGCCCGCGCCTTGCCGCACTGGCGAGCCGGATGGCCGGGCGGGTCGCGCGGATCGGCCGCATTCCGGGATACGGCGCGTGATGCGGCCGGAAACCGAATTCTTCCCGGCACGCGCGGCCGCTTCTCTCCCCATGCTCGCGGAAGCATCCGCCCTGTCGCTCGACCTGCTCCCGCCCGAAACACTCGCCCCGGGCGAACTGGCGCGCTGGGCGCGACTGTCGGAACGGTCGATGGGAGCCAATGTTTTCGCGCTCGACTGGTTCATGGGGGCTGCTCTGCACCACTGCACGCGCGGGACGCGAATCCATCTTGCCGTGGTGCGGCAGGCGGACGGCGAATGGCTCGGTGCGCTGCCGTTGGCGCTGGGCTCGAGAATCGGCCGCGCTCCGGTCCCGCACTGGCACGGCTGGCGGGCGACCAACCAGTTCCTCGGCGGCCCCCTGGTCGCCAGCGGCGCGGAAAAGGCGTTCTGGCAGGCGCTGCTGGCGGGGCTCGACGACCGCCCCGGCGCTGCCTTCGCGCTGATGTGCGAAGGACTGGCCGCCGACGACCCGGCGACGCTCGCGCTGGTCGCGGCCGCGACCGAAGGAGAACGACGCCTGTGGGTCCCCCACCGAGCCGAGCGGCCTGCGCGGCGCGCCCGGAGCGGTACGGTGAGGGTTTCGCCCGCCCTGAAAAAGACCCGCTCCCGGCTCGCCTCGCTCGAGCGCCGGCTGGTGCGCGAGGTCGGCGACGTGACAATCGAGCTTCATCCCGCTCACTGCGATCCGGAGAACTGGATCGAGAATTTCCTCGCGCTCGAAAAGGCCGGTTGGAAGGGAAACGGGGGAAGTGCGCTCGCCTGCGAGCCGTGCAATGCGGCGCTGTTCCGCGAGACGGTGCGCGAAGGCCACCGGCGCGGCATCGTCCGGCTGGCAAGCCTCGCCGCCGGGGGGCGAGTGCTCGCAATGACGACCTGGTTCGAATGTTCGGGCCGGGGGTTCGGCTTCAAGATGGCGCATGACGAGACCGCGCGCCGCCATGCCCCGGGACGGCTGCTGATGCGGGCGGTGGCGGAAAATCTGGCAGGCGATCCCGCGCTCGCCTTCGACACGTGCAATGCCGCAGGATCGACACCCGACCCGTTCTGGCCGGACCGGCGGCAAGTGGTGGACTGCGTGGTCGCGATCGGCTCGCGCGCGCGGCGCGGCGTGTTGGCCGGGGCGATGGGAGCCGCACAATTCTGGCGGGACCTCGCGCAGGGGTAGGACCGACGGCCTATAGCCTTACCAGCGTCTTTCCCCTGCTGCGGCCGGCCATCATGTCGATGAAGGCCTGCGCCATGGCATCGAGCCCATGGACGATCGTTTCCTCGACCAGCAGCCTGCCCGCGCGTTCCGCCTGCGCGAATTCGGCGATGATTTCGGGCGCGCGCTCGAAGTAGAAGCCCGCATTGAAGCCGGTGAGCGAGACGTGCTTTTCGATCGCGGCGAACAGATTGGCGGGGCCGGCGCGGTATTCCGCTGCATCATATCGGCCGATCGCCCCACACAGGGCGATTCGTCCGCGCGGGGCCATGGCGTCGAGCAGGATTTCGAGCTGGCCACCCCCGACATTGTCGAAGGCCGCATCGAGCCCCTCCGGCGCGATCCCTGCGAGCCTTTCGGCGAGGTTTTCCTCCCGGTAATTCACGAAATGGTCCGCACCGAGCGTTTCCGCCAGCCACGCGCCCTTTTCGGCCGAGCCCGCGCTCGCGATCACGCGGGCACCAGCAATTCTCGCCAACTGCACAGCGACCGATCCAACCGCGCCCGCTGCCGCATTGACGAAAACCGTCTCGCCCGGCTGCGGGCGGAGAACGCCGCGCATCCCGCCCCAAGCGGTGATGCCGGTGAGCCCGTAAAGGCCCAGAAAGCGCTCGACCGGGCCATGCGTGGGATCGAGAGGGACGAGACCTTCGGCACGCGCGACATAGGCATCGCGCCAGCCATGCTCGCGACTCATGACGATGCTGCCTTGCGGAAGCTCTTCGGCATGGCTCACCGCGACTTCGCCCACCGCGCCGCCGGGGATCGGCGCGCCGAGGGGGATCGTCCCGTGGAGCGAGGCATTAGCGCTCATCGAAATGCGCATATAGGGGTCGACCGAGAGCCAGAGGTTGCGCACCAGGACCTCGCCCTCTTGCGGTTCGGCGAGCGGGGCATGTTCGATCCGGAAATCGCCGGGCCGCGGCGCGCCTTCGGGGCGCGCGGCGAGAACAATCTGGCGGGCGACGAAGGTCATGTGCAGGAGCGTAACGCGCCGCACGTCGCCGAACCGCCTGTGCAATTGGAGAGGTTCAGTCGAGCAGCAGGGCCATCCGCACCCGGCCGACGCCCGAACTCAGCAGGCCGATCTCGCGCGCGGCGGCGAACGAGAGATCGATTACGCGGTTGCCGTGGAACGGCCCGCGATCATTGATTCGCACGACCACGCTTTCGCCATTGGCGGGATTGGTCACGCGCACCCGGCTCCCGAGCGGCAGGGTGCGGTGCGCCGCGGTCAGCTTGGCCGGGTCGAAGGTCTCTCCGCTCGCCGTCGGATTGCCGGCCAGTTCGTCACCGTAATAGCTCGCCTCGCCGCTTCCGATATCCCTGCTGGCTGCGGTCGCCTCGCCCGGATCGGGCAGCGCCTCGGGCGCCATCGCCTCGACGCTGACCCCGCCCTTGCCCAGCCGGACCGTGTCGCGCGGGCTCTCGCGGGACCATAGCGCGGTGGCGAGCCCGGCCGCGAGCAGGGCAAGCGCGGCAATGCCGAGCATCATCAACTGGCGCTGCGACTTGAGCCGCATGAGCACGCGCAGCCGCTCGCGGCGGCTGGGCATGGCGCGAGCGGTCGGGGCAGATGCATTCGGTATGGCCATACCGAATCAATGGTGCGGACACGCCCGGGTTCCGAGAAGCGCCGCAGCCTCGCAGGCTTACTTGACCAGTTCGACCTGCTCGAAATCGAGCTCGACCGGGGTCGCCCGCCCGAAGATCGAGACCGATACCTTGACCTTGGCCTTGTCGAAATCGAGCTCTTCCACGACGCCATTGAAGCTCGCGAAGGGGCCATCGAGCACCTTCACCTGGTCGCCGATCTCGTATTCGACATGGACGTCCTTCTTGGGCGCGGCCTTGGCTTCCTCGACCCCGCCAAAATAGCGCGCGGCCTCTTTTTCGCTGATCGGCTGCGGCTTGTTGCCCGAGCCCAGGAATCCGGTCACCTTCGGGGTGTTCTTGACGAGGTGGTAAATATCGTCGGTCATGTTGAGCTTGGCCAGCACGTAGCCCGGCATGAACTTGCGCTCGACCTGGACCTTCTTGCCGCGCTTGACCTCGGTCACTGTTTCGGTCGGGACCTCGATCTCCTCGACGCCCTCGGACAGGCCAAGCCGGTCCGCCTCGGCAAGGATTGCTTCCTTCACCTTGTTCTCGAAGCCCGAATAAGCGTGGATGATGTACCAGCGAGCCATTGGTCGGTTGTGTCCTTGGATCTGTGCGTTTGCTGTTGTGGTCCCGCCGCGCGATCAGGCGAGCGTCAGGAGGAAATTGACGACCGCGTTGAAAGCGCTGTCTATGCCGAGGAAAAAGAGCGAGAGTAAAAGCGTCATGATAAACACGAAGATCGCGGTGCGCACCGTCTCCTCGCGCGTCGGCCACACGACCTTGGAGGTTTCCGTACGGACCTGGTTGACGAATTCGGCAATGCTCGTCTTGCGCTTTTTCGGCTCGGTCTTCTGTTCGGCCATGGGAAAGGTGCCTCGATCATTAGATATGGGAAGCGGAGCGGCCCGCTTCCCGAAAGACTGCGAGGTAGGTTTCCGCGCCGTCCGGGACAAGGTCGCCGGAGGGTCTTGGAAGCTACCGATGTCGGAGAATTCGGCTCCCGCATACGCGCCTCTTGCGCCAAAGGCAAGCGCAGGCATGCGCTTCCGCCTCGTTGACACCGCACTGCAACATTGGGGCTAGCCACGCGGGCTGCGCGGCCCTAGCGTGTCGAAGTGATGCGAGGCCGGGGGGGCCGCACCGCACAGGGGATACAATCCGCACCGGATTCTTTCAGGGGAGCCGCCGCCAATGGCTGCACAATCCGACCCGGCGCTCGCGCTGGTCACCAACATTGCCGATTTCATGTGGGGCGGACAATGGGACGGAGCCGACATCCTCCCCTTCCCGCCGATGGCGATCCTGCTGCTCGGCGCCGGTCTTTACATGATGATCGGGCTGAAATTCTATCCGATCCTCAAGGTGCCCGCCGCGTTTGCAGGCCTCTTCAGGAGTCGCAAGGGCGAAGGGGCCGGTGAGATCAGCCCCTTCGCCGCTTTGTCGACAGCGCTTTCGGGACAGGTCGGGACCGGGAACCTTGCCGGTGTCGCCTCGGCGCTTGCGCTCGGCGGACCGGGCGCGATCTTCTGGATGTGGATCACCGCGCTCATCGGCATGGCACTCGCTTTTGCGGAGGGCAGCCTCGCGATCCGGTTCCGCGAACGCACCAGCGACGGGGTCTATCGCGGCGGACCGATGACCTACATCATGATGGGGCTTGGACCGAAATGGACCTGGCTCGCAGTGCTGTTCTGCATCCTCCTGCTGTTCACGGCGCTGGTGACGGGCAATGCGATCCAGGCCAATGCCGTCGCCGACGGGCTCAAGGAGCTGTTCGGCCTGACCGAGATCATCGGCGGCTCCATCGTCGCGTTGGCGGTGTTCATCGTCATCATCGGCGGGATCAAGTCGATCGGCAGCGTGGCGGAAAAAGTCATCCCCTTCATGGCGGGGCTCTACATCCTGCTCGCTATCCTCGTGCTGGCGCTGAACGCGCCGTCGCTTCCCGCGACCTTCGGCCTCATCTTCCACAGCGCCTTCAATCCGGCGGCGGCAACCGGCGGATTCGCCGGCGCGCTGCTGATCCTCGCGATCCGCGCCGGCGTGGCGCGCGGGCTGTTCTCGAACGAGGCGGGGCAGGGATCGACCCCCATCGCCCATGCCGTCGCCCAGACCGAGGACCCCGAACAGCAGGGCCGCATGGCGATGCTCGGCACGTTCATAGACACGATCGTCGTGTGCACCATGACGGCGCTGGTGATCCTAACCGTGCAGGGCGATTTCACCGGCGGGGGCGAAGCGGTCGCTTATTCCTGGCAATCGGACCTCGAACCCTTCGCGATGACCTCCGGTTCCTTTGCTGCGGCGCTGCCGTTCGCCATCGGCGGCATCCCGCTCGGCACGCTGATCGTGAGCCTGGTGCTGATCCTGTTCGTCTTCACCACCCTACTCACCTGGAGCTATTACGGCGAGCGGGCGATCACATTCATCTACGATCGAATCCCCGGCTCTACCCGCAGCGGCGAAAAGACGCTCCACCTCGCCTGGCGCGTGGGCTGGTGCGTCGTCATCGTGCTCGGGGCGAGCCAGAAATCCGATTTCGTCTGGCGGCTCGGCGACATCGCCAATGCCTCGATGATGCTTCCCAATCTCGCCGCGCTGCTGTTGCTGTCGGGCGTCGTCTTCAAGCTTTCGCAGGGTGTGAAGGATGCCGGACACACCCATGCCGCGGACACGCCGGAAGAGCCGGAGGAGTATTGAACGCAAAAGCGCCCGGCTCCTTTCCGGGAAGCCGGGCGCTCGATTTCGTGAGGCCGGACCTTGGTCAGGCCATGCCGAACAGTTTTTCAAGCCAGCCCGGCTCGTGCATCGGCCGGATCGGGCCGTGCTTCGCGCGGCGCAGCGCCGCGTCGGTATGGGGCCGCGGATTGCTCCAGCGATCGGGGGCGCTCGTATGGATTCGAACAGCTGTCATGGCGTTCTTCTCCCTGTTTTCGTTTGCGTTGCTTTCGCGTCGCATAACCAACAGGGGCCGCTGACTATCGTTCCGACAGTTCCGTCCGACGCGGCAATGCACCGGTGAGGGGACGGATGGCGGATTGAGCGGAAAAAGAAAGTGGCAGGGGTGACAGGATTCGAACCCGTGGCCCTCGGTTTTGGAGACCGATGCTCTACCAGCTGAGCTACACCCCTGCAGGGACCGCGGGCTCTATCCCAGCCCCGAGCGATAGGCAACACCTATGGCACGCAAACAGCGGGCGCGACGGATAGAAGGCGTGGCAACCGATACAAGGGGAACGCGCGGGCTGCGGGAAACGTTGCTGGAACGATACAGCCAAGCTGCTAAACTGGTCCGAAGATCATGCACTCCCCCATACGCGCCCCCATCCCGGTCGAGACGCTCCTGCTGGCCTATCGCAGCGGGATATTCCCGATGGCCGACCGGCGCGACGATCTCGACATCTTCTGGGTCGAGCCGCGCGACCGCGCGATCCTGCCACTCGACGCCCTTCACGTCTCGAAAAGCATGCGCAAGGTCCTGCGCCGCGATGCTTTCGCGATCACGGTCAATCGCTGTTTCGAGGAAGTCGTGCGCGCCTGTGCCGAACCGCGGCCGGGCCATCCGGAAACCTGGATCAGCGAACGGATCGTGCAATCCTATTGCGGACTCCACCAGGCAGGGCATGCCCATTCGATCGAATGCTGGGCGCGCGAAGGTGAAGACGGCGGGGAACGTCTCGTCGGCGGGCTCTACGGCGTCACGTTCGACCGGGTGTTCTGCGGGGAAAGCATGTTCAGCCGAACAGACAATGCGAGCAAGGTTGCCCTGTGCTGGCTCGTCGCCGTGTTGCGGCAGGCGGGCTTCGCGCTGCTGGACTGCCAGTTCATGACCGACCACCTCGCCAGCATGGGCGCTCACGAGATCACCCAGGCGAGCTATATGCGTCTCGTCGCGGCCGCAAGGGGCGAACCACGCTCGAGCCTCGGTTCGGCGTGGCGGCATTTCGTGCTGGGCGATCAGCCTTCGGAATCACCAGAGGCATCTTCCCCGGGGAAGCGCATCGCGCATTCCTTGACCCAGACATCGTAGATCGGGTGTTCGACCACATTGAGGCTGGGGGATTGCTTGAACAGCCAGCCGGAAAAGATCCGGCTGTGCTCGCTCTGTCCCCTTTCGAGCACGTCTACCTGCACGAAGGCCCCGGTCTCCTGCGGCATTTCCCACGGCGGAGTGCGCTCGCAGGTGGCGAGGCGCAGGATGACGGGACCGACCTCGATCGATTCGCCGGGGCTCAGCTGGATATCTTCGGACAGGTTGTTGCGCTTGTTGAGCAGGCCGAGCGTTGCGACGCGCTCGTCATTCGGTGTCGCCCCGACCAGCGCATCGGCGGACGCATCGGGTATCGCCTCGGACGCGTTTGCTTCTCCTCGCTCCGGCTGAGCTTCACCGCCTGGAGCATCCTCGCTCTCGGAACACGCGGCCGGAAACAGCGCAAGCGAGGCGAGAGTCGCAACAAGGAAAGCGCGCATCGACCCGTCCCTCAGCCCTCGGGACTCCACGCTTCGTAATCCCCGTCGGCCGGTGCGCGTCGTCCCCCGCGCTCGAGCGCGCCCTGCGGGCGATAAGCCTGCGCCGTGCCGGTGAGATTGGGGGTGTAATCCGCCTCCCAGATCTTTGGCGGAGGCAGGTGGCTTTCGGGAATATCGTCGAAGGCGCCGTGGAGCCAGCCGTGCCATTCGCTCGGCACGCGGCTCGCATCGTTGCTGCCGGCATAAATGACCCAGCGCTTTTCGCGGCTGGTATAAGAGCCGTCGGTGCGGCCCTCCAGATGCTTGGGCCTGGCGCGGTAATACGTGTTGCCCTCGGCATCGGTGCCGACATGTTCGGCGCCCACGCGGCTCGCCCAGAAGTGGGTGCCGATCGTCGCGCCGTCCCACCACGTGAAGATCTTGGAGAGAAGTCCCATAACCTGCGCGGTTACTGCGAAACCGCACCGCCTTCAAGCGGGACTGTCGGATGCCGGGTCATTCATTCCGGCCAGTCATATTCGACCCGGTCCCCGGCCACGATGCCGAGTTCCTCCGAAAGCCCGCCGCGAATCTCTAGCACGGCGCTCGCTAGCCCTTCCGAGCCGACCGATTCGAGCTCGTAGGGCACGCCCTGCTCGATATTGCTGATCCGCCCGTCGACGCCGATGAAGATGATATCGAGCGGCAGGGGTGTGTTCTTCATCCAGAAATTGCGCTGCATCGGCCGTTCGGAGGGGAACAGCATCGCCTCGTCATCGCCCATTTCGGTGCGGAACATCATGCCGCGCGCCTGAGCCTGGGGGGTGTTGGCGACTTCGGTCTCGAAGGTGATGCGCCGATCGCCGCGCAATATCGCGACCTCGATCAGCGGGAGGCCCGAGGCGGGGTGACGCGCGGGCGGGGCTGCCTTCTCGTCGGCGGTGGCGGCGGGCGCGGGCTGTTCGGCGCTTTGCACCGGCGAGCAGGCCGCGGCTATCCCGAGAAGCAGTCCCGCAAGGGGCAAGCGCTTGAAAGCGGCGGTTATCATGGTGCGTTATCTTCCTCTTCGGCTTCGGCCACCCAATCCTCGAGATCGGCGCGCGCCCTCGCCTCGAACACCTTCAGGACATGATCGTAGTCATGGCCCGCCCGCAACATCGCCGCAATCTGCTTTTCACGCCGCGCAGGATCGAGCGGCGGGGCGGGTTCGCCTTCGGCTTCGGCTGTCTCGATCCGGGCATAGGGGCCGAAGCCGCGTTTCCTCGCCATCAGCATCGCCGCGCGGCGACGCCGGGCCTCGCCCGGGGCATGATCCTCGCGGGCCTGCTCGTCCACCCCGGCCGCCCAAAGCGCCTGTTCGACCCTCCGCGCACCATAACCGCGTGCCGTCAAATCGCGCGAGCGAGCACGCGCAAAAGCGTCGTCGTCGACATAGCCGAGTTCCACCAGCCGGGCGACGAGCGCGCCCACATCGAGCTCGACCGCCCGCCCCTCGCCATCCTCGGCGATCCCGCGCTCACGGAGCTTGCGGGCGAGATAGGCCTCGAGCTTCGCGCCGGTCGTGGCGTAGCGCGCGGCATAGGAGAGCGCGAGATCGCGCAGGGTTTCCGCATCCAGCGGAGCCCTGCGCCTAGCCTTGCGCACATGTCCGGAATTCGCCGCGCGCCCCTTGCGTTCGGCGGTTTTCGCGCTACGGCGCTGTGACGCTTGATCGGGGGGTGAAACCATTTCGCCTTATTCGTGCCACAGTCCTTATCAAATGGGGCAGTCTGGATTGGAACATCCGGGGGGTCGACCCGGAACATGAACGGGCACGATATCGCGCGCAAGAGCCGCGTAGCAGATAACGGGTATCGCGAGGGACCATGACCGACGCCGTCTTGAAGCCGACGCCGAACGATTGCGACTTGCCGCGCCGCCGCGCGGATTTCGCAACCTTCGCCGAGGCGATCGACTACGCCGCGAAAAGTGCGAAAGGCCTCAATTTCCACGATATGCGCGGCCAGCTGGAGCGGGTCTATCCCTATTCCGAAATGCGCGAGGACGCGCTCGTCATGGCCCGCAGGCTGGTCGCCGCCGGGATCGGCAAGGCCGACCGCGTCGCGCTGATCGCGGAAACCGGCCCCGATTTCGCGGCCCTGTTCTGCGCCTGCGTCTATGCCGGGGCCTGGCCGGTGCCACTGCCCCTGCCGACGACGTTCGGGGGCAGGGAAAACTATATCGAACAGCTCGCGGTGCAACTCTCGAGCGCGGATCCGGCGCTGCTGCTCTATCCCGCCGAAATCGCCGAAATGGCGGGTGCAGCCGCTGCGCGGCAGGGTTGCGATGCGATGAGCTGGCAGGATTTCGCAAAGGCCGAGGCGCCCGGATGCGACCTGCCGACCGCGGATGCTGAGGATATCTGCTATTTGCAATACTCCTCGGGCTCGACGCGTTTTCCGACCGGGGTAGCGGTTACGCACAAGGCGCTTCTGCACAATCTCTTCGGCCATTCGACCACTATGCACCTGGGCGAAAACGACCGCTGCGTCAGCTGGCTGCCATGGTATCACGACATGGGGCTGGTCGGCTGCTTCCTGTCGCTGATCGCGAATCAAGTCTCGGGCGATTTTCTGAAACCCGATGCCTTCGCCCGCAGGCCGCTCGCCTGGCTCGACATGATAAGCCGCAATCCGGGCAACACGCTCTCCTATTCGCCGACCTTCGGTTACGACATCTGTGCGCGGCGCATCTCGAGCCAGTCGAACGTCGCCGAGCGATTCGACCTTTCGCGATGGCGAGTCGCGGGCAATGGCGCGGATATGATCCGGCCTGACGTGATGCAGAGCTTCGTTAACGCTTTCGCCGATGCGGGGTTCAAGGCATCGGCCTTTACTCCGTCCTATGGTCTTGCCGAAGCGGTGCTTGCCGTTACGGTGATGCCGCCGGGCGAAGGCATCCGTGTCGAACTGGTCGAGGAAGAGCGTCTATCGGGCGCACCGCGCGACATTTCGCGCCCTGCCCGGTATCGCGCGATCGTCAATTGCGGCAAGGCGCTGCCCGACATGGAGGTCGAAATCCGCGGCGAGGACGGCAAACCGCGCGCCGATCATCGCATCGGCAAGGTCTGGTGCCGCGGCCCCAGCGTCATGCATTCCTATTTCCGCAACGAGGAGGCCACCAATGCCTGCCTCGTCGCCGACGACAATGGCGATGCATGGCTCGACACCGGAGACATGGGTTACATGGCGAACGGCTATCTGTTCATCGTCGGGCGGGCGAAGGACATGATCATCATCAACGGCAAGAACCACTGGCCGCAGGACATCGAATGGGCGGTCGAACAGCTGCCGGGATTCAATCACGGCGACATCGCCGCTTTCGCGATCGAAACCGATACCGGCGAGGAAGCGCCTGCAGTCCTGGTCCATTGCCGCGTCTCCGACCCGGCCGAACGGATCCGTCTGCGCGAACTGATCGCCGACAAGGTGCGGTCCGTCACGGGCATGAGCTGCGTGGTCGAACTGGTTCCTCCACGAACGCTGCCGCGCACATCTTCGGGCAAGCTCAGCCGCGCCAAGGCGAAGAAGCTCTACCTGTCGGGCGAGATCGTCCCGCTCAAGCTCGCCGCCTGAGATGCCTGCCTCATTCGGTCGGAACCGCGCCCCATTCGGCACGCAGCTCGCCGCGTTCCTCCCGTAGCTCGACGGTGATGCCGCGTTCGGCGAGGAAGGCTCGGACCCGCTCGGCATCCTCGCCATTGCCGACCAGCACCACGGGCAGGTCGATGCGTCCTGCCGCCCAGGCGAGGGCTTCGAGCGCGCGCCGCGCCGTCGGCGTGGGCAGGCCCTCTTCATTGAAGGCGAAGCCGGTCGGCAGCGCCGCCGCAGGCGGGATGACCTCGATCGTCCAGTCCTGCTCGGTATCACTGATCCGCGCCTCGAGCGCGCGATAGGTGGCGACATTCGCCCCTTCGAGCGGGCGTGCACGGACCACCGCGCGGCGGCGCGTACGGTCAATCGTCACATCGTCTTCGCCGACCCCGGCGACCAGTGCGAGCCTCAGGGCCAAGGCATCCGCCCGGGCCCGCGCAGCCGCCTCCTCGCGTTCGCGCGCGGCGGAAAGCTGCGCCTGCTCGGCAGCGCCCGCATTGCTGCCGACCTCGTCCTGCACCAGCGTCAGTTCCACCGGCTTGCCGAGCCGCTTCGCCAGCGCGCGCTCGATATCGAGTTCGGCCTGCGGCCTGACCGACGGGGTGAAGACAGTTGCGGCGACGGCTATGGGTTCGCTCTTGAGATCGGTTTCGAGCGCGAAGACCTCGGAGCGCGGGTCGAAGGTTTCCTCGATCTCGGATCGTACGATGCGCTGCGCATTGGCTTCCCAGGCAATCTGCTGAAGCGAGAAGCCGAGCGGTATGGCGAGCATGACGAAAACCAGTACGACGGCGAAGTTCTGCGCCTGTGTCTGGCGTTCCGACAGGCGGGTGCGAAACCCGTAAAGCCGTGCCATGGCCCAGGCGGTCAGGGCGATGGTGATGAGGTTGGTGACGAACAGCAGCAGCGCGCCCCAGAAGACCGTGCCGTTCAAGGTCGCAAGGCCGAAACCGATCGTCGCGATCGGCGGCATCAGCGCGGTGGCGATGGCGACCCCCACGATCGTGCCCGCCCGCCCGCGAATCATCGCATAAGCACCCGCCATGCCCGAAAACAGCGCGACCAAGAGATCGAACAGGGTCGGCTCGGTCCGTGCGGCGATTTCGGGCGTGATCGTCTTGATCGGCGAGACATAGACAATCGCCGCGCACAACAGGATCGCCAGCGCCGTACCCCAGGAAAGGCTGCGCGCGCTCTGCTTGAGCCAGTGAAAATCCCCGATCGCGAGCGCAAAGCCCAGCCCCATGATGGGTCCCATCAGCGGCGAAAGCAGCATCGCACCGATGACGACGGCGGTTGAGGACTGCAGCAGTCCGACGACCGCGATCCCCGCGCTCATCGCGATCATGAAGAGATAGCGTTCGGACAGCAGGCATTCCTCGCGCCGGTCGGCTATGACCTGGACCTGGTCGACCGCACCGACGACATCGGTCAGCCACCAGCGCCGGATGCTCCGGGCAATCCCGGCCATGCCGCCTTCAGCCGGAGTCGGAGCCCCTGACGGCCGTTCGGTTCCGCGCGGATCGACCGGGCCGGCGTTGTCGGTCATGGCAAAGCTCCCTCCGGCAGGCATCCCTAGCGCATTTTGGTCCCTGCGCCAGCCTTCCCGCCGTCAAAGCGATGGACGCACCCCCTCGCATGCCGCTACTCTGGCAGCGCCTTGAACAACGTGTTTTAGATTACTAATACAGTGAGCAAGGCGAGCGCCGCGAACAAGAGCGGCATCGAGGGAGCACGAGACGCCGCATGAGCACGCAGGAAAACCCCGGAACGAATATCGCGACCGCGACCAAGGCCGCGACCGATTTCGAACTCACCCCGCCCGATCCCGTCCCGCAGGTCGCGCCGGAAAAGGCTGCGGGGCTCGTGCCCGTCTCCTCGGAGCAGAAATCGAAGCTCGACCAGAAGGTCGAATCCTTCGTCGCCGACCTTGTCTCGGCGGATGCCAATTCGCCCGAATTCGGCGAGAAGGTCGACCAGATCACGCGCATGGGCCAGGAACAGATCCGCGCGGCGGCGGGCCATTCCAATCGGTTCCTCGACCGACCGGTGCGGGCGATGGACGAGGACAGCAGCGTGGGCAAGGACCTCGCCGAACTGCGCCGCACGGTCGAAGACCTCGATCCCGGCCGCAAGGAAAAGCTGCTCGCCCCGCGCAAGCTGTTCGGCATCATTCCTTTCGGGAACCGGCTCAAGAACTACTTTGACAGCTACACGAGTGCGCAGGGCCATATTCAGGCGATCCTCGAACGGCTCGAATCGGGCAAGAAGGAGCTCCACCTCGACAATGCCGCGATCGACACCGAGCGCGCCAAGCTGTGGGAGGCGATGGGCGAGCTTGAGCAGATGATCCATATCGCCAAGACGCTCGATGCGCGGCTCGAGGCTAAGGCGAACGAGCTCGATGCGAGCGATCCGGAAAAGGCGAAGGCGCTGCGCGAATCGGCGCTGTTCTATGTCCGCCAGCGCACGCAGGACCTGCTCACCCAGATGGCGGTCAGCGTGCAGGGCTACCTCGCGCTGGACCTCGTCAAGAAGAACAATGTCGAGCTGGTCAAGGGCGTCGACCGCGCCAGCACCACCACGGTCAGCGCGCTGCGCACGGCGGTGACGGTGGCGCAGGCGATGACCAACCAGAAACTGGTGCTGCAGCAGATCACCTCGCTCAACCAGACCACCAGCGACATCATCGATTCGACCAGCACCCTGCTGCGCGAACAGACCGGTCAAATCCACGAACAGGCGGCCTCCAGTACGATCCCGCTGGAGACGCTCCAGCGCGCCTTCCAGAACATCTACGACACGATGGACGAGGTCGACGATTTCAAGGTTCGCGCGCTCGATTCGATGAAGCAGACGGTCACCGTGCTGTCCGACGAGGTCGAGAAGTCGAAGGGCTACATCGCCCGCGCCGAAGGCCAGGCGCAGGCTCAAGCCAAGGTCTCCAGCGACCCGTCGCTGCTCTCGCTGGATAGCTGATGGTCGACACGTCACGCGACTCCGACCGGATACTCAAGGAAGCGAAAACCTCGCTTGCGCTGCAGCGCGAGGGCGGGACACATCGCCCCGCGAGAAGCATCGGCAAGGGCAGCGCGCAGGCCAAAATGAAGCATCTCATCCGCCGCGGTGCCTATCTCGCGGCGGCGCTCGTCGCGATCTTCGTCGCCACAGGCGTGGTCGGTGCGATCGTCGGCGGTATCGGCTTTTGGGGCATCATGGCGCTTGCGCTCGCGGTGATCGTAGCGGTGGGTGTGTTCGCGCTCGCCCCGACCCCGAAACCGCCCACGCGCAGCGAACTGAAACAAGGCAGCCCGCAACAGATGGTCGAGCGCACCGAGCTTTGGCTCGAGGCCCAGCGCGCTGCCCTGCCAGCGCCCGCCGCACGGGTGGTCGACCAGCTGGGCGTCCAACTCGACGCGCTCGGGCTGCAGCTGGATACGATCGATAACGACCATTCGGCCTTTGGCGAAGTGCGCGAACTGGTCGGAGAATACATCCCCGAGACGATCGAGAATTATTGCAAGATCCCGCAACATCTGCGTGGCGAGGAACATGCCGGCAAGACTGCGGACGAGCGCCTCACCGAAAGCCTGACGCGCCTGTCGGACGAGGTCGACCGGGTCACGCGGCGCCTTGCCGAAGGCGCGCTGGACGATCTTGCGGTCAAATCGCGCTATCTCGACTATCGCTATGGCGGCGACGAACTGCTCGCCGACATGCGCGGCGATCCCGCAACGAGCGGAACCCCGCTGCCATCCCCCTCGCTTGCAACCCGCGAAAAATCGAAGTCCTGAAAGAGCATTGATGCGCGTATCGCTACCCCACCAGCTCGGCCGCGAGGAAGTGCGTCGCCGTCTGCATGAGCGCCATCACGAAATCGCGCATTTCTTCCCGCCCGGCATGGCGGATCTCGACACGAACTGGCGCGATGAAGATCACATGGACATGGTCATCACGATCGTCGGGCAGGAATTAAAGGGCGCAATCGACATCCACGACGACAACGTGACGATCGAGATGCAGCTGCCGCTTGCCCTCTCCTTCCTGCGCGGCACGATCGAACGCGCAATGAAGAAGGAAGGCACGCGCCTGCTGCGGTAACGATCCTCAGCGCGCCCGGGTCAGCAGGGTGATCCGGGCTTCCGTAAAATCGAGCGCGGCGATGTCGGGTGCGACGAGGCATTCGCCCACGCCGGCGCGCGCTTCGCCCTCGCGCGCAGTGATGGCTCCTTCGAGCGGCAGGGCGAGCAGCGGCGTGTCATAGGAGGCGAAGATCGCATCGGAGGGTGCGCCCATGATCCGGTCCAGCCGGAAGAAAGGCCCGTCGATCAGGGCCTCGCCCCGCTCCGCAACGCTGCCACGATGTTCAGGCGAATAGGGCTCACCCTTTGCCACCGCCACGGCGCGCTCGAGATGAAGTTCGCGCGGGCGTCCGTAATCGTAGATTCGAAACGTGGTGTCGCTGGCCTGCTGCACCTCGACCAGAGCAAGCCCCGGCCCGATCGCATGGACCGTGCCAGCGGGCAGGTAGAAAATGTCGCCCGCTTTCGCCTCGTGCCATTCGAGCAACTCCTCGATCGAACCGCTGCGGGCGGCCGCCGCCATCCGTTCGGGCGTGACCGTCTCGCGGAAACCGATCGCGAGATTCGCACCCGGCTCGGCTTCCAGAACCAGCCAGCATTCTTCCTTGCCCGCCTCGCCCGGCAGGGCATCGGCATCGCTCGGGTGGACCTGAACCGAGAGCTTTTCGGAAGTGAACAGGTATTTGACCAGCACTTGCGGCAATTCGGGCGGGGGCTCGAACCAGATTTCGCCGATCCGGGCATCCGCCGCTGCAGTGAAGGGCGCAGGCAGGAGGTCGCGGCCCCAGACCTTTTCCACCATGCGGGTGGGGAGCTGCCGCACCGCGCCCGTCGCATGGCCGGTCACCGCGCTTTCCCCTGGCTCGTCGCTCCGGGCAGCTTGCCGACGCGCTGCGCTCCCTCCCGGGTGGTGACGAGCACCTCATCCCCGGCGACTACGATGCAGACATCCTCTAGGCCGACGACAGAGATGCGCGGCCCGTCGCTCATTGCCAGCACGCGGCTGCAGCCGTCGAGATCGGCGGGACCGCGTGCGACATTACCGTTCTCGTCGGGCAGGCCGGGCTCGCCGGCGAGCGCATCGGCAAGCGCAGCCCAGTTACCGATATCGGACCAGCCCATGTCCGCAGGGACCATCGCCGCATGGTCCGTGTTCTCCATCACGGCGTAATCGACGGAATCGCCTTCGATCCGGGAAAAGGGCTCGTGCGCCGCGAGGAAGCGGGATCCATCTTTGCGTCCCTGCGCGACCGCCTCACCGACGAGGCGAGCCATTTCGGGCCTGTGGCGGGCCAGTTCGGCGAGATAGTGTCCTGCCCGGAACGCGAAGATGCCGCCGTTCCAGCTGTATTCGCCGGTCGCGAGATAGGCCCTGGCCGTGCCAAGATCGGGCTTCTCGACGAAACGGGCAATGCGATAGCCGCCGGGCAGTTCCTCGCCGCGATGAAGATAGCCATAACCAGTTTCGGGCCGATCGGGCGCGATGCCGAAGGAGACCAGCCAATCTTCCCGCGCGAGCGTTGCAGCGGCCTGCGCTGCGGCGGCGAAAGCCGCCTCGTCTGCAATGTGATGATCGCTCGGGCAGACAAGCATCACGTCGTACGGATCAAGCAGAGCTGCAGCAAGGGCGATGGCCGGCGCGGTGTTCTTCCCCTGCGGCTCAACGACAATGCGATGGTCGCCGCGCGCCTGCGCTTCGATCAGGTCGCAATGCTGCGTCCCGGCAACGACGATCGGCGGCGCGAAGCGTGTTCGGTCGCTGACGCGGTCCTGGGCCGCCTCGAAAAGTGTCCGCGAGCCTACGAGCGGCAGGAAGGGTTTCGGCCTTATCGTGCGGCTTGTCGGCCATAGCCGCGTGCCGCTGCCGCCGCAAAGGATGACGGGATGGACGTGGCCGCGCGCGGTCATCATGCCAGAGCCATAGCACCGTGGACCGGCGAAGCCAGAGCGGAGTCACCGTCTCCTGCAGAAATCGGCACAGCGGCGCAGCGAGGCGGACAGGCGGTGCTCAGAACCAGCGCTGGCGCCAGTAGAACGGGGCAGCCACCGCGTTGCCGGCCGCATCCTGGGCTGGGCGGAAGCGGAGCCGTTCCTCTACGAGACGGCAGGTGATCGCATCGGCCTGTGGGTCCGGACTGGCGCGATAGACGGAGCAGTCGCGCGCCCGCCCGTCCCGGCCGACTATCACGCGCACGATAACTTCTGTCCCGCGTCGTGCCTGCCGACCGCCCGGGGGTACGGGATAATCGCGGGCATCGTCGATTCGTCCCGATATGTGCACCGGCCGCGTGACCGCGACGCCGCCGCGACCGCCTCCCCGATTGCCAGAGCCGGTTCCCGGCCCGCCTCCGGCAGCGCCCGTCCCGTTACCGCTTTCACGGGCGCCGGACCGATCCGCCGCGCCGGTCGAGGATGCTTGCGGAGCCGGGCTGGGACGCGGCAGCGCGATTTCCGGCTCGGGCGCTGTCACCGGTTGCGGAATCGCCTCCTTGCCCGGCGACCCTTGCGCGCCTTCGTCGGGCTCAGGTTCGTTTTCGGGCGGAGGCGGAGGCGGAGGGCGCGGAGGCGCCTCGAGCGAAAAGGCGGCAACAACCTCGCGCTCGATGCCACCGGTAAGATCGGGCGCGAGAAGCTTTCCGAGCAGATACAGGGCTCCGAGATGGCCCAGCGCTATCGCGACCAGCAACGGCCAGCGCAATCGCCGTCTTTGCCCTCCATCGCGGTGTAAAAACTCGGCCATTATGGCCCCGTAGCTCCCGGTTGCCTCCACTTCGGAGCGGGTTAGGCCCGCATTCCTGCACCGTCTCCTATAGCATAGGGCGATGGATTGCGATCGAACGCGCGGGCAAAGAAAGTGACGAACGCCCCGGCCCCGGCCCCGGCAGAGGCCCGCTTCCCGGCTGTGGGGCGGCTCGATCGGGCGAGCGTGTCCGGCGCGTTGCTGGGCGCGCTGGCCTTCTTTGCCGTCACTGCGGGGAGCCTGGCAACCGCGCGCGTTGGCACGATCGCAGGTTTCGCCTGGCTGCCCAATGCTCTTTGCGTCGCCTTTCTCTTGCGTGCCCGCCTTTCGAACGAAACCGCCTTCCTCGCCTCTTTTGCTGCGGCACACATTGCGGCGCAGCTGGTACATGGCAGCGCGATCGCCACGGCATGGATTCATACGCTCGCAAACCTTGTCGAGGTTGCGGTGGTCACCTGGCTCGCGCGGCGCGGCTGCGGTGACCGGCCCGACATGGACCGGCTTGGCCACCTCGCCCGCTTTATCGTGGCGGGGGGACTGGTCGGACCGGTTGTCTCGGCCGTGCTTGCGTCTCTTGTCATGGGTCGCGGCGCAGGGGCGGGGCACGAGGGGGCGATGGCCTGGTTTCTTTCCCACGCTACGGGCATGGTCGTTCTCGTGCCGGCCGTGCTGCTGCTTCACGATGCGCTTGCGCGGCGTACCACCGACAGGGCTGACAATCGCGCGCAACCCGTCGAAAAAAGCCCCGGATCGGATAGCGGCGATTTCTCGTGGTCGGCTATCGTTCGTTTTGCCGGTATCCTAGCCACCGGAACGGCCTGCACTGTAGTGGTGTTCGGCCAGCCGTTTTACCCGCTGCTATTCCTGATCCCGCCGATCACGCTGTTCCATGCCTTTCGCCTCGGCAGTCTCGGCACGGCGCTTTACATTACCGCAGTCGCAGGGGTGGCCTGCGGCATGACCTTCGCGGGGAAAGGTCCGATCGTCGCATCGACGCCTGCGGTCTCGGACCAAGTTCTTTACGTCCAAACCTTCGTGGCAGCGATTTTTCTCACCG
The DNA here is from genome assembly GCF_040217515.1 of Erythrobacter sp. Taxonomy (GTDB): domain Bacteria; phylum Pseudomonadota; class Alphaproteobacteria; order Sphingomonadales; family Sphingomonadaceae; genus Erythrobacter. The sequence continues at coordinate 44,293 of NZ_JAVJPT010000007.1, forward strand.
GCCTGCCATTCGCCGCTATCCTTGCCGGGCGCGACCGGATGATGGAGGAACTTGAGACGGGCAAGGAAAAGCTCGAGCTGTTGACGGGGAATATCGCCGATGCAGTGCTGCGTTACGATCTCGGTGGTGCGTGCACCTATGCCTCGCCCTCGGTGCGCGAGGTGCTCGGGGTTCGTCCGGATGATCTCATCGACCGGCCGGTCGCGGCCCTGCTTCATCAAAATGAGCGAGAGTCGGTTTCAGCGGCGCTTGAGCGATTGGCCGGCGGACAGTCCGAGCGCGAGAAATTCACCTATCGACGCCAGCTTGACGCGCAGGACGGAACGCCGGTCTTCATCGAAGCCGATTGCACGATCGCGATGGCTTCCCCTGGCGGGGAACGCGTGGGAATAGTGGTCGCCGCACGCGACGTGACCGAACGGGTCGAACTGGAGAGGCTGCTGGAGGGGGCCCGTCACAAGGCGGAGGAAGCGGCACGGGCCAAGTCGGAATTCCTTGCAAATATGAGCCACGAGATCCGCACCCCGATGAACGGCGTGCTCGGTTTTGCCGAGCTCATGCTGCAGGGTGATCTCGATCCCGAGCAGCGCCGACAGGCCAGCCTGATCGTCGAATCCGGCCGCTCCATGATGCTGCTTCTCAATGACATCCTCGACCTGTCCAGGATCGAGGCCGGCGAGATCGCGATCGACCATGCGCCGGTCGATCTGCATGGCACTTTGTCCGACTGCGCGGCCCTGCACCGTCCGAGCGCGGAAAAGAAGGGTCTCGAGCTTGTGTTTCAGCATAATTGCGGTGGCGAGGGAGAATGCCGCTTCGACAAGCACTCTCGCCCCTGGATCATGACCGACGGGCTGCGGCTGCGGCAGATCACGCTCAACCTCATCGCCAATGCAGTGAAATTCACTGAGAACGGGCGCGTGGAGGTAAGTTATAGCGTAAATCGGGGGATGGCGCGCATCCGGGTGAAGGACAGCGGCATCGGAATAAGCGAATCGCGGCTCGAGATGATCTTTCAACCATTCACGCAAGGCTCGAACGATATCGCGCAGAAATTCGGGGGAACCGGGCTCGGCCTCTCGATCAGCCGCCAGTTGGCCGGATTGCTTGGCGGGTGGATCGAGGTCGAGAGCGCGGCAGGCCGGGGATCGTGCTTTACCCTCGCCATTCCCGCCCCGCTCGCCGCGCCTCAAGAGCGGTCGGAGCCCACGCCCGAAGAGCGGTCGGAGCGCGCGACAACGGCGGCCGAACCCGCTGAGCTGCCGCAAGCGTCGCGTATACTGCTGGCCGAGGATCACGACATCAACCGCCAGCTCGTCGGCGAAATGCTCGAAAGATGCGGCCAGACCGTCGAGTTTGCGCATGACGGGCACGAGGCGATTTCGATGGTGATCGATTCTGTCATGCGCGACCGGCCTTTCGACCTCGTGCTGATGGACGTCCAGATGCCGGGCTGCGACGGGCATGCGGCGACGCGCGCGATCCGTGCGGAGGGGATCGGACCGGATAGGCTTCCGATCCTTGCGCTCACCGCCAATGCTTTCGCAGAAGATGTCGCCCATGCACGCGGCGCTGGGATGCAGGCGCATCTCGCCAAGCCGGTTCAGTTCGCCGACCTCGCGCGTGCGCTCCAGCGTTGGCTACCGACCCGCATAATCGAGGCGGCGCCCGCCGCCCTCGCTCGCAGGGAGCCACGCGGCCGACCGGGCGAGCAGTCGAACGGTGAAGCTGAAGAACCCTGGCCCGGCGATGCCGGCGCCTGCAACCGGGCTGGCGAGGGCCGCTCTTCGGCGCTGGGGCGGCGCTGGCTCGCGCGCCGCAGCGAGGCAGTGGAGGCCGTGCGGGAGGCTCTCGAACAGGGCTGGCTTTCCGATCGGGAAACCGATGCCGGGGACCGTGCGAATCCCGATGCGGATGCACCACCTGCACGCGCCGCCCTTGCGCGCAAGCTTCACCGGCTCGCCGGGACGGCGGCGATGTTTTCCGAAGCGCGGCTTGGCAAACAGGCCGCCGCGCTAGAGCGGGCGCTCGTCATGGAACGGTCGGGCGCGCAGCGGGAATCGCTGGCGCGCGAATTGCTGGCCGTAGCGGAGGAAGCCGGCACCGCCTCGGGAAAGACTGCCAAGAACGCCGGGAGCTGACGGCAACCCCATATGGGCTTGGCCCTGCGTGATCCCGGCAGGCAGGGCAGGCAGATCGCAGCAGTGACCGATTGGCCGCGTCGAATACATGCCCAAGCCGCCTTCATGCACGCCCTGCTTCATGTCTGCCGGAATGAAAGCGGCGGAGCCCATTGGGCCCCGCCGCTCGCGTGTTTCCGGCAATCGGACGGCTACGGTTTAGAATTCGTAGCGCGCACCGATCTGGATGCGCCAGATCGAGTTGTTGACCGCGGTGTTCGCCTCGCCCGCACGCGGCGAGAAGTTGTCGATCACATAGCGGCCCTGATCGTCGAAGGCACCGTCGACCAGGTCGACACGGCCCTGGAAGCCACCGAGCTGGCGACGCACGTTCCAGCCGCTGTCAAGCATGTTCAGGAAGTTGAAGAAGTCCACGAAGAGCTCAATGCGGTCTTCCTTGATCCCCGTCAGGCTGCCGATGAAGGGCAGTTCCTGGCTGAAACGCATGTCGACATCGAAGAACCACGGATTGCGGCAGGTGTTGCGCGCGATCGTCTCACCCGGCGTGAACTCGCAGTTCAGGTCGCTGACAATGCCGTTGCCGTTCTCCAGCGCATCGAGCAGCGCACTGACCGCCGCCGGATCGCTGTCGGGCGACAGGTTCGGGTCGTTCAGCCCCGTCGGGATGTAGAGCAGGTTGTTCTGTTCACGCGTGCTCGCATCTTCGAAGAACGGGCGACCGTCGTCGAAGACGAGGCTGTACGGACGGCCTTCCGACGCGCGGAAGAACAGGCCGAGACCGGTGTCGTAACCGTCGAAGAACTCTTCACGCCAGTTGAGCGAGAAGGTGAAGTTGTGACGGGTTTCGAAGCCCGACTGCGACACGGCCGGATCCTGGCGGTTGAAGGCCGGGAAGTTGTCGATCGTCGAAGTCGCCGTGGACGAACGGAAATTGTTGGTCTGCTCGCTGTCGGAGAAGGCATAGCCGAAGTTCACGTTGACGCTGCCGCCCTCGGTGAAGAGGCCTTCGCTGAACCGCTTGCTGAGCACCAGCGAAGCGTTGTGGCTTTCGAAGCTCGGGCCATTGTTGAGCTGCACGAAGTCGTCGAGACGCGTGCCGAAGCATTCCGGCGTTACGTTCGAGTAGGTCGGCGGCGTGGCCTGCTGGAACACCGCGTTACAACCGTCGTTCAGCGGATCGATCGGGCGACGGATCGGACGACCATCGACCGTGAAGCCGTTGTTTCCGAGGCTCGGGTCGATCACCTGCACCAGATCGTTGACGTTCAGCGTGTCGTTGAACCGGGTGTAGATGTAGTCGATGTTCAGGCGCCAGTTCGAGAAGAACCCGGTTTCGGTCCCGAAATTAGTGGCGAAGCCGAGATTGGCACGCACCGCCGTCGGCAGTTCGAAATCGGGCGAGGTCGACTGCACGTCGCCGCGACCTTCGGCCGCACCGGCAGCCGCAATGTCAATGACACACTGCGGGATGCCGGTGAAGTTGCCGCCGTTGAGAACCGAGATCTGGCCGGTGGCCGGGTCGATGTTCAGCTGGCTCGGGTCGCAATCGCCGGTGTTGGCGGCGAAGGTCGCGAAACCATCGTTCGAGAAGGCGTTCGAGAAGTACACCACCGGGTCGCCGCCGGCGAAGACACCGACACCACCGGTCAGGCGGCTGTTGTAGAAGAAGCCGTCATTGTCGAACTCGTAGGTCGCAGCGATGCGGGGAAGGACCACCGGATCGATGTCGCCGAAATCGACCGCGTTGGTGAAGCCGAAGCGCTGCAGGAACAGCGGGTTCGCACGCGGGGCGTCGCCGTCATAGAGCTGCACGCGGATGCCCGCGGTGATGCTCAGCTGGTCGGTCGCCTGCCATTCGTCCTGCGCGAAGACCGAATAGGTCCGGCGGCTGAAACGCGCCGCGGCGTTGTTGATGTCGCCGTCGATCGCCGCGCTGATGACCGCGCCGCCCGTGCCGCTTTCGATCACGTCGTCGGGACCGTCGAAGATGTTCGCAGTGCCCGGAGCCAGCAGGCCGGCTTCGAAATCGTCGAGGCCGTTGAAGAAAAGCGTGCCGGTCGCGTTGATGGCGAACAGGTTGAAGACTTCGAGGTCGTTGATCTCGGCGCCGAGCTTGAGGAAGTGACCGTCGCCCGCATCGATGTTCATCAGGAAGCGAGCCTGGTCGATCTTCGTGTCGAGCTGGTTGGCGGAACGGAAGATGCCCGGGCCGGTGGCGAGACCACCATTGTTGCCGTCCGGGATCAGGCCGTTCGTTTCATTGTCGAAACCGACGACGAGGCGCGGGGTCGGATTGTCCGACTGGGCTTCGCCGAAGCCGACCGGACCCTGCACGTCACCGACTTCGGCGCGCGAAACGCGCAGCTCGGTCGAGATCGTGTCGCTCCAGTCGGAATAAAGGCGAACCGAGTAATAGTCCGAGATCGTGCCTTCGTCCTCGAACGAGTTGAAGCCCGTGAAGGTGTTGCCGCCGGAGTCGTTCTCGACATTGGTTTCCTCGAGCCGCTGGTAGGTCGCCTCGAGACGGTGATCGTTCGTGATCAGAGCGTCGACACGGCCGAAATAGCGCACGCTACCCTCGGGAAGCTGGCCCGGAAGGCCGCCGATATCCTGACCGTAACGGTCGTTCGCGATCTGCGCGAAGCGATTGAACTGTTCGATCGTGACGAAGTCGACGTCGTTCGCCGCGCCCGAGCCGAAAGGACCGTCGTTGAAGCCGTCCTGGATCGTCACTTCTTCGTAGCCGAAGGAGAAGAACAGGCGATCGGGAATGATCGGGCCGTTGAGCGTGGCGCCCCAGCGTTCTTCGCGGCCGGCATTGATCGGGATCACTTCGCCATCGGCGAGCTCGACCGTGTCGGCCTGGAAACCCTCATCGAAATACTGGTAGAAGGCCGAGCCGTGGAATTCGTTCGAACCGGCCTTGGTCACGACGTTGACGAGACAGCCGGTGAAATCGGTGTATTCGACATCGAACGGCGCGAATTCGACCGAGACCTGATCGACCACGTCGAACGGCAGCGGGAGCGCGTTGCGCGCGGCGAAGGGCGTTCCGTTCAGGCCGAAGACGTCCGACTGGATGATGCCGTCGACGGTGAAGGTGTTGGTCCGGTCGTTCCCGCCGAGGCAGGAGATACGATCGACGTCGTTCGACTGCTCGAGGCTGACACGCGGGTCGATGCGGATGATGTCGCGAATGTCACGCGTGACCGAGGGGAAGTTTTCGAGCGTTTCCGCGCCGAAGGCCGTGCCCGGGCCGACCGCGAGCTGCGTGACCTTCGCGCGGGCGCCGGTGACGATGATCGTCTCCGCCGTGGCATCCGCCGCCGAGCTGAGAGTGAAGGTGAAGCCGGTATTGCCCGAGATGTTGACGAACACCTCTTGCACCGTCTGACCTTCGAAACCGGGGGCAGTGACGGTCACGGTGTAGGGCCCGCCCGGGGGCAGGTTCGAGACGCGGAAAGTGCCCGAATTGCCCGTGGTCGCGCGGCGAGTCGCGCCCGTACGCTCGTTGACGATCGTCGCTTCGGCGCCCGGGATCGCGGCGCCGGCATCGTCGGTGACCTGACCCTCGATACCCGAGGTGATCTGCTGCGCCGCGGCGGGAGCCGCGACCATGGCGGTGGCTGCAGAGAGGCTGACGACGCTCGCTGCGAGGAGATATTTGATCTTCATGGTATAGCCCCTGGAGAAGATTGGAAGGAAAGCCGGGGCCGCTCCTAGGTGCGTTGCGCTGCACAAAATTGACGGTTGCGTGACGGTTCTGTGAAACAGCAAAAAGGCCTTCCGCAAGGCGGCTGACAGATGGCCTGAAGAGTCCGCCAAACACCCGGAATTCAGCGGGCTTCAGGGCAATGTGTTGCACGACGGCAACGAAGCCCGGCTTTTTGCCGGACAAGCCTTTTGCAGGCCTCCGAAGCGGCGCCCGCAGAAGCCCGGTGTAACAATTCCGTCATCCAGGCGCAGGGCCTGCGGAAGACTCGCTTCAGGCGAGATTGATCTCGCGCAGGCGCTGCATCAGGAAATCGTGGCTGCTGATTGGTTCGGGAGCCTCCTCGCCCTCGGCAACGCAGCCGGGCAGCGGCTCGATCACGTAATCGGGCCGGAAATGGAGGAAGAACGGCATCGAATAGCGCGACCGCCGCGCCGCTTCCCCGCGCGGATTGACGACTCGGTGCGTAGTCGATCGCAGGCGTCCGTTGGTGAGCCGCTCGAGCATGTCGCCGACATTGATGACGAGTGCGCCTTCGGGAACCTCGACCGCGCGCCATTCGCCCTGCCTGGTGAGCAGTTCAAGCCCGGCCTCCTCCGCGCCAAGCAACAGGGTGATCGTGTTGATGTCGCCATGCGCAGCCGCACGGATCGCGCCCTCGGGAGCGTCGGGCCCGAGGGGTGGATAATGGAGCAGGCGCATGACCGAATTTCCGTCCTCGACCGTGGGGGCGAAGAAGTCCCGTGCCAGCCCGAGATGGAGCGCGATCGCCTCGAGCACCCGCAGGCCGGCGGTCTCGAAGGCGGCGAACAGATCGCTGAACACCTCTTCGAAGCCCTCGACCTCTTCGGGCCAGATGTTGGGCGCCATGAATTCGGCCAGCTGGTGGCCTTCGGGCAGGGTTCGCCCGACATGCCAGAATTCCTTGAGGTCGAAGATTTCCGCGTCCTTCGCCTTCTCGGTCCCGAACGGCGTATAGCCGCGCGCGCCGCCGCCGCCATCGAGCTTGTAGGCGCGTTTGACGCCTTCGGGCAGGGCGAAGAACTCGCGGCTCTTCGCCTCCGCCTGCGCGATCAGGTCCTGCGGAATGCCGTGGTCGCGGATCACCGCGAAGCCGTACTCGGAAAAGCTGCGGCCGAGTTCGTCGGCGATCGTTTCGAGCGGCTGGGCGATGGAGACGAGGGCGATGTCGGCTTCGGCGGAGGCAGCGGCGGGGGAATGTGCGGTATCGTTCATGGGAAGCCTATCTAGTGGGTGCGGCGGGACTCTGCCAGCCAAAGCCCCTGCCGCCGACCCTGCACAGCGCCCTTGACCCCGGTCAAAGCGGCAGGAAAAGGTTGGCGAGCGCCGCGCTCATCAGGTTGGCAAGACTGCCGGCGGCGAGCGCCTTGAGCCCCAGCCGAGCGATCGCGGGGCGCTGGTTCGGGGCGAGGCTGCCCATCACCGCCATCTGGATCGCGATCGAGGAGAAATTGGCGAAGCCGCACAGCGCGAAGGTGACGATCGCCCGGCTGCGCTCGGTAAGCTGGTCGCCGGTCATCGCGCCGAGGTCGATGAAGGCGACGAATTCGTTGAGTACGATCTTCGTGCCGAACAGCCCCCCGGCGAGCCGCGCCTGCTCCCAGTCGGAAATGCCGATCAAGAACATGACCGGCGCGAAAATCGTGCCGAGCAGTCCCTGGAAGCTCAGCGTCTCGAGCCAGGCCGCCGTCTCCGCTCCGAGAGGCAGGCCGATCCACGCGGCGATAGCGACGATGGCCGATCCCAGACCTGCAAGCAGCCCGTTGGCGAGCGCGACCAGCGCGACGAAGACCATCACCATGGCGCCGACCGCGACCGCGAGCTTGACTCCGGTCTGCGTTCCCTGAGCGGCGGCCTCGATGATGTTGGCGGGACGCTGGCCTTCCTCGAAGGTCTCGGCGAGCTCGATCCCACCGTCGGGCTCGTAGATGCCGGCCGCGCCTGGCGCGCCCGCCCCGCCGGATGGCTGAGGCAGTTCGATTTCTTCACCGTTCGCGCCGACCATGACGACCCGCGTGCCTTCGCTGGGCGGTCCGGCCTTGCGCTGCAAGCGCGCCCCCGCCATCGCGGCCACGTTCACCGTGCCGGATCCGGATGCGACGGGCTCGTCCGGCATGATGATCTTCGCCATCAGGATCCCACCGGGCGCCGACATGAAAGCGGCGGCGAGCAGGAACGGGACGGCCTCGGCACCGATGAAGCTTGCATAGGCTGCGAGGATCGTGCCCGCGACCCCGGCCATGCCCACCGCCATCAGGGTGAAAAGCTGCGCAGGTGGCAGAGCGGCGAGATAGGGCCGCACGACCAGCGGGCTTTCCGACTGGCCCACGAAGATGTTTGCCGCGCTCCCCAAGGCCTCGACCCGGCTGACCCCGGTGATCCAGCCGATGGCCCCGCCGACCCAGCGGACGAGGCGCTGCATGATGCCGAGATGATAGAGGATCGCGACGATTGCCGCGAAGAACACGATCACGGGCAGCGCGGCGATGACAAAGGCGGTGGCGAAGGGATTGTCGTCCATCGGCCCGAACACGCTCTCGATCCCGACGACCGAATAATCGAGCAGGGCGATGACCCCCTGCGACAGGCCCTGGATGAGTTCCTGTCCGAAAGGCACGCGAAGGACCAGAACCGCCATCGCCGCCTGCAGCGCGAACGCCGCGCCGACGACGCGTGGGCGGATGAGCGACCGGGCAGAGGAGAGCGCATAGGCTATCGCGAGAATGGCAAGGATGCCGAAAAGGCTGAAGAGGATGGACGTGGCGCTTTCGTTCACAGGCGAAACCCGGCTCGTGGTGGGCGCGCGGACGGTCCAGCCCCTCCGCGGGCGATCATTCATATCGAAGGGAGTGTGTCTCGGACGGTGACCCCTCACGCGCGCGAGATTGCGCGCTGCCGCACGACCGAGTGGCACTTCGCGCAGGATTGCGCAATAGCGCAGAGGCGCGCTCGTCCTTGATCAATTCTCCGGTGCGGGAAGGCATGCATGCGGCGCTGGGCTTGCGCCTTTCCTTTTCGCACGGGTCAGACTAGCGCTGCGGCGCATGACACAGACCGTTTCTGCGCCCCGCCGGATCGCAATGCCGCTGGGGCTTTTCGTCTTTACCCTCGTCTATGGCGGCATGACGGTACTCGCCGGCTTCCTTGCCTACAAGCAGTCTCGATTGTGGCCGACCGACCTCGCGGTGGAATCGGGAATTTTCGCCTTTCTCATGCTTGTCGTCATCTCGAGCACGATCGCCCAGCTCTACGGGCGCGGAATGGCGAACCGGATCGTGTGGTGGGGCTTCGTACCGCTCGCCCTGTCGATCGCCCTGATGACCTTGGTCCTCGCACTGCCGGCATCGCCCGAGATGATCGCGGGCAGGCCTGGCGCGCTCGAGGCTTTCGAAATGGTGCACGGCCAGTTCTGGCGCGTGGTCGCATCGGGTCCGGTAGCCTATCTCGTTTCGCTGCTGCTCAACATCTGGATCTTCGACCGGCTACGCGGCAGCGGCGAGGGGTCCTCGACGATCGGCCTGATGGCACGCGGCGCGGTGGCTTCGGCGTTTTCGCAAGGGGTCGATTCGGTGATCTTCGTCACGCTCGCCTTCTACGGCGAATTCGACATTACCAGCCTGCTGGTCGGGCAGGTCATCGCCAAGGTGACGTTGAGCCTCGTGCTCGTGCCGTTCCTCATCACATTCGGCGTGCGCGCAGCGCGCTGGCTCGATTCCCATGGCGAAGGACCGATTGGAAGGACCCATTCAGGCAAGGAATGGTGAGCCCTGCTGGGTTCGAACCAGCGACCTACTGATTAAAAGTCAGTTGCTCTACCGACTGAGCTAAGGGCCCCCGGGAGGGTCGCGCCAAGGGGCCGGACGGCCCGCCTTGCGGAGCGCTCACCTAGGCAGCGCCTCGCGGCGGGTCAAGCGGCGAGTGAGCTGCGCGACGCTGCAACCCGTGACAGGATCGCGCCACGAGCGCGCCACTTCGCGGGCCGGGCCGAGAACGAAGGCGCGCTCTCGGAAATGCGGGTGGGGAATGGTGAGCGCTGCGTCTTTCCAGGCCCCGCCGCTCCACAGCACGATGTCGAGATCGAGCACCCGGTCGCCCCAGCGCCGCCCGGGTCGCCGCCCGAATTCGCGCTCCATCCGCTTGCAAGCGGCGAGCAAAGCGAGCGGATCGTACTGGCTCGCCATCACGCAGGCGGCGTTGGCGAAACACCGCTGCGCCGCGCCCATCGGCGCCGAGCGGACCACGCGCGAGCGTGCCATCACCGTGCCGAAGGCGGCGAGTTCCTCCATCGCGGCATGGACCACACAGCGCGGGGGGCCGTAAAGGTGATGCCGCCGGTTCGATCCGAGCGCGACAAGGTAAAGGCTGCTCAAATGTCCTGCGCCAGCCGTTCGTAGAGGTTCGGCCGGCGATCGCGGAAAAAGCCCATCCCTGCGCGGTGGGTGGCGGCGCGTTCGAGATCGAGCGTGGCGACCAGCACGCCTTCTTCCTCCCGCCCGAATTCGGCGATCAGATCACCCCATTCGTCGGTGATGAAGGAATGGCCGTAGAAGACCTGCTGCGCGCCTTGCGGGCCCTCCGCGCCGATCCGGTTGACCGCGACCACGGGGATGCAGTTCGAGACCGCATGGCCCTGCATCGCGCGGCGCCACATCCGGCTCGTGTCGAGATCGGGGTCATAGGGTTCGGACCCGATCGCGGTCGGGTAGAACAGCACTTCCGCGCCTTTCAGCGCCATGACCCGCGCCGCTTCGGGATACCACTGGTCCCAGCACACGCCGACACCGATCCGCACCGGCGTGCCGTCGTCGCCGGGCACGTCCCACACCTTGAACCCGTCATTGCCGGGGCGGAAATAGTATTTCTCTTCATAGCCCGGCCCGTCGGGAATGTGGCTCTTGCGATAGGTGCCCATGATCGCGCCATCGGGTCCGATCATGGCGAGCGTGTTGTAATAGTGATGCCCGTCGCGCTCGAAGAAGCTGGTCGGGATCGCGACCTTCAGCTTTTCCGCGAGCCGCTGCATCGCGATCACGCTCGGGTGCTCTGCCACAGGCTTTGCGAGTGCGAAAAGCGCCTCCTCCTCCTCGCGGCAGAAATAGGGGGTGGAGAACAATTCGGGCGGCTGGATGACGCGCGCGCCCCTGCCCGCCGCTTCGCCTACGAGATCGGCGACGGCGGCGATATTGGCCTGCTCGCTCCCGCGGTCGAGTGACAGCTGGAGGGCGGCGACGGTAATGCTTCGCATGACTTCCGTGTTTCCTCGTCGCCGCCCCGGGCGATCAATAGGCCTTCTTGAAAAGGAGCGTCATCCGGTCGCTCTCGCCGATGGAGAGATATTCGGATCGCTTCGGATCGTCCTCGCCGGTGGCAAGAGTCGGCGGCAGGGTCCACACGCCGCGCGGCCAGTTCGCCGGGTCGTTGGGATTTGCGTTGATCTCGCTTTTCTTCACCAGTTCGAAGCCGGCCGCCTCAAAGATGTTCACCACGTCCGCCTCGCGCATATAGCCGCGCTGGCGCGCGCCGTAGTCGTCGTAGCTCGCCCCGTCGGGCGCGCGGTGCTGGACCACGCCGACCATGCCGTCGTCCTTGAGCAGCTGGCGCGCGGTCTTGAGCACGCTATCGGCCATGTTGCCGGCATTGAGCCCGTGCATCGAACGGAAGATCAGCACACGGTCGGCCGTCCCGGCCATCTCTTCGGGCATCGAGCCGACCTCGAAGGCGTTGATCTTCGCAGGATCGACGCCCATCCCCTCGGAAACTTTCGATGTGAAAGTCGTGGCCCAGCCGTCACCCTCCGCCGGCTGGCGGGCGGGCGTGTTGAACGCGACATATTTGCCGGCCGGGATGACATAGGGCGCGAGCACGCGGGTGTACCAGCCGCCGCCGGGGCTGAATTCGGCGACGGTCATGTCGGGCTCGACCCCGAAGAATTCGAGCGTCTCGGCCGGGTTGCGGTACTGGTCGCGCGCGCGATCCCTGTCGCGGCGGGAATCGGCAAGCACGTCCTCGAGCGCGGGCCCGGCGGCTTCCATGTGATTGTCGGCGGTGGCGGGAACGGCGGTAAGCGTCGCGGCTCCGGCAAGTGCGGTCGCGGCAGCAAGTACAAGGCGTTTCATCGGGAATCTCCTCTCGTCGGGATGCGTGCCATGATTAGTGATCGCGCCCGTGGAAACAAGCGATGACATTGCTGCGTTGCCTTCCTAAGTCACGCTCAGAGGCACAGGAGAAGGCATGGAACAGGCAATCATGGCAGGCGGGTGCTTCTGGTGCACCGAAGCGGTCTTTCGCGACGTGATCGGCGTGAGCGAGGTCGAAAGCGGCTATATCGGCGGCGATACGGACAATCCCACCTACAAGGATATCTGCACCGGGCGCACCGGCCATGCCGAGGCGATCCGGGTGACGTTCGATCCCGACACGATCAGCCTTGCCGAGGTCTACGACATCTTCATGGGCACGCACGATCCGACCCAGCTGAACCGGCAGGGCAACGACGTCGGCACGCAATATCGCAGCGCGATCTTCCCGCTGTCCGAGGCCCAGTTCGAGGAAGCCAAGGCCGCGATCGGCCGCTGGAACACCGAGAACGGCAAGATGGCCGTGACGACGATCGAGGGCTTCGATGCCAATGCGGGCGAGAGAGGCGGCCAGGTCAAGCCGTGGTATCCGGCGGAGGACTACCACCAGGAATACTGGGAAGGCGAAGGCCAGCGGAACCCCTATTGCCTCGCGGTGGTTCCGCCCAAGCTGCAGAAGCTGCGCAAGAGCTTCGCCGACAAGGTGAAGCAGGGCTGAGGGGGCTTCAGGCCTTCCGCCAGCGGCTGATGAAGAACCCGTCGAGCCCGCCCGTGTCGGCCAGCTGGCCGGGGTGGGTGCGGACATGGCCCTCGCTGTTCGGGGAGAGCCCTGGCAACTCGTCTTCGGCGCACGGCACCTGTTCCAGCCCGAGCGTCTCGGCGATCCAGCGCGCCTGCTGCTCGCCTTCCTCTTCTTCCAACGAGCACACCGCGTAGACCAGCGCCCCGCCCGGCGCGAGCCAGTCGGCGGCACGGGTGAGGAGCGCACGTTGCAGCTCGACCATTTCCGCAATCTGCCCCTTGCCGATGCGGTGAAGCACGTCGGGATGGCGGCGGCAGGTCCCGGTCGCGGTGCAGGGCGCATCCAGCAGGATCGCGTCGAAGCGGCGCTTCGGCTCCCATGAGAGCGCATCCGCGCGCACCGGCGAGGCGGCGAGGCCGGTGCGTTTGAGGTTCGCTTTCAAGAGGTCGAGGCGGCGCTTCGAGATGTCGAGCGCGGTCACTTTCCACCCGGCGGCGGATAGCGCCAGCGTCTTGCCGCCCGGCGCGGCGCACAGGTCAAGCGCGTGGCGCCCCCCCGGTTCATTGGCGCCTTCGCCGAGCAGCCGCGCGGGGATCTGCGCGGCGAGGTCCTGCACCCACCAGTCGCCCTCCTTGAACCCTTCCAGCGCCTCGACCGCCGTGCCGCGCGGCAGGCGAACGTGGCCGGGCGCAAGGCTGGTCCCGCCCATGCGCGCGGCGCGCTCGGCGGCCTGCGAGGCGTCCTTCAGGGCAAGGTCGAGTTCGGGCGGATCGACAAGGCCGCGCGCGATTCCCTCGGCGCGCCCGCCCCAGCGCGCGCGGACTCGCTCGGGCAGGGTCGGCACGGCGGGAAGTTCGGCCTCGCGCTTCGTCAGAGTCGAGAACACGCCGTGCGCCAGCCGCCGCGGCCCTCCGGCGAGCAGTGGCAGGCCCGTCGCCACAACCGCGTGCGGCGGCGTGCCGAGCCTCAGCGCCTGTGCGAGCATGATCCGCAGGACGCTGCGCACCTTGGCATCATCGGGCAGGTTCTGCTTCGTCGCGCTGTCGATCAGGGTATCGCAGTCGACCAGCCAGCGCAGCACCTCGGACGCGATGGCCCGGGCAAGCGCGCGGTCCTCGGCGGCGTGGACCCCGGAAAGCGCCGCGCTCTCGGCCTGTTCGAGCGTCTCGCCCCGGCGCAGGACGGCATCGAGAAGCTTGAGCGCGGCGCGGCGCGCCGGAAGGCCCGGTGTCTTCGGCATTGTGCGCCCCTAGACCCGCTTGAAACCAAGCGCCAGCGCGCGCATTTGGAAAAGACCATGACCAAGCAGAAATCCGAAGCCGCGAAGAATTTCAAGAAGCCCGCGCACTGGACCAACGACCCCGTGCCCGAGCCGAAAAAGGTCGATCCGCTAAAGGACGAGCCGCGCGATCTTTCCCCCACCCGCTATGGCGACTGGGAGAAGAACGGCATCGCCTGGGATTTCTGAATTTGCCCCTGCGGCGCCAGGGGGGCGTGGTTCGCGTCGTCCATACCCCCTGGATCCAAGCGGAATCGCGGCTGTAGGAACGTCGCTGAGGGTTTCCTACAGCTTCACGAATTCCACCTTAAGCCCGTCCTTGGGCTGCGGGATCGGCCATTCCTGCCATTGCGGCGCATAGCCCTCGGCGACCTCGATGCGGTAGCGTTGGAGCAGCTGCGCCATCAGGATCTTCACCTGCATGTAGGCGAAATGCAGCCCCAGGCACATATGCGCCCCTCCGCCGAAGGGGACCCAGGCATATTTGTGCCGCGCCTTCACCGCTTCGGGCGTGAAGCGCATGGGATCGAAGGCGAAGGGATCGTCCCAATAATCCTGCGAATGGTGGGTCCAGTAGATGTTGATCCCCACCATCGTGCCCGCAGGGATCCGGTAGCCTTCATATTCGAATTCCTTGAGCGCGCGGCGCGGCATCGAAGGCACGGGCGGGATCATCCGCAGGGCCTCCTTGAACGCCATTTCGGTCAGTTCGAGCTTGCCGAGATCGGAATAATCGAGCGCGCGCGCCGTGCCCGAACCGTCAGGCCCGCCGGTCACCGCGAACACTTCCTCGCGCAGCTTTTCCTGCCATTCAGGGTTCTTGGCGAGATAATAGATCAGCGAAGTCGCGGACGAGGTGATAGTGTCATGCGCGGCCATCATCAGGAAGTTCATGTGATCGACGACCTCGTCGACCGGCAGCAGGCTGCCGTCCTCGCGCGTCGCCGTGGCGAACTGGCTGAACATGTCCTGCCCGCCGCCCTGTTCGCGGCGCTTGTGCGTTTCGCGGGTGAAATAATCGATCAGGTAGGCCCGCCCGTCGACGCCCTTCTTCATCTTGGTGAAGGGCAGCGGCTTGCGCACAGGCGCGACCGAGGCCTGCACCATGTCGACAAAGGCCGCGTTGATGCGGTCCGCCTCAGGCCCCCACGGAATCCCGATGAAACTGTCGGCGGCAAGGTCGAGCGTGAGCTTCTTGATCGCGGGGTAGAAGGTCATCGCCCCTTCCCAGCCCTCGACCTCGCGCGCGATGCCTGAATTGAGCGCGCCCGAATAATGCCGCATCGGCTCCGGCTTGAACGCGATCGAAAGAGCGCGCCGGTCGACCCGGTGATGCTCGAAATCGATCAGCATGAGCCCGCGCGGGAACAGCTGGTCGAGGATCGGCCCCCATCCCTGTTCGGAGGAGAACATCTTGCCCCGGTCGAACAGCAGCATCTCGTTCGCCTCGGCCCCGATCAGCGCGACCTGCCAGCCGCCGAAGGCGCGGTTCTTGTAGACCTTGCCGTAGGTGTCGATCATCCGCCGCGCGAAACCGTGCGGGTCGGCGAGCATGCGGAACGTGTTGCCGACGACAGGCCAACCGGCCTCGCCGGGGATGTGGGAGAGGTCCGATTCGTCGAGTCGGCCTTCGCTCCAGTGGTCGAAGGAGCGCGCGTCGGCAGGCGAGTGATGCTGTGCGAGGGTAGCCATGGTCCGGTCCTTACCACAAAAAAGAGGTTCGGGTTTGCAACTGACCTTAGTGTAAATAAGCTTGGGGTGTAAATAAGCCTAAGGCTCAAATCCAGCCGGAAAGCTCGCGCCGCAGCATCCGATCCAGCATGGCGAGCCCGGCATCCGACGTGTTGAGGCAATCGAGCACGGCGTATTGCTCGCCGCCTGCATCGAGGAATTCGTCGCGCCCTTCGAGCGCGAGTTCCTCCAGCGTCTCGACACAGTCCACGGCGAAGCCGGGCGCGGCGACGACGAGGCGCTTCGTGCCCTTCCCGCCTTCCTTGATCAGCGTGTCGTCGGTCGCGGGTTCGAGCCATTTCGCCGGGCCGAAGCGCGACTGGAAGGTCGTCTCGAACCGGGTTCCGGCAAACTCGGGACGGTCGCGCAGCCGGTCCTGCAGCAGGCGCGAGGTCTTGCAGCACTGGCAGTGATAGGGATCGCCCTGTTCCAGCGTGCGCAGCGGCATGCCGTGGAAGGAGAGCAGCATCACCTCGGGCGCAAAATCGAGCCCCGCGACCTGCCGGGTGAGGTCATCGGCAAGCGCGGCGATGTAATTGTCGTCGTCGTGATAGGGCGGCACGAAGCGCAGCGCCGGTTGCCAGCGCATCTCGCCAAGCACGCGCGCGATCTCGTCGAACACGGTCGCTGTCGTCGCGGCGCAATATTGCGGATACATCGGCGCGACGAGGATGCGATCGCAGCCCTCGCGCATGAGCAGGGTCAGCTTGTCCTCGATTCCCGGCTTGCCATAACGCATCGCGTAATCGACCACCGCCGCATCGCCCAGCGCCTCTGCCATCGCCTCGGCCTGGCTCGCGGTAATATCGGCCAATGGCGATCCGCGGGGGGTCCAGATCTTGGCATAGGCCTCGGCGCTTTTCTGGGGGCGCGTGTTGAGGATGATGCCGCGCAGGATCGGCTGCCATGCGATCGGCGGGATCTCGATCACGCGCCGGTCGGACAGGAATTGCCTGAGATATTTCTTCACCGATACCGGGTCAGGCGCATCCGGCGTGCCCAGATTGACGAGCAGCACGCCGATGCGGCCACTTTTCACCGGGGGGTGATCGGGGGGTAATTGTTGGCCGCGCCAGGTCATGAGGCCTCAAACACTCCCGCGCGCCGCGGTTCCCGGGGGAGATTGCGCGCGCTCGGGCGGGGCGTGTCGATACCGGGCTGGAAAGCGGCCCGGACCGGGTGGGGCAGGATTGTCCGGGTCATATGCCGTCCGAAAGTAGGGGCAGACGCCGCAGGCGCAAGCCCGTAGCCGAAAACAGCGCGTTGGCGATGGCAGGCGGGGCGACGACCGCACCGATCTCGCCCGGATCGGCGGGCGGTGCTTCGCTGGCGATAAAATCGACCTCTATCTCGGGGCAATCGGCCAGGGTCGGCAGGTCGAGATCGGCGTAATCCTCGCTCGCCGGAAGCCCTCCGCGCCAGCGCGGCGCGCGGCCGAGCGCGATGCCGAGACCGAAGATCAGCCCGCCCTCGACCTGCTGGCGGGCGATATCGAGATTGACGATCCGCCCGATATCGACCGCCACCGACAGCTTGGTCACTCTCACGCCCGCCTCGCTCCCGCGAGCGGTGGCGATGCAGGCGATGCGCGGGGCATCCGGGCCATCGCCGAGCCGGTGGCAGGCGAGGCCCTGCCCGCTGCCGCTCGCGCCGCCGTCCCAACCGCCGAGCCGCGCCGCGCGCTGAAGACAGGCGGCAAGGCGGATATCGCTCCCCAGCATCGTCATGCGATAGGACAGCGGCTCGCGCCCGCTTTTCTGCGCGATCTCGTCGATGAAACTCTCGATCGCGAAGGCGGTGTAGCTGTCGGCATTGCCGCGCACCCGTCCCACCGGAAGCCCGATCTCGACAGGCACGTGCTCGACCATCACGCTCGGCAATTGGTAGGGAGGCACCGCGCCGGTGCAGGCGAGAGGATCGTCCCGTCCCTCGGTTTCGCGGATCGCGGCCCATGGGGTGAGCCCGCCGAACAGGCGACGGCCGAATTCGAGCGCGGCGGGCGGACAGGCGATACGCACGCGCAGCGCATCGATTGCGCCGCCGGTGCCCGGACTGCCGGGAACGCCCTGCTGGAGCTGCGCGCCGAGCAGCATCCATGCGGGCGGGCGCGGGCGGGCGTTGATCAGCTGCGAACGGCGCGGCCAGGTCAGCTGGACGGGCCGCGGGCCTTGCGCGGAACGATTCGCCACCTCGCGCGCAACGAGCGCCACCTCGATCGCATGGTCATGCTCCAGCCGGGCATCGAAACTGCCCCCTGCAGGCACCGGATAGAGCGCGACATCCTCGGGCGCGATACCGATCGCCTCGGCGGCGGCCTTGCGCGCGCTTTCGGGGGCCTGGCTCGCGATCCAGAGCTCCAGCCGCCCGTCCGACAGGCGCGCGGTCGCGCTCGCCGTTTCGAGCGGGGCGGCCAGGTGCGGCTCGACCTCGTAGCGTCGCGCGAGATCGACGCGGGTCAAGCCCTCGGTGCCGAAGCCGGTTTCCGCGATGCGGAAGGAGCCCCCGCTTTCGAGCATCAGGCCGAGGCGGGTGGAGATCTCGGCGCTGCTCGCGGGAAAATCGGCGGTGAATTGCGGGTCCATCGCCTCGAGCGCCTGCTCGGCGCTCCACCACGTTTCGGCGACCGCAACAAGCCAGCGCTTGCCCGCGATTACCTGGATCACGCCCGGCACGCGATACCCTGCCGCTTCGTCGAAGCCCGCCAGCTTCGCGCCGGCATTGGGCCCGTGGCGGATCGAGGCCTGGAGCATTCCGGGCAGCCGCACGTCGCCTGCAAATTGCAGTGAACCATCGACCTTTGCGGGCAAGTCGATCCGGGGGAAGGCCGGGGCGCCGGGGGCGAAGGCGGCGAGCGGCTCCTCCCGCGCGGGTTCGGGGCGCAGCGGGGGCGGATCGGGCACGCCGCGCGTCGCCGCCCCCGAAGCCAGTTCGCCGAATGTCGCGGTGAGCCCGTCGCCGCCCTGGACCAGCCCGCCTGCGACCGCGAGCCGCTCCCACGCCGTGCCCCAGCGCTCCGCCGCTTCCTGCGCGAGCATCGCCCGCGCCGCCGCGCCCGCCTCGCGCGCCATGTCCTCATAGGCGGCAAGCGTCGTGCCCTCGGCGGTCGCGCTGAAGCGGTTCTCACGGGCGAAGCGGGCGGCCAGTAATTCATCGGTCGCCTGCGACAGTCCGGCGGCGAGCGGATCCCAAAGCGGAGCCCATTTTTCCGCCAGCGGGATATTGGGGTAGGCCCCAGAGGGCGGGGCGGGTTCGACCGCGACCTGTCGCCAGTCCGCGCCCAGTTCCACCGCAACCAGCTGCGCCAGCACGGTGGTGACCCCCTGTCCCATCTCGAGCTGCGGCACGGCCACCGTCACCACCGAATCGGCGCCGATCCGCAGCCATGCCCCGAAGACATGCTCGCCTTCGCCGGGCGTGAGCGGGTTGTAATGGCTGCGCGGCAGCAGCCACCACGCGACGATGAGCCCGCCGCCCGCGGCAGCGCCCGCCAGGATGCCGCGCCGCGACAGGTTCATCGCGCTAGGCTTTCCCGGTATCGAGCCAGCGCGCGACCTTTACGCCGATGGCACGGAAAGGCTCTCCCGCCTCGCCCTCGCCTGCGGCGGCCGGCTTTCCGGCATCGCCGCTTTCGCGCGTCTGCGCATCGAGCGGGATGCGCCCGAGGAACGGGATGTCGAGCGCGCCTGCGAATTTCTCGACCCCGCCCGATCCGAATATTTCGCCCGCCATGTTCTCGACCAGCCCGATGATCGCGACCTCGCCCTGTTCGAACAATTGCCCCGCGCGGGCGGCATCGATCAGGGCCAGGTCCTGGGGGGTCGAGATGAGGATCACGCCATCGGGTTTATGATCGGCCATCATCGACAATTGCACGTCGCCCGTGCCCGGCGGCATGTCGATCAGCAGCAGCTCGGTATCGCCCCAATTCGCCTCGACCAGCTGGCCCAGCGCCTTGCCCGCCATCGGCCCGCGCCAGGCGAGCGCCTTGCCGGGGGCGACGATATGCCCCATCGAAAGCACCTGCACGCCCAGCGGGCTTTCAAGGGGCACGAGCTTGTCGTCCTCGACCTCGGGCTTGGTCCCCTCGGTCGCGAGCAGCTTGGGTTGGGAAGGGCCGTATATGTCCCCGTCGATCACCCCGACCCGGCGTCCCAGCCGCGCGAGCGCCACCGCGAGATTGGCGGTGAGAGTCGACTTGCCGACCCCGCCCTTGCCGCTGCCGACCGCGATGATCCGCCGTCGCCGCCGTTCGCCGGTGAGCGCGATGCGCACTTCCTCGACCCCGTCCAGCGGCGCAAGCAGGCGGGTAATCTCGGCTTCGAGCTCTTCGCGCTTCGCCTCGGACAGGTCGCCCGCCTCGGCGACGATGATTGCCCGGCCGTTCAGGATACGCGCCGAGCGCACGCGGTGGTCGATCGCCGGCGAAAGCGCTGCGCGCAGGCGCTTTTCCTCAACGGCGGGTTCGCGGCCATTGCTGGCGCCGGATTCGTTACCCTCGCTCATGGGCAGCGGCCTCTAGCACCATTCGGGGGGTGTTGAATTGTGTTTTTGCCAAGGTGCAGCTTTTTCAAATCGCAAAACCCCTGTTTTTCCCCGACTCGCGTTCCTATAAGGGGATCATGCAAATGTTGGATGGTTTGATGAAGCGGCTCGGTATGGCCGGAGCAGGCGCGGGAGAGACCCTTGCCATGGCCGGCAGGAAGAATCCCTGGGGCAGTGCCGGCAGCGGCGATGAC
This sequence comes from Erythrobacter sp., assembly GCF_040217515.1. GTDB lineage: Bacteria > Pseudomonadota > Alphaproteobacteria > Sphingomonadales > Sphingomonadaceae > Erythrobacter. The sequence continues at coordinate 64,732 of NZ_JAVJPT010000007.1, forward strand.
GGTGACGCGGATGGCGGCGACGCCGATCGCGGCGGCGACGCGCCCTCGGGGGACAAGAACGGGCCGAAGGGCGAAGGCCCCCGCAATCCCTGGCTTCCCGGAGGCGATAACGGCTCCGGCAACGGAAAACGCCGCTCGGCCAGCATCGAGGACATTTTCAAGAATCGCGGCCCCGAAGGCCCGCGCCGCCGCGGCGGGGGCCCCGGTGGGCCGAATTTCCGCATGCCCCAGCGCCCCGGAGGCAAGAGCTGGGTCCCCGTGATCGTGGTCGTCGTGATCGGTGCCTTCGTGCTGCTGTCCAGCGTCCACCTCGTCGAGCCGCGCGAACAGGGCGTTGTCAAGACGCTCGGCAGCTACAGCCGCACGCTCGATCCGGGCCTGCATTTCACCATGCCTTATCCGATCGAGACGGTCGACGTGGAGGACGTGCAGGGCGTGCGCGCGGTCAATATTCCGGCATCGAACCAGCGCGCCAAGCTGATCCTGACCGGCGACCAGAACCTCGTCGACCTCAGCTACACCGTACGCTGGAACATCAAGGATCTGGCCGATTTCAAGTTCGAGCTCAACGATCCGATCGAGACCGTCAACGAAGTCGCCGAGGCCGCCATGCGCGCCTCGGTCGCGGAAAAGACGCTCGATGAAACCTTCACCGGCCAGGGTCGCGCCGAAATCCAGCAGCGCGTGCGCCTGCGCATGCAGGACAGACTCGACGCCTACGGCGCGGGGATCGACGTGCTCGGCGTGGAAATCGCCAAGGCCGACCCGCCCGGCGAAGTGGTCGATGCCTTCCGCGACGTGTCGGTGGCGGAACAGAACGCCGATGCCGCCCGCAACGAGGCGCGGGGCTATGCCCAGCAGACCCTGAGCCGGGCCGAGGGTGAGGCCGAGGCCTTCACCAAGGTTTACGAACAATATCGCCTCGCGCCCGAAGTGACGCGCCAGCGGCTCTATTACGAAACCATGGAGCGGGTGCTCGCCCAGACCGACAAGACCGTGGTCGAAGCGGACAACGTCACGCCCTATCTTCCGCTGCCCGAACTGCAGCGCCGCTCGCGCCAGTCGGCGCCGGCCGGACAATAATCGAACGGGATCGCAGGAAACATGGAATCCATCTGGAACAAGTATCGCTGGGCCTTCGTGATCGCAGGGGTCGCTCTCGTCGGCCTGTTCCTGTCGGCCTATGTCGTGAACGAGGAAGAACAGGTCGTCGTCGTCCAGGCCGGTAAGCCGGTCCGCACCGTCAACACGCCGAGCGGCGATTCGGGTGCGGGACTGAAATTTCGCATCCCGCTGTTCGAAAGCCTGCGCCGCATCGACAAGCGCGTGCTCGATCTCGAGATGCGCGACGAGGAAGTGCTCTCGAACGACCAGCAGCGCCTGCTCGTCAATGCCTATGCGCGCTTTCGCATCGTCGATCCCGTGACGATGGTCGAACGCGCCAACAACACCGACGGCGTGCGCCGCGCGCTGGAGCCGATCCTGAACTCGGCGCTGCGCCAGGAGCTGGGCCGTCGCACATTCCAGGCGATGCTCACCGCCGAGCGCGGCACCGCGCTCGCCAATGTGCGGACCAATCTCGACCGCGAAGCGCGGCAATACGGCGCCGAGGTGATCGACGTGCAGATCAAGCGCACCGACCTTCCCGAAGGCGCGCCGCTGCAATCGGCCTTCCGCAGGATGGAAACCGACCGTGAGCGCGAGGCCCGCACGATTCGCGCGCAGGGCACGCGCGATGCGCGGATCATCCGCGCCGAAGCCGACGCCGAGGCCGCGCGTATCTATGCCGAGGCGTTCGGCAAGGACGAGAGTTTCTACGATTTCTATCGCGCGATGCAGAGCTACGAACAGAGTTTCGCGCAAGGGGAAGGGCGCGGCGACAGCTCGATCATCCTCTCGCCCGACAACGAATACCTGCGGCAGTTCCGGGGCCGGCGCTGAACCGGGTGCGCCTCTCGCGCACCCTGACGCCGCGCGGTCGCGGGCTCGCCGATGAAGCGTCGACATACGCCGACAAGGGGCGAGCCGCGTTCAAACCGCGTTCAGTGCGATTCCGCTGAATTCGTCCGGCGTTTCTGTTGAACCGGCTGGAACGCGGGACTGTTTCCCCGCGTTGCGGCCCAAGGACAAGGAATAAGAGGACGTGAACACCGTGCGTTACGTATATGGGCTTTCGAGCGCGCTGCTGGTCGGCGGCGCGGCCATCTCGCTGATGACGGGTATTCCCGCCGGGGCGCAGGTGGCCCAGAACGACGACCAGGTGATGAACCGCGTCGTCCCGCGCGAGGGCGCGCCCGCGAGCTTTGCCGACCTGACCGAGCAATTGCAGCCGGCCGTGGTCAACATCGCCACCCGCCAGCGGGTGCAGGTGCAGGCCAATCCCTTCGCCGGCACGCCGTTTGCCGAACTTTTCAACCGCCGCCGCGGCGGGCAGCCGCGCACCCGCGAGGCGCAGTCGCTCGGCTCGGGCTTCATCATTTCCTCGGACGGCTTCGTCGTGACCAACAACCACGTGGTCTCGCCGCCCAACAGCAATGCGACGCTGGAAGAGATCACGATCACCATGCCCGACGGGACCGAATACGAGGCCGAACTGGTCGGCTCCGACGCGGCGAGCGACCTTGCCGTGCTCAAGATCGATGCCGACCGCAGCTTTCCCTTCGTCACCTTCGGGGATTCGAGCACGGCGCGCGTCGGCGACTGGGTGGTCGCGATCGGCAATCCCTTCGGCCTCGGCGGAACGGTGACCAGCGGGATCGTCTCCGCGATCCAGCGCACGACCGGCCAGGGCGGCGCCTATGACCGCTACATCCAGACCGACGCCAGCATCAATCGCGGCAATTCGGGCGGGCCGCTGTTCGACATGCGCGGCAATGTCATCGGCATCAACAACGCCATCTTCTCGCCTTCGGGCGGCAGTGTCGGCATCGGCTTCGCGATCCCGGCTGAAACCGCCGCGCCGATCGTCCGGCAGCTGATGGCGGGCGAAGAGATCGAACGCGGGTTCCTCGGGGTCGGATTGCAGCCGATGGACGACGACCTCGCCGATTCGCTCGGCCTGCAGCGCAATCGCGGCGAGCTGGTGCAGAGCGTGCAGGAAGACAGCGCCGCCGAAGCGGCCGGGCTTCGTCCGGGCGACATCATCACCGAGATCAATGGCAAGGAGGTAACCTCCGACCAGACGGTTTCGATCATCGTCGGCAATCTGGACCCGGGCACGCGCATCCCGATCACGGTGCAGCGCGACGGCGAGGAAGTCGAACTGTCCGCGACTCTCGGCAAACGCCCGAGCGAGGAAGAGCTGATGCGCTCGCAGCAGGTCTTCGATCCGGATGCCGAAACACCGATGGACCCCGAGGCTTCCGACGGCAATGTCGAGGAGAAGCTCGGCCTGCAGGTTCTCACCATGACGCCGCAGATCCGCAACAGCCTCGGCGTCGACGAAGACACGCAAGGTCTCGTCATCGCCGCGGTCGATCCCAATTCGGATGCGGGCCGCAAGGGCCTTCGCCGGGGCGACATCATCCTTTCGGCCAATTATGAGACAGTCGCCACGATCGAGGCATTGAACGCGCAGATCGCCGCCGCCGAGGAAGAGGGCCGCGATGCGGTCCTGCTACGGATCAAGCGCCGCGGCCAGCCCGCCCGCTTCCTGCCGGTGCGCCTGCGTTAAGGCGAGGCGCGAACCTGTCACGCCATCAAAGGGCGCCCGCGGCGATCGCTGCGGGCGTCCTTTTCGATTCGTGCCCGGAAAGACGATTGCCTAGGGACCGCCCGTCGCGCCCGGAAGTGGCGGGGCGACGGTGGGTGTCGGCGCAGGCGCCGGTGCGGACGGCTGCGGGGCGGGCTCGGGCCCCTCGAATCGCCAGGCGCGCTGCTGTTCGCGGCGTTGCTGCTCGCGGCGCTCCTGCTGCGCATTGCCGCGCCGCACTTCGGGCAGTTCGCTGCCGATCGCGCGTTCGAGAACCTCTTCGTCGAGCGCCGCCGGCGGCTCGCCCACGACATCGGGAGCTTCGGGTCGTTCGCCCTCGATCCCGAACGGCGAATCCTCGTCCCCGCGCCGCCCGGGTTCGATCAGGTTGCCCTGCTCGTCGATGAAGTAATAATCGTCGGGATCACCGAAACGATATTCGTCATCCGCATCGAGCTGCCAGTCGGGCAGGTCGAGATCGGTGTCGAATTCCTCGACCGGGCGATCCTTCACCGCGTAGCGCATATAGGCCGCGAAAGCCTGCGCCGGGGCGCGTCCGCCCTGCAGGCCGCGGACCGGCTTGGCATCGTCGCGCCCCATCCACACGCCCGTGGTGATGCCCGAGGAAAAGCCGACGAACCAGCCGTCCTTATTCGAACTCGTCGTCCCGGTCTTGCCTGCGACCGGCCGCCCGATCTGCGCCGCGCGTCCCGTCCCGGTCTGCACCGCCGCCTGCAGCAGGTCGGTCATCCCGGCCGTGACATAGTCCGGCACAAGCTGGCGTTGGCGCGGACGCTCGCGCTCGTAGAGCAGCTCGCCGTCGGCTGTGACAACCTTGGTGATGCCATAGGGTTCGACGCCGACCCCGCCGGCCGAGATCCCCGCGAAGGCGCGCGTCATATCGATCAGGCGGACCTCCGAAGAGCCGAGCACCATGGAGGGGAAGGTCGAGACGGGCGAGGAAATCCCGAAGCGCCGCGCCATCGAGGCGACGGTGCCGAAGCCGACCTCGTTACCGAGCTGGGCCGCGACCGTATTGATCGAATAGGCAAAGGCGGTGCGCAGGTTCGTCTCGCCGATATTGCGTCCGTTCGCGTTGCGCGGGCTCCACCCGTCGATCCTCACCGGCGTGTCGGTCACCATGTCGTCGGGACGATACCCCGCCTCCAGTGCGGCGAGATAGACGAACAGCTTCCAGGATGAGCCGGGCTGGCGCAGCGCATTGGTGGCGCGATTGAAATTGGTCTCGACATAGTCGGTGCCGCCGACCAGCGCGAGAATTGCCCCGTCGCGGTCGAGGCTGACAAGGGCACCCTGCGTGCCCGAAGGGGTGTTGGCGGCGATCGCGGCGGTGGCGGCGCGCTGCTTGCCGATGTCGATCGTGGTCCACACCTCGATCGGGGCGAAGGTCTCGGGCAGGAGGATGTCGAGCTGGGGCAGCGCCCAGTCGGTGAAATAGCGCACCGAGTTCTGCCCCGCCTGCTCCTTCAGTTTGACCGCATCGACATCGACCGAGGCCTGTGCGGGCGTGATATATCCCTGTTCGCGCATCAGCCGCAGCACGACCTGTGCGCGGTCGACCGCGGCCTGCACGTCGGCGGTGGGGGAATAGCGGCTCGGCGCCTTGACGAGCCCCGCGATGATCGCGGCCTCGGCGACGGACAGCTCGGTCGCCGGATGGCTGAAGAACTTGCGCGAGGCGGAATCGATGCCGTAGGCCCCGCCGCCGAAATAGACCTTGTTGAGGTAAAGCTCGAGGATCTGTTCCTTGGAGAATTTCCATTCGAGCGCCATGGCCAGCACCGCTTCGCGTGCCTTGCGGTCGAAGGTGCGGTTGGAATTGAGGAACAGGTTGCGCGCGAGCTGCTGCGATATGGTCGATGTGCCCCCGACCCGCTCGCGCGAGCCGACCAGCCCTTCGATGATCGCGCCGGTCGTCCGGACCGGATCGATGCCGTAATGCGATCGGAACCGCTTGTCCTCCACCGCGACCATCGCATTGGTCATGGTCTCGGGAATTTCCTCGTAATCGAGCCATTCGCCGAAGGACGGGCCGAGTTCGACGATCTCGCTGCCATCGCTTGCCCGCACGAGGATGGTCTGCCCGGCCTGCTGCGCCTTGAGCTGGTAATAGCTCGGGATCGAGCGTGCGGCGAAGCCGACCGCGACGGTCAGGAACAGGCCCGCCAGAAGCGCCAGGGCGATCCCGCCCAGCGCGATGCGCCCGGTCCAGCGCCGCAGCCGCGAGGGGCCGCCCTTGCGCGAGCCGCCCTTGCGCGAGCCGGCTTTCGAGGCACCCCTCGAAGAGCCCTTGCCAGACCTCTCGGCCGCAGCCCGGCGCGATCCGCGCTTGTCCTTGTTCTGCAGGTTCCTGCCCCGTTTCGACATCGAATGAATTCAGTCCGTCCGCCTCTCGCCGGGCCCGCCGGGATCATGGCGAGAGACCGTGCAAAGCATGATGCATAGGCAAGTTGTAACCGCGCGTGAACATGCCGCTGCGGACCCTTCCCCGGTGCTGGTCGCACCAGAGGCGCAGATCGGCGCGAACGCGGCCGGATCGCGCCTTTCCGGGGCGGCTATTCGCCTTCGGGGACGAATTCGAGCGCGGCCGAGTTGATGCAATAGCGCAAGCCGCCCTCCTCGGGCGGGCCGTCGGGGAAGACATGGCCGAGATGGCTCCCGCACTTGCCGCACAGCACTTCGGTGCGGATCATGCCAAAGGAGATGTCGCGGCGCTCCTCGATCGTTTCGGCCTCGGCCGGCCGCGTGAAGGCCGGCCAGCCACAGCCGCTGTTGTATTTCGCCGCGCTGATGAACAGCCGCGTGCCGCACGCGGCACACATATATTCGCCGTTCTCGTAGAACTTGTCGTACTTGCCCGTATAGGCGCGCTCCGTTCCCGCTTCGCGCAGGATGTGGAACTGTTCGGCTGAAAGCCGCTCGCGCCATTGGTCCTCGGTGAGGCTTCTGGGGTCTTCGGGGGTCGATGCCATCGCGCTGTCCTCTCTTTCGCCGGGATATATCGGGACCGCACAGGCGGGCGCAAGGGCGCTATGCAGGGCCCTTGCGCCCGGTAAAGCCTACACATCGACGAGCGCGTAATGGGCTGGCGGCTTGATCACGTCCATGCGTTCCGTCAGCAGCGGGCGGAAGCTCGGGCGGCTCTTGAACACGGCGTACCAGCCGCGGGTCTGTTCGTGCCCGTTCCAGTCGATCCCGCCGAGATAGTCGGCGACCGAGATCTGGGCGGCAGCGGCGAGGTCGGCGAGGCTCATGGTCGAGCCCGCGAGCCACGGGCGGTTGTCGATCAGCCAGTCCATGTAATCGAGATGGCCGTGCGCCATCTTCATCGCCTCGCGCAGCGCCCGACTGTCGGGCGGCTGACCGAGAACGAGGCGCTTTTTCATCCGTTCGGAGAGCAGCGGGGCGGTGACGTCGGCGTAGAAATTCTCGTCGAACAGCGCGACCAGTCGCCGGATTTCGGCCCGAACCGTAGCCGGGCCGTTGATCATCGGTGAGGTGTCGCTGGTTTCCTCGAGATATTCGCAGATCGCCCGGCTGTCGGCCAGGGTGATCGCACGCGACTCGTCGATCAGCACCGGGGTGCGTCCGGCAGGATTGAGATTCCAGAAGGCGTCGGAGGCCGCCCAAGGATCCTCCCGCACCATTTCATAGGCAATGTGCTTTTCACCCATGAGCAGGCGAACCTTGCGGCTGAAAGGGCACAGCGGGAATTGGTAGAGACGCCACATCGCCCGACCCGGATGCCTCAAAGCGCTGCGAAAATCCAGCCGGACAGGCGCGCACGCGTGCAAAGCCTGCGCATAAGTGGGAACGATCGCAGCCCCTGCCTGCGGTCAGAGCCCGGCGGAACGCTTCATCATCAGGCAGGCGGGCATGATCTGCGCGATCGTGCCCGGGCGCGACCGGAAGCGCCGGGATTGCAACGCGACGAGATCGAGCACACCGGCACGGTCGAGCCCGCACTCGTCCATCAGCCGGGCCATGGTCCGCACGAAAAATTCGCGCCCGCCGCCCTTTGCAAGATCGGGATAGGCCGCCCCGCGCTCGTCGCCGTCGCCCTGCCACCCGCTGACTACCGCGAAGGCGACGGCACAGCGCAGGGCGGCGGCCTGTTCGAGCTCGAGCCCCTCGAGGCCAAGCGGAACGCCCCCGGCGGGCGCTTCTTCGGGAGGAGGGCCGGCCTGGGCGAGCAGTGCGAGCGGCGCGATGAAAGCGAGCACGGTCATGCCCCTTCCTATAGCCGCGCGGCTGAACCGCTGGCTACGAAAACCCGGCTTGTCGTTCTTCGGGCCAGCGCCTAATCGGCTCGTCACGGGTTCAAAAAAGGAGAGAAGAACGAATGATCAGCAACGTGATGATCGGCTCGAACGACATCGAGAAGTCGAAGGCCTTCTACAATGCGGTGCTCGGGGTGCTCGGCGCGGGCGAGCCCTTCGTCAATGTCGCGGACAGCGGCCACACCCGCCTGTTCTAAATGCATGGCGGTCACACCTTCGCCGTGTCCGAACCGATCAACGACAAGCCCGCGACCTGCGCCAACGGCGCGACGATCGGCTTCGCCTGTTCAAGCCCGGAAAAGGTGCAGGAACTGCATGACGCGGCCGTCGCGAATGGCGGCAGAGCATCGAGGACCCGCCGGGCCCGCGCGAAAACGCGATGGGCGTGATGCATCTGTGCTATTTCACCGATCCCGACGGCAACAAGATCTGCGGCATCCACCGCCCGGGCTGATCCGGGCGCGGCTTTCAGCGGGACAGCTGGAACACCGCATATTCGGCGCGCCAGTTCGCCCCGACGGGCGAAATGGCGCGCTCCGTCGCGAAAAACCAGGATCGCTCGATCACCGCACCCTTCGCCCTGGCGAGGTCGCGGAAATCGTCGACCGTGACGTGGTGGATGTTCTGCGTTTCATACCAGCTCACCGGCAACGCACCGGTAACCGGCATGCGTCCACCGAACATCAGGGCGGTGCGCGTGCGCCAGTGGGCGAAGTTGGGGAAGCTGACGAAAGCGCGCGTCCCCACACGCAGCAGCTCGTCGAGCATCAGGTCGGGCCGGGTCGCGGTTTGCAGCGTCTGGCTCAGGACCGCGAAATCGAACGCCTTGTCGGGATATTCGGCGAGGTCGATATTCGCATCGCCCTGCACCACCGAAAGCCCGCGCGCGACGCAGCGTTCGACCAATTCGGCATCGATCTCGATCCCGCGCGCGTCGCAGCCTGCCTCGCTTTCGAGCGCCGCCATCAGCGCGCCGTCCCCGCAGCCGATATCGAGCACCAGCGCGCCCGGATGCTTTTCGCGGATCACAGCGGCGATCGCGGCAAGGTCGAACCGCAGGCCGGCCGCATGGTCAGCCATTGAGAAAGCCTTCGACCACCCGGTCGAGCTGTTCGTGCGGCAGCAGGAAACTGTCATGCCCGCTGGGCGCGGACAGCTCGACGAAGCTCGCCCGGTTGCCGGTCGCGTTGAGCGCGTGAACGATGTGGCGGCTTTCCGCAGTCGGGTAGAGCCAGTCGGTATCGAAACTGACGATGCAGAACCGCGCGTTCCGGCTGCGTGCGAAGGCATTGGCGAGCTTTCCGCCATGCTCCTGCGCGAGGTCGAAATAATCCATCGCGCGGGTGATATAGAGGTAGGAGTTGGCGTCGAAGCGCTGGGTAAAACCGCTGCCCTGGTAGCGCAGGTAGGATTCGACCTGGAAATCCGCGTCGAAGCTGAAACTCGTCGCCTCGCGGTCCTGCAGGCGGCGGCCGAACTTGGCGGTCAGCCCCTCTTCCGAAAGATAGGTGATATGCGCCGCCATGCGCGCCACGGCGAGGCCGTTATCGGGCCGCGCCTCGCGGGCATAGTAATCGCCATCGGCCCAGCCCGGATCGGCCATGATCGCCTGGCGCCCGACCTCGTGAAAAGCGATGTTCTGTGCCGAATGGCGCGCGGTCGAGGCGATCACCAGCACCCGCGCCGCACGCTCCGGCCAGTTGGCGGCGAGGCTCAGCGCCTGCATCCCGCCCATCGACCCGCCGACGACCGCGTGCAGCCGCTCGATCCCCAGCCCGTCGAGCAGCGCGACGAGGCCGCGGACCATGTCGCGGATCGTGATGACGGGAAAGCGCATCGCGTAAGGCGCGCCGTCGGGCGCTTCGCTTGCCGGGCCGGTCGAACCCATGCACGATCCGATGACATTGGCGCAGATGACATGGAAACGGTTGGTGTCGATCGGCTTGTCCGGCCCCACCATGCGCTCCCACCAGCCCGGCTTGCCGGTGACCGGATGCGGGCTTGCGACATATTGGTCGCCGGTCAGAGCGTGGCAGACCAGCACCGCGTTCGAGCGGTCGGCGGCAAGGTCGCCATAGGTCTCGTAGGCGATCTGCGCGCCGCCGAGCACCTGACCGCTGTCGAGCGGCAGGTCGTCGGGGACCGCGAAAACATGGCTAGGCTGGGCGACGTTCATGCTCGCCGCGGCGATTGGGCGAGCCGCGCGCGCGTGTCAATCCGGGCAGCCGTGGCAGAAAGGACCGAAGAGGGGGCTGGTCGCGCCGTTGCGAAGCGTTTATCGCCGCGCTTCCCATGACCACGCGCCCGCAATTCCCCAAGCCAAAGCCCTGGATCCTCGAAATCCACGCCTACAAGCCCGGCTCGTCGCAAGCGAGCGACGGTCGCTCGCTCGTCAAGCTGTCGGCTAACGAAAACCCGCTCGGCACGAGCCCGGCCGCGCTCGCGGCGCTGGCATCCGCGCGAGCCGAGGCGGCGACTTATCCCGATCCGGGGGCAGGTGCATTGCGCGAGGCGCTGGGTGGGCTGCACGGTCTCGATCCGGCGCGGATCGTGTGTGGGACGGGCTCGGACGAATTGCTGAACCTCGCCGCTCAGGGCTTTGCCGGGCCCGGCGACGAAGTGGTGTTCTCGCGCCATTCCTTCGCCGTCTACGACATCGCCGCGCGCCGCTGCGGGGCGACGCCGGTGGCGGTCGCGGACCGCGATTTCACCGCCGATGTCGATGCGCTGCTGGGCGCCATAACCGACGCGACGCGCGTGGCCTTTCTCGCAAATCCGAACAATCCGACCGGAACCTGGCTTCCGCCTGCCGAGGTCGAGCGGCTTCATGCCGGCCTGCCTCGGCACGTGCTGCTGGTGATCGACGAGGCCTATGGCGAATATGTCGACCCCGCCCACCAGAGCGCCGCCTTCGACCTTGCCCGCGCCCATGACAACGTGCTGGTGACGCGCACCTTCTCGAAGATCCACGGCCTTGCCGCCGAGCGCATCGGCTGGGCCTATGGCGCTCCCGGTCTCGTCGATGTCCTCAACCGCATTCGCGGCCCGTTCAACGTCACCGTGAGCGGGCAGAAGGCCGCGCTTGCCGCGCTCGGCGACCGGGATTTCGTCGAGCGCAGCCGGGTGCACAATGCGGCGGAGCGCGCGCGCCTTGCCGATGCGATCGCCGCGCTCGGCAATCACGGCCTGCGCGCCGTGCCGAGCGAGGCCAATTTCCTGCTGGTCCTGTTCGAAGGCGACGTGACGGCCGAAACCGCGCGCGAGGCGCTTGCCGAGGAAGGCTATGCCGTGCGCCACCTGCCGGGGCAGGGCCTGCCCCAGGCCTTGCGCATCACCATCGGCAAGAGCGAGGACATGGACCGCGTCATCGCCTGCCTCGCACGACTTTGCGGGGAAAACGCATGAGGATAGAGCGCGTCGCGATCATCGGGCTCGGCCTGCTGGGTTCCTCGATCGGCCTCGCGCTGCAGGAACGCGCGCCGGGCATCGCCACGACCGGCTTCGACGCCAATCCCAAGGTGCGCGGCAAGGCGGAGGAACTGGCGGTGGTCGGGACCGTCTGCGAAAGCCCGGCCGATGCGGTGCGCGATGCCGATCTCGTGGTGTTGTGCGTGCCGGTGGGCGCGATGCGCGATGCCGCCACCGCGATCGCCGAGGCCGTGCCCGAACCCGCCATAATCAGCGATGTGGGGTCCTCCAAGCAAAGCGTCGCAGACGCGCTCGCCGAGGCGCTGCCCGGTCGCTCGGTGATCCCGGCCCACCCGGTCGCCGGGACCGAGCAGAGCGGGCCCGAAGCCGGTTTCGCGACGCTTTTCGTGGGACGGTGGTGCATTCTCACGCCGCCCCAAGACGCCGACCCGGAGGCGCTCGAAGCGCTCTCGAATTTCTGGGCCGGCCTCGGCGCCAAGGTGGAGGTGATGGACCCGGCCCACCACGATCTCGTCCTCGCGGTGACGAGCCACATCCCGCATCTCATCGCCTTCACCATCGTCGGCACGGCGAGCGACCTGGAGGAAGTGACCCGTTCGGAGGTGATCAAGTATTCCGCCGGCGGTTTTCGCGATTTCACCCGTATTGCCGCCTCCGATCCGGTCATGTGGCGCGACGTGTTCCTCAGCAACCGCGAGGCCGTGCTCGAAATGCTGGGGCGCTTCACCGAAGACCTGACCGCGCTCCAGCGCGCGATCCGCTCGGGCGACGGCGAGACCTTGCACGACCTGTTCAGTCGCACCCGCGCGATCCGGCGGCAGGTGATCGAGCAGGGCCAGGAAACGCCCAAGCCCGATTTCGGTCGCGAGCAATGACGCTCAGCCGGTATCGTTCAGGCTGTTGATCGCCGCTTCGACACGGGCCTCGATCGCCTCGCGCGGCAGGCCCGCCGGGATCGTCTCTCCCACGCGGTAGGTTATCGTCCCGGCGCGTTTCCATTGGCGGTGATAGAGCGGCCCGGAATCGACCGCGATCGGCACGACGGGAAGCTTGAGGAGCTTGTATATCCCGGCAAAGCCCGATTGCAGCGGCGCGCGCGTACCGTGGGGAACCCGCGTGCCTTCGGGAAAGATCACCAGCGGCCGACCCTCTCCCACGCGCAACCGGGCGAGCGCGATCATCTCGCGCAGGGCCTTTGCCCCGGCATCGCGCGCGACCGGCACGAGACCATAGGCCCGCGCCGAATAGCCCCAGCCGGGAATGGCGAAAAGTTCGCGCTTGGCGAAAACGGTCGGAAAGCCAAGCAGCCGCGGCATGTCGATCGCCTCGAAAAAGCTTTCATGCTTGACCGCGATCAGCGCCTCGCCGCACGGCAATTCGCCTTCGACGACGATGCGTATGCCGAGCAGTCGGCGCACGCACCAGCGATGCCACGCGCTCCATGCCGAGACCACGCGCCTGAGCGGGCCGATCCCGAAAGGCAGGACCGCGAGCGAGGCGACCACGAGCAGCACGCTCACCGCGTAGAAGAGCGGGTAGAAGGCGAGATTTCGCAGGATTGTCAGCATTATCGCGCTCAGATCCCGACAAGCCCGCCTGCCCCGCTGGCAAGCAGCTTGTGATATTCGATGAACAGGCTGGCAAGGCTCGGCTCGGAACGGACCGCGTCGCGCACCACCTCGACCTCGGCGGGCAGGGTGCGGTCGAGCTCGCTCGCCGCGCGGCGCATGTGCCAGTCGGTGGTCACCAGCCTCAGCGAGGCGATGTCGTTGGCCTCGACCCAGGCAGCGATTTCGGAGGCGTTGCCCTTGGTGTCGACCGCTGCGAAGCCGAGATCGACGCAGCATTCCATCCGTTCCGGCGATACGCCGAACTCGGCGGCGAATTCGGCCGGGCGCACTTCGGGGGCCACCCCGCTTACCAGCATGCGTTCGGCAAACCCGGCATCGAGCACGGCAAGGCCCTGCTGGATGCGACCCGCCGCGCCCGTCGGCACGATCACAGCATCGGTCCGCGCATTGCCTGCGGGCTGCGGCAGGAACACCGCGAACCACAGGAAGCCCAGTGCCCAGGCGAGGAGGATGGTGGAAAGGACATAGCGAATCACGGCGGCGGCGCTCAAAGCATCTTACGCAAGGCGAAGGCAATGGTGATTCGCCCGGTAAGCGCGGCGAGAGCGACGGCGAGCAGGGGGATCGTGGCGATCGCCGCCCAATCCTGCAGACCGAGCGCCCCGCCCGCGACCATGCCGCTGTCGAGCCCGGCGAATTGGCGACCGAGCACCCAGACCGCCGCCACGCCAAGCCCCGCTCCGACCAGCGACCCGAAAGCCGCATCGCGGATGACCGCGCGCTGGAAGATCCGGGTCACCTGCCCGTCGGTCCCACCCAGCAGGTGGACGACCTCGACGGTTTCACGATTGTTGGCGAAAGCGCTGCGCGCGGCGAGCCACACGGCGGCAGCGGTGGCGCAGGCGACCAGCGCGATCAGCGCGAGCGCGAGATATTGCAGCGCCGCGAGAGCGTCGTAGACGGGGCGCAGCCAGTCGGACTGCGCATCGACCCGGGCCCCCGGCACCTCTGCTTCCAGCGCGCGCGAAAGCGCGGCGATTTCTGCCGTATCCGCCGTTCTCGTGAGCTCCACGTCGATCAGCGCCGGAATCGGCACTTCGCCGCTTGTCGCGCCTTCGCCGAGCCACGGTTCGAGCAGTTCGACAAGCTCCGCGCGCGGGACCACCCTGACCGAGCGCACCAGCGCCTCTTCGGTCAGGATTTCGGCGGCGCGCGCGGCCTTCTGCTCACGCAGGGCAGGCTCGGCCTCGACCACTTGCACGGTCACCGCCCCGGAAAGCTGGGCGCGGGCATTGCCGGCAAGATTGTCCAGCGCGAGCCCACCCGCTGCCGCAATAACCACCAGCGCGGTGAACAGGGCGATGACCCACGGCATCGCCCCGCCGAAACGGCTCGTCGGGATAAGGCTCGCCGCGAGACGCGAGCCGACCGGCGCGGCCTCGCGCGAAGGCTTGTCGGCCAGCGGCGGCGCGATCACCGGGCGTCCCTCGTTCCGGCGGGCCCACTTGCCGCGCTCCCGCCGGGACGAGGCGGAAAGCGCAGGGCACCGGTGGGATCGGAGAGCTGCCCTTTGTGGAGCCGCATGATGAGCGAATCCGGCACTTTGCGGAGCAACTGGACATCGTGGGTGGCAACGACGACCGTCGTACCCACGCGAGTATTAAGCGCCTCGAAGAGGCGCAGCAGCTTCAGGGCCATTTCGGGATCGACATTGCCGGTCGGCTCGTCCGCGATCAGCATTTGCGGCCGCGCGATCACTGCGCGGGCGATCGCGACGCGCTGCTGCTCGCCGCCCGACAGGCTTGGCGGGCGCGCCTCGGCGCGGTGCGAGAGGCCGACCCATTCGAGCATGTCGGCAACCGCCTTGCGCACACGCGGCTCCTCGGTTCCGGCAAGACGCAGCGGGAGCGCGACATTGTCGAAGGCCGACAGATGCTCGACCAGGCGAAAGTTCTGGAAAACGACGCCGAGGCGACGCCTGAAATCGGGCAGGCGGCGGCGCGGCAAGGTGATCATGTCCTTGCCGAACATGCGGATCGCCCCGCGCGAGGGCCGCTGGGCGAGATAGAGCAGCTTGAGCAGGCTCGTCTTGCCCGCGCCGCTGGCACCGGTGAGGAAGTAGAAGCTGCCCGGATAGAGCGTGAAGCTGAGATCCGTCAAGACTTCGGGATCGGTGCCGTAGCGCAGCCCGACATTATCGAACTTCACGATCTCGCCCGGCTTGTCGATCATCGCGCGGCTCTAACAGCGGGCTCCGAAGGGGGGAAGTGCAACTTCGCCGCGACGCACTATATAGCCCGCAACGATGTGGAAAAGACCGCGGATATACGGCTCCCGGGGAGCCCTGCCCTTGTGCCTGACGGGCCGAACGATAAGGCAGAGGCAACGATGATAATATCCTGCCCCGCCTGCGCCACCCGCTATGCCGTGCCGGAGACCGCGATCGGTCCTGACGGTCGGACCGTGCGCTGCGCAAAATGCAAGCATAGCTGGTTCCAGGAGCCCGAGGCTCGCCCGGACCCCCGCCTGCAGGACGGCTCCCCTGCCGGGCCGCGCGAAGAAGGGACCGGCGCGCACAACGGCGAGAGCGCTCCCGCTGCGCAGGGACCGGATGCATCCGGCGATAGGGGCAATCTCTCGGGCGGCGACCCGGAGGCGGATTCCGCCCCCCCGCCCGCATCGGCTGCTCCCGTCTCGTCGCCTTCCTCGTCGGCCGAGCCTCCGGCCGAAGCCTCAGGGGACCCTCCACCGACGGCTTCGGACGAGGCCGCCGATGCGCCCCGACCCGGCATCAGCCATTGGCGCAGCAATGACGGAATCGGCGGCGCTGCGGAGCCGCAAGAGCACGAACCGGAAAAATCCGCGAGCGCGACTGACGCAACAGATGCGGGGCTCAGCGTGCGCGCGCTGCGCCGGGGCCTCGCAGCTTCGAGGGAACGCTCCGAGACCGAACGCAGGGCCCGGGTCAGCCGCGATGGTCCGGCCACCCGCCGTTCGCGTCGCTCCGAACGCAAGGCGGATGCCGACGAACTGGCCGAACCTCCCGTTGGCACTCCGATCGACCCCACCTACGATCCCCTCGCCGGGGAAGTGGATGGCGAGGCGAGGGAAAATGGCGAGGTTGATGCCATTGCCGCGCACGACGACACCCCCGCTCTCGAAGAACACTATTTCGACGACGAGGAAGTCTCGCAATTCGAATATCGTGCGCCCTTCACCGCACGCCGGAACCCGGCGAAGATGTGGACGGCCCTGGTGGTCCTCTTCGCCTTGCTGGCAGGCGGTACGGCGGTCGCGATCAATTATTTCGGGGTGCCCGAATTCGCCCCGTTCAGCCGGCCGACTTTCGGCATCGGCAAACCCGAACTGGTGCTCGATTTCGAGGCCGGACAGCAGCGCATGGATACGCTCGAGACCGGTGAGCGGGTTTTCCGGGTGCGCGGGACGATCAGTAACGTGGCCCGCGAAAGCGTGGGCGTGCCCGACCTGCTCATCGTTTTCCGCGGCGAGACGGACGAAGCGCTCGCGAACCGGGTCGTCGTGCCGGCCAAGCGCACGCTCGCACCCGGCGAAACGCTCACCGTGACAGAGGCGATCGCGGACGTCCCGCAGGCCGCGCGTTTTGCCGAAGTCGGGTGGGCTCCGGGCTGAGCGATCCGAGTCGGCTGTCGCGGCGCAGGATCAGCTGAATTCTATCCAGGTCGTGCCTGACTTATCCACCCGGCGCTGGCGTCGACGCTCCGCGTCGGCTTCATCGTCGCGATCCCCGGCACCGCCTTGCGCAAAATCGATTACGGCCGGGCGGATGACCCGCACGGTGGCAGTGGCGACGACCGCGACCGGCTCGCGGGAAGCGGCGGGGTCGCTTTCGCCAACCGGCTGGGCCACAGCCTGGGCGGCGAGAAAAAGACCGAAAGCGAGATCGAGTACGCAAGTCACGCATCATGGTTGCCAAGGTCTTAATCTCGTTCGCAAGCGCGATCGCACAATGGTCCCGCCGCAGGACAGGCAGGGTGCGTATCCTTTCGAAAACCGGCCTGCTCCATCCCGTCCGATGCACCACTCAAAGGGCTTGCGCCGCGTCCCCCCCCTTGCTACGGGCGCGCTCCTACCGGGGCGAGCCGTCTGGCTCGTGCGAATACAGAGTGCGGTCGTGGCGGAACTGGTAGACGCGCAACGTTGAGGTCGTTGTGGGCTAACGCCCGTGGAAGTTCGAGTCTTCTCGACCGCACCAAACAGTCCCCGAGGAAACCGGAAAATCCGGAGCATGCTCCGCTACGCTGAAAAGCGCGCGGTTTTGCGGGAATGGGTCGCGTCGGCGATCGCTTGAAAAAGCGTCAACCGGGTTCATGCAAATTTCAACCGATGCCGGTTTCGTGGCCTTGGCGCGGCTTGCCGGGACCGGCGCCTTGGTTTGCCGTAGCGTCTTCCTGCCCGCGTTCGGCCCCCGTTGCAGGGCCCGGCACGGAACCTGTGTCCCGCTTACCCCTTGCGTGCTGGAACATTGCTTTAGGTCGCCGGGTTGTAACGGCATGGAACAGGGCGATTCTGGTGGATCGGCGCAGCCTGCCAGGCTTGCGGAAAATGACGAGCGGCAGACGGGTCGGGGTGCGGCCTGCGGCGACGTTGAGTCGCCTCTTGCGTATTGTACGGCGGGCCGGGCGTATCTCTCCGACCGATCGCGCCCTTCCAATTGGCTCCGCGCGATGATCTCATCGACACCAATCGCCTCGGTCATCTCCGACCCCCGGCTGACGGACAACCCGATCATCGCCTTGAACCAGGCCTTCGTCGACCTCACGGGCTACAAGCCCGCAGAGGTGCTCGACCGAAACTGCCGTTTCCTTTCCGGCAGCGGGACCGAACCCTGGCTTGGCAAGAAGATCGGCGAGGGAGTGGAGGCCCATCGCCCGGTCCTCGTCGAAATACTCAACTACAAGAAGTGCGGAACGCCTTTCCGCAACGCCGTGTGTGTCGCTCCGATCTATGACGACGAGGATAATCTCGTCTATTTCCTGGGCAGCCAGATCGAGATCGAGGACGGGGAAAACGCGATCAGCGAAAATTACCGTCAACGGGCGGCGACCAGCCTGAAACAGCTCTCGCCGCGCCAGCTCGAGGTTACCAAACTCGTCGCCAAAGGGCTTTTGAACAAGCAGATTGCCGACGTGCTCGGCCTTTCGGAAAAGACGGTGAAGATGCATCGAGGGCTGGTGATGGAGAAGCTCAAACTGCGCACGCAGGCCGATCTTATACGCCTTGCGGTGGAAGCAGGCCTCTAGCAACGCGCCGATCGCACAGGGCCGGGGGTCGAGACGCGGCGGGCGGATCGCAGCCTTCGACATGGACTTTGGTCTGTGCTGGACCAAGGTCCGTATTCGGGTTCCGGGGTGTCAATCCCATTTGACGTTCGGCGATTGCGCGGATGCGCCCAACAACCCCACGTACCTTCCCGCCGGGTCTGCGCAGTCGCTTCCATCGTTCAATGCCTGGACTCCTGGAGTCCAGGCCCAATATGGGAGCATGACATGGAACAGGCTCTTTCGCCCTTCCAATACAATCTGATTTTCAATGCCTTCTCTTTCACATTCGCGACAATGCTGGCGACCACCCTGTTTCTCTGGCTCAATCGCAGCCAGGTTTCCGATCGCTACAAAAGCGCAATCACGATCTCCGGCCTCGTCTGCGCCATTGCCGCCTACCATTATCTGCGCATCGGGCAGAGCTGGGAGGCGGCGTTCACCCTTCAGGACGGGGTGCTCGAGGCGACCGGTTACTCGTTCAACGACGCCTATCGTTATGTCGACTGGCTTTTGACCGTGCCGCTCCTGCTGATCGAACTCGTCCTTGTGATGGGGCTTAGCCGCGAGGAAACGATCGGCAAGTCGACCAAGCTCGGCATCGCTGCCGCACTCATGATCATCCTCGGTTTCCCCGGCGAGATCGCCACCGACAACGCGACCCGCGCGCTTTGGGGAGCGGCATCGACCGTGCCTTTCGTCTACATCGTCTATGAATTGTTCAAGGGGCTGGGCGAAGCGATCGATCGCCAGCACGAAGGTGTCCGCGAATTGATCAAGAAGGCTCGCTTGCTGACCTTTGCGAGCTGGGGCTTCTATCCGATCGTTTATATGGCGCCCTTTGCCGACATTACCGGACCGACCGCCGAGACGGTCATCCAGGTCGGCTACACGCTCGCCGATCTCGTCGCAAAGGCGGTTGTCGGTGTCCTCATATACATGATTGCCGTCCGCAAGACGCAGATCGAGGGCGCCGAAGCCGGCGGCACCACGGCCGAAGCTACGGGCTGACACCGTGGCTGCGGCACTCACGGCTGGACAGGCTGGCCCGTTCCCGATCCTGAGATCGGGAACGGGCTTGCCGCTCATCCAGCTTATGGCGGTCGGGGCGGCCTGGCTCCTGAGCCTTGCGCTACCCGGAAACGGGACATTGCCGCTATCGGCGCTGGCCACGACGGCATTTCTGCTCGGCGGGCTTCCGCATGGTGCTTTCGATATCCACCGGGCGGCAAGGACATCCCGCCTGAGCATGCGACGACTGACGCTCTTCACGGCTGTCTATGTCGGGCTTTTCGCCCTGATGATCGCGGGCTGGTATGCCGCGCCATCACTCACTCTCATGGTGTTCGCCGCGACCGCGATCATCCATTTCAGCGAAGACTGGGGCGACCTTCGTGAGCCCCTGTTCCGGTTTGCCCTCGGTTTCGCGCCGCTTTGCGCGATCGGGATCGGACATCCCGAGCAAATAGAGACGATTTTCGCCGCGATGGCGGACGAAGATGTCGCCATGCTGCTTCGCTCGGTGTTCGTCCTGATTGCCCCGATCGTCCTGCTCGTGGCCGCGACAGGGCTGTTCATCCTGGCGCAGGAGAACGATTGGCGCCGCGCGGGCGTTTTCGCAATCATGCTCGGCAGCCTGATATTTTTCCCCACACTGGTCGGTTTCACGCTCTTTTTCTGCATTTTCCACACGCCGCGCCACTTGATTGCGATCAGGCAGGATCTTGCCACCTGGCCGGTTTCGCGGCTGGTCCTGACGGGTGCAGCGATCACCGGGCTGGCCGTGTTCCTGGGTGCCGTTTGCTTTCCCTATGCCTTTGACGGGGGATTGGCGAGCGCGGCGGCAGGCTTTCAATTGCTCGCCGCGCTGGCGATGCCGCATCAATGCGTCGGGCCGGTCTTGCAGCTCTGCCGTGCGGACCTGGATGTGGACACCGCCTGATCGACCGATGGACGTCGACCACGGCTTCGTCCGGGGTTCTGGAAGCAAGATCTGAATTGGTATCCTCGTCCGCTCAGCCCTGGTCAGGGGCGGGGTCGGGATCGGGGACCCGGATCAGGTTGGAACGGAGCCCGGTCTGCAAAAGCGCGTATACGCCACCGCTGCGGCCCCTGCTTCATCGCTCGAGCATGTGAACAGGACCACAGTGAGATCGTGACCGGTCGGGCAGGAAGGGCTGTCGCCGTCCCAAGCTATCGCTGCGAAGGGATTGCTGCCCGACGGTCCGCAATGACGGATACCGGGCGGACTTGCGCCATTTCCGGTTCGCGCCGCCCTGAGTGACCCTTGCGCCGCGCCCGAGATGCAACTGCGCTTTTCCCGCCTGCGTGAAAGCGGACGGTCTTCATCCTTTGCATGGCACCGCTCCGGCCAAGGCTGAACCATACGTAACCTTGGTCAGAGCGGTGCAGGATCGCGTTTATCGGGCACGCCTCACTGCGCCGTCGGACCTTCGAGCGGCCTGTGCGCGCGCCGGGCATCGAGCTCTTCGACGAAGCCGTGATTGACGTCGCGGTGTTCGGCCTCGTCGGCGCGGACCGCGATGATGACGTCGCGCAGGCGCGCATTCGCAGGAAGCTGCCAGTAATCGATCGCGATTTCTGGCGCGGGCAGGTTCTCGTGCCGACCGGCATCGACCTCGGCGAGATAGGCCGTGTAGCTGATGACGGCCTCCTCCTCGAAATAGCCGACCACGCGGTGCGCCGTGCGCGGGGCGAAGAGGTAGAGGAAGAAGTAGAAATTGTAGAACACGACCTGCACGATCGCGATCAGCAGCCGCTCGAGCGCACTGGGCTGCGCAATCTCGATGAACGTCATCAGGTGCATCCGCTCGTTTTCCGCCTCGTCGAGAAGCGTGCGGATCCAGCCTTCATCGTCGCGCATCTTGCGCAGCGCGGTGAGATGCTGCCACAAACCGCCCACCATTCCGGGCACGGCAGCAACCGTTTCCAGCACGACGGCGCGGTGGCCATAGCGGCGGGAAAAGAACGTGTCGGCGACGAAGCGAAGCACCTTGACGAAGGCATAGGCGACCCTGTCGCTCGCAGTGCGCGGGGGAACGTGGCGGTCGAGCACGGCTGCAGGGTTGGCCTGCCTGACCAGTGGACGTGGATCGATCGGTTTCATGGTTCGGGAACACCCAAAGCTCGTCCGGCCCCTTCTACCCGACCCCATGTCGGGCGCCCTGACCGGAACTCCCTCGGCCCTCATGATATTGTGACGACTTCCGGGAATTTCGCGCGAAACCGGCGCACAAGGTGTGCGATTTGATGCAATCAAGCGGAGCCAAGCGACCCGAAAGATGCAGGAAGCCGAACGGATGGGGGCACGGCAATCAGGATGACCGCCAACCGAAAATGGGTGCCAGCCGCGCAGCCACCTCCTGCGGGGTGCCGCTCGCATCGACCTTGTGCCAGTCCCCGATCGCGCCAATATCCCTGTCGAGCTGGTTTTCGACCACCGCCGCATCGGCATCGGAGGCATCGTCACGGCGTGCGGCGACTCGCTCGCGCAGCAGGTCGCCGGGCGCTTCGAGCCAGATACCGGTGAAGGCGCAGCCCATCCGCCGCGCGAGGCTGCTCACTTCGCCGCGTTCTTCGGGCTTGAGGAAAGCGGCATCAATGATGACCGATTGCCCTGCTTCGAGAACCGCGCGGGCCTCGTCGAGCACTCGGGCGTAGACGGCGCGGCCGCTCGCTGCCGTGTAGCTTGCGGCAGGCAGTCGCTCTTCGGGGAGGATTCCGGCCATGCGTTTGCGCAGCACGTCGCTGCGCAGCCAGCGCGCCCCGGGTGCACGGCCGATCCGATGGGCGATATTGCCCGCCAGCGTCGACTTGCCCGTGCCGCTCCTGCCGCCGATCGCGACAAGCCGCGCCTCCTCCCGGCCCAGAAACCCGCAGGCCGCATCAAGATAGCGACGCGCCTCGTCCCGCTTCGCCCCGCGCGCCGCAGGATCATCCGACCGCGATGCGGCGGCAGCCGCGACATGGGCGCGCACCGCCGCCCGCATGGACAGGAACAGGGGCAGGGCGGCAAGGCCCTCGCCCTCGCCCGTCATGTCGCAATAGCGATTGAAAACCAGCGATGCCTCGCGCCGATGGCCGCGTTGCCACAGGTCCATGAGCAGGAAGGCCAGGTCGTAGAGCACATCGGTCCGGGCCAATTCCTCGTCGAATTCGAGACAATCGAACAGCACGGGCCGACCGTCGAGCAGGCAGATGTTATCGAGATGCAGATCGCCGTGGCAATGGCGCACGCATCCCCCCGCCGCGCGCGCATCCAGCAACGGCGCGAGGGCTGCGCACCTGTCGACACTGGCGCGGTGCAGCGCATCGACCGTGTCCGGATCGAGCGCCGGGGCGTGCCCCGTCATGCTCGCATGGTTTCCGGCAATCACGCTGGCCGCGCGCCGTGCGCCGTTTTCACGAGGGCCGACCGGTGCGCTTTCGTGGAAGGCGGCGATCGCATCGGCAAGGTCGCGCCAGTGCGCAGCCGCCACCGCCCCGCGCCGCGCCATGTCCCCCAGCAGGCTGCCTGCGGGAAACCGGCGCATTTCGAGGACCCAGTCGACCGCCTCTCCTTCGCCTTCCCCGAACCCCAGCGCTCCCGTATCGTCGCGGCGGATCGCGCGAACCTTACGGTATAGATCGGGCGCGGTGCGGCGATTGAGACGCAATTCGGTTTCGAGCACCGCGCGGCGCTTTTCCTCGGTGGAGAAATCGAGATAGGGCAAGGCGATGGCGCGCTTGAGCTTGAAGGCCCGCTCGCCCGTCAGGAATATGCTCGCGGCATGGGTGTCGATCCGCTCCACGGGCTGCGCCGTGCCGTGGGTTTGCGGGCGGGAGAGGAAAGCGATCACCTCGTCCTGGTTGCCGCCGCTCCGTTCCATTGCGCTGCGCTCCCTGCTTGTCCATTCCCCGGCCGATGCCGGTTTTCGCCGATCGCTGTCGAGACGTATCACTTCAGGCCGATTGCGCTAAGCTCACGCTGCGGGCAAAGTCGGATCGACCCTGCCGAAGAGGAAAGGCGTGAGTGAGAATGGGCGGATGACGAGCACCACACGGTCGGACATTCCCATTGCGCTGCTCGCTGTCCCCGTCCGGGCCCTCGCCATCCTCGCCCGGGCCGCTCGAAGGCTCTTTCGAGCCGAACCTGTGGCCCGGATCGAAGCCCTTGAAACCTTGGATACGTGCCATGGCTCCTAGCGTTTCGTGCGGAAGGATTAGCGCGACGATGGCACGAGCCAACCGCAGGAGATCGCGGGCGTCATGGCCGGTGACCTGATCGACCGACTCGAGCGCCTGCTGATCGATGCGGCGCGCGAGCGGCGTGTCCTGACCTATGCCGATGCCGCGCGCCTGCTCGACATCGAACCGCCGCACACGATCCACAGGGCCGCGCTCCTGATCGAGGCCATGATGCGTCGCCACGCTGCCGCCAATGCCCCGCAACTGGCCAGCCTGGTCGTCAGCAAGGCGCGCGGCGGCCTGCCGGCACCGGGCTATTTCGAAATGCTCCGCGAGCTCGGCCTTTTCGATGGTGATGCGCGCGGGCCAGAGGCGGCGCGCTTTCACGCGGCCGAGCTGCGCCGTTGTTTCGATGCGGCTGCACGCGATAGCGGCTAGTCGGCGACAAGGCTTGCGTACCGCTCCGGCTTGATCGCGATGGGGCGATCTTCAGGGCTGTTGATCACGACCACGGCGGCTAACCGACCTTCACCATATCCGCGCGGAGGCGCCGCCGCGTCCCGCTAGGGTCGTCCGATACCCCGCGGGCTTTTCAGGATCGAAACGTGCGGCCATCCTCGTCCGCTCCAGGAAAGCCCGCAGCTATCGTAAGCGTTTTTCAGAACCTCTGCTCTCCGTTCGGAATCCGCCCGGCCGCGACCTGCCTGATTGTCCGGCGGGAGCCGGTCCGCGCGCCGCGCGGCGGGGTGGCAGCGCTGCGAGCAGCTCCTCGATAACGGCGAGGGCGGATCGTTGCGGGCGGTCACCTGACGCGCCAAGACATGCATGGGGGCCTCGTAATCCCCATGCCCGCACTTTCCTCCCCGGCATAAACCGGCCCGTTTATTGCGGTGTGTCGCTGACCACCTCTCCGTCGATCACCACGCCTACGACATGCGAGGTGTATTCGAATGGATCGCCGTCGAACAGCGCCACGTCGCCGTCCTTGCCGACTTCGAGCGAACCGACGCGATCGGAGACACCGACGATGCGGGCGGCATCGATCGTGATCGCGGATAGGGCCTCGTTCCATTCGAGCCCGTTCGCCGCCCCTATCGCCGCTTCCCACAGCACGACGCGGGTCTTGGGGACATAGCCTTCATAGCCCGACTGGTAGGCGAAGGGGATGCCCGCCGCGCGCAGCACCGCGCCGGTGGTGAAACTCGCATTCTCGAGCTCGCCATATTGCCGCATCATCGGCGGGTGAAGGATGACGTTCACGCCGGCTTCCCGGATCGCATCGGTCAGGAGATAGGCTTCCGATGCCCCGTCGAGCACGAGGTCGATGCCGAATTCTTCCTTGAGCCGCAAAGCGCTCATGATGTCCTGTGACCGGTGCGCCGTGACGAGCAGAGGCCGCTCGCCCGCAAGCACGGCGCGCATCACCCGCGTCTCGAGGCTGGGAGGCTTGGACTTGCCCTCCTCGTCCTCGTTGTCCTCATCCCCCGCCTGCGCGGCGAGCAGGGCCTTGCGCAGCAGCGCGATCTGCTTGGCGCGGGTGCCGGGTGACTTGCTGCCGTCGGTGAGCGCCCATGGGCCGAGATTGGCCGCGACCATCGCCTCGCCCCGGATCAACGCATCGTCGGCGGTGAGGCCCGCGGTCTTGGCGACCATGGTCTGCCCGGAAACGAGCGCGCCCGGGCCGTGCCCGGTATGGATCGTCGTGATCCCGAAGCCGCGCAGCCATTCGACCAGCACTTCCTGCGGGTTATAGGCATCGATCGCACGCAGCTGCGGCTGGACCGGCGCGCTTTCGTCGAGCTGGTCCTGATCCTGCGCCTGGTTGAGATAGCCCGCAAGTCCGACCACCGTGCGCGCATCGACCAAGCCCGGCGTCACGACCGCCGCTTCGATCACGCGGAAACCTTCGGGGATTGTCGTGCTGGCGGCGGGGCCGACCGCGACGATCGTGCCGTCGTCGATCACCACCACGCCGTCCTCGATCATGGGGCCGGCCATGGTGTGAACCTGCTCGCCCTTTACTGCGATGTCCTGCGCCTGCGCCGACATCGCGAAACCGAGCGCGGCCGCGCCTGCGAAAAGCCTGATCATCATGTTCATTGCCCGGCCTCCCCTGCGGCGATTTCCCAGTGGTGGTGCGACGCTTCGAGCGGGCTGCCCGCACCATATCCGCCGGTCGCCATCTTGAGATCTTCCTCGCGGCTACGGTCGAACAGCTTTGCGCCTTCGACCCAGGTTTCGAGCACGTGGGTGTAGACCGAGAAGGGATCGCCATCGAGGATCAGGAAATCCGCGTCCTTGCCCGGTTCGAGCGATCCGACACGCTCGTCGAGGCGCATCTGCTTTGCCCCGTTGATCGTCAGCGCCTTCAGCGCGCCTTCGCGGCTCATGCCGCCGCGCACCGCCATCGCCGCCTCGCGCAGCATCATGCGCGAATCGACGATCGGATCATCCGAATGGATCGACACCAGCACGCCCGCGCGCTCGAGAATGCCCGCATTGTCGAGGCGCAGGTCCATCGTCTCGAGCTTGCCGCCCGGCGCGTCGAGCGTGATGTTCGACACCGGGATGCCTGCTTCGGCAAGCTTGTCGGCGACCTTGTAGGTCTCGGTTCCGTGCTGGATCAGCACGTCGAAGCCGAATTCGCGCTTGAGCCGCAGCACCGTCATGATGTCGTCGGCGCGATGGGTGTGGAAATGGACCAGCCGTTCGCCCGAAAGCACTTCGCACAGCGCCTCCTTGGCGAGATCGCGTTTCTTCTTGTCGCCATCGCAATAGGCCTGCGCCTCCACGAAGACCTCGCGCACGAGCGCCGCCGATTTGGCGCGCGTGCCGGGAAAGCCGCCTTGCCCGCGCAACGAATTGGTGCCGTTCGCCATCTTCATGCCGCCCAGCGCCTCGCCGTCCTCGTATTCGAAGGCGATGTCCTCGGCCGTCTTTCCCTCGCGCAGCTTCATGTAATAGGTCTGCCCGCTCATCAGGTGGCCGGAGCCGGGCATGACATTGGCGGTGGTGACGCCTCCCGCGCGTGCCTTCGCGATGTTGGAGGACAGCGCATTGATCGAATCGAGCGCGCGCACTTCGGGCTGGATCGGCGAGGAGGAATCCGCGCCCGAGACCTGGCCGATATGCGAATGCGTATCGACGATGCCGGGCATGATCACGCGCCCTTCGAGCGAGCGGCGCTCCGCATCGGCAGGAACGGCGAGATCGCTGCCGACCGCGACGATCCGGCCGTCCTCGATCACCAGCGTGCCGTCCTCGATCGGGTCGCCCGCCATGGTCAGGATCGTCGCATCGGTAAAGGCTATTGCGCGCTCCTGCGCGCTCACCGGGCCTGCCGCCAGCAGCGCCGCGGCAACGCCGCTCCCGGCCTGGGCCGTCATGGCCCGCATCGTGATGATCGCTTTCATGGTGAAACGCCCCTCCCTTGTCGTGTTCTCTTCGCCGACCCTAGAAGCCCTGCGCGCCGGGACTCAAGCGAAAAGGCGTGGTGTCTCAAGGCATTTACTGTATCATCGCGCCCATGGCAGAGCCGCGCCCCCCGACCGATCTCGACGAGGAGATCGAGGACAGGCACCTGCTGGTCGCCGAAAAGGCCTTTCGCTGGGTCGAGCGCGGACTGCTCGTCGTCACCATGCTGATGACGCTGGTCGCCGCCGGAGCCGAAGTCTGGTCGGTGGTAGCCGACCGGCAAATCCAGCTGGCCGACCTGCTGCTGATGTTCCTCTACACCGAAGTGATCGGCATGATCGCGGTGTTCTACACCGGCAAGGGCGCGTTCTTCGTCTTTCCGATTTTCATCGCAATCACCGCCATCGCGCGCCTCATCGTGCTTCAGGGCAAGGACATGGCGCCCGAAAACGTCGTCTTCGATGCGGGCGCGATCCTGCTGCTGGCCGTGGCGGCGCTCGTAATTGGGCGGTTCCGCGACAAGTAAGCGGGCGCGGTCACCTGTGCGGGTCAGGTAAGCCGGGCAAAATTGGCCACGCCGGGCGCGGGCGTGCGAATGACCACGTTTGCGTCGTTGCCGCTTCCCGCGACCCGCCCGAGAGCGGCGGACACTGCCGCGATCCGCTCGGCGACGAGGCTGTAATAGACGAGCTTCGCCTCCTTGCGCGTCTCGACCAAGCCAGCCTTGCGCAGCACGCCCAATTGCTGGGATAGCGCGGGCTGGCCGATATCGGCGGCCTGGTCGATTTCGCCGACGCTCAGCTCGCCTTGGCTCAGCACTTCGAGAATGCGAAAGCGCACCGGATGGGCGATCGCTTTGAGCGCTTCGATCGGGGCCTCGTCGCTCATGCGCCATCTCCACCGCTTCCGACCTCGCGGTCGAGGAACCAGGCGACGGCATCCTTCGCGGCATAGACCGCGTCGAGATCATGCGTCGGCGCGCTCAGCAGCGCCTCTCCCGGCTGCCAGTTGGCAGGGGCCAACCCGCCCTGCCCGTCGATCGCCTGGAGCGCCTGCAAGCTGCGCAGCATTTCCGGAGTCGAGCGCCCGACATTCGCTGGGTAGCAGGTCATCGCCCGGATCGTACCCGAAGGATCGATGAAATAGGTCGTGCGCACCGCCGCGCTGTCATTGTCCTGCGCACCGACCATGCCGAAGGCGCGGCCAATGACGAGTGTCGGATCCTCGACGATGGGAAAGCGGACCTCGACACCGAAACGGTCGCGGATCATGCGCAGCCAGGCGAAATGCGCGAACAGGCTGTCAACCGACAGCGCCATGAGCGCGCAGTCGAGCGCCTCGAACTCCTGCGCGTGGCGCGCAAGCTCGATGAACTCGGTCGTGCAGACCGGGGTGAAATCGGCCGGGTGCGAAAAGAGGATCAGCCAGCGCCCGCGAAAGGCCGAAAGACGCACGGGGCCGATCGTGCTGCGCGCCTCGAAATCGGGAGCGGTGTCGCCGATCCGAAGGCCTGCGGGGCGGGGCGGGTTCTCGTTTGCCTCGTTCATCTCATCCTTCATAGCACTTGACAGACTCGATGCAATACATATACACAATTTATGTAACTAATAGGAGGTTTTCATGGGCACTCACGATTCCGCGCTCACAGCGGCCACCACACAGATCGACGCCGCCCTCGCCGAAAAGGCGAAGCGTCCGACGATCGCGGGCTTCTTCGACGAAGCCACCTACACCATCAGCTATGTCGTGCACGATCCGGCCACCAACGAGGCCGCGATCATCGATTCGGTGCTCGATTACGAATCCGCTTCGGGCCGCACATCCTACGGGTCGGCGGATCGCGTGATCGAATATGTCACTTCGAACAATTTGAAAGTGACCTGGCTGATCGAGACGCACGCCCACGCCGATCACATCTCGGCTGCGCCCTACCTGCAGGAAAAGCTCGGCGGGAAGCTTGCGATCGGCAAGGAGATCGTCCGCGTGCAGGACGTGTTCGGCAAGCTGTTCAATGCCGGGACCGATTTCGAACGCGACGGATCGCAGTTCGATCACCTCTTCGCCGACGGCGAGACGTTCAAGGTCGGCACGCTCGACGGTATCGCGCTGCATGTCCCCGGCCACACGCCGGCCGACATGGCCTTCATCATCGGCGATGCGGCGTTTGTCGGCGACACGATCTTCATGCCCGATTTCGGCACGGCCCGGGCGGATTTCCCAGGCGGCGATGCGCGCCAGCTGTTCCAGTCGATCCGCCGGCTCCTCTCGCTTCCTGACGACACGCGCCTGTTCCTATGCCACGACTACAAGGCGCCGGGCCGCGAAGATTATGCGTGGGAGACGACGGTCGGCCAGCAGCGGCGCGAGAACGTCCACGTCAAGGACGGCGTGAGCGAAGACGAATTCGTCGAGATGCGCACGACCCGCGACGCGACGCTCGCCATGCCGAACCTCATCATGCCTTCGGTGCAGGTCAATATCCGCGGCGGGCGCCTGCCCGATCCGGAGGATAACGGCGTGAGCTACATCAAAATTCCGGTCAACGCGGTATGATCCTGCCCGGTTTCCCTGATGCGGCCCCGCTCGCGGGGCTGGCCGGAGGCGTGCTGATCGGGCTCGCGGCGGCGATGATGCTGCTCGGCGCGGGGCGGATTGCGGGTGTTTCCGGCATCGCCGCGCGCGCCGCCGGGCTCGGCGGGAGCGGGATGGAGCGCCCGTCCGCATGGGCCTTCGTCATCGGCCTGCCATTGGGCGCGCTCGCAATCATGGCGGCGATGGGCGGGATCGAGGCGAGCTTCGCCTCGCCGCTCGTCCTCGCTATCGCGGGTCTGGTGGTCGGTGTCGGAACCAAGCTCGGCAGCGGCTGCACCAGCGGGCACGGCGTGTGCGGGATGAGCCGCTTTTCGGCGCGCTCGATCGTCGCAACGCTGACTTTCATGGCGACGGGGTTCATCACCGTCGCGGCGATGAACGCCCTCGGCCTGATGGTGCTGCAATGAACGCGCGCGGAGTCGTCGCGCTCCTTTCGGGAGCGGTGTTCGGCGCGGGGCTCGCGCTGGGCGGCATGACCGATCCGGCGCGAGTGCGCGGCTTTCTCGACATCCTTGGTGACTGGGACCCGACGCTCGCCTTCGTCATGGGCGGCGCGGTGGTGGTGATGGTCGTGGTCTGGCGCATCCAGCCGCGCCTTGCCCGTCCGGCCTTCGCCGAAGGTTTCGCCCTGCCGACGCGGAAAGACCTCGACGCGCGCCTGATCGGCGGGGCGGCGCTGTTCGGGGTGGGCTGGGGAATCGCCGGGCTGTGCCCCGGCCCCGGCATCGCCGCGCTGGTAATCGAGCCGGTCGGCGCTGCGGTGTTCGTTGCCGCCATGCTCGCCGGGATGGGGCTCGTGCATCTCACCGAGAGGAAAGCCTGATGGATATTCGTGAAGTAAGCCCCGGTTTCGCCGTCTCCCCGCAGATCGACGTAAAAGACCTCGAGGCCTTGGCCCGGAAGGGCTATGTCGCGGTGGTGTGCAATCGTCCCGACGGCGAGGAACCCGGCCAGCCGCCGCTCGATGACTTGCGCACCGCCGCTACAGAGGCGGGCCTCGCCTTCCACCACATCCCCGTTTCGGGCGGAGCCTTCCCCGATGCCGCGGTCGCCGCTTTCGGCGCGGTGCGGCGCGGCACGCAGGGACCACTGCTCGCCTATTGCCGCACCGGCACGCGCTCGATCACGCTCGAGACACTCGCCAATCCGAACGGCCTGAGCGCCGCGGAGCGCATCGGGCAGGCGCAGGGCGCCGGATACGATCTAACCGCCCTCGCCCCCCGGCTCGGCGGCTGAAGATGACGAAAAGGGAGAGGAAAAATGGCCGCCACGCACAAGCATAAGGTCGTCGTAATCGGCGGCGGCGCAGCCGGGATCGCAGCCGCCAGCTCGCTGCTGAGCCGGCGCAAGGGGCTCGACATCGCGATCGTGGAGCCTTCGGACACCCATGCCTACCAGCCTGGCTGGACCATGGTGGGCGGCGGCGTGTTCGAACCGGAAGTGACCGTGCGCCCGATGGAGAGTGTCATGCCGAAGGGCGTGACATGGCTGAAGCAGGCGGCGGCGACCTTCCAGCCCGACGACAACCAGGTGACGCTCGCCGATGGATCGACGCTCGCTTACGAGGTGCTCGTCGTCGCCCCGGGTATCCGGCTCGCCTGGGAGAAGATCGAAGGGCTCGAGGAAACGCTGGGCAAGAACGGCGTCACCTCGAACTATCGCTACGACCTTGCGCCCTACACCTGGGAGCTGGTGCAGAAAATGCGCCACGGCCGCGCGCTGTTCACCCAGCCGCCCATGCCGATCAAGTGCGCGGGCGCGCCGCAGAAGGCGATGTATCTTTCCTGCGACCACTGGTCCCGGCGCGGCGTCCTTGGCGATATCGAGGTCGAATTCTGCAATGCGGGCGGCGTGCTGTTCGGGGTGGCCGACTATGTCCCCGCGCTGATGGAATATGTCGGGAAATACGGAATCGGACTGCAGCTGGGCAACAATCTTGTCGCAGTCGATGGCCCTGCCCAAAAGGCGACTTTCAGGACCGAGGACGGCGAGGTCACGCGCGATTTCGACATGCTGCATGTCGTGCCGCCACAAGTGGCTCCGCAGTTTCTCGCGGACAGCCCACTCGCGGCCGAATCCGGCTTTACCGATGTCGACCAGCATACGCTCCAGCACGTGCGATATCCCAACGTCTTCGGCCTCGGCGATGCGGGCGCCATGCCCAATGCCAAGACCGCCGCCGCCGCGCGCAAGCAGGCCCCGGTGGTCGCGGTAAACGTGCTCCAGCAATTGGACGACAAGGGGCCGCGCGCGGGTTATGACGGCTACGGCTCCTGCCCGCTCACGGTCGAACGCGGCAAGATCGTGCTGGCCGAATTCGGTTATGGTGGCAAGCTCATGCCGAGCTTTCCCGAATGGCTCGTCGACGGAACCAAGCCGCAGCGCCTGTCATGGATGCTCAAGGCCGATTTCCTCCCTTGGCTTTACTGGAACGGGATGCTCAAGGGACGCGAATGGCTGGCCGGACCTGGCGGCCTGATCGCGACGTGACGGGAAAGAGGGCGCCGTGCTGAAACGCTATCTCCCCATCCTCGAATGGGGCCGCAGCTATGATCGCGAGGTGCTGACCAGCGACCTCGTCGCAGCGGTGATCGTCACGATCATGCTGATCCCGCAAAGCCTCGCCTATGCGCTGCTCGCGGGGCTGCCTCCTGTGGTCGGCCTCTACGCCTCGATCCTGCCGCTGGTGTTCTACGCGATCTTCGGGACCAGCCGCACGCTGGCGGTGGGACCGGTTGCGGTGGTCTCCCTGATGACGGCATCGGCGGCAGGGGCGGTCGCGCAGCAGGGCACGGCAGAATATCTCGAGGCGGCGATCACGCTTGCTTTCCTGTCGGGCATCATGCTTGCCGTGCTCGGCCTGCTGCGCGCGGGCTTCCTTGCGAACCTGCTGTCGCACCCGGTCATCAGCGGCTTCATCACGGCGAGCGGCGTGCTGATCGCGACCAGCCAGCTGCGGCATATTCTCGGGGTGAGCGGGGGCGGGGACAACTGGCCCGAAATGCTCGGCAGCATCGGCGCAAGTCTGGGCGAAACGAACGCCTACACCCTCGCCATCGGCCTGCCCGCGCTCGCCTTCCTGTTCTGGGTCCGCAAGGGCGCGAAGCCCGCCCTCATGCGGCTTGGCCTGTCCGACAAGCCCGCCGACATGGCCGCCAAGGCGGGGCCGGTCGTCGCGGTGGCGCTGACCATCGTCGCGGTGATCGTCTTCGACCTCGGCGAAAAAGGCGTGGCGATCACCGGCGCAATTCCGCAGGGCCTGCCGCCTTTCGCCCTGCCGAGCGCCGACTTGTCGCTGATCGAGGCGCTATGGGTCCCGGCGCTGCTCATCTCGATCATCGGCTTCGTCGAAAGCGTATCGGTCGCGCAGACGCTCGCCGCCAAGCGCCGCCAGCGCATTTCGCCCGACCAGGAGCTGATCGGGCTGGGGGCCTCGAACATCGCGAGCGCGCTGTCGGGCGGCTATCCGGTGACGGGCGGTTTCGCCCGCTCGGTGGTCAATTTCGATGCCGGCGCGCGGACCCCCGCAGCGGGCGCCTTCACTGCGGTCGGCATCGCGCTCGCTTCGCTGTTCCTCACCCCGCTGCTGTTCAGCCTTCCGATCGCGACACTCGCCGCGACGATCATCGTCGCCGTCCTCAGCCTCGTCGATGTCAAGACGCCGGGGCGGCTGTGGGCCTATTCCAAGGCCGATTTCGCGGCGCATGTCGCGACCATCGGCATCACCCTGATCGCAGGGGTTGAAATGGGCGTGATCGCGGGGGTGGGCGTCGGCCTGCTGCTCTACCTGTGGCGCGCGAGCCGGCCGCACGCCGCGATCGTGGGACGCGTCCCGGAAACCGAGCATTTCCGCAATATCGAGCGGCACGAAGTGTTCACCGCGCCGCATGTCCTGTCGATCCGGATCGATGAAAGCCTGACCTACCTGAACGCCCGCTGGCTCGAGGAATATGTGCTCGAACGGGTCGCGGAAAAGCCCGAGCTGCGCCACGTCATCCTGATGGCGAGCGCCGTGAACGCGATCGATGCATCGGGTCTCGAAAGCCTGGAGGCGATCAATCACCGATTGGGCGATGCGGGCGTATGCCTGCACCTATCGGAGG
This sequence comes from Erythrobacter sp., assembly GCF_040217515.1. GTDB lineage: Bacteria > Pseudomonadota > Alphaproteobacteria > Sphingomonadales > Sphingomonadaceae > Erythrobacter. Next base: position 98,320 of record NZ_JAVJPT010000007.1, read on the forward strand.
TTAAGGGGCCGGTGATGGACCGGCTGAAACGCTCGCATTTCCTCGAGGAATTGAACGGCGAGGTGTTCCTGTCGCAATCGCGCGCCTTCGAGACATGCGTCGCCGACAACGGCAAACCCGTCGAACCGCACGATCATTACATGGCGCGCGGATTGATCTAGGGCGGTAGCCCCCGACCTAGCGCCGTGCGTCGAAAATCGCGGTGTGGGCGATCCGCCAGACGGCGTCCGGGCCCTTCTCCAAAACAAGGTGAAAGTGCACCCGGCGCAGCGCGGCGGGATCGTCGCGACCCTCGTTGCGCCCGCTTTCCGCAAAGATGTGCCAAATGGCGGCATCGTCTCCAAGGAACCGCAGCGAAACGGGGGTCAGGCTGCGCGCTTCGGCTTCGGAAATGGCCTTCGGAAAGCCCGGGAACATCCGTTCGCCCAGGAAAGCCTCGAGCTGGTCGCGCCCCTGGATGATCCGGGCGAAAGCATTGGTCCATTCGGTATCGGGCGTGTGGAGATCGGCCAGCGCCTTTGCGTCCTGTGCGGACCATGCGAGGCGATAGCTCTGCAGCAGGCGCTCGACCGCCTGTGGATCGGCCTCGCTCGAAGGCTCCCCGAAAACGCGGTATTCGGGGACCGCCCAGCGTTCCTGCGCCAGTATGGCGTGGCTCTGGCACAAGAAGAAGGTCGCCGCCGCAAGCTGCAGAAACTTGCCGATCATGTCGTGCCTCTCCCTCACCATGCGACGACTGCGGCCGGGGCTCCGCACTTCGAGCAAGCTAAAGAGACCGGCCCGACTTGTCGAGAATTGACATTCGGACGGGCCGGCTAATGCGGCAGGGACGATGCGAACCGCCTATTCGGTCTCGTGTCGCAATGTCATGTTTCCGGCGCGCCCCAGCCCCCTCCGCCGGGAGTCAGGATGACGAAGGTGTCGCCGGGCGCGACGTCCACTGATCCGGTCGCTTCGATTTCGACCCGGCTGCCATCGCCCCGCTCGACCCAGTTCGCCCCCGGCGCCGCATCGCCCCCGCCGCAGATCCCGCGCGGCGGCACGGCGCGGCGATTGGCGAGCATGTTGGCGCGCATGGCCTCTAGGAAAGTCACGCGCCGCTCGATCCCCTCGCCGCCCTTGTGCAGCCCTTCGCCGCCCGAGCCGGAGCGCACCGCGAACTTCTCGAGCCGCACCGGCAGGCGCGTCTCCAGCACTTCGGGATCGGTCAGGCGGCTGTTGGTCATGTGGGTCTGCACCGCGTCGGTCCCCTCGTGGTCGACACCCGCGCCCGAGCCGCCCGCGATGGTCTCGTAATACTGGTGTTCCGCGTTGCCGAAAGTGAAATTGTTCATCGTGCCCTGGCTTGGCGCAAGGCGGCCCGTCGCGGCGAAGAGCGCGTCGGTGACGACCTGGCTCGTCTCGACATTGCCCGCGACCACTGCCGCGCCCGGCCTTGGGTTCAGCATCGAGCCTTCGGGCACGACCAGTTCGACCGGCCTCAGGCAGCCGTCGTTCATGGGGATCGCGTCGTCGATCAGCGTCCTCAGGACATAGAGCGCGGCCGCGCGGGTGATCGAGCGCGGGGCGTTGAAATTCCCTTCGGCTTGCGGGCTCGTCCCGGTGAAGTCGAACACGGCGGAGCGCGCCGCGCGGTCGATCCGGATCGCGACCTTCACCGACAGGCCATTGTCCATCGCGTATTCGAAGGATCCATCTTCTAGCCCGGCGATCAGGCGGCGCACGCTTTCCGCGGCGTTGTCGATGACGTGGCCCATGTAGGCCGAAACGACCTCACCCCCCTGTTCCTTTGCCGCGCCGCGCAGCAATTCCGCCCCGCGCATGCAGGCGGCGAGTTGAGCGCGAAGGTCGGAGATGTTGCGCCCCGGATTGCGCGCAGGATGCGCGGCATCGGCGAGCTTTTCGCGCATTTCCGCCTCGCGGAAGCGGCCTTGATCGACGAGGAGGAAATTGTCGATCAGCACGCCCTCGTCCTCGATCGTCCGACTTTCGGGCGGCATCGAGCCGGGAGCGATCCCGCCGATATCGGCGTGGTGGCCGCGCGCGGCGACGAAGGCGTTTGGTTCCCCGCCCGCCCCTTCGCTTTCATCGTTGTAAAACACCGGCACGATCACCGTTACATCGGGCAGGTGCGTGCCGCCGCGGAAAGGATCGTTGAGGACATAGGCATCGCCCCTGCGAAAGCCCCGCCCGTCGCAGCCTTCCCCGCGCGCCTCGATAACCCGCGCGATCGAATCGCCCATGCTGCCGAGATGCACCGGGATGTGCGGCGCATTCGCGATCAGCGCGCCGGAGGCATCGAACAGGGCGCAGGAGAAATCGAGCCGCTCCTTGATGTTCACCGATGTCGCGGTCGAGCGCAGGACGACGCCCATCTCCTCGGCGATCGCCATGAACAGGTTGTTGAAGATTTCGAGCCTGACGGGATCGACCGCCGTGCCGATCGCGCGCTCGCGTTCGAGCGGCTCGGTGCGCGTGAGGGCGAGACTGCCTTCTTCGGCAAGCGCCCCCTGCCAGCCGCGATCGATGACAGTCGTGGAGCCGGGGTCGATGACGAGCGCGGGACCGTGGACTGCTTCCCCCTCGCGCATCTCGGCGCGTTCGACCGTGCGCCAGTCGCCCGAGGCCTCGCCCGCCACCGGGACCGGTTCGGCCCGCGCGGAGCCGAGGCCGCCGCTGGTCCCGCTCGCCTCGACGCTCAGAGCATCGAGGATGATCGCCGTGCTGTCGTCCGAATAGCCGTAGAGCTTCGCGTGCAGCGCGCGGAATTCGGCGTCCATTGCTTCCGGCTCGCCCAGCGCCACGGTCAGCTTGCTGTCGCTCCCGGCGAAGCGCAGGCGAGCGCGTTTTTCAAGCGTGATCGCGCCTTCCGCAATGTCCTGATCGATCAGCGCCCCGCGCGCCTCTTCGACCAGTTCGCCGAGCGCGCCCGATACGTCCGCCCCCAGCTCCTCGCCGACGCTGACCTCGCGGATCGCCTTTACCGGGGCAAGGCCGATGCCATAGGCCGACAGGATGCCCGCCAGCGGGTGGACCAGCACCGTCTCTATGCCGAGCCGGTCCGCCACGCGCGCGGCGTGCTGCCCGCCCGCCCCGCCGAAACAGGCGAGCGCATAGGTGGTCACGTCATGGCCGCGCGCGACCGAGATCTTGCGGATCGCGTTCGACATGTTGTCGACCGCGATGTCGAGGAAGCCCTCGGCGATCTCTTGGAGGCTCTTGGGCCCGGGCATACGCTCGGCGACCTCCTCCAGCCGCGCGCGCGCCACGCCCGCATCGAGCGGTTCGTCGCCGCCGGGTCCGAAAACGCGCGGGAAGAAGGCGGGGTCGAGCCGCCCGAGAAAGAGGTTGCAATCCGTGACCGTCAGCGGCCCGCCCTTGCGATAGCAGGCGGGGCCGGGGTCCGCGCCCGCGCTTTCCGGCCCGACGCGGAAACGCGCCCCGTCGAAGGAGCAGATCGACCCGCCGCCGGCCGCGACCGTGTGGATCTGCATCATCGGCGCGGCGACCCGCACGCCCGCGACCACGTTGTCGCCGGTCAGCTCGTATTCGCCCGCGTAATGCGCGACATCGGTGCTGGTCCCGCCCATGTCGAAACCGATAAGCTTGGCGTGCCCCAAGGGCTCGCTCGCCGCGACCATGCCGACCACTCCGCCCGCGGGGCCGGAGAGGATCGCGTCCTTGCCCCGGAACGCGCCGACTTCGGCAAGTCCGCCGTTCGACTGCATGAAGCTAAGCCGCCCGGTCTCGGGCAATCCGGCCTGCAGGCCGTCGGTGTAGCGTTTGAGGACGGGCGAGAGATAGGCATCGACCACGCTCGTGTCGCCGCGCGCGACGATGCCGATGAGCGGGGCGACCTCGTGGCTTGTGCTGACCTGCGAAAAGCCGATCTCGCGGGCGATCGCGGCAAGTCGCCGCTCGTGCTCGCGGAAATGCCAGCCATGCATGAGGACAATCGCGAGCGCATCGCAGCCTTCGGCTCTCAGCGCTGCAAGGTTCTGCCGCGCCGCCTTTTCATCGAGCGGTATCAGCACCTCGCCCGCCGCGCTCACGCGCTCGTCCGCCTCGATGACCCAATGCGGCAATTGCTCGGGCAGGACGATCTGGCGTGCGAAGATTTCGGGCCGCGCCTGCGTGCCGATGCGCAGCACATCGGCAAAACCGCGCGTCGTCACCAGCGCGAGGCGCTCCCCCTTGCGTTCGAGCAGGGCATTGGTCGCCACCGTCGTACCGATGCGCAGTTCGGCCACGGGGGCAGCGGGGCCATGCTCCGCCATCAGCCGCCGGATCGCCTCGCTCGCCGCGTCGGCATAGTGGCCGGGATTTTCGGACAGGAGCTTGTCCGTCACCAGCCTCCCGTCAGGCGTCAGAGCGACGACATCGGTGAAGGTTCCGCCGCGGTCGACCGCGAAGCGCCATGCCTTGTCAAAGGAGCCGTCCTGCATTGCTACGCGCTACACAGGATGCGGCGGGTCAATGCAAGCCTTGCCCCTCGCGGCTCGCGCTTGTCAGGCCGCCCAGGACCCGGTGATCGCGAGCGTCGCGGTCGGCGAATAGGCGTTGACGAACAGCGTCCGTCCATCGGGCGAGAAGCACGCGCCGGCAAGCTCGGTCTGGCTCCGCAGCCGCGCGAAATCATAGGGGCGACCGTCCGGCGTGATCCCGCGCAGGTGGTTGTCGACGATGTCGGTATACTGGTCCTCGCACACGACGAGGTGGCCATTGGGGGCAACGCAAAGGTTGTCGCCGTAATTGAACTGGTCCTCGCTTTCGCTTTCGAAAAACAGCTCGACCCGGTCCGGCCCGTTGCCGCGTCCGGGCACGAGACGGAAGATCTGGCCAAGTTTCATCAGCCCCCCGCTGGTCGAGCAGATGAACAGCGCATCCTCGCCCATGTGCAGTCCTTCTCCGCGCGCGATCAGGCTTGCCCCGGCGTCCGCAGCGCGGCGGCGCAGGTCATCGGCAGGGGCCTCGACCTCGTCCATGTCGATCCAGCGCACGGCGAAAGATTGTCCCGGGGCGATCACGGTTCCCGTCCAGTTGCGGGTGTCGGGCAAGTTTTCGATCGCCATGGCCTGGAGCCGGCCGCCCTTCGCGAGGTCGCCCGGCACGTCCGGCACGAAACGGTAGAACACCGAATCATCGCGGTCCTCGGTCATGTAGACGAAACCCGTTTCCGGATCGACGCAGGCCGCTTCGTGGTTGAAGCGCCCCATCGCGGTCAGCGGGGCCGGATCGGCAAGGCCCGGTGCGGCGGCAGGCACCTCGAACACCCAGCCATGGCTCCGCGACAGCCCTTCGCCCCCCGAAACGCCCGGCGCCAGCACGGTTTCCTCGCAAGACAGCCAGGTGCCCCACGGGGTCGTTCCGCCGGCGCAATTGCGGATCGTGCCGCCGAGCGAGCGGAACTGGCGCTTGACCGACAGAGTCCGCGAGTCGAGCACCAGCGTGGTCGTCCCGCCCGGCAGGACCTCGCCGCGGCGCCGGTCGTAGCCGCTCGCGATCACCCCTCCGGAACCGTGCCCCGGACGCAATTCGTGGTTGCGCACCAGCGCGATCTCGCCATTGCCGATGTCGAACGCGCCCATTCCGTCCGCCCGGTCGGGCACTGTTCCACCGTCGTCCATCGCATCGCCGAGACGCGAGATCGCGCGGTAGGAAAAACCTTCGGGCAAATCGAGCAGGCCGTCAGGATCGCGCCGCAGCGGGCCGTAGCCCGCGAAAGCGCCCGATGCGCCGGACGTGGGCGTGGGAGCGGATTGCACCGCGCCTGCATCGGAGGAAGGCGAGCCCGTCCGGCAACCGCTGGCCAGCAGCGCGGCGAAGGCGATGCCGGTGGCGGAGAGGAACTGGCGGCGATCGGGGCGGAAATCGGGCATGGTTAGTCTCTTCAGGTCATGCGTTGCGCCTCGAAATACCCCCGACACATGGCATTGTCATGAACCGGCGCGATCACTCGGCAATGCGACAGAAACGCCCCCGGAAAAATCCGAGCGGCACCGCCGTATCGGAGGCCTCGGGGGCGTCCATCGCGGTGACTTCGCCCAGGATCATGGTGTGATCGCCCGCCGGATAGGTGGCCCAACGGCGACACTCGATCCGGCCGAGCGCGCCCTTGACCACTGGCAGCCCGCTCGCGCTCGTCTCGAAATCCGATACGACCAGCCCGCTCGAGGCGCGCGCGGCATAGCGGCGCGCGACCGCCTGCTGGCTTTCGGCGAGGATCGAAATGGCGAAGCGTTCAGCCCCGACCCAGCCTTCGAACTGGCTCGAGGAATTCTGCAGGCTCCAGCACACGAGCATCGGCTCGAGCGAGACGGAGACGAAGGAATTGACTGTCATGCCCATGATCGCGCCCTCTTCGAGCGGGGCGGAGACCACGCATACGCCGGTCGTGAACAGGCCCATCAGCCTGCGAAACTCGGCTTTCAGCTCCGGGTGGGCCGGGGCGGCTTCGGACAAGGGGGGAGTCTCCGGGGCAAGGCGTTGTAAGGTCGTATCGGCGCGCCGTGCCACCCGATAGTGGCTGTGCGTGTCAAATCAACGCCCGAAACGCGCCTGCGTGCCAAGCGGATCGCCACGCGCCTCTCGCAAAAGGAGGAGGTTGACCCGCGTGGGCGCGGCGGGGAAGAGGCACGCGCATGGCCGCGACGACGCGGCGTAGAGGGAAACGCCGAATATGGCCGCACGAACCAAGCCCGCCACACGCCATGTCGAGGTCGCGGGCACGCGCCTCACCCATTTCGACTGGCGCGGCGAGCCCGGCAACACGCAGCCTCCCCTCGTCTTCGCCCATGCGACCGGCTTTCACGCGCGGGTGTGGGACGCGGTGGCCGAGCATTTCCCCCAGCGGCGCTGCATCGCGCTCGACCTGCGCGGTCACGGACGCTCGGGCGGCGGACCGATCGAAGACTGGCGCGTGGTTGCCGGGGACGTTGGGGCGGTCCTGTCCGGGCTCAATATCCGCCGCGCCGTCGGAGTGGGCCACTCGATGGGAGCGCATGTCCTGGCCCAGTGTGCCGCCGACGATCCCGACGCCTTCGACCGCCTGGTCCTGTTCGATCCCGTCATCTGCGCCCCCGAATTCTACGCCCCCGATGCCGCGCTCTTCACCAGCGACGCGCCGCATCCCGCGATCCGCCGCAAACGCGACTTCGCCTCGCCGGAGGCGATGATGGAGCGGTTCCGCGAGCGCGATCCCTATTGCCTGTTCGCCCCCCGCATATTCGAGGATTACTGCCGCCACGGCCTGCTTCCGAAGGAGGGCGGCGAGGGCTACGAACTCGCCTGCCCGCCGGAGGTCGAGGCCAGCGTCTACGCCTCCAGCCGCAGCAATGCGGGGATCCTGGACGCGGCGAAGCGGATCGAGGCACCGACGCTCATCGTGCGCGCCAAGCAGACCAAGTTCACCGATTTCAAGAGCTCGCCGACATGGCCGCAGCTCGCCTCGATCATCCCGCAGGGCGAGGACCTCCACCGGCCCGACCGGACCCATTTCCACCCCTTCGAGGACCCGCAGGACGCCGCGCGGATCATCGCCGACTGGATCGGCTGACTGTCAGCCCGCCCTCGCGGCTTCAAGCAAGTCGGCGAAGTCGCTGCGCGCCTGGGCGATCTCGTCGGCCACGGCGCGCACCATGTTGCGCCGGATCAGGCTGGCGAGCCCGCCATAGAACTGCACCAGCGCGCCGTGGAGCGGATTGGCGGGATCGACCGACCGGGCAAGCCACAGCGCGATCCCGTGCGCCCGGGCCAGCGCCTCGCGCGGGGGGAGCTGCGGCTTGCGCTCGAGCGAGAGCAGCGCCTGGCCGAGTGCGGTGACGACTTCCTCGAGGCAGATGCGCGTCAGCTCGCCGCCGCGCGCGGCCTCGATCCGGGCATCGACATCGACCCGGCGATAGGCTGCGGCCGGGTCCAGGGCGAGCATGGCTGCCATATCAGTTACCCGACAGTTCGAATTGCTGGCGCAGGAAGCTCAGCGTCGATTGCGAGGCGGCGATCTGGGATTCGGAGCGCACGAAGCTGCGTGTCAGCCGGTCGCGCAGAGCCGCCTGCTGTTCGTCGATCCGCGCAAGGCGCTCCTCGTTGCGCTCCACCAGCCGCTCGAACCGGGTGAGCGATCCGCCGAGCGAGGTCGGATCGGTGCTGAGCGAGGTTTCGCGGGCGAGCTTGTCCATCGTCCCGAAGACGCCGAACACGCCGGTCGTGAACATCGCCGCCGCGCCGTCGGGATTCGATTCCAACGTTGTGGCGAGCCGGGCGGTGTCCAGCGAGAAGGTCCCGTCGCGATTGATCGACAGGCCGAGATCGGCAAGCGTCGATGGCTCCCCCGCGGCGGCATTCGGCATCACCACGCGATTGGTCAGCCCCTGCAGGTCCTGGCGCAATTCGCGCGCGCCGCTATCGGTGCCGAGGGTGGAGTCGATGCCCGAATTCTCGTCGAGCAGCGCGACGATATCGTTGAGGGCCACGGTAAAATCGCTCATCACCGACGTGATCGCGCCCGGATCGTTCGAAAAGGAAATCGTGGTCGGCGCGCCCGGATTGGTCGCGGTGAGATCGAGCGTCATCCCCCCCGGCAGGCCCGTTACCCGGTTGGACGCGCTGGAGCGCGCCACAGTGTCGAGTTCATATTCGGCGTTGCGCGCCGTCGCGCGCAGCTCGCCCGCATCGCCGGCGGGCGACCAGGCGAGATATTCGAGGTCACCCGGCACGGATGCGGGCGGCGAAGCGGCGCTGGCCGGTTCGAGCACGAAGCCGTTGGCGGCGCCTTCCTCGCCCTTGATGACAAGCTGCGCCCCGCCCGTGCCTTGCGCGACATAGGCAGTGAGCGCGCCTTCGCTTTGCGACGTGATGCGTCCGGCAAGATCGGTGAGCGTATCGTCCGGCCCGACAGCGATATCGAGCGCGGTGCGGGTCGTATCCTCGCTGAAACTCGCGCCGTCGACCGTGCCGAAGCGGATCGTGAGCGTGCCTTCGCCGACGGTGTCCTCGGCGCTCGAATAGCTTTGCGTGACCAGCGTCTGCGCGGCGGCGAGCTGCGTCACCTCGAGCGAGAAACTGCCCGAAGGGCTGACGCCCGGCGTGCTCGAAACCCGCGCGACCGACGGATTGCCAATGCTCGCGCGCGGAGCGAGGTCGCCGCTGCGGATGCGGTCGCCCAGTGCTGCAGCGAAGTCGGACAGCGAGGAACGGATCAGCGCGGCGGCCGAAATGCGCGCCTCTAGATCCTCGGCCTGGCTCTGCAACCGGTCTCGCTGAAAGCCATAGGTCGCCTCGGACAGGTCTTCGGCAAGCTGGATGAAATTGACCCCGCTGCCGCCGCCGAGAGCCGAGAGGATGGATGCGCCGGGATTGTCCATGCCTGCCAGAACGACCCGATGCGCACGGGATTAAGTCCCGCCCGCGCGCGGGCCGCGCAAACCGGGATTGCCCTCGGCATCGAACAACATGTCGTCGGGCACCTCGATCCGCGGCCTGCGCGGGGCCTCGCCGCGCTTCAGCGACATCACGAAAGCCACCAGCGCCGCGATCGCGACGTAGAGCTCCTCGCGCACCATCTGGCGGGTCTGGGTGGTGAAATAGACCGCACGGGCGAGCGCGGGATATTCGAGCACCGGCAGACCCTCTTCGGCCGCGATCTCGCGCATGGCGAGCGCGGTTTCGCCGCGCCCTTTTGCGAGAACGACAGGTGCCGGGGCGAGCGCCGGGTCATAGGTAAGCGCGACCGCGAAATGCATCGGGTTGACGATCACGAATTGCGCGTCCTTCATCGCCGTGCCGATGCTGCCGCGCGCCAGGTCGCGCTGGCGCTGGCGGCGGGCGGATTTCATTTCGGGCGAGCCTTCGGACTGCTTGGTCTCATCGCGCATTTCCTGGTGGCTCATGCGCAGACGGCGATTGCGCTGCCAGACCTGCAGCGGATAGTCGATTGCCGCAATCGCCAGCAGCCCGCCAACGAGCATGGCCACCAGCCCTGCCGCGGCCCCCTGCGCATAGCCCAGCTGTGCCGACAGGTTCCCGCGCCCGAGCCCGAGCACCGGGGCGAGATTGCCCGCGATCCAGAACCACGCGATGGAGCCGAGCAAAGCGAGCTTGAGCAGGCTCTTGCCGAGTTCGATCAGCCCCTGCGCGCCGAAAATGCGTTTCAGGCCGCCGAGCGGATTGATCCGCCCGCCCTTGAAGGCGAGCGCGCCCGGGTTGAACCCGCTTTGCCCGGTGAAGACCTGCACCGCGATGGTGATGACGATCGTCACCGCCCCGATGGCCAGGATCGGCGGCAGCATGGTGCGCGCGGCGAGCCCGGCCAGCAATTCGGGCCGGAACGCCTCTAGGCTGCCCCGGTCGAAATGCAGCGCGGCGATCGCGACCCGTCCCAGCCCATCGGCCAGCAGCGGCGCGGTCAGCGCCAGGACACCCGCCCCCGTCGCCATGCCCACCGCCGTGGTGAGTTCGCGCGAGCGCAGGACATCGCCGTTCCGGGCGGCCTCTTCCTTCTTCTTCTCGGTCGGTTCGAGAGTCTTTTCGGCGGCGCTTTCGCTCATGCCGGTGCGCTTCCCCCGGCCAGCGCCGCCGTGTGCCCGAGCGCGACCTCGATAAGCGCGACGAATTGCTCGACCACGATCGGCATGACCACGATCAGCGCGGCGATACCCGCCAGCACGCCCGAAGGCAGGCCGAGCGCGAACAGGTTGAGCGCGGGCGCCGAGCGGGAGATGACGCCGGTGACGGTCTGGACCAGCAGCAACACGAAAATCACCGGCAGCGCGATCGCCGCCGCGGTGGCGAAAGCATAGCCCATGAACAGCGCGACATCGCGCGCGCGCATCTCGCCCAGCCCGGCGGTCCCGGCAGGCAGCAGGCGATAGCTTTCGATCAACAGTTCGAACCACAGCAAATGCCCGCCGATGGCGTAGAACAGCAGCGTGAGGATCAGCCCGAAATAGGTGCCCAACGCGCCCGACTGCGCCCCGCTCGACGGGTCGATCGAGGTCGCGATCGCCAGCCCCATCGTGCCTGCAATCTGCTCGGCCGCGATCAGGGGTATCGCAAAGGCGATCTGCAGCACCATACCGAGCGATGCGCCGATCAGCGCCTCCTGCACCACGGCGAGGATCGCGGCGAAACTGTTCATGTCGGGGAGCTCGGGCAGGGGTATCCAGCTCGCGACGAACACCGCCAGCGCGACGCCCAGCAGCGCGCGCAAGGTCGGCGGGACGGACAGCCCGCCGACGACCGGCGCAGCGACCAGCGCGGCGCCGCAGCGCACCGACAGGAAAAGGACCTGCCAGAGCTCTTCCTCCAGCGCGCCCAGCCCGAAATCGAGGACGTTCATCGCGGCCCCCGGCTCAGGCTGCGACGAGCGCGATCTGGGCGAAAATCTCGCGCAGGAAATCGCCCAGCAAAGCCATCATCGTCCCGCCGAGCACCACGAACACGACCGCCACCACGGCCAGTTTCGGGACGAAGGTGAGCGTCTGCTCGTTGACCGAGGTGGCCGCCTGGATGATCCCGACCAGCAGCCCCACCAGCAGCGCCGAAAGCAGCACCGGTGCGACGATCAGCGCTGTGACCCACAAGGTCCGGTCGGCCAGCGAGAGGAGATGCGCTTCTTCCTGCATGGCCGGCTATCCGAAGCTCATCGCGAGACTGCCCATCAAGAGCGCCCAGCCATCGACCAGCACGAACAAAAGCAGCTTGAACGGCAGCGAGATGATCGTCGGCGAGAGCATCATCATGCCCAGGCTCATCAGCACCGACGCAACGACGAGATCGATCACGAGGAAGGGCAGGAACAGCATGAAGCCGATCTGGAACGCGGTCTCAAGCTCGCTGGTGACGAAGGCGGGCAGCAGGATCGAGAAGGGGATCTCCTCAGCCCCCGCAAAGCCGCCGCCTCCGGCAAGATCGGTGAACATGACGAGATTCGTCTCGCGCGTCTGGCGCAGCATGAAGCCGTGGAATGCCTCGCCTGCGCTGGCAATGGCGGCATCGGCGGTGAGAGTCCCGGCGGCATAGGGAGCGATCGCATCCGCGTTCACGATGTCGAGCGTCGGGGCCATGACGAACAGCGAGAGGAAGAGGGCAAGCCCCACCAGCACCTGCGTCGGCGGGGACCCCTGCAGGCCCAGCGCCTGGCGCAGGATCGAGAGCACGATGAGGATGCGCAGGAAGCTCGTCATCATCAGGACCAGCGCGGGCAGGATGGTGAGCAGGCTCATCACCAGCAGCAGCTGGAGCGAGACGCTCAGGGGGCTGTCATCGGCCGCGCCGTCCACCGTCTCGCTGCCGCCCGCCCCCAGCGCGCGCTCGATCGCCCCGCCTATGCCGGGGCTTTCGGTCACGGAAGGAAGCGCGGGTGCGGGCACGGCGGCCAGCACGGGATCGGCCATCAGGACGAAAGCTGCGCCCAGCATCGCCCATGCGCCGCACAGGAGGAACCGCCCGCGCATCACGGCGCGCCCCCTTCCGGCGCGAATTCGGGCCTTGCCTGCGCCTCGCCGAGCCGCACCAGCCCGCTGCGCGAGGCCCCGATCAGGATTTCGCGGTCATGGAACCGCACCACGGCAAGCCGCATTCCCGGCGCGACGAGGCTCGTTTCGACGAGGCGCAGCGCGCGCCCGCCCCGGCCCGCGCCGCCGCCAATACCGAGCAACCGGCCCTGGAGCGCGCGCGTCAGGCGCAGGCTGCCCCAGATGAGCGCGCCCAGCAGCGGCAGCAGGAGGGCTAGCCGCAGGAGATATTCGCCCATCATGCGCCCGGCTCCGGCCTGGAGGCAGGGTCTGCGCCGGTCATCTCCGCTCCCGTCACGGCCCCGCTCGCGCCCATATCCCCGGCCCCGCCCGATGCGCTGGCGGGAGGGAGGCCCTCGCTCTCCTCCCCCGCGAGGCTAACGATGCGCAGGGCGAAGCGCCCGTCCTCGGCCACCACCTCGCCGCGCGCGATCACTTGGCCGTTGGCGGTCACGTCGAGCAATTCGTCGGTCATCCGGTTGAGCGCCACGACGCTGCCCTCGCCGAGGGCAAGCACTTCGCGCAGGCTCATCTCGGTGCGGCCGAGTTCGACCGAGAGGCGGACGCTGACATCACCGAACCGGGCGATCGCGGGATTGTAGGCATTCATGTTCGTGATCCTTCCTCTGCCGATGCCGGCCGCGCGTTCAGCCGGGTAAGGCGGAGCGCCATGCTTTCGCCGACCGTCCCGAGCCGGCCCCAGCCGATCACTCGCTCCCCTATCCGCAGCGGCAGTTCGCGCGGCACGGCGAGCGCAATGGTCTCACCCGGGGCCAGCCGCTCGAGCCGCGCGAGCGAGAGCTCGAATTCGGCCAGCACGCCCTCGAGCGGAAGCGGGAGCGCGGCGAACGGGGCCTCTTCGCCGCTGGCGGGAGCCGCCGCGCGCCGCCGCGCGGGGACGCGCGCACCCGCGCCGGGCAGGAGTGCGTCGAAGACCCGCTCGGCAAAGCCGAGAACCGCCTCCCATTCCCGCCCCTGCCGGTTGGCGAGCGTAAGCTTGACCGCAACGCAGGGCGCGTCGGGCGCGAAGGCCTTGAGGCGGGCCGCGCTTTCGCTGCGCATGACGACACCGGCATCGGCCCCATCGCCCGAACCCTCGACCCGGCTGTCGGACGAGTAGTCGTTCGCCCCGAGCGCCAGCGCTCGCGCGGCGATCCCGGCGACCCGGTCGATCAGGAGCGCGGCCGAGCGCGGCAATTGCTCGGGCAGCGGGGCATCGCGATCGACCTCGCCATCCCCGCCGAAGGAGCGGTCGGTCAGCGCGAGAGCGGTGGCGCCGTCAAAGGAAAGCAGCGCCGTACGCTCCGGGTCGCCGCAGCGCAGCAGGCTGTTCGCCGCGAACGGACCGATCCGCGCGATGAGTTCCGATCCGCGCAGCAATTCGGGCTCGCCAAGCGTCACCGCCAGCCGGTCGCCCGGCAGCAGTGCGGCGAGTTCGCGCGCGAGCAGGCGCGAACAGTCGAGTCGCCAGGCGGCGACCAGTTCGGCGCGTTCCTCCGGCCGCGGGCCGCGCCGCACCAGTTCGTCGCAATGGCGCGCGCGGGCATCGGGCTGGACCGGCGCGGGGGAAAAGGAGGGCATCATGTTCACTGGACGAGGAATCCCTTGAAATGGACGTTCTCGATCCCGCCGAAACCCTCGGTATCCTCGAGCACGCCGTTGATCGCTTCAGTCAGGCGCCGGGCGAGTTTGCGCTTGCCCTCGACGGCATAAACATCGGCTTCAGGGGTCGCGGCGAGCTGGACGAGGATCGCGGAACGGATGGCGAGCTCGTGGTTCTCGACCCATTGCAGCACCCGCCCGTCGCGCCGCGTCGAGACGGCGAGTTCGACCTGGATCAGCGCGGGCGAATCGGCGAGGTTGGACGTGAAGCTGTCCTCGAAGGCGTAATAGGCGGTGCGGTACTCGCTGCCGCCTTCGCCATAGACTACGGGCCCCGAATCCTTGCCCTTGCCGTCCTTTGGGGCGTAGGGATCGCTCTCGCCCTTGGCCACCAGCTTGGGCACGTCGGGGCCCTGGCCCTTGTCGCCGCCGATCAGGCCCGCAGCAAAGGCGCCATAGGCCCCGCCGGCGCCGACCGCGATGAGCGCGACACCGCCCAGCGCCAGTTTCATCACGCCGCCCTTGGGCTTGTCGCCCTCGCCCTTGTCCTTGCCCTTGGCCATCGAAGCTCAGCTCCTGTCTGCGTCAAGCCGCCGGTCAGGCGTAAACGCCCCGATCGCGCCCGGTGCTCGCCGTCCCGGGCACGGGGCCCGATGCGGAACGGCTTGCAGGGCGGGTTTTCGAAGCGTCGTCCCCCTGCGGCGGGGCATCGCGCCCCTCGCCTTCGGTGTGCGCGAGATATGGTTGAGGCGATCCTTGGCCCGACCCAGGGGAAGATCCGTAGCGCGGCTCTTCATAAGGTCCCGGCTGGCCCTGCTGCTGGCCCTGGCCGTGCTGTTGACCCTGCTGCTGGCCCGAGCCCTGCCCCGCGCCGCTTCCCCCTGCCTGCGCCTGAGCCCCGCCCCCCGGCATGCCGACACCGGACGAGCCGCCCGGCTCGGAAATGCGCTGGGTCGGCGCCAGCCCAGCCTGTGTCGCCCAGTCGGAGGCGGACGCCGCGCCGCGCTCTGCCAGGGCGTGCCGGACCGCCGGGACGAAACCGGGGTCGCGGGCACTCAGCGTCGCGCGCAAGTCCTCGCCGCTTGCCTCGAGGCGCATATTGACCAGGCCGAATTCGCCATGGCGCAGGGTTACTTCGGGACGCAGGTTGCGCTGGCCCTCGCGCGTGCCGGCGAGCTGGTCGGCAGCCGCCTCGACCTGCCCGGCAATGCGTGGATCGACACGGGCATCGAAGCGCGGCTCGGCTGGAACCGGAGGCGCAGGAGACGGTGCGGGTGCGCTCATCGCGGGGGCGGCGGAAGCCGCGCTGTCGGCTGCGGCAGGGGTACCCGCCGAGGGGCCTGTGAGCGGCGGTTTCGGCGCATCGGCGGAAGCGGGCAGGGGCTCGACCGATCGCGCTGCAGGCAGGTCCGGCAGCGCGAATTTGGCCACAGGATCGCCGGTTGCGCGCGGGGCAGTCGTATCGTTTCCGGGGGCATCGCCGGGCCCGGGGCCGTGGCCGCGTGACGTGGAAGCCCTTGGGGCGGGTGCGGGAGGCGGCGTGGCCGAGAGCACGGCGCGACCTGCGTGGACGAGGGCCGATCGCGAAATGTCCGGGGACGGCGCATCTGCCGGGGCGCGAGCCTTATGAAGCGCTCCACCCTCTGGCGGCGTCCCCCGACCCGCCCGCTCCTGACGCATCGGGGCTGGACGATCCGGCCGCGCGAGAGCAGCCTCCCGGCCTGTCGGGCCTGCCTCCGATCCCGACAGGCCGCCCGGCGCATCGGGGCGGCGCTGGAATCCCGTTCCAGGGCCGCGCGGGGGCGATCCGGCTGAAAGCGAGGCGCGCAGCGGCGAAGCGTCGGGGCCCGGGGAGACCGCAATGTGCAAAAGGGATAGGCGCTCCCTCCCTTCGCCCGCCGGGGGCTGCGCCGGTCCGGACAGGCTTCCCGGCGACGAAGCGGGCGATGGTTCGCTCACGGCAAGGCTTTCGCCTTGCGGTTGCTCGGGCGGCGCGTCCCGCATGCCGGGATCATCGCGCCGCGCTTCCTGCCGAACCGCCGCGCCGATTTGCGGATTATCCATTGCGGGCCCGCCTTGCGCCGTGATGTGGCCCCTGACCGGCAAAAGTTCGCCGGTTTCCGGCAAGTCCCCACCGCCGGACAGCGCAGGTTGAGCATCAGGGCGGGCGGGTTGCGGGGGTCGGGCTTGCCAACGACCGGCTTGCGATGCGCCCGGCAATCCGCGCGCGAAATGGGGTTCGACCGTCCCTGCCGGGGCGAAGCCGCCGTCGCCCGATACACCGGAAGGACCCCTCCACAAGCTATCACCGGCGCGTGCCTCGGGCGGCAGACCTGCGGACAAGCCGGTTCGCGCTCCAGCCGCGTCGGGCGGGGCGAGCCCGCGCGCAAGGGCGAGATGCGAGGCATCGAGCGCATCGGAAAACCCGGCCCCCTCCGGCTTCGACACTGCGGGTGGGGCGAAACCTGGAGGCAGGCCGGCGCCCGTTACTTCTCCCAAGAGCCCCCCGAGCGCCATGCCATCGGGCAAGGGGCCGGTCGCGCGGGCCGGGCTTTCGCCGGGGGGCTGGAAAAGGGCTGGCAGCATGGGGCGTTTCCTCGTAGGTAAAAGATCGGGCAATGGCCGCGCGTGGCGGGGGCGGCTTACGGCAAGCGGCGCTGCAACTTGCGTGCCAGCGCGCCCTGCGCTTCGCCCAAGCGTCGCTCGCGCGCTGCGGCCAGCGCTCGGCTCGCTTCGGCCTCGCGTGTTTCAAGGCGCTCGATACGCCGTTCCGTCCCGGCCAGAGCGCGCGCCTGCTCCTCGGCCTCGCGCGCGGCTTGCGCGCCGCCGGTCCCGGCATCGTCGGCGAGCCGGGAGAGCGCCCCGGCAAAGCGCATCCTTCCCGCGACCTCGTCCCCTTCGCCCGCGCCACGTCGCCCGGCATAGGAAGCGGCAAGGCCCCGGCTGCGCTGCGCGAGGTCGCGGCTGCGCCGTTCCTCGGCCAGCGCATCGGCGAGCGCACCGAGCGCCTCGCGGCGGGCGATCCGGGCGATCATCAGCTGCCGCCCGATGAGGGCGAGGCGGCGCTTGTCGCGCGCGCTCATGGAGCCTCCCGCGCCGCTGCTGCCGCCGCCGCAGGCTCGATCCCGGTGGCCAGCGCTTCCAGCGCGGCGAAGCTTTCGGCAAGACCCGCCACCTCCTCGCGCTCCTGCTGCAGGAAGCCGTCAATCGCCTCCGAAGCGGCGAGCGCCGCGTCGAGCTGCGGGTCGGAACCGGCGCGATAGGCCCCCATCATGACGAGGTCGCGATTGTCCTCGCGCGCGGCGACCAGCCTGCGGACACTCCGCGCGGCCCGCAGGACCGGTTCGGGCGCGACCGCGTCCATCACCCGGCTCAGCGAGGCGGGCACGTCGATCGCGGGAAAATGGCCACGCTGGGCGAGATCGCGCGAAAGCACGACATGCCCGTCGAGGATCGCGCGCGCCGTGTCGACCACCGGGTCACTCGCATCGTCGCCATCCGCGAGAACGGTGTAGAGCCCCGTCACGGCCCCGCCCGTGCGCGCCGAATTGCCCGCCCGCTCGACCAGCTTCGTGACCGCCGCGAGCGCGCTCGGCGGATAGCCCCGCGCCGCGCCCGGCTCGCCCAGCACCAGCGCCAGCTCGCGCGCGGCGTGGGCGACCCGGGTGAGACTGTCGAGCACGAGCAGGACACGCTTGCCCCGCTCGCGGAAATGTTCGGCGATCGCGCTCGCATATTGGGCCGCGCGCAGGCGCAGGTTC
The DNA here is from genome assembly GCF_040217515.1 of Erythrobacter sp. Lineage (GTDB taxonomy): Bacteria > Pseudomonadota > Alphaproteobacteria > Sphingomonadales > Sphingomonadaceae > Erythrobacter. Next base: position 116,195 of record NZ_JAVJPT010000007.1, read on the forward strand.
GGCGCATGGTCGGCGGGAACGGCGACCACCACCATCCGGCCCCGCCGGGCGCCGGCCATGTGGCGGGCGACGAAATCGGACACCTCGCGCGCGCGCTCGCCGATCAGCGCGACCACGGTGACATCGGCCACCGCGCTCGCGGCCATCCGGTCGATCAGCACCGACTTGCCGACGCCCGAACCGGCGATCACGCCCAGGCGCTGGCCCACGCCCATGGTCGCTAGCGCGTTGATCGCGCGCACCCCACAATCGAAACTCTCGCTCACACGCGCGCGTTCGAGCGCGCCTTCGCGCCGCCCGGCAAGCGGGCGCAGGTCGCTGCATGCGGGCAGGGGGCCACCATCGATCGGGCGGCCCAGCGCGTCCACCGCGCGCCCCAGCAACGCCTCGCCGACCCGGACCCTGCCGGGTGCGCCGCAGGCCCTGACGGGTGCGTCGGGGCGCAGCAGGACAGTATCGCCGAGCAGCATCATCAGCGAATGCCCTGCGCGAAAGCCGATCACCTCGGCGAGACATTCCTCCCCCGCCCCGCTCGCGATCGCTCCCAGCGAGCCGACCGGTAGCGGCAGGCCGGCGACTTCGACCAGTCCGCCGTCGCAGGCGACGACACGGCCGGTCAGGACCGGCCCGCGCGCAGGGCTTGCGCGGCGCAGCCGGGCGAGTTCGAGCTGAAATTCGGCGATCATGCGCTGCTTCCCTTCACCCGTGCCCCGCCAACCATGGCCCGTCAGCCACGAACCGCCTCCGCTATCGCGCGGCGCCATTGCTCCGGCCCGTCGGCAAGCGTGCCGTCCGCCCCTTCGAGCCGGAGCGCGCCGCGTTCGAGCGCGGGATCGGGCTCGATCCGCCAGCCTTCGAGATCCTCCGGGCCAAGCGCCTCGATATCGGCTGGGTTGAGGTGCAGCGCGAAAGCGCCGGGCGCGCCGCCGAGACGCCGCGCGGCCTCGCGGCAGCGTTCGGCGAGCCCTTCGGAATCGGGAGTCCAGCCGCCAATCGCCTCTTCGCACAGCGCAATCACGGTTTCGGCAAGATCGGCGCAGAGCGCGTCCATCGCCGCCGCATCGAGGCTGCGAAAGGCGAGCCTGAGCGCGCGGCGGTGTTCCTCGCCCGCCTCGCTTTCGGCCCTTGCTGCGGCGCGCCCTGCGGCTTCGCCCTCGGCCCGCGCGGCGGCGAGTGCAGCGGCGAGTTCCTCTTGTGGCGAAGGTCCGGGCGGCGGCGCGGGCCGGGCGGCGAAGGGCGCGCCGGGGCGGAAATCGGCGCGCGCATCGAGCGCCGCGACCCAGCCCGCGGGCTCCCGCGCCGCGGCCTCTTCGCCGAGCGCGGCGATCCAGTCAGACGAATTCGCCATCGTCGCCCCCGATCACGATCTCGCCCGCATCGGCGAGCCCGCGCGCAACCTCGACGATCTTGCGCTGCGCGGCCTCGACATCGGCGCGCGACAGCCGCCCGCGCAAGTCGATCTCGTCGCGTATGCCGTCCGCCGCGCGGCTCGACATGCAGGCGAAGAAGGGCGCGCGCTGATATTCCTTGAGCCCCTTGAGCGCATCGACCAGCGCCTCGTTGTCGACATCGCGCAAGAGGCGGCTCATCGCCTGGCGGTCGAGGTCGAGCAGCATTTCGAAAGTGAACAGCTCCTCCTCGATCCGCCCCGCAAGGCCCTCGTCGCGCCGGGCGATCGCGGGCAGGACGAGGTTCTTGAGCTCGCCCGCGGCGCGGTTGATGAGGTCGGCCGCCTCGCGCGGGCCGCCCATGGTCAGCGCGGCCGCGCCGAAGCTTGCCCCGATCCGCTGCTGGAGCAGGTCGTCGATCATCGTCACCGCCGATGCGGAGACCGGGCCGATCCGCGCGACCCGCTCGACCACCGCCGCCTGGACCGACTCGGGCAGGCCGGAAAGAACTTCGGCCGCCGGATCGGGATCGAGCAGCAGCAGCAGCGCGGCGATCACCTGCGGATGTTCATCCTCGACCAGCCGCACGAGGATCGGCGGGGCGAGCCAGCGCGCGAGTTCGACCATGCGCGGGCGTGCCTCGGGCTCGATCCGGTGCATCATGCTTTCCGCGCGTGCCGGGTCGAGCGCGCCGTGGATCAGGCTGCGGACCTGGTCTTCGCGGCCGCGCGCGGGGATGATCTCGCGATCCGCTTCGGCGACGAAGTCATCGATCGCCTCGGCCATGCGATTGCGATCGATTTCGCCCAGCGCCAGCATGGCTTCGCCAAGCACTTGCAATTCGTCCGGGTCGAGCCGCGCGAGCAGGCCCGCCGCCTCCTCGTCGCCGAGCAGCATCAGGAACACCGCCGCGCGGTCGATCCGGCTGAGCGGCGGGCGTGTTTCACCGGCGGCTCCACCGGTGTCCTCGCCCGCTTCGCCTGTTGCCTCTTCGGACTCGCTCATGTCGCGCGCGCCTCCCCGCTCGCGCCGCCCTCAGCGCCCTCGGGCGGGGCCTCGAGCATGCGCTGGAGCGCGGCGACGGCGCGCTCGGGACGGCTCGAGGCGAGCTGGCGGGCGAGGCGGACCTGGTCTGGCAGGTCGGCATGGTCCTCCTCCGCGCCCGCGTCCCCGGCGGGGGAGGGCGCGGAAATGGCGACGGCCTCGTCCGCGTCTTGGCCGGTGCCCTTGTCCTCGCCCGCAGTGCGGGCGCGCTTCATCAGCGGGCGGACGATGAACAGCGCCGCGAGCAGCACGGCGACAAGCGCCGTACCATAGCGCAGGGCGGGCATGAACCAGGGCTGCTCCCACAATTGCGGCTCGGGCGTCTCGATGCTCTCGAAGCCGCCGACCACCACCGCAACCCTGTCGCCCCGCGCCTGATCCGCCCCGACTGCGGCGGCAACCAGCGATTCCAGCTGCTCTGCTGTCATCGGCGCGGCGGCGACGAGCGCCTCGTTGCTGACGGCGACCGCGACCGAGAGCTTGCGCAGCGCGCCGGGGCGCACGCTGGTGACGGCGACCTCGCGGCCGAGTTCGTAATTGCGCTGCACGGCGCTTTCGGTGTCGGTCGGGACGGTGTCGGTCGGGACGGGGGCGGCTCCGGCATCGGCGGCGGCTTCGGCGGGCTGCGGCGGGCCGTCGACCAGTTCGGCATCCGGTGGCGGGGTGTTCGCATCGACCCCGGGCACGCCGCCTACCTTAGCGCCCCGGCTGCGCGTCGCGCTGCGTTCGCTTTCGGAACGGACGACGCCTTCGTCGTCATAGCTTTCGCGCGCGGAGGTCACCTCGGAATGGTCGAGTTCGACCTGCACCTGGCTCGAGAAATTACCCGCCCCCAGGAGCGGGGCGAGCAGGCTCGAAACCTGTTCGCGCAGCTTGGCCTCGAACTCGCGTTGCAGGGCGAGCGCGTCATGGTCCTCGCTTTCAGGGGCGGAGAGCAGCCGCCCGTTCTGGTCGACGACGCGCACCGCATCCGGGCTCATGCCGGGGACCGATCCGGCGACGAGATTGACGATCGCATCGACCTGCGCGCGCGACAGGCTGCGCCCGGTCGCCAGCGTCAGCATCACCGAGGCACTGGGCGCATCGTTCTCGCGCACGAAGACCGAGCGTTCGGGCGTGGCGAGGTGGACGCGCACGCCGGAAATGCCGTGGATCTCCTTGATCGTCAGCATCAGCTCGCGTTCCCGCGCAAGCCGAAGGCGTTCGCCCTCCAGCGTGCGCGAGGATCCGAGCGGGATCGCATCGAGCATCTCGTTCGCCCCCTGCGGCGCGGGCAGCGCGCCATTGCTCGCGACCAGCGAGGAGGCGGCATAGTAATCGCTGTCGGCGACGCTGATCGCGCCGGTCTGCGGGTCCACGCGGTAATCGATCCCGCCCGCGGCGAGCGCCTCGACCACCTGCCCGCGTTCGAGGTCGCCGAGATCGGAAAACAGCAGGCGGCGCGGCGGCTCGGCAAGGGCGAGATAAAGCGCGCCCAGCAGCAGGAGCGAGCCGAGGCCGACGATCGCAGGCATCGCGCGGCGCATGGCGGGCTGGTCGAAAAAGGCGCGCAGGCGGTCCTGCAGCCCGGAACCCTGCACCGGGCCGCCTTCGCCCAGCGGAGTCAGGCGTGCGTCGGACATGGCGGGAAGCCCCGCGCCCGGTGCGGGGGACGGATCGGCATCGGCCATCTATCAGCTCCCCATCCGCATGATTTCCTGGTAGGCGGAAAGCAGCTTGTTGCGCACCTGCAGCGTGGCTTCGAAGGCGATGCCGGATTCCTGCCGCGCCAGCATCACCTTGGCGACATCGGTCACCTCGCCGCGTTCATAGGCGGCCTGCATTTCGCCCGAGCGTCGCTGGGCCGCGCTGACCTCGTCCAGCGCATTGCCGAGCGTCTCGGCAAAGCCTGCGGCCGGCGGCGAGGCGGGGGTGCCGGGCGTCTTTTCCGGCGCGGAGGAGGCCGCACCCGCGCCGCTCGCCTCGCGCACCTCGCGCAGCGCCTCGCTGCGTTCGAGCACTTCGCGCCGCAGGGCCAGCACATCGGCCAGCGCACCGGGTGCCCCTCGGGAGGGAGGAGAGCCGGGACCGATCGTGCTCATGCTTCACCCCCTGCCGCCAGCAGGCCGGATTCGCGCATCGAGGCGAGCCTGTAGCGCAGGGTGCGCTCGGAAATGCCGAGGCTCGCCGCGGTGCGGGCGCGGTGGCCGCCATGGCTGTCCAGCGCGGCGAGGATCGCGCGCGCCTCGGATTCGAACGCGACCTGCGACAACGATCGGGCATCGGATGCATGGGCCGGGCCGGGCGGCGATCCCGCCTCCGGATTCCCGGCCGTGCCGGGCTCTGCGCTGCCCGCGACAACCGCGCGCACCGCGCGGTCGAACACGATGTGTTCGGCGGCGATGGCATGGGCCTCCCCGGCGAGCAGGAAGGCGCGGCGAATGACGTTTTCCAGCTCGCGCACATTGCCCGGCCAGCCATGGGTTTCGAGCAGGGCGAGCGCCTCGGCCTCGATCCAGGCCGGGCCTCCCCCCGCGCGCCCCGCCCTTCCGGGGGCGTGGCGCAGCAACATGGCGAAAGCGAGCGGGCCGATGTCCCCGCGCCTTTCGCGCAGGGGAGCAAGGCCGAGCGGAAAGACGTTGAGCCGGTAGAGCAGGTCCTCGCGGAAGCGCCCGGCGGCGGCTTCGGCGGCGAGGTCGCGATTGGTCGCGGCGACGATCCGCACGTCGACGCGCACCGGCTGCGTCGCGCCGAGCGGCAGGACCTCGCCTTCCTGCAGCGCGCGCAGCAGCTTGGCCTGCAGGGCGAGCGGCAATTCGCCGATCTCGTCGAGCAGCAGCGTGCCCCCGTCTGCGGCGCGGAACAGGCCCTCACGCGCTTCGCCCGCGCCGGTGAAGGCCCCCTTGCGGTGGCCGAACAGCAGGCCCTCGAGCATGGCCTCGGGCATGGCGGCGCAATTGACCGCGACGAACGGCCCGGCGGCGCGGGACGAGCGATTGTGGACGAAGCGCGCGAGCACTTCCTTGCCGGTCCCGGTCGGCCCTTCGAGCAGGACGGGAATGTCGCTCGACGCAATGCGCTCGGCAAGGGTGAGCAGCGCAAGGCTCGCCTCGTCGCCCGCGACCGGCCAGCCCCCGCGCGCGGCGGCGGCGAGCATGGCGGGGCGCGCCGCCTCGGGCGCGGCGGGGTCGTAGGACAGGGCGACGCGGGTTTCGGACAGCGCGGCCAGCGCGGGCGGGGAGCCGTGGGCGAGGTCGATCTCGACCATGTCCGCGCGGCGGCCGCCCGGCGGGCAGGCAAAACGACCGTCCTCGCCCAGCACGATCCGGCCCTGTTGCCAGTCGCGCCCGAGCAGCGGCAAGGTCGCCTCGAGCAGCGCGCCATGGCGTTCGCAGACCCGCTCGAACCCCGCGACGCGGCGGTGCGGCGCGCCGGGAACGCAAGGCATGCCCGGTGCCCGCTCGGCAAGGGATGCCGCAGCGCGGGGCGCGGGTTTGCCGGCAGAGGCTCCGGCGCGGGGGTCGTCGAGATAAGGTGCAGTCATGATTATCCTTTCGGCCGGAAAGGATTTGCCGGGAGCCCGTCCAAGATGAAGCAAATTTAAGCCCCCGTAGGACCCCTTAGCCGCGTGCCGTGACGGCCTCCTGCAATCGTCCGGCCCGACACCCGCCCCGCACCCGCTGCCGGGCCCGGCGCTTGCAGGGCGCCCTTAAACTTCCCCTTGTGCGGTCGCTCTTAGCCCCAGCAGCGATGGTCCGGCCCCCACGCCATCGGCAATCGGGGCCGAGCGCGCTGCCGACCTGGCTGCCGATCTCGCAGGCGGAAATCGCCCGCGACCACGCAGCCGACCACGCTGCACGACCAACGGGAGTTTTCATCTATGTCTGTCATCAATACCAACATTTCCGCCCTGCGCGCCGCGAATGCGAGCATGGAAGCCAACGAAATGCTGTCGACCGCGATGGAGCGCCTGTCGACCGGTCGCCGGATCAACGCCGCATCCGACGACGCGGCGGGCCTTTCGATCGCGACGGGCTTCACCTCGGACATCCGCGCGTTGAACCAGGGCATTCGCAACGCCAATGACGGGATCGCGCTCGCCCAGACCGGCGAAGGGGCGCTCGAGCAGGTGACCAACATGCTCCAGCGTGTGCGCGAACTGGCGATCCAGTCGCAGAACGGCACGCTCGACTCGGAAGACCGCGGCTTCCTCGACACCGAGGTCGAGGAACTCGCCGCGCAGATCGACGACGTTCTCTCGAGCACCGAATTCAACGGCGTTTCGCTGTTCAGCACCACCAGCGGATCGGACGTGACCGTCAATATCCAGCTCGACGCGGGCCGCAGCGTCGAGCTGACAAGCACCGCGATCGACGGCACCAACCTCGGCGCTGCCAACCTCGACGTGACGTCGGCCACGAACGCGGGCACTGCGGTGACCAATGTCGATGCCGCGCTGAGCGACATCAACACCACGCGCTCCTCGCTCGGTGCGGGGGTGAACCGGCTCGAATCGGCGATCAACGAATTGTCGGCGACCGCGAACAACTTCTCCGACGCAAGGTCGCGGATCGAGGATGCCGACTATTCGCAGGAGACCACCGCGCTCGCCAAGGCGCAGATCCTGGGACAGGCCTCGACCGCGATGCTCGCCCAGGCGAACCAGTCGCAACAGAACGTGCTCTCGCTGCTCAGGTAAGCGCCCGAAGCACGCAGGCGTCGCCCGCGGGTGGCAGCAGGGCCCGGGACCGAAAGGTCCCGGGCCTTCGTGCTGCGGGGAAGAAATGCGTGTTCAGGAACGAATTTGCCGGAAGGGCTTACGCCGCAGCGTCGTTGCTCGCCCGGCCCTGCGCCCCATCTTTTACCGCCGCACCCAGCGCCGGCGTTTCCTCACCGGCCAGGCGCAGCGGGCGGAAGACGATCTCGATCATCATCCCCTGCTGCCCATGGTCCTGCCGCGCGCCATCGGTCCGCGGGGGGATCACGATGGCGGCTTCGCGGTCCAGGCATTCGAGAAGGCGCGGCGCGATCTCGCGCATCCGATCGAACAGCGCCTCCTGCGGCTCCGGCGGCGCGTCCGATTGCGTGCCGCGCAGGCTCGCAATGGGCGCGCGCGTGATCGAACCGATCTCGACCAGTTCGATCCGTCCGCCGATAACGAGAGCGATACCCTGCCCGTCAGCCTTGAGCGGCAGGCGCGCGACATGGAAGCCGCCATGCGTGGCCCGGGCCGCGATGCGCTGCGCGCTCGCGTCACGCGCATCGAAATGGATCGCTTCCAGTTCGATGCCCTCGCCCACGCTGTCGGCATAGGTCACGCCCAGCCCGCGCATGTTCTGCACCATCAGCGCAAGCCGCGTCTCGATGGTTTCGCCGGCGAGTTCGGCGGGCAGGAACATGCGCTCCGATCCCTTCATGTAGAACAGGCCGCGCCGGCGCATTCCCTCGCGGGCGAGGGCCGTGTCGAACAGCGTGACCATCCGCTCGCTGCCGAGATTGACGTCGTGTTCGAAGCTGGCGACGACCTCGAGTTCGTGGGGCTGGGGCAGGAACATGAAACGGGCCAGCGCATGCGCTGCGCCCTCGCGCCAGCCGCGCGCTGCGTGCTCGTCGCGCTGGCGGATTACCGGTGGGGCGAGCGCAGCACGGGCGAAGCGCACGCAGCCTTCCTGCACTGCCTCGCGCACCTGCGACTGGCGCCCCTTGACCGCGCTTTCGCGGCGCAACGGCTCGCCATCGGGCGTGTAATCGACGACCGAGCCCAGCTCGCAGGTCGCCAGCTGTTCGAGCACCGCGACATTGCCGCACAGCGCCTCGAGGAATTGCGGGTCGAAATGGGACGCATCGACCAGCCCCCTCTTGTCGAGCCCGCTATCGTGCATCTCGCGCACAAGCAGGTAGCGCCCGGCGACATGGCAGTCGAAAGCTTGGGCAAGCAGCGCATCGATGCCGTTCTGGGCCGATCCGTTATAGCCGAGATCGACCAGCATCAAGGTGTCGCCCGGCTGCGGGTCGCAAGCTGCGCGGACATGCTCGATCAGCCTGTGCGCAAGCGCGCGGGCACGGCGCCGGGTGATCTTGCGGCGTTTGCCCGATCGCAGTTCGTCGCGCAGCGAATGGCTGGCCTCGGCCAGTTCGCGCTCGCTCTCGGGCCGACCGACGACCCGTTCGATCTCTTCCTCGCTCATCAGCATCTGCCGCGCGAGGGTCGAGGGATTGAGCCCGAATTCGATCCCGAGATGGCGGTCTTGCGCCTCGTCGGAGGTGAGCGAAGCGGCGACCGCGGCAAAGCGGCTGATCTCGACCCGCGCCGTGCTGGCCGCCTCGCCGCCGGCACGATGGACGAGATGCGGCAGGTGCCCGTCGCGCAGCATGAACAGCCAGTGGACGCGCCCGCCGCGTTCCCCGGCAAGCGCCGCCGCTTCCTCGCGCAGCCAGGCATCATAGGCGTGGAAAACCGGGCCGAGCACCGAGAAACCGAGCGCCTGGGCGGGATCGGCGATTGCCGGTTCGTGCGCGGCCAGCAGCGCGCGGTGCGGCTGGAGCCCATCGACCTCCCCCGCGCGCGGGCCGAGCAGTGCGAGGCTCGCGCGTTCGAGCCGGAGACGCTGGCGCGCAGTCTCGGAAAACTGGACGAGGTGAAGCGCCGGAATTCCGAGAGCGCGCGCGCCATCGAGGTCGGCGGCGCGATTGTCGCCGACATGAAGCATCGTGGAGGGGCGGCATTTCATCTTCTTGACCACCCGCGCGAGCAGGCCTTCGTGCTTGGAAATGCCGGCATCGCAGGACGTGAACACACGGTCGACCAGCCCCGCGACCTCGGCCCCGGCGGAGCGTTCGATCAACCGCGCTAGCTGCTCGGCGGTGAGATAGGTGTCTGACGTTATCGCAATGCGCATCCCGCGCGCCTTCGCCGCGCGCATCAGTTCGACTGTGGGCGCGAAAGCGAAACAGGTACGCGCCTCGGCCTCCAATTCCTTGCCGATCGCCTCGGTCACCTCTTCGAGCGAGGCATTCGGCATCGCCTGGTCGTAGATCTCGGCAAAGCTCACCTCCCCCCGCCGCCGCAGCGTGCGGGCGAATTTGCGGGCATTGGCCTCCGCCGCCACGCGCTGGCCCGGATTGAGCGCACCGAGCGCGGCGAAGACATCGCCGGGCGCATGGCAATCGCGCCACAGCAGCGTGTCGAAACAGTCGAGCGAAAGCACCTCGAAGGCCCCTCCCACACGCTCGAGCGCGCGGGGCAGGTCGGCGGGCAGGATCGTGTCGGTCGGGCTGGGTGTCATCGGGCGGCTCCATCGCGTGAGGCGTAAAGCAGGGCTAAACGGACATGCTTGCGCCAATCCTCGCGCAGGCCTGCGCAAAACCCCCTAGGGCGGTGCTAGTCGAACGCGCCGGGATCGGGCCGTTCGCGGCGGACCCCGCGCGCATTGAGATCGAGCAGCAGCAGCGAGATGCGGCGATTGCGCGGGTCGGTCGGATCGTCCTCGATCAACGGTTCGCGGTCTGCAACGCCCTCGATCCGGGCGAAGCGGTCAGGCGGGATGCCGGAGCGGATCAGTTCCTGCCGGGTCGCCTCGGCGCGGCCGGCCGAAAGCGACCAGTTGTTCGCCGGCACTCCCGGCCGCCAGGGCAGCGAATCGGTGTGGCCGCGCAGGATCACCGGCGCGCCCTGATCGGCCAGCGTCTCGCCGATGACGCCGAGCAGTCCCTCCGCCTCCGCCGTCAGGATCGTCGTACCCAGCGTGAACATCGAAAAATCGGCATCGTCGAACAGGTCGATGCGGATACCTTCGGGCGCGCGCATGACCCGCACCTGCCGCGCGAGATGCTGCAATTCACGCTTCCTGGCGAGCTTGTCATCGATCTCCTCGCGCAGTTCGCGCAGCTCCTCGGCTTCGAGTTCGCCGCGCCCGCCGCCTTCGACCGGTCCGCCGGTCACGCCGCGCGGCACGGTGATGGCGCGTGTGCCGGTCTGGCCCATGGCGTTGGGATAGGCATCGACATCGGTTATCGACGAGCCGCCCAGCATCCCGTCCGCCCCCGCGCTTTTCTGGCGCATCTTGACGAGCGTCGGGGTGAAATAATCGGCGATCCCCTTGCGCTGGTCCTCTTCGGTCGCGCCGAGCAGCCAGAGCAGCAGGAAGAAGGCCATCATCGCGGTGACGAAATCGGCATAGGCGACTTTCCACGCCCCGCCGTGATGGCCGGCCTCCTCGATCGTGATCTTCTTGACGATGATCGGGGCGGGCGCTTCGCCCGCGATTTTCGAATCGGCTTCGGCCATGGCGCTATCGACCCCGCATCATGTCCATGAGATCGGTCAGCTTGGGCCGGTGCGCGGGCGGAAGACCCGAACGCGCCGCCTCCAGCACAAGCGGCTGCGGATGGCCGTGCAGGCTGCCGATGATGACCTGCTTGATCGAATGGTAGAGCTGCTGGTCGTGGGCGTTGATCTGTTTCAGCCGGCTCGCCATCGGGCCGGTCATGCCATAGGCGAGCAGCACGCCGAGGAAGGTGCCGACCAACGCCCCGCCGATCATCTTGCCGAGCACTTCGGGGGGTTCGTTGATCGCCCCCATCGTCTTGATGACGCCCAGCACGGCGGCGACGATGCCGAGCGCGGGAAAGGCATCGGCGAGCGACTGGATCGTGTGCGTGGGTTCTTCCATTTCGTGCAGCTGGGTCTTGATCGCGTTGTCGATCACTTCCTCGACCGCGTGCGTCTCGAGCGTGCCGGAGGACACCACCATCAGCGTCAGCGGGTCGCAGATCAGGTCGCGCACGACCTTGTCCTTCTGCAGCTTGGGATATTCGCCGAACAGGGTCGAGCTTTCCGGATCGGTGACGTGGCTTTCGAGCCCGACCGCGCCTTCGGATCGCATCAGCTTCATCAGCTTGCTCGTCAGCGCGATCGCGTCGAGATGGTCCTGGTGCGAATAGCGCGGGCCCTTGAACACCGTGCCGAGCCCGCCGCCCAGCAGCTTGATTTCGTGCATCGAATTGCCGATCAGGATCGCGCCCAGAGCCGCCCCGCCGATCATCATGAATTCGAGCGGCAGCGCGGCGATGATCGGCCCGATCGAGCCGCCGGCCAGGACGAACCCGCCGAACACCATGGCAATAAGGACGACAAGTCCGATCGCGGCGAACATCTATGCCTACCTTCCTTCGGGCCGTGCGCCGGGGATCACAGCGCGTTGAAGAGGGTGAGCGAACTCACCCGGGTGAAGCTCTGCTGGCTCGCCTCGAGGGCGGTGAGCGTCTGCTGGAGCCGCGCGATCGCTTCGCCGAGATCGGTGTCGCCGGCTTCGGAGGCCTGCGCGGCGCGCAGGATACCCTGCTCCACCTGGTCGGCGCGCACCGTCTCGACCCAGGCGAGCCGGGTGCCGAGCACGGTCTGCCCCCGCGTCGTGGCGGCGAGCGCTTGATCGAGCCGCGCGATCGCGGATCGCGCCGCGCCCGCCGGGTCGCTCGATCCGCCATCCATCGCATCGACCAGCGCGCCCAGCACGGCGAAGGTGCTGGTGGGCGCGCCGCCAAGCTCGAATTCGAACACCTGCCGCCCGTCGAGCCCGCGCGCGATATCGGTTCCCGGCGCGATGGAGACCGTGCCCTCGTCGGTGTTGCCCGCATAGCTCACCGCCCCGCTTGCATCGCGGGCGAAGGCGGGGCCGGAGGCGGTTCCGGCGAACAACGGCTCGCCCGTCAGGGTCACGCCATTGGCACGGGTGAACAGCTCCTCCTCCATCTGCGCCAGTTCCTGCGCGATGATCGCCCGGCCTTCCGGGCCGGTCGTGTCGTTCGCCGCCTGCACCGCCAGCTCGCGCGCGCGCTGCAGGATCGCGGTCACGCCCGCCAGCTGCATCGCGCCCGAGCCGAGGTCCTGCGCCAGCTTGGTCGCGTTGTCCTCCTCGACCGCGGCGAGCCGCTCGCGCCGTTCGAGCGCGCGCAGCCGGGCGGCGGCGGCGGGGTCCTGCGACCCGCGCGAGATCCGCTCGCCGGTGGCGATCTGCTGCTGCAGCCGCTCCAGGCTTTCGCGCAGGGTTCCCATCTGGCCGAGCGAGCGCTGGAAGAAGGCGCCGGTGGAATTGCTGACGAAACTCATTGCCTGCCTCCCCCGTCAATCGAGCGCGAGAATCGTGTCGAAGATCTCGCTCGCCACGCGGATCACCCGGCTGTTCGCTTCGAAGGCCTGCTGCAGGCGGACGAGACTGGCCGCCTCGGCGTCGAGATCGACCCCGGTTTCGGTGAGCAATTCGGCCTCGGCGGCCGAGGCGATGATCGACAGCCCCTCGCGCGTGGTGGAAAGGCCCGCGGTCCGGCTCGACAGGGCGAGCAGGGTCTCGTCGAATGCGGCGACCGGCCCGGTCTCCGCCCCGGTCGCGGCGATCAGCCCCTGCAGAGCGGCGGTGTCGCGGCTGCCCGCGCCCGATCCCGCCCCTGCGATTGCAAGCTGCGATCCGCGGCCCAGGGCGATCGCGATATCGCCCGCCCGCGTGCCCGAAAACAGCGGCTGGCCGGGGGTCCCGTCGGGGGCTACCCCGGAACCCTGCGCCGCATTGCCGCCGGCGATGACGTCCTGCGCAATGCGGTCGATCGCGTCCTGCTGGCGCGCCTGTTCGACCAGCGCCGCCTGCCGTCCGGCCATCGCCCCGGTATCGGGCTCGAAAACGACGGCATCGAAACGGAAGCGATAGGAACCGTCGGGCTGCGCGTCGGCGGACAGGGTGCTGAAATTGCCCTCCTCGTCGACCAGCAGCGGGCTGGGAGAGGCGGAAAGCCGCACTTCGACCGCGCCCTTGTCGTCGAAACGGGTGACGATGCCGAATTCCTCGCTGATCTGGCGCAGCGTCGCATCGCGCGCATCGAGCAGCGAGGCCTGCCCGGCGGACCCCTCGCGCGCGGCGGTCAGTTCGCGATTGATGCGGCCCAGCTCCTCGGCAAGGCCGCGGACATTCTCCACGCCCGCCTCGACCTCGGCCTGGGTAAGCCGCCGCGCATTGCCGAGCGCGCTGTCGGCGAACCGGAACGTATCCGCGAGCTGGCGCGTGGTTTCGAGAACCACCGTGCGCAGCGCCGGGTCCAGCGGATCGCTTTCGAGGCTGACCAGCGCCGCCTCGTAATCGACCAGCGCGTTGTAGAGGCCCGATTCCTCGAGCGCGGTCTCGGCAAGGCCCAGCCCGTCGAGCTCGGCCGAGCTGCGGGCAAGGTCGGCTGCGCTTTCGCGCGCCTGGCGCTGGACCAGCACCGAATCGACCCGCTGGATCCCGCCCAGCCGCACCCCGCCCAGCGAATCGGCCGAGTTCACGCCGATTGTCGCACTGCCGACCAGCTCGGACTGGGTCAGCGAGCGACGGGCGTAATCGGGATTGGACGCATTGGCGATGTTCTGCGCGGTGAGCTCGATGCTCGCCCGCGCCGCCGCGGCGCCGGTCCGGCCGATATTGATGAGCGCGCTGGGCATTACGTCTCACCACTGCCCTGAAGATGTTGCGCAAGCTGTTCCTCGATGCTCCGGGCGAACCCGAGGGCGCCCGAGCCCGCGACGATTTCGGCGAGGTGTTCGTCGCGCATGGCGGTGAATTGCTTCATACCCCCGCCGGTGAGCGGCGTGTCCTCGGCAAAGCTCGACGCGCGCGCGCTCGCCAGCATGCGGCGCACCATGATCGCCTCGAAGCCCTCGGCGGCCTCGCGCAGCTCGCGGCGTTCGGGCGACAGCGTCTCGCTCGCGCCGGACGCGGGGCGCGCGGGAGGCACGAGGGGACCGATCACAGCACCACCATTTCGGCCTGGAGCGATCCCGCCTGCTTGAGGCTTTCGAGAATGACGACGAGGTCGGCCGCGCCCACGCCGAGCAGGTTGAGCGCATCGACGATTTCCGAGAGCGAGGCGGCGCCCGGCATCAGTGCGACGCGGTCCGATTCCTGCGTCACCGAGATTTCGCTGTCCTGTTCCACCGCGGTCTCGCCATTGCCGAAGGGCTCGGGCTGGACCACGCGCGGGGCCTCGTCGATGCGGATGACGAGCTTGCCGTGGCTGATCGCTGCGGGCGCGAGCCGCACCGCCTGGTTGATCACCACCGTGCCGGTGCGCGAATTGACGATCACCCGCGCCGCGACGGGGGCGGGCGTGACAGTGAGCATCTCGATCTCGGCCAGCAGCGCGGCGCGCGTGTCGTTGCCCGATGGCAGGGCCAGCTCGATGCTCACCCCGTCGGCGATTTCGGCCATGCCGGGAAAACGCGCATTGATCGCGTCGCGCACCCGCGCGGCGGTGAGGAAATCGGCATCGTGGAGGTTGAAGCGTAGCGTATCGCGAGCGTCGAACCCGGTCGCCACCGCGCGTTCGACCGTCGCCCCGTCGGCGATCCGGCCCACCGTGGCGACATTGACGGTCAACTGCGATCCGTCGCGCGCCGACACGCCCAGCCCGCCGACCGCGACATTGCCCTGCGCCATCGCATAGATCGCCCCGTCGGCGCCATAAAGCGGGGTGAGCACCAGCGCCCCGCCGCGCAGGTCGCGGGCCTGTCCGAGCGTTGACACGGTGATGTCGATCCGCTGGCCGGGCTTGGCAAAGGGCGGCAATTCGGCCGTGACGATGACCGCGGCGGCATTGCGCAGGTTGGGCGAGACGCCCGGCGGCAATTGCAGGCCGAGCCGTCCGGACACGCCGCGCATCGCCTCTGTCACATAGGCGAGATTATCGTCGCCCGTGCCCTGCAGGCCGACGACGACCCCGTATCCGGTGAGCTGGTTCGCGCGCAGCCCCTCGAACTGGCCGAGATCGCGGATCCGCTCGGCCTGTGCGGGCTCGGGGGCAAGCGCGAAGAGCGCCGCAACCAGCGCGGCGAGCGCGATCCACAGGCGGCGTTGGAACACTGTCATGGCGCGCTCCCTCACAGCGGGGAAATCCAGTTGAAGAAGCGGGACAGCCAGCCCGGCCGGCTCGCCTGCTGCACCGCGCCCTTGCCGGAATAGATGATCCGCGCGTTGGCGACGCGCGAGGACGGCAGGCGGTTGTCGCTGTCGATATCGACAAGGCGTATGCGCCCGGCGAACTGGACCCATTCGTCGCCCTGGCTCAATTGCATCAGCTTTTCCCCCACGACTTCGGCGGTCCCGTTCGGATGGAGCGCTGCGATGGTGACCGTGATCGTGCCGTTCAGCTGGCTCTGCTGCGCGGCGTTGCCACCTCCATTGAACGACCCCTCGCCGCTCGCATTAAGCGCGTTGGGGTCGAGAAAGGCGAGCGGCCCGGCGCTGGGCGGGGTAAGCGAGAAACTGCCGTCGCGTCCGGTCTGGCCGGTAGTGCTTTTGGACGTCGTGGTGTTTTCCACCAGCACGATCGTGACCATGTCGCCAAGCGCGCGCGCGCGGGTCCCGGTGTGAAGGCCGGCATAGCCCTGCGCGGCCTGGAAGATCGCGCCCTGCTGGCCCGCCTGCGGCGCGGCGAAGGCATTGGCGACGGGCTCCGCCGCCGTGACGGGCGCGGCGTCGGCCAGCGGGGCGCCCGGTGGCGGCGGGGCGGTGAAGCCGGGGCGCGGCCCACCGCCGATGCAGGCGGACAGCGCGAAGGGCAGTGCGATGCAAAGCGGCAGGGCAGCGCGCGCGCGGCGTGTCATGGCGGGTTTCACGGGGATCGGCCTCACAGCGTCTGGTTGGCGTTGCGCAGCATCTCGTCGACCGCGCTCACCATCTTGGAATTGATCTCGTAGGCACGCTGGGCCTCGATCATCTCGACCAGCTCCTCGACGACGTTGACGTTCGAGCCTTCGAGCATGCCCTGGCGCACCTGGCCGCGTCCGAGCTGCCCGGCAATGCCGAGCTCGGCCGGGCCGCTCGCGGCGGTCTCGATCAGGAAATTGTCGCCGATCGCCCGCAGGCCGGCCGGGTTCACGAAATTGGCGACCTGCAGCTGGCCGAGCTGGACGGGTGCGGCCTGGCCCGGCTGGACCGCGCTGATCGAGCCGTCGGGGGCGATCGTGATCGACTGCACGCCCTGCGGGATCTGCACCGGCGGGGTCACGGCATAGCCCTGCGAGGTGACGAGATTGCCCTGCGGGGACAGCGTGAAATTGCCCGCGCGGGTATAGGCGACCTGCCCGCCCGGCGGCAGCTCGACCTGGAAGAAGCCGGGCCCGTCGAGCGCAATGTCGAGCGTGTTGCCGGTGGCGTTGAGCGTGCCCTGGCTATCGATCCGCGAGGTGCCGAGCACCTGCACGCCGGTGCCGAGATTGAGCCCCACGGCATAGGCGGTCTGGTTCGTCGACTGCTGCCCGGCTATGCGCTGCTCCTGGTAGGCGAGCGTCGCGAAATCGACGCGGTCGCGCTTGAAACCGGTCGTACCGATATTGGCGAGGTTGTTGGCGATGACACGCATGCGCGCATCCTGCGCCTCGAGACCGGTGCGCGCGACGTGAAGGGCGGATGTGGGCATAGGCGGGGTTCCTTACTGGAGCGAGAGGAGGCGGGCGCCGGCCTCGTCGAGTTCGCCGGCGGTGCGGATCACCTGCGCGCGCTGTTCGAAGGCGCGCTGGGCCTCGATCATCTGGACGAGGGTTTCGGCGGTCTCGACGTTCGAGCCCTCGAGCGCGCCGGGCTTGACGGTCGCGGTCGGATCGGGCGGGAGAACGCCGCCGCCGGGAACCTTCAGGAAGGAGTCGGTCCCCTTCGCGAGCGGGCTGCCCTCGGGGGAGACGAGGCGGACGCGGTCGAGCGTCTCGGCCCCCGCATCGGGAGCGGACGGATCGCTGGCCAAGACAGAGCCGTCCGCCGCGATCCTTACCGCGAAGCCCGCAGGCACGCTGATCGGCCCGGCATTGCCCATGACGGGCAGGCCCTCGCCGTTCTCGAGCACGCCCGACGGGCCGACGCGCAGGTCCCCGCGGCGCGAATAGACCTCGCCCCCGCCCGGCGCCTGGTAGGCGATGAGAGCCTTCCCCGAAACGGCGATGTCGAGCGGCTTTCCGGTCGGATTGACCTTGCCCGCCGAAAGGTCGGCTCCGCGCACGCTGCCGCGGGCCATGGCGCGCGCTTCGGGCGTGGCCTCTTCCCTGAGCGTAGCGGCGGTGACCGCGAAGACCTCGCGCCGGAAGCCGGGAGTCGAGGCGTTGGCGAGATTGTTCGCCACCGCCCGCTGCCGGTCCATCGCCGAATTCATCGCGGTCAGCGCGGTGTAGATGAAGCGGTCCATCGGCTCTTACCCCTTAAGAGCGCAGGTTGAGCACGGCCTGGGAGATCTGCGTGGCGGTGTCGATCGCGCGCGCATTGGCCTGGAAATTGCGCTGCGCGGTGAGCAGCGAGACCATCTCCTCGGCCAGGTCGACGTTCGAGCGTTCGAGCGCGCCCGACAACAGCTGGCCGTAATTGCCGATGCCCGGTTCGCCAAAGACCGGCGCGCCGGATTCGCCCGTCGCCACCCAGTTAGTCAGCCCTTCCGAGCGCAGTCCGTCGGCCGCAGGGAAGGTCGCCAGCGCGATCCGCGCGACCGGTTCGCTGGTCCCGTCGGAATAGGCCGCAGAAACCAGCCCGGTCGAATCGATCGAGACGCTCGACAGCGAGGAACCGCCCGCATTCGTCACCGGCACGACGAGATTGCCCGGTGTCGCCGACGTGCTCGCCCCGCCTGCATCGACCGGGAAAGCCTGGACGAGATTGCCGTTCGAATCCTGCAATTCGCCGGAGGCGACGATCCGGAAATTGCCGTTGCGGGTGAAGGAGATGTCGCCCGAGACCGGGTTCGTGGCAGCGAAGAAGCCATCGCCATTGATCGCGAGGTCGAGGCTGCGCCCGGTCTGTTCGAGCGGGCCGAGCGAGAAATCCTGCGTGATCGCGGACACGGTCGAACCGATCCCCGGCGTCTTGCGCGGATCGGTGCTCGAACCCGAGGCCACGAGATCGGCGAAGGCGGCATTGCTCTTCTTGAAGCCGACGGTCTCGGCATTGGCGATGTTGTGGGAGATGACGCGCAGGTCGATCTCGGCGTTCTTCATGCCGGACAAAGAGGTGAAGAAGGACATTTCGGCTTGCTCCTTTCGGACAAGGGGGAGGGGATCACACGAAGGTCGGCGCGGCCGCGTTCACGGCCGCACCGGAAGGGCCGGCAGCGTCGGCGGCGGCGCGGGCGGCCTCGGCAGCGGCGGCGGCGGCCTCGCTCGCGGCGCGGGCGGCTTCCTGCGCCTCGATCAGCCGGTCGAGCTTGGCCGAGATGTCGCCCAGCGTCGCCCCGCTCTCGGTCGTCGCGGCGAGCGAGGAGAACTGCGCCATCTGGGCGAGCATCTGTTCGTTGTTGACCGGCTCCAGCGGGTCCTGGATCGTCAGCTGCGTCGTCAGCAGGCGCAGGAAATCGCCTGAATCGAGCCGTGCCAGCGCATTGTTCGAAGACGCCGTCTGCGAAGGCGCGTTAAGCCGGTCGAGCGCGGCCTGCGCGCCCGGGGGGATCGGGTCCATCACTTGCTCCTTAAGGTATCCAGCATCAGCTGCCGCGCGGTCTGCAGCGCCTGCACGATGTTCTGGTATTGCCGCGCGCTTTCCATGATCTCGACCATTTCGGCGGTTTCATCGACGCCCGCCTCGAACACATGGCCGGTCTCGTCGGCCAGCGGGTGGCCGGGATCGTAACGCTTGACCGGCTCGGTCTCGGATCGCACCAGTCCGGCGCTTTCGACGGTGGCGAGCCCCGAAGCCTCGTCGAGCCGCGCGGCGAAGACGGTGCGGATCGGGCGATAGGCGTCGTCCCGGGTGGAGGAAACCGACCCCGCATTGGCGAGATTGGAAGTCGCCGCGTTCATCCGCACCATCTGCGCCGACATCGCGCGGGTGGAGAGATCGAACAGGCTCATCGGGCCCGGTGCGAAGGGATCGCCGGACATGGTCAGTCTCCCTTCAGCGCGCGGGTGATGGTGGACACCTTGCCCTCGATGAAGCTCAGCGTGGCGGAATAGCGCAGCGCGTTTTCGGCGAAGGCGACCTGTTCGCGGCCGAGTTCCACCGTGTTGCCGTCAAGGCTCGCCATGGTCGGCGTGCGATAGACGAGGTGGCGCTCGGCCGGATCGATCGGCCACGCCGGGTCGCGGCCCGATTTCAGCCGCGCCTCGAGCGCGGCGGAAAAATCGATGTCGCGCGCCTTGTATCCCGGGGTCGCGGCGTTCGAGATGTTCGAGGCGATCAGCCCCATGCGCTGCGAACGCAGTTCGAGCGCGGCGCCGTGAATGCCGAAAATCCGCTCGTTCATGAAACCTTCCATCCTTCTTCATGCGCCCCTTGCGGCGCTGCCGTGACGCGTTTCCCCGCGACATCGGATTGCTCCGCCAGTTTTTATGCATCCCCCGTGCCAAACCCGCCTGCGCCGCATCCGGATAGGCTGAGAGGCGTTCGAAACGGGTGCTTTCGGCTGCTCTTGCGGGCCCGGAGCGGGCCACGGCGGCAAAAGCCTGCCGCGTGCGCAAGCCGTGGGGGCACGATCGTGCCTTTCGCGCCGCCCCTTCAGGATGCTTTCGATCCTTAAACCTGCCGGCCCGGTGCCGTTCTGTCGGAGGTGAGCGCCGGTGAGGAGGAACAAGCCAGATGGATGTGCCGAGCGAGGTGGCCCGGATGATGGACGCCGGTGCGCTCGCAATCGTGGTTTCGGGGACCCTCATCGCCACCGCCGCGCGCTGCGGCTGGCGCGATCTCAGCGCCGCGTTCGCCGCACTGCCCGGCCTTGCCCGGAGCCAGTTCGACGAGGCCGCCAACCGCACCGCCATTGCCCGGACCCTGCGCGCGATCGACAGCGAGGGCCGCCGCACCGCCGATGTGCCGCTCCCGCCCGACCCCTCGCTCGCAAGGCTGGTGGAGATCTATCTCAGGACCGGTTCGCTCGACGCGCTCCATTCCGCCCGCCGGGCCGAACGCGCCGCGCGCGAAGTCGAACGCACGCGCGGCGTGAGGGCTTTCGAATATGCGGGCGAACTCGCCCCCGTTTTCGGCCTGGTCGGGACGCTTTACGCGATCACCGGCCTTTCGGGCGCGCTGACCACGAGCCCGGTCGAAACCGCGATGGCATCGATCGCAACGGCGGTCCTGTCCTCGCTTTACGGCGTTCTCACCGCGCATCTCGTCTGCATACCGCTGGCCCGCGCGATCGAGCGGCGCGGGATGCGCGAGGAAAGCGCGCGCGAAGCGCTGGTGGAATGGCTCGCCGGGCATGTCGGGGAGCTCGCGATCGAACGCGCCCAGCGCCTGCACGGATCCGGGAATGAGAGCGCATGCGAATACGGTCATGTAAGGACTTTGGGATGATCATGCGGCAGAACCGGGACGAAGGGGCGGGCTGGCAGCTGATCCTCGCCGATCTCGCGCTGATCCTGTTCCTCGTGACCCTTGCGGCGCTGGCGGGCTTTCCCGAAGGCGGCAGCGCAAAGGGAGAAGCGGGGACCGGCAGCGGCGGGAGCGAGGCCCGCTTCGCGCCCTCGCAGGCACTGTACCGGCCGGGACCGGACGCGCCGCCGCTTGCACGATGGCTCGCCCGGCAGGCGCGCGACCCGCGCGCGACGCTGACGATCTATGCCCGCCATTCGGGACCGGAAGACAGCGCGACATGGGCCAGGGCGCGCGCGCTCGCGCGGGAGGCGCGACAGGCGGGCGTCGCCGTGCGGGTGGTCATCGAGGGCGGTGACGGGACGGACGGGGAAAACGGAGCGCAGAGCGGGCTTCATGCAAGCCTCGGCTATGACAGCGCGCCGCGTCGCTCAGGAGGGTCCTGAAGCAACGCCCTGCGCGCGCGACGGCGGGATTCGGCTCAGCCGACGACCACCCGGTTACGCCCCGCCCTCTTCGCTTCGTAAAGCGCCGCATCGGCCCTTGCGAGAGCGCTGCGCGGATCGGGGTCCTCGCTCACCTCGGCGATCCCGGCGGAGAATGTAACCTTGCCGAAGCGCTTCCCGCTCGTGCGGTCGACCAATCGCCGGTCCGCCTGCGCGCGCCGCATCTGGTCAAGCTTGACCCATGCCGCGTCCTTGTCGAAGCCGCCCAGCAGGACGGCGAATTCCTCGCCCCCGTGACGCGCGACGAAGACACGGTCGCTCGCATGGCTGCCGAGCGTTTCGGCGATCGCGCACAGGATCCGGTCGCCCGCTTCATGGCCGTGGGTGTCGTTGATCGCCTTGAATCGGTCGACGTCGCAGAACGCGACGCACAGCTTCGCCCCCGACTCGCGCGCCTGCGCCTCGGCAGCGGCGAAACGGCGTTCGAAGGCGCGGCGATTGGGCAGGCGGGTGAGATGGTCGACATCCGCTTCCATCCGCGCCCGGGCGAGGTTTTCGCGCAATTGCTTCGTCTCGGCCTGGCTTTTCTCCATCGCCTGCTCGACCTGCTCGATCCGGGTCAGCATGGCGCGCGACATTTCGATCACGCGGTCGAATTCGGGCACCGGGTCGTTTTCGGGCGGGCGATCGCCGCCCCTGCTCGCGCCGCCGCCATCGGCACGGGCGACCTCGGCCATCGCCTCGATCTGCCGGCCCAGCGCGCCGCGATGGTCGCTGGTCTCGTCCTGCGCGGTCCTGGTCGTACGGGCAAAGCGCATGACGGCGTCGTCGAGCTTGTCCATCAGCTGTTCGAGCTCGGCCATGCGCGCGCCGGTTTCGGGATCGAGCCGCATCACGCTGTCGAGCCAGCGCTGGTCGATCGGCTCGCCCGCGGCTTCGCGTGCGGCGAATGTCGCGGCGAGCTCGACGCTTGCGCCCGACAGCGCATTGCAGACCAGCGCGAGATTGGCGCCGGTCACCGCGAGATCGTGGCCAAGCACGAAACCGGCGACCCGTTCGAGCAGGGCGCGGCGGCCTTCGGGCGTGTGCGCGTCGGGGTGATCGTCGGGCTGCGCGTCTCGATCGGTCGAGGCGCGCGTGGAAAGAGCCTCGGCCGGAAGGCGCGGCGCGGTCCCGCCCCCCCGCTGGCGGCGCGTGAGACTGGAGGAATAGACCATGTTCGATTCCGTGTTCGCAGCGACAGGCAAAAATGCGGCCCGCGCAGGTCCCCTAGAGCAGCTCCGCTTAATGGGCGGCCCTGCAGGAACTTCGCGAAGGCCCCTACGGACAAATGCGTAGGCCGGCCGTGAGGGGTCGCATTCGGGAAAGCTTGGCACGGCGTTTGCTTCAGACGTGGCATCCGGACCCATGAGGCCCCGTCGCCCCCGCAGGAGAAACCCGCAATGCCCCGCCAGTCCGACCGCGCAAGACCCGTGCTCTTGCCCCGCTTGCGCAGCTTCGCCTGTGCGCCGCTCGCAGCGATCATGGCCGTCCCGTTTTTCGCGCCAGCTCTCGGCGAAAGCGCCTCGGGGTCCGCGCGCACAGGCGACCGAACCGATCCGGCCGCGATCGACGCGGCGGTCGCGGCCTTTACCGGCGTCGGCGTGGGCGAGCCCGGCGGTGCGATCGCCCCGGCCGACCGCCGCCTGCGCCTTGCCCCCTGCCCGGCCCCGCTCGAGACCGCCTGGCACGGACGTGCCCGCACCACGGTGCGGGTCGCCTGCCCGGGCCCGGGCGGCTGGCGCGTCTTCGTCGCCCTGCGCGCGGGGCCCGCGGCCGGAAACGCAGCCGGCATCGCCGCCCGCCCGGCCGCTCGCGCCGCGCCGCTGGTCGAGCGCGGCGACCCGGTCACGGTGATGGTGCGCGGGCGCGGTTTCACCGTCCAGCAGGCGGGCGAGGCGATGGAGGCGGGCCGCGCCGGCGACTGGATCGGAATCCGCCTCGCCGCGACCTCGCGCGCGGCCTCCCGCAGCGGCCGGCCCGAACCCGTGCGCGCGCGGATCGTGCGCCCCGGCCTCGCCGAGATCCCGGTCGGCCGCGCCCCGGGCAAACGGTGATCGCCAGGGATGACCGCGCCCCTTCGTATTTTTTCGCGCCCCCGGGTTAATCCGGCTCGCGCCTGTCCGTCCTTGTCATCAGGAATCCATCAGGAGACGCAGTCATGCCCTCTGTCGAATTGAGCAAGTTGCAGGCCACCACGGCCGCACGCGCCCTTTCCCCGGGCGACCGCGACGCAGCCGTTCCCGCGCCCGCGAAGGGCCGGTCCGCCGCCTCCGGGCAAGATGCGGGCGGTGTCAGCGTCGAACTCGGCGCACGCGCCGCCGCGCTCGAACCGGCCGCCGCGCCGCCGGTCGACCGCGAACGCGTCGCCGAAATCCGCAAGGCTCTGGAAGAAGGGCGCTACCCGCTTGTGCCCACCCGTATCGCCGATGCGATGATCGCCGCGCGCGTCAGCCTCGGGATGGAGAAGTGAGCCGCGCGCCCGTCATGCCCGATCACGCCACGCCCGATCC
Source organism: Erythrobacter sp. (assembly GCF_040217515.1). Classification (GTDB taxonomy): domain Bacteria; phylum Pseudomonadota; class Alphaproteobacteria; order Sphingomonadales; family Sphingomonadaceae; genus Erythrobacter. The sequence goes on from NZ_JAVJPT010000007.1 coordinate 139,906, forward strand.
CGCAATGAAAGCCGCCGCGATGAAAGCCGCCGCGATAACCCCCGACGCGCCCGATCCCCGCGAACCGGCGGCAATCCTGCGGCTGATGATTGCCGTCCTCGAAAGCGAGCGGCAGGCGCTTGCCGCGCTCGATGCGGAAGGGCTGGCCGAGGCCGCGCGGATCAAGGAAACCCTATGCGGCGCGCTCGCCCCGCTTACCTCGGACGCGCTCGATGCCGAGATACGCGGCCTTGCCGAGACCGCGCGGCGGCTGAACGAGATCAACCGCCGGGTGCGCAACCTGCTCGCCGCCAATGTCGCCGCGCGCCTTGCCGCGCTGGGCGGCGAGGAGCGTCTGGCCGGGCCGACCTATGCCGCCGCCATGCCCGCCCCGGGACGCCCGCAACCGGGCCGCTGATCCGCATCATAGCCGGGCGACAAAGATCCGCGGACGCGCACCAGGCGATTCTGGCACGCCCATTGCAATGCGCGTCCCATGCGTGGCCGCCGCTCCGCTTCCCGCCGGAAGCGCGCATGGCGGCGGCGCAATCGAACCGAGGACCCACAGCGAAGAGCAACAAGGCGAGGCAGGAGAAGGCGTGCCCCATCCATCGCTTCCCCCCGCAGGGATTGCCGCCGGCCGCGCAGCCGCGCCAAGCGCACCCCCGCCCGACCAGCGCCCCGGCGCGCGCATCGGCACGGGAGCGGGCGCGAGGACTGGCGCGCAGGCCGACCGGCCAAGCCCACCGCCCGCTGCAGGTCGCGTCGCCAGCCGCCAGATCGCCGCTTCGGGCCCCGCCGCGGCGCCGCGCAGCGCAGCGGTCGAACGCGCGATCGCCGATGCCTCGCGGCGCACCGGGGTGGATTTCGATTTCCTCGTCGCCCAGGCCCGGATCGAATCCGCCATGAACCCCGAAGCCCGCGCCCCGACCTCGAGCGCGAGCGGGCTCTACCAGTTCATCGAGAGCACCTGGCTGTCGACCATGCAGCGCCACGGCGCGCGCTTCGGCCTGGGCGACATCGCCGCCCGGATCGCCCGCACCCCCGGCGGCGGAGCGCATGTCGCCGACCCTGCCGAACGCCGCGCGATCCTCGACCTCAGGCGCGACCCGCGCATCGCCGCGCTGATGGCGGCGGGTCTGGCCGAGGACAACCGCGCCCACCTGTCGGGCGTGCTCGGCCGCCGGCCCGACCATTCCGAACTCTATCTCGCCCATTTCCTCGGCGCGGGCGGGGCGGGGCGTTTCCTGTCCGCAATGGCGCGCGATCCCGGCCAGAGCGCCGCCGCCCTGTTCCCCCGTCCCGCCGCCGCCAACCGCGCAGTGTTCCACGATCCCTCCGGACGCGAGCGCAGCCTTGCCGAAGTGATGGAGCGCATCGACACCAAGGTCGCGCGCGCCCGCGCGCTCGCCCCGGACATGCCGGTCCTGCCGCCCTATCTCATCGCCGACGAAGCGGTGTTCGCCCCCGGCGAGCCGCCCGCCGTGACCGGGGCGCATCGCCCCGTCATCGCCCCGCGCGCGACGCTTTCTCCGCAGCCGAGCCTGTCCGCCGCATCGCCGCCCGCTCCGCCAACCGCCCCCGCACCGCGCCCGAGCATGTCGCGCATCCTCTCGGCCACGCTGGAGGGGATCGAGGCTGGCGGCGCGGGCGGGCCCGGTCTCGGCGCGATCGAACGCGCGAGCGATCACATCCGCGATGCCTATGAGCGGCTGAAGGCGCAAGGCCTGTGACCGGTCCCACGATCCCCCTGTCCGGCTTCCTTGCCCCGCTCGCCCGGCGTCTCGGCGGCGCGCCTTCCGCCATGGCGCTCCCGCTGGCGATCTTCGCGCTGTTCGCGCTGATGGTGCTGCCGATCCCGACCGTGCTGCTCGATGCGTTCTTCGTGCTCAATATCGCGATCGCGATCGCAGTGCTGATGGCGGCGCTCAACGCGCGCGAGCCGCTCGATTTCTCGTCCTTCCCGACGGTCCTGCTGTTCGCCACGCTTCTGCGCCTCGCTCTCAACGTGGCTTCGACGCGCGTCGTGCTGGTGAGCGGGCACGAAGGCGGCGCGGCGGCGGGCGAAGTGATCGAGGCTTTCGGCGAGTTCCTCGTCGGCGGCAATTTCGCGGTCGGCCTGTTCGTCTTCGCGATCCTGCTGATCATCAACATGATCGTCATCACCAAGGGCGCGGGCCGCGTCTCGGAAGTCTCCGCGCGCTTCGTGCTCGATGCGTTGCCGGGCAAGCAGATGGCGATCGATGCCGACATCGCCGCCGGACTCATCTCCAGCGACGAAGCGCGCGAGCGGCGGCGGCGGGTCACGGTCGAGGCCGATTTCCACGGTTCGATGGACGGTGCGTCGAAATTCGTCAAAGGCGATGCGCTCGCTGCGCTGCTGATCCTCGCCGTCAACGTGATCGCGGGATTCGCGCTCGGCATGATCGGGCACGGCCTGACGGCGGCGGAAGCGGGCGAGCTTTACGTCACGCTTGCAGTGGGCGATGCGCTGGTCGCGCAGGTGCCCGCCCTGCTGCTGTCGATCGCGGCTGCCGCCATCGTCACGCGGGTATCGGACACGCGCGACCTGACCGGGCAGATCGGCGGCCAGTTCGCCGACGCGCGCGGCTGGCTGCCAGTTGCGCTCATTCTCGGCGGGATCGGGCTGGTCCCGGCCATGCCTCAGGCGATCTTCCTGCCTGCCGCCGCGATTGCGGGCGGTATCTGGTGGGCGCTCAGGCGCAAGGCAGCGCGCCCCGTGCCCGAAGAACCGGTAGCCGAAGAAGTGCCGCCCGACCGGATCGAGCTGGCCGACGTGTCGGACCAGACACTGGTGACTATCGAGCTCGGCTACGGCCTCATCCAGCTGGTCGACGAGGCGCGCGACGCGCCGCTGGTTGCGCGCATCACCGGCATCCGCAAGCAATTGTCGCGCGATCTGGGCTTTGTCCTGCCGCAGTTCCGCATCCGCGATTCGCTCGATATGCCGGCCAATGATTACGCCGTGCTGCTCGGCGGGGTGACGGTGGCGCGCGGATCGGTGCGGGCTGGAAAGCTGCTTGCGATCGATGCCGGCGAGGTGCGCGGCGAGCCGCCCTACACCGCGCTCGGCCTGAAAGGAGAGCCGACCCGCGACCCGAGCTTCGATTGCCCCGCGCTGTGGATCGATCCGGGCGCGCGCGACCTTGCCGTGGCCGAAGGCTTCCTCGCGGTCGATGCGAGCACGGTGATCGCGACCCACGCCAACCAGGTCCTGGCCGAAGCGGCGCCGCAATTGCTCGGCCCCGGCGAAGTGCAGGACCTGCTCGATGCGCTGAAGGACATCAGCCCCGCACTGGTCGAGGCGATCCATCCCGATCCGCTCTCGCTCGCTGCGCTCACCCGCATCTTCCGCGCGCTGATCGGCGACGGGCTCTCGCTCGCCCATCCCCAGCCGCTTTTCACCAGCCTCGCCCTTGCGCTCCAGAAAAGCCACGATTTCGACGCGCTGATCGACGCCGTCCGGGTGGATCTCGGCGCGCGGCTGGTGGCGCGGGTGTGTGCGCCGGGCGAAAGGCTCAAGGTCGCAACACTCGATGCCGCGCTCGAATCCGCGATTCTCGGCGGGATGACCGATCCGGCGACCGGCCAACCGCTGATCGAACCCGATTGCGGCGCCATGATCGCGCGGCGCATCGGCGAACTCGCGGGCGAGCACGGCCCGCTCGCGCTCATCGTCCAGCCGCCCGCGCGCCGCGCGCTCGCAGGGCTGCTGCGCGCGCGGGCGAAGACCTGCCTCGTCCTGTCGATCAACGAACTGCCCGCGAGCCAGCCGGTGGAGGTGGTCGCAACCATCGGCACTGAAGAAAACCCGCAGGAAGCGCTCGCGGCATGAAGCACGACGCCGCCTTCCACGCCGCCTATGGCGCCGCCGACCAGGCCGCGGTCGAGGACCGCGTGCGCCGCTTCCTGCCCATGGTCCACCGCGCCGCCTGGCACATCTACGGCATGGGCCGCGAAGGGATCGAGGTCGAGGACCTCGTCCAGACGGGCATCGTCGCGCTCACCGAATGCGCGCGGCGCCATGCCGGGCCTGGCGAGGACGGGTTCGCCGCCTATGCCAAGATCCGCGTGCGCGGCGCGATGCTCGACCAGATCCGCCGCCAGCTCACCGACACGCGCAATGCGCGCAAGCGCCGCGCCGCCTATGAACGCGAGGTCGAGCGCCTGCGCATGGAGCTGGGCCGCGAACCGGGCCGCGCCGAGATCGCCGCCGCGCTCCATATCTGCGACGCGGAACTGGCCGAGATCGAGGCGAGCACGGTCACCGTCTCCTCGATCAGCGAGGAGTATGACGAGACCAACACCGCCTTCGCGAGCGAGGACCCCGACCCGTTCGAGGCCCTGTGCGCCGCCGAGGACCGCGACCGGCTGGTGGAGGCGATGACACAGCTGCCCGACCGGCTGAAATTGGTGCTGCAATTGTTCTTCGTCGAGGAAATGAACCTCACCGAAATCGCCGCCGTGCTCGAGGTCAGCGTGCCACGCGTCCACCAGCTGCGCGCCAAGGCGCTGAAGGATTTGAAGGCGATGATGGAGGCCGGGGAATGACCGCGCGCAAAGCAGGCTGACGAACCCGCCCATCGCCGCTAGGGCCGGGTGAAACGGGGGCATGAGGGGGGAAAGGCGCGCGTGCTCGACAGGCTGACCGGCAATTTCGCACTTCTGACCGTGATCGGCGTGGCGTGCGCATGGCTTTACCCGCCCGGCTTCACCTGGATGACCGACGGCAGCATCCGCATCGCCGGACAGCCGCTGCTGTCGGTCGCGCTGGGCACGATCATGCTGGCGATGGGGCTGACGCTGACGTTCGAGGACTATGCCCGCCTCGCCCGCCTGCCGCGCGCGGTGGCTATCGGCGTGGGGCTGCAATTCGTCGTCATGCCGCTGTCGGGCTGGGCGATCGCGCAGGCGATGGCGCTCGAACAGGGGCTCGCGGTCGGCCTCATCCTCGTTGCCTGCTGTCCCGGCGGGACGGCGTCGAACATCGTCGCCTTCCTCGCACGCGGCGATGTCGCACTTTCGGTGGCGATGACGATGCTCTCGACCCTTGCTGCGATTGTCCTCACCCCGCTGCTGACGGGCGAGCTTGCCGGGGCCTATGTCGCGATCGACCGCTGGAACCTGCTGGTGAACATGGTCGCCATCGTACTCGTGCCGGTGGTTCTGGGCACGCTGCTCAATCGCCTGTTCCCGCGCGCGGCCGAGGCGGTGGGCGGGGTGCTGCCGCTGGTCGCGATCGTGCTCGTCATCCTGATCGTCGGCGGCATCGTCGGCGGAGCGAAGGCCGAGATCGCCGCCCATGCCGGGCCGCTGCTGGTCGCGACCTTCGCGCTGCACGCACTCGGCTTCAGCCTCGGCTGGGGGCTGGCGCGGCTCGCCGGGCTGGGCGCGGCGGAGCAGCGCACGGTCTCGATCGAGGTCGGGATGCAGAATTCGGGACTCGGATCGGGCCTTGCCAAGACCCCCGCCTTCGCCGCGCAATTCGCCGACGCCGCACAAGCCGCGCTCGCCCCCGTGCCGGCGGCGATTTCGGCAGTGTGGCACGTGGTGATCGGGAGCCTGCTGGCGAGCTGGTGGCGGCGGCATGACCCCTAAGCCTCAATCCAGTTGACTGAAACCTTGTAACAAGGTAATATTTGGCTGTTGTGTTCGTGGAGGTTCAGATGATGCCTGTGATTCGGATTAGCGATAATACATGGGAGCGCATGAAGGCTCATGCGCGCCCTTTAGAGGATACGCCTGAAGACATTGTCAGTCGTGCACTTGACGCCTTGGAAGGGAGGACGCCGGAGCAACGTAAACAAAAGAACGTCGGACGCCCTCGTTCATCACAACGTGGCAAGAAGCTGCCTCAAAAGGCGTTTCGTGAGCCTTTATTGCTGGCTCTTTCGGAACTCGGCGGGGCCGCATCACTTGACGAAGTCCGGCGGGTTCTCGAGCCGATGGTAGCGTCCAAACTTCAATCCGCAGACAAGGAGCCGGTAAGCAACGGTGATCCGCGTTGGTGGAATGCTGCATGTTGGGAGAGAAGCGAAATGGTCAAGGATGGCCTTTTGCAATCGAATTCGCCGAGAGGCAGATGGGAGCTAAGCGAAATTGGGCAGCTAGAGGCCAACGCTCTTTCGTCCCGCTAAGAATACATCCCCTTCTTCGGCCCCAAATACCCGAACAGATACGCCCCCACCTTGCGCATCTGGATCTCTTCCGACCCTTCGGTGATGCGGTAGCGTCGGTGGTGGCGGTAGATGTGCTCGAACGGCGTATGGCGCGAATAACCGATGCCGCCATGGACCTGCATCGCCCGGTCCGCCGCTTCGCAGCACAGCCGATTGGCGTAGTAATTGCACATGGAGACCTTGTCCGAGATCGTCCGCTCGATCTCTTCATGCGGCATATTGTCCATCTCCCACGCCGTCTTGAAGATCAGCAGCCGCAGCATCTCGGCCTGCGTCGCCAGTTCGACGAGCGGGAACTGGATCGCCTGGTTCCTCGCCAGCTCCTGCCCGAAAGGCTTGCGTTCCCGAGCGTATTTCACGCTTTCATCGATGCAGAACAGCGCCGCGCCGCAGGAGCTGGCCGCCTGACGGATGCGGTTCTGGTGGACGAAGCTCTGCGCGAGCGCGAGCCCGCGTCCCTCGACCCCGAGGATCGCGCTTTCGGGAACCCACACGTCCTTGACCGAAAGGCGCGGGTGGTCGGTCGGCATGTTGAAGGTCCACAGCCATTCCTCGATCTCGAGGCCGGGCGTGGGGTTGGGCACAAGGAAGCAGGTGATGCCGCTTGGCGAACCGTCCTCGCCGGAGGTCCGGGCGAACATTGCGCAATGGGTGGCGGTGTGCATGCCCGTGATCCACATCTTCTCGCCGTTGATCAGCCAGCCGTCGATCCCGTCGCGAGTCTCGCGCACCGCGCGGGTTTCCATGTGGGTCGCGTCCGATCCGTGGTCGGGTTCGGTGAGGCCGAAAGCGACGCGGCGCTTGCGCTCGAAGCCGCCGGTGATGAATTCGGCCTTCTGCTCTTCGGTCCCCCATTGTTCGAACATGGCGACGAAGGGGAAATTGCCGACAATGCTATGCTCGTTCTGGAGGTCGTTGTGGAGGCCGAGGCCCTTGCGCGCAAAGTGCTCGCGGATGACCGCCATCCACAGGTTCGAGCCGTCCTTGCCGCCGTATTTTGTCGGCGCGGAGAAGCGCCAATGGCCCGCCTTGTCGGCGCGGCGCGTCGCCTCCTTGAGCAATTGCTCCCATTCCTCGCGCGGCAGGCCGCCCGCCTCCCAGTCCGTGCGCGCATGTTCGCGGCGGTGGTCGAAGAAGCGGATATTGTCGTCCTGGTTCTCCAGCGGCTTGATGTCGGCCTCGATGAAGGCGTCGAGTTCATCGAGATAATCGGCCAGGTCCTGCGGGATCGCGAAATCCATCTATTCCTCTCCAACCCATTGTTTCCACGCCGCTTCGAGCGCAGGATATTTCGGCACGTCGGCGGCGAGCTTTTCGAGCGCCGCCTCCTTCAGTTCAGCGAGCAGCCCCGGCTCGTCGAGCCAGATGCCCCCGCCGAGAATCTCCTGCGCGAGGTCCGCGTCCTCCGGCGTCGGCATGATCGCATCGTCGCGCGCGATCATGCCAAGCGCGTTGCGCGCCACCGCGAGCTGGAAACGGTCATGGCCCTCGACCCTGTCCTTGAGCGTGGCGAGCCATTCGGAAATCGCGACCGCGATCTCGCCCGAAGTCGCCTCGCCCTGCGCAGCCGGGGCGGCGATGCCCGGATCGACGCGCTGCGTGCGCTCGGCCTCGGGCGCGTCTTCCTCCAGCAGCATCAGCAGGTCGAGTTCCTGTTCGCTGGTCCGGCGCGCAATCACCACGCGCTCGAGCATCCGGTCCGACCCGTCGCGCCACACTTTCGCGCATTTGAGGCACCCCATCGCCCACCACACGGTGCGGTGGACCAGCCAGTAACGGAACCGGTCGCGGTCCACCTTGCGCCCGCTTGTCGCTTCATAGGCGGCGAGATAGTTCTCGAGGCTGCCGAGGCCGAGCGCGGGCCGGTCATATCGGGCAAAGCGCCACACCGCCATGCAGCCGAAGGCGAGGTCCTCGTGAGGGTCCCCGAAATGGGCGAGTTCCCAGTCGAGCACGCCGGTGAGGCGCGAGTCCTCGGCAAGGATATTGCCCATGCGGTAATCGCCGTGGTTGAGCACGGGCTCGCATGGGGGCGGGCAATTGTCCTCCATCCATTTGAGGCCCAGCGCGATGATCGGCCGGTCGCCGCCCGCTTCGATGAATTGCGCGCGAAGGTCCGCGATGGCCTCGCGGTAATCCATCACCGGCACGTCATCGGGCAGGTCCGCGGGGCGCAGGGAATGGATGCGCGCAAGGTCGCGTGCGGCCTGTTTCAGCAAGCCTGCCGCATCCTCCATTGCGAGGATGTCCTTGGGATTGGGCGTGCCGGGCAAAGCGCGCATGACGAAGCCCGATCCGATGCCGTCTTCGGGTGCGAGTTCGGCCACCACTTCCGGAGCCGTGACCCCGGCTTCGCGCGCGGCGCGGATGATTGCGGCCTCGGTGGCGTGGCCGAAAGGGCGGTCGGCCATGAATTCAAGGGAGGGCGCGCGGCGCAGGACGAAATCCTCGCCCCCGCTCGAAAAGCGCCAACTTTCCATCGTCGCCCCGCCGGTGAGCCGGTGCAGCCCGTCGGGCGGGCCCATCCCGGCACGCGCGAGCGCCTTTGCGAGGCCCTCCGCAAGCGTCTCGGCATCGATCATACCAAGGCGCTTTCAGCCGGGTTTCCTACTCGAAAACCGCAAGCTAGCTTCGCCTCGGGGCCCTTTGTGTGGAATCCGCGCATCCGCACCCTCGGGAACAGCGATTTCGCGTCCCCCTGACTGGCTTTCATCAACTAAACCCCCTCACCGCGCCGCGACTCGACCCTTCGAAGGGTTCAAATCGCGGCGCGCGTGATGGAAAGTTCGGACAGCGAGTTACGCCGGGACGTTGTCCTTCTTGACCGTGATCACCTGCGGATAGGTGAACTCCTTGAGGCCTTCCTTGCCGTATTCGGCGCCGAAGCCCGACTGCTTGTGCCCGCCGAACGGGGCGAAGGGCGACAGGTGGAGGAATTCGTTGACCCACACGGTCCCGGTCTCGAGCTGTTCGGCGATCTCGACGCCCTTGTCGGGGTTCGCCGTCCAGACCGCGCCGGCAAGCCCGTATTCGGAATTGTTCGCCTTGGCGATGACCTCGTCCTCGCTCGAGAACTTCATCAGCGGCATGACGGGTCCGAACTGCTCCTCGGCGACGATCCGCGCGTCCTCGGGCGGGTTGTCGAGGATGGTGAGCGGCACGAAATAGCCCGTGCCCGAAGGGTCCTTGTCCCCGCCGAGCAGGAACTTGTAGCCCTTGTCCTTGGCGTCCTCGATCAGCTCGAGCACGCGGTCGTACTGCTTCTTGTTCTGGATCGGACCGACCCCGGTGCCCTGCTGCGCGCCGTCGCCGACCTTCACGTTCTTGGCGTATTCGACGATCGCCTCGGACAGCTCGTCATAGATGTCCTCGTGGATGTAGATCCGCTTGGCCGCGATGCAGATCTGGCCGGCATTGGAAAAGCTCGACCAGAACAGCTGTTCGGCGACCTTCTTGGGATCGGCATCGGGCAGCACGATCGAGGCATCGTTGCCGCCGAGTTCCAGCGTGATGCGCTTGAGGTCGCCGCTCGCGCCCTCCATGATCTTCTTGCCCGTCGCGGTGGAGCCGGTGAAGGTGATCTTGTCGATATCGGGATGCGCCGTGATCAGCGGGCCGAGCGAATCCTCGCCGGTGATGATGTTGACGACGCCCGCAGGCACCTTGTCCGCGATCAGTTCGGCGATGCGCAGGGTGGTCAGCGGGGTGAAGGGCGACGGTTTGAGGATGATCGTGCAGCCCGACAGCATGGCGGGGACGATCTTCTGGATCGCCATCATCACCGGGAAGTTCCACGGCACGATCCCGCCGACCACACCCACCGGCACGCGGCGGGTGCGTGAGAGGCGGCTGTCCGAGTCCTCGTTGATCTCGTCTTCGAGTTCGAGCGTCGACTGCGCCGAGGCCATGCCGGCCGCACCGTAGATTTCCTGCTGCGCCTGGGCGTGCGGCTTGCCCTGTTCGCTGGTCAGCAGGCGGAACAGTTCCTCGCCGTTCTCCTTGATCGCGCCCGCAATCGCCATGATCGCCGCACGGCGTTCCTCGATCGGTGTCTTGCGCCAGGTCTTGAACGCTTCGCGCGCGGCGCCGACGGCCTTGTCGAGTTCGCCCTGCCCGCAGGCGGGCACCTGCCCGATCACTTCCTCGTTCGCCGGATTGACCACGTCGAGCCATTCGCCGGTCTCGATCATCTCGCCGCCTATGAGGTTCCTGTATTGCTTGGCCATGTTCGTGTCCTCTCTCTCGATATCCCTGGCCGACCCGCCGTGGGGGAGTCGGATCGCGTAGGGAAAGTGACGTGTTGCAACTCAAAACGCAATTCCCGTTTCGGCAGGCAGCCTAATCCTCGCGGGAAACGCGCGCGCCTATCCATTGCGCTATCGCCGGGGCGGCTTAAGGAGCCGGGCAACAGAGGAGACATGACGCATGACCGACACCGACCGCCCCGACATCGTGATCTATGGCAGCCCCGTCTCGCCCTTCGTGCGCAAGGTGGCAGGCGTTGCAATGGAAAAGGACGTGCCTTTCGAGATCGAACCGGTCGATGTCTTTTCGCCCCCGCAATGGTTCCGCGACATCTCGCCCATGAAACGCATCCCGGTCTTGCGCGACCGCTCCATCGCCGAAGAGGGGCCTGACGGGACGATTGCGGATTCGAGCGCGATCTGCGCCTACATCGAGGCGAAGCACCCTTCGCCCACGCTCTATCCGACCGACCCCTACGCGCGAGGCCGGGCAGTGTGGATCGAGGAATATGCCGACACCGCACTCGCCCCCGCAGGCGGGCTCGGCATCTTCCGCCCGATCTTCTTCGCCGTCTCGAAGGGCGAGGAGCCGGACCTGGCCAAGGCCCGCGCGACGTGGGGCGAGCAGATGCCACCGGTGTTCGATTATCTCGAAAGCGCGCTCGGCGGGCGGGAATTCTTCGCAGGCGACGCGCTTTCCATCGCCGACATTTCTGTAACGACGATCCTGATGCAGGTTGCGCTCGTCGCGCATTTCCCGCTCGACCCGTGGCCGGCCCTTGCCGCGCATTACGATGCGATGCGCCAGCGTCTTTCGATCGGCGGTCCCTTCGCCCAAGCCGACCGCGCGATCCGCAAGGCCTTGCCCGAGCGCTTCGACCTGACCTAAGGCTTCGTCCTCCAGGGGACTTTTGACAAGAAAGGCACGCATGGCGAGCGAATGGTGCATCGGGATCATCGGCGGGTCCGGGCTCTATAATATAGAGGGCCTGGAAGACGCGCAGTGGATCGCGGTGGACACGCCTTGGGGCGACCCTTCGGACGAAATCCTGTGCGGGCGGATCGGCAAGATTAAGCTGCGCTTCCTGCCTCGCCACGGGCGGGGGCATCCGATTTCCCCGACCGAGCTCAACGGGCGGGCCAATATCGATGCTTTGAAGCGCGCGGGCTGCACCGATATCCTCGCCCTGTCGGCGGTAGGGAGCCTGCGCGAGGAGATCGAGCCGGGCCGCTTCGCCGTCGTCGAGCAGTTCATCGACCGCACCTTCAATCGTCCCTCGACCTTCTTCACAAGCGGTTTCGTCACCCATGTCTCGATGGCCGATCCGACCTGCCCGCGCCTGTCGCAGCTGATGGCCAAGGCAATCAGCGCGGCCAAGGGCAAGGTCGCGGTGGGCGCGACCTATCTCGCCATGGAAGGCCCGCAATTCTCGACCCGCGCGGAAAGCCGGATGTACCGCCAATGGGGCGCCGACATCATCGGCATGACCGCGCTGCCCGAAGCCAAGCTCGCCCGTGAAGCCGAGCTGCCCTATGCCCTCGTCGGCATGGTCACCGACTATGACTGCTGGCGGGAGGGCGAGGCGGTGGGTGTCGCCGAAGTCGTCGCGCAGATGCAGGCCAACGGCAGGCTTGCGCGCGAGGCGGTGCGCCGCTTCGTCGAGGCGTTGCCCGACACGCGCGAGCCCTCGCCGATCGACACCGCCCTGGACGATGCGGTGATTACCGCGGCGGACGAACACGATCCCGAATTGCTGGCGAAACTGGACGCGGTGGCCGGGCGGCTCTTCGCGGAGGACTAGGCCTTCCCGAGCGCGGCGAAATGCGCCTTAGTCTCGGCGAGCGTGACGACGTCGCCGTATTTCGCGTTCATGTCGAACAGGTTGGCGCGGTGGACATCCTCGTGGCGGTCGCCGACGGCCTCCTCGACCACCAGCGGTATGAAGCCGTGCTGGCAGGCATCGACACAGCTTGCGCGGATGCAGCCGCTGGTCGAAACCCCGGCGAGAACGACGCTGTCATGGCCGCCCGCGGTCAGGGTCGAGGCGAGCGAGGTGCCGAAAAAGGCGCTTGCATATTGCTTGGAGACGACGAGTTCATCCTCGGCCGGCTCGAGTCCTTTCGCCCATGCGCCCATCGCATTTCCGGCGACGAAATTGGCTAGCGCGCCGACTTTCTGCGCGAACCGCCCGCCGTCGCGCATCGAGGGGTGGAAGACGACATTGGTGTAGATTACGGGAACGCCCGCTTCGCGCGCCGCCGCGCGCAGCTCGACAGCGGCGGCGAGCGTGTCCTCAACCCCGGCATGCAGGGGGCTTTCGGGCGCGAAATAGGCTTCGACCATGTCGATGATGATCAACGCGGGACGTTCCCCGAAGCCGATCCGGCCTTCGAAGACACCGGCATAATTGCTCTTCGCGTCTTCTCTTTCACCCACCCGAAGGGCTCCTTTTGCATGCGTGGCCGGACCGGGGCCCAGTTCGCTTAGAAGTTGTAGCCGAGCTCCACCCCGAAGCGGCGCAGGCCCCCAGGCGAGAGGAACGAGCCGCCGAATTCGACCGCCGGGATGACCTCGTTGAGATAACGTGCGTCGGTCAGGTTCTCGGCAAAGGCGGTGATGCGCCAGTTCTCGCTCTCGATCCCGACACGAACATCGAGGACGCCGAACGCGTCGCGCTCGGTCACCGAATATTCCGCATCGCCGACCTCGGGCGGAAGGGCCAGCGCCGAACCGGGTAGCAGGCCGCTGAACAGGGTCGGGTTGGTATCGTCCTGGACGGTGTGGAACCAGGTCGGCCCGGTCAGGCGATAGTCGACGCGCACCACCGCATCGAGTCTGTCGCTGATCGGCGATACCGCCTGCGTGCCGATATTGACCGTGTAATCGGCGGTATAGGGGCTTTTATTGCCGACCGTGCTCGGACGCGAGGAATTGGCCTTGATCTCGCTTTCGGTGACATTGGCCGAACCGAAGATGTCCCAGCCGTCGATGATCTCGAAGGTCAGATTCGCCTCGGCCCCGTAGAGCTCGACTTCGTCGATGTTAGACACCACGCGCAGCAGGCCGAAGCCGCCAACGAAGAATTCGAAGAACTGCATGTCGTCGACCTGGGTGTAATAGCCCGCGACATCGAAAGTCAGTCGGCCGTTCAGCCCCGAACCCTTGATCCCGGCTTCGAACGCGCTCGACACTTCCTTGTCGTAGATATCCTCGATCAGGACATTGGTGCCGATGAACTGGTTGAACGCCTGGTCGACGATCGCCGCCGATCCCTGGTTGTTGAAGCCGCCCGATTTGAAGCCGATGCCCCAGTTGGCATAGAGGTTCACCTCGTCGCTGACCTCGTAGCGCAGCGACACCTTGGGCTGGAACTGGCGGAACGTCTCCTGCTGGTCGGGGAGCGGCTGGACCACCCCATTCACGACCTGCTGGCCGGGATTGATCGGACCACCGGTGAAGGGATCGAACACCGCCGGCACGAGGCTGGTCGCGCGGCGATCCTCGATATCGTAGCGCCCGGCAAGCCCGATCTCGAAGCGGTCGCTCACTGCGTAATCAAGCGAGGCGAAGGCGGCATAGACATCGGTGTCGAACGCGTCGTTGTAGAGCTGGCTGGTGGGATTGATGCTGTCCGGTTCGTTGTAGAGCTGCGGGATAATCCCCTGGCCGAGATCGGCCCCGATGCTGACGCCGACCTCGCGGTCGATGCGGAGATAATAGGCTCCGACCTGCCATTCGAGCGGGCCGTCGCCGTTCGATGCAAGACGGATTTCGCCCGAAATGTCGCTCTGGTTGCGGACCTGCAGCTGCGTCCCGTCGCAGGTCGTCGGGCTGAACGCGCCGAAGGTCGAACCGGTGGCGGGATCGAAGATGAACGGCACCGGCGTCTGGCCGATGAAAGTCGGCGCGTTGAGCGGGAACCCGGTCAGCTGCGCGGTGCTGGCGAAACAGGCGTTGGACGCCGCGACCGAAGCCGGGGTCGCTCCGGGGAAAGTGAAGCGTGCGAAATCCGCCGAGGTCCCGTCCGCGACGAGGAACTGGTCGACATCGCTGTAGAGCGCCCAGGCGGTGAGCGTCACGGCATCGAATTCGTGCTCGATCTTGGCCGAGACCTCGAAGGTCTCCTGCGTGTTGATCGGGCGGATATTGCCGTAGAAGTCGAAGGGATGCTCGTTCACGTCTTCGTAGAAAGCGGGATCGACACCTGCGAAATTGGGCAGGTGGAACGAGGTGTTATAGGCGATCGAGGCACCGTCGAGATCGGCATAGCGCGCCTTGATATCGAGCTCGGTGTTCGGCCCGAGATCGGCAACGAAACGCCCGTCGACCGACCAGATTTCCTGGTTGTCCACGAAATGGCCGTCGAGGAAGCGGTTGAAGAAAAACCCGTCGGTGTGAAAATAATTGCCCGACAGGACCAGCCCGGCGCTCTCGCCGATGGGAGTCGCCACATAGCCGTTGGCGCGGTAGGTGTTGTCCTCGGCCGCGCTTACCATCACGCTGCCCTCGAGGAAGTCGCCCGGCTTTACCGTCTGGACGACGATCGCCCCCGCCGCCGCGTTCCTGCCATACAGCGCCCCCTGCGGGCCTTTCAGGATTTCGATCTGGCGCAGCGTGCCCTGGTCCTGGTTCAACTGTGCCGTGTTGGTCTTGAGGATGCCGTCGACCACCAACGCAACCGAGCTTTCCGCATCGCGCGCGCCGTTGATCCCGCGGATGTTGATCTGGGTGTCGCCCGCCTCGGCCGTGCCGGTGACGATGGTCACGCCGGGGGTGAGCTGGACGAATTCGTCGGCCCGTTCGATCCCGGTTCGCTGCAGCGTTTCGGCGGTGAAGACGGTGACCGCGGCGGGCACTTCGGAAAGGGTTTCCGACTGGCGGCGCGCGGTGACGATGATCGCGCCTTCTTCCTGTTCGGCGCGTTCGCCCCCGGCATCCTGCGCCAGCGCGGGCGCGGCGGCGAGCATAGCGCCAAGGGCGGCGCCGCCTGCGAGAACGGTCTTGAACTTGAGCATTGCCACGACTCCCCTGTCGATCCGGGCGCTATTCACAGGACACCCGGCGGGCATCGACCGATCGCCCGGCCGGTGCGGTGCAAACGGGGACCGGGGGCACGCCGAGCACGACACACCCTCTCCCCCGAATGGCGATGGCTTATTGTATACAATTTGCGCCCGTCAAGGAAAATTGGTAGCGCAGGGGCGATGGCTCACGGGAAGGGCGCAGGTGATGATTTCGAGTAACACTTCTGTCATCGGGGCGGTCCGGTGACGCGCGCTTCCGATAAGGCCTATGCCAAGATCCGCGCCTTCCTTCTCGGCGGCGGGGCGCATCCGGGCGAACAGGTGACCGAGGAACGCCTGGCAGAGATCGCCGGGGTCAGCCGGACCCCGGTGCGCGAGGCGATGCGGCGGCTCGAGAACGAACTCCTTCTGGTGCGCAGCCCGTCCAAGCGGATCTTCGTTGCAGACTGGTCGCGCGACGATATCGACGAGATGTTCACTTTGCGCCAGATGCTCGAAGGCCATGCCGCGAAGCGCGCGGCGCAGCGGCTGACGGTGAAAGAGATCGACCGATTGGAAGAGGTCAACGCGACCTTGCGCGAAGCGATCGCCACCGACCAGCCCGACATTCCCCGCTTCCTCGAGGCCAACCGCAGCTTCCATGACATCATCACAACGGCCGCGCGTTCGCCCCGGCTGGCCCAGGTGCTCGCCATGCTCGTCGAACAGCCTGTGCTGGTGCGCACCGCGCGGCATTATTCGGTGCGCGACCTGAAGCAGTCGGCGCGCGACCATGACGAACTTGTCGCCGCCTTCCGCGCGGGCGACCCCGACTGGGCACAGGCGGTCATGAAAAGCCACCTGCGCCGCGCTTTCCACACTTTCGCCGATGCTGCGCAAGCCGAGGCAAGCGCGGCGAACGATGCCGCCGAATAGGACCTAGATGATCCCGCGCTCCGAAAGGTCGGCCAAGGCGCGGCTGTCCATGCCGAGCAGTTCGCCATAGACTTCCTCGTTGTGCTGGCCGAGTTCCGGCCCGACCCATTCGATGCCGCCCGGCGTCGCCGAAAGCTTCGGCGCGACATTCTGCATCTTGAAATTCTCGTGCCTGGGATGCGGCACGTCGACGATCGCCTCGCGCGCGGCGAAATGCGGATCGTCGAGCATTTCGGGGGCGCGATAGATATTGCCCGCCGGAACGCCGTGTTCCTCGCACAGCGCGAGCACTTCCTTGCTGGTGCGCTGTTTCGTCCATTCACCGATCATTGCGTCGAGTTCGGCCTGACGTTCACCGCGCGCGACATGGCTGTTGTAGCGCGGATCATCGCCCAGTTCGGGCACGCCCATCATCGTCGCCATGCGCTTCCAAACGCTGTCCTGGTTGCCCGCGACCAGCACGCTGCCGTCCTTGGTCGGATAGACGTTTGAAGGGGCGATCTTGGGCAGGATCGAGCCGGTCCGTTCGCGGATGTGACCGGTCACGGTGTATTCGGGAACGGTCGATTCCATCATCGCCAGCACCGCTTCGTAGATCGCCGAATCGACCACCTGCCCCTTGCCGGTCCGGTGGCGGTTTTCAAGCGCCATGAGCGCACCGAGACAGGCATAGGTCGCCGCCAGCGAGTCCCCGATCGAGAGCCCTGCGCGGCTCGGCGGGCGATCCGGTTCGCCCGCGATGTAGCGCATCCCGCCCATCGCTTCGCCGATCCCGCCATAGCCCGCGCGCGACGAATAGGGGCCGGACTGTCCATATCCCGAGACGCGGATCATGATCAGCGCCTCGTTTACGGCGGATAGTTCCTCCCAGCCCAGATTCCAGCGCTCGAGCGTGCCGGGACGGAAATTCTCGAGCAGGAAATCGGCCTTCGCGGCAAGCTGCCTGACAATGCCCTGCCCCTCCTTTTCACGCAGGTTGAGGGTGATCGACTTCTTGTTACGCGCGACGACCGAGAACCACAACGGGATGCCCTGTCCCCAATTGCGCATCGCATCGCCGACCTTGGGCGGCTCCACCTTGATCACCTCGGCCCCGTGATCCGCCATCAGCTGGCCGCAGAACGGCCCCGCGATCAGCTGGCCCATCTCGATCAACCGCAACCCGGAAAGAGCGCCCTGCGCCATGATGTCCCTTTCGTCTCGTCGAAATCGAAATCCCAGCAGTCGGGCTTTGTCAGCCCCCGCTGCGCAATCGGGCCTATACAGAGCGATTTTGCATTTGTATACAATTTGCGTATCACGCGCCGAACGATTCACCGTCCAGCGAGCGGAGGCCGTCCATGACCCAACCAATCGAAGTTCTCGAGGTCGGCCCGCGCGACGGGCTTCAGAACGAAGCGGACATAATCTCCACCGCCGACAAGCTGGCGCTCATCGAGGCGATGATCGGTTATGGCGCGAAGAGGCTCGAGGTCGCCAGCTTCGTCCATCCAGGGCGCGTGCCGCAGATGGCCGATGCCGAAGCGGTGATTGCAGGACTGCCGGATCGCGAGGATGTCCAGTATATCGGCCTCACTCTCAACAAGCGTGGGATCATGCGCGCACTCGCCACCCGCGAGGGCGGCTCCGAAAACGAGAAAGGGCGCGGCATCGACCAGGCCGGATGCGTGATCGTGGCAAGTGACACGTTCGGGCAGAAGAACCAGGGCCAGACGATTGCCGAGGGTATCGCGGAAACGCGCGACATGTTGCGCTTCGCCAAGTCCGAGGGGCTTTCGGCACAGGTCACGATCTCTGCCGCCTTCGGCTGCCCCTTCGAGGGCAAGGTCAAGAGCGAAACCGTGCTTGCCATCGCCGAGGAACTCGCCGCCGAGGACCCGGCCGAGATCGCGCTCGCCGACACCATCGGGGTGGGCGTTCCCGCGCAGGTCACGGAACTGTTCGGCAGGCTCGGCGAATTGCTCGCGGGGCGGATACCGATGCGCTGCCATTTCCACGACACGCGCGGCACGGGCATCGCCAATGCTTGGGCGGCCTACGGGGCGGGCGTGCGGACCTTCGACGCCTCGCTCGGCGGGCTCGGCGGTTGTCCCTTCGCCCCGCGCGCGACGGGCAACATCGCGACCGAGGACCTCGTTTACATGATGGACAATTCGGACGTGGACACGAATATCGATCTCGAAGCGGCGATCGCGGCCAACCGCGCCTTCGCCGAAGTGCTGGGCCGCGAATTGCCGTCGCGCGTGACGCGGGCCGCCTAGGGAAACTTACTGGCCGCACAGCGCGGCAACAGGGGAGATTGCATGACTTACAGGCTTGGCGTCGATGTCGGGGGGACCTTCACCGACCTCCTGCTGTTCGACGAGGACAGCGGGCGCTTCTGGCGGCACAAGACGCCTTCGACCCCGCACGACTCGTCGGAAGGCATCCTCAACGGGGTGCGCGCGATCACCGAGCAGGCGGGCGTTTCGCTTAAGGACGTGGTCTATTTCCTCCACGGCACGACGGTCGCGACCAATGCCGTGCTCGAAGGCAAGGGCGCGAAGGTCGGGCTGGTGACGACCGAAGGCTACCGCGACGTCATGCAGATCGCGCGCAGCTTCGTGCCCGGCGGGCTCGCCGCGTGGATCGTCTGGCCCAAGCCGCAGCCGCTCGCCCATCTCGAGGACACGGTGGAAGTAGCGGGCCGGATGGATGCCGACGGGAACGAAGTGCGCCCGCTGGACGAGGACGCGGTGCGCTCCGCCCTGCAGAAGCTCAAGGGTCAGGGGATCGAGGCGCTGACGGTCAGCCTCATCAACGCCTATGTCAACGGCGCGCACGAGGCGCGCATCGGCGAGATCGCAGCGGAGGAACTGCCAGGCATTCCGGTTTCGCTCAGCCATGAAGTCCTGCCCGAAATGCAGGAATACGAACGCACGCTTTCGACCGTGGCCAATGCGGCGGTGCGCCCGGTGGTGAGCAAGTATGTCTCGAACCTGCGGACCAAGCTTTCGGACGATGGCTTTGCCGGCAGGCTTTCGCTGCTGCGCTCCGACGGCGGACTGATGAGCAGCGAGAAAGCCGAAGAGCATCCGGTCAATATCCTTATGTCCGGCCCTGCCGGCGGCGTTACCGGCGCGCTTTGGGTGGCGAAGAATGCGGGGCTGACAAACATCCTCACGCTGGACGTGGGCGGCACCTCGACCGACGTCGCGCTGATCGAGGGTCTGGAGCCCCGGCGCGAGCGCACGACCGATGTCGGGCACCTGTCGGTCCGCGCCTCATCGCTCGACGTGAAGACCGTGGGCGCGGGCGGCGGATCGGTCGCGCACGTGCCCGAACTGACAAAGGCGCTGCGCGTCGGCCCGGAAAGCGCAGGCGCGGTGCCGGGTCCGGTCGCCTATGGCAAGGGCGGCGAGGTTCCGACCGTGACCGACGCGAACGTGGTGCTCGGCTACCTGCCCGAGGACCTTCTCGGCGGCAGCTTCCGCCTCGACCGCGAGGCGGCGAAGGCGGCGGTGCAGACCATTGCCGACGCGCTCGGCGTGAGCCTGATGGAAGCCGCGCGCGGGATCATCGATATCGTCAATGAAAACATGTTCGGCGCGCTGCGGATGATCAGCGTCCAGCAGGGCTACGACCCGCGCGAATTCGCGCTGATGGGCTTCGGCGGGGCCGGGCCGCTGCACGTCAACGCCGTGGCCAAGCTGATGGGTTCGTGGCCCGCCGTCTCGCCCGTTTCGCCGGGCGTGCTGTGCGCACTGGGCGATGCGACGACGCGAATGCGGACCGAGACCGCGCGCAGTTTCTCGCGGCTTGCCAAGGACACGGCGATTTCCGACCTCGAGGCGGTGCTCGACGAAATGGCCGCGCAGACCCGCGGCGAGCTGATCGCGGACGGGGTGGCGGAAGACCAGATCGCGATCGAGTTCGAAGTCGACATCCGCTATGCCGGGCAGGCCTTCGAAGTCCCGCTGACCATCGACAAGGCCGTGCTCGAAAAGGACGGAATCGAAGGCATCCTCGCCCGCTTCGACGAGGAGCACCTGCGCCTGTTCACTTTCAACATGGAAACGCCGCACGAAATCGTGAACCTGCGCGCTGTCGCGCTGGGCCAGCCGCCTTCCCTTCCCGCAGCCGAATTGCCCAAGGGCGACGGCGATCCTTCAGCCGCGAAGATCCGCGACCACACGCTGTGGATGGACGGGCGCGAGCAGCCGGCCGTGATCTACGACCGCTCGAAGCTGAAACAGGGAGACCGCATCCCCGGCCCGGCCATCATCACCGAGATGGATTCGACCACGCTCGTCGAAAGCGGCTGCATTGCCACCATCGACGCGGTCGGTAACATCCTCATCAATCCGGAGGGCTGACATCATGCCTGCACGTATCGTCGAGACCAACGACACGCCGTTCAACAAGGTCGCGATCGACCCCGTCACGCTCGACATCATCGAGAACGCGCTGCGCAATGCCCGGATCGAGATGGACGCGACGCTGGTGCGCACCGCCATGAGCCCCGGCATTCGCGAACAGGGCGACGCCTTCCCGATGATCGCGGACCCTGCGGGCAAGATGATTGTCGGCCAGTTCGGCAGCTTCATCGACGGGTTCCTGCGCGGCTTCGACGACACGCTCGAGGACGGCGACCTGATCCTGCTCTCCGATCCTTATTCCTGCGAGGGCGCGATCAGCCATTCGAACGACTGGCTCGTCCTGCTCCCCGTGTTCAAGGACGGGCGGCTGATCGCCTACACCGCGATGTTCGGCCACCAGTCCGACATCGGCGGCATGGTCCCCGGCTCGATGCCGATCGGCGCGTCCTCGATCTTCGAGGAAGGGGTGCGCATCCCGCCGGTCAAGATCTGGAAGCAGGGCGAATACAATCACGACCTGATGAAGCTCGTCATGCACCAGACGAGGAAGCCCGACTGGTGCCAGGCCGACCTCAACGCGCTCATCGCCTCGTGCCGCGTGGCGAGCCGCCGCGTGATCGAGATGGCCGAACGTTTCGGCGACGACGTCTATTATTCCGCGACGCAGGAACTGCTCGACCGCAATCACCGCGCGATGAGGGCGCTAATCTCCATGGCTGTGGCCGAGGAGCCGGTGAGCTTCGAGGATTATCTGTGCGACGACGGCAAGGGCTTCGGACCTTACAAGATCAAGTGCACCATGCGGCGCGAGGGCGAAAAGGTCATCCTCGATTTCGACGGGACCGACCCGCAGAGCGCGGCCTCGATCAATTTCTATTTGAACGAGAACATGTTCAAGATGTTCTTCGGCATCTACATGATCATGGTCTTCGACCCGCAGATCATGTTCAATGACGGGTTCTACGACCTCATCGAGGTGCGCATTCCCGAGGGATCGCTGCTCAAGCCGAAATTCCCCGCTGCGCTGTCGGGCCGCACCCATGCGCTGGGCCGGATCTTCGACATCCTCGGCGGGCTGCTCGGACAAAAGACGCCGGAATTCCTCAACGCCGCCGGCTTCTCGTCGAGCCCGCATCTGTTCTATTCGGGATGGGACAATCGCAAAAACACGCGCGAGTGGTTCCAGCTTTTCCAGATCGGCTTCGGCGGGATCCCGGGCCGCCCGCTGGGCGACGGGCCGGACGGGCATTCGCTGTGGCCGGGCTTTACCAACGTTCCGAACGAATTCCTCGAACGCTATTTCCCGCTGCGGATCGAGCGTTATTCGACCGAGCCCGACAGCGGCGGGGCGGGCCTCCACCGCGGTGGCAACGGCATTCACATGACCTACCGCTTCCTCGCCGATGGGAACATCGCGATCCATGACGACCGCTGGTTCGTGCCGCCTTGGGGCGTCAATGGCGGCCATCCCGGCATGCGCGCGAAGAAGGTGATCGAACGGGTCGACGGCACGAGCGAAATCGTCGGCAACAAGGTCGAGGACGTCGAGGTGCGCGCCGGAGACCTCCTCCACTTCATCACCTGGGGCGGCGGCGGCTGGGGCGACCCGCTCGAACGCGATCCCGAACTGGTGGGCCTCGAAATCCGGCAGGGCCTCGTCACGAGCGAAGGCGCAAAGGCCTATGGCGTTGTCGCCGATGCGAAAGGCTCGGTCGATACCGAGGCGACCGCCACGCTGCGCGAGGAGATGAAGGTGTCGCGCGGGGACCTTCCGCTGTTCGACTACGGCCCGGGCATCGAAAAGCTGCGCGCGTCCTGCGAGGCCGAAACCGGCCTTCCCGCGCCGCGCCAGCCCGAATGGAGAGACCTCGCCGAAGCCGCGGAATAAGCTTCAGCCGCTCGGCGGGTGGAACAGCGCCTCGTCGAGCGGTCCATCCACCCCCGTCTCGGTCCACAACACCGTGTTGCTCTTGATCCCGTCATAGAGCAGCGTCACCTCCCGCGCCTGCACCCAGCCATTGGGCAGGCGCGCGAAATCGGCGTAGAGCCGCTCGTGAAACCCGCGCGGGGTGTCGAAGGCGAGATAGGTGATGAAGCCGCTTTCCGTATCGAAGCCGAACAGCGTCTCGGCCCCCTGCAGGTCGACGATGCGCACCAGCCGCGTCTCGCGTCCAAGAATGTCGCGCGAAGGGGCGTGGTGGAGCGCGAACCCCTCGCCGAGGGCCTGCCGCACCACGCCGAAGCCGAAATTGTTCGCCCAGTATGCGTCCGCCTGTGCCTTCGGCATGATCCCGCGCTCGGTCCAGGTCGTCTCACCGTCATAGCCGATTTCGAACAGCACCCGCTCGCCCGATTTCGCGACGATCCGCACCTTGCCCGAAGCCTCGTGCGCGCTCGCGCGGTCGGGGTCGAAGGCGCGCCACATCCGGTAGTCGTCGGCGCGCGAACGGACCGCACCCGTCTCGCGGTCATAGAAGACCGCCTCGCCCGACAGCGCGAGGGTCGTCGGAGTGAGCCAGACTTCGCCGCCATGCGCGGCGATCGCGCGTTCGAGCGTCGCGCGCGGGCTAGGCTCCTCGGCGTTTGCGGGAAGGCCCATCACCGCCGCCAGCATCGCCAGCCCGATCTTCGCCAGCCCCCGCATCGCCTCTCTCCCGATTTGTCCGGACATCTTTACCAAGCATGGCGCGCTGGGCTAGGCAAGCGGGATGATCAGGCTCGCCGCCCTCGCCGCTCTCGCCGCCGCCGCCCCAGCGATAGCCGAGGACCGGCTCGCCCCCGGTATCTGGACCAACACCGAAGACACCTATTTCGCCGAGGAAGAAGGCCGCCAGCGCGCACCGGACCGGCTCTTCGAGATCGCCGATGACGGGCGCTGGCGCGCGATCGACGCTTTCGGCGCGCCACAGGGCGAATGGAAGGGCGGCCCGATTTCCGGCCTCGCCCCTCGGGCCGAAGGAGGCTGGCAGGTCGAGGGCAGCGAGATCCGCCGCGCGCGGATGTTCACGTGCTGGCTTTCGGTGCGGAAATTCGCGGGCAAGCCCGACGGCAGCGCCGCCTGGACCTTCGCGCGCGGGCTTCGCGTCTTCGACCAAGGCGGACGCGTTCTCGTCCCCGGCGAGGGCGCCGCGCCCGACATCACCTTGAGGATGCGCAACGTCACCTGGGCGAAAGGCAGTCGCAATCGCCCCAGCCTCGTGCTCTACGTGCACAAGGACGACCCAGAACGCGCCGAAAGCTACGCCTGGGCCTCGCCCGATGCGAGCCTTGTCGGCATCAACCTGCGCTGGTTGCAGGGCAGCTGCGTGCTCGACGAAGGAGAAACCGCATGAAATCGACCCGCGCCGTAATTCGGCAACATGGCGGCCCCGAAGTGATCGACTGGATCGAGGAGGACGCCCCCGCGCCCGGCCCCGGCGAGGTTCTGATCGAACACGGCGCGGTGGGACTCAATTTCATCGACACCTACCATCGCACCGGGCTCTATCCGGTCGACCTGCCGAGCGGGCTGGGGCTGGAGGCTGCGGGGCGGATCGTCGCCACCGGCGAGGGCGTGAGCGACTGGGGCGAGGGCGATCGCGTCGCCTATATGGGCCCAGGCCTCGGCGCCTATGCGACCCACCGCGTCATGCCCGCCTCAGCCCTGTTCAAGGTGCCGGACGGCATTTCAGACGAGGTCGCCGCCGCAGCGATCCTGAAAGCCGCGACGACCGAGGGCCTCGTCGAACGCTGCGCCGGGGTAAAGGCGGGCGACACCGTGCTGGTCCACGCCGCCGCCGGGGGCGTGGGCCTCATCATGGTGCAATGGCTGAAAGCGATCGGGGCGAGCGTCATCGGAACCGTCTCGACCGAGGCCAAGGCGGACCTCGCGCGCGAAGCGGGCTGCCACCACGTCATCCGCTACGACGAGGAAGACATCGCCCGGCGCGTGCGCGATATCACCGGCAGGGCAGGCGTACCGGTGGTGCTCGACGGAGTGGGGAAGGATACGTTCATGGCCTCGCTCGACAGCCTCGCCCCGCGGGGGCTGCTCGTCAGTTTCGGCAATGCGAGCGGGCCGGTCGACGGGGTCAATCTCGGCATCCTCGCGCAGAAGGGCTCGCTTTTCGTCACCCGCCCGACGCTGTTCCATTACTATGCCACGCCCGAAGAACGCGAGGCGGGCATGGGCCGCGTCTGGGAGATGATCGGCAGCGGCAAGGTCAAGGTGACGGTCGGTCAGACCTATCCGCTCGCCGAAGCGGCGCAGGCGCACCGCGATCTCGAGGCGCGCCGCACCATCGGATCGACGGTGCTGGTCCCGTGAAGCGCCTGCTTGCCCCCCTCGCCGCGCTCGCGCTGCTGTCCTGTGCGAGCGCCGAACCGCCGCTTTCGGCTGCTCCCACGAACGAACTGTCCCCCGCCGGGTTGGAGGAGGCGGGAGCCTATTGGCAGGTACTCTACGAGGCGGGCGAATGGGAGGAGTTGCGGACGCTCTACGCCGACGATGCCGTGCTGATGACGCAGGGCCAGGCAAAGATCGAAGGCGCCGATGCGATCCTCGCCTTCCTCCAGCGGCTGTCGAACATGGGGGCCGAAGTGGCCTTCCGGTTTCAGCCGGAAGAGGCATTTGTCGAAGGCGATCGCGGCTTCGTCACGGCGAAATACCGAATGGACATAGCCTTCCCTGGCAAGGAGCCGAGCGTGGTCGTGGGGCGCAGTTTCCTCGTCTACAAGTGGCGGGACGGTCGCTGGAAGCTGTGGCGCGACATCGACAATCTCGCGCCCGACGTGACGGCGGAAGATTTCGAGCGCTAGGCGCGGCTCACGTCTTCCACGCCGCGCCGCCGACCCAGTCGCCCGCGACGCCCATGAACTGGTCCGCCCTGATCGCCTGCCACACCCCAGAGCGGAAATAGGGGTCGGCCTCGAAAAGGGTGCGGGCCTCCGCCTCGTCATCGGCCTTGATCACCAGAAGCGAGCCGACCGTCGCCTCGCCCTGCTTGAGCGGGCCGGCGACGGCATAGCGGTCGATATTGGCTTCGACATGGGCGAGGTGATCCGCGAGGAAGCGCGTGCGCAGTTCCTCCCCCTGTTCGCCGTCGCGGCAATAGAAGGCGTAGAGTTTCATGCACCCGTTTCTACGCATTCGACCAGCTCACCGCCAGCACCGATCGCGGTGGCCGCGCGGCGGCCTTCGTAGAGTGCGCCCTCGCGCGGGGCGGGCGGAGCGAGCCATTGCCCGGTGCAGGCATCGATATCGTCCACCGCCAGCGTCACGAGCGCGTTGCCGGGAGGGAGCATCCCTTCGTGGCGCGCCCGTGGGGCCGTCTGCGGTGGATAATCGTCCACCTCGACGATCGGCATCCGGCCATGGCTGACCATGGTGATCGTCGTCTGCGTGTCAGGCGCGAGGCCGAAAGCGTCGTTGATCATGCTGTAGGGCAAGGTGTAGTCCTCGCCCCGCCTGAGCCCGAGCCGCTCGACATACCATGCGATGCTCGCCTCGCGGTCGGCCGTTGCCAGAACGACGATGAAGATGCGGTCGACCGCCGATCGCGCCCGCGGCAGGTCGGTGTCAGGGAGATCGCCGAGGACCTGGTTCAGGTAGACCATCTCGCGCCCCGGTCCCAGCGCCTGCATCGGGATGAAGGCGGGCTCGATGTTCTCGAGCACCTTGGGCGGGCCGACGACCTGGAACAGCTCCGGCGGAAGCGCCTCGGGCCAGTGCCAGACATCCTCGACCGTCGTCTCGAACGCGGCCCAGCCATAGGTCGTGGTCGGCTTGAAATCGGGATGGTCGGGCTGTTCGACGAGTCGGAACCAGCACGGCTCCCCGCTTTTGGGGCGCAGCACGGCATAGCGCGATCCCGCATTGGCTGGGCAGCCCCAGCTTGCCGCGAGCGCCTCGGCCAATTCGCCCTGTTCTAGGAGGTCGAGGCCGAGCACGTCGCGGTAGGCTGCGATCCCGCGGTCGAGATCGGGCAGGGTCGAAAGCCCGCCCATGATGGTGCCGTGTGCGATGCTCATTTGCCGAACTCCGGTTTGCGCTTCTCGACGAAAGCGCTGGTCCCTTCGAGGAAATCAGGCCCGGTGAAGGCCTCGGCGAAGATGCGCAACGTGTCCGCATCGTCCTCGGCCTGCCCGTCGAGCACGCGGCGCACGAAGCGCTTGGTCTCGCGGATCGAGTGCGGGCTGGCGGCTAGCAGCTGCTCAACCAGCGTATCGGGCGCCTCGGCCATGACCTCGACCAGCCCGATGCGCAGCGCTTCCTCCGCGCTCATCAGCCCGCCGGTGTAGAGGATGCGCTTGGCCTGCCCCGGCCCGACGAGATCGGTCAGCAGCTTCACGTCGTGGAGCGGATAGACGAGGCCGAGCTTGGCGGGCGTGATGCCGAAGCGCGCGCTTGCCGTCGCCACCCGCAGGTCGCAGGCGAGCGCGATGCCGCAGCCGCCGCCGATGCAGTCGCCCTCGATGAAGGCGAGCGTGGGCAGGGGATGCCGGGCAAGTTCGTATTGCACCCGGTTGATCGCCCGCTGGTTCGCGCGCCGCCAGTCGGCATCGTCCTTGTTCGCCAGCAGCTCCTTAATATCCGCGCCCGCGCAGAAGGCGCTGCCCGGCTGGGCCGAGCGCACCACCAGCAGGCGCAGGTCGGGCTTCGCCGCCGCTTCGTCGAGAAGGCCGGGCAGCGTCTCCCACATCGCCATGTTGAAGGCGTTGCGCTTGTCCACCCGGTCGATCAGCAGGTGACCGAGCGCGCCTTCGGTTTCCAGCCGCACGCTCATGCCGGGTGGGTTTCCATGAAGTGGTCGGCGATGGCCTTGCGGGTCGTCAACCACACGCCTTCGTGGCTCCGCACATGGCGAAAGAATTCCTCCAGCGCCCAGATCCGACCGGGCCGTCCGACGATGCGCAGGTGCAGGCCGAGGCTCATCATCTTCGGATTGCCCTCCTCACCCTCGCGGTAGACCTGGTCGAAATTGGCCTTGGCATAGTCGAGCCACTGGTGCGGGGTGAGCGCGGGGTCGGTCCACATCTTCATGTCGTTGTTGTCGAGCTGGTAGGGCACGATGCACATGGGCTTGGAAGCCACCGTATCCCGGTCCCAGAAGGGCACGTCGCCCGAATAATCGTCCATATGGTAGGTGAAGCCCTCCTCGCTCAACAGCCGCCGCGTGTTGTCGGTGAGAAGGTAGCGCGACAGCCAGCCGTAGGGACGGACCCCGCAGGTCTTTTCGATGCTGGTCACGGCCTTGCGGATGAATTCGCGCTCCGTCTCCTCGTCCATCTTGAACTGGTGGACCCAGCGCCAGCCGTGGCTGACCGGTTCGTGACCGAGTTCGACAATCGCCTCGGCGATTTCGGGATGGTTTTCGAGGGAGAGCGCGGCGACCGTCCAGCTCGCCATGATGTCGTAGCGCTTGAGCAGTTTGACGACGCGTGGCGCGCCCGCCTTGATCCCGTAGAGGTAGTTGGACTCATTGGAATAATTGCGCATCTTCGATTTGACGAAGACCCCCAGTTCGTCGACCGGCTCCATCCCTCGGTCGCCGCGGGCGATGGTCATCTCGCTGCCTTCCTCGACATTGACGACGACCGAAAGGGCCATCTTCGCCCCGCCGGGCCATTCGATCCGTTCTTCGGTGAGCGGCATCAGTGCATCTCCTCCCCACCGCTTACGTTCAAGGCCTCGCCCGTGACGTAGAAGGCGTCGTCGCTAGCCAGCCACAGGCACGCCGCCGCCGTATCCGAGGGCAGGCCCGGGCGGCCCATCGGGTTCTTCGCGCTCATGTTGGCGAGGTAGTCCTCGACGTTCTCGAAGCCGAGAAGCTTGGAGAAATATTCGTTCTGCTTTGCGCCCAGCCCGGTCGTCACGTGGTTCGGGCAAACGGCATTGACCGTGATCCCGTGCGCGCCGAGTTCGACCGCCGAGGCGCGAGTAAGCCCCACCATGCCGTGCTTCGAGGAGACATAGGCGGGAAGGTGCGGAAAGCCCGATTTCGCCGCCTGGCTGGCGATGTTGATGATCCGCCCGCCTTTCCCGCGCTCAACCATGGCGCGCGCGGCGGCCTGCGTGCCGTAGAACGCGCCCGACAGGTTGATCGCGATGACCTTGTCCCATTCGTCGGCGGTGTCGACGTCGAGCAGGGGCTTCATCTTGAAGCCGATCCCGGCATTGTTGACGAAGACATCGACCCCGCCGAATTCGGCCACGGCGGCGGCGACCAGCGCGCGGCATTGCTCCACGTCGGAAACGTCGCAGGCGACCGCGAGCACCTTCGCCCCGCGAGAGCGCAGTTCCTCGGCGACCTCTTCGGCTTCCGCGTCGATCGCTACGTCCGACACGACGCAGTTCGCGCCCTCGTCGGCGAAGGCCCGCAGGATGCCCTGTCCCAGCCCCTTCTGCTTGCCCGAGCCGGTGACGACGATGGTTTTGCCAGCGAAACGCGCCATCTTACAGGTCCTCGGTCAGGATGAATTGCGGCGCATCGGCAAAGCCCTGGAAGGGCGAGGCGGCGGCCTGGAAGTCCTCGGTCGAGATGTCGGCGACGAATTCGTCCATGCCAGTCACGTCGATGATCTCGATATAGTCGAAATGCGGTTTCGCGGTGTCGTCGCCGAACACGCCCACCGACTTGTGCACGGTGAAGCCGGTGACCGAGCCGAGGCCGTTCACCGTCGGCAGGTCGCGGGTCTTGGCCCATTCCTCGTATTCGGCGACATCGACACCGGGCTTCAGGTTGAACAGGCAGATGATGCGCATGGGTTCAGGCTCCTTGCTTGGGCGGGCGGTATGCGCCCAGGTGTTCGTCGAGCGTGCGGGCGAGCGCGAACAGGCCCGCCTCGGCTCCTTCCGGCCCGACGATCTGCACGCCGATGGGCAAGCCGTCCCCGGTCCATCCGGCGGGCAGGCTCAGGGCGGGAAGCCCCGCGATATTGGCGAGGCAGGTGAAATCGGCCTGCGCGGCCGGTTCGCGCTCGGCGTGGGGGAACGGCGGGTTGGGCACGGTGGGAAGGATCAGGAAGCCATGCTGCTCCACGATCCCACGCACCTTCTCGCGCGTTGCCTGCATGATCGCCCGGTCCTCCTCCCAGTCTGCCGAACTGCGCCTCGGTCCATATGTGAGGAGCTTGGCGAGCAGTTCCGACGCCGCGACTCCTTCGAGATGCGCCGCCATGGCCTTCGACACGCCAATGAAGCCGGCGAAGCGGATGCGGGAGTTGGGATGGTCGAGGCTTTCGACCTCCGGTTCCGCCTCCATGTCGTGGATGACCTTGGCGAAGACGCGCAGGACCTCGCGGTGGATGTCCACCCCATGCCCGGCAAGCGTCGCGCCGGGGCCTTCGATGCCCTTCTCGCCGAAATCGCTGATGACGCGCGCCACACGTTCGAGCGAATCGATATCGCGCGCCAGCGGGCCGATTGCGTCGAGCGTGAGGTCGGCGGGTTCGAGGCCGTCCTGGCTCACCCGCGCGGTGGCGGGCTTGAAGCCGTAGACCCCGCAATGCGCCGCCGGGATGCGGACCGAGCCCATCGTGTCCGTGCCGAGCGCGACATCGCACAGGCCCGCTGCGACCGCCGCCCCGCTCCCGCCCGAGGAGCCGCCGGGGGAATAGCCGTGGCGATGCGGGTTGTGGGTGGGGCCGAAATGCGGGTTGTCGGTCTTCGCGCCGAGCGCGCCTTCCTCCATGTTGAGAATGCCGGTGATGACGGCGCCCGCGTCACGCAGGGCCTTGACCACGGCGGCGTCATCGTCCGCAATGCGGTCCTTCCACGAGCCTATCCCGGCGTGGAAGGGCATTCCTGCCACCGCAATGTTCGCCTTCACGCCCACGGTAATTCCCGCAAGCGGACCCTCTGCGCCGGTCGCGGTCTCGTCGCGGAAGAGGAAGGCGTTGTAGCGGTCGATCACGCGCCTAGAGCCCCCGCTCGTCGATCAGGCGCAAGGGCTTCTGGCGGGTATCGATCTCGGTCGCCTTGGCCGTGCCGCCCGGTTCGACCAGCACCACCTCGACCTCCACGCCCAGCCCGCGCCGCAGCGTTTCAGCGAGTTCGCCCCGGTCGCTTCCGCCCCGGCTTTCGAGCGTCACGGTCATCGAATCCTTCTGGCTCGCATCGCGTTTCAAATGGCAGACATATTCGCCGGTGAGGTCCGGACGGTTCTCGATGATCGCGCCGATCGCGTGGGGGAAAACGTTGATACCGCGCAGCTTGACCATGTTGTCGCTGCGGCCCCTGAAGCCCGCGATGCGCTTGAAGACGATATCGCCGCGCCCGTCCAGTTCATGCGTCACGTCATGGGTGTTGAAGCGGATGCAGGGCGCGATGTCGTCCTTGTAAAGGCAGGTGACCACCATGTCCCCGGTGCCGCCCTTTTCGACCGGCTGGCCCGTGTCGATATCGAGCAGTTCGAGATATTGCGCGTCCTCCCAGACATACATGCCGTCGCGCTCCGGCCCTTCGCCCGCGATGCTGCCGGTGTCCCCGACACCATACCAGTCATAGGCCTTCGCGCCATGCCATGCCGCCTCGGTGCTCGCGCGGTCTTCCGTGCCGAGATGGCCAATGATCATGCGGATGTCGATCTTATCGAACAGCCCCTCGGCCTCGGCGGTTGTGGCGAGCTTCCTGATATAATCGACGAAACCGACGATCGTGGTCACGCCGAAATCGGCCATCAGGCGGACCTGGTTGACGCTGCGGGTCTCGATCCCCGTGCCGGCCGACAGGAACACCGAATTCGTGAAATGCGTCACCGCCTCGCGGATGTAGTGCCCGCCATTGATCATGCCGTGGCCATAGACCGAGTGGACGACGTCGGTCGGCTCCAGCCCCATCCAGCGATACATCCGGCCGACCAGGAGGTTGCCGACCTCGCGCCCCTTCGGCCCGAACATCAGCACCTGCGGCTTGCCCGTCGTGCCGGAGGTGGTGTGGAAGATGGTCGGCGGGCGCGTGGCGGGATCGCCCATGCCGTGAAAATCGCCATAGGGCGGGTACTCGCCGATCGAGGCCATGAGGTCGCTCTTGTCGTAGACCGGCAGCTTGCCGATGTCCTCAAGGCCCCGGATGTCGCCCGGCTCGATGCCCTTGTCGCCCCACAGGCGGCGGTAGAAGGGGACCTGCCAGCCGCGCTCCATCAGCCGCCGGAACTGCGCGTCCTGGATGGCGAAAAGCTCGTCGCGGCTCATGGACTTGTAGCGCGCGGTGAAGGCGTCGCCGATCGGATAGTCCTTGAGGAGCTGCTCGTGGTCGAGCGCTTCGAAGAAGGTCGGATAGGTCATGCTTGTCCCGTGAAATAGCCAAGGGGATCGTCGAAGATGCGCGGATCGGCGTCGGCGGGCGCGAGGTCGCGGGCAAGGTCGCGCTTCGCCTGTGCCTGCTCGGGCGTGAGAGGATTGCCCGGACTGCCGAGCGTATGGGCAATGTCGTGACTCGCGCTGCGCCCGTCATTGAACGTTACGGTGAGACGCTGCGGGAAGAGCGCGTTGGGGTCCTCGTTCCCGTCCGGCACCAGCGCGATGCGGCGCGCGAGAGCGCCGAGCCGCTCGTCCGCCATGTGCTCCGGAATGAAACGGCGCGGGTCCACCACGCCGTCCGCCAGCATCAGCGCGCCCAGCCATTGCAGGCACAGCCGCGCGTAGGCGGGGGTCATGTCGGCGGAATAAGGTCGCGCCACGAGCCTCCGGATAAGCGGCGGGCAGGCGAGTTCGATCCGCTCGACCGCGCCCGCGTCCAGCACCAGTTCCTGAAGCTTGCCGAGCGCGGCGTGGCTCGCCCGGCCCGAGGGGAAGGGCTTCACGCTGACTTCGGATATGCGCCAGACCTTGCCCAGGTCGCGGGTGTAGGCGGACAGGTCGCCCTCGTCGAACAGGCGGAAGTAGCCGAATTCGCCCTCCAGCGGGTCCTTCGGGCCGGGAAAGCCCGCCTTGGCAAGATCGCTCGCCGTCACCGCCGCGCGGGCCGCATTGGCGATCTGGAAGGGGAGCGTCGCGAGCCCCTCGACATGGGGCTGCATCGTGCCTGCCGCGCTCGAAAAAGCGAGGCCGAGCGTGTCGTCCATCGGCGCGCCGTCGATCCGCGCGACGGCGAGCGCCGCGCCGATCACGCCGGCAGTCGCGGGACGGAAGAAGGTGAGGCCGCTCGTTGCCGCAAGACCGAGGCCCGAGGCGACGTCCACTCCGACCGCGAGCGCAGCGAGCGCCTCCTCGCCCCCGCATCCCCCGCGCCGGTCGATTGCCGCTCCCAAGGCTGCGACCACGGTCGAGAGCGCATGGACCACCGCAGGCTCGTGCACCGCGTCCCATTCGAGGCAATGCACGCGGTATCCGTTGACGAAAGCCGCGGCGGGCGCGGGCAGGCGGCCGGGCGAGCCGAAGAGGCGCGCGTCGCCGCCCGCTCCCATCGCCTCTGCCGCCTCGCGGATCGCCTCCGCCCCGGGAGCCGTCGCCCCCGCCGCTCCGACCGCGAGCGTGTCGGCCAGCAGGCGCTCGGCATCGGCGCGGACGCTTTCGGGCAGCACGTGGTCCGCACCCGCGAAGGCGAGAAGGTCAGCCGTAGCGCTCACCGGATCCAGTCCTCGAGCATGGTGTCGATCTCCGCCGCGTCGTCGCCTTTGAGCGCGAGCCGGACCGCGCGCTCCGCCTCGCTTTCCGGGAGCCCGCCCCAGCGCGCGAGGCTGTGCATCTTGGCGATGATCCGCTCCTCGTTCACCGGCCTTTCGGGATCGCCGAGCGTGTCGACCATTTCGAGCCCGTTCACCCGCGCCCCGAAATGCGCGGGGTAGCGGGCGGTGAACTCGGCCCCTTCCGCGACCGTCACCTGCGCGCGCAAATCGGCAAGCGCGGCAATGGCTTCCTTCGTGAAATCCTCGGGTTCCGCCTCGCGCCCGTCCGCGGCCACCGCGACCGCGTGCTGAAGCGAGAACTTCGCCTCCAACTCGGTCCGGGGATCGGGCCGGTCGCAGAAAGTCAGAGCGTCGGCAAAAGTCTCGACCGTGAAGGGCGGCTCGAGCTTGCCCGCACGGCGCAGTTCCATCGCCGCATCGATCGTGGGGTGAGCGTGGCGACAGGCGGCGAAGGGCTTGAAACTGACCGCGTCGATCAGCCAGCCCTCGCCATTCGAGGCCAAATCACCCGGCTCTCTCGTCATCGCCGCAAAAAGTCCCTGCGACCCTTCGAGGAGGCGCTGCGGCCCCGTCGCGCCGTAATGGACGTGGAGCGCCGCGTTGCGTCCCGTGCTGACAGCATGGAAGATGTGCCACTGCTTCGTCAGCACGTCGTCGTGCCTCATATGCCACAGCCCTCCCGCGACCGATCCCGCATTGCCGAGCGCATTGGCGTATTCGACCGGGGCGAAGCCGAGCAGCGAGCCGAATGCCGCACAGGCTCCGAACACGCCCATCGTCGCGGTCGGATGCCAGTGGGCGTAATGGTGCGCATCGAAGGCCGCGCCGACCGCGATCATCGCCTCGTAGCCTCGCACCGCCGCATCGAGCCGCGTCTCCATGTCGGCGGCCGAAAGGCTGAGCGCAGCGGGCCAGACGACCGGGCCGGGATGGAGCAGGCTGGTGCGGTGCACGTCGTCCATCTCGAGCGCGTTGCCGAGATAGGTCGCCTTTTCCCACCCGCGCGAGGAGATCGTCGCGCCCAGCGCCCCGGCCTCCTCCTGCCTCGCGCCCGCGACGCAGGCGAGCCAGTCGAGCAGGTGGAACCGCGCGCGCTCTCGCTCGCTTTTACCGGGAGGCCGGGCTAGTGTCGCGGCAAGCAAGGTCAGCAGCGGCTCGCTCATGACGCCGCCTGGCCGATGAAGGGTCGATGGAGCAGCACTTGGCAAGCACTGCCAGCACCAAGGACAAGAAAGGCCAGCGTACGCCCCGCTACCTGCAACTGGCGGGTGAATTGCGTGAGGCGATTCTCGCGGGTGAATTTTCGGGCGGGAAGCAGTTTCCCACCGAGACCGCTCTCTGCGCGCGTTACGATGTCAGCCGCTTCACCGTGCGCGAGGCGCTGCGCCGATTGGAGGCCGAGGGCCTGATCCAGCGCCGCCGCGGTTCGGGCACGACCGTCCAGCCGGCGGCCGCGCGCGGCGGGGCGCTGCACCAGCCGCTTTCGAACGTGGGCGAGCTGCTGCAATATGCCCGCGACAGCGAAGTGATCTACGAAGAGGTCGAATGCGGCGCGCTTCCGGCGGATGTCGCCGAACAGATCGGCGAAAGCGTCGAAGGCGACTGGATGTGCTTTCGCGGCACCCGGCGCCATTCCGAAGACGACCTTCCGATCGCGGTGACCGACGCCTATTTTCACGACTATCTGGGCGAAGCGCCCCGCGAGCTCGATCTTTCGGCGGGAACGCTGTTCAGCCAGATCGAGCGGCTCGCCGGCGTGCGCATCGGCAAGGTCACGCAGGACATCCAGGCGATCCCGGCGGACGAGGCGACGGCAAGCGCGCTCAAGATCGACGAGGCAAGCCCGGTTCTCAGGATCCTGCGCTGCTATTACGACCCCGACGGGCGCATCTTCGAGATTTCGGTGAGCCACCACCCCGGCGACCGCTTCGCCTACGCGATGCATATCGACGTCGAAGGGTAGCGCTTCTCTCATCCCGGATGCCCGCCTTTCGCGGGCACCGGGGCGGGTTTCCATTCCTCGCCTGCAAAGCGGATCGGGGGCGCGATGTGCCGCCCGCCGCCTTCGGCCTCGACGATCAGGCCGCGTTCTGCGACATGCGGTTCGTCGAAGGCCTCGCGGAAATCGAGCACGGGGGAGAAGGCGACGTCCCTGTCTTCGAACCACTCGACCCATTCCCCGCGGGTCTTCGCGGCAAAGGTTTCGCGCAGGAAGGCGATGAGTTCGCCCTGTTCGCCTGCCGGTGCCTCGGCGAGCGGCAGCAGGTCCTCGCGACCCAGTGCCGTCAGCAGGTTCTTCGCGAACTTGATCTCGCGCCCGCCCAGCACGACATGGCGCCCGTCGGCGGTCTTGTAGACCTGGTAGAAGCCCGCCCCGCCGAGGCTGCGCTGCGAGGCGGATTTCGGGCTTTCTCCGCCTGCGATCGCGCTGCCGACGGTGTGCGCGCACCACGGCAGCAGGCTGTCGAACATGGCGCAGTCGATATAGGCGCCTTCGCCCGTCCGCTCGCGCCCAACCAGCGCCATCAGCACGCCCGACAGCGCCGTCAGCCCCGCGGCGAGATCCGCGCTCGGCGCTCCGGGGACGACAGGTGTGCCGTCCGGCCCGTCATTGACGCTCAGGAACCCGGCGAGGGCCTGCACCGCAATGTCGTGCGCGGGATGGTGCGCGAGCGCGCCTTCCTGCCCGAAGGCCGAGATCGAGCAATAGACGATATCGGGCTTGATCGCCTTTACCGCCTCGTAATCGAAGCCGAGGCGCTTCATCACGCCGGGCCGGAAGCCCTCGACGAAGACGTCGGCCCCGCCGATCAGATCGCGCAGGGCGGCCTTGCCGTCCTCGCTCTTGAGATCGAGCACGACGCTGCTCTTGCCGCGATTGAGATTGGCGAACCAGACGGAGTGTTCGTCCCCGCCATAGCTGTCGAAGGGGGCCTGCACCCGCGCCGGATCGCCGGCTCCGGGTTCGACCTTGATCACCTCCGCGCCGTGATCGGCCATCATCACCGTCATCATCGGACCCGGGAGAAACTGCGTGAGGTCGACGACCCTGATCCCTGAAAGCTTGCCCATTTCCTCCCCTCTCGCCCGCGCTCAGACCACGCCGCGGGTCCGCAGGTCCGCGATTGCCTCGGGGTCATAGCCGAGATCGGCGAGGATGGAATCGTTGTCCGCGCCCAGCAGCGGAGCGGCCCGGTTCGGCGGTCGCTTGCCGTCGAACTTGAGCGGGCTCGCAAGGATCTGGAGATCGGGCTTATCGGGATGCTCGATCTCCTCGCGCATGCCCACGCTTCGCAGCCACGGATTGTCGAGCGCGTCGCCCAGCGTATAGACCGGCGCGACCGGCACGTGCCCCGCGAGAAGCTCCTGCCAATGCGCCATCGGCTTTTGCGCGAATTCCTCGTCGAGGATGCCCGTGAGCGCCTCGCGGTTCGCCAGCCGGTCGGCATTGTCGGCGAAGCGCGGGTCGTCCTTCAGGTCCTCGCGCGCCATGCGGGTGACGAGGATGTCCCAGAACTTGGGCAGCTGGCACATCACGAACATCCAGCCGTCGGCGGCCTTGAACATCTGGCTCGGCGTTGCGCTCGGATGGGCGCTGCGCGGCGTGCGCTGGGTTTCGTCGCCATGGTTCATGTACCACAGCGCTGGGTAGCTCGTCTGATGGACAGCCGCGCCGAGCAGGTCGGTGTCGACATCGCGCCCCTCGCCCGTGCGCTGCGCATCGACCAGCGCGCCCAATAGGCCGATGCAGAAGATCGTACCGGTGATGAAATCGACCATGGAAAGCCCCATTCGCTGGGGATCGCCGCCCGGCTCGCCGGTGATCTGGCAATAGCCCGCCTCGGCCTGCATCAGGTAATCATAGCCCGGCCACTTGGCGCGCTCGTTGTCGCGGCCATAGGCGGACAGGTGCGCACAGACGATCGCCGGATTCACGTCCTTGAGCGCCGCATAGTCGAGCCCCAGCCGTGCCGGCAGGTCGCCGCGCATGTTGTTGGCGACGACATGGCTTTCTGCGGCGAGCTGGCGCAAGATCGCCTGCCCCTCCTCGGTGCGCATATCGAGCGTGAGCGAACGCTTGTTGAGATTGAAGCTCTGGAAATAGGTGCTTTCGCCCGGCCTCAGATAATGCGGCCCGACCGCGCGCGCGGTGTCCCCGCCGCCGCGCCGCGTGCCGTCGGGGCCGGGTTTGCCGGGCGGTTCGATCTTAATGACCTCGGCGCCCATCTGGGCGAGGAACATCGTGCCGTATGGCCCCGCGCCATACTGCTCCGCGCTGATGACGCGAAAGCCCTTCAGCGGCAAGCGGTCCGGGGGACAGTGCATTTCCCTCCCTCCCGGCTCAGATCTGGTTCTCTTTCAGATGCTGCTTGGCAATGATGATGCGCTGCATCTCGTTCGTGCCCTCGCCTATGCACATCAACATGGAATCGCGGTAGAACCGCTCAATATCGTATTCCTTGGAGTAGGAATAACCTCCGAAAATGCGCATGGCCTCCTGGCTGTTCTCGACTGCCGCTTCGGAAGCGAAATATTTCGCCACTCCGGCCTCCTTGTCGCAGCGTTCGCCCCTGTCATACGCCTCCGAGGCGTCGAGCGTGAGAAGGCGCGCGGCCCGCGCCCGCGTCACCATCTCGCCCAGTTTCAGCTGGATCGCCTGGTGCTGCGCGATGGGCTTGCCCATCGTTTCGCGCTGCTGCGCGTATTCGGTGGCGAGACGCAGCGCGCCCTCGGCCAGCCCCACCCCGCGCGCGGCGACGTTGATCCGCCCGAGTTCGAGACCCCCGGTCGCCTGGAAGAAGCCCTGCCCCTCGACCCCGCCGATCAGCTGGTCGGCGGGAATGCGATAATCCTCCATTACCAGTTCGGCGCTGTCTATCGACTTATAGCCGAGCTTCTCGAACTTCTTGCCGGTGGTGAGCCCGTCCCGCTTGTCGGCGATGAACAGGCTCATCCCCTTGTAGCGCGGCTCGGCCTTGGGATCGGTCTTGGCGAGCAGCGCGAAGCACGAACCGTTCAATGCGTTCGAGATCCAAGTCTTGGTGCCGTCGAGGATATAGTCGCCGTTCTCTTGCCTTTTCGCCACGGTGCGGATCGCCTGCAGGTCGGTCCCGGCATTGGGCTCGGTCAGGGCCAGTCCGCCGCGGATCTCGCCACTGGCAAACTTGGGCAGCCACTTCGCCTTCTGCTGCGGCGTACCGAACCTTTCGACCGCAGCGGCCATGATGAGATGAGAATTGAAAATTCCCGTGATGGCCATCCAGTGGCTCGAGATCTTCATCACGATCTTGGCATAAGTCGTGGCGGGCAGGCCGAGGCCGCCATATTCCTGCCCAATGGTTGCCCCGAACAGGCCCATTTCGGCCATTTGTTCGACCAGCTCGGTTGGCCACAGGTCATTGTGATCATGGTGCTGGATGACGGGAATGACCTCGCGCTCCATCCAGCGGTCGATCGCGTCCATGAAGGCGCGCTCTTCATCCGGGTCGATCGTGCGGATCTGGTTGTCGAGCTGTGCGGCGGTAGCCATGGGGATTTCCTTCGGGGTGTTTGGGGTCAGTCGTCGAGATTGCCATGCCCGCGCTTCCAGACGAGCACTGAGCGCTTGTAATGTGCGACAACATCGCCGTGCTGGTTCATCGCGGTGGTCTTGAAGGTAACGATGCCCTGCTCGGGCCGACTCTTGCTTTCGCGCTTATCGAGCACTTCGCTTTCGCAATAGATCGTGTCGCCGACGAAAAGCGGCTTGGTCATGCGCACCTCGTCCCAGCCGAGATTGGCGACAGCCTTGCCGCTGGTGTCCGAGACGCTCATTCCGGTCATCAGCGCTATCGTGAGCGGGCTTACCACGAGCGGCTTGCCGAATTCGGTGTCCTTCGACAGCTCGTAGTCGAAATGCGCCGGATGGGTGTTCATCGTAAGCAGGGTGAACCAGACATTGTCGGCATCGGTGATTGTCCGTCCGGGGCGATGTTCATAGACATGGCCGACCACGAAATCGTCGAAATAGCGCCCCTGGACCTCGCGGAAGCGGCCCGGCGATACCTCGATATAGCTATCACGCATTCGTCTGCTCCTCATGCCGCGCCAGCACCGCGCGGTACTTCTTGATGAAGGGTGCCTCGAGCATCCGCCCCTTGAACCGGATCGCGCGCCCGCCGCCCGCCTCGTAGGCATCGAGCGCCTCGCGCGCCTCGGCGATCTCGGCCGCGCTGGGGGCGAAGGCTCCGTTGATCGCGGGAACCTGGCGTGGATGGATCGCGGCCTTGGCCGAAAAGCCCAGGCGACGCGCGCGGTCGCATTCATCGGCAAGGCCCGCCTCGTCCTCCAGCGAAATGAAGGGCACGTCGATCGCGGGCTTCCTTGCTTCAGCGCAGGCGAGAATAACGTGCTGGCGCGCGGCGAGCAGGGGCTCCCAGGCGAGTTCGACGCCCAGTTCTCCCGAGAAATCGCCGCCGCCGAACATCACCGCCGCGACCCGTGGGTGCGAGGCGATGTCGAGCGCATGGCGCAGCCCGCGCGGCGTTTCTATCAGGGGTACGAGATCGGGGCACTCCTCGCCCAGAGCGCCCGCGATCACGCCGAGTTCGGCAGCGCTTTCGACCATCGGAACCAGCAGGGTTTCGGGCAGCTTTGCGCATTCGCTCAGCGCGGCAAGGTCGCGGACGCCGAATGCCGTCGCAACGCCATTGATCCGCACCGCCCAGCCCTCAGGGCCTTCAGCCACCTGAGCGAGAGCAGCGCCGCGCGCGCCAGCCTTGTCTTCGGCCGCGACCGCGTCCTCCAGATCGATCACGATCAGGTCCGCGCCGCCCGCTTTCGCCTTGGCGAAACGGTCGGGCCGCGAACCGGGAACGAAAAGAAGGCTGGCGGCGACGAACATGGCGAAAAAGGTATCCCGATGGCGACCCGGCGGACGGGCAATAAGAGGCTTCACAATTTGTCCGGACAAATCTAAAGTCAAGGAAGAAATACGGATTTGTCCGGACAAGCGCGCCGGACTATCCAAAGGGTGGACACTCGCGCGGGAGGTCAGGTTCATGAAATCGATGAAGACGCTTTTGGTTGCATTCGGCATGCTTGCGAGCGGAATCGTGCTTGCAGGAACGATCGGGTCCGCCCCCGTTTCGGCACAGATGCTAGATCCCGAGGACCCGCAGGACGCGCTCGAGATCGCCAAACGCCTGCAATGCGGCGTCTCGGCGGACGAGCCGGCCGTCTATCACTGGTCAGGCAATATCTACGGGCGCGCACCGGGTGTGCGCGACAAGCTGCTGTTCAGGGGCGAGGGGATGAATATCCGCCGCTGCGTCGAGGTCGAGGACCCGGAGCGCGGCAAGGGCTGGCGTCTCATCAGCCGAGAGCTGATGCTGATGCTCGACCCCGAAACCGGGCAAGTCGTCGACCAATGGAAAAATCCCTATACCGGCGAAACGGTCGACGTGATGCACATTCACAATGACCCGGTGAACCAGCCGGCGAATTTCGCCGTGCGGCGCGACGGATCGCCTTATCGCCTGTCGACGATGCGGATCGAGGGCGACTACGTCTTCATGCCGTTCGAGGCGCCCCTGTTCTATCCCAACCCGCTCGCAGGCGATTACCAGCAATATGTCGGCAACATGTATCACGCGATGGAGATCTTCGATTTCGCCGCGCTCAAGGACGAGCTGTTCGATGCCTCTACCCCGACGGCCTATCCGATGATCAGCTGGGTGCGCATTTCGCCCTGGGCGCCATGGATGGAAATGGGTGGGCGGCCCGGCCAGATGGTGTTCAACGCCATGGGGCGGAAACTGCCGGGCGGGTTCGAGCAGCTGCCCGACGTTCTCAAGAACGAAATCCGGGAAAACTACCCGATCTACGAAAACGCGCCGCCCAAGGACGACATGCGTCGCAACGAGACCACCTGGACCAAGTTCCGCAAGCTCACCGATGCCAAGCGCGAGGCCGAGGACGGAGCCGCAGGGATGGGCGAAAGCGAATAAATCCGCTCCACGCGATAAAAAAGGGGCGGGGGAGCTGACGT
Organism: Erythrobacter sp.; assembly: GCF_040217515.1. Classification (GTDB taxonomy): domain Bacteria; phylum Pseudomonadota; class Alphaproteobacteria; order Sphingomonadales; family Sphingomonadaceae; genus Erythrobacter. The sequence goes on from NZ_JAVJPT010000007.1 coordinate 181,264, forward strand.
CCCGCCCCTTTTCCGTGGCCGTTTCCGGGATCGCGGGCCTTTCAGAAATTCGCCGACAGCACGATCCCGACCCGCCGCCCGGGCCGAAGCCCCCCGATGAAGCTGCGGCGCAGGTCGTTGTTGGCGTCGGCATAGCGGATGATCTGCTGGATCGCGTCCTCGTCCAGCAGGTTGTTCGCATAGAGCATGATCCGGTAATTATCGTTTTCCAGCCCCATCCGCACATCGACTTCGGTCGCATCGCCGGTCCGGGCAAGATTGTGGACCTGCGCGAAGCTCGAAGAGGTGTAGGTAATGTTGCCGCCGGCGAAGAAATCCCACGTGCCGCCGCCGATTTCGGTCGAGGAGCGATAGTCGAGATCGGCGAATGCCCGGTGGCGCGGTGCACGCGGGATCGACTGGCCGGCGATCGAGCCGAACAGGCTCTGACACCCGTCGATGGCGGGGAACTGGTCCCCTGTCGAGCAATTTACGAGCCCGTCATCGGCGACGTCGTTTAGCACGCCCTGATTCTCGTCGACCCCGCTGGTGAATTCAGTGTCGGCGAGCGCGTAGTTCGCCGTCAGCGTGAGCCCGCGCGACAACTCGCCGACCAGCTCCGCTTCGATCCCCCAGATCTCCGCCTCGCCGGCATTGGTGACGACGCTGATCTGGTTGGGCGGGACCGACACGTTCTGGGTCAGCTGGTAGCCGTCGATCTCGGTGTAATAGGCCGCGAGGTTGAAGATCACCGCGCCGTCGAACAGGCTGTTCTTCAAGCCGACCTCGAGCGACATGTTCTCCTCTTCGGCGAAGGTCTCGATGTCGAGATTGGGGTCGAGCGCGTTGGCGGTGATCGCCAGCGCCCCGTTGAACCCGCCCGGTTTCTGGCCCTCGGCATAGATCGCATAGAGCATGTTGTCGGGCGTGAACTGCCAGTCGAGAGTCACGCGTGGAGTGAAAGCCTTGAACGTCGCATCGGCAGTGACCGGCGCCGGCCGCGCATCGCCTTCGGCGAAATTGAAGACGGTCTGGTCGATCGATTCCTCGGCATAGCGCCCCTCGATCCCGAGATTGAGTGTATCGGTAATGTGCCAGCTCACCGCGCCATAAACCGCGATGTTCTCGATATCGAGGAGGCTCTCGCTGCGATCGTTCGGGGTCGAGGGACCGAATAGCGGGAAGGTCGTCCCGCAGATCGGGTTCGCCGCGCAGCGCGCCTGCTCCTCTGCCAGCCGCGCTCCTAGGCTTGCCCCGGCCAGCGCCCCGGCATTGGCGGGAACATCGCGGATCGAGAAATTGTCGTCGCCCTGGTCGAAATAGTAGCCACCGACGATGATGTCGAAGCTATCGCTTTCATAGAGCAGCTTCAGTTCCTGCGACCAGTCCTGCGTCTCGCGCAGGTTGGCGAAGGAGAAGTCGATGGTCGACCCGACAAAACCGAACGGGAAGATCGGGCCTGCCGGGCCGAAGCCGATCGGGGCACCCGCGGGAAAACGCGCGAAAACTGCGGTCTGAAAGCTGTCCGGGCTGTAATCGCCGTCGGTAAGCTGGGTCTCGCGGCGGTCGTTGAAACCGGTCAGCGAAACGAGGGTGAGCGCGTCGGACAGTTCGTATTCCATGCGCAGCGAGACGTTGTAGGTGTCCGCCTCGATCCCGACCATGTCGGCATCGGGAAACTGCACGGTGTAATCCGAATTGGCCTCGCCAGGCTCGATCACCCCGCAGAAATAGCGTCCGCGTCCGGCATAGAGCGAGCCGTCGTCGAACAGGCAGTTGTTCTGGTTCGCGTTCTGGTGGAAGATCGCGGGCTGGCCGTCATCGGTGCGGTTGTAATAACCGCGCAAGGTGGCCGTGAACGGGCCGCCATTGTCCCAGTCGAGCACGCCGGAGGCCGACCACGATGACTGCTGGCCGATCTTGGTCCCGTCGAACTGGTTGGTGAACTCGCCGCCGAAATCGTAGAACCGCCCGTTGACGCCGAAGGACAGGCCCTCGCTGATCGGCCCGCGAATGCCAGCGGTCAGCTCGTAGCGGTCATGTTCGGCAATGTCGGCGGTGACCCGGCCTTCCCAAGTGTCGCCCGGCATCTTGGAGATGATGTTGATCGCGCCCGAATAGGTGTTGCGTCCGTAAAGCGCGCTTTGCGGACCCTTGACCACTTCGATCCGCTCGATCGTATCGACGTCGTAATCGGCGAGGCTGCCGGTGTAGTAGATTCCGTCGATAAAAAAGGCGACGCCGCTCTCGCCGAGGATATTGGCCTGGCCGCGGATCACCGGGCGGTTGCCGTTGCGCCCGAAGCTTTCATCGAAGATCAGGCCCGGCGTCGTGTTGGCGATGTCGGTGAGGTTGTTGAGGTTCAGGCGCTGGATCGTCTCGGATGTGGCGACCGCGACGCTGGTGGGAACCGATTGAAGCGATTCCTCGCGTTTGCGTGCAGTCACGATGATGGTCTGGCCGACCCCCGCCGCTTCCTGCATTTCCTCTTCGCTTTCGTCCACATCTTGCGCAGCGAGCGCGCTCGGCGTGAGCATGGTCGCGGCCAGCAAAGCCGAACCGACAAGCTTTCTCATAGCTTCCCTCCCCTATGATGCGCCGGCGGCAAACGACGCGCAACATTCCGTCCCAGCCCCGAGTACTGCCAAACGGCTAAAATTTGTCCAGACAAATTTTTCGACAGCCTACGAAAAGGGGCGCAGGTGAGGAATCAGGGCAACGGTTTCACATTGCCGAGAAAGGCGGTCACGAGCAGGAGGAGATAGACCGTCCAGACCCAGATCCGGGTTCGGTCCATGGTCCGCCTAAGCGGGATCTCGGTCGCGTCGCTCGAGCCTTGCTGCATAACTGCGGCAAGCTGCGCGCCGACCGGCTTGAAGGTCACGTCGATCATGATCGCGGCGACGAAGATGAGCCCGAACATCAGCGCCTTCCATGCGAGCCAGTCGGGTGCGAGCGGCGTGCCCATGAGCAGGCTCTGCCCACCGAGCCAGAGGTAGAAGCCGCCGATCAGCCAGCGCAACCACCCCTCGATCTTCCGGTTGCGCGCCGCGCGCGGGGTCTGGTCGTGCATATGCGAATCCCACACAAGGGCGAGCCAGAAAAGTCCCACCGCCCAAGCGGCAACGAGCAGCCATGTCGGCACGTCCCACCAACCGCCCGTATCGACGACGGACAGCGAGAGAGGCACCATCAGCGCCCAAGCGCTGCGCGGAACCATGTCGATCTCGACCAGCAATGTAAGCAGCGCGATCCTCTGGTCGAGCGACCATTTTTCGCGTTTGCGGAAATGCTGCCCGAGCACGAACACCCCGACATCCGCTCCGAGCCAAAGCACGAACAGCAGCAGGTGAACATAGACCAGCACCGGATAGGCATATTCGGACATAGGACCCCCTTGCGGAAAACCGGCGGAGCAAAAGTGTTGCCCAAACGGCACGCCTGTTGACAGATTCGGACAATTTGTCCGGACAAATTGCACTTCCGCGCTTGACAAGCAAGAGTTTGTCCGGACAACTTTCGCCCGCAGGTTGGGAACGACAGATCGGCGCGAGGCCGGCATCACCCATTGCCCACGGAGGAAAATCCGCATGACTTCTCTCACTTCGAAGAAGCTCGCGCTGCTAGGCATGACCTCGGGTCTCGCCCTTGCCGCGTTCCCCGCCATCGCCAAGGCGCAGGACCCCGATCAGGAAGTCGCCGAGGAGGAGCCCCAGCGCGGTGTCTCGTCGATCATCGTGACCGCCCAGCGACGCGAGGAAAGCGTGCAGGACGTGCCGATCGCAATCTCGGCCTTCGACCAGCAGGAATTGCAGACCCGCGGCGCGTTCACGGCGCTCGACGTGGCGCAGTTCGTGCCGAACCTGGTCGGTCTCAACAACACCGGGATCGGGACCGCGAACTCCTATTACCTGCGCGGGATCGGCAATTCGGAAAGCATCGCGACCTTCGACCCGCCGATCGGCACCTATGTCGACGACATCTACCTCTCGCGCCAGAACGCCAACAACCTTTCGCTGTTCGACGTCGATCGTATCGAAGTGCTGCGCGGGCCGCAGGGCACGCTTTTCGGACGCAACACGACCGGCGGCGCGATCAACGTCTTCCTGTCCGAACCGGGCGACGAGATCGGCGGCTATGCCGAAATCGGCTACGGCTCCTACGACATGAAGCTGGGCCGCGCGTCGATCGACCTTCCCCTGTCGGACAGCTTCGCCGTGAAGGTCTCGGGCTACTGGCAGGACGATGACGGCTGGGCGATCAACAACCTCACCGGCGAACGCACCAATGAAAGCGACGGTTGGGGCGTGCGCCTCGGCATGCGCGGCGAATTGTCGGACAGCGTGCGCTGGACGGGGTCGTATATCCACACCGTGTCCGAAGCGGTGAACCTGCTCAACTTCGATTGCGACCCGACCAATCCGGCCAATTGCGACGGGCGCTTCACCGCGACCGGCCTCACCCAGGGGGGCAATTTCATCAGCCCCGCCTTCGGCCCGCTGGTCGCCGGGGACAAGGCCAATCAGGGGCTCGGCAACAAGGCGACGATGGATTTCATCTCGTCCAATCTCGAAGTCGAGCTCTCGCCCGACTGGACGGTCAATTTCATCACCGGCTTCGTCGATCTCTCGCAGCAATTCGCGCTCGACTTCGCCGATGGTCGCGCTTTGCCGACCGCCGCCAACCCCGTCCCGCCGGTGGTGGGCTGGACCTATGGCGGCTTCAGCATCGTCAACGACGGGTCCCACACCCAGTTCACGCAGGAAGTGAAGTTCACCGGCTCGATCGCCGACGGCCTGCTCGACGTCGTGGGCGGCGTGTTTTATTTCCACGAGGACAACACGACCGATTTCGCCGACATCTTCACGCTGCCCATCGCGCCGCCGCCGGAGGGGTTTCCGCTTCTGCTGGCGGACCGCACCCTGGAGAACACAGCCGAAGCCTGGGCGGGCTACCTCCAGGCGGACCTCAACCTCACCGACCAGCTCACCCTGACGGCGGGTATCCGCTACACCGACGAGACCAAGACCTTCTCGATCCGCGACAACCGGGCGCGGGTGGGGGCATCGAACCTGTGCACGGCCGCCAACCAGTTCGGCCCCTCGCCCTGCATCGAGAACGCCAACCTAGTCGCGGGCAACGGCGCGCCGATCCCGACCGAGCAATCGGTCGATCTGTGGACGCCGCGCTTTGCCATCAATTACGCGCCGAGCGACGAGATCCTCCTTTTCGCGAGCGCCACGCGCGGCTTCAAGTCGGGCGGCTGGAATGCGCGTGGCACCACGCCGAACCTGCTCTTCCCGTTCGGCCCCGAAACCGCGTGGAGCTACGAAGTCGGCGCGAAGACCGAATTGTTCGATAACCTGCTGCGCTTCAACGTGACCGGGTTCTGGCTTGACGTGCAGGACCTGCAGACCCCGTCCGCCTTCGTCGCGCCCGACGGGTCGCTTACCTTCATCACCCGGAATTTCGCCGACTACCAGAACAAGGGCGTCGAGGTCGAGATCACGACGGTCCCGGTCGAGGGGCTCAACCTCTTCGCCGCGATCGGCTACCAGGACGACGAGTACGACATCGATCCCAACGCGCCGCCGCTCGATGAATTCGGCGTCCAGTCCGTCGCGGCCCAGCAGCAGGATTGCCTCGCCCAGCTGGCGGCGGGTCTGCTGCCCAATGTCGGCGGCGGGCCGGACGAGGCGGGTGCCTGCGGGGTCGGCATCGTCTCCCCCGACGGGTCGATCTCGACCCCGGTTCGTACCCCGGACTGGACGGTTTCGATCGGCGGCAGCTACGATATCGGGCTCGGGACCGACTTTACGCTGACCCCGGCCATCAACGCCAACTGGCGCAGCGACAGTGAGGTCGGCACGAGCGAAGTGACCTTCTTCGACCAACCGGTGACGGGCAATTCGGGCACGGTCTATCCGACCAATACCCTCGGCCTCGGCGATCCGATCGATCCGGTCACCGGTTCGTTCAGCGAGCAGCGCTGGATCGTCAACGGCACGCTCACCCTCCGCAATGTGAGCGGGTGGGCTCTGACGGCGGAATGCCGCAACTGCTTCGACGAGGAAGCGGTCGAAAGCAGCCTTGCGAACTACGCCTATCTCAACCCACCGCGCACCTGGATGGTCAGGGCCAGGTACGATTTCTGATGGTTCCAAAAGCGGCGGCGGCGGCGGTTCTGGCCGTCGCCGCCACCTTTCTCCCTTTCCCGCCGCTCTCCGCCCAGCTTGCGTCCGATGACGGCGTGGGACCATGGACCGAAGCGGTCGTCAGCGTCACCGATCTCGAAGAAAGCGCAGCCTGGCTGGTCGATCACGGCGGCTGGCGCAAAGTGGCGAGCGGCATGCTCGATGCTAGCGAAATCGCGTACTGGAAGCTGCCGAGCAGCGTTACCGGCGCATTCCTCAGAATCTGCGCACCGCAAGCGGACGAAGGCTGCATCCGCTATGTCCGCTTTGACGGTGTGGAAAAGCAGCGCCCGATCCGCCTCGCCGCGCGGCCATGGGACACGGGCGGCATTTTCTCGATCATGCTGCGCACCGAAGACGCACGCGCCGCCTTCGATGCCGCGATCGCGCGCGGGTGGTGGGCGGAGAGCCAGCCCTACGCGTTCACTTTCGGCGGCTCCGACCTCGTCAACGTGGTGATCCGCGGCCCCCACGGCGTAGGCTATGCCCTTTACGAGAGAAAAGCCCCGCCTTTCGACGGGTTTCCGGTCGGCCGCTTGAGCCGCGGTTTCAACGCGATGCGCATGGTTAGGGACCAACCGATAAGCGTTGCCTACTACCGCGACCTGCTCGGCTTCGGCGTGCTGTTCGATGCGCCTTTCACCGATCCCGAACCTCGCTCGAACAATTTCTCCGTCCCCGCCAATCTAGCCACGTCCCTCGTGCGGCGCGCCGCCGCGCTGCAGCCGGTCCTGCCGGGCGAGACGGGCCGCGTGGAAGTGATGGAATTCGAAGGGTTCGTCGGGCGCGACCTTTCGCGGCACGCCTCGCCCCCCAATCTCGGCATCGTCTCGCTGCGCTATCCGGTAGAAGACCTGGAGGCCTATCTCGAGGCGCTTGCCGGACGCGGGCTGGCGCCCGATTATGAGAGCGACGCGGTGACGATTCCCGGCATCGGTCCGGAACTTGCCAAAACCGCCATCGCCGCCTTTCGCGACCCGGACGGAAACCTGACCGAGTTCTACGATGCGCCCTAGCCTTGCCCTCCTTGCCCTTGCCGTTCTGGCCGCCCCTCTCGCGGCGCAGGACGACCCGCTCTTCGACAGGCGCTGGGAAAGCTTGCTTGCGGGCGGTTACGAACCGCTCACGATCCCCGTCGACTGGTACGATCCGGTGGCCGAAGTCGAGGGCGCACCCATTCCGGTCGCTACCACGACGCCGGCCAAGGCAGGCATCGCCCCCACGGCCCTTGCCGCGGCGGCGAGCTGGGCCGAGGCGCAGAATTCGACCGCGCTGCTGGTCGCGCGCGATGGCCAACTGGTGTTCGAGCGCTACTGGCAGGGCACGGGCCGCGACACGCGCTTCAACCCGCAGAGCATGTCTAAAACGGTGCTTGCGCTGCTCATTGGTATCGCGATCGAGCGCGGCGAAGTGGGCTCGGTCTCCGATCCGGTCAGCCGCTACATCACCGAATGGCAGGGCGAGGCGCGCGGCGCGATCCCGCTTCGCGCGATGCTGCACATGGCCTCCGGCCTCGAACAGGGCGACGACGGCTACGGCTACCGCGTAACACCGAAAAACCCCGTTGTGCGGCACAGCCTCGGCGGCGACTACACGCGCCTGCCGCTCTCTCTCGAGCCGGTCGGCGCACCGGGGGAGGCCTTCGACTACAACAACCATGTCAACCAGCTCCTGGGCATCGTGCTCGAGCGGGCGAGCGGGGCGGATTACGAGACGCTGCTATCCGAGCGATTGTGGAAGCCGCTGGGCCTGCATCACGCTGCCATGCCTCTGGACCGCGACGGGGGAATGGTCATCACCAGCTGCTGCATCCTCTCGCGCCCGGTCGATTGGCTGCGGATCGGCCAGCTGTTCGTATCCGGCGGGCGTTACGCCGGGCGACAGGTCGTGCCCGAAAGCTGGATCGAAGAGATGCTCGAACCCTCGCCGGCCTATGGCGGCTATGGCTACCAGCTCTGGGTCGGCGACCAGACGATCGGCGGCGAGCGTCCGCCGCGCGTCCCGCTCGTGCCGTGGCAGAGCGAACCTTTCGCGGCCGAGCGGGTTGTCCTCCTCCACGGCCATGGCGGCCAGCGCGTCTATGCCCTGCCCGACAAGGGGCTGGTCATTGTGCGAGCAGCGCGCGCATGGCCGCAAAGCTGGGACGACGCTGTGCTGCCCAATGTGATATGGCGGGGCGCGAATGCCATGGGAGAGAACTGAGTGAGCGCCAGCCCCACCCCCGACACCGCTGGGAGCGGCGAATTCTCGAAGGGCTGGAGGGTCCTGCTCGCCGGCGTGATCGGTGTCATGTGCGGCGCATCGCCCATTCCCTATAACGTGATCGGTTTTACCGCCGAACCGCTCAAGGCCGAATTCGGTTGGAGCCAGACCGAAGTTCTCGTCCCGATCACTCTGTTCGGCGTGATCGCGGCCCTGCTCGCACCGCTCTTCGGCTGGATGGCGGACCGTTTCGGCGTGCGCCCCGTCGCGCTTTGGTCGCTTGCCGCCTTCGGCCTCGCCTTCGCCGCGATCTCCCTCACTCCAACCGCGAACGAGCCCGAAACGCTTTATATCTATTACGGCTTCTGGGTCGTGGTCGGCCTTGTCGGGATCGGTTCGACCCCGGTGACGTGGAGCCGCGCGATCAATCTGTGGTTCTTCAAGCATCGCGGGCTCGCGCTCGGCATCCTGCTGATGGGGACCAGCATCGCGGCAATGGTCGTGCCGAAATTCGCGGTCTTCGTGATCGAGAATTACGGCTGGCGCTCGATGTTCGCGGCGGTGGCGCTGTTCCCCGCTGTCGCGCTCGTCGTCGCGTTTTTCCTGTTCCGCGAGCCGCGCCCCGAAGAACGACCCAGGGCGATCGAAAGCGCGACCGGCAAGCTGACCGGCGTTACGCTGGGATCGGCGCTCGGCAATTACCGCTTCTGGCTGATCTGGTTGTCGATCGCGCTGATTGCCGGAGCGTTCGGCGGGGCGTTCATCAACATGCCGACCATGCTGCGCCTGCGCGGCGTGGAGGCGCAGACCGCCGCAACCGTCATGGGCATTCTCGGTATCGGCATCTTCGTCGGACGGCTGGCGACGGGCGCGCTGCTCGACCGGTTCTGGCAGGGCTTCGTCGCCTTCCCGCTTTTGTGCCTGCCCGCGATTTCCGCCTGGCTGCTGCTTGGCGACAGCCTCTCCTTCCCGGCGGCTGCAATGGCGGGATTCCTGCTCGGTTTCGCTGCTGGTGCGGAAAGCGATCTCATCGCCTACCTCACCGGCCGCTATTTCGGGATGGCCAATTACGGCAAGATATATGGTATGCTTTACATGCCTTTCGGCCTGTTCAGCGCGGCTTCGCCGGTCATCTACGCACAGGTCTATGACCGCACAGGCAGCTACAATCCGATACTCGAGCTCTCGATTTTCGCGTTCATCGCAGGCGGGGCGCTTCTGTTGCTCTTGGGGCGCTATCCGCAAAGCTTTCCCGAAACGCTCGAGGCACCTCCCGAGGCCAGAATGGAGCCCGCCTGATGGCAACGCTCGCATCGGACAATCCCCTCGCCCCGGTTCGCAAGGCGGTCGGCGATACGCCGCTGCTGACGGATGCGGAGAGCCTCGCGCTCTACAGCCATGACGTGCTCTCGAAAGGCGCCGAGCCGCTTGCCGTGTTCCGCCCCGCCAGCGTCGAACAGCTCGCCGCCGGGATCGGCGCGGCGACCGGGGCGGGGATAGCCATCGTCCCGCGCGGCGGGGGCATGAGCTATACAGGCGGCTATCTCTATTCCGGCGGGCCGTTCCTGCTCGTCGATACCGCCGCGCTCGACCGGGTGATCGAGGTGAACGAGACCGACATGACCGTGACGGTAGAGGCAGGGATAAGCTGGGATGCACTCCACCGCGCGCTCGCGCCGAAAGGCCTTCGCGTCATGGCCTGGGGCACGCTGTCCGGCATCCGGGCGAGCATCGGCGGGGGCATGAGCCAGAACGGTGTCTTCTGGGGCGCGGCGCGGGGCACCGCCGTGGACAGCGCGATCCGTTTCGACGTGGTGCTGGCGGACGGGACGGTGCTGTCGACGGCTTCCGATTTCTTCCGCCCCTACGGCCCCGACCTCACCAGCCTTTTCGCCGCCGATTGCGGGGCCTTCGGAGTGAAGGCGAGGGTGACCTTGCGGCTGGTGCGCGAGGCGGAGGCCTTCGCCTATGGTTCGTTCAGCTTTTACAATCACGCCGGGCTTTTGCGCGCGATGAGCGAAATTGCACGGGCCGAGCTCGCTTCGGAAAGCTTCGCCTTCGATCCTTTCCTACAGGCGCAACGAATGAAACGCGATTCGCTTGCCAAGGATGCGAAGCAATTGGGCAACATGCTGAAATCCCAAGCGAAGTCGGGCGGCATGTTCAAGGCGCTCAAGGAAGGGGCCAAGGTCGCGCTCGCGGGGCGCTCCTTCCTCGAGGGCGTGCCTTTCAGCCTCCATTGCATCGCCGAGGGCCGCCACCAATCGGCGGTCGATGCCGACATGAAGCGCATCGGCGAAATCGTGCGCGAACAGGGCGGCAAGCCGGTCGAGAATTCGATACCCAAGATCCTGCGCGCCAATCCCTTCCCGCCGCCCAATTCCATGCTCGGCCCCGAAGGCGAGCGCTGGGTTCCGGTCCACGGCTTTTTGCCGCATTCGAAACTCGTCGCCGCGTGGGAGAGGCTCGAGGCGCTCTGGGCCGAAAATGCGGGCGAGATGGAGCGCCTGAAAGTCGAGACCGGCGCGCTGATCGCCGCCACGGGCCGCACCTCCTGCCTGATCGAGCCGGTCTTTTTCTGGCCAGGCCGGCACAATCCGCTCCACCACCACGCAGTCGAAGCCGACCACATGGCGAAGCTTGTCGCGGCCCCCGACAACCCGGAGGCCAACGCGCTGGTCGATCGCCTGAAAGCCGAGGTGATCGCGATCTTCCGCGAAATGGGCGCGATCCACCTGCAGGTCGCGCGGACCTATCCGCTCAAGGAAAGCCATTCGCCCGAGGGCTGGGCGATCCTCGAGGCGCTCAAGCAGCAGGTCGACCCCAATGGCCTGATGAATCCCGGCTCGCTCGGGCTATAGATGGCTCTCGATCTCGACCGCAGGCGCGCGTTGGCCGCAGGATTGTGCGCAGGCGTGGCGGCGGCCTTGCCGCTCGGGGCAGCAGAAGGACAGAACGTGACACAGACCGGCACCTATTCGGCCATGGCGATGCAATTGACCGCGCGCTCGCTCGAACGGCTCGGCCCGGACGATGCGCGCGCGGCGATTCTCGATCACATCGCCGAGATCGAGGGACAGATAAGGACCAGCGCGATCTTCGTCGCGGGCTATGCCGGAAAGCCGGTCAAGCTCGTCGTGCTGCCCGAATATCTCTTCACCTCCTATCCGGTGCGCATTTCGATCCCCGATTTCGCCGCCAAGGTCGGGTTTGCCGCCGATGGCCCGGAATACGAGGCGCTGGGCGGGGTGGCGCAGCGTCTTGGGGTCTTCCTCGCGGGCAACGCTTACGAAACCGACGAGGCCTTTCCCGATTTCTACTTCCAGACCTGCTTCATCGTCGCGCCCTCTGGCGAAGTGGTGCTGCGGTATCGTCGGCTGCTTTCCATGTTCGCGCCCAGCCCGCATGATGTGTGGGAGGCCTATCTCGATACCTATGGATTGGAAGGCGTCTTCCCTGTCGCGCGAACCGAGATCGGCAACCTCGCCGCAATCGCCAGCGAAGAAATCCTCTATCCCGAAATCGCCCGCGCGCTTGCTTTGCGCGGGGCCGAGGTGCTGTGCCATTCCTCCAGCGAAATCGGCTCCCCGCTTGCGACCAACAAGGACATCGCCAAGCAGGCGCGCGCCTTCGAGAACCTCGCATTTGTCGTCAGCGCCAACACGGCGGGTATCTCCGGCACGGCCATGCCGCTGTCGAGCGCGGAAGGGAACAGCCAGGTGGTCGACTGGAAGGGCCGCGTGGTGGCGCAATCGGGCGACGGGGAGACTTTCACCGCCTTCGCCCCCATCGACCTCGCGGCCTTGCGCGAAGCGCGCCGCACGCCCGCGATGACCAATACCCTCGCCCGCCAGCGTCCTGCGCTCTTCGCCGCCGCCTATGAAGCCGCCGCCGAGCCCTTCCAGGGACCGGACGGGATGATGGCAGGCGGCAAGGCGGCGATCCCGGAGCGAGACTATTTTGCAAGGGCGCAGGAAGAGGTGATCGAGCGGCTGATGAAGGCAGGAGTGATTTGATGAAACACAGGAATGTTCGCGGGAAGATCGGCTACACCTCGACCAAGCCCGAATGGGCCGGGCGCGAGCGTGGGCGCGAATGGTTCAATTTCTCGCACCATTCCGACGGCTCGATCATCATGAGCGCCCAGTGCGAGATCGAGGAGCCGGATCCGACGGTGCTGCGCAACATCACCTATCACATCGGCCCGGACATGGTGCCGTATAACCTGCTGGTGCACCTGACGCTGGGCGACGAATTCCTCGGCTCGGGCTGGATGCGGCACGATGCAGGGGCCGGCACGATTTCCTGCGAAAGCTATGGGCCGAGCATCGGGCGCAATTCCGAATTGCGCGAGGATGTGGGCGACTTCGACGGCTTCGGCACGCACCCGGTCGTGGGCGATGGTTTCCTGACCAAGATCATGGATGTCGCCAAGGGGCCCCACAAGCGCAAGCTTCGCGTCTTCCTCCCCTCGCCCGACCACCGCGGGGCGACCCCGCCGCAGATCTCCGAGGTGTTCATCACCCTCGAATATGTCGGCGAGGAGGAAAAGACCGTCGCCGCCGGGACCTTTGCCTGCCGCCATTTCCGCTTCATCGACGACGCGCCCGAAGGCATGGGCGGCAAGACTCATCCCGATTACGACATGTGGGTGACGGCGGACGCAGACAACGTGCTCGTATACGGCTCGATCGACGGCTACATGATGAACCGCTACGAACTAGTCGAGCTGGAGCGCTAATTAAGCGACCCGCACCATGACCTTGCCCATGTGCGCGCGCGCTTCGAGGTGGCGATAGGCGTCCGGCGCGTCGGCGAAGGCGAAGTCGGCATCGACCAGCGTTTCGACCCCGTGCTCGGCCATTGCGGCAAGCGCGGCCTCGAACATCCCGCGATGGCCGCTGGTGATGCCCTTGATCGTGATGTTCTTGCCCAGCACCGGCCCTTGCGCGAAATCGGCCGTGTCCTGCGGCGAGCCCGACAGCGCGCCAAGCGTCCCGATGCGCCCCTCGACCCCAGTGGCTTCCAGCGTCTGGGCGAATTCGCCAAAGCCCAGCGTATCGACCACGATATCCGCCCCGCGCCCGCCGGTCGCCTCGGTCAGCGCCGTGCCCCAATCGGACCGCTCGCGGTAATTGACGGTGTAGTCCGCGCCCATTTCGCGCGCGCGGGCGAGCTTGTCGTCGCTCGACGAGGTGATCGCGACCTTAGCCCCCAGCGCCTTCGCCAGTTGCAGCGCATAGACCGCGACGCCGCCTGTGCCCTGCGTGAGCACGAGTTTGCCCGACAGGTCGGCGCTGCCATCGTTCCCGAAGGCGATCATCGCGTGCCACACCGTGCCTGCGACCACGGCGAGCGTCGCGGCCGTTCGGTCGGACAGGGCCTCGGGGAGCTTGATCGTCGCCTTCGCAGGCAGGACGATTTTCTCGGCCAGCCAGCCGTCGATCGTCACGCCGATATCGCGCCCGAAAATGTGAAATCCAAACGGACCGTCAGGGTCCCAGTCGACGAAATTCGCCGCCACGACCCGGTCGCCCACGGCGAGACCCTCGACCCCGTCGCCCAGCGCCTCGACCACGCCGACCCCGTCGGTCAACGGGATGCGCGTTTCGGGGAGATCTGAGCCGTAGTGCCCGCGCAGGATCATCAGGTCGCGGTAATTGAGCCCCGCGCCCGTCACGCGCACCCGCACCTCGCCCGGCCCCGGCTGCGGCGCGTCGCGCTCCACCATGCGCAGGCTGTCCACCCCGCCTCGCGGACCGATCTCCCAGGCCTTCATCCTCACGCTTCCCTGATGGGCGCAAAGACGCGCTCGATGAATTCCTTCGCCTTGGCGTCACGATCCACGGCTTCGCCCGACTTTGCCTCTTCCAGTGCGAGCAGGCGTTCCTCCTGCACCCAGACCTCCTGCGCGAGGTTCATCACCACCGCGACGAAGCGGTCCATCGCGGGATCGGCGAAGAAGCGCGGATTGCCACCTTCGTCATAGAGGCTGGGTGGGGCATCCTCGGGACGCAATTGCTCGCTCATCACTTTTTCCAGGCTCCGAATCCGTACCACATGACCCCATCGGCAAGCCGGCCGGTGGTCTGCTGGCCGACGCCTTCGGCGCGGTCGCCTTTAGCAGCGTCGATCACCGCTTGCTGGCCATAGATGCCGATGGAGGGCACGACGAATTCGAAGAAATCCTCTTCGGCAAAGCCTGCGCGGGCGCACAGCTCGCCAGGCACCTCGTCGCGGTAGCCCTTGTAGTAGGGCTCGTTGTTGTAATAGCTGTCCCAGTCGAGGTAAAACCCCTCGAACGGGCCCATCTGCTCATTCGGCGGCAGTTCCATGTGGACCATCAGCCCGCCGGGTTTGAGCACGCGATACGCCTCCTCGAAGCACTTCGCGCGGGCCTTCTTCGACAATTCGTGGAGGAACATCGACGACCACACGACGTCGAAACTTTCGTCTTCGAACGCGAGATCATCGGCGCACATCTGCTCGAAGTGCACTTCGCACCCTTGCATCTTCGCCCGCGCCGAGGCGTAGCGAAGCGGGCCGGGCGCGGCGTCGATCGCGACGACCTCGGCCTCGGGGTATGCCAGTTTCCACGGCAGCGTGTTGTGGCCCACGGTGCAGCCCGTATCGAGGATGCGCGACGGCGCGAAATCGGGAAAGCGCTGGCGGATATAGCGGCTCATCGACAGGCCGATATCGTCGAGATTCGCCCCCATCAGCCCCATCGAGAACACCGCGAGCCCCCGGTCATAGACCGCGCCCGCTTCGAGGCTGTCCTCGCCCCGCACATAGCTGCCCGGCATCAGGTGGACGTCGATCGCGTGGACGTTCTTCGGCACCTCCAGCGCGGGGTCGAGCGTGAGCGAGCCCGGACCCTCGGCCCTGCGCGCTTCCTCGGCGAGCCTTTCGGCCTCGCGCTCGACGCTGTCGGCGACGCTCGCCCAGACCATCTTCTGCGCCTGCACGCGCATCGCCGAATAGATGTTGAAGGCCGGATCGCCGCGCAGCGCTTCGTGCGCCTCGCGGCTGGTTTCGGGATCGCGCCCGTGCGCCTTGCGGAAGGCGGGGGCGGCGCGCTTTTCATAGGCCGCACCCATGTCGGCGGCGAGGTCGTTCAGTATGAGGCTGCGCATCCCCGACACGAAACGCCCGCGCGCGATTTCGTCGGGCGTTGATCGCGCCTTCATCGGATGCTGGAGTTCTACGGTCATTGCGTGCCTCCTTCTGCTTCGGGGCCCACCACGGGCTCGTCCACCTGCTCGATCCTCGCGCCCGCAAAATCGGCGGTGAATCGGTTCTCGCCGACCTTCCCTAGCATATCCTGCCGCAGCGGTGCCTCGGCATAAATGGTGACGGTGTAATCGCCAGCCGGAGGGTCCTGCCGGATCGGGAGAATCTCTTCGCGATAGGCGCGGCTGTTCCAGAAGGCGCGCGCGTTTGCGATGCAGGGAAAGCGCACGGTCAGATTGACGTAGTCCGGCGGCACCTCGCCTTCGAACACTTCGATGGGGCGCGGGACGGTGACATAATAGCCGCCGAGCTTTTCGTAGAGCCTGCTCTCGGCGATCGCCCTGCCATAGGCCAGCATCCGGTCGCGGTCGAGCGTACGCCCCTCGACCACCATGTAGACCGGTGCGTCGCAGGTCGATTGCGGCGGGGGCGGGGCGGCTCCGGCCTCGACGCCGGCCGATTGCAGGATGAGAACGAAAGCGGCGGCGATCATGGGGCGGGGATCCTTTCCTCGTCGCACAGGGTGCGTTTCCACGGCTTGCCGTCCCTGAACCACTGCCACGTGCGCGCGCGGCTCTGCCCATCAGGGGCGATGTTAATCATCTCGACATAATACGCACCCGGCACGTCGATGCGGTCGAGCTTGAGCATCAGCGTGTCCTCGGCCGTCTGCCAGCCGTAGCCCGAAAAGCGGTCGGTCGCCCAATGCAGCCGCTCGCCCTCCAGCCGGCCGCCGAATTCGAAGGTCGCTTGGCGGCCGTCCTCCCAGCTTAGCCAGTTGTGCTGGATGTAGTGCCACTCGCCCGCATCGGGGAATTCGCAATGCGTCTTCACCCGGTGCGCGTCGATCAGCGCGCCGTCCGCGTCGTAGTGGCGATACCACCCGTCCCACCACCCTTCGTGGAGGAACATGGCGGGCATCGCCGCTTCGAGCTCGGCGCGGTTGCCCATCAGGAGCCTCCCCGCTCGGCATAGGCATCGATGGGCATCGGATCGCCCATCTGGCGGATGAGCGCCTGCTCGCGCAGGAAGCGGAGCATTCCGGTGTCACCCATGCGGCTGGGGCCGAGGCCCGAGCAGCCGCGCGACTGGTTGGTGGCATCACCGACGAAGCTCGTCATCGCCCCGTCCTGAAGCGAGATGGCCCCCGCATCGAGCCGCACGCCAATCGCCGTCGCCTCGTCAAGCGCGGCCGCCAGCACTGCGGCGGACAGGCCGTATTCGGTGTCGTTCGCCTCTCGAATCGCGTCCTCGATATCGTCATAGACCCCGACCGGTATGACGGGTCCGAAGGTCTCCTCGCGCATCACTGCCATCTGCGGGGTCACATCGGCGAGCACGGTCGGGCGGAGATACTTCCCGCCGCCCAGCACCTCGACCTCGCCGCCGGTCAGCACCCGCGCGCCGTGATTGCGAGCGTCGTCGATATGGGCCTGCACTTTTTCGGCCTGCGCGGGGAAGATGAACGGGCCGAGATGGCCCTTTTGCGGATCGGGATATGTCAATTCGACCCGCTCGGCGGCGGCAACCAGCGCCTTGAGGAAAGGCTCGGCGATTTCGCGCGCCACGTAGATCCGCTCGATCGACTGGCAAGCCTGTCCGGTCGCGACCACGCTCGAACGCAGCGCCACGCCCGCGGCCCAGTCGGGGTCGGCCCCGGCGGTGATAATCATCGGGTCCTTGCCGCCCAGTTCGAGATTGGCCGGGATCAGCGCGCGCGCCGCCGCCTCGGCGACCTTGCGCCCGGTCGCGGTCGAGCCGGTGAAGCAGACATAGTCCACCTCCTCGATCAAGGCCTGCCCGACCTCCGGCCCGCCCATGACATAGGCGAGCGGGAGTTCGGGAACCTCGGCCAGCACGGCGCGCATCGGCTCGACGAAGCGCGGGGTGACCTCGGACGGCTTCACCATAGCAGCGCAGCCCGCCATCAGCGCCGGGACCGCGTCGATGTGGCTGAGGATCACCGGGAAGTTCCACGGGGCAATCGCGCCGAACAGCGGGAAGGCGGAATAATTGGTGACGATCTCGACACCCGGCACAGCGGACGGATGCGCCTCGACGTCGAGCCGGTCGAACAGCTCCGGCCCGCGCTGCGCCCAGCGGCGGATGTTCCCGGCACAGCCCTGCACCTCGATCATCGAGACAGTGCCGCGCCCGGTATCGACCGCGAGCGCCCCGGCGATTTCGGCGGCGTGCGCGTCGATCGCATCGGCGAAGCGGGTGAGGACGACCGCGCGCCCCGCCGGGCCGATATCCTCCCAGCGCCCCTGCATCTCGCGCAGCCGCGCGGCGGTGACGGCGATTTCCTCGCGCGAGCTTTCGAGAAAGTCGTAGTCCTCCTCGCCGGTGCGCGGGTTGCGGGCCTTCATTGCTGGCTCTCCCAGGAAGCGACGATGTCCTCCCCGCGCGCGAACCATGCCTCTTCGCGCCCCGCGAGGTCGGCGAGCAGGGCCTCCAGCGCGTGGATGCGATAGGGCAGGCCGATGATGTAAGGCGTGAGGTGGACAGGCAGCATCCGCCCGCCGCCCGTCTCCTTCGCCTCGCGGGCGAGCCAGTCGAAGGCGTCGCGCAGGCTCTCGCCCCAACTGTCGGCGCTCTTCTGCTGGACCGTCACGATCTGGCGGTCGGAAAGTTCGTGGTTGAGCGGCAGGTCGATCAGGCCATTGGAAAAGCGATAGGGCATTTCGTCGTTCACCCAGTCGCAGCAATAGGCGAGGCCTTCATCCTTCAGGATGTCGAGCGTGTGAAAACTCTGTTGGCGCGCGATGGAAAGCCAGCCCTTGGACCGCGCGCCCGTAGCCTTTTCCAGCCGCGCCATCGCATCGGAAACCAGCGCGCGCTCGGCCTCCTCGCCCAGCGAAGCGTCGATGGTCCCGTTCATGTCGGTCGAATGGGCAATGATCTCGTGCCCGCCGGCCTGCACCGCTGCGATCAGTTCGGGGTAACGCTCGGCAATCGCGGCATTGGCGGCGAAGCTGGCCTTGACGCCCGCTGTCTCGAACGCCTCGAGCATCCGCCACGCGCCGACGCGGTTGCCATAGTCGCGCGCGGTGTAGTGGCGGTAATCGGGATAGGGCGTGACCATGTGGCCGGGTGCCTTGAAGGGGCCGTCGGGGACAATCGGAAACCATTCGAGGCTGACGCACAGCCACAATGCGACCGAGCCTTTCGGCCATGCGACGGGCCGGCGGGCGTGCAGGTTCGACCATTCGTAAAGGTCGTGGTCGTAACCCTCGCGGCGCTTCGGATATTGCGTGTAGCTGCCGGGCAAAGTGCTCATGCGACCTGCTCCCTCCACGCATCGACGATCTCGCCTGCGGTCGCGAGCCATGCGCGGCCGTCCTTGGCGA
Source organism: Erythrobacter sp. (assembly GCF_040217515.1). GTDB lineage: Bacteria > Pseudomonadota > Alphaproteobacteria > Sphingomonadales > Sphingomonadaceae > Erythrobacter. Next base: position 200,222 of record NZ_JAVJPT010000007.1, read on the forward strand.
TGTGCTCCAGCGCCTCCTCGAACGGGCCGATGCGGTGGGGCTGGCCGATGAGGTAGGCGTGCAATGGAATGCACATCACCGCGCCCGACGCAGCGCCTTCATCGGCCAGCCGTTCGTACTGCTTCACAAGCGTCTCGGCATATTCTCGCCCGCTCATGTTGTAGACGAAGAAGCCGTAATGGTCGTTCACCTCGAGGCTGTAGGGGATCGAGGCCAAGCGGCCTCGCGCAACCTTCACCTCCTGCACCTGGTCGTCGTGATAAAGGTCGCAAGTATAGTCGAAGCCATATTCGGCGAGCAGGTCGAGCGTGCGCGGCGTGTGCGTGAGGGCGGGCGCGAGCCAGCCGCGGATGCGCTGGCCGGTAGCCTGTTCGACCGTCGCAATCGAATCCTCGATGATCGCGCGCTCCTGCGCCTCGGTCATGTCGTAGGAATAGCGAGTGTTGTAGATGCCGTGGCTGAAGAACTCCCACCCGCGCTCGGCCGCGTCGGCGACGACCTCCGGATGATGCTGGCACAGCGCGACCGAAAGGCTGACCGAGCCGGGAAAGCCGTGGCGGGTCATCACCTCGGCCATGCGCCAGTGGCTCACGCGGTTGGAATGGTCGCGGTGGGAATAGCCCACGACGCTGGGCGCGGGATGCGGCCAGGGATTGCGCTTGGGATGGATCGGCGGGTCGATCTCGTAATATTCGAGATTGGGCGCGACCCAGACGGCGACAGGTTTGCCGCCCGGCCATTCGATTTTGGGGCGGCCCTTGTAGGGGTGGTAGTCGTAAAGCCCGGGATCGGCAGCGCCTTCCTGCATCAGCGCGCCTCCAGCCAGTCGATCACCGCCTGCACCGGCTCGACATCGGCATATTTGAGCTGGAGATCGGTAAGGTTGGCGAAATGATAGCTCTCGTGCTTGTCGGCGCAGGTCTCGATCGGCACGATCGTGCGGTATCCGTGGGAAAGCGCATCCACCGCCGTCGCCCGCACGCAGCCGCTGGTCGAGCCGCCCGTCACCACCACCGTGTCGACCTTGTGCCAGACGAGATAGCTTGCCAGCGGCGTTTCGAAAAAGGCGCTCGGCATCCGTTTCGTATATTGCAGGTCGTCCGCGTCGATCTCGCAGCGCGGGTCGAATTCGTGGCGCTCGGAATCGTATTTGATGTTCTGCAAGCTGTCCTCGGTGTCGGTGCGCGTGCCCCACACGCCGGCATCGCCCGCGTCCGCCTTGTAGGCGACCCGGCTCCAGATCACCGGCATCCTCTTTTCGCGCGCGAGGGCGGAGATGCGATTGATGTATTCGATCTGGCGCGGGTCCGTCTCGTAGGCAGTCTTGAACAAATCCGTGCGGGTATAGGCCTGCTGGACGTCGACATTCACGATCGCGAGCTTTTCGCCGAAGCCGAATTTCTTGCGCGCCGGATTGGCCATCACCTCCTCGAAGATCGCCCGCGCGGTGCGGCCGTCCTCGACCATTTTCGTGCCCACGAGATCCGTCATGAAGCTCCCCTTTGCAGCCAGTGCTTTGGCGGCGCGATAGGCGCGTGTCCGACACGCGAACGAGGCATGCCCTGCGCTTGTCCGACTGGCGATCTTTCCGCTTTGACAGCGCACAATAAAGCCGCGTAAGGCCATGTCGAGTGAAATTTGTCCGGACAACTTGCGCACCGGACCGGTGAAAGGGATCAGTCTTGCCGAGCCAGCAGCACGCGATCACCCGTCATGTCCTCACCCTCCCCGAGCAGGATGGAAAGCGCGCGCGCAAGGTCCATTATCGCCGCTGCGGACAGGGCCCGGCGCTCCTGATGGTCCACCAGAGCCCGCGCTCCTCTGCCGAATATGTCGAGCTCATGCGCGAATGGGGCGCGCATTTCACCTGCATCGCCCCCGACACGCCCGGCTTCGGGCAATCCGATCCCCTTCCCGGCGAACCGGGGATCGACGATTTCGCCGATGCGATCCTCGAATTCGCCGACGCGCTCGGCATCGCCCCTTGCGCCGCTTACGGATTCCATTCCGGCGGGATCATCCTCGTCACCGCGATCAAGCGGCGACCGCAAGCCTTCCGCTGCCTCGCGGTCGGCGGCTACGCGATCTGGACGGCCGAGGAGATGCGCATTTTCGGCGAGTCCTACCTGCCGGAATTCGTGCCCCAGCCCTATGGCGAACACCTTGCCTGGATCTGGAACCGCATCCTCGAGCAGAGCTGGGTCTTCCCGTGGTTCGACACCCGCGAGGAAGCGCGCATGTCCATCGCCCATGCCGATGTGGAACAGGTCGCCCGAACGGTCTCGGAGATGCTCGACGCGGGCGAGCATTACCGCGCGGGCTATGGCGCGGTCCTGCGCGCGCCGCGCGACATTCCGGCGGCCGATGCGGACGTGCCGCCCTGCCTCATCAGCGCCTATGACGGCGATCCGCTGCAGGCGCATATCGACCGGCTGGGCGAAATGCCCGCAAGCTGGAGCGCGAAGAAGGTGACAACGCCGAAGGAGCATCAGGACGCGAGCCTCGCCTTTCTGAAGGAACATGGCGGCGATGCACCCTGCAACGACCTGCCCGAGGACGCAAACGAGGGCTGGCTCGCACTCGATGGCGGCCTCGTCCACTGGAAGGGGACGCGCGGCGCGCAGCATCTCGCGCTCCCCGCCCCGGCGCGCGAACTTGAAGAACCCGGCGAAGGCGAGCTTGCGATCGACCTCCCCGGCCACGGCCAGTCGGACGATTTCGAGGATATGCGGGGGGCACTGCGGGATGTCATGGCGCACCTCGACCTCGCCGAAATGAAACTGCCCGGCCTCCCGCAGGGCGAACCCGAAGGGCTCTATCCCGACATGGCCCCGGACCGTTTCGGCCTCTACCTCCAGCGCGCATGGCAGGTCGCCCGCGCCGAGGCCTTCTTCAGCCCGTGGTACGAGGCGAACGCCGCGCACGCCGTCCCGCTTCGCCCCGAAACCATCGCCACGCCCGCTGTCCACGCCCGCGCCCTAGCCCGCATCCGGGCGGGCTCTGCGGCGCGCCGCTGGCATGATACCCTGACCGCAATCCAAGGAGAGACGTGAATGATCGACATGGCCAAGGAAATGCCGCTGCTCGCCCGCCACGAAGGCGTTTGGGACGGAACCTACACCTATTTCAACGCCGACAACGTGAAAGTAGACGAACACGCCAGCCGCCTGCTGTGCCGGATGACCGGCGACGACGAGATCCCCTATCACCAGACGAATTACTACACCTGGCCCGACGGAAAGACCGAAATCCGCGATTTCCCCGCGACCTATCGCGACGGGCGCATCTGGTGGGATAACGAGCTGATCCAGGGTTGGGCGGCCGAAGTCGGGCTCGACGACAAGAACCGCACGATCATGCTCTACTGGCAGCGCACGGGCGACCCCTCGCTCTACCTCTACGAGCAGATCCAGATCTCCGACGACGGCAAGGACCGCTGCCGCACCTGGCACTGGATCCGCGACGGCAAGTTGGAAACGCGCACCGCGATCCAGGAGCATTTTGTCACCAAGGACTGGAAGGCAATCGACGAGGAAATGAAGGCCCAACACGGCGCCTGACGAGGACCCATGGGACGCACGCTGTTCGAAAAGATCTGGGACGCGCACAAGGTCGCGGAGACGGCGGGCGGCGCGGCGCTGGTCGCGATCGACCGGGTGTTCCTGCACGAGCGCACCGGCGCGGCGGCGCTCGCCCGCATGGCCGAGATGGGGCGGGAAGTGCGCGATCCCGCGCGGGTCTTCGCCGTGATGGACCACATCGTCGACACACGGCCCGGGCGCGGCGACGGCACGCTAATGCCCGGCGGCGAGGGCTTCATCACCGAAACTCGCGCCGCCTGCGCCAAGGCCGGGATCACCCTGTTCGACGTGAACGATCACGCGCAGGGCATCGTCCATGTGATCTCGCCCGAACAGGGCATCGTCCTGCCCGGCCTGACGCTGGTCGCGCCCGACAGCCATACCTGCACGCAAGGGGCTTTCGGCGCGCTCGCCTGGGGAATCGGTTCGTCCGAGGCCGAGCATGCGATGGTGACGGGCACGCTGCGGCTCGACAGGCCGAAGATGATGCGCGTGACCTATGACGGCGCGCTGCCGAAGGGCGTGACGGCGAAGGACATGATCCTCTCCCTCATCGCGGCCCACGGCGCGGGCGGGGGTGCGGGGCATGTGGTGGAGTTCGCCGGAGAAGCGGTGCGCGGGCTCGACATGGAAGCGCGCATGACCTTGTGCAACATGGCGACCGAGTTCAGCGCCATGACCGGGTTGATCGCGCCGGACGAGGCAACCTTCGAATACCTCGCGGGGCGGCCCTATGCGCCGGACAATTTCGACGATCCCTACTGGGCGAGCCTCCGCTCCGACGAAGACGCCACATTCGACCGCGAGATCGTGATCGACGCTTCGGAAATCGCCCCGATGGTGAGCTGGGGGACGAGCCCCGAACACACCATCCCCGTCACCGGCGCGGTCCCGCAGGGCCCGGCGCGGGCGCATGACTATATCGGGCTCGAAGCGGGCACGGCGCTCGCCGGGACGCCGCTCGACGCCGCCTTCATCGGCAGCTGCACCAATGCGCGCCTCTCCGACCTGCGCCGCGCCGCCGCGATCCTGAAGGGCCGCCACATCGCGCCCGGAGTCAAGAAAGCGCTGGTCGTCCCCGGCTCGCTCTCGGTCAAGCGCGCCGCCGAGGCGGAAGGGCTCGATGCGATCTTCGCCGCTGCCGGGTTCGAATGGCGCATGAGCGGATGCTCGCTGTGCTTCTATGCAGGCGGCGAGGGCTTTCCCGCAGGCTCGCGCGTGATTTCGAGCACCAATCGCAATTTCGAAGGGCGGCAGGGCCCCGGCATCCGCACCCACATCGCCTCGCCCGAAACCGTCGCGGCAAGCGCCATCGCCGGGGTCATCGCCGATCCGAGGGAATATGCGAAGCTGGAGGAACCGGCATGAGCGCCTTCCCCCAGCCGCTGACCGGGATCGCCGCGCCGCTCCATGTCGACAAGCTCGCCGATAGTCCTCGTTACGTCGGCAAGCTTGCCGACAATGTCGATACCGACGCGATCATCCCGAGCCGCGAAATGCGCTCGACCGGGCGCACGGGACTGGCGGACGGGCTGTTCGCGCCCTGGCGCTATTCGGACGCCGACGCACGCACGCCCAATCCGGATTTCGTCCTCAACCGCCCCGAATACTGCAACTCGACCATCCTTGTCGCCGGCAGCAATTTCGGCTGCGGATCGAGCCGCGAGCACGCCGTCTGGGCGCTCGCCGAATACGGCTTTCGCGCCGTTGTAGCGGAAAGCTTCGCGCCGATCTTTCGCGGGAACTGCATCCGCAATTTCGTCCTGCCCGTCGCCCTGCCGCGCGCGGTGCTGGAAGACATCGCGGGAGAGGTGGTCGAGATCGACCTCGCCGCGCAGGAGGTCCGCTGCCGGGGCGAGCTTCACACCTTTGACATCGACCCGGAGGCCAAGCGGATGCTGGCCGAGGGGCTCGACGCGATCGACCTTACCCTCACGCAAAAGGCGGCCATCGACGAATGGACGCGGGCCGACAGAAAGGCGCGCCCCTGGGTATACTTGGAGAACACCCCATGACCGAAATCCTCGTATCCGAAGTCGGCCCGCGCGACGGGCTGCAATCGATCGACCGGGTGATGCCCTTGGAAGCCAAGAAACGCTGGATCGCGGCCGAGGCGGCGGCGGGCGTCAAGGAAATCGAGGTCGGCAGCTTCGTGCCGCCGAAACTCCTGCCGCAGATGGCGGATACGGCGGAGCTGGTCGCCTTCGCGCGGCAGATCGAAGGGCTGAACGTCGTCGCGCTCGTGCCGAACGCCAAGGGCGCGCAGCGTGCCGCCGAAGCCGAGGTCCACGCCATGTCCATCCCCTTCTCGATGAGCGAGACGCATTCGATCAAGAACGTGCGCAAGGACCACCCCGCGATGCTCGAAGAGATCGCGGCGGCATCCAGCATCGCGCGCGAGAACGGCATTCACTTCGCGGTCGGCCTTTCCGCCGCTTTCGGCTGCACCATGGAGGGCGCGGTGAGCGAGGATCAGGTCGTGCGCCTTGCCGAGAAAGCCGTCGAGGCGGGGGCCGAGGAATTCTCGCTCTCCGACACGACCGGCTATGCCGACCCGGCGCAGGTCCGCAGGCTCACCCGCAAGGTAAAGGGCGCGGTCGGCGCGGACAGGCTCACGACGCTCCACCTCCACAACACGCGCGGGCTCGGGCTGGCGAACGTTGTCGCGGGGCTGGAGGAGGGCATCACCACTTTCGATGCCTCACTCGGCGGGCTCGGCGGCTGCCCCTTCGCTCCCGGTGCGAGCGGGAACCTCGTGACCGAAGATCTCGTGCTGATGCTCAACGCGATGGGGCTGAAGACCGGGATCGACCTCGAAAAACTGCTGGAGGTTCGCAGGATCGTCGAAGAGGCGCTGCCGGGCGAGCCGCTCTACGGGTTCACGCCAGATGCAGGACCAATGCTCGACTACAAGGAAAGGGCCGCCGCATGACCTCCCCGACGCCGCTTCAAGGCATCAAGGTCGTCGAATTCACCCACATGGTGATGGGGCCGACCGTGGGGCATATCCTCGCGGGGCTCGGCGCCGAAGTGGTGCGCGTCGAACCGATCGGCGGCGACCGCACCCGGCGGCTGAAGGGATCGGGCGCGGGCTATTTCCCGATGTACAATCGCGGCAAGTCCTCGATCTGCCTCGACTTGAAGAGCGCCGAAGGCATCGCGGTCGCAAAGGACCTCGTCGCGGGCACGGACGTGCTGGTCGAGAATTTCCGCCCCGGCGCGCTCGACCGGCTGGGGCTCGATTACGATACCTGCGCCGAAGCGAACCCGCGCCTCGTCTATTGCTCGGAGAAAGGCTTCCTCCCCGGCCCCTATGAACAGCGCACCGCATTGGACGAGGTCGCACAGATGATGGGCGGGCTCGCCTACATGACGGGGCCTCCCGGAAAGCCGCTGCGCGCGGGCGCAAGCGTAATCGATGTCACCGGCGGGATGTTCGGCGTGATCGGCATCCTCGCCGCATTGGAGGAACGCCACCGCACCGGGCGCGGGCAGAAGGTCACCGCCAGCCTGTTCGAGACGACGATCTACCTCGTCGGGCAGCACATGGCGCAATTTGCCGTCACCGGCACTCCGGCCGCACCGATGCCCGCGCGCGTCTCCGCCTGGGCGATTTACGACGTGTTCGAGACGAAGGACGAACCCGTGTTCATCGGGGTCGTCACCGATGCGCTGTGGGAAAAGTTCTGCCGCCTCTTCGGCCTCGATGAATTGTGGGCGGACGAGTCCTTGCGCGAAAACAACGCCCGCGTCGAAGCGCGCGATCGCATCCTTCCCGTCATCCGCGAGCTCGTCGCGACGATGACGCGCGAAGAGGTGATCGAAAAGCTCGACGGGTCGGGCCTGCCCTTCGCGCCGATCGGCAAGCCTCAGGACATGTTCGACGACCCGCACCTGGCCCAAGGGGGGCTGGAGGAGGTGACGCTCGACAATGGCACCGAGGTGCGCCTGCCGACCATCCCGCTCGAAATGGGCGGCCAGCGGATCGGCGCGCCGCAGGAATTGCCAAAGCCGGGGCGCGATGCGCGCAGCGTTCTGGCCGGGCTCGGCTACGACGATGACAGGATCGCCGCGCTTATCGGTGGCGGCGCGGTGGGAGAGGCAAAATGAGAAGAATGGCAATAGCGGCCCTCGCGGCCCTGCTGGCGGGATGCGCCATCAATATCGGCAACGAAGCCCCGCCCGCCGCCAGCGCGCCGGGCGCCGCACCAAAAGCAGCCGGCGTCGACGCGCCCGCCGAGCGCCTGCCGACGGACGTGCGCCGCGCGACGATCATCGTGCGCGACATGGAAAAATCGCTTGCGCTCTACCGTGACGTGATCGGGCTGGAGGTCAATTACGACACCACCGTCACCACCAGCGGCGTCGCCCTGCCCGCAGGCGAGCCGGGGGCGACCGCTCGGCTCGTCCTGATGAACGCCAATGACCCGTGGGTCGGCTGGATCGGGCTGATGGAATGGACCAGCCCCCCAATCCCGGCGGACGAGTACCCCAAGCGCATGGGGCCTGGCGATGTCGTGCTGGTGCTCAACACCGACGATGTCGAAGGCCGCTGCGGGGCGGCGAAGAAGGTCCCCGGCGTCACCTTCACCGCCGAGCCGCGCCTGCAGGTCTATCCGGGCCGCGACGGGGGTGCGGAGATTCGCGTGATGGGGTGCAATTTCTTCGACCCCGACGGAATCCTGATCGAATTGAACCAGATCCTCGACTGAGCTTCAGATCACGAAATCGATCGGACCGGAGAGGCGCGACCGGTTCGTCACCATGCTTTCGTGGAGGCGGACGACCTGTCGGCTGCCCGTGCGCACGAACAGGAACGGCACGAAGGCGTGGAGGATGCACGCCAGCCCCGCTGCAATCATGGCAAGGCCGAAGCGAAGCGCGCTTGCACAGTGTTCGCCATAGCTTTCCCCGACCGAGGAAGGATGCTGGGTGAAGGCCCGATGCAGGCGTGCGGGGAGCGGGGGCCGCACGCTCATGCCGAAATGTCCGGCCCGTCGATCAGCAGGACCTGCACGTCGGCCAGACCCTCGCGCAGCTTCTTGGCTTCGGCGTATTCGGGCGAATTCCAGAACCGCTTGGCCGCTTCCCGGTCGGGCCATTTCGAGATCACCATGCTCGCGCCCTCTCCGAAATCGCCTTCGAGGCATTCCGCGCCCGGCCCACGCAGCAGGTATTCGCCGCCAAACTGGCCGATCAGCTCCGCCGCGCGCGCGCCGTAGCCGGAGACGAAGGCCTCGCGGTCGCGGATCGAGGCGGTGACGATCATGTAGGCAGGCATTGCTCTCTCCTTCAGAAGGGTTTGACGGCGCCGAGGAAGCAGACCGAGGCAATGACGATCCAGTAGAGATAGGCAGACCACCGCGCGAGGCCGATCTCGCTCGCCAGCGCAGCCTCCTGCGCGGCGTCCGGCCCGGCGGCGAGCACCCGGAACCTTTCGGTCCAGCGCCGCATGACGAGCCGCAGGAACAGCCCGATGACGAGCGCGAAGGCATAAAGCGCCATCTTGGCCGGATACCAATCGTTCCCCTCGCCCGACTGGATCGGCCCCGTCCCGGCAAAGGCGAGGGCAGCAAGCACGAACAGGCCTGCGATCAGGGGGTAGCGCAGCAGTTCCTCGGCGCGGGTGACGGCGATGCCGATATCGGTCTCGCGCTTGAGGAAGGCGGTCCACGTCATCGCCAGCCAGACGGCGAAGAACAGCCACATCAGCCACACTCCCGCCCCGTCAAGCAGCGGCACGAAGCCGTAGATCTTGCCCATATGCAGCCCGAGCGGGAGAAGCAGGACGATGCCGGTGCGCGCGAGAATATCTATGCGATAGGCGGTTTCCATGTGCCGCCGCCGCTCCTCCAGCGAAAGTGCGGGATTGGTGACGTGATAGCTCGTCTGGAAGACGCCCCATTCTCCGCCCAGCCAGTACACCATGGCGAGGATGTGGATCCATCGGAGGATCGACAGCTCGTTCAGATACAGGAATTCCATGTCCCCCTCCCCAGGTGAACGATGAAGATATGAAGGGCGCGGAACGCCGGGCGACTATTCGCGCGAGAGCTTTTCAACGATGTCCATGATCGGCGGGTCGGCAGCTTCCATCGCCTCGACCTCCTGCTGGAAGCCGCGCATGATCCGGGCGATATAGGCTTTCGTCGCAAGCCCGCGCTCCTCGGCGGCTTCGCGGTCGGGAGCGTAGCTTTCGATGTCCTCGCGGCTGATCGTCCCCTTTTCATCGAGCAAGCGTTCGACCGTGTCCTGCCGTTCGCGCAGGGTGGCAACCTCGGCGGCGAGGGCGAAGACGGTGGAATAGAGCCGGTCGAGCGCGGGATCGTCGAAATAGTCGGGCCGCCTGCCCTTGGCCTTGCGCCCCGATGCCTCGACCCAGTCGAATTCCTCGGGCGAACCGCTCACGCGGCCTCTTCCCGTGCCAGCGGCTTCCACGCGCCATAGGCGTTCCAGATCGCGGCGCGGCCGAAATCCTCCTCGCCGTCATCGGGCGAGGGCGGGAAGATCTCCGGATCGACCACCGCGCGCACCCCGGCGGTGAACTGCGCGTCGCGGGGGAAGCCGGCCTTCGCCATAACGTCCTTCAAATCCTGCCCGTGCATGGCGGACCAGAACGGCTCGTTGTTGTTGAAGGCGTCCCAGTCGCGCATGAACTGTTCGAACAGCGGCATCTGCTCCGAATATTGCGGCTGCTCGACATGCAGGATCAACCCGCCCGGCGCGAGCACGCGGTTCGCTTCGGCAAGGATGCGCGGCATGGCCTTGGCCGAAAGCTCGTGCAGGAACATGGTCGTCTGCACCCAGTCGAAATGCCCGTCGGCCCAGCGCGACAGGTCCTCGCCCGAGGCCTGGACGAAGCGGATGTTTGTCACCCCCAGCGCCGCCGCGCGCGCCGCGCCGTAACGCAGGGAAGCGGCAGCGGTGTCGATCGCGATCACTTCCGCATCGGGAAAAGCCTGCGCGATCGGCACGGCGTTGTGGCCGATCGTGCAGCCGATATCGAGGATGCGGCGGGGCTTCCAGTCGGGCCGCTCCGACTTGATCCAGTCGACGACGGCCTGCCCGCCGCCATCGTTGAGCCCGCCGAGCGCGCCGCCCACGGTGGCGAACAGGCCGACATCGTAATTCGCGCCGACCGTCACGTCGCCCTCACGCTCGCCGCCATGATAGCCGCCGGGCTGGCAGTGGATGTCGACCGCGGTCTGGTATTCGGGCTGCTCCACGCTCTCATCGAGTTCGAGCATCCCCGAATGTTCGTTGTATTGTCGCGCCATGGCGTCGAGCTCGTCGAGCTGGCGCAGGACCACCTGCCGCCCGAAATGCTGGCGCATCTCCATCGAATTGCGCTTGAGCGCCGACCACATGCGATGCCAGTCATCCTCGTTCATCGCGTCGCGGATTTCATAGCGATGTTCCGGGTCGCGCCCGTGTTCCGCGCGAAAGGCGGGCAGGACCCGCTTTTCATAGGCGAGCTTGTTCCCGGCACCGATGGTGCCGGAGAGGTAGCGATTGAAAGCGGTGAGGAAATTGAAGCGCGCCGCCTCGTCGTGGCTGGTGCGCGGCATCATTTCGTGACGGGTAAGCGCGGTATAAGGGGGGGGAAGATCGCTGGCCATGCTGTCACCTCGTGAATTTGTCCGGACAAATTTCGCCTGATGCGCCCGGTTTGTCAATCTCTGCTGCATCAATGCCGCACGAATGTCGCGCGTTCCGTCGCACGAATCCTTGATCCCGCTCAAATGCTCCCCATCCACAAAACTTGATCCCGGGCGGTCCGGTGTGCGATTTTCCCAGAGAAACCGAAGCCGATTCCGACCTTTTGATTTGATCGATCAGGAAAGCGCCACGAATTGACCACGCCCGACATCCCCAAGAGCACCACGCACATGCTCGACCGCTCCGACCTGCGCCGCGCTTACCGCGCCGAAGAGGAAGCGTGCGTCGCCGAGCGGCTCGAACAGGCGGCGCCGGCGCGCAAGGTCTCGGGCGAGGCATCGGCCCTGGCAATCGACCTGATCGAGGGTGCGCGCGCCCAGTCGGCAAGCGGGATCGACGCGTTCCTGCAGCAATACGGCCTCGACACGGATGAAGGCATAGCGCTGATGTGCCTGGCCGAGGCGCTGCTGCGCGTGCCCGACAGCCGCACCGCCGATGCGCTGATCCGCGACAAGATCGCCGAAATCGAGTGGGGCGATCACCTCGGCGTCAGTTCTTCGACCTTTGTCAATGCGGCGACCTTTTCGCTGATGCTGACGGGCGAAGTGCTCGAACGGCCCGAGGAACACCAGAAAGGCATGGGCCGCACGCTCAAATCCGCGATCAACCGGCTGGGCGAGCCGGTGATCCGCCGCGCGACGTTGCAGGCGATGCGCATCCTGGGCGGCCAGTTCGTGTTCGGCCGCACGATCGGGGAAGCGTTGAAGCGCGCCGCGCCGGAGCGGGCAAAGGGGCTGACCCACAGTTTCGACATGCTCGGCGAAGCGGCGATGACCTATGCCGATGCCGAGCGCTACCGCCACGCCTATGAGGGCGCGATCGCACGCCTCGCGCGCGAGGCGACGGGGCGCATCGGATCTTCGCCCGGCATTTCGGTGAAATTGTCCGCGCTCAGTCCGAAATACACCCATTTCCACGCGGAACAGGCGCGCGCCGAAATCACCCCGATCGTCAAGCAGCTGGCGCTGAAGGCGCGCGATGCGAACATCCATTTCACGATCGATGCCGAGGAAGCGGAGCGGCTCGAAGTCTCGCTCGACATCATCGAGGCGGTGATCACCGATGACGAGGTGTTCATCCGCCCCGACGGCAGCCGCTGGGAAGGCTTCGGTCTCGCCATCCAGGCCTACCAGAAGCGGGGTGTGCCGCTGTGCGACTGGATCGCGAAGCTCGCCCGCCGTCATGATCGCCGCCTGTTCGTCCGGCTGGTCAAGGGCGCCTATTGGGACAGCGAGATCAAGATCAGCCAGGTCGGCGGCTATGACGATTACCCGGTCTTCACCCGCAAGATCGCGACCGACGTTTCCTTCCTCGCCTGCGCAGCGCGGCTGTTCGAGCATGACGACGTGATTTACCCGGCTTTCGCCACCCACAATGCCTATACGGTGGCGGTGGTGAAGGAGCTTGGTCAGGGCAAACCCTTCGAATTCCAGCGCCTGCACGGCATGGGCGAAGACGTGTTCGAGGCGCTCCACGCAATCGAGGGCAATGCAAAGACCCCGGTGCGCATCTATGCGCCGGTCGGCGGGCACAAGGAGCTGCTCGCCTATCTTGTGCGGCGCCTGCTCGAGAACGGCGCGAACACCAGCTTCGTCAACCGCATGGGCGATGCCGAGATCCCGGCCGAGGACCTGGTCACCGACCCCGTCGGCGAACTCGCCGCGACCAGGCCGCGCCGCAATCCGGCGATCCCGCTGCCCAAGGACATATTCGGTGCCGATAGCGGTGGCCGACTCAACAGCGCGGGGGTGGACCTGTCCGACCCGCTGGTGCTTGCGCCCCTGCAGTCCGAAATCGACAAGCTCACGGACGAGCAATGGTATGCCGAGCCGACCTTCCCGGGCGCGGAAGCAGGCGAGATCGCGCCGATAACCATGCCGCACGACCTGACCAGCGTCGTCGGGAAGCGCCGCGATGCGACGCCCGAAGAAGTCGAGGATGCCTTCGCCCGCGCGAGCGCGATCCAGCCGGGCTGGGATTCGTTGGGCGGCGAAAGGCGCGCGCTCCTGCTGGAGGAGGCCGCCGACCTGTTCGAGGCGCATACGGCCGAATTCCTCAGCCTCGCCACGCGCGAGGCGGGCAAGACCCTGCTCGACGGCGTGCTGGAAGTGCGCGAAGCGGTCGATTTCCTGCGCTTCTACGCCGCCGAAGCGCGGCGCCAATTCGGCCCGCCCATCCGCCTGCCGGGTCCGACGGGGGAAGAGAACACGCTTTCACTCCACGGCCGCGGAGTCTTCGCAACCATCAGCCCGTGGAATTTCCCGCTCGCGATCTTCACCGGCATGGCGTCCGCAGCGCTCGCCGCAGGCAATGCGGTGATCGCCAAGCCCGCAGAGCAGACCCCGCTGATCGCCGCGCTCGCGGTGAAGCTGTGCCACGAGGCGGGGATCCCGCCCGAAGCCTTCCAGCTCCTGCCCGGAGCGGGCGAGGTCGGCCAGCTCATCACCGCCGACCCGCGGCTTGCAGGTGTCGCCTTCACCGGCTCGACCGAGACCGCGCGCGCCATCAACCGCACGCTTGCGGGCCGCGAAGGCCCGATCGCGACCTTCATCGCGGAGACCGGCGGGCAGAATGCGATGATCGTCGATTCGTCCGCGCTGCCCGAACAGGTGGTCCGCGATGTCGTCGCCTCCGCCTTTCAGAGCGCGGGCCAGCGCTGCTCGGCCTTGCGGGTCCTCTACCTGCAGGAAGACGTTGCCGATTCGATGCTCGAGATGATCCGCGGCGGGTTCGAGGCGCTCAATGTGGGCGATCCGGCGCGGCTTTCGACCGATGTCGGCCCCGTGATCGATCCCGACGCGCAGGCCGCGCTCGAACGCCATGTCGCGCGCAGCAAGGCGAGCGGGCGGCACGTCATGCGCTGCCCGATGCCGAACGAGACGGGCAAGGGTTGCTTCGTCGCGCCGACCATCATCGAGGTCGATTCGATCCTCGACCTGACGCGCGAGAATTTCGGCCCCGTCCTGCATGTCGCGCGCTTCAAGTCGGAGGATCTCGGCCAGGTCATCGCCGATATCAACGCGACCGGGTACGGCCTGACCCTCGGCCTGCACAGCCGCATCGCCTCAACCCGCCGCTTCGTCGAGGCGCGCGTGAAGGTCGGCAATTTCTACGTCAACCGCAACCAGATCGGCGCGGTCGTCGAAAGCCAGCCCTTCGGCGGCGAAGGCTTGTCGGGGACCGGGCCCAAGGCCGGCGGGCCGCATTACCTCGCCCGCTTCGCGGTCGAACGCGCCGTCTGCGTCGACACGACGGCAGCCGGCGGCAATGCGAGCCTGCTCCAGGCCTGAGGCGGCTTGCCATTATTGTATGGGGGACGGTATGCCGCCCCCATGCCTTCAAAGCTCGTGCGCCTGCCCCGCCTTGCGGTCCACCTCGTCGCCCTGGTCATGCTCGCGTGGAGCAGTGCGGCGCTCGCCGAGGTGCGGATCCACTTCCACAGCTTCGACGGTTCGGTGCTGTGGGGCCGCTATCCACACACCTTCATCGTGCTCGAGGGCACGCTCGAGGCGACGGGTGAAGCGGTGAACGAGAATTACGGATTTTCCGCGCGCAAGGTGACTCCGGCGATCCTGACCGGCCCGGTCGAGCACATGGTGCTGGCCGAAACCGAGCGCAACGTGCGCAACACCAATCGCCACTTCACGCTGACCCTGACAGATCGCCAGTATCGCCGCATCATCACCGAAGTGCGCGCATGGCAGAACGCGCCGGGCAAGTATTACGACCTCGAAAAGCGCAACTGCATCCATTTCGTCGGGCGCATGGCGGAAATCCTCGGGCTGGACGTCGATTATCCCGACGACATGCTGCGGCGTCCCAAGAAGTGGCTCAATCACATCACGGCGATGAATCCCGAACTGGACGCCGAGCCCGTCGATTGAGCCGCAAGCGCTCGCTCCCGCCGTCACCCTGCCCTGCGCGCATAAAGGCCCAGCCCGTGCGCGAACATCAGCAGGCCCGCCCCGCCAAGGGTCAGCGCCTTCTCCAGCCATTCCTCGCCCACGAACAGGGCACCGGTCATCGCGAACAGGGCCGAGACGAGAAGCGCGGCGAGCCAGGCCGATTGCAGGGCGCGGCGGCTGAGCACCGTGCCGCTGACCAGGGTGACCGGAACAAGCAGGGCGGCATGGAACCACTCCGCTCCGGCAAGGGTGCCGAGCGCGCTCGAGGCGAGCACCGGAACGAGCGTGACGGCGAACGGGAGTGCAAGGCAGTGAAGCGCGCATAGCCCCGAAAGGGCAATGCCGAGACGGTCGGGAATGGGATTTCGGGAGGCAGGTGTCATGACTCTCTTGCGTATCTCGGGATTCGGACGTAAGGATTATGTTACAACATTACATCATTAACGCAAAGGCCCCGCCGTGCCCGGCACGATTACACAAGAACCAGCGAGCCTTTCCGACGCTGCCAGCGCGGCCGCGCTGTCGACCGCCCCGGGCGTGCTCGCCTCGATCCGCGAACCAGATTGCAACCTCGTCGTATGGCAGCGCCTGCCCGCGATCGACTGGAGCCCGCTGCTGGGCGGCGCCACGCAGGATGCACCGCAGGATATCCGCTTCTGCACGTCGCGCACCGAGCTTGCGCCGCGCCTGATCGCGGCTCTTGCGCGTCACGGATTCGGCGCGCGCCATCTCCACCGGGCGCTTGCCGAGGATGCAGCGCTGCTTGCCGGTCTGTTCTGCTCCGCGCTCGGGATCGAGGACCTCGAATTGCGGCTCGAGATCGTCCGGACCGATTCGTGCCGGAAATTCCATGCCGATTACGTCGCCGCCCGCCTGATCACGACCTATGTCGGGCCGGGCACGCAATGGCTCTCTCGGGATGACGCCGCGCGGGTCCGTAGCGGAGACGAACCGCGGCGGATCAACCGGCTCGAGACCGGCGATGTCGGCATTTTCAAGGGCAAGCGCGCAACCGATCAGCCCGCGATCCACCGCTCGCCCCCGATTGCGACCGCAAACGGGCCGCGCCTCCTGCTGGTGTTGAACCGGACGGATTCACCGTAAACGTTCGGCGACGCCCTGCAGGCGACGCGCCGACTGCCACCGCTTACAGGCCGAAGCTGCCCTTCATCCCGTCGATCACATATTGCGCCGCAAGCGCTGCCAGCAGCACGCCGAGCAGGCGGGTAATGACCGCCTCGACCTTGTCGCCGAGCAGGCGGATGATCGGCCCTGCCGCGACCAGCGCCGCCGCCGTCATCGCCAGCACCGCGCCCAGCGCCGCGAACACTTCGATCCGCTCGCCCGCGCTTTCGGCCTCGTTCATCAGCAGCATGATGGCCGCGATCGCGCCGGGTCCCGCGAGCATCGGCATCGCCATCGGAAACACGGAGACATCCTCGATTTCCGGAGTCGCGGCGACCTTTTCGGCGCGTTCCTCGCGGCGCTGGGTGCGCTTTTCGAAAACCATGTCGAAAGCGATCCAGAACAGCATCAGCCCCCCTGCGATGCGGAAGCTATCGAGCTCGATATGGAGCGCGGAAAGCAGCGGCTCGCCGAAAAAGGCGAAAATCAGGAGGATGATCGCGGCAATGACGGTCGCGCGCAGCGCCATGGCACGCGCCTGCGCCGAGCTGGCCTGCTTGGTCAGACCGGCATAGATCGGCGCACAGCCCGGCGGGTCGATCACCACGAACAGGGTGATGAACGCCGAGACGAAAAGTTCGGACAGGATCACGACGGGGCCTCAAACACGGGTGCGGCTGGCGAGCCGCCCCTGATCATTCCTGCGGCGAAGATGCAAGGTTTTCCTCGATCGCGGTGACCCATTCTCCCTGGTGGAAATAATCGACCGCGACCTGTTTCGTCCCGTCCGCTGCGTGTTCCCAGCGCCAGCGCAGGGTCCCGTCGCCCGAAAGCCTGGCATTGCCCGGCCCTTCGCCGATCGGGATGGCGGGCGGGGCGGGAACCTCGAGCCCGCGCGGCGGACAGCTCGCAACGAGGCCCCGGATCGCATCCAAAGCGGTGACGACGATATCGCCCTCGCCGACCTGCGGTTTTGCCGCTGGCGGCGGCTGCGGATCGTCGCGTCCGGCAACGTCGTAGGTCCACCTGTAGCTGCCGTCGGATTGCCGCGCCCAGGCGGTGATATAATTGCCGACATAGCCCTCGGGCTCGCGAAAGCGCCCCGCGCTCACCGCCGCCGCCCCATCGCAGCTCATGACCACCATGCGCGGTGCCCATTGGAACGGTGTGTCCGGATCCTCCAGCGTGCCGGCCAGTGCGGTGAAGGCGACGGGACCGTTGCGGCCGTGCAGCAGGGCCGCGGGCGCGGCAAAGGCGCCCATAGCCGTGAATTGGCCCTGTTCACGTGCGGCGCGGGCATAGGCAAGCTCGGTCGCCACCACGAGGCTCGGCTGCGCTTCGCCCGGCGCACCCGTGAGCACACGGTTGATGACCTCGGGCGGAGGCCCGCGCCGTTGTCCGCCCGCGCAGCCGGTCAGGGCGAGCGCGGCAGCGGCGAGCGCCAGCCCGGCGGCGGCACGCCCGCTCACAGCCCCTCCGGCGGGGCGAGCCCCTCATTGCGATGCGCGGCGACCAGCGTGTTTCGAAGCAGCACGGCGATGGTCATCGGGCCGACCCCGCCCGGCACCGGGGTGATCGCACCCGCAACCTCGGACGCTTCGTCATAGGCGACATCGCCGACCAGCCGCCCTTTGTCCCTGCCCGGCTCGGGGGGCAGGCGATTGATGCCGACATCGATCACCGTCGCCCCGGGCTTGAGCCAGTCGGAGCGGATCATTTCGGGCCGGCCGACCGCGGCAACGACGATGTCGGCGCGGCGCACGACCTCGGCGAGGTCCCTGGTCCGGCTATGGGCGATGGTGACGGTCGCATTGGCCGCGAGCAGGAGCTGCGCCATCGGCTTGCCGACGATGTTGGAGCGTCCGATCACGACCGCTTCCAGCCCCGACAGGTCGCCGAGGCGCTCGGTCAGCATCATCATGCAGCCCAGCGGCGTGCAGGGCACGAAGCCAACCTGCCCGACGGCGAGCCGACCGGCATTGATGACGTGAAAGCCGTCGACGTCCTTGTCCGGGTGGATCGCGGCGATCACCGCCTGTTCGTCGATGTGATCCGGCAGCGGGAGCTGGACGAGGATGCCGTCGACCGTCGCGTCGGCGTTGAGCCTTTCGACCAGCGCGAGGAGGTCCGCCTCGCTCGTCTCGACCGGCAGGCGATGTTCGAAACTGTCCATGTTGGCCGCGACACAGGCCTTGCCCTTGGAGCCGACATAGACCTGGCTTGCCGGGTCCTCGCCCACCAGCACCACTGCGAGCCCCGGCTTGCGCCCGGCCTTTGCGGCGAAGGCCAGCGCGTGTTCGCCGACCTTTTCGCGCAGGCGCGCGGCGAAGGCCTTGCCGTCGATCCGGGCAGCTTTCTTCACGGTTTCGCTCAATACGCGCTCTGGATCAGGGCCTGGATCACCCGCAGCAGGATCTGCAGCAGGATGATCAGCACAAGCGGCGAGAAATCGATCGTCCCCGTATCGGGCATGATGCGGCGGATAGGCCGCAGGATCGGATCGAGCAGGCTGTTGATCGAGGTGTAGAACGCCATCAGGAACTGGTTGGAGGGGCTCACCACGTTGAACGCGAAGAGCAGCCCGATCACGAACTGGATGATGATGAGCATCACCAGCGCGCTCGTGAGGATGGAGATGATGTCGTAGACTGCGAGTAATCCTTGCATGGGCCTGCCTGTAATCCGTTCTGCGCGCCCGAGGCGCCGTTTTGGTCCCTGACTAGCGTGTTACACGAGCAATACACTTAATTCCAGTGCGATGCTCCCGCGCTCCTTTCCTCCCAGTTAGGGATTACCCTGCGCGCGCACCAGCGTTCCCGCGCCCCTGGCGGTGAAGAATTCGAGCAGCATCGCATGCGCCACCCGTCCGTCGAGCACCACCGCCGCCTCGCAGCCCGATTCGACCGCCGCGACGCAGGTTTCGAGCTTGGGCACCATGCCGCCCTTTATCGTTCCCTCATCCTTCAGCCGCGCGATGTCGGCTGGGGTCAGGTCGGACAGCAGCTCGCCTTGCGCATCGAGCACGCCCGCCACGTCCGTCAGCAGGAACAGTCGCGCCGCGCCCAGCGCCGCCGCGATCGCGCCCGCCATGGTGTCGGCGTTGATGTTGTAGGTCGCCCCGTCCGATCCCGGCGCGATCGGGGCGATGACGGGGATCATGCCGGCGGCGACCGCAGTGTCGATCACGCCGGTGTCGACCGCTGCGGGCTCGCCGACGAAGCCGAGATCGACCACGCTTTCGATCAGGCTTTCGGGATCCCGGGTGGTGCGCTCGACCTTCTTCGCGGTGACGAGCCCGCCATCCTTGCCCGACAGGCCGATCGCCTTGCCCCCCGCGCCGGCGAGCCAGCCGACCAGTTCCTTGTT
The DNA here is from genome assembly GCF_040217515.1 of Erythrobacter sp. Taxonomy (GTDB): domain Bacteria; phylum Pseudomonadota; class Alphaproteobacteria; order Sphingomonadales; family Sphingomonadaceae; genus Erythrobacter. The sequence goes on from NZ_JAVJPT010000007.1 coordinate 219,918, forward strand.
GATCGCGCCCGACAGGACCATTTCGGCGATCTTCGCGGTCGCCTCGTCGGTCACGCGCAGACCGTCGATGAACGTGCTTTCCACCCCCAGCCGCCTCAGCATGTCGCCGATCTGCGGGCCTCCGCCATGGACCACGACCGGATTGATGCCGACCGCCTTCAACAGCACGATGTCCTCGGCGAAATCGCGCGCGGCCTCCGGCTCGCCCATCGCGTGCCCGCCATATTTCACGACGAATGTGCGCCCGGCATAGCGCTGGAAATAGGGCAGGGCCTCGATCAGCACCTCGGCCTTGGACAGGCCCCGGGCGAGATCGCCGCCGCCATTTTCCCCCTTCGCGCCCATGATCCTGCCCCTTACGCTTCGTGCAAGCGGGCCGCTTAGCCGCTTGCGGGGCGGATGCAAAGCTCGGATGGGCCCGCGTAGGGGTGGCCTGCACGCCGAGTGGCGCAGCCCGCCGGGTGATGCTAGCACCGCGCACGTCATGTCACCGCGCTTTCGTTCCCCGCTGCGCCGCAATCCCGCCGGCCCGTCGCCCCGCATGCTGACATGGTGGATGCTATGGCGCGTGCCCGCGCTGCTCGGCATCGTCATGGCGGCATGGTGGTTCGGCGTGCGCCCGGTGCTCGAGGAGCGCGGCTGGGTCACTGTCGAAGCGCGCTTCGCCGCGTGCGGGGGCGATACCGGCGGTGCAGATGGCTGCGTGGTCGACGGGGACACCCTTGTGCTTTTCGGCAGCGGGAACGACATGCGCCGCATTCGCCTCACGGGTTTCGACGCGCCGGAACTGGACGGCGCCTGCGAGGCGGAACGCAAGGCCGCGCTCAGGGCGAAGCGGGCGCTGCTCGAATGGCTCGAACGCGGCGCTTTCGAATGGGATGGCGGGGCCGACCCACCACGCGACCGCTATGACCGGGAGCTTCGCCGGGTGAGACGCGAAACCGCATCCAGCGGGCAGGAAGACCTCGCGGAGGCCATGGTGGCGCGCGGCTTGGCGGCGCGGGGCGGCCGGGGGGCGAGCACGGTCGATTGGTGCGCCCGTGAGTGAGCCGGGGCTTGCCGCCGGCTCGGCAAGGTTTATTGTTGCACCGCCTCGATGGCACAGGGGATCGACCATGAACGCTACCGAACCGACCGATCCCGGGCGCGGCGGACCGCCGGCAGGCTCGGGCTTCGATTTCAACCAGCCGACCGTGATCGCGCTGCTTTACCTGCTCAGTTTCGTGACCGGCATTACCGGCCTGATCGGTATCGTGCTGGCCCATGTCTGGCAGGGCGACAACCGCGAGGCGTGGGCCGCATCGCATTTCAGCTATCTCATCCGGACCTTCTGGTTCGGCCTGCTGGCAAGCTTTGTCGCCGGGCTGTTGAGCCTTGTCCTGATCGGCTTTCTGCTCTTCCCGGTGATCGCCGTATGGGTCGGGGTGCGCAGCGTGCTGAGCCTCGTGAAAGCGCAGAAGCACGAGCCCATGCCCGACCCGGGCACGCTGCTGTTCTGACGCTCACGGCCCGACACGTCACGCAGACAGACGGGTCTCGATCTCGGCTGCGAGCGAGGCGAAATCGGCGTGGCCCGTCACCGGCGCGATCCGTTCGGCCCACATGGCATCGATTTCCCCGGCGATGGCCGGCGGCAGCAGGTCGAGCGTGCTTCCGCTCGCCTGGACCTTGGACGAATCGCTCGACGCGGGAACGCCCGCTTTGTCCTCGAGCACGCGGCAGATCATGCCGTCGTCGAAGCAGTCCTTGTGCGCGGCCATGAATTCGCGGGTGGTGCGTTCCATCGCCAGTGCCTCGATTTCGGGTGTCAGGGCGATGTCGCAGAAAGCGGCGAGGCTGCGCAGGGCGCGCTCGCGGTTCTTCACCACCCAGCGATAGGGCATCAGCAGCGTGTCTGTCTCGCCGCGGCGGGCATACCAACTCAGAAGGTGGGTGAAATAATCCGTCCCGCCGGGACCGCCGCCCATCCATAACGGCATGAAGCCCTCGATCGGGACCGAGCCGTCCTCGATATGCCAGCCATTGATGAAGCGGTAGAAGGAGACATAGGTTTCCTTGGGATCGCGCAGGGTCACGACATAACGCTGGCCAGCGGGCAGGCGTTCGTATTCGCGGTGCGATTTGAACCCGCGCGGCTCGGCGCGCTGCGGGGCGGTCATGTCGAAATCGAGCAGATAGGCGGTGTCGTCCCACGGCACGACGCGGCTGATATCGTCGAAATCCATGTCCCCGCCCGCAGCGCCCATGCGCAACTGGTGGAACATCTGCTGCATCATGGTGGTGCCGCTTTTCGCCCAGCTGGTGATGAAGACATCGCGCCGGCCCTCCTCTCGCGGCCGATAGGGCCGGTGGCAGGGCCGTTCCCCGCGCGAGGCGAATTCCATCAGTTCGCCGAAACCCTCGATGCTGCGCGCCTGGCCCGGCAGCGCAGTGGGTGTATCCTGAGTCACGATTGTCTTCCCCCCCCGGCACGGCGCGACCCGTTCCCGCGAGGGGAGTGTAGAGCGAAGGCGGCCGACGGCAAGAAAGATCGCTTCGCCGCCCGTCGGCCGCGCGTCTATTCGGCGGCGGTCTCTTCGCCTTCGCCGGTGTCCTCGGGTCGGACCGGGGTCATCTCGACTTCGGGCACGTCGACCGGGACTTCGTCCGGATCGACTTCGCGGACCTGCAATTCGCCTCCCGAAAGGTCCTCGGCATCGACCTCGTATGTTTTTTCCTCTTCCTCGGCGCAGGCCGCAAGCGCCAGGGCGGGGGCGAGTGCCACGGCGGTGCCGGCAAGCACGCGGCGGGCGGAACGGGCGAACAGGGTCATGGCGGATCCTCCTTGATTGTGCGGGGCAGGGATAACGCAGGCAGGCGGCAGGGAGAAAGCGAATTTCGCCGCACCGGGCCGGAAGGGGGCGGCGCATCGCCTCGTGCGCCGCCCGCAGGTCTCCGCTTCCGTGGGATCGGTCGGAGCGGACACCCCCCGTTTCTCGAGGCGACGGGGAGCTGGACTGTTTCTTTCGCGGCGCGCCCGGCGCGTCGGCAGGTCTTACGCCCGCGCGCGCTTGACCGCCCGCCGCGCCAGCATCGCCGTGCCGAGCAGCGCCATGGCCGTGCGGCGACGGCGGCGGTGGCGACGGATGCGGCGGGCCAGCCCGCTCATCGCGCCGGGCGGTTTGGGCAGCAGGCTAGGCATGGGCCATCTTGCCTTCCGCCCGCTCCACCATCAGCGCGATCTCGTCGAGCAAAGCGAGGCGGCGGCGCTTCAACTGTTCGGCGTAATCGTCGCTCGCCGGTTCGATCTCGCTTTCGATCCGGTGGATCGCCCGGTTCACCGCGTGATAGCGCCCGGCGAGGTTGTTGAAATGCGCATCGCCGAGCTTGAGCCGGTGCAGTACCTCGGCATCGTGCGGGAATTCGTCGTGCAGTTCATGCGGTGTGTGTGCGGACATATCCGGTTCTCCCCATTGGCGGTGATGGGAAGGCTATGGCGGGCGGGGCAACGCGTCTTTGACGCAGGTCAAAGGGCCGCGCGCGACGGGTCTGCGCGATACGGCGACCCCGGCGGGAGCGGGACCGGGACGCGGCGGCGGTGCGCGCGAAAAGGTGACAAAGGTTACACCCTGTCACCTTTTCTCCCCGCCGTTTTTCCGTTTCATCACAGGCACTTGAGCGCGGCTACGCCAAGCGGACGGACAGGGGAAGCAGGGCCTTTTCACAAGCTTCCGGCGGCACGCGCCGGTCTACCGACGATTGCAAAGAACCGCGCTGGGTTTAGCCTAGGCGCGCCGTGTAGGAAATCGCCCCGCCCGGGCGATGCGGCGGCTTGCCGCGCATTGCTAGGCGCGGGCGCGTTCTCGCTCGAGGCCGCCCCCGGAGCCGCAAGCCGCGAGAGCCATGGCCGGCCTTGCGCATCGTGACCCGCGGCGGCGAGAGCCTCGGGCAGCTTCCGGTGCGCGAAGGGCTGGCCGAGCGATGGGGCGGGGCGCGGGTGGTGTGGTGTTGAGGGGAGAGGGCGGGGGGGGTCGCCCATCCCATTCCCTTAAGCGGTCATATCAATTATCGATGCTGGCATTCCAATAAGAATAAGTGGACATGGATTGCCGACGCCACGAGAAACACGGTCCATGAGTTTCGACCAGTGTGTCGTGGCCATCCCATATTTGCTCGAAGTGAATCGTTTCGCCCATGCTTTATCGAAAGAGGCTCCGTTTTCGACTGCCTTGCGAATCGCTGCCCGATGCTTCGGAGTAGGATCAATTTCTAATCTCTCAAGGTCAGAAAAATCCTTGATCCCATTATCAGTCGCGAATTGCTCAATCCGGGCTAGTATTTCGCTCTGCATAGTGCTTCCGCGAGTTATGATCGAGGCAACAGAGATAACCCCTTCGGCATGCAATCGCTTAAAATTCTCAAGGTCGCGATCGAAAAAAGGATCCTTGTTGTTCCACTCAATTTCCAACGCGAAGGTGCCATTATCGAATGTTCTGACGTGATCAATCTCATGCGTGATGGACTCCTTCACAATCCCATCGACGGTCTTTCTAATTTCAAAATTATGCTTCGGCCACTTAGTATCGGCCAGTGCGCGGCGCAGTCTTTGCGTCATCTTAGTTTCGCCGCCGCCGCTGCCCACAATTTCTGAAATTGGGAGCGAAAGGTGAAGTAGTGCAGTTTCTATCTCGACCACAGCTTCTGGAAAGTCTGTGCCAATTATCGCTTCGGCGTGGTTGATCGATTGGATCTCGAAACCGCGACCCCTGAGTATCTCGAACATCACTTCACCGGAACAGACGTCCGACTATTGTAGGAATAAGTGTTCCAGTCAGGCTCATAGGCAGTATCAGCCTGATTGCCCCAAACCGTCCAGCCCTTGCGGACGCCGCGACTGAACAGCTCGATCCGTGGACCCCAACTGCAACCTTCAATGATCGGGTATTGCTCGTCAGGCTTCCGGCTGTGTTCGCGCTTCTGGCTTCGAATGATGTTCACTTGTCTCCGCCCAGGCGCGAGTGTGCGAGCATTCTTGCCGCGAACCCCGAATAATAGGATTTCGGTGACATTGCGGAAATAGAATCCGACGCCTCGGCCATCAGGTCCGCCGTCCTTCCGGACCTTTTCCCAGATGATATTCGAGACGTAGCGGAAGCCCCATGCCTCCATTACGCGCATCCCTTCGGGCAAGAGCGCGTTTGGAACCCAAAGGTAAAGATGCGCCGGATCGGCAGCGACTTCGGCTACGGGAAGCTCACAAATATCTTCGAGCGTCATGGTCCCATAGCGATTGAGACGCTTGTGCTCGGGCGCGACCTTTCCGGTGCGATTCTGAAACTGCCACGGTGGATCGGCAAGGATGGTCCCGAACTGCTTGCCATTTGCCGTCCGTAGCAAGCTCGCGGCCGGCTCTTGGCTTCCTAAAGGATCAAGCATTTTGGCACCTCCGCTTTGGAACAAAACAAGATCTGAATCAAAGCGGAGGCCGGGTCAAGTGCGCATGCCGCCATAATGGCGAATTCTACTCCGCAGCCTCGACCCCGAACATGTCCGGGCCGTCGCCCTCTTCGGCGACCTCGTTCGCGGCTTTCGCCTTCTGGCGCTTGTCGAAGCTCGACCACACGTCGTTCCAGTTGCCGGTGGTCGCGCCCTTCGAATATTCGGTCGCGCGGGTTTCGAAGAAGTTCGCGTGCTCGACCCCGTTCAGCAGCGGCGCGAGCCAGGGCAGCGGGTGATCCTCGACCATGTAGATCGGCGGCAGGCCGAGCTGGTTCAGCCGCCAGTCGGCGATGTAGCGGATATACTTCTTGATCTCCTTCGGGCTCATCCCGTCGACCGGGCCCATCTCGAAGGCGAGGTCGATGAAGGCGTCCTCCAGCCGCACCGTCTTCTGGCAGATGTCGATGATGTCCTCCTTCACCGCCTTGGTGAGGCAGCCGCGTTCCTCGCAGAAGGCGTGGAACAGCTTGATGATGCCTTCGCAGTGGAGCGATTCGTCGCGCACCGACCAGCTGACGATCTGGCCCATGCCCTTCATCTTGTTGTGGCGCGGGAAGTTCATCAGCATGGCGAAGCTGGCGAAAAGCTGCAGCCCTTCGGTGAAGCCGCCGAACATGGCGAGCGTGCGGGCGATATCCTCGTCCGTGTCGACGCCGAACTGGTGAAGGTAATCGTGCTTGTCCTTCATCTCCTCGTATTCGAGGAAGGCGGCGTATTCGCTTTCGGGCATCCCGATCGTGTCGAGCAGGTGCGAATAGGCGGCGATGTGCACCGTCTCCATGTTGGAGAAGGCAGTGAGCATCATCTTGACCTCGGTCGGCTTGAACACGCGGCCGTAATTGTCGTGGTAGCAATCCTGCACCTCGACATCGGCCTGGGTGAAGAAGCGGAAGATCTGGGTGAGCAGGTTGCGCTCATGCTCGGTGATCTTCTGCGCCCAGTCGCGGCAATCTTCGCCCAGCGGCACTTCCTCGGGCATCCAGTGGATCTGCTGCTGGCGTTTCCAGAAGTCGTAGGCCCACGGATATTCGAACGGCTTGTAGGTCTTGCGGGCTTCGAGCAACGACATCTTGTGATCCCCTGAGTTTGAGTGAACGTCCTATATAGGGAATCAAACTACGGATTCGAAGGCAAGCGGCGATGATTCGGCGGGGATAAACCGTGCATTTTGTGAGTCGAATCGAATCCGGGGAAAAGCACGGTGTCCGTCGCCTGCCGCGCTCCGGCCATCGCAGGGCGCGGCAGGCGGCGAGCGGATCGGCGCTGCGGGCGGGCCTTCGTCCGTCCCTTCGCTTGCGCCACACTCACGCCCGATGCGCCGCATCGCAAGGGACTTTCTCGGAACACCGCCCTGCCCTGCCGGATTGATTCGACGACCGATCAATCGACAGGAGAAACACCCATGGCGAAATCCGAGCCCATCACCGGCCCCTTTCCCGACGGCGATTCGCGCAACATCACGCTGACGCCTTCGACCCATCCGATGGAGCCCGAGCGCAGCGGGCCGGCCGAACCCGGCTATCGCCATGAGAACGCGCCCGACAGCGTGATGGGCGATCTCGCCCATAGCGAATACAAGCAGGAAGCCCGGCCCGACCGCGAGGACGGTGCGAGCCATGCCCCGGCCGCGGAAATGGGCTTCGGTTCGGTCGGCGGGGCGATCGACCAGGTCGCTCTCGGCGATACGGGCGACGATCCCGCGACGCGCGTGCGCACCGATGCCGCGCGCTCGCTTTCGGGCCAGTAAGGCTCGCCGGACCTGAAACGGAAAACGCCGCATCCGGGCCTGCCGGTTGCGGCGTTTTCGTGCGCGGCGTTCAGTCGCGGCGGCTGCGCGATCCGAATACGCTTCCCCCGCCGAGCACGGTGATGCCCAGGAAAAACCCGAAATCGTACCAGCCGCCCGAATTGGGCACGGCATAGATCGCGATCTCCTCGGAAAAGAGCGAGCCGATCCATGCGAAGGGAAAGACGAAACCGTGCCACAGCCCCCACCAGAAGCCGGGCGTGCCCGCGGCCTCGCTCACGCCCGCATCGACCTGGCGCGCGCAGGCCGAGACGAGCAGGGCCAGCGCGAGAGCGGCCAACAGGCGGGGCGTGGCCATGGTCAATTCAGCGCCGCGAACATGATGAACAGGCACGCGGGCAGGAACAGCGAGCCCATGCCGACATGGATCATCGCCGCATTGCGCAGGTGACCCTCGCGGTTCTTGCGCAGTTCGAGCCATGCACGGATGAGAAAAACGATCGAGACGACAGCACCGAAAACACCCGCCCAGAACGGCAGACCCATGACTTCCTACCCCTTTTTCGCGCCGCCAAAGTATTGCGGCATCACAAGTATGTCACAGCCGTGCAGGCTTGGCGAGTGCGCGCGGCGCATCGGCGATTGCGCTGTTTTCGGCCCCAGCGCGCCTGTGCGGCTGGTGTCCTTACAGGCAGGGACGCAGCCCGTGGCCGCGCTGGCGCGGATCGGCGAAGGCCCGCCCGGCCTCGTCCCAGCGTTCCTCGGCGAGAAGGGCGAAAACCCGTTGGGGCAGCGGGGTCTGGAATTCGAGCCCGACGCGGCTGCCCTGGCGCCATGCGACTTCGGCGACATGCGGGCCCGTCCCGGCAATGAACAGGCGGACATGCTGGCCCAGCCCCATGCCGCCGCGCGGATCGTCGACCCGGCAGCCGCCGCAGGACAGGTCGTGCAGATCGATGTCCCACTGCATCCCGCGCGCCGTACGGCAGGAGCCGGTGGCGTTTGTCGGCACGCGCTGGGATCGGCGGTTGTTCATGGCGCGGGACCTAAGTCCGCGCGGGTAAAGAGGGGTTTGCCCGGGCCTAGGGGGCTGTTCTTATTCGCCGCCGTCTGCGCCCGGCTCGCCCCGCGCCTTTTTCAGCCGATAGCCTATGCCCAGACAGGCAAGGCCGACCGGAACGCTCCACAGCAGGACGAACAGCATTTTCTCGGCCAGCCCGCCCTCGATCAGTTCGGTGCAGGCATACTGGGTAATCAGTCCTGTGAACGCCCTCCCAAGGCCGGTGAGAATATCGCAAGTCTCCGGCCATTCGACCGAGAACCTCAGGAGGAAATAGGCAACCGCATAGGACACGAGGACCACAGCCAGCCATGGATCGATCGGCTCGCTGTGATCCCCGCCATATCGTCCCATGACAGGTGCCCTACTGGCAGCTTAAACATTCCTCGTAATCGGTCTGTTCGCCTCCTGCCGCCAGTTCGAACTTGGTCGCCTCGGGCGTGTTGTCGGCTTCGACCCCGCCGGCGAAACCCGCGCGCTGCACCGACTTCGAGCGCAGGTAATAGAGCGACTTGATGCCCTTCTCCCACGCCTGGAAATGCAGCATCATCAGGTCCCACTTGTCGACATCGGCGGGGATGAACAGGTTGAGCGACTGCGCCTGGTCGACATAGGGCGAGCGGTCGGCCGCGAATTCGAGCAGCCAGCGCTGGTCGATCTCGAAGCTGGTCTTGAAGGTCGCCTTTTCCTCTGCGGTGAGGAAATCGAGATGCGCGACCGAGCCGCCGCGCTCGAGGATCGAATTCCACACATTGGTCGAATTCTTGGCCTTCTTGTCGAGCAGCTTTTCCAGGTAGGGGTTCTTGACGATGAAGGAGCCCGACAGCGTCTTGTGGGTGTAGATATTCGCCGGGATCGGCTCGATGCAGGCGCTCGTCCCGCCGCAGATGATCGAGATAGACGCGGTCGGCGCGATCGCCATCTTGCACGAAAACCGCTCCATCGCGCCCATTTCGGCGGCATCGGGGCACGGCCCGCGTTCCTGGGCCAGCAGCATCGAGGCTTCGGACGCCTTGGCCTGGATGTGCTGGAACATCTTGAGGTTGTGCGCCTTGGCCATCGCGGATTCGAAACCCAGCCCCTTCGACTGGAGGAAGGAGTGAAAACCCATCACGCCGAGGCCGACGCTGCGTTCGCGCTCGGCGGAATATTTCGCGCGGGCCATCTCGTCGGGCGCGCGGTCGATATAATCCTGCAGCACGTTGTCGAGGAAGCGCATCACGTCTTCGATGAAACGCTTGTCGGTGTTCCACTCGTCCCACTTTTCAAGGTTCAGTGAGGACAGGCAGCACACTGCGGTGCGATCATTGCCGAGGTGGTCGATGCCGGTCGGCAGGGTAATTTCGCTGCACAGGTTCGACGTCGAAACCTTGAGGCCCAGATCGCGGTGATGCTTGGGCATCATGCGGTTCACCGTGTCGTTGAACACGATGTAGGGCTCACCCGTGGCGAGGCGGGTTTCGACCAGTTTCTGGAACAGCGAACGCGCATCGACGGTGGCGCGCACTTCGCCGGTCTTGGGGCTTTTCAGGTCGAAGCGATCGCCCGCGCGCACCGCTTCCATGAATTCGTCGGTGACGAGAACGCCGTGATGCAGGTTCAAGGCCTTGCGGTTGAAATCTCCGCTAGGTTTGCGGATTTCGAGGAATTCCTCGATTTCGGGGTGCGAGATGTCGAGATAGCACGCCGCCGAGCCGCGCCGCAGCGAGCCTTGCGAAATCGCAAGAGTGAGGCTGTCCATCACCCGCACGAAGGGGATGATGCCGCTGGTCTTGCCGTTGAGGCCGACCGGTTCGCCGATGCCGCGCACATTGCCCCAATAGGTGCCGATGCCGCCGCCTTTCGAGGCGAGCCAGACATTCTCGTTCCACGTGCCGACGATCCCGTCGAGACTGTCGGACACGCTGTTCAGATAGCAGGAGATCGGCAGGCCCCGGCTGGTCCCGCCATTCGAGAGCACCGGCGTTGCGGGCATGAACCACAGGTTCGAGATGTAGTCGTAGAGCCGCTGGGCGTGGGCCTCGTCATCGGCATAGGCATCGGCGACCCGCGCGAACAGATCCTGGTAGCTTTCACCGGGCAGGAGATAGCGGTCGGTCAGCGTTTCCTTGCCGAATTCGGTCAGGTTCGCATCGCGCGCGGGATCGATCTTGATCGCGAACCGGCGCGGATTGACGGTCTTGCTGTCGGGTTTCGCCGAGGACCGGGCCGCGACCTTTGCCGCTTCCTTCATGGCGCCCGCCATGGCCTCGCCCGCCTTCTCGGCGATCAGTTCCTCGCTGCCTGCGTCCTGTCTTGTCATGTTCACGGCCTTTCCTGTCGGGTCGGCGGTTGCGGCGTCGTCGGTCGTTACGGTCATGTTTTCGCCCATATTCTCGCCCACGCTTTCGGTCGGCACGCTGTCGCTCGTCTTGAATTCCATCGTCACACCCACTTGTCCCCCGAATCGCCCCATGACCGCAAGGGGCCATGTTCCAATTCTGTTCCATATCGATCCATCGACAGGCTTGCCCACATCCTGTCCCCGGCAAGCCCACAGGCCTGTCACCGGGAACGGCTGGCGCGCCCCCTCGCCGGTCCTTCGCCGGACCTTCGCCGGGGAATCCGAAGCCATGCCCACCCTTTGGGGGTCGGCCGGGGGATTCACCATGGCTGGGGGGTCCGTCTCGAACCTAACCACTAGATGATGAATCGGCCGGGGACTCCCGTCAACGGGCGATTAACCCTTAGCTCGGGTTCGCAGGCGCCCGGGACCCCCAAAGGACACGCGCGACGCGTGGACCAAGCTAGGGTCACGCATCGCGCAAGGGGCAAAATGAAACTGTGAAGAAAAATTTGGTGATTGAATCATGTGAATCAACGCGTGAATCTTTCACAAGCTGGCGTGCAATCTTGTTGCGTCCTTGTTGCGCCGGCCCACCGCATGACGCGCGCCCTCTGAGCGGTTGGTCCCCATTGCCGAAGGCTCCGTATCGGGGCATCGGCAATGCGAAAGGGATTTTTCCGGATGAACCACCCACATATCCTTGCAAGCGCAGCCATGGCCTTCGCTCTCGCCGCGCCTGCGGGCGCTCAGATGCCCCGGGCCGACAGCCATGCCCCGATCGGCGTGATGGCCGACCACGCCAAGAAAAAGGGCATGGTCATGGTCTCCTTCCGCGTCGTGCATATGGAGATGGAAGGCAACCGGATCGGGACCGACAGCGTCACGCCCGACACGATCGTCACCACCATCCCCAACCGCTTTGCCGGCCAGCCGATGCAGCCGCCCACGCTGCGCATCGTGCCGACCGAAATGCGCACCGACATGTACATGCTCGGCATGATGTATGCCCCGTCCGATGCGGTAACGCTGATGGTGATGGGCAACTATATCGAACGCGAGATGGAGCACATCACCTACCAGGGCGGCATGGGGACGGACCGGCTCGGCACTTTCACCACCAATCCCAAGGCATTGGGCGATACGATGCTCGCCGCGCTCTTCCCGCTGCTCGGCCTGCCCGATGCGCAGGACGAAAGCCCGGACGAGATCACGCTCAGGGCCGGGATCAGCGTGCCGACCGGCTCGATCGACGAAACCGTCGCGGCCCTGACCCCGATGGGCACGCGCCCGACCCTGCGCGCGCCCTACATGATGCAGACGGGCACGGGGACATGGGACCTCGAACCGGCGCTGACCTACAAGGGCCGCCGCGGCCGGATGGGCTTCGGCGCGCAGGCGCGGGCGGAAATCAGGCTCGGCGACAACAAGGCCGGCTATGCCTTCGGCGATGTCTACGAGGGCACGGCGTGGGTCAGCTACCGCCCGGCACAGTGGATCAGCCTGTCGGGCCGCGTGCGCGGGCGGACCACGGGCCGGATCGACGGGATCGATCCGAACATCGTCGGCCCCGTGCAGACCGCCGACCCAGACCTGCAGGGCGGCGAGCGCCTCGACCTGATCGGCGGGGTCAATCTCGTGGCGACCCAGGGCGCCCTTGCCGGACACCGGCTCGGCATCGAAATCGGCGTGCCGGCGGTGCAGGACCTCAACGGCCCGCAGATGGCGGCGCAGTGGTTCGCCACGATCGGCTGGCAGAAGGGTTTCTGAGCACGGCAGGCAGGCGGCGGGCGCAGGCAAAGCGGACGTCGACCTGTGCGCCTATTGCAGCGTCATGATCTCCTCGCCCCCGTCGCGCCGGCCGTAGAACTGCATCAGCTGGACGAGCAATTCGCACCGCGCCGAAAGGTTCTCCGCCTCCAGCAAAGCCTGTTTCGAAGCCGGGTCGAAGGGGGCGATCTGGGAGACGCCGTTGATGAGCGACTGGTCGTCCAGCCGCTCGACCGAATCCCAGTCGACGCTGTAGCCTTGGCTGTTGGCGAATTCGCGCGCTTCGCGTTCGAACCCGCCGCGCTGGGCGTGGGTCAGGGTTTCGTCCTCGTTGTCCTCGATCAGCTCGCCCTCGACCTGGCGGAAGGCGGAGGTCACGTCGAGCTCGCGGACCAGGCGGAAACGCGATTCGCCTTCGAGGATGAGGTTGTAGCGCCCGTCGTCCATCGCCTCGATCTCGCCGATCCGCCCGACGCAGCCAACCGTGTAAAGCGGCGCGCCATCGATCGGCCGCTGCGGCTGGATCATCGCGATCCGCCGGTCGCGCACCAGCGCATCGCCGACCAGCGCACGGTAGCGCGGCTCGAAGATGTGGAGCGGCAATTGCAGCCCGGGGAAGAGCACGGCGCCCGGAAGGGGAAAGATCGAAAGGCGGATGGTCATGAATCTGTGCGCTTTCCGGGCCTTACCCGAACAGGATCTTGGACAGGCGGCGGCGGGTGGCGACGACCCACGGATCCTCCAGCCCGATCGCCTCGAACATCTTGAGCAGTTGCGCGCGCGCCGCGCCATCGTTCCATTCGCGGTCCTTTTCGACCATGCAAAGCAGCGTGTCCGCGGCCTCGTCGCGGCGCCCGGCGGCGAAGGCGGCCTCGGCATAGGCGAGCTGCGCGTCCATGTGGTCGGGGCTCGCCTCGGCCCTGGCCTTGAGCTCGGCCAGTTCGCCTTCGTCCACCCGCGTCCCGGCAAGGTCGAGCGCGGCCTTGGCCGCGCCCATCGCCGGGTCGGCGGCAAGGCGCGGATCGTTCGACATCGCCTCGAAGACCTGCCGCGCCTCCTCGACCTGGTCCAGCTGCACCAGTGCCCGCACGAGGCCGGAAGCCGCCTGCCCATTGTCGGGCGCGAATTCGGTGACCTGTCCGAAAATGCCCGCCGCACGCTGCGCATCGCCGCCGGTCAGGGCCTCTTCGCCCATGGCCACGAATTGCGCGATTTCCTCGGGCGAGGGGCCCTGCTGCTGGCCACCCGCGCCATCGGCGCCTTCCTGCACCGGCAATTGTTGGAGCAGCTGGTCGAGAACCTGCTTCAATTGCGATTCGCTGCGCGCGCTGGTGAGGTCGGCGACCGGCTGGCCCTGGAACATGGCATAGACGGTCGGGATCGAGCGGACCTGGAACTGGCCCGCGATGAACTGCTCCTCGTCGACATTGATCTTGGCGAGCACCACGCCCTTGTCGGCATATTCGGCGGCCACTTTCTCGAGCATCGGCGCGAGCGCCTTGCACGGGCCGCACCATTCGGCCCAGAAATCGAGGATGACGAGCTTTGTCTGGGAGGGTTCGACAACGGTCTTGCGGAAGCGGTCGACCGCTTTCTGTTCTTCGATATTGAGACCCATGCTGGCCAAGGGAATGCTCCTCTCGTTGGGCTGGTGCCGTCTGCGGCTGTCCGGTCAATATGGCACAATGTGGGAGGTTTTGGGGTTTTGTGAAGCGCACATTTGCGGTGGAGCCCGGGCTGCGCGGGATCAAGCGATAAAAGCGCGATTTTTGGGCTTGCCCCCCTTTCGCGGCGCTGCTAACCGCCTCGCCTCCCCGGCGGACACCCGGGCGCATCGCGCCCCTCTTCGCCACGGCGCCAGTGAGCGGGCGTAGCTCAGGGGTAGAGCACAACCTTGCCAAGGTTGGGGTCGAGAGTTCGAATCTCTTCGCCCGCTCCATTTCCCGTTTCCCGGATCCATCCCCCGTGCCTCGGTCGGCAAGCGTGCCGGTCAGTGGCAATGGGCCTTGTGTGTCCTGTTTGCCGCAGGGCAGGGACGAAAGGCCCGATTTCATGGGCGGGAGCGTCGCATCTCGGCCGGGGGCTTGATTTGCCGAATACGGTCTGTAATGGGCGTGATATATTATCACATACCCCCGAACGATCCGAGGATCATCGTCCCATGAAATCGCTCACGTCCCGTATCGCCGTCGCCACGGCCCTTTCCTTCGCGCTCTCCGCCGCTCCCGCCTTCGGCCAGGATGCCGGGGGCAACCAGGACGAGACGCCCGCCGAACGCAAGCAGGACGATGGCGAGCACGTCCACGATCGCGGCGACATCCTCGTCACCGCCGAAGGCCTCGACGAGCTCGACTTCATCGCCGGGCAGGACATTCTCGAACTCGAAAAACTCCAGCGCAATCTCTCCAGCCAGCTCGGCGAAGTGCTGGTCAAGGTGCCCGGCGTGACCGCGACCAGCTTCGCGCCCGGCGCCTCGCGCCCGATCCTGCGCGGTCTCGACGGGGAGCGCGTGCGCGTGCTGATCGACGGGCTGGGCACGGCCGACACCGCCAACACCTCGGCCGACCACGCGACCACGATCGACCCGCTCACCGTCACCCGGGTCGAGGTCCTGCGCGGCCCCGGCGCGCTGCTGTTCGGCAGCCAGGCGATCGGCGGCGTCGTCAACGTGATCGACCGCCGCATCCCGATCGAGGTGCCGGATGAGCCGGTCCATCTCGACGCGCTGTTCGCCGCCGACACGGTGAGCAACCTGCGCAGCGGCGGCGCCTCGCTCGATGCGGCCCTGAGCGAGAACATCGTGGTCCATCTCGACGGGTCGTTCCGCGACACCAACGATCTCGAGATCCCCGGCTTCCAGCTGACCGAGGGGCTGCGCAGCGAACTTCTCGCCGAAGCCGCCGAGGAAGAGGCCGAAGGGGAGTTCGAGGAAGCCGAGGAACTGCGCGAGGCGACCGACCAGCGCGCCTTCGTGCCCAACAGCGACCTGCAGACCTGGACCGTCAATGGCGGCGTGGGGTTCATTTTCGGAGAAAGCAGCTTCGGTGCCTCGGTCGGCTATTTCGACACCGATTACGGCGTGATCAAGCGCCCCGGCACCGAACACGCCCATGGCGAGGAAGAACACGGCCATGGCGACCATGACGAGCACGACGACCATGACGACCATGACGATCACGACGATCACGACGGGGAAGGCCACGATCATGGCGACGAGGACGTGCGCATCGGCCTCGAACAGCTGCGCGTCGACCTGCGCGGCGATATCGCGCTGGGCGAGGGCTTCTTTTCGCGGCTGAAGCTGCGCGGCGGCTATTCCGATTACACCCACACCGAATTCGAAGGCATGGAAGTCGGCACGGTCTTCGACACCGAAACGATCGAGGCCCGCGCCGAGCTCATCCAGAGCCGCGGCGGCGTGATCGGCGCACAGTTCACCTCGCGCGATTTCCAGGCGATCGGCGCGGAAGCCTTCGTGCAGCCCAACGACACCACCCAGTTCGCGCTGTTCACCGTGCAGGAATTCGACCTCGGCGGGATCCAGCTCGAAGCGGCGGGCCGGTATGAAAGCGTCGATGTCGAATCCGAACCGCTCGGCGTGGAGCGCGATTTCGATCTTTTCTCCGGTGCGCTGTCGGCCGTGGTCGTGACCGATGGCGGCGTGCGCTTCGGCCTCACCGGTTCGCGCTCCGAACGCGCCCCGGCGGGCGAGGAACTGTTCGCCAACGGCCCGCACATCGCAACGCAGGCGTTCGAGATCGGCAATGTCGACCTCGATGTCGAAAGCGCGTGGGGACTGGAAACCTTCCTGCGCGGGGATATCGGCGACATCTCCTTCGGTGCCTCGGTCTATTACCAGAGCTTCGACGATTTCATCTTCCTCTCGCCCACCGGGGATGAAGAGGACGACCTTCCGGTCTTCGTCTACCTGCAGGAAGATGCCGACTTTTTCGGCTTCGAGGCGGATCTCGCATTGCCCGTGGTCGAGAACGAGGACTTCACCCTCATCACGGACCTGCGCGCCTCCTATGTCTCGGCCGACCTGCAGGGCGACGGCAACCTGCCGCGCATCCCCCCGGTCAGCCTGCTCGGCGCGCTCGAGGCGCAGTTCGACCGCTTCGACGTGCGCGGCGAGGTGCAGTGGTTCGGCGAACAGGACGAGATCGCCGAATTCGAGACGGCGACCGACGATTTCGCCTTCGTGAACCTCTATCTCTCGATGCGTCCGCTCGAAAACAATCCGAACGTGGTCTTTCAGCTCGCGGGGGAAAACCTGTTCGATGTCGAAGGCCGCCGCCATTCGAGCTTCACCAAGGATTTCATCCCCCTGCCAGGGCGGAACCTGAGGATGAGCGTGCGGCTGTCGTTCTGATCCGCACGGGCTGATCCGCACGGTATCGCCGGCGACCTAGATCGTCAGCGACCAGAAGACGAGGGCGATGATCCAGCCCGCATTGAACACGGCGAACATGGACCAGGTCGTGGCCTTGCTCGCCTGTTTCCTGCCGGGGCCGACAGCGATGTCGGGTTCGCTCCGGAACAGCCGCGCGACATCGCGGGCATGGACCAGCAGCCACGCCCCGCTGGCGAGGGTGATGACCCCGATGAGGAAGATTCCGGCCTGCTGGTAAATGAGCGGCATGTTCGCCTCCGTTTCTCGATATTCGTGAAACCAATGGGCATTGCGCCCGGCAGGTTCCGAAAGATCGGTCGCGGGGGCCGGTCGGGCGGGCGATCAGCCGGAGAGCGAAACGCGCAGCACGATCAGGACTTCGGCGCTGACCGAGAAGCCGAACAGCGTCATCATCGCGCAGACCTGCCGGATGCTGGCGAGCCGTTTGCCCTGTCCGGGGTCCATCGGCAGGACCTGCCGCAGCACCAGCACGACATCGCGCGCATGGAGCACCAGCCATGCCGAGGACAGGATCGACGTGGCACTGAAGATCATCAGCATGGCCTGGATAGGGGGAAGGGAAATGGGCGTGTCTCCGTCGTCCGGCGGCGATGCACCGGTTGCGTTCGTTCCCTCCATCGCACCCAATCCGCGACCCCGCGGGCGCGTTCCCGCGCGTGGGGTCAATCCTCTGCGGCGACCTCTGCGGCGAAGCTGATTTCGGCGTGGTCCTGCAGGCGGTCCACCAGCGCCTTTCCAAGGAAGGAGCCCGGCGTCCCGATCCCGCCTTCGGCCTTGCAATCGAGCAGCGCCATGCCCGTTTCGGCCAGCATGCGGCTGGTCGAGCCATAGCCCGGATCGTACTTGCCCTTCACCGCGTAATGCAGCGTCTCGCCGCCCGGCATCTCGGCCACGAACAGCACGTCGTAATAGCCGTTCTCGCGCTCTTCCTTCGTCGGCCCTTCGCCCGGCTTGGGCGGTTTGGAACCGAAAGGATTCTTCATCATCTCCTGCGCGGCCTCGGCCATTTTCCTTCCCGCATCGCCCGGACTGGTGAGGACCATCTCGTCATAGGTGAAGTCCTCGCCATAGGGGTGGCCGAGCAGGAAATTGGTGCGGTGGACGTTCTTGGTGTTGATCGGTGCCATGACGAAGGGCGCGGCCCACTTGCCGAGATCGTCCTCGTGTTTCGGGACCATGCCCGAAGGCTGGTCCGGGCCCGCGAATCCGGGGGTGAGCGCAAAGGGATCGCGCAGGACACCGAGGATCGCGGGCTTCCTCATGGCCGCCTGCATGGTCGCGCCCAGGCTGGCCGCGGTCCCGCCCGAGAACGTGCCCTCCATCGCCCGGACACGGCCGCGTATGCGCGGGGCGGGCGCACCGAAGCGCGCTTTCGCCGCCTCCTGCGCCATCATCACGCCGAGGTCGAAGGGGATCGAATCGAACCCGCTCGAAAAGCAGATGCGCGCACCGGTCTCGCGCGCCTTTTCGTGGTGCTCCTCGATCTTCTCGGCCATCCACGCGGGCTCGCCGCACAGGTCGGCATAATCGGTCCCCGTCTCGACGCAGGCTTCGAGCAGGTTGTCGCCGTAAAGCTGGTAGGGCCCGACCGTGGTCAGCACGACCTTCGTGCGCTCGCACATGGCTTTCAGCGAGGCGGGATCGTCGGCATCGGCCACCACCAGCGGCGTGTCGGCGCTCGCGCCGATTTCGTCGCGCACCGCCTCGAGCTTCGACTGGCTGCGCCCGGCCATCGCCCAGTTCGGCCCGTCCTCGCGCGCACCATGATGATTGCTCAGATATTCGGCGACAAGGCGTCCGGTATAGCCGGTCGCGCCATAGACGATGATGTCGAATTCGGGGTTGGCCATGCTCTGTCTCCTTTCGCCCCGCCATGAGCGCGCGCGCGGCGGCTGTCAAAGGGGCACTGGAAGGGGCTGGAACAGCGGCCGATCCGGCACGCGCGATACACTGGACACGAGCCCTGGAATCCGGCCGGGCCAAACGGGGGGGAAGTGCGGCCCGCGAATGCGGCCGCCGGCAGGCGGGGGCGTCGCACTGGCGTTTCATCGTGCCGAGGAAATTGCCCTCACCGTTCCGTCGAATGGAGCAGCCGGCCGTCTTGTAAGCGCGCGCAATGAAGCTTGGTTATGAAAGCGCCTTCTTCGGTGCAGCCAACACGCTCCTGCGAACCGGCGGCGGCGAGGCCGCCGAGCAGGGCCGTGATGATCCGGCCATCCACGCTCCGATTAGGAGCGACCGGACAAGAAAAACCGGGCCGCATGGCCCGGTCTTTCTGGAATCATCGTGGCGGAAGCCAGCCCTCAGGGGCTGACGGGGTCATCGTCATCGTCGATGAGGAGGATGATGCCGATGGCGGCAGCCACGCTGCCCAAAAGCACCGTAAGCCCGGGCGCGCCGGCGAGTTCGCTTTCGCCGTCCACCGGCGCGACCGAACGCTCGACCTGCGCGGCCACGGGGGCGGCGACGAGCGATGCGATAATGGCTGCAATCGAAATCTTTTTCACTGCCGGCTCCTTTTCCCGGGATCGTCCTCCCGAACATCTAGCAGACAAGAGTTAGCACAAGCATAATAAACACTCAAGCACAGGGCGCGAGCGATGGCATGGGGACGATCGGCTTGGCCATGACACGGCCGGATCAAGCGCATATCGTCTATAACCGCGGCAGCGTTACTCCGCGCTGGCCCATATACTTTCCCGCCCGGTCGGCATAGGTGACTTCTGGACGCTCATTGCCTTTCAGGAACAGGAACTGGCACGCGCCTTCATTGGCATAGACGCGCGCGGGCAGCGGCGTGGTGTTCGAGAATTCGAGCGTGACGTGCCCCTCCCAGCCCGGCTCGAGCGGGGTGACGTTCACGATGATGCCGCAGCGCGCATAGGTGCTTTTTCCCAGGCAGATGACCAGCACGTCCTCGGGCACGCGGAAATATTCGACCGTGCGCGCCAGCGCGAAGGAATTGGGCGGGATAACGCAGACATCGGTTTCGCGGTCGACGAAGGAATTGGCATCGAAATGCTTGGGATCGACGATCGCCGAATCGACATTGGTGAAGATCTTGAATTCGGGCGCGACCCGCGCGTCGTAGCCATAGGAGGACAGGCCGTAGGAGATCACCCCGTCGCGCCGCTGCGCCTCGACGAAGGGTTCGATCATGCCGTTTTCCTGCGCAGCCGCGCGGATCCACTTGTCGGAAAGAATCGCCATGGCGCAACGATTCCCGATGGCCGCTCTCCCGGCAAGCACGCGGGCCGACTTATCCGGCGAAACCCGCGCCGGCAGGGGTGGCCCCGCCCGCTCAGGCCGCCTGCATTTCGGCGCGGGCGTGGGCGGCGATCTCGTCGGCGAGGCGGTCCGCCAGTTCCACCGGCAGGTCGTGGCCCCAGCCGGGGATCGTCACCAGCCGCGCACCGGGTATAGCCATCGCGGTGTCCTCGCCCGCCTCGACCTTGACCAGCGGATCGTCCTCTCCGTGCATGACCAGAGTCGGCACGGTGATCCGCGCCAGCCGCTCGCGCCGGTCGCCATCGTCGATGATCGCGGCGAGCTGGCGCGGCAGGCCGTCGGGATAGACACTGCGGCGGACCGATCTGAGCACCTTTTCGCGCGCCTTTTCCTCGCTCGGGCGGTAGGCCGGGCTGCCGATCGCGCGCTGCACCCGCATCCCGTGGGCGACGACCGCTTCCTCGTCGAGCGAGGGGAGCGGCGCGGTGAGCGCTTCCATCGCCTCTTTCTCCGCCTTGGGCAGTTTCGGATTGCCGGTGGTCGAGAAGATCGAAGTGAGCGTGAGCAGCCTGTCGGCATCGTTCACCGCCATCAGCTGCGCGATCATCCCGCCCATCGACGCGCCCACGACATGCGCCGCGTCGATGCCGAGCGCGTCCATCAGCCCCGCCGCATCGTCGGCCATATCATCCAGCGTGTAGGGCACGCGCGGGGGGAAGCCGAGCTTCTTCCACAGCACCTGCCACATGATCTTCGGCGGCCGCTCGCCGGCCATTTTCTGGCTGAGGCCGATGTCGCGGTTGTCGAAACGGATCACGCGAAAGCCCCGAGTCACCAGCGCCTCGACGAATTCGTCCGGCCACAAGGTCAGCTGCGCGCCGAGGCCCATGATGAGAAGCACCGGCGGGTGCGCGCGGTCGCCGTGGTCCTCGTAGAACAGCTCGATTCCGGTGTTGGGCGTGGTGATTGTCGGCATGGGCTCTCCTTGTGACGGGCAGGTGGGGGAGTGGCACACAAGCCTACGGCGCGGGCGAGTTCAAGTCCGCCACGCCGCCGGCGGGCGCGCCGCGCCAGTCTGGGCCCAGGATAATCGCGCCTTCGCCTTCGAGCATGTCGAGCACGCCGTCCGGCTCGGCCAGCACGCGCAGCGGGACGACCGCTACGATGACGCCGTCCGCACCCATCGCCTGCGTGATCGCGTCCACCCAGATGCCGCGGATTTCCTCGCCCAGCTCGGGGTCCGCCCACGGCCAGCAGGAACCCAGCGCGATCTCGAGCGGGTTTTCCATCGTGGCGGGAATGTCGAAGCGCCGCCAGGCATTGCCGCGCGCTGCGATGATCTCCGGCCCCGCCTCGGCGGCGGTCATCGCGGCTTCGAGACAGGGAACTTGCGTGCGCGGATCGGCTTCGGACAGGCTGTCGAGCAGGTCCTCCCCGCGAAAGCGCGGCGGGCGGATGATCGCGACGTCGGCATCCTCGGCGGCTTCCTCGACCACCTCTGTCGCATCGTCGAGCGTGTCGTCGTCGAAATCGAGCTGGCGGGCGAGCAGGTTGAAAGCGGTGATGAGGAAGGAGGAGCGGTCGTAATCCTTGTCGTATTTTGCCTCGAGTGCGGCGAGGCGGGCGCGCTGGGCCTCGTCGAGATAATCGGCGGCGACGGTCTTGTCCGGCAGTTTGAGAAAGCGCCCGGAGCGGAACATCACGCGGAAGAAATCGCCGGGCGAAAACTTGGGCCGCGAGCGCAGGATGACGGCTTGCGATTCGGCCACCGCCTCCTCCAGCCGGTCGGGCCGCCACGGCGTCGCCTCGGGCACTTCGCGGATTTCGCCGACAAGGATGATCGCGCCGCTATCGGTGTCGATCGTCCACATCGGCGCGCCCGAACGCTGCGCGGTGACGAGGATGGCGTTTTCGGATTGGGGTGCGGGGTCCTGCGCGGCGAGGGGGGCGGCCAACGCGAAGGTGAGCATCAAAGCCCCAAAAAACGTTCGCCTTCGCATGATCGCCCTCCTGATTGAAAGCAGGCAGATGGCTGCAAGTCTAATTGCTCGGCCAAGAATGCTCCGAAACCTCCAAGCGATGTTCCGCCAATTCGTTCCAATCCATCAGCTTCGCTGTCGGCTTGTCGCGCGCCAGAACGTCGACGCAATCGTTCATCGAGACAAACTGGTAATGGGTTACCGGACCGGCGATTTCGTTCATCAGTGCTTTATCGGTCGGGTATTCGGCCCCTTCGACGGTGCGGGCGAAGGAGCCGTCGATGCCGCGCCAGCGCGACGACGAAGTTTCCGTGCTCAGCCATGTCTCGTCGAGCACCCTTAAAGTAAGCACCTCGTCGAAACGAATCGCGATCAAGGGTTTGGGCGCACCCCAAAGTTCCCAAATCAGGACAGCGCTTGTCCCGGCCCACTGGGCAAAACACTCACCCCGCGTATCGGCTTCGTGCTGGACGCCAAGGTCAATGCCGATGCCGAGGTCATATGGCGTATGGATGATCGGGTCGCTCACGGCACCAGCACCGTATCGCGCGGCTCCGCCTCCGTCTCCGGGTAATCGAGCGTGTAGTGCAGCCCCCGGCTCTCCTTGCGGTGCAGCGCGCTCTTCACGATCAGTTCCGCCGCCTGCAGCAGGTTGCGCAGTTCGATCAGGTCGGTCGTCACGCGGAAGCTTCCGTAATAATCCTCAACCTCGCGCTTCAAGAGTTCGATCCGGTGCGCGGCGCGTTCGAGTCGCTTGGTCGTGCGCACGATGCCGACATAGTTCCACATGAAGCGGCGGATCTCGGTCCAGTTCTGCTTGATGACGACCTCTTCGTCCGAATCGGTCACGCGGCTTTCGTCCCACGGCAGGATCGAAGGGGGTTCGCCCAGTTCGTCCCAGCGGGCGAGGATGTCGAAGGCCGCCGCCTCGCCGAAGACGAAACATTCGAGCAGGCTGTTCGATGCCAGCCGGTTCGCGCCGTGCAGCCCGCTTTCGGTGCATTCGCCCGCCGCCCACAGGCCGGGAAGGTCGGTGCGGGCGGAAAGATCCACTACCACTCCTCCGCAGGTGTAGTGCTGCGCGGGGACGACGGGGATCGGCTCACTCGTCATGTCGATGCCGAGGCCGATGAGCTTTTCGTGGATCGTCGGGAAGTGCCCCTTCACGAATTCGGGGCTTTCGTGGCTGATGTCGAGATGCACGTAATCGAGTCCGAAGCGCTTGATCTCGGCATCGATCGCGCGCGCGACCACGTCGCGCGGGGCGAGTTCCATCCGCTCGGCATCGTAATAGGCCATGAACCGCTTGCCGGTGCGCGGATTCGTAAGCCGCCCGCCCTCGCCGCGCACGGCCTCGGTGATGAGGAAGTTCTTGACGTCGAGATTGTAGAGACAGGTCGGGTGGAACTGCATCATCTCCATGTTGGAGACGCGCGCCCCGGCGCGCCACGCCATCGCGATCCCGTCGCCGGTCGCGCCGCGCGGGGCGGTGGAGAAGCGATAGACGCGCCCCGCCCCGCCGCTCGCGAGCACGGTGGCGCGGGCGACGTGGCGTTCCACGCGCCCGGTTTCCTCGTTCAGCGCATAGACGCCCCAGACATGGCCCGCGCCGGAATAATGCTCGCGGTGGCGGTCGGTGATGAGGTCGATCGCGGTGCGCCCGGGCAGCAGGGTGATGTTTTCGTTCGCCCGCGCCGCAGTGAGCAGCGCGTCCTGCACCGCCCAGCCGGTCGCGTCGTCGACATGGACGATCCGGCGGTGCGAATGGCCGCCCTCGCGGGTCAGGTGAAGCGCATCGCCGCTCTCCATCTTCTCGCGGTTGAACGGCACGCCGAGTTCGCACAGCCGGTCGATGCTGCCGGGAGCGCGCTCGATCACGAATTCCACCGCCTCGCGATTGTTCAGCCCCGCGCCCGCGACCATCGTGTCGCGCACGTGGTTCTCGAACGTGTCACCCGCATCCAGCACGGCGGCGATCCCGCCCTGCGCCCAGGCGGTCGACCCGCCGGTCAGCGATCCCTTGGCGAGAACCAGCACGCGCTTCGATTCCGCCAGTTCGAGAGCGGCGGTAAGGCCTGCCGCGCCCGATCCGATCACGATCACGTCGTGGGGCGGGATGTCGTGTTCGCTCACTCCCGCCGCGTTTTCCCCTGCTTTGGCCGTGTTCATCCTTGCGGCTTTGGCGCGCAAAGCGGCGCGGAGCAAGCGAAAGCGCGAAGCAGGTCGCGACCGGGCCGTACCGAAAACGCAACACGAATCGCATAGCTTACCATCATTGCCTCTGGCCGTGAGCGTGTATTGCCACACCCTTTCTTGTTGTTCTGCCTGTTGGGCCGCCACCGCCCGCTGCGCCGCAAGGTCGTCTGGGACGGTTCCGCCTATGTCGGGACATGCCGCCATTGCGACAGGCCGATCCGGCGCAAGTCCCGCCGACAGTGGCGCGCCGATCCGGACAGCGTGCCGGTGCGCTGAGCCTGCCCGGGAGAAGCAGGGCGCTGCCCGCCTGCGAGCCCTTTCCTCAGGCCCCCGTCCCGGTGAGCTGCACGAAAACGTCCTCCAGGTCGGCCTCGCGCGTGGTCACGTCCTCGATCGTCAGGCCCTGCTCCTGCAAAATGGCGAGAACCTGGCCCGCGCTCTGGCGGTCCTTGTCATAGGTGATCTCGACCGAGTGCGCACCGGTAAGGTCCGCGCGGACGAAGGCCTCGTGCGAGGGGGCCTTCGACAGCTCGCTCGCCACGGTCACCGCAACGACCTTTTCGCGCGCCATCTCGACGAGTTCGCGGGTCGGCTTGTTGGCGATCAGCTGGCCGTGATTTATGATCGCGATGCGGTCGCACAATTCCTCGGCTTCCTCGAGATAATGCGTGGTGAGCACCACCGTCACGCCTGCGCGGTTGAGATCGGTGACGAGCTCCCACAATTGCCGCCTGAGTTCGACATCGACCCCGGCGGTCGGTTCGTCGAGCACGAGGATCGGCGGGGAATGGACCATCGCCTTGGCCACCAGCAGCCGCCTTTTCATGCCGCCCGACAGGGTGCGGGCATAGGCGTTGCGCTTGTCTGCGAGCCGCACCGCCTCGAGCAGTTCCATGCTGCGGCGGCGCGATTTCGGGATGCCGTAGAACCCGCCCTGGTTTTCCAGCACCTCGAACGGCGTGAAGAAGGGATCGAACACGATTTCCTGCGGCACGATGCCGATCGCTCGGCTGGCGTTGCGGCGGTGCTCGTCGATGTCGAAGCCCCAGATCTCGGCCCGGCCGGAGGTCTTGTTGACCAGCCCAGCAAGGATGTTGATCAGCGTCGACTTGCCCGCGCCATTGGGGCCGAGCAGGCCGAAGATCGAGCCTTCTGGCACGTCGAAACTGACCCCGCCCAGCGCGAGCTTGCCTTCGGCCTCTTCCTCGCTCTTCGTGCCCTTGATGCCCTTTGGCGGGGCATAACGCTTGGCGAGGTTCTCGATACGGATGGCGGGCTCGGCGGGCATGCTATGCCCATGAAAGATCGGCCCCGGCATGGCAAGGGGGCGAACCCCGCAGGACAGGGGCCGGGGGCAGGTGCGATGGGCGATTGAGCTTGCCGCAAAGCTGTTATACGGGGCACGCATGAACACGCCCCCTCCCGAAGTCCTGCTGGTCGACACGCGCCGCGTCAGCTGCGACGGGTCGAGCGGCATTCGCGGCGGCAGCGGATACCGCCCCGCCGCGCTCGGCCATCCACGCATCTATCTCGAGATCGACGAACACGGCTATGTCGATTGCGGCTATTGCGACCGCCGTTTCGTGCTTAAGGGCGGCCCCGCCGACGGGGTCGACCAGGCGAGCCTGCCCGACATCAACGAAGGCGCCGATCCCGGCCATCGCTAAGCGCCGCCCGGAGCATCACACCGGTCGCCGCGTAAGCCGCGCGCGCTAACCCGTCGCCGACCGCCCGGGCGCAATGCCGCGTGGTTTCAAAGCATTGTTAATGCCTTGCCGCTAACCCGTGCCCACCACGCAAGGACCAGGGCGAGGCCAAATGACCAGAATATCAACGCGCGGGCGCGCCGCGCTCGCGGCTTTGTGCGCCATGACGGCGGCCATGATCCCGGCGGGTGCATCGGCACAGGATGCGGCATCGACCGATGCCCGGGCCTTCGTCGTCACGCCGCTGTCCTTCGTCAAGGACACCGATCTCGATTTCGGCCAGATCGTCGCCGGCGACAGCGCAGGGACGGTGACGATGGATGTTGAGGGGAACATGACGACCACCGGCGGCGTCGCGGCGGCGGGGGGCAATCCGCTGCCGGCCAGGTTCTGGGGCTACGGGACGTTCAACCAGACGCTGCTGATCAATGTCGATCGCAACAGCTACCTTCTCACCCGCGAAGGCGGGACCGAGACCATGCGGCTCGACCGGGTCGCCATCGGCAGCCGCCCGCCGATCCAGATTCGCACCAATCCCCGCCGTTTCCGCATCGCCAATCCCGACGGTTTCTTCGCCTTCACCATTGTCGGGCGCCTGCGGGTCGGGGCGAACCAGCCCTCGGGCATCTATCGCGGCGAATTCGTCGTCTCGCTTGAATATGAATGAGGCAACCATGCGCTGAGCGGCGCTGCGCGCTCATGGCCGGTTCAGGCGCGGCGTGACACAATTCGCGCCATGATGAACCAGAATAGCATCGATTCGACCACCCGTCGCACCGGGCCGCTGCGCCGCACCGGCCTTGCCGCCGCGCTCGCCGCGCTGGCTTTCGCCATGCCCTTCGCGGCAACGGCGCAGGACGGCGGCGCGCCGGAACAGGCGGATGAGGCCGAAAAGGCGGACATGACCAAGGGCGAAAAGCGCCTCGCCAAGCTGCTCGAGGGCCGCGTCGCGGGCGAGCCGGTCAACTGTATCCGCGTCGTCCCGAGCCAGCGCATGGTAACGATCGACAAGACCGCCTATGTCTATGGCCGGGGCAGCACGATCTACGTCCAGCGCACCGCCAATCCCGAAGACATCGACGATAATGACGTGCTCGTGTCGCGCCGTTTCCGGGCGAGCGAACTGTGCCGCCAGGACGTGATGACGACCGCCGACCGCATCCTCGGCTTCTTTACCGGTGCGGTCTTCTTCGAGGATTTCGTGCCCTACACCCGCGTCGAGGATGCCGAGCGGGGCGATGAAACGGCGGCGGAAGGCGATTCCGCCGCCTGATTTCAGGCCGCGACCTTCGTTTTCGCCATTGCATTCATCGAATCGAGGATCGCCTCGGCTTCGCCCATGATCCGGTCGATCAGCTCCTGGCAGCTGGGAATGTCGTTGATCAGCCCGGCCACCATGCCGCAGCTCCACGCGCCCTTGTCCATCTCGCCTTCCATCATGATCGCGGGGTAGACCCCGGCGACTTCCGGCAGGATGTCCTGGATCGTGATCGCGTCGCCCAGTTCCTTTTCCTTTTCCAGCAGGCGCTCGACCGCGTCATTGGTCATCACCCGCTCGGTGTTGCGCAGCGGGCGCATGACCAGCCGCGTGTCGAGCTCGCTCGCCTCGACAATGGCACGTTTCACGTTCTCGTGGACCGGTGCCTCCTTCGTCGCGATGAAGCGCGTGCCCATGTTCATGCCCTGCGCGCCCATGGCGAGGCTGGCGACGAGGCTGCGCCCGTCGGCCATGCCGCCGGAAGAGACGAAGGGGATTTCCAGTTCATCGGCCGCACGCGGCAGGAGGATGAAGTTCGGCACGTCGTCCTCGCCCGGGTGGCCGCCGCATTCGAATCCGTCGACGCTCACCGCGTCGCAGCCGATTTCCTGCGCTTTCAGCGAGTGGCGCACGCTGGTGCATTTGTGGATCACCTTGATCCCCGCATCCTTCAAGGGCCCGAGCAATTCGACCGGATTGCGCCCCGCAGTCTCGACCACCGGCACGCCGCCGTCGATCACCGCTTTCACCAGCCCCGGATAATCGGGCGGCGTGAGCGTGGGCAGGATGGTGAGATTCACGCCGAAGGGCTTGTCGGTCATGTCCTTGCAGCGCGCAATCTCGTTCGCGAGCTTTTCGGGCGTGCCCTGCGTCAGCCCGGTGATGATGCCGAGCCCGCCGGCATTGGACACCGCCGCCGCCATTTCGGCGAACCCGACATAATGCATGCCGCCCTGGATGATGGGATGTTCGATGCCGAACATTTCGGTGATGGCGGTCTTCATGAATGAATCTCCCGTTCGAATCTGACCTGTCGCGCGGGAAACAAGCGGATTCGCGGGCCGTGTGCAAGCGCGCCGTCCCCTCGCCCGCTCGCCGTAGCGTCAGGCACGCACCCTTCAGAGCATGCCGAACACCTTTGCCAGCGACACCGCGCCGAGCATCACCGCGATTCCGGTCACCGCGACCATCGCGCCCGTACCCAGCGCACCGCTCGCCGCCTTGCCCAGCCGGCTGCGGTCGCGCATGGCCAGCATCAGGAACACCGCCACAACCGGCAGCAAAAGCCCGTTGAGCGCCTGCGCCAACACGATCGCGGGGACCGGGCGGATACCCGCCATGCCGAAAGCCACGCCGAGACCGAGCACGCCGCCCCAGACCCCCCGAAACCGTGGGCCGCTGGCCGACCAGCGCGGATCGTCGGCATCGGCAAGCAGCCCGCGCACCGTCAGCGCGGCGGCCAGCGGCGCGGTCACTGCGGAGGACAGCCCCGCCGCGAACAGGCCGAGCGCGAGGCCCGCCCCGGCCCATGCGCCGAGCCGGGCCGTCAGCAGCGCCTCCAGCCGCTCGAAGGAAAACGCCCCGTCGAGCGCCGAGCCGACGATCATGATAGCGAGCGTGATGAGCCCGCCCATGCCGACCGCAACGGCAAGGCCGAAGCGCGTCTCGGCGAGGTCCTTCCCGCGCGCGAGGCTCGATCCGAGGAAGAGGTTGTAGGGGACGACGGTCGTGCCGATCAGTGCGATCACGCCCAGACCCGCGCCTTGCGGGATGGAGGGTATCGCCAGCCCCGCCGCGATCCCGGCAAGCGGCGGTGCGAGCACGAAGGCGGTCACGAGGAACCCCGCGCCCATCATTGCCACCAGTCCGGCGAGCAGTCGGGCGATGCGGGCGGGCGAACCGGCAGCGAGGAGGGTCGCGGCCATCGCCCCGAGCAGGGCCGTGAGGGCCGGTTCCGGCCAGTCGATGCCGAGCGCCGCACCCGCGACCCCGCCGAGAATATTGCCCGCCTCGTAGGCCACGCTGCCGACGACCACCGCCCCGCCCGCAAGCATGAGGGTGAGCGCGCGCTGCCAGCCGTCGGCAAAGCGTTCTCGCAGCACTTCGCCAAGGTCGCGCCCGGTGGCAATGGTGAGCCTTGCGGCGGCCTCCTGCAGCACGAAGGTCGCCAATGCCGAGAACAAGACCGCCCACATGAGGGCCGCGCCGTGCGAGGCGCCCGCGCTCGCCGCGGTGGTGACCGTCCCGGGGCCGATGAAGGCCGCCGCGACAGCCGACCAGAGAAGTATCGCTCCCAGTCGTTTCACCCGCGCCCCGATCCGTGTTTGCCCGTGAGCAGTCGCCGCCGCTCAGGGGACGCTGTCTTCGCGGGCGGCATACCATTCGCACAGGTCCTGCACCACGCAGATGTCGCATTTGGGCACGCGCGAACGGCACACTTTCTTGCCGAACTGGATCAGCCAGAAATGCCCGTCGCGCATCGCCCATTCAGGGCTGCGCTCCTCGAGCTGCTGCGCCGTCTTGTCCGCGGTCTTCGCCTCGGTCAGGCCCAGCCGATTGCAGAGCCGATGGACATGAGTGTCGACCGCGATCACATCCTGGCCGAAGGTAAAGCTCATCACGATGTCGGCGCATTTGCGCCCGATGCCGGGGAGCGAGAGCAGCCCTTCGCGCGTATCGGGCACGGTGCCGTCATGCTCCTCGATCAGGCTTTCGCAGAACTTGCGGATATTCTTCGTCTTCATGTTGTAGAGGCCGGCCGGCTTGATCGCCTCGGCGATGGCATCATCGTCGAGCGCGAGCATCTCCTCGGGCGTTTTCGCCAGCTTGAACAGGGCCTTTGTCGCGGCGGCCGTGTTGCGATCGAGCGACTGGGCCGACAGCATGCAGGATATGCAGGAGCGGAACGCATCGGGCTGGCCCTTCGGCCCCTTCGCATTCCTGGTGCGGCCCGGCATGGCTTCGGACAGGCGGGAGAAGACCTCCTCGACTTGCGAGTGCTCCAACATCGGCCTTACGAACCGTCATCGGCATGGAGATTGACGAAAAACTGCCCGAGCGCGCCGATGAACATGAAGGCCGCGCCGACGATGAACAGCCACACGCCGGTCACCTTCCACGGTTCGAATTGGGGCAGGAACAGCACGCTGCCGACGACGAAGGCAAGATTTCCGAACAGGCCGATCGCGCGGTGGATCCAGCCATATTCCCGGACGATCAGGCGGAGCATATCAATCATGTCGGTCAAGCGTTCAGGGCGCCCGCGAAGTTCCCGTCGCGCAATCGGCGCGCACCGGGCAGTCGCCGCAGCGCGGCGCGCGCGGGCGGCACTCGGTCTGGCCGAGTTTCTTGAGCAGCAGGTGGTGTTCGTCCATGTCGGCCGCGCTCCACTCCTTCGGAACGAGCGGCATCAGCGTGTCATAGGTGCGCGCCGTGTCGGCCTTTGCCGGCACCATCCCCATGCGCTGCATGATCCGGCGATGGTGTCCGTCGATCACCATGGCGCGGCGCTCGAACGTGCTCGCGTTCATGACCCCCGCGCTGTTCTTACGCGCGACACCGGGGAGCCGCTCCAGCCAGGCCATCGCCTCGCCCGTCGGCAGGTTGGACAAGTGCCTCAGGGCAACGCTCCCGCGCTCGGCGACGATCGCGTTGAGGCAGGCTTTCAACCGCTCCGCCGCGACGCTCGGAAAGGTCTGGCGGTGCAGGCGCGCCTCCAGATCGGCCACGCCGGCGGCCGCGACCGCGTCCCACGATTCGTATTCGGCCAGCAGAGCATCGGTCGAAGCGTTGGAGGCGACGGTCTTTGTCTGCGCCCCGATAACGCCGTGGACCAGCACCCATTCCGGCGCGCGGCGCTTTTCCGGCGGGCGCACGATCCGCCCGAAGCGCGCGATCAGAGCGGCCTGCATGCGGCGCAGGGCAGCGGTGCGGGGATCGGGGCCGAGATCGAGCTGCATGGCCCGAGAGGAATGGCCGAGCGCTCGCCCCCGCGCAAGCGCTCGGCCAAGGCCGTGGCGTCAGGTCTTGCCGACGCCCGGCACTTGCCGCGCGATGAACCAGGATGCAGGAACCGACAGCGCGAATGCGGCCAGCGCCGCCAGCGCGATCGGCTGCATGCCCGCCTGGATGTCCATCGTCAGCACGGCAATAACCGCGATCCCCATCAGGGTCGTCGCGATCACGGGAAACAGGACAAGTGCAATCTTGAGCATCGCCTCGCTCTCCTCGCCTTCCGGAAAACACGAGGCAGATTGCCGCGCGATCCACAGCGGCGCATTGATGCGGATCAAAGGAAGGGGAGATCTATTGCGCGCGCTCGAAGGTCAGCGCGAAAGTGACCGGCACGGCCGGAGTGATCGAAGGCAGCCCCGCGATTTCGCGCAATTGCTCGATATTGGGGCCGAGCCCGAAATCCTCGGCATAGACGATCACCGGCTCGCTCGACATGGCGACGACGCGGTCGGGCGCGGTGCGGGTGACATCGACTTGCGTGTCGAACCGGCCTTCGATGCCTTTTAGGCTGAGCGTCGCAGCGAGCGGCTGAGCCGTCGTTTCGCCGATTTCGAGCTCGGCGAAGGCCTCGGGATCGATCGCGGCAGTGACGGTCGCGGTGGGGTAATCCGAAATCTCGAAAAACAGGTCGCGCATGCGCTCGTTGCGGATGTCGACGCCGGTCTCGAGCGAGGACAGGTCGATCGTGACCGTGGCGGTGCCGCTTTCGCTGACCGAGCCGGACAGGCCGGTGAAGCGATTGGTCTCCAGCACCTCGCCCGATTTCACCGAGACATAGGTGAGCCGCGAGGCATCGGGCACGACCTGCCATTCGCCGGTATTGGCGGGCGGCGGCGCTTCGGTTTCGCCTGCGCAGGCGGCGAGGGCAAGAAGGCCGGGCGCGAAGATGAGGATGGCGGTTGTGGCGATGCGGTTCATGTTGGCTCCCCCGATGGAACGATATGCCTCGAACGCGCCCGAGGCGAGTTGGTTGCCGGTCCTCGCGTTTGTTATTCCCACTCGATCGTGCCGGGCGGTTTCGAGGTGATGTCGTAGACCACGCGGTTGATGCCCTTCACCTCGTTGACGATACGCGTTGCGACCTGCGTGAGGAAGCCCGCATCGAAGGGGTAGACGTCGGCCGTCATCCCGTCGGTGCTCGTCACCGCGCGCAGCCCGCACACGCTGTCATAGGTGCGTCCGTCGCCCATCACTCCGACGGTCTTGACCGGCAGCAGAACGGCAAAGGCCTGCCAGATCGCATCGTAGAGCCCGGCATTGCGGATTTCCTCGAGATAGATCGCGTCCGCCTTGCGCAATATGTCGCAGCGCTCCTTGGTCACCTCGCCCGGGATGCGGATGGCAAGGCCGGGGCCGGGGAAGGGATGGCGCCCGACAAAGGCTTCGGGCAGGCCCAGTTCGCGGCCCAGATCGCGAACCTCGTCCTTGAAGAGCTCGCGCAAGGGCTCGACCAGTTTCATGTCCATGCGCTCGGGCAGGCCGCCGACATTGTGGTGGCTCTTGATCGTGACGCTTGGGCCCCCGGTGAAGCTGACGCTCTCGATCACGTCCGGGTAAAGCGTGCCCTGGGCGAGGAAATCCGCCCCGCCGATCTTTTTCGCCTCGGCTTCGAACAGGTCGATGAAGGCCTTGCCGATGAACTTGCGCTTGGACTCGGGATCGGTGATGCCCGAAAGTCCCGCAAGGAAGGTGTCCTCCGCATCCACCGCGACCAGCGGGATGTTATAGGAATCGCGGAACAGGCTGACGACCTGTTCGGCCTCGTTCATCCGCATGAGGCCGTGGTCGACGAAGACGCAAGTCAATTGGTCGCCGATCGCCTCGTGGATGAGCACCGCCGCGACCGCGGAATCGACCCCGCCCGAAAGGCCGCAGATGACCTTGCCGTCGCCCACCTGCGCGCGGATTTCCTCGATCTTGGTCTTGCGGAATTCGGCCATGGTCCATTCGCCCGCGAGGCCGCAGACATGGCGCACGAAATTGGCGAGCAGCTTTCCCCCGTCGGGCGTGTGGACGACCTCGGGGTGGAACTGCGTCCCGTAGAACTTGCGTTCCTCGTCGGCGATCACGGCGAAGGGCGCGCCGTCGCTGGTGGCGACGATCTCGAAGCCCGGAGCGAACTCGGTGACCGTGTCGCCATGGCTCATCCAGACCTGGTGGCGCTCGCCCTCGGCCCACAACCCGTCGAACAGCGCGCAATCCTTCGTGACGGTGAGGAAGGCGCGGCCGAATTCGCCGCCTTCGCCGGTCTCGTGCCCGGGCCGCACCTCGCCGCCCAGTTGCTTCGTCATGACCTGCTGGCCGTAGCAGATGCCGAGGATCGGCACGCCCGCTGCGAAAAAGGCCTGCGGCGCGCGCGGGGATCCTTCGTCCGGCACGCTGGCGGGGGAGCCCGAGAGAATTATGCCCTTCGGCTTCAGCCGTGCGAAGGCCGCTTCGGCCTGCGTGAACGGCGCGATCTCGGAATAGACTCCCGCCTCACGCACGCGGCGGGCGATGAGCTGGGTCACCTGGCTGCCGAAATCGACGATAAGGATCGAATCCGGATGAGATGGACTGGCATAATCGGGCATGGCGGCAGTTAGTCCCGCCGCGCGCGGCCTGTCCAGCGCCCGCGCGCCTTGCATGCGTTCATTCGGGGCGGTTCGCGGAAAGGTTCCCGGAAAAAAGCGAGCAGAAGTTGCAAGTTTTGGAACCAATTTCGCAGTTTTCGCATTTGCGAAATGCCGTTGTGCAGTGCACCACAGTTTTAAACAGCAACCGAATGTCGGTCAGCGGCATCACAACCTCTCCAAGAAGGAATTCGAACCATGCGTCTTGCTCTTCCCCTGATTGCCCTCGCCGCCCTTGCCGCCCCGGCCGTCGCTGCGCCGCAGGGCACCAACGACGTCGTCACCGTGCGTATCGCCTATGACGATCTCGACCTCGCCAAGGCCAAAGACCGCGCCGTGCTCGAACAGCGCGTCGATGCGCAGCTGCGCCGCGCCTGCACGCTGCCTTCGCGCCCGGCCTATGTCGTCGGCCCGCTGGTCGACGAAAAGTGCGTCGACGAAGCGCGTACCGTCGCGCTCGCCGAAGTCGAGCGGGTTGCCGCCGCCGAAGCGCGCCGTGGCCGGGAAGTCGCCGCCAACTGAGCGACGCCTCGCCGCATAAGGTACAGGCAAACGGCCGCCGGACCAGGGTTCGGCGGCCGTTTTGCATGTGCGAACAATGGCGGCCACAGGAAGCCGATCTTCGAAATATTGCAATAACCGCAATATAATTGCTCATTTTCGCATTTGTGTTTCGTGCAATCGAACGCCAATTGGGCAGCGCAGGCCGGGCGAGGCTCCTCTCTCCTCTTCGCCCGCTGCACGCTTCCCGGTGGACCAAAAATGGCCGCCCGGAGGCAGTCTGCTGGCCCCGGCAGGCAGCCCGACACGCGCTGCGCAGGCCCCCGGTCCTTCCGGCTCCGGCCCGTTCGATGCGCGTTGTCGCTGCGGTGTACCCCGCGCCGCCGCTGCCTTTTCGGGCGAGGAAAGACAGGTCGATGGCACGCCGAGCGCCCTCCCCGAGCGCAACCAGGCGGCAGCCGGCCCGGCCTCGCCTTTCGTCGGATGCCATCAGCGAGCGAGACGCGGCCGCCATGTTCCCCCTCCCCCCCGAAAGGCGGCCGCGTCTCCCACCGGTCGCCCAGCGGGCGCTTCGCGTCCGGGGATCGGTTTTCCCGATCAGGGTGAGTGATTATTTTAATGCCTTATAGGGTAATTATATTGCTCATCGTGCTTATATTCTCTCAGTCGCCGGAGCGGCGGGCAGGCCTTGGCCGTCCCACCGATCCGGCCTTCCTCGAAGGAGCATTGCCATGACTGCCATCAGCGAAAAGATGATTGCCTTCGTTCTCGCGCTCGCGATCACGGGAACGACGCTCGACGCGATCCTGATCTGACCGCGAGGGATCGACCCAGGGCAAGGAACCGCCCGGCCGCAGCGCGGCCTGGGCGCAACCTGCGGGAAAGCGCGCGTCGCCCTCTTGGCGGCGCGCGCTTTCGCGTTTTCCGGTCCGTTACTCGATACCGCCCAGCCGCTCCGCCGTCTCGCGCAGTTCGCTTTTCAGCAGCTTGCCGATATGGCTGCGCGGCATTTCGTCGATTCGATGGAGCGCGGCGAGGCGCTGCGTCTTGCCCAGCCGATCGTTGACCGCCGCCCGGATCACCTCCGTTTCGCGCGCCCCCTCGGCCAGGCGGACGAAGCCGACCGGGCTTTCCCCCCAGCGCCGCGAGGCCGCGCCGACCACGGAGGCCTCGAGCACGTCCGGCTCCTTCATCAGCTCCGCCTCGAGATCGTTCGGATAGATGTTGAACCCGCCCGATATGATCATGTCCTTGGCCCGCCCGACCAGTTCGACGAAGCCGTCCTCGTCGAGGCGCCCGATATCGCCCATGCGCATCCACACCTCGCCCGTCTCGGGATCCCTCCATTGCGCCTCGTTCGTCTGGTCGGGTCGGTTCCTGTAGCCGAGCATCATGGTCTGCGACCGCCCGACAAGATGGCCCGGCGTGCCGGGCGGCACCTCGCGGTCCTCGTCATCGAGCACTTTCAATTCGCTGCCCGGCGCGGGGCGGCCGACCGTGTGCAGCTTGTCGGGGAATTCATGCGCCGCAAGCAGGCACACCACCCCGCCCTCGGTCATCGAATAGATCTCGATCAGCCCGCCCGGCATGCGCGCGAGCACTTCGCGCTTCAATTCGGGCGCGAACGGCGCGGACGTGCAGTATTTCAGCGCGAGGGCGGAGAGGTCGTATTCGTCCAGCCGCTCGAAATCCATCAGCCGCTGGTATTGCACCGGCACGAGCATCGTCATCGTCGTGCGATCGGCCTGCGCATGTTCGAGCCAGCGCGCGGGATCGAACTTGCCCATGATCCGCACCGTTCCCCCGGCGAGCAGGACGGGGAGGAAGGCAACCATCGTCGTATTGGAATAGAGCGGCGTCGAAGCGAGCGAGCGGACGTCCAGCCCGGCGGCGAGCCAGGCGACCGCCGTCGCCGCGAATTGCCGCCAGCGCATCCGGTGCGAATGGACGATGCCCTTTGGAATGCCCGTCGTGCCGGAAGAATAGATGATGTTGAACGGATCGCCCGGAGCGGGTTCGAATGCCGGGGCGCGCGCGCCGGGCGAGGCCATCCACTGCTCGATGGCCTCCAGCGGCACGCGCTCCATCTCGGCCATGAAATCCGGTCCCAGTTCGGCCGCCTTTCCCGCATCGATGAAAAGATGCCGCGCGCCCGAATCCTTCGCCATGCCCTCGAGCTGCTCCGCGCTCGCGCTGGTGGTGAGCGGCGCGGCGACGCCGCCCGCGCGGATCGCGGCGAGGAAGACGAGCGCATATTCGACGCTGCTCGTGCCGAGGATCGCGACCGACTGCCCGCGTTCAAGCCCGGTTTCGACCAGCCGCGCGGCGAGCCGTTCGACCAGCCCGACCAGTTCGGCCCAGGCAATGTCGCGGGACTCGTCCACCAGAGCGATGCGATCGGGCTGCAGGCGCGACCACTCCATCAGGATGTCGGGAAAAGCGCCGAATTCCTCGGCAAGGCGGGCCTGCATCATGTCTCTCTCCATGAGACGCGAGCAATAGCCGCGCCGCACGCCGCCGCAAGACCCCGCGAACGGCGAACCCGGCTTTACCCGGCGGGACGGATGTGGGAACGCAGGTGGGGAAGGAGAGGATGATGCGTACGGCATTGATCGGGGCAGCCATGCTTGCCGCCACGGCGGTTTTCGCAGAAACGCTCGCGGCCGAGACGGACTGCCTGCGCGGCGACAAGCGCGCCTCGCTGGAAGGGGAGACGATCCTCGTCGTGCTCGCCCATCCCGATGACGAGCTGGTGATAGCCCCCGCGCTCGCCGCGGCGGCGCGGCGCGGCGCGTTGGTGCGTATCCTTTACGCCACCAGCGGTGATGCGGGGCCGGGCGTGAGCGATTTCGAGCCCGGCGAGGCGCTCGGCCAAGCGCGCCGGGCGGAGGCGCGCTGCGCGGGCGATGCGCTGGGAGCCGAGGTCCGTTTCCTCGAGGGTATCGGCGACGGGACGCTTACCGACAGGCCCCGCGCCGACGGCAGCCCGGCCAGGCGCTTTCTCGACCTCTTCCCCATCATCGCTCTCGAGACCATGCCCGACACCATCGTCACCTGGGGGCCGGACGGCGGCTACGGCCACGGCGACCACCGCATGGTGAGCGCACTCGTGACTGAGGCCCTGCAGTCGCTCGAGCCGGACGAGCGCCCGGACCTGCTCTATCCGATCCTCGTCAACGCGCCGCTCCCGGCGCAATTGGCGGAGCAGGGCTGGCTTGCCTCCGCGCCCGACCTCGCCTCGGTCCGCCTGGCCTATGACGCGGCCGATCTCGCAGCGGCAGACGCCGCCGCGCAGTGCCACGCGACCCAGTTCGACGAGGGGACGCGCGCGCTCATCGTGCCCGGTTTCCACGCCGCCGTGTGGAAAGGCGAGGTGAGCTTTCGCAAGGGGCTGTGAGCCGTCCTCCCGGCGGTGGAAAAGACTTTGCCGGAAAGCCGCGAAAGTTTGGGTTTCTCCCCCCGAGCGCCTATATGATGGCCATGAGCGAAAACACGCCTGAAACACCTGCCGCAACGCCTGAAAACACCCGTCTGAAAGGCGATTACGGAGCGGATTCGATCAAGGTCCTCAAGGGCCTCGACGCGGTGCGCAAGCGGCCCGGAATGTATATCGGCGACACCGACGACGGATCGGGCCTGCACCACATGGTGTTCGAGGTGTCCGACAACGCCATCGACGAGGCGCTGGCCGGGCATTGCGATCTCGTGCTGATCGAACTCAATCCCGACGGCAGCGTCTCGGTCGAGGACAATGGCCGCGGCATTCCCGTCGACATGCATCAGGGCGAAGGCGTGTCGGCGGCCGAGGTCATCATGACCCAGCTTCACGCGGGCGGAAAATTCGAAAACACTTCGGACGACAACGCCTACAAGGTGTCGGGCGGGCTGCACGGCGTCGGCGTGTCGGTGGTCAACGCGCTTTCCGAATGGCTTGAACTGGTGATCTGGCGCGACGGCAAGGAACACTGGATGCGTTTCGAGCACGGCGATGCGGTCCACTCGCTCGAAGAGCGCGGGCCTGCGCCCAAGGTCGACCAGAACCCCGACGACAACGGCTTCAAGAAAGGCACCCGCGTCACGTTCAAGGCATCGTCCGATACCTTCAAGAACGTCACCGAATTCGATTTCGACAAGCTCGAACACCGCTACCGCGAACTCGCATTCCTCAATTCGGGCGTGCGCATCCTGCTGCGCGACCGCCGGCACGAGGACGTGCTCGAACACGATCTGTTCTACGAAGGCGGGATCGCGGCTTTCGTGAAATATCTCGACCGCAACAAGCAGCCGCTCGTGCCCGAGCCGATCGCGGTTTCGGCCGACAAGGACGGGATCGGCATCGATGTCGCGCTGCAGTGGAACGACAGCTATTACGAGAACGTCCTTACCTTCACCAACAACATCCCGCAGCGCGACGGGGGCACGCACCTTGCCGCCTTCCGCGCCGCGCTGACCCGCACGCTCAACGGCTATGCCGACCGCGAAGGGCTGCTGAAAAAGGAAAAGGTCTCGCTGACAGGCGAGGACATGCGCGAAGGGCTGACCGCGATCGTCAGTGTGAAACTCCCCGATCCCAAGTTCGGCAGCCAGACCAAGGACAAGCTGGTATCCTCCGAAGTCCGCCAGCCGCTCGAAAGCCTGATGGGCGAGAAGATGACCGAATGGCTCGAGGAAAACCCCGCCGACGCCAAGGCGATCGTGCAGAAGATCATCGATGCCGCGGCCGCGCGCGAAGCGGCACGGCGCGCGCGCGAGATGAGCCGAAAGGGTGCGATGAGCGTCGCCAGCCTTCCCGGAAAGCTCGCCGACTGCCAGGAACGCGATGCGACCAAGGCCGAGCTATTCCTGGTCGAGGGCGATTCGGCCGGTGGCTCCGCGAAACAGGGCCGCGACCGCAAGACGCAAGCGATCCTGCCCTTGAAGGGCAAGATCCTGAATGTCGAACGCGCGCGGTTCGACCGGATCATTTCCTCGAAGGAGGTCGGCACGCTGATCCAGGCGATGGGAACCGGCATTCGCGACGAATTCGACCTCGAAAAGCTGCGCTACCACAAGATCGTCATCATGACCGACGCCGACGTGGACGGCGCGCATATCCGCACGCTGCTGCTGACATTCTTCCACCGCCAGATGCCCGAGATCGTCAGGGCCGGGCACCTGTTCATCGCCCAGCCGCCACTGTTCAAGGTCGCCAAGGGCCGCAGCGAGGTCTATCTCAAGGACCAGGGCGCGCTCGACCGCTATCTCGTCGATGGGGGGCTGAACGGCCGCGTCCTCGAAACGGTCGGCGGGGCGCGTTCGGGGGAGGATCTGCGCAGCCTTGTCGAACACGCGCTGCGGTTCAAGAATCTGATGGCTTTCGTCCCGCGCCGCTATGATCCCGCCCTGGTCGAACAGATGGCGCTGTCGGGCGCGCTCGACCCGGCGCTCAGCGATGCGGCGCGCGCGGAAAAGCTGCAGGCGACCGCGACGCGGCTGCAATCGAGCGATCCCGACACGCAGTGGTCGGCGCGTGTGATCGATGGCGGCACGGTCCAGTTTTCGCGCCTGTGGCGCGGCGTGACCGACGTGCACGAAATCGACGGGCGTTTCCTCACCAGCACCGAAGCGCACAAGCTACACGGGCTCGCCGCTGCGCAGGCGGAGACCTATTCCTCGCCGGTGCGGCTGGTGAAAGCGGGCGATGCGGGCGGCGACAGCGAGGATGAGGCC
The DNA here is from genome assembly GCF_040217515.1 of Erythrobacter sp. Classification (GTDB taxonomy): domain Bacteria; phylum Pseudomonadota; class Alphaproteobacteria; order Sphingomonadales; family Sphingomonadaceae; genus Erythrobacter. Next base: position 259,913 of record NZ_JAVJPT010000007.1, read on the forward strand.
TCCGACGGTGCCGAAGGCGATGTCGAGGAACTGACCCGCGACGCCGACGACGCGATCAACCGGCCGACCCAGCTGCTCGAAGCGGTGCTCGCCGCCGGGCGCAAGGGGCTTTCGGTCCAGCGTTACAAGGGTCTTGGCGAAATGAACGCCGAACAGCTCTGGGAAACCACGCTCGACCCGGAAAACCGCGCGCTGTTGCAGGTCAAGGTCGAGGATGCCGACGTGACCGACGAAATCTTCACCCGCTTGATGGGCGACATCGTCGAGCCGCGCCGCGAATTCATCCAGGACAATGCCCTGAACGTGGCGAACCTCGATGTCTGATTGCATCAGCCACCGAGAACCGCAGGGGGCCCTGAACGTGGCGAACCTCGATGTCTGACGGGAGGCGCCATGGCTGCCCTCCGTCGCGCTTGATCTGCGCGCCATAAGGCGCGACATCTCCCCCATGCCGAGCGAGCCGCGCCCCACTCTGGATCTCGAACAGGCGAGCTTCCTGCTGATCCTTGCCGGGGTCACGATCATGCTCGCGGTGATCGCCTGGCCGTTTGCCACCCCGCTTTTGTGGGCGGTGCTCGCCGCGATCATGTTCCAGCCGCTCTATCGCTGGTCGCTCAAGGTGACGCGCGGCCGGCGCAACATGGCGGCCTCGCTTTCGCTGCTCATCATATTCTTCGCCGTGCTCGTGCCCGCGCTGTGGATCGGCTCGATGGTGGTCGAACAGGCCCTGGGCCTCGTCGCCATGCTGCAGGAACAGCCGATCGACCTCGCCGCGACTTTCGACTGGGTCTACTCCCTGCTGCCCGAAACGCTGCGCGACGCGGTGGACGAGCGCGGCTGGACCAATCTCGCCGCGGTGCAGGAGCGGTTGCAGGCCCTGCTCGGAGAAAGTGCGGGCTTCATCGCCCAGCAGGCCGTCTCGATCGGCGGCGGGGCGCTCAGCTTCGTGCTTTCCTTCACGCTCGCGCTTTACGTGATCTTCTTCCTGCTGCGCGACGGGAGCCGGATCGGCGAGACGATCCTCCATTCCGCCCCGGTCAAGCGCGACATCGCCGATCGGCTGGCGGAGCGTTTTCTCGGCATTGTGCGCGCCACGATCAAGGGGTCGGTCGTTGTCGGGATCGTTCAAGGGACGCTGGCCGGGATGACTTTCGTCGTCGCCGGCGTGCCCTCGGCGCTGCTGCTGGGCGTGCTGACGGCGATTCTCTCGCTCGTGCCGGTGATCGGCACGGTGGTCGTGTGGGGCCCGGTCGGGGTGTGGCTGCTGTTCGACGGCAGCGTGTGGCAGGGCCTGCTGGTGCTGTTTTCCGGCTTTGTCATCGTAAGCTCGGCCGACAACGTGCTGCGCCCGATCCTGGTCGGTCGCGATACCGGCATCCCCGACTGGATCGTCCTCATCACGACATTGGGCGGCATCAGCCTGACGGGCTTTTCGGGTATCGTGCTCGGACCGCTGGTCGCCGGGCTTTTCCTGGCGAGCTGGTCGATCCTGCAGGAGCAGCGCGCCCAGACCGCCGAGGCCAGGGCGCGCTATGGCCCGCGGGTCGGCCCCGACGGCAAGGCCCGGCGCACGAAAAGTGCGAAAAAGGCGGACGCGGGTGCGAGCGAGGCCGACGACGTCACGCAGACAGGGGTCTGACGGGTGCGCTCGCTCGTCCAGCCCGGTAGCCAGGCCGAAATCGTCGGCCGCCTGTTCCTCGCGGTGATCGTTGTCATAGCGCTGCCCGCACTGCCTTTCGGCACCTATCTCATCTATCCCTTCGTGATCCTGACGACGTGGTTCCACGAAATGGGCCACGGGCTTACCGCGGTCCTGTTCGGCCAGCATTTCGAGCGGCTGGTGATCTATGCGAATGGCTCGGGGGTGGCCGAAAGCTTCGTGGCGGGTGATGCCTCGCGCCTGACCCATGCCGCGATCGCCGCCGGAGGCCCGCTCGCCCCCAGCTTCGCGGGGGCGGTGCTGATCGTCGCGAGCGCCCATGCCCGCGCCTGGCGCCCCGCACTATGGCTGACCGCGGGCGCGATCGTCCTTTCCGTAGCGATCTATGTGCGTTCCAGCGTCGGCGTGATCGTCCTGCCGCTGGTCGCCGCACTGCTGGGCCTCATCGCATGGCGCGCCCCCGCCGGTTTCGTGCGCTTCTCGCTCCAGTTCCTCGGCGTCCTGGGCGCCATGAGCATGCTGCGGGATTTCGATTACCTTTTCACCGAGCGCACCGTCATCGCCGGCCGTTCCATGCTTTCCGATACCGGCCAGATCGAGGCCGCCCTCGGCCTGCCGCACTGGGTCTGGGCGGGCCTGATTCTGGGCCTGTCGGCGATGATGGTCGGGGCGAGCCTGCGCTATGCGCTCGACGAGAAGCGCCTGCGCGCGGTGCCGCGCAACCTGCCGCCGGGCGTGGTCCGTTTTCGCCGCCCGCCGCGCTGAGGACGGCCGTGTCGAGCGCCGGGTTTTGGGGATTGTCCAAAATGACAATGCATTCGCCAGCCCCGACACCCTAGTCTTGCGCCCATGTCCCGTCCCGATCTCGCACAGCTCGCCGACCGTTGCGCCATCCACGACGTGCTGGCGCGATACTGCCGCGGGGTCGACCGCTGCGACCCGGCCGAGCTCCGGCGCGTCTTCGCCCCCGACGCCCGGATCGATTACGGCGACGGCGCGACGGCGCGCGACGAGACGATCGCCGACCTGATGGAAGGCCTCGGCGCGATGCGGCTGACCCATCATAATATCGGCAACGTCATCTGCGAGATCGACGGCGACGAGGCGCGTGCGGAGACCTATTGCGTGGCCCATCACTTTCTCGATGGGCCGGAAGGGGGCGAGATCGAACTGGTCGTCGGCGGGCGCTATCTCGACCGGCTTGCTAGGGGCGCGGACGCGGCATGGCGCATAACCGAGCGGCTTTACGTGATGGACTGGAACCGCACCGCGCCCTCGACCATGCGCACCGAAGGCGGGCTGTTCGACCGATTGCAGCGCCGCGGCGGGCGCGCACCCGACGATCCGTCCCGCGACTGGTGGACGCGCTGAGCAATCAGGACGCGACGCGCAGCGTGTTGACCCCGCGCGCACCGCCGCCCGTCTCGCCCGTCAGGCCGATGAACATGGTATCGACGATCCGCGCGAGCTTGTCCTCGGTCAGCTTGTCGCCGACATAGATCAGCGCCTCCGGCATGGTGTAGGGCTGGACCATCTGGTTGATGAGCGAGAGCGCCTCGTCGATCGTGAGCCCGGCGAAATAGCCGTCGGCCTGGGCCTGCACGATCAGTTCGCACAGGTAATGGTCCGCAAGGTCGACATAGGAGCGGACCTTCTCGAAATTGGCCGCGCCCATTTCGCACACGATGGTGAAATATTCCGGATCGTCCCGGAAACGCTGACGGCTGATGACGAAGCGGCGTCGGAAGAATTCGTACATCTTGCGCGGGGGCGGCAGGTCTGCACCCAGCACGTCCTCCATCACCTCGATATGGCGGCGCAGCCAGATCTGGGCGATCGCGTCGAACAGGTCGTCGTAATCCTCGAACAATTGTTCGAAGCGCGCGCGCGTCAGCCCGCTTTCGGCGACGGCCGTCTGGTAGGGGATCTCGGTCCCGCGCTGCTTGACGAGGTCGAGAACCAAGCGCGCGATCCGGTGTCTTTCCGCCTCGCGGTCCTGCCGTGAGAGTGCCATGATCGCCTCGCGCCTTCGTGAGAATCTACGTAAGACATAGGGCCCGGAGGCTTCGGCTTAAAGGCGAAGCGGCAAAATTCGTGCCTGACGCGCAGGCTGCGGCGCGCAGGTCAGCCCTTCGCCCCCGCGCGCGTATCGGATTTCGGCGGAAGCGGCAGGAAGGCCGAGGTCCGGCGCTTGTAATCTGCGTATTTGTCGCCCTTGGAGCGATCCATGCCCTTTTCGAGCAGGGTCACGCCCGACCACTTGGTGAGCGTGAAGGACAGGAAAAGCGGCCCGATCACGGTCGCGGCAGCATAGCCCCAGCCCACGCTCGCGCAGACCAGCCAGATCCCCCACCACGCCGCGAAATCGCCGAAATAGTTGGGGTGGCGGGTATAGCGCCACAGACCGGTGTCGAGCACCGCACCCTCATTCGCCGGGTCCGCCTTGAACCGGGCAAGCTGCCAGTCGCCGACCCACTCGAAGAATATGCCGATCGCATAGATCGCCACTCCCAGCCATGTCAGCCAACCCGGCGCCGTCCCGGGCGTGGTCGCGAGAATGCCGACCTGCGCCGGGCTCGACACCAGGAACAGCAGCACCGCCTGCATGAGCCAGACCTTGACCAGCGCGGCGACGGCGAAATTGCCTTTCTCGCGATCCTTTTTCAGGATCATCTTGTAACGCTTGTCCTCGCCCTCGCGCCGCCAGCGCCGGAACAGGTATCCGCCGAGCCGGAAGCCCCAGGCCGCGGTCATCACCATCAGCAGCGTGGCGAGCGCGCCGGGTCGCTCCACCTGCAGCCAGCTCGTGATCGCCAGCACGCCCATGCCCGCGCCCCAGAAGGCATCGATGAAAGAGACATCGTCGATCCGCACCGAGATCGCCCATTGGACGAGCACCAGCGCGATCAGGATGGCGGCATTGATGGCAAGAGCTTCAAACATCGTTACGTCCCGCAATGATATCGCGCGCCTGTTGTTCCAACACCTTGAACCGTTCGTAATCGGGAAGCTTTGAGCGGAACCATAGCGCCAGCTTGAGCAGGTCCTCCCCGTAATTGCCGGTCGGGACGAGCGGATCGCCGAAACCGATGATCATGTTCTCGTTATCGGCATAGGCCGGCACGATCGGCACGTTGGCGGCGCGAGCGATGTGGTAGAAGCCCGATCGCCATTTTCCGTCGGACTTGCGCGTGCCTTCGCAGGCGATCACCAGCGCGAGGTCGTCGCGCCGCGCGAATTCGGCGGCGACCTGTTCGGTGGCGTTCGCCTTTTTCGTGCGGTCGACCGGGATACCTCCCATGTCGAGCATGAAATTGCGCATCATGCCCTGAAACAGGGTGTGCTTGCCCATGAAGTTCGGGAGGATGTTTTCCCTGTGGGTTGCGCCCGCGAAGAAGACGAAATCCCAGTTCGACGTGTGCGGCGCGCCCGCGATCACGTATTTCCTCAGATGCTTCGGGAGCGATCCCTCGATCGTCCAGCCCTTCCACACATAGACCCACAGGATAACGCGTCGCACGATGCGCGAGAGCAGCGTGGGCTTGCGCGGCGCATGGCCCGCCTCGACCGGTTGATGCAGCAAAGATCCCTCCCAGACACGCTCTTTTGGCCCAAGCCGGGTAAGTTACGCAAGGGAAAGCATGGGGGTTGCGCAAAGCTTACATCCGGAACACGCCGAATTGCGGGTGTTCGGGGATCGGCGCTTCGAGGCAGGCGGCAAAGGCAAGCCCCAGCACGTCGCGGGTCTGGACGGGATCGATCACCCCGTCGTCCCATAAACGCGCGGTGGCGTAATAAGGATTGCCCTCGTCCTCGTATTTCTGACGGATCGGGGCCTTGAAGCCTTCCGCCTCCTCCTCGGACCAGCTGTCGGCATCGCGATGGACCGTGGCGAGCACGCTCGCGGCCTGTTCGCCGCCCATCACCGAGATGCGCGCATTGGGCCAGGTGAACAGGAAGCGCGGGGAATAGGCCCGCCCGCACATGCCGTAATTGCCCGCGCCGAAGCTGCCGCCGATGACGACCGTGACCTTCGGCACGGATGCCGTGGCGACCGCGGTGACGAGCTTCGCCCCGTGCTTGGCGATGCCTTCCGCCTCATACCGCCCGCCGACCATGAAGCCGGAGATGTTCTGCAGGAACAGCAGCGGGATGCGCCGCTGGCAGGCGAGCTCGATGAAATGCGCGCCCTTCTGCGCGCTTTCGGAAAACAGCACGCCGTTATTGGCGAGGATCGCGACCGGCATGCCCCAGATATGGGCGAAGCCGCACACGAGCGTGGAGCCGTATTGCGCCTTGAATTCGTGGAATTCGCTCCCGTCGACCAGCCGCGCGATCACCTCGTGAACGTCGTAGGGCGCTCGCACGTCCTCGGGGATGATCGCGTAGAGATCCTCGGCATAGAATTTGGGCGGGCGCGGGTCACGGACTTCAACGTCCTTCGCCGCGCCGGTGTTCGCGCCCAATTGGCTCACGATGTCGCGCACGATGGTGAGCGCGTGCTCGTCATTCTCGGCGAGGTGATCGACCACGCCCGATTTCTTTGCATGAAGGTCGCCGCCGCCCAGATCCTCGGTGCTGATCTCCTCCCCCGTCGCGGCCTTCACCAGCGGCGGTCCGGCGAGGAAGATCGTGCCCTGGTTGCGGACGATCACGGTCTCGTCGCTCATCGCCGGGACATAGGCGCCCCCGGCAGTGCAGGAACCCATCACGCAGGCGATCTGCGGGATGCCGAGTGCGCTCATGTTCGCCTGGTTGAAGAAGATGCGCCCGAAATGGTCGCGGTCGGGAAAGACCTCGGCCTGGTGCGGCAGGTTCGCGCCCCCGCTGTCGACGAGGTAGATGCACGGCAGGCGGTTCTCCTGCGCGATCTCCTGCGCGCGCAGGTGCTTCTTGACCGTCATCGGGTAATAGGTCCCGCCCTTTACGGTCGCATCGTTGCACACGATCATGCATTGCCGACCCGAAACGCGCCCGATCCCGCAGATGATGGAGGCGGCGTTGACGTCCCCCTCATACATCCCGTTGGCGGCGAGCTGTCCAATCTCAAGGAAGGGCGAGCCGGGATCGAGCAGGCGTTCGACCCGCTCGCGCGGCAGCAGCTTGCCCCGTCCGACATGGCGTTCGCGGCTGCGTTCCGACCCGCCGAGCGCGGCCTCGGCGACTTTCGCCCGCAGGTCGTCGGCGAGGCCCTTGTTATGCGCAAAGCGCGCCTTGGCATCCGGCGCTTCGCGGTCGAGTTTCGAGGTCAGGACGGGTGCACTCATGCGGTGGGTTCTTCCGTTTCGGGCGTATCCTCATCGCGCCCGGCGATGAGATAGCGGTAAACGCCGAGCACGTTGATCGCGAACAGGCCGATATTCTGGTACCCCACCGCCTGCCCCTCGTCGTTGAGGAACCCCCACGCAACGAGCGCGATCGAGCTGGTGAGGAAGACGACGAAGCCCCACCCTGACACCTTCGCCCCGAGGTTGAGCGAGACCATAAGCGCCGCGAGCAGGCCCGCACCCGCGCCGTACCATTGCAGGAAAGCGAGGCCGGTCTCGCTCACCCTGCCGCCCCGATCAATTCGCGCCCGATCAGCATCCGGCGGATCTCGTTCGTGCCCGCACCGATGTCGAGGAGCTTGGCATCGCGCATGTAGCGTTCGACCGGCCAGTCGGTGGTGTAGCCCGCGCCGCCCAGCGCCTGCACGCTTTCGGCCGCAACGCGAAAAGCGTTCTCGCTCGCGAGCAGGATCGCGCCCGCCGCATCGAAGCGCGTGGTGCGGTCGGCATCACAGGCCTTCGCCACGGCATAGGTGTAGGCGCGCGCGGATTGCAGCGCGACATACATGTCGGCGACCTTGGCCTGCATGATCTGGAAAGACCCGATGGGCTTTCCGAACTGCTTCCTCTCGCGCAGATAGGGAATTACGCAATCGAGGCAGGCCTGCATGATGCCGAGCTGCAGCCCGGCAAGCACGACGCGCTCATAGTCGAGCCCGCTCATCAGCACGCCGACCCCGCCATTGACCGGCCCCATCACGCGGTCCTCGGGAATGTGGCAATCGTCGAACACCAGCTCTGCGGTGGGCGAACCCTTCATCCCGACCTTCTCGATTTTCTGGCCGATGGAGAAACCCTCGTCGCCCTTCTCGATGACGAAGGCGGTGATGCCGCGCGATCCCGCCTCGCTGTCGGTCTTGGCATAGACGACCAGCGTGTCGGCTTCGGGCGCGTTGGTGATCCAGAATTTCGTCCCGTTGAGGACATAGCCGCCCTGCACGGCATCGGCCTTCAGCTTCATCGAGACGACGTCGGAGCCCGCACCCGCCTCGCTCATGGCGAGGCTGCCGACATTCTCGCCCGAAATGAGGCCGGGCAGGTATTTCGCCTTCTGTTCGTCATTGCCCCAGCGGCGGATCTGGTTGAGGCAGAGGTTGGAATGCGCGCCGTAGGACAAGCCCACGCTGGCGCTCGCCCGGCTGACCTCTTCGACCGCGATGACGTGTTCGAGATAGCCGAGGCCCAGTCCGCCCCATTCCTCCTCGACCGTGATGCCGTGCAGGCCCAGCTCGCCCATCGGCTGCCACAGTTCGCGCGGGAAACGGTCCTCGCGGTCGGTCCTCTCGGCAAGCGGGGCGATCTGCTCGTCGGCAAATCGCGCGGTGGTGTCGCGGATCATCTCGGCAGTGTCGCCGAGCTGGAAATCGAAATCGGGGGTGGCTCTCATGAATGTCCTGCTGCTCTCGGGGCGCGCCGTTCCGGTCGGATTGCGCGGCACCTTTCTCTACCGGGAAGGCGCATAGCAACGCGCACCCCAAAGGCAAATGGCCGTCCGGGCCAAGCGACACTGACAGGGGCCCATGGGCGCATAAGGCGTGTTTTGACGCGGCGCGGCGTTGTTGTATGGCAAAGGCTCGAGGCGACCTGCCGCGAAGGATACGCAGCTGACCCATCCCGAGCCTTCCCCCTGGCCGAACGGCACCCCGCCCACGCGCGATAATTGCCGCGAGGAGAACCGTCTCGTCGTCCTCGCGAGTTTCGAGATGGACTGGCTGGACGGCGATCCCGAACTCGCCCGGCTCGCCCGCTTCGCCGCGCATCTGTGCGAAACGCCGCAGGCGGCGGTCAGCATCGTCGAGGCGGAGCGGCAGTATTTCATCGCCCGCACCGGCTGGGACACCGACCATACGGCACGTTCGACGAGCATCTGCGCACACACGATGCTCGGCGCCGACATCCTCGAAGTTCCCGATGCAAGCGGCGACGAACGCTTCGCCGGGTTCGAGGCGGTGGCGGGCGAGCGGCACCTGCGCTTCTATGCCGGCGTGCCGCTGGTCTCGGCCGAGGGTGCCCCACTCGGCGCGCTGTGCGTCACCGACAGCGAGCCACGCCCCGGCGGGCTTACCGACATGCAGCGCGAGGGGCTTTACGTGCTGGCCGAAGCGGTCAAGCGGCGGGTCGAGACCCACCGCCAGGCGCGCCGCAACGTGGCCGAGATCCAGGCCAGCGCCGACCGGCTGCAATTCATGCTCGATTCGGTGCCCGACATCGCCTGGTCGGCCTCGCCCGGAATGCAGTTCGACTATTTCAACGCGCGCTTCAGCGGGGTTACCGGACGCGAGCCTCCGCGCACTGTCGAAGACTGGCGTGCGGTCATCCATCCCGAGGATTTCGAGGCCAGCCTCTCCAAGCTGCGCGAGGCGATGGAAAGCGCTGCGCTGTTCGAGGACGAATGGCGCCTACGCGTCGCCGACGGAAGCTACCGCTGGGTGCTCAGCCGCGCGGTTCCCTCTTCGCGCGACCCGGCGACCGCGCGCTGGTTCGGGACGATCACCGATATCGACGACACGCACCGCATTTCCGAAGAGCGCGAGCTGCTCGCAGGAGAGCTCGCCCACCGGATCAAGAACATCTTCTCGGTCATCATCGGCCTGATCTCGCTCCATGCCCGCGGCGCTGCGGCGCATAGCGAATTTGCCAAGGTGCTGACCGACCATGTCCGCGCGCTTTCCCGCGCGCACGATTATGCGCTGCAACTGGGCGAGAACCGCGCGAGCGACCTGGCGGAATTGCTGCGTGTGCTGATGGCGCCCTATGGGGTGCCGGGGTCCGAAGCGGTGGTCATCACCGGCGAGACGATCGAGCCCGGCCGCCGGGCGGCGACCCCGCTCGCGCTGGCCTTTCACGAGCTGGCGACCAATTCGGCGAAATACGGCGCGCTCGGCAGCGAAGTGGGGCGCGTTACGATCCACATTGCGCGCGACGGCGAGACGGTGGTCATCGAATGGACCGAAAGCGGCGGCCCGGAAACCCGCCCGCCAGCGGACGAAGGGTTCGGCTCCCGCCTCATGAAGATGGCGATCGAGCGCCAGCTCGGCGGGACGATCGCCCAGGAATGGCGGCCCGACGGGCTGCGCGTACGGATCGCGGTCTCGCAGGCTCAGATCGCGGGCTAGGTCCCGCCGCGCGCCGCACGCGCCGCTCTTGGCGCGGGCGCGGTTCGGCTCTAGGCTCGCGCACCGTGACCCGCTTGTTCTATCCTTTTTGTCTCGCCCCGCTCCTTCTCGCCGGCTGCGGGGACGCCGAGGTTCTCTCCCCCGCCGCCACGGCGACCGGCGGCGGCGATGCGGAAACCGCTCAGGACGACGGCGGCGCAAGCGAAGCCGAAGCCGAAGCCGAGCGCACCGCGATGGCCGGAACCGGCTGGCTCGCAATCGGCGAAGACGGCTCGGTCTATACCACCTATTTCGATGCCGACGGCACGTATCGCGACTTTGCCAATGGCGCGTTCCTGCAGCAGGGCGCATGGCGGAGACGCGAGGACGGGCAGCTGTGCTTCATGCCCGAGGCCGCAGACCGGCTCGGCGCGTGCTGGGACACACAGGGAATGGAGGACGACGGGACAATGCGCGCGCTCGATGCGGACGGGCGGGCGATCGAACTGCGCCGCGTGAACTATCTCCCCCCCGAAACGGGCGACGCGGACGGCTCCGCCATCACGGACGACGCCGACGAAGCGGACGAAAGCTAGGCATCAGGCAATGGCAGGGAACGGGACCGGGCGCAGCGGCGCGCTGCTGGCCTTCGAGCGGGTCGAGCGCCGCTATGGCGAAGCCGGCGAGATCGTGGCGGTCGGCGGGGTCAGCCTGGAGATCGCGGCGGGCAGTTTCGTCGCGCTGGTCGGGGCGTCGGGGTCGGGCAAGTCGACCCTGCTCAAGACGGTCAATACGCTGGTCGCGCCGAGTGCGGGCCGCATCCTGTTCGCAGGGCAGGACGTGGCGCAGGCCAACCCGGCGACCCTGCGCCGACGGATCGGCTATGTCTTCCAGGGCATCGGCCTGTTCCCGCACATGCGCGTGGGCGAAAATATCGCGATCGGCCCGCGCCTTGCCGGGGAGACCCTTTCACAAGAGCGGATCGCCGAACTGCTCGGCCTCGTCGAACTCGACGCGGACATGGCCGCGCGCATGCCGGACGAGCTTTCGGGCGGCCAGCGCCAGCGCGTCGGCGTGGCGCGCGCCCTGGCGGGCGATCCCGAATTGCTGCTGATGGACGAACCGTTCGGCGCACTGGATCCGATCACCCGCGATGCGCTGGGCGAAACGGTGCGCGCCCTGCACGGTCGGCTGGGCCTCACCACGGTCATGGTCACGCACGACATGGCCGAGGCTCTGCTGCTGTCCGATCGCGTGCTGGTGATGGACGAAGGCCATATCGTCGCCGACGAGACACCGCAGGCGCTGCTGGCCGGAGAGGGCGGAGAGATCGCGCAGGGCCTTGTCGCTGTCCCGCGCGATCAGGCGGAAAAGCTCGCCCGGATGGAGCGCGGATAGTGGAGGGATTCGGGCACATCCTGCTGGGGTTGGGCGACAAGCTCGCCGCGCATGTCGTGCTCGCCGCCTCGGCGATCGGGCTGGGCATAGCGGTCGCCCTGCCGCTGGCCGTGTGGGCGAGCCGTTCGCGGCCCGTCGCGCGCCTTGCGCTCGGTTTCGCAAGCCTCGTTCAGACCATTCCCGCGCTCGCCCTGCTGGCGCTGTTCTTCCCGATCCTGCTTTCCCTGCGCGCCGTGTTCGGGGAGGACCTGCCGACGCTCGGATTCCTTCCCGCCCTGCTGGCGCTCGCGCTCTACGCCCTGCTGCCGATCCTGCGTAATGCCGTCACCGCACAGGCCAATCTCGATCCCGGCGTGCTCGAAGCGGCCGACGGCGTCGGCATGACGCCGTGGCAGAAACTGGCGCTTGTCGAAGCCCCGCTGTCGGCGCCTTTCATCATGGCGGGCATCCGCACGGCAAGCGTGTGGACGATCGGCGCGGCTACGCTTTCGACGACGATCGGCCAGCCGAGCCTCGGCGACCCGATCTTCGCCGGCCTCCAGACCCAGAACTGGGCGCTGGTGCTTGCCGGATGCGTTGCGAGCGCGGGGCTGGCGCTGGTGGCGGACAGCCTGCTCGGCCTGATCGAGACGGGCCTTGCAACCCGACGGCGCTGGATGTGGGCGACGGGCGTCGTGGCCGTGGCGGCCGGCGTTGCGGGCGCGCTCGCCTACCAGAACGCGGGCGACGACGATGACACGGTGGTGATCGCGGCCAAGCAGTTTTCCGAGCAATATATCCTCTCCAAGCTCGTCGGGATGCAGCTCGAGGAGGCCGGGTACAGCGTCGAATACCGCGACGGCCTCGGCTCGGCCGTGGTCCACAGCGCGGTAGCGAGTTCGGACGTCGACATCTCGATCGACTATACCGGCACCATCTGGACCAATGAAATGAAGCGCGAGGACAGCGCGCCGCGCGAGGAAATGTATCGCCGGATCAAGGCGTGGGACATGGAAACGAACGGCGTGCTGGTGCTGGGAAGGCTAGGTTTCGAGAACGCCTATGCCTTCGCCATGCGCCGCGACCGGGCCGGAGAACTCGGCATCGAAACCCTGACCGATCTCGCCCCCGTCGCCCCGCGCCTGACCGTGGGCGGCGATCCCGAATTCTTCGAGCGCCCGGAATGGATTTCGGTGCGCGACGCGTATGGAATGCGCTTTGCCGAGACGCGCAATTTCTCGCCCACATTCATGTACAACGCGCTGGTCTCGGGCGAGGCAGACGCGATAAGCGCCTATACCTCGGATGGGCGGATCGCGGCCTATGACCTCGTCGTGCTCGACGACCCGAAGGAGGCGCTGCCCTCCTACGACGCGATGCTGATGCTGTCCCCGCGCGTGGCGGGCGATGAAAGGCTTAAAGCCGTGCTCGACCCGCTGATCGAAGCGATCGATGTCGAGGCGATGCGGCAGGCGAACTACATGGTCGACCGCAAGGACGAAGAGAAGGCGAGCCCAGCCGAGGCCGCGCGCTGGCTGGCGGAGGAAATCGGGCTCTAGCGCGCGCGCGTCCAGACCTGCGTCTGGCATAAGAAGGCGATGCAGCCCTTCACCTCGAGCCGGCCCGGCCCCTTTCGCCGGACCACCGAACGATAGCTCTTGCCGCTCTTGGGATCGTAGATCCGCCCGCGCCATAGATCGTCCTCTTCCGCGAAACCGAAGAGCACCGGAAGGCCCAGCAGCTTGCGTCGGCGCAGCGCGGGGTCGGGATTGTTGATGTCGCGCTGGTCCGCGCCGTCGGGCGGCGGCACGAGGAAGCGCGCGATCCGCCCACAGACCGACTTGCCGCACGCGCCCACCTTGATGACCGCATCGCCTTCCTCGGTTATCCACCGCCCGGCGATCGGATCCGCGGCGCTCGCCGGGGCAGCGGCGAAGATGAGGGCGAGGGCGAGAAAGGCCGGGCGCGGATCCATGCCAGTGGCCATAGCACGAAGCGCACGCCCTAGTCGAAGCCCGCCCCGATGGGCCAGCGCCGCCCGCACACGCCCAACACCTTGAACAAAAGCCCCATCTGGTCGTCGGCGGTCAGCCGGGCATGCTGCCGCGCGAGCACCTCGGTATCGGCCGGGTTCTTGCGCTGCAACGCCTCCAGCCGCGTGTCGATGCCGAGCTGGCGGAGCCATTCGCCCTGCGTCTGGAGGCCCATGACCTCCGCCCCGTGCTTCGCCGCGACCAGCTGCAGCAGTTCGAAATCGACATGGGCGGTAAGGTCCGCCTCGCCCGGCGCGCTGAGCACGTCGACCTTCTCGTGCGCGCGAATCGCCTGCAGGGTCGAACCTGCGCGCAGTTCCTCCGCACCGTAATCGACGATCAACGCCGCGCCGCCCTGTTCCTTCAGCCGGGTCGCGATCTCGCCCATGACGGTCACGGCGGCGGGGCTGGTCTCGATCATCGTCCCCTGCGCGGCGGTCTTCCAGCTCGGCGGGACGACGGCATCCATCGGCTTGTCCCCGGCGACGAAAACCAGATCGTCCCCGTCGAGCCCGACCATGCGTTCGTGCCAGCCCTGCGCCGAGCGGACGAGCTGGTGGATCGGCAGCGCGTCGAAGAATTCATTGGCAACGATGAGCAGCGGGCAGTCCTCGGGCAGGGTCGAAAGATCGTCGTGATGGATGCAACCCGGGAAGGCCTCGCGCTGGACCTTGCGCAGCGCATGGCTGCCTTCGACGAAATGGACCTCCGGGTCGAAGCCGTAGCGCCCGGCGGCGCGCAGCGCATCGCTCGCCAGGGTGCCCCTGCCGGGGCCGAGTTCGACGTAATGGATACGCTTTCGAGAACCCATCCTGACCCACAGGTCGGCGAGCCACAGGCCGATGAGTTCGCCGAACATCTGGCTGATTTCGGGCGCGGTGATGAAGTCGGCATCCTCGCCGAGCGGATCGCGGGAGGCGTAATAGCGCGCGTTGCTCTCGCCCATGTACTGCGTGAGGCTGATCGGTCCGGATTCGCGGATCAGGCGGCGGAAGGTCTTGCCGAGGGTCTTCGCCGCCTTGCGATCGGCTTCGATGCGCGCCCTTTCTTCGGCTTCGGCCTTCGCCTTGGCTTCAGCCTCCTCGCGGGCGCGCTTTTCGGCTTCTTTGCGCGCCTTCTCCTCGGCTTCGCGCCGAGCCTTCTTCTCGGCCTCGCGGCGCGCCTTTTCCTCGGCTTCCCTGCGCGCCTTCTCCTCGGCTTCGCGCCGAGCCTTCTCCTCGGCTTCCCTGCGCGCCTTCTCCTCGGCTTCGCGCCGCGCCTTCTCCTCGGCCTCGCGGCGCGCCTTCTCCTCGGCTTCCCGCAGCGCCTTCTCCTCGGCCTCGCGGCGCGCCTTCTCCTCGGCCTCCTTGCGCAAGCGCTCCTCGGCTTCCGCTTTCGCCTTCGCCGCCGCTGCGGCCCTTGCCTTCTCTTCGGCCTCGCGGCGAGCCTTCGCTTCGGCTTCCTTGCGAGCGCGGGCCTCGGCCTCGGCTTTCGCCTGCGCTTCCTCGCGCGCCCTGCGTCTGGCTTGTCGTTCGGCCTCGGCCTTCTCGCGTGCCTCGGCCTCCCGGCGCGCTTTTTCTGCGGCTGCGGCTGCGGCCTTCGCCTTCGCTTCCGCTTCGCGCACGCCCGGGTTCTCGCCCGCGAACGTTTCGCTCCCGTCGGGGTCGATCAAGCGCAGGCCGCGCGGGCGCCATTCATGCTCGTTCAGGCGGCCTGGGGATCCTTGGCCCGCCCGGCTGCCACCGGCTTCCTCGTCACGGCGTAAAGCGTGACAATCAATCCAATCACGATCAGCGGTATGGTCAGCCATTGCCCCATCGAAAGTCCGGTTCGAGCCGCGAATTCAGCCAGTTGTGGGTCCGGTTCGCGGAAAAATTCGTTAACGAAGCGGGCAATTCCGATGCCCAGCGTGAAAATGCCCACCAAGAGCCCCCGGCGATAGCGCGCGCGGGTCTTCCAGAACAGCGCCAGCAGCACGACCAGCAGCACAAGCCCTTCGAGCCCGGCCTGGTAAAGCTGGCTGGGATGGCGCGGAACCTCGCCCGCGCCGGGGAAGATCATCGCCCAGGCGACATCGGTCTGCCGCCCCCACAGCTCGCCATTGACGAAATTCGCGAGCCTTCCCAGCATCATGCCCATCGGCACATTGACCGCGATATAATCGCACACCCGCAGGAAATCGAGCTTGCCGCGCCACGACACGAACGCGATCGCGGCGAGCACGCCGATCAGGCCGCCGTGAAAGCTCATTCCCCCGTCCCACAGCCGCAGCAGCTTCCAGCTGACGAAGCCGTCGCCGGAAAAATCGGTGAAGGCGCTGGGAATGCCGGTGTCGCCGCCGGTATAGAACGCCGCATAGCCGAGCCTGCCGCCGATGATGACGCCCAGCGTGCAGTAGAAGAACAGGTCGTCGGCGTGGCGCTGCGCCATCGGCGCGCCGGGCGCCTTGATCATCTTCGACAGGTGCCAGTAGGCGAAGATCACGCCGATCAGGTAGGCGAGCGAATAGAAGCGCAGCGTGAAAGGGCCGATCGGGATGCCCGGCACGAGGCCGAGATCGGACCAGTAGATCGGATCGGCTGCTCCAGCCGCGCCGCTTGCAGCAAGTATCGACAGCACCAATGGAACCTCTTAATAGCGATGATATGCCGTATCGGCGCCTGGCGCCCGCCGCGGCTTTTGGCACAGCGCACCCTCCCATGGAAGGGCCCGGCCGGGCCGCGCGGGTCGGATGCGCCGATGCCCATGGGATCAGCCGCTTGCCGCCCCCGAGGCGAAGTGGCTAAAACGGGATCGAGAGGAGAGGTTTTCGCACATGCCCACACAGCTGGACAATGCGCTCGAGGCAATCATCACCGAGCTGACGAAGGAGGGACAGCCCTTCGCCACCGTGCCGTTCGAACGCGACGGGGTCACCATGCCCGCTTTCGCCGGCGCGCCGCCGAGCCTGGCGCATTATTTCGCCCATTTCTGCAACGAACACAAGGACGTGCCCTTCCTCGTCGATGGTGATGTGCGGATGACTTTCGGCGAGAGCTGGGCCGCGGCGACCTGCGTCGCGGAGAGCCTCGTGCGCGATCACGGCATCGCGAAGGGCGATCGGGTCGGGATCGCCGCGCGCAATTCGGCCAACTGGATCATCGCCTATATGGGCACGATCATGGCGGGCGGCTGCGCGACTCTCCTGAACGGCTTCTGGTCGGGCGAGGAACTCGCCTACGGTGTGCGCCTCGCCGAATGTTCGCTGGTCCTCGCCGACGAAGGCCGCGCGAAGCGGCTCGAGGGCACCGACCACCCGGCGAAAACCGTCCTGTTCGACCACGGCAACGCGCCGTCCGAGGGCCTCGCCAATGTCTGGAAAGCGCCCGCCGAGGGCGAGACCCCGGTCGCCATGGCGATGCTCGGCCAGCTCGGCCCGGACGACCTTGCGACCATCCTGTACACATCCGGTTCAACCGGGCAGTCCAAGGGCGCATGGTCCGACCATCGCGGCGTCGTCCACGGCACGATGAGCTATGTCAGCCAGTCGGCCATGGCCAAGCTGCTGCTCGAAAGCCGCGGCGAGGACGTGAGCGATCAGCCCTGCGCGCTCGTCGCAGTGCCACTGTTCCACGTCACCGGCGAGGTTCCCCTCTTCCTCCAGTCCTATGCCATCGCGCGCAAGCTTGTGCTGATGCCGAAATGGGACGCGGGAGAGGCGCTGCGCCTCATGGCCGATGAAAAGGTGACCTATTTCGTCGGCGTGCCGCTGATGAGCTACGAGATCGCCAACCACCCCGACCGCGCGCAATACGACCTGTCGGCCTGCAAGAGCTTCGCCGCAGGCGGCGCGCCGCGTCCGGTCGAACACGTTACCCGGATCAAGGAGGCCTTCCCCGAAGGCTTCCCGCTGCTCGGCTATGGCCTGACCGAAACGAACGGCGTCGGATGCGGCAATTTCAACGAGAACTACCTCGCCAAGCCCGGCTCCACGGGCAAGGCGAGCGTTCCCATGGTGGACCTGCGCATCCTCGACGATGCGGGCAAGGAATTGCCGCAGGGCGAGATCGGTGAGATCTGCATCCGTTCGACGGCCAATTTCCGCGGCTACTGGAAGAACGAGGAAGCGACGAAGGCCGCCTTCACCGACGACCTGTTCTTCCGCACCGGCGATCTCGGCTATCTCGACGAGGACGGCTATGTCTTCATCGTCGACCGCAAGAAGGACATCATCATCCGCGGCGGCGAGAACATCGCCTGCATCGAGGTCGAGGACGCGATCTACGCGCATGACGCCATCGCCGAATGCTCGGTCTTCGGGATCCCCGACGACCGCTTCGGCGAGGTCCCGGCGGCGGTGTTCAATGTCAAGGAGGGCCGCGAATCTCTAAGCCCGGCGCAGCTGCGCGAATTCCTGCTCGACCGGATCGCGCCGTTCAAGGTCCCGCTCGAAGAGCACATCTGGGTAACCGGCGAGAGCCTGCCGCGGCTCGGCACGCAGAAGATCGACAAGCGCACCGTGCGCCAGATGTTTGCAGCCGAACGGGTCGCTGCCTAAATCGAGGGTCATGCCCCGCGACAATCGCCAGCCCGGCCGACCGGGGACACCGTGACCGCACCACGCGTCCCCGGCCAGCGCGCCATCATCGACCGCCGCGCCCTTGCCGAGCGGATCGCCGCGCTCGCTGAAGGGCCGGGCGATGCTGCGCGTGCGGACATCATCGAGACCCTGCGAGGGGCGCTGGACAAGGGACGCGCCGAACTCGCGCGGCGGCTGGCCGAAAAGCCCTCTGCCGGGCACGAAATCACGGCAGGCCACGCCTTCCTGACCGACCAGCTGCTGCGCGTGATCCACGATCATGTCACCGCCCATGTCTATCCGGCGGCCAATCGCACTTCCGGGGAACGGCTCGCCATCCTCGCCGTGGGGGGATACGGGCGCGCCGAGATGGCGCCGCACTCCGACGTCGATATCGCTTTCATCACGCCCATGCGCCGTGCGCCATGGTGCGAGCAGGTGATCGAGGCGATCCTCTATATCCTTTGGGATCTCGGACTCAAGGTCGGTCATTCGAGTCGCACCGTCGCCGACACGATGCGCCATGCGCGAGAGGACCTCACCATCCGCACAGCCCTGCTCGAAGGGCGGTTGGTCTGGGGGGATCAGGGGCTTTACGAGGAATTGCGCCAGCGTTTCTGGCGCGATGTCGTCAAGGGGAGCGAGCGCGACTTCCTCACCCGCAAGCTCGCCGAGCGCAGCGCGCGGCACAAGCGCATGGGCGATTCGCGCTATGTCGTCGAACCCAACGTCAAGGACGGCAAGGGCGGCCTGCGCGACCTGCAGACGCTGTACTGGATCGGCAAGTACACACACCGCGTCGAAACCGCCTCGCAACTGGTCGATGTCGGGCTGTTCACGAAGAGCGAATATCGCAGCTTTCGCCGCGCGGAAGCCTTCCTGCTGGCGGTGCGCTGCCACATGCATGTCATCACCGGTCGGGCCGAAGACCGGCTGACATTCGATCTCCAGCGCGAGATTGCCGAGGCGATGAATTTCGCCGAACGTCCGGGCAAGAGCGCGGTCGAGCGGTTCATGCAATACTATTTCATGCAGGCGAAGAGGGTCGGCACGCTGACCGGCATCTTCCTCGCCCATATCGACGACGAATCGGCGCGCAAGACCACCCGCAGCGGATTTTTCGCCGGTTGGACCCAGCGCCCGCGCAAGCTGAAAGGCTACGTGGTCGAAGGCGGACGCATCCGTGCGCCGGGCGACGACTGGTTCGCCGATGACCCGGTGCGCCTGATCGAGATTTTCCAGCTCGCCGAGGCCGAGGGGCTGGAGATCCATCCCCGGACCCTGCGCCAGATCGACCGCGACGCGAAGCATATCGATGCGGGCGTGCGCGCGGACAGGCGGGCCAATGCGCTGTTCCTCGACCTGCTGGCGGGGCGGAGCGATCCCGAAACCGCGCTGCGCTGGATGAACGAGGCGGGCGTATTCGGCCGCTTTGTGCCCGATTTCGGGCGGGTCAACGCGCAGATGCAGTTCGACATGTACCACCACTACACCGTCGACGAACACACGATCCGCGCGATCGGCCTGCTGTCGCAGATCGAGCGCGGCCTGCTCGAAAACGACCATCCGCGCGCCACGCGCGAGATCCACAAGGTGAAATCGCGCCGGGCGCTTTATGTCGCGGTGCTGCTGCACGACATCGCCAAGGGGCGCGGCGGGGATCATTCGGTGCTCGGCGCCGACATCGCGCACAAGCTCGGCCCGCGCTTCGGGCTGGACGAACGCGAGACCGAACTCGTCGCCTGGCTTGTCCTCCATCACCTGTTGATGAGTTCGACCGCCCAGAAGCGCGATCTCACCGATCCCAAGACGATCGAGGATTTCGTCGGCGAGGTGAAGACGCTCGATCGGCTGCGCAATCTCGCGATCCTCACCGCGGTCGATATCCGCGCGGTGGGCCCGGGCGTATGGAACAGCTGGAAGGGCCAGTTGCTCGGCACGCTTTACGACGCGGCGGCCGAGCGCCTGCGTCTTGGACACAAGGAAAAGGGGCGCAAGCAGCAGGTCGCGGCCAAGAAGGAAAGCGTGCGTGCGCTGCTCGGCGAAAGGTCCGATTTGGTGGACGAGGTGGGCGCGAAGCTCGGCGATGCCTACTGGGTCGCCGAGCCCGAGGACATCATCGCGCGCAATCTCGTCCAATATGCCGAGGCGCGCCGGATCGAGGAGGGGTTGTCGATCCATTGCGAGGTCGACGAGGAGCGCGGCGCGACCCTCGTCAGCGTGATCGCGCCCGATCATCCCGGCCTGTTCTACCGCATGGCGGGCGGCATCCACCTTGCCGGCGCGAACATCATCGATGCGCGCATCCATACCACGGCAAGCGGCTATGCAATCGACAATTTCCTGGTGCAGGACCGGCATGGCGGCCCGCTGGGCGAGGACATGCAGATCGAGCGCCTTAAAAAGGGCATCCGGGATGCGCTCGCCGGAACGGGCCGACTGGTGCCGAAACTCGCCGCGCGCCCGCTGTCCCATTCGCGCGCGAAAGCGTTCCATGTCGCCCCGCGGGTCGATTTCGACAATTCGGCGAGCAACCGCTTCACCGTCATCGAAGTCACCGCGCGCGACCGCCCGGCCCTGCTCAACCGGCTCGCCCATGCGCTCTACGAAGCGAACCTGATCGTGCAATCGGCGCATATCACCGCCTATGGCGAAAGCGCGGCGGACACCTTCTACGTGACCGATCTCACCGGCGGGAAAGTGACCGCCCCCGAACGCCTCGCCGAGATCGAGGCGCGCCTGCTCGAAGCGGCGAGCGACCGGCGGCAGGAGGAACTCGAGAAGTCCTGAGCCGCGGTCGCAGTCGCGGCATCACGCGGTGCAAAAATTGCATGTTGCGGTTTGGTTGCAATTTGCAAATCCACCGTTAGAGGCGAGCGACCGATCAAAGGGAGAGCTTGTTTCATGACGTATCGAACCGTTTCGCGGCGCGGCCTCGCGCTGCTGCTGTCTTCCTGCGCACTGATGCCTTTCGCCGCGCAGGCCCAGGATACCGACGCCGACACCGACGATCAGGCCACCGGGCAGGAGGAACAGGCGGGCGAACGCCGCCAGGGCACGCTCGAAGGGCTGAACGCGATCGTTGTTACCGCGACCAAGACGCAGAACGCCGAAGATGTGCAGGACGTGCCGCTCGCCGTCACCGCATTCGGCGAAGCGACGCTGGAGGCCTACAAGATCCGCGACATCCAAGGCCTGCAATTCCAGTCGCCCAATGTCAGCCTCGACCAGATCGGGACCAGCCGCGGCACGGCCAACTTCTCGATCCGCGGTCTCGGCATCAATTCCTCGATTCCCTCGATCGACCCAACCGTCGGCGTGTTCGTCGACGGGGTCTATCTCGGCATCAATGGCGGGGTCGTGTTCGACCTGTTCGACCTCGACAGCGTGGAAATCCTGCGCGGGCCGCAGGGCGTGCTGTTCGGCCGCAACGTGACCGGCGGCGCGGTCGTCATCAACACCGGCAACCCGACCGAGGAGTTCCAAGGCAAGTTCCGCGCGGCGGTCGACGGCCCGGCGCTCGATGGCGGTCGCGGCGGTGCGAACTACACCGCGAGCGGCGTCATCTCCGGCCCGATCATCGAGGACAAGCTGCTGTTCAAGGTCGGCGCCTATTACAACGAGGACGAAGGCTATTTCACCAACCTGTTCGACGGATCGAATCACGGCGCGGCGCAGACCTATATCCTGCGCGGTGCGCTCGAGGCGCGGCTCGGCGACCTGACGATCCGGGCCAAGGGCGACTATTTCGATTCCGAGGGCGATGGCCCCTCGGGCCAGAACCGCGGCTTCTTCGAGCGCGACACATTCGATTTCGCGATCGACGAGCCGGGCTTCTACGACACCGAGATCTGGACCGGCTCGCTTACGGTCGACTGGGATATCGGCCCGGGCACGCTGACCAACATCTTCGGCTACCGCGACTACACCGCGCGCACCCGCGGCGACATCGACTCCACGCCGGTGTTCCTGTTCCACTCCAACACCTTGACCGAACAGGAACAGTATTCGAACGAGCTGCGCTATGCGGTCTCGACCGACCGGGTCGACCTGACGGTGGGCGGGTTCTGGTTCGACCAGACGCTCGCCTATGACGAAGGCCGCGAATTGCGCCGCGACCTTCCCCCCGCCGCCCAGCCGCCGGAATTCTTCGGCGGCGGCCGGCAAGATCACGAAGTGATCGGGGTGTTTGCGAACGCGAACTGGGAATTCGTCGACAACGTCTCGCTGCTCGCGGGTATCCGCTGGAACCAGGAAACCAAGGATGCGGCGGTCACCTACATTCTGCCGCGCACGCCCTGCTCGGTCGTCGGCGGGACCTGCCCGACCGGCACCCAGCCGTTCGATCCGGCGACCGAAACCGATGGCTTTACCGATCGCGTGCGGTTCCGCAACCTGTCGCCCCGCCTCGGCCTGCAATACGAATTCGCGAACAGCCAGGTCTACGCGTCCTGGAGCCGCGGCTTTCGTTCGGGCGGCTACAATTTCCGGATCACGGACATCGGTGGTTTCAACAATGCCTTCGCGCTTACGAACAGCCTGAACTTCGACGAGGAACAGGTCGACACCTTCGAGATCGGCGGCAAGTTCCAGACCTATGACGGGGTCTTCACCCTTAACGTCGCGGGTTACGTGACCAAGGTGAAGGACATGCAGCGCGAAGTGAACGTCGCCGATCCGGGCGCGGGCGTGGTGCAGAACATCCTCAACACCGCCGATGCGACCATCAGCGGTTTCGAGGCGGAAAGCACGATCCGGCTGACCGACACGCTCGTCTTCAACGCCAATGTCGGCATCATCGACGACGACTATGACGAGCTTCTGTTCGACATTTCGGGCGACGGGGTGATCGACGATGCCGATTTCGACCTGCGCATCCCGCGCATCCCCTCGGTGACCTGGGGCGTCGGGTTCATCCACGAGCTCTATCTCGGCGACACCAGCGAGATCGTGACGCGCGTGAATTACCAGTATCGCGACGAATTCGCTTTCACCGACGACAATCTCGGCTGGATCCAGGACATCTCGAATCTCGAGGCGAACATCACCTGGGTGACCCCGATCGACGGCTTCTCGCTCTCGGTCTATGGGCGCAACCTGTTCGACCAGGTGCAGGCCGGCGGCGACACGCAGCTGCCCTTCGGCGGGCCGCGCAGCACCGGCGTTCGCCAGCCTTTCGCCAACAACCCGACGGGCGGCACGCTTTCGCCGCTGCAGCGCGGGCGGAATATCGGCATCGAGGCGATGTTCGAATTTTGATTGTCGCACCCGCATCCGCGGGTGCGATCCTTGCTGGACGCGCAGCATAGCTGCGCCCGCTGCGGGGCGGCCGCTTGGCCTTGCGTTCGCTGCGTTTCTGGGGTGATCGCGCATGCGCGCGATCGTCCTCGCTAGACGCGCAGCATAGCTGCGCCCGCTGCGGGGCGGCCGCTTGGCCTTGCGGTCGCTCCGCGACCGGGGATTTCAAGAAGAGGGGCGCTTCCGCGAGGGAGCGTCCCTTTTTCGTTGGATGTCAGGGCTTTTGGCGGGCGCCGAACAGGGCGGTCCCCACCCGCACATGGGTGGCGCCCAGTTGCACTGCGGTCTCGTAATCGCCGCTCATGCCCATGCTCAGGCCGTCCAGGCCGTTTTCGCGAGCAAGCTTTGCCAGCAGCGCGAAGAACGGCGCGGGCTCGGTATCGGCGGGGGGAATGCACATCAGGCCGGCGAGCGGGATATCGGCGGCGCGCACCTTTTCGAGAAAGGCCTGCACCTCGCCGATCGGACAGCCGCCCTTCTGGTCCTCGTCGCCGATATTGACCTGGACGAAGCACGGCACGCGCCTGCCCGCCTTGTCCATCGCCTTGGCGAGCGCCTTGAGGAGGCTCGGCCGGTCGAGCGAATGGATGCAGTCGAACAGCGCGACCGCATCCTCGGCCTTGTTCGATTGCAATTGCCCGATCAGGTGGAGCTCCACATCCGGCCATTCTTCGCGCAGCTGCGGCCACTTGCCCTGCGCTTCCTGCACGCGGTTTTCGCCGAAGACGCGCTGCCCGGCTTCGAGCAGGGGCACGATCCGCTCGGCGGGATGCGTCTTCGAGACCGCGATCAGGGTGACGTCCTCGGGCTCGCGCCGGGCGGGCTTGCAGATGCGCGCGATATTGCCTTCGACTTGCGCGAGGCGGGAGGCTGCGTTTTCCATGCGGCGGAGCTATAGCGAGGGCGTGCGCGATGCAACGACCCTTCCGGCGATCTGGCTGCTCTCCGATGCCCGGAACGATGCAGTCCTGGAGGAGGCGCTCGCGCGGCTGCCGCGCGGCAGCGGGTTCATTTATCGCCACTACCACCTCGACGGACCGGAACGGCTCGCCCGGTTTCTCGCGCTGCGCCGGACTGCCCGCGCGCGCGGGCATCTCGTCATGCTTGCGGACAGCGCCCTCACGGCGCGCGAATGGGGCGCGGACGGGATGTACGGGAGCCCTCGCGCACTCTGGCCTAGACGCGCCGGCCTGCTCTATCTCGCCACCGCCCATGATCTTGCCGAAATCGGCGTTGCGAACCGGCTCGGCGCGGACGCGGTGCTGATTTCGCCGGTCTTCGCCACGCGCTCGCATCCCGGCGCGCCGAGCCTCGGCCCGGCGCGCTTCCGCCTGCTGGCGGCGCGCGCGCAGGTTCCCGTCATCGCGCTTGGGGGGATGGACGGGGAGGGCGCGCGGCGGCTCGGATGGCGGCGCTGGGCGGCGATCGACGGGCTCAGTTGAAACGCGCGTCCCGTCGCAGGCGGCTTGACCCGGACTCGCCGAGGATTCATGGTCGAAACCCGTGCCCCGTCGACTTTGGGAGGCGAACCGTGGCCAGCCGCGCGATGACGACCCGCAAATCCGATGCCGAATGGCGCGCAGGCCTGCGCCGCAGCCTGCGCCGCGCCGCGCAGATGGCGGGCGCGGGGGTGCTGCTTGCCGCGCTCGCCTTCCTCACGCTCGCGCTCGTCAGCTACGCCCAGACCGATCCGAGCCCGTCGACCGCCGCCGCGCCGGAAAGCGTCACGAACTGGATGGGGCTCACCGGCGCATGGGTCGCCGACCGCGCGCTGTTCGCCTTCGGCTTCGCGGCCTACCTGTTGCTGCCGCTGCTCTATGTCTCCGCCCGCCGCCTGTGGCGCGACATCGAAATCGACGACGAAAGCGCGGAGCGTACCCGCTGGTGGCTGCCGGCGGCGATGCTGCTGGTCGCCATGATGCTGCTGGGTACCGTTCTCGCCCTGATTTTCGACCGGCCCACTGGCACGCTGCCCGCGCAGGCAGGGGGCGTGGCCGGGCTCATCGGGGCGGGGGTGATCGAAGCGGTGGCCGCGCGCCTTGCCGGCGATTCGGCGGGATGGGTCACGCTCGGCCTTGCGACCGCCTGCCTCGCCGGGGCCGCGGCACTGCTGACGCGCATATTCGCGATCGACTGGCGCGTGCTGCTCTCGCTGCCGAATTTCCTCGGCGGAGCCTCGCTCGGCCCAGCGCTCACGGCCCGCCTGCCGGCTTTCCTGCGCCCGAACGATCGGCGGCGCTTGACCTTCGATGGGGCGGAGGACGAAGAGGACCCCGCGCTGCGCGCGCCGCGCAGGGCCGCGCCCGAGCCGCGCCCGGAAACGAAGGCCACGCCGGAGGCGGAACCGCGCCGCGCGCCCGAGATCGTCGATCCTTCCGCCCCGCCCCCGCGCGCCTCGAGCGCCGCCGCCCGGGCAAGCCAGCGCGACATGTTCGCCGATTTCGAACTGCCTGGCCTCGACCTGCTCGAAGACGCGCCGGAGGATGCCGGGCCCAAGCTCGACAAGCTCGCGCTCGAACGCAATGCCCGCCTGCTCGAAAACGTGCTGGGCGATTTCAACGTCAAGGGCGAGATCACCGCGGTGCGCACCGGACCGGTCGTGACCATGTACGAACTGGAACCCGCCCCCGGCATCAAGGCCGCGCGCGTCGTTGGGCTCGCCGAGGACATCGCCCGCAACATGAGCGCCGTCTCCGCGCGCGTTTCGGCGATCCCCGGGCGCACCGTCATGGGGATCGAACTGCCGAATGCCGACCGGCAGATGGTCTCGCTCAAGGAACTCGCCGCCTGCACCGCCTTTGCCGAGGCCAAGGGGAACCTGCCGATCATCCTCGGCAAGGACATTGCCGGCGAACCGATCATCGCCGACCTTGCCGCAATGCCGCACCTGCTGGTCGCCGGGACCACCGGATCGGGCAAGTCGGTCGGGCTGAACTGCATCCTGCTGTCGCTGCTCTACACCTTCACGCCGGCCGATTGCCGCCTGATCCTGATCGATCCCAAGGTGCTCGAGCTGAAGAGCTATGACGATATCCCGCACCTGCTCTCCCCCGTTGTGACCGAGCCGCACAAGTCGGTGCGTGCGCTCAAATGGGCGGTCGAGGAGATGGAGCGGCGCTATCGCATGATGAGCTCGATCAATTCGCGCAACATCAACTCCTTCAACGACAAGGTCCGCGCCGCCATCGCCAAGGGCAAGCCGCTGGGCCGCCGCGTGCAGGCGGGCTTCGACCCCGAAACCGGCGACGAGATCTACGAGGAAGAACAGCTCGATTACGAACCGCTTCCGCAGATCGTCCTGATCGTCGATGAACTCGCCGACCTGATGGTCACGGTGGGCAAGGAGATCGAGGTCCTGATCCAGCGCCTTTCGCAGAAATCGCGCGCGGCCGGCATCCACCTCATCATGGCGACGCAGCGCCCCAGCGTCGATGTCATCACCGGCGTGATCAAGGCGAACCTGCCGACCCGCATCAGCTTCAAGGTGACGAGCCGGATCGACAGCCGCACCATCCTCGGCGAACAGGGCGCGGAACAGCTGCTGGGCAAGGGCGACATGCTCTACAAGCCCAATACCGGAGCTCTCGTGCGCGTCCACGGGCCTTTCGTCAGCGACGAGGAGGTCGAACGCGTGGCCGATTTCTGGCGTGCGCAGGGAACGCCGCAATATGTCGATGCCGTCACCGAGGAACCCGAGGACGGCGGCGGCCTGATGTTCGAGGACGAGCTCACCGCCAGCGACAACCCGGAAGAGCGCAAGTACCGCCAGGCCTGCCAGATCGTGATCGAGAACCAGAAGGCGTCGGGCTCATGGCTCCAGCGCCAGATGGGCGTGGGCTACAACACTGCGGCGAAATGGATCGAGCGGATGGAGGGCGAGGGCCTCGTCGGCCCCGCCAACCATGTCGGCCGGCGCGAAATCTTCCGCGACCAGGACGGCAATCCGATCTGATGCCCTTCGCGCGATGCAAAGCGGCAACATCATGAAAGTGTAATGCGGCTGCAATCGCACTGACACTTCGCGGTCGCAGCATCGTCATGCTGTGCTGGCACGGGGAAGCTCCTCTCCCTTCTTGGAAATCAAGGATGCTTCCCCATGCTCCGCATTACATCCCGGCGTGCCGTCCCGGCACGCTCCGTCTCGATCCTCGCCCTCGCCACGACCCTTGCCGCGATGCCGCAGGCGGCGCAGGCGCAGTCGCGCGCCGAAGTCGCCCCGGACGAGGAATACGGCAACCAGATCATCGTCACCGCGCAGAAAGTCGAGCAGCGCGCGCTCGACGTGCCGATCACCATCTCGGCCACCAGCGGTGAACGGATCGAGGAACTCGGCGTCACCGATCTCGACGAGCTTTCGAACTACATCCCCGGCCTCAACATCCAGGAGCAGAGCGCCAACAATCCCGGCATCGTCATCCGCGGGATCACCTCGGACTCGGGCTCGGCCCAGCAGGGTCCGCGCGTCACGCTCTATTACAACGGCGTCGACATCTCGCGCTCGCGCGGTTCCTACCAGGCCATCTACGACCTTGAACGGGTCGAGGTGATCAAGGGCCCGCAGGCGACCCTGTTCGGCACGGCCTCGGCGGTCGGCGCGATCAGCCTCGTCTCGGCCCGCCCGCGCGAGGGTTTCTCGGGCGAGATCCGCGGCGGCTACGGCAATTTCAACCAGACGCTGCTGGGCGGTCACATCAATGCCGGCTCCGACGTTCTGGCGGCGCGCCTCGCCTTCGAATGGCGGACCCGCGACGGCTATGTCGAAAATCTGAGCCCGAACCAGGAGGAAGACCTCTACGCGCAGGACCAGCTCGGCGTGCGCGGTTCGGTCCGCTACACGCCCAACCCGGACTTCACGCTCGACCTGATTGCGACCTACGACCAGCAGAGGAATGGCGGCACGCCGTTCATCTCGGGCACTTTCCCGGGCTTCGCCGGCGCGCCGGGTGGGCCCGCCAATGCCTTCGAACCCGCCAATCTCGGCGGTTATCCTGAAGGCGCGGCGGTGCTGGGCGATGACCAGCTCGGCCTCAACCGCGAAGTCTACGACCTCAACCTCACCGCCGAATACGCCTTCTCCGACGACTGGACCTTCACCACGGTCAACGGCTACCGCGAATTCGACAGCCGCGAAGTGTTCGATGCCGACGGCAGTGCCGCGCCCTTCCTCGAATTCACCGAAATCGCCGAAGGCTGGCAGTTCAGCCACGAAGGCCGTTTCACCTATTCGGGCAGCGACCTGCGCGCGAGCATGGGCTGGAACATGTTCATCGAGGACGGCATCCAGAACGTGCCCTTCGCGACCGAGGAAGGCACCTATCTCCAGTGCCTCACCACGCTGTTCGGCGCGCCGCTCATCCCGGGCATTCCCTGCGTCGCGCCCGATGGCAGCGTCCCCGCCTCTGCGGTGACGGGCCTTGCGACGGGCGGCGCGGCTCAGGCCATCCCCTACTCCTCGGTCTTCGAGAACCAGGGCCGCAACGAGGCCTATTCGGTCTTCGCCGATGCGACCTGGATCGCCACCGATGCGCTCGAGCTGACCGCGGGCGTGCGCTTCCTGCAGGAATACCGCCAGTCGGGTTTCCGCGCGGACGTTCCGAATTCGGTGCTGAGCGGCGCTCCGCTCATCCCCGGACAGGTCGACACCAACGGCCAGACCATCACCGCCGAAGAGCGGTTCCAGGCCGTCCTGCCGCGTTTCAACGCGCTCTACCGGATCACCGACAATGTGAACGTCTTCGCCACCGTGTCGAAGGGCCGCCGCTCGCCGGTGGTTCAGGTCAATGCCGGGGGCGACACGACCATCCCCGAGGAAGTCGTGTGGAACTACGAAGGCGGTATCAAGTTCGCCACCGGGCCCGTCTCCGGCTCGCTCGGTGTCTATTACCAGGTCTATGACGACTTCCAGGTCTCGGTCGCGGAGCTCGATGCCCAGGGCAATCCGACCGGTGCCTTCATCACCGCGAGCGCGGGCAGCGCAAGCAATCTCGGCGTCGAAGGCGAGCTTGCCGTGGACGTGGCCGACTGGCTGCAAGTCTTCGGCAATTTCGGCTTCATCGATGGCGGCATCGACGAGGACGGAGCGTTCTCCCCGGCCTTTTCGGGCGCGCGTTTCCGCCTGCAGCCGGAATGGCAGGCCTCGGGCGGCCTGACGATCGACTATCCGATCACGGACGACATCCGCTTCTTCGCGACGCCGAGCGTGACCCATCGCAGCCGGATCTTCTTCGAAGTTCCGAACAATCCGCTCATCAGCCAGGAAGCGGTGACGCTGGTCAATGCGCGCGCCGGTGTCTCCTTCGCCGACGAGCGGTTCGAGCTTGCCGGGTTCATCCGCAACGCCTTCGACGAGGAATACCTGCTCGATGCGGGCAATACCGGCGGGGCTTTCGGCATCCCGACCTTCATTCCGGCCGAGCCGCAATTCTACGGCGTTCAGCTGACGGCGCGTTTCGGTAACTAGGCCGGGCTGCCGCGAGAGTCGAACAGGGGCGGGGGTCGCACAGGCGACTCCCGCCCTATTCGTTGGTGGCTGGTTCCGGTTCGACCATGATCGGCGGGGCTGCAGGGCGAACGGTCTCGCGCTCGGCGCGCTCGGCCTCGCTCAAGGGGCGAAAGCGGATCGCGATGGGCGTGAAACTGCCGTCCTCGCGCTGGCGGATCGTCACGATCCCGCGCTGGTCGCCGTCACGTAATTGCGCCTGGATCATCGCCGCCTTGTACTGATCGAGATAGAGCCGCCCAGTACGCAGACCCGCCGGACCATAGATTCCGCTCAGATCGGCGATCAGCGGATGCGCGCAGGCCTCGAATGCGGCTTGATCGCCCGGATCGAAGGGCACGGCCTGCGCGATCTCGGGCGGATTGCCGGACAAACACAGTGCCTGCCTGGGCGGGCGAAAGAGGGGCGGGCCGTCCACGGCCTGCGCCTCCTCGCGAATCGGCCAGTCATAGGTGAATTCGACATAGTGCCCGCGCAGCAGGTCACGCGGGTCATAACCCGCCACCGGCACCTCCCATTCGGTGCCCTGCCGCGAGACGCGGTCGCTCCACGCCCACAGGCCGGCCAGCCCGGCGAGCGGCAGCAGCATGGCGGCGAGGCGGGATAGCGTCACTCTGCCTTCCCCGCCTCGTCGGGTGCGAAGCGGCGGCTCACGCGCCATGCGCACCAGGCTATGCCGAGAACCAGCAGGCCCGACAGGACCAGGCCGAACCCGCTCAGCAGCAGGTCGCTCGCCAGTTCGAAACTGAGCACGATGAGCCGCAGCGCGATAACCCCGACGGCGAGCTGGAAAACGCCGCGCCACCCCGCGATCAGGGCCGCCGCGGCGATCCCCGCCCACAGCGCCATGAACAACGCCGCGGCGAGAAGGTCGATGTCATTCGCGACGGAGGCCACTGCGACGAGCACACCCGCGCCGCCCATGATCGCGCCGGACATCCGGCCCGACAGTCCGGGCCGGAGCACCGCGACGGCAACCCCGGCGACAAGGCCGACAGCCCCGCGCACCAGCTGGCTCGGCATGTCGAGCGGCCCGTCCGCCGTATCGAACGCGCCGAGGCTGGCGAGCGCGGCCATGATCGAAGCACCCGCGACTGCATAGACGAGCGCGAGCTGTTCGAGCCGCCGCCAGAAATCGGGCCGCGCGCTGCGCGCTCGCAGGAATGCGCCGAGCGGGGCGAAGAGGACGGGCAAAGCCGTCGCCAGCGCCATGCCGAGATAGGGCGGCTCCTCGTTCGAAGCGCGGCGAATCAGGCCGGATGCGGCGAAATTGTATTCCCACGCGCACCAGATCGCTCCGCCCACCAGCGCCGCCGCGACGGGCCATGCCCGCCCCGTGAGCAGCATCAGCGGTCCGAACAAAAGAAGCCACCCGGCGAGCGGCTCCCACAGCGGCGCGCTGGTCTGGTAGACCTGCCCGAGATGACCGAAAAAGGTAAGGCCGAGCGCGGCCGTCACGAAGACCAGCGCCTCGACCGTCCACGGGGACGCTGCGGCCAGCCGGTCCTCGCGCAACCACAGCCCCGCGAACGCCCCCGCGATCAGGGCGAGGTGGAGCGCAAGGCGCACCTGTCCCGGCACGGCCTCCCAGTTCGCCGCAACCAGCGAGACAAGCCCAAGCCCGATCGCCAGCGCTCCGATCCCGAACACCGCCCACAGGGCGAGCGGGCGCGAATGCTCGTCCTCATAAGCGACGAGCCGGTCGCGCGTTTCCGCATCGATCAGCCCGGCTTCGTGCCAGCGTGCGATCCTGCCCGTCACCATCCCAGAAGGATTAGGACGGTGCAGGCAAAGCGCCAAGCCCTTCGCGGACGCCTTACTCGAGTTCGTCCCCGGTCATCGCGGCGAGGCTTTCGGCCGCTGCCGCGCTTTCGGCCTGCGCTTCGGCCGTGGCGGGGACCAGGCCGATCTCGACGAGCGGCCCGCCTTCGCCCCAGCTTTCCGCCCATTGCGCGACAAAATCCTCCAGCCCCGGAGTCACGCCGACATGCGCTTTCTTGACGTAGATGTAGAGCGGGCGCGAGGCGGGATAGGAGCCGTCGGCGATCGTCTCGGCGCTCGGCACGACGCCGTTCATCGGCAGCGGTTTGACGAGGTCCTGGTTCTCCTCGAGATAGGAATAGCCGAACACGCCGACCGCGCGCGGATTGTTGGCGACCTTGCGGACGATGAGATCGTCCTTCTCGCCCTGCTCGCTATAGGCCCCATCGCCGCGCAGCGCATCGCAATTGCGGATGAAGGCGGCATCGTCGCTTTCCTCGAGCGCGGCCATTTCGGCATTCGCGATGCAGGCGGGTTCCATCACCAGCTTCTGCATCGCTTCGCGCGTGCCCGAGCTTGCCGGCGGCCCGTAGACGATGATCGGCGCATCGGGCAGCGAGCCGTCGATATCGGACCAGTTCTCGTTTTCCTGTTCCCCGCCGAAGGGATTGGCGGCGATCGCGCGGTAGACGATGTCCGGCGTCAGCTCGAGCTCGACCCCCTCGTCGACAGCCGATACGAAGGCGATACCGTCGCGGCCGATCTTGATCTCGACGATCTCCTCGACCCCGTTGTTACGGCAGCGGTTGAATTCGGACGAGTGCATGCGGCGCGAGGCGTTGACGATGTCGGGCGTGTCGGGGCCCGTGCCCGCGCAAAACACCTCGATCCCCTCGCCGGTCCCGGTCGATTCGATCAGCGGATCGGCCGCGCCTTCGTTCGCCGTCACGTAATCGGCGGCGACTTTCTGGGCGAAGGGATAGACGGTGGACGAGCCGACGATGCTGATCGCCTCGGGCCCGGTATCCTCTTCCCCGCCCCCGCAGGCGGCGAGCAGGCCGATCGAGGCGGCCGCGAGAAGGGCCTTGGTGTGGAAAATCTTGGCGGTCATGGGGGCCTCCCGGAACGTTGGAAAGTGGGTGTGATCTGAATGGCTGGCGGACGAATTACCCGGCGGTTTCGGTGGCGGGCTCTTCCGGCTCGCTTTCGCCGGTCAGGTCCGCGCGGGTCATGGTGATGCGCTCGTCGATCTTGCGGGCATTGGCCGCGCGCACTTCGGGCGGCGAGGCGACCAGTCCGACCGCCGCGAGCGGGCCGTCGGCGTCCCAGGTCTCGGTCCATTCGAGGAGATATTCCCCGAGCCCCGGGATCGCGCGCATATGCGCTTTCTTGACGTATACGTAGAGCGGACGCGCGCCGGGATAATCGAAGCTCGCAATGTTATCGTAGGTCGGGTCGACCCCGTTCATCGGCAGACCTTCGACCTTGTCGAGATTCTCCTCGAGATAGGAATAGCCGAAAATGCCGACCGAGCGGGGATTGGCCTCGATCTTCTGGACGATGAGATTGTCCTGTTCGCCCTGGTCGGAATAGGCCCCGTCCGAGCGCACCTCGGTGCAGATCTGCTGGTGGCGGTCGGGATCGGTTTCCTTGAGCGCCTCCATCGCCGGATCGGTATCGCAGCCGGCCTCGAGCACCAGTTCCTTGAGCGCATCGCGCGTGCCGCTGGTGCTGGGCGGACCGTAGACGAGGATCGGCACGTCGGGCAGCGCGGGATCGACATCGGCCCATGTCTCGCTGGTTTGCTCGCCGCCATAAGGGTTCGCGGCAAGCGCCTCGTAGACGATTTTCGGCGACAGGTTGAGGTCGATCCCGCCCTTCTTGGACGCGAAGGCGATGCCGTCGAGCCCGACCTGCAGTTCGATGATGTCCTCGACCCCGTTGCCGAGGCATTTGTCGAATTCGCTCGCCTTCATCCGGCGCGAGGCGTTGGCCATGTCCGGCGTGTCCGCGCCGACGCCCGAACAGAACAGCTGGATCCCGCCGCCCGTCCCGGTCGATTCGATCAGCGGCGATTTGTATTCGGGATAGGAGCGGGCGAAGCTTTCGGCGACCTGCTTGGCAAAGGGATAGACGGTCGAGGACCCGACCGCGCGAATCGAATCGCGCGAACCCGCACCCGTGCCGCCGCAACCGCCGAGGACCAGCAGGCCACCGAGCAAAGCGGGAGCGAGGGCTGTGCGGGCGAGACGGCGCAGGGCAGGAGTGCGCTGGGAAGGGGCAAGGGGCATGGTTTTCGCCTGGAGTTACGCAGGATCTGGACGTTCGATAAAAGCCTCAAACGGCGCTAGAAGCGGCTTGTGACACGTCCGTGACGCGGGCGGGCCGGGCCGCGCATAAGGGCCTTGTCCCCGTCCCGCCAGCCCTATCTGCATGTCTCCCGCCCGGCGCGTTGCCAGGGGCCGGTCCGCGTCTGACGATCGCCTGGCATGGCGACAGGATGGGGCCGGTTCTGCGAGCCCGGGTTTAAGGGCATCGTAAGGGCTTTCGGCCTATCGTGGGAGCATGGGACGCGCATCCTTTTTGCGGAGGGTCGCCGCGCTTGCGGCGCTGCTGGCGACGATGTTCGCCATGCCCTCCGGCGCGTCGGCCACGCATGGCGATCAGGCCCCCCTCGCCGCGGGGCCCGGTGCGGTCCGGTCGGCCCATCCCGCCTTCGCGCCGACCTGCCACGCGGCCTCCGGCACCGACACCACGATCCGGGCCATGGCCGACCAAGAGGCATGGACCTGCGACGGTTCCGCACCGCGTGCCGACCGGCCGGTCGCATGGCTGCGCTTCGAGGCGGAAAGCTGGCTCGGGGAAGAGCGTCCGCGCCATTTCTTCACCCGCATCGCGCGCCATCGTTCGATCACCTTCGCCGCGCTCGATGCGGACGGCACGCTGCGCATCCGCGCTTTCGGCGAGGACGAGGCCCGCCCGCTCGTCGCCGGGCCGGTTTTCGACCTGCCCCTGCCCGAAATCCGCGAGGAGACCCGCGCCCTCATCGCGCGGGTCGAGCGGCCCCATTCGGTCCCGCTCCTGTCCGAAGCACGGCTGATCTACGACGCCGAGGATGCGGGCTGGTCGAGCGAGGAAATGATGCTGCTTGCGATGGTCATCGGCATGCTGATCCTGCCGCTTTTCTTCGACCTGAGCTTCTTCGTCGTCCTGCGCGAGCGCTTCGTCGCGCTGCATGCGGGCATGGTCGTGGCGATGATGGTCTATGTCCTGTTCGCGGGCGGGCTGGTGAACGTGTTCTGGACCATGCCGGTCGCGATCGTCTCGGTGGTCGCGCCGCTCGCCTGGGCGATAGGCTGCGGGCTGTCGGCGCTGTTCCTCGCCGAATTCCTCGAACGCGACGCGCAATCGCCCTTCATGCGCCGTCTTACCATCGCGGCAGGGCTGTGGACGCTGGCGGTGCCGGGCTTCTTCGCCTTCCAGTTCCACTGGTCGCAGCCGGTCGACGATCGCGGCTATTTCCTCGCCATGATGCCGGCGGCAATCCTCACCACTTTCGCGATCGCGCGCGCGATGATGCGGGGCAGCCGCTCGGCGCGCTATCTCGCCGTGGCCTGGGCACCGCTGATCCTTGCTTCGATCGAGCGGGCGCTGCGCGGGCTCGGCCTGTATGTCGGCCCGTCGAGCCTCGACCAGATGCTCTATGTCGCAACCGCGATCGAGGTGATCGTGATGAGCCTCGCGATCGCCGACCGCTTCCTCGCGATCCGCCGCGAGCGCGACGCGGCGCTGGGCGAGGCGCGGATGCTGGAGCAGCTTTCCTCGCGCGATGCGCTGACGGGCCTGATGAACCGCCGCGCGTTGGAATCGCGGTTCGTCGAACTGCTGGCGCAGGGTTTCGACACGTTCGCACTGGTCGATCTCGACCGGTTCAAGCATGTCAACGACCGCCACGGCCACCAGGTCGGCGACGGCGCGCTGATTGCCTGCGCGGCGGCGCTGGGCGCAGCGGGGGACCGGGATTCGGTCGCGGCTCGGCTCGGCGGGGAGGAATTCGTGGTCCTCCTGCGCGGCGCGCGCACGCTCGAGCGGGCGGAGAACATGCGCCGCTCGATCCCCCTGCGGATTGCCTCCGAAGTGCCGGGGCTGGGCGAGCCGGTGACCGCAAGCATGGGCGTGCTCGAATTGCCGCGCGCTTCGGCCCATGCGCTGACCTTCGAGGATTTCTACGCCCGCGCTGACGCGCTGATGTACGAGGCCAAGGCCTCGGGCCGCAACCGGATGAGCTATGAAAAGCTCACCCTGTTCGACAGCGCTCCGACAGGCCGGGCCAAGGCGGGTGCGGCCGGCGACAATGCGGGCGCGGCGGCCTAGCCAGCGGGCGCGCGAAAAGGCGCAATCACTTTTTCGCGCACGCGGGCGAGCCGCCCCGTCTCGCGGTCGAGCATCGCCCATGTCGTCGCCGCGCTCACCAGCCGCTTGCCCGCATCATTGGTGAATTCCACGCGGCGGAGCGATTTCGCCCCTTTCGGATCGCCTTCGATCCAGGTTTTGCCATGCGCGGTTTCGCCCGCCTCGATATTGCCGCGATAGTCGATCTCGTGGCGGATCACGACCCAGACAAAGGCCGCGACATGCTCCGGCTGGGCCGCCGCTTCCCAATGCGCGGTGGCGAGGTCCTGGATCCATTGCACCCAGACCGAATTGTTGACGTGGCCGAGTGCGTCGATGTGCTGCGGCTCGGCAATGAAATCGCGTTTGAAGGTGGGCGCTTCGCTCACCCGCCCTGCTTCTCTTCGGATTCCGATGCCATGCCCATCTGCCACAGGATGAAGGCGAATTCCTCCGCCGTTTCGTAGAGCGAATTCCACCGCCCCGACTTGCCGCCATGGCCTGCGCCCATATTGGTCTTGAGCAGCAGGATGTTGTCGTCGGTCTTGGTGTCGCGCAGCTTGGCAACCCACTTGGCCGGTTCCCAATAGGTCACGCGCGGGTCATTCAGCCCCGCGGTCACCAGCATGGGCGGGTAATCCTGCGCGCTCACCTGGTCATAGGGCGAATAGGACAGGATGTAGGCAAACGCCTGCTTGCTCTCGATCGGATTGCCCCATTCGGGCCATTCGCCCGGCGTCAGCGGCAAATCCTTGTTGAGCATGGTGTTCAGCACGTCGACAAAGGGCACGTGCGCGACCACCGCACCGTATTGCGCCGGGTCCTGGTTGACGACCGCGCCCATCAGCTCGCCGCCCGCCGAACCGCCGCTCGCCGTGACCATGCCTTCCTCGGTATAGCCTTTCGCGATCAGGGCGCGTCCGGCATCGACGAAATCGTTGAACGTGTTGGTTCGCTCATTGAGCTTGCCCGACAGGTACCAGCGCCGCCCGAGATCATCGCCCCCGCGGATATGCGCGATGGCATAGGCGAAACCGCGATCGATCAGCGAAAGCCGCGAGGTCGAAAAGCCCGGCGGGATCGCGATGCCATAGGCGCCATAGGCATAGAGGTGGAGCGGCCCTGCACCCTCGATCCCCTGCGCCTTCAGGATCGCATCGCGGTCCTTTCGCATCACCACGCTGACCGGCACCATCGTCCCGTCGCGCGCCTCGATCGTCAGGCGCTCGGTGACATATTGCGAGGCGTCGTATCCGCTCGGGATTTCCTGCTGCTTGAGCCGTTCGAGGCTACCGCTCGCGACGTCGTAATCGTAGACCGTCGAAGGCGTGACCATGCTCTGATAGGACAGGCGCAGCTTCGTCTGGTCGTATTCGGGATTGTTCGTGAGGCCCGCGACATAGCTCGCCTCGGCAAAGGCGATGGGTTTCGCCTCGCCCGGCGCGTCGTACTGGCGCAGCTGGATCTGGTCGAGGCCGCCCTCGCGGCCTTCGGTGACAAAGAAGCCTTTGAACAGTTCGAAATCGGTGAGATAGAATTCATCCGACCCAGCGATCACCGTTTCCCATTCGCCCGGTGCATCCATGCTCGCTTTCGCAAGGCGGAAATTGATGTGCTCGTCATTGGTGAGCAC
The DNA here is from genome assembly GCF_040217515.1 of Erythrobacter sp. Lineage (GTDB taxonomy): Bacteria > Pseudomonadota > Alphaproteobacteria > Sphingomonadales > Sphingomonadaceae > Erythrobacter. Next base: position 297,525 of record NZ_JAVJPT010000007.1, read on the forward strand.
GAACAATTCGTCACCGTTTTCTCCGGCCCGCACATCGACATCGTATTCGACGCCCTTTTCCCGCGCCTTGACGAGGATCGGCTCGGCTGTCGGATCGTCGGTGGGGACCAGCCGCACCTCGCTCGTTTCGTGATCGCCGGTGGCGATGATCAGCCAGTCCTCCTGCGCCGAAAGTCCGGCTGACACGCCGAAACTTTCATCCTTTTCCTCGTACAGCGTCACGTCCTCGGAAACGGGCTGGCCGATCACGTGCAGCTTCGCCTCAAGGGTGCGCCACTCCTCGGTCGAAGGGCCATAGACCAGCGCTTTGTCGTCCATCACCCAGGTCAGCCCGCTGCGCAGGTTGGGGATTTCGTCGGGCAGCAATTCGCCCGTCTCGAGATCCTTGATCCGCCCGACATAGCGTTCCGAGCCGTCAGTGTCCGTCGCATATGCGAGCCATCGCCCGCTCCGGCTGATCGAAAACGCGCCGAGGCGGAAATATTCGTGCCCCTCGGCCAGCTCGTTCTCGTCGAGGATCAACGTGCCCTGCGCATCTTCGGGCGCGCCGACAGGCTTGCGGTAATGCTTGCGATACTGCGCGCCTTCCTCGAATTCGGACCAGTAAAGGTAGTCGCCGCGCCGCTGCGGCACGGTGCTGTCGTCCTCCTTTATCCGGGCGCGCATTTCGGTGAACAGCGCCTCGGTGAATTGCTCCTGCGCGGCCATGTTGGCTTCGAACCAGGCGTTCTCCGCTTCGAGATAGGCGAGCACGTCGGTGTCATCGACCTCGGGGTAGGACTTGTCGTAAAGCCAGTCATAGGGATCGGAGATCGTGATCCCGTGGCGGGTGTAGCTGTGCTCGCGCTTTTCGGCGATCGGCGGAGAGGTAGGCGCGGGCTTGTCTGCTGTCACTGGTGTCTTGTCCTTGCTGTCTTGGGCTGTCTCGCGGGCGAAGGCTCCCCCGGCGGGCGCGAACAGGAGCGCGGCGGCGGCGGCGATCAAGGCGAGGCGGAAAATCGTCATGGCAGGCTGTCCTGTGCTCAAAGGCGGCTCCGGAACGGGAGCACGGGTGGAAAGCCGCGATCACGCGGTCTATGTTGCCATTTAGACGAACACGGCCGCGCGACAAGGGACCGGCGCGCGCGAACACGAACAGGAATTCGCCCATGCTGATGCAGACACACGAAGCGCGCCTCAAGGCGCTGCGCGAGGAATTGAAGCGCCGCAACCTGGCTGGATTCGTCATTCCGATATCCGACGAACACATGAGCGAGTATGTCGGCGATTACGCGCAGCGGCTCCATTGGCTGACCGGCTTCGGCGGCTCGGCGGGCTTTGCCGCGGTGACTCAGACTCATGCGGCGATCTTCGTCGACGGGCGCTACACCGTGCAGGTGAAAGGGCAGGTCGACAATTCGCTGTTCGAATACCGCAATATCCCCAAGGACAGCCTTGCCGACTGGCTCAAGGGCGCGGCGGAGAAGGGCCAGCACATCGCCTATGATCCGTGGCTTCACACGCAGGGCTGGGTCGACAAGCTGGAGCGCGAGCTCGAAGGCAGTGACATCGCGCTCGTGTCCACCGACTCCAATCCGATCGACGCGGTCTGGGCCGACCGGCCCGAACCCTCGCCGGCACAGGCGATGGTCCATGAGGACACGCTAGCCGGGCGCGCCTCCGCCGACAAACGCGGCGAGGTCGCCGACTGGCTTGCACAGAACGGCCTCGATGCGGTCGTGGTCCCCGCCCTCGATTCGGTCGCATGGCTACTCAATATTCGCGGGACCGACGTGTCGCACACGCCCGTTTCCCATGCCTATGTCATCGCCCACGAGGACGGCCATGCGGACCTGTTCATCGCGCCGGGCAAGGTCACGCCGGAGCTGTCCAAGCATCTCGGCAATGCGGTCACGATCCGCGACCGCGCGGAATTCGAAAGTGCGCTCAGGCAGATGAAGGGCAAGCGCGTCAGCGTCGATCCCGATTTCGGCGTTGCCGGCATCGCCCAGGCCCTGCGCGCGGGGGGAGCCGATGTCGCCTTCCGGCAGGACCCGACGATCCTTGCGAAAGCGATCAAGAACGAGGCCGAACGGCAGGGCCACCGCGATGCGCAGGCCGCCGACGGGGCAGCGGTGTCGCGCTTCCTGCGCTGGATCGATGAGAACGCTCCCAAGGGCGAGGTCGACGAGCTTTCCGCCGCTGCGAAACTGGAAGAGTTCCGCCGCGAACATGGCGACCTGCGCGATACGAGCTTCGACACGATCTCGGCCGCCGCGGGCCATGCCGCGCTGCCGCATTACCGGGTGGACGAGGACAGCAACATCACGATTCCTCCCGGCTCGATCTTCCTTTGCGATTCGGGCGGGCAATATCCCGCGGGCACGACCGACATCACCCGCACGGTGTGGATCGACACCCCCGGAGGCGCGGAGCCGACGGCGGAGATGAAGGACCGCTTCACCCGCGTGCTCAAGGGCCACATCCAGATCGACCGCGCGATCTTCCCGCAGGGGACCAGCGGCGGCCAGCTCGACAGCTTCGCACGGCAATATCTCTGGGAAGCGGGCGTCGATTACGCCCACGGCACCGGCCACGGCGTCGGCAGCTTCCTCGGCGTCCACGAAGGCCCGCAGCGCATCGCCAAGCATGCGGGCGGGCAGTCCGGGACCGGGCAGGAGCTCTTCGCAGGCATGATCTGCTCGAACGAGCCGGGTTATTACAAGGCCGATGCGTTCGGCATCCGGATCGAGAATCTCGTGCTTATCGTGCCCAAGCACATCGAGGGCGCGGAAGGCGAATGGCTCGGTTTCGAGACGCTGACTTTCGTGCCGATCGACCGGCGGCTGATCGAGCCCGCTTTGCTGACCGAAACGGAAATCGACTGGCTCGACGCCTATCATGCAAAGGTGCGCGAGATCGTCGCCCCGCGTCTTTCGGGAGAGGATATCGAATGGCTCGAGCGCGAGACGCAGCCGCTCGCCCGGTGATTGCCGCGATGTCAATGTTCCTGTAATGTTCCACGTGGAACGAGTCGCCCTTCCGGTGCTCGACCATGGGAGGAACAGGACATGATCGGCTATGTGACACTCGGCACCAACGACCTGCCTCGCGCGGCGCAATTCTATGATGCACTCGCCAGGCACTGGGGCGTCGGCCGGATGATGGAATTCGACCAGTTCATCGCCTGGGGCGACATGCAATCGCCGCAGGCCGCGATCGCCGCGACCAAGCCGTTCGACGGCAATCGAGCGAGCGTGGGCAACGGCACGATGGTCGCGTTGATGGTGGACAACCCGGAAAAGGTTCACGCGGTCTACGACACCGCCATTGCGCATGGCGGCAGCGACGAAGGCGCACCGGGCCCGCGCGGCGATGACGGCTTCTATGCGGGCTATTTCCGCGATCCCGACGGGAACAAGCTCAACGTCTTCTGCATGACCCAGCCAACCGCCTGAGCTTGCTCCCGGGTGAACGCGAGCGCGCGCGCGATACAAGCCGCGACATTTTCGCCCACGCCCGGCATAGTCGTGCGACATGCCTGCTCTAGAAGGCTTTTCATCGACTACCCCTTTGGAGAACCACGATGAAACGACTGACTCTCACCCTTTCCACCGCGGCGCTGGCGCTTAGCATCTGCACGAATGCCGCCGCGCAGGACGGCCCGCGCCAATCAGCCGACAGCAACGACGACGGTGTCGTCACCCTCGAGGAAGCCAGCGCCCGGGCGGCCACGCGCTTCGAACGGATGGACGCCAACGGCGACGGGGTGATCGACGCGGCCGACCGCGCTGCACAGCAGGACCGCATGTTTGCCAGAGCCGATGGCGATGGCGATGGCGAAATCACCGCCCAGGAAATGGCCGCCATGCGCGGATCCCGGCAGGGCGGCCGCGCCGGGCGAGGCGTTGGAAGGGGCGGTGAAGGCGCCGCCGCGCGGCAGGCCCGCATGATCCAACGCTTCGATGCCGACGGTTCGGGCGGCCTGTCCGAGGACGAGCTTGCCGCCATGCGCGAAGCCCGGGAGGCCAATCGCGGGATGCGCGGGGGCCGCGGGATGGGCGGCGGCGGTCGCGGCATGGCCATGCTCGCGCGCGCCGATGCCGATGGCGACGGCGCGGTCAGCCGGGCCGAATTCGATGCGATGGTCGAAGCCCGCTTCGCCGAACGCGACAGCGACTCCTCCGGGACGATCGACGCCGATGAGCGCGCCGCCGCCCAAGCCGCGATGAAGGCGCAGCGGCAGCAGAGGATGCAGTCCCGGATGCAGCGACGCGGCGGCGAGTGAAGCTCGCCCGTCCGCCGGCCCGGCGCGCCTGCCCCGACGCGCCGGGCCACCCGCTTGCGCCGCCGGGCCGCCCCTTTCATGACTGCATCCGATGACCGCGCCGACCGACCAGCCCCGCATCCTGCTCGTCGATGACGAGCCTTCCCTGCGCGAACCGCTCGCCGAATATCTCGGCCGGCAGGGCTTCGCGGTCAGCGAGGCCGAGAGCGCAGCGGCCGCGCGCGCACGGCTGGCCGAGCAGGTCCCCGACCTTGTCCTGCTCGACATCATGATGCCGGGCGAGGACGGCCTGTCGCTGTGCCGCCACCTTGTCGAGACGCGCCGCGTGCCGGTCATCTTCCTCACCGCCCGGACCGAGCCGACCGACCGCATAGTCGGGCTCGAACTGGGCGCGGACGATTATGTCGTCAAACCCTTCGAGCCGCGCGAGCTTGTCGCCCGCATCCGCACCGTCCTGCGCCGCGTGGCGCGCGGGCGCTCCCCGCAGGAGGAAGCGCAGGACTGGCACTACCTTTTCGAAGGCTGGCGGCTGGATCCCCTGAAACGCAGGCTGACCGATGCCGAAGGCGTGCTTGTGCCGCTCTCGACCGCCGAATTCCGGCTCCTGCGCGCGCTGCTCGATCACCCGCGCGCGGTGATGGACCGCGACCAATTGCTCGACATGGTGCAGGGCCGCAGCGCGCACCTGTTCGACCGCGCCGTCGACAACCAGATCAGCCGCCTGCGCCGCAAGATCGAAACCGACAGCCGCAACCCCCTGCTCATCCAGACCGTGCGCGGGGGCGGCTATCGCCTCGCCGCCGAGGTCCGCCGCGTGCCGCCGGACAGCCCGGCGTGAAGCGCCTTTTCCCCAAGAGCCTCCTCGGGCAGGTCATGGCGATGCTCGCCCTGGGGCTGCTGGCCGCGCAGGTGGTCTCCGCGACACTGCTCTATCGCGCCTCTGAAGAACGGCGCGAGGCGGCGATCGTCAGCTCGCTCGCCTATCGCCTCATCGCCGAAGCCGGGCGGTCGCAGGAGCAGATCCTCGCCCGCGCCGAACGCCGCGAGGCCCGCCAACGCCGCCGCGCCCGGGCGGGAGAGCGCGAGCGGCGCGGCAGTCCGGGCCGCCCGCCCTTTTCCGGCCGGGGCCGAATTCCCGCCGAGCGCGGCCCCACCCCGCCATCGCTGCCTGCAGGATCGCGCAGCGCGGACTACGAGGCCGCGCTCGCCGAAGTGCTGGCGGCGCAGGGCATCGCGGCGGCGGACATCCGTGTGGCCGAGCGCCGCGCGGGGGACGATGCCTTCGTCCGCGCGCTCGTCCAGCGCCTTCCCCGCCTGCGTGCGAGCGACTGGGAGGAGAAGACCATCGCCATTGCCGCCATCGAACGCCCGGCAAGCGGCGATTGGATTACCGTGCGCCTTGCCGTGCCCGAACGTCGGCGCGGGGGCCTTGCGACCATCCTGTTCCAGACCGCGGTGATCCTTGCCGTGCTCGTCGCGCTGCTCTATCTCGTCCTCAGGCGCATCACCCGCCCGCTCGCCGCGCTGACCACGCGCCTTGCCGATTTCTCGCGCGCACCGGGACGGGCCGAAGTGATCGCTCCAAGCGGGCCGGCCGACACCCGCCGCCTGATCGCCGCGTACAACGCGATGGAAGCGCGCATCGCCGCGCTGCTCGATGAAAAGGACGTCATGCTCGGTGCGATCGGGCACGATCTCAAGACCCCGCTCGCCGCGCTGCGGGTGCGAATCGAAAGCGTGCCCGACGAGGCCCAGCGCGAACGCATGGCCGGGAGCATCGAGGACATCACCCGCACGCTCGACGACATCCTCGCGCTCGCCCGCATCGGCCATTCGCACGGCGCGGCGGAAGCGGTCGACCTCGCCGCCCTTGCCGGATCCGTGGCCGAGGAATTCGAGGATCTCGGCGCGCCGGTCGAACTGGAACGGCCCGAAGGTGCGCCTCGGATCGTCGCCTCCCTGCGCGAGACATGGGCCAAGCGAGCGCTGCGCAATATCGTCTCGAACGCCGTGCGCTATGGCGGCGGGGCGCGGATCACGCTCGCCCGGGAGATCGCGCAGGGCAACACCCAGGGCTCCGGCCAGGCGGTGATCGCGGTGGAGGACGAAGGCCCCGGCATTGCCGAGGAGAGAATCGAGGCGATGATGCAGCCCTTCGCCCGCGGCGAGGGCTCACGCAACCGCGCCACCGGCGGCGCAGGGCTCGGCCTCACTCTCGCCCGCGCGATCGCCGAGGCGGAAGGGGGAAGCCTGACGCTCGCGAATCGCGGGACAGGCGGGCTTCGGGCGGAATTGCGCTTCCCGCTGGGCTGAGCTTGCAGGGCCACGGGGTCGTGCTACCTCTCGCGCCATGAAGGCGGCCCTTTCCTGGCTGGCGCGCACGGCGTTGCTCTATGTCCTGCTCGCGCTGGCGATCGCCCTGGCAATGGTGGCATGGCCCCGCGCGGCGGGCTTTCTCGAGGGCTGGGAGGAAGACGCGGCGGGCCCCGCCGAAGTGAGCGCGCGCATCGCCGCCGCGCGCGATGCGGCACAGGCGCGGCTCGAGGAACGCGAACGGGCCGCCCGCACCGCCTCGCTGGACGCGCTCGAGGCCCGCATCGCTGCCGCCCGCGCGCAGCGCGAGATGCGCAAGGCGGCGCTGGAAGCGAACGAGAGCGAATTCCTCGCCCGCTACCGCCCCTCGCGGATCATCGCGCGCAAGCGGGCCGAAATCGAGCTTGCCCTCGTCGAAAACGAGCTCGCCCTGCTCGAAGCCGCGCGCGAGCCGCGCACCGCCTACGAGGCCGCGCGCAGCTATCTCGAGAACAACCCCCGCATGCCGACCGAAGCCGCAATCGCCGCCGCGCGGCGGCGCTGCATGCGCGACCGGGCCGCCCTCGAGGCTTTCGAGGCGCGCTGGGAAATCGAACAGGGCCTGCGCGAAGCGTTCCGTTCCGAGCGCAGCGCGCTCGAGGCTGCGGTGCGCGAAAGCTGCCCGCGTGCCCAAACCCTTGCCGATCGCCGCATGCGCGCGCTGGATGCAGCGGCCGAAGCGGGCCGCGCGCGCGGCGCGCTGGCGGCGCTGGCGGCGGAGCCGATTCCTCGGGACATCGCGCAGGGCACCTCGCGCACCCTGCTGCGCGACATCGCGCTGAAGGCCTTGTGGGCCCTGCTCGCGATCCTCCTCCTGCCTCCGGCCCTGCGCGTGCTGCTCTATTACGGCCTCGCCCCGCTCGCCGAGAAGCGCCCGCCGCTCCGCTTTGACGATCCCGCCGCATCGCCCGCCTTCCTGCCCGCCGGGGAAAGCCGCGTCTCACTTGCGCTGGTGCTGGGCGAAGGCGAGGAGGCGATCGTGCGGCAGGACTTTCTCCAGTCGTCTTCCCTCAAGGGAGCCAAGCGCACGCGCTGGCTGCTCGACTGGAGCCATCCGATCGCGAGTGTCGCCAGCGGAATGCGCTTTCTCACCGCTGTCGGCGGCGTGGGGGAGGAAGTGCTGGTGTCGGCGGTAAAGGACCCGCTCGCCGAACTCGCCCTGCTCGAAATCCCGCCGGGCGGCGCGGCCGTGGTGCGGCCGAGCGCTTTGGCCGGCCTCGTCCAGCGCGAGAGCGAACCGGTGCGCATATCGACTCGCTGGCGGCTGTTTTCGCTTCCGGCATGGCTCACCTTCCAGCTGCGCTATTTCGTCTTTCACGGCCCCGCGCGACTGGTGCTGAAAGGCGGGCGCGGGGTGCGGATCGAGCCCGCGCGGCGCGGGCGAATCGTCGGGCAGGGCCAGCTGATCGGCTTTTCGACCGACTGCGCCTATTCGGTGATTCGCACCGAGACCTTCTGGCCCTATTTCTTCGGCCGCGAAGAACTGCTCAAGGACCGCATCGAGCAGGGCGCAGGGGTCCTGCTGGTCGAGGAGGCCCCGCTCGCCGGGCGCAGCGGGGTCGGGCGCGGGATCGAGGGCGCGATGGACGCCTTCCTCAAGCTGTTCGGGGTCTAGGGCCGCATGGCCTGGCGCCCTGCCTGAAGGCGCAGCGCCCGCTGGACCAGGGCGATCTCGCGCGGATCGAAGCCGCTCGCGCCCTCGGCTCCGATACGCGGCGGGACGGCGGTGAGGAAATAGGCGAGGCCCTGGCCGGTCGCGGGGTCGAACCAGAGCCCGGCGCGCAGGCCGTAGGCTTCGCCCGGATGGCCGAAACGCACCGCGCCGTCACCGAAAAGATCGTCGAGACAGGTCCTGCCCGGTGTCTCTATGGCCTGAATGCCGCGGCCATAGCCGCAGAAATAGGGCTGCCCCGCAACCCTGGGCCGGGCCGAGGCGAGCATGGCGGCAAGGCCCTGTTCGCTTACGATCCCTTCGCCGCCCCGGACAAGCGCCTGTCCGATCCGCGCGAGGTCGACCATGCCGATCCGCACCCCGCCCTGCGGACTGAACACCGAGGCATTGGAGCCGGGCACGTAATCCGAAAGGTCGCAGGGCACACCCCTAGCGACGGGAATCGCGCAATCGGGCGGCAAATCGCCGGGAAAGTCGCGAGCGGGCTCGCCCGTGTCGCGATAGAGCGCCACCGCGCGCGCGATCCTCCCGGGCGAACAGCGGGTCCAGTTGACGCAGGCCTCGATCCCGAGCGGGGCGAAAACCAGCCTTTCGAGCAGGACATCGTAGCGTTCACCGCTCGCCGCCTCGAGCACGCTCGCTACCACCGGCGAACCGAGATTGGCGTATGCGAACGGCGCATCGCCCGGCGGGGCATCGGCATGCCAGCTTCGCGGATCGGCGAGCTTTTCGCGCAGGCTTTCGCCCAGCGGGACGATATAGCCTCCCGCATCGCGCAGGCCCGCGCGGTGCGAGAGGATCTGCGCCAGCGTGACCGGCACATCGGGAAATCCGGGCGCACGCACCCTCCAGCCGAGATAGTCCGATATGTCGGCCTGGAGATCGACCACGCCCGCTTCCGCGAGGCGCAGGGCGGCAAGCGCCATAACCAGTTTCGATATGCTGGCGATCCGCACAGGGTCATTGGCGGCGACTGATCGACCGCTCGTGCGCTCGGCGATTCCTTCGACGATCAGCGGTTCGATCCGCTCGCGATCGAACGCAACGACGACGCGCGCGGGTTCGAGAGCCGGATCCTCGGCCGGCCCATCGGCACGCGCGGCCCCGGGCCCGGGCCCGGGCCCGGCAAGGCCGAGCCAGAGCACCGCGAACAGGGGCAAGAGGAGAGCGAGCCGCGGGCCCATGTCAGCGCATCAGCCCGCCCACGAGATTGCGCACGAAGCGCCCGGCAACCGGCCCTGCCAGGTCGGTCGCGATCGAGCCTGCCGCCGAGGTCAGGCCAGAACGCAGCGGGTTGGCACGGCTGTTCTTGCCCAGCACCTTGGCGGCGGCGAGGCCGGCCACGCTCCCGGCGGCGACTTTCGTCCCGCGCGAAAAGGCCTTTTCCCAGATCGAGGTCGATTTGCGTGCGCGCTTCCGCACTTCCTCCTCGCCTTTTTCCGCGACTTCCTCGGCGGTGGCAGCGGCATCCTCGGCCTTGGCGAGCAGGACCTCCTCGGCGCTTTCGCGGTCGACCGCCTCGTCATATTTGCCTTCGAGCGGGCTGACCGACTGGATGATCGCGCGCTCCTTGGCGCTGACCGGGCCGAGCCGCGATCGCGGCGGCTTGATCAGGGTGCGCTGGACCACCGAAGGCGCGCCGTCCTCGTCGAGCGTGGAGACCAGCGCCTCGCCCACTTTCAGTTCGGTGATGACCTGTTCCGTATCGAGATCCTCGTTGATGCGGAACGTCTCGGCCGCCGCGCGGATCGCGCGCTGGTCGCGCTTGGTGAAAGCGCGCAGGGCATGCTGGACGCGGTTGCCCAGCTGGCCCGCGACCTCTTCGGGAATGTCGATCGGGTTTTGCGTCACGAAGAACACGCCGACGCCTTTCGAGCGGATCAGCCGCACGACCTGCTCGATCGTGTCCTGCAGCGCATCGGGCGCGTCGTCGAACAGCAGGTGCGCCTCGTCGAAGAAGAAGACGAGCGTGGGTTTGTCGGGATCGCCCACTTCGGGCAGGCTTTCGAACAATTCGGCCAGCAGCCACAGCAGGAAAGTGGCGTAGAGTTTCGGGCTGCGCATCAGCTTGTCGGCGGCGAGCACATTGACGAAGCCGCGCCCGTTCTCGTCGAGTTTCAGGAAATCGTCGATTTCCAGCGCCGGTTCGCCGAAGAAATGGTGCGCGCCCTGTGCCTCGAACGACAGGAGCTGGCGCTGGATCGCCCCGACCGAGGCGCGCGAGACATTGCCGTATTTCCCCGAAAGCTCGCTTGCATTCTCGTTCGCCCATTGCAGGATCGCGGCGAGATCGGCGAAATCGAGCAGCAGCAGCCCGTTCTCGTCGGCATGACGGAAGACGATCTGCAGCACGCCTTCCTGCGTGTCGTTGAGATCGAGCAGCCGGGCGAGCAGCAGCGGGCCCATCTCCGAAATCGTGGTGCGGATAGGGTGGCCCTGTTCGCCGTAGAGATCCCAGAAGATCACCGGATTGTCGGAATAGGCATAGTCCTCCATGCCCAGCTCGGCGGCACGGCCTTCCAGCTTGTCGGCGTGCTTGAACGTGGGCGAGCCGGGCATGGCGATGCCCGACAGGTCGCCCTTCACATCGGCGACGAAGACCGGCACGCCATTGGCCGAGAAGCTTTCGGCAAGGCCCTGCAGCGTCACCGTCTTGCCGGTGCCGGTCGCGCCCGCGATCAGGCCGTGGCGGTTGGCCCGGTTCAGCGCGAGATGCTGGTCCTCGCCATTGCCGCCCAGTCCCAGGAAAATCTCGCTCATCTTGCCCCAATGCCCCCTTGCCGCACTCAGCCTTGCCGTGCCGGTTTGAAAGGCAAGCGCGCGAGGGTCAAGGTTCGGGGCCGCGCTTCCCGCCGCAGGCACTCGACTTGGGGCGCATATCGGGTAAGGCATGGCGGGCCATGGTCGAACCCTCGCCCGCAACGCCATATGTCCTGCTCGACGATGCGCGTCCCTTGGAAAGCGAAGGTGCGCGCGCGCCCGCCGACGCGCTGCTTTACGAAGCCCCGCGCGCGGTGTTTCGCGCGATCCGCGCCGATCACGTGGCCGAAGTGCTCGAAGCCGCCGACCGGGCGCGGCGCGAGCAAGGCGGGACGCTCGCCGGATATGTCGCCTATGAAGCGGGCCTCGCGCTCGAACCGCGGCTGGCGGACCTCGCGCAGCAACGCGCCGGGGCAGCCGGGCCGCTGGTCTGGCTCGGCCTGTTCGATGCACCGCAAAGGATCGCCGCCGCCGACATGCCCGGCTGGCTCGAGTCCCGGCGCGGCGGGGGCGAGCCGCAGATAGGCCCGCTCGAGCCGCAGCTTTCGCCGGGCGGATATGAAACTGCCTTTGCCGAATTGCAGGAGAAAATCGCCGCGGGCGACATCTACCAGGCGAACCTGACCTACCCGCTCGCCGGTTCCTATCGCGGTGACCCGGTGGCGCTCTATGCGGCGCTGCGCCCGGCGGCGGGAGCGGGCTATGGCGGGATGGTCTTCGACGGGTCGCACTGGCTGCTGAGCTTTTCGCCCGAACTCTTCGTCGCGCTCGACGGCGACACGGCGAAGGTCAAGCCGATGAAGGGCACGCGCCCACGCTCGGCCGATCCGCAAGAGGATGCCGGCCTTGCAGGCGAACTCGCCGGGTCGGTCAAGGACCGGGCCGAGAACCTGATGATCGTGGACCTGATGCGCAACGACCTGTCGCGCGTCGCCGTGCCGGGCAGCGTGCGGGTCGATGCCCCCTTCACGGTCGAGAGCTACCCGACGGTCCACCAGATGGTCTCCGGCGTGCGCGCCGAACTGGCCGAGGGGCACGGCGCGATGGACCTCGTGCGGGCGCTGTTTCCCTGCGGCTCGATCACCGGCGCGCCCAAGATTCGGGCGATGGAACTGCTCGGCGAAGTGGAACGCGATGCGCGCGGACCCTATTGCGGCGCGATCGGGCGGATCGATGCGGACGGCAGCGCCGCCTTCAACGTCGCGATCCGCACCTTGCGCCTGACCCCGGTCGAGAACGGGCAGGGCGACGTAGTGCTGGGCGTCGGGTCGGCCATTGTCGCGGACAGCGAAGGACCTGCCGAACGGCGCGAATGCGAAGTCAAGGCGGGCTTCGTGCGCCGCGCGTCGCCCGATCTTCCCGCGCCCGCCTGCGACCTGATCGAGACCATGCGCTTCGAACCGGACAGCGGCATCGCACTGCTGGAAAAACATCTCGCCCGCATGAAGCGGAGCGCGGCGCAGCTGGGCTTTTCCTTTGACCGCCACGCCGCGCGCAACCAGATCCAGGCCCTGTGCTTCGAACTAGAGGAGCCTGCGAAAGTGCGCCTTCTCGCCTCGCGCGGGGGGGCGATCGCGCTCGAGACCGCTCCACTGCCCGGGCCCGTGGCGGAGCCGATGGTGGCGGCGGCGCTGCCGCTGCCGGTCGATCCCTCGGACTGGCGGCTCGCCCACAAGACTTCCGATCGCGGCTTCTACGAAGACGGGCTCGAGGCCGCGCGCGGCATGGGGGCGCGCGAGTGCCTCTTCGTGCGCGAGGACGGCTGCGTGACCGAGGGGTGCTTCACCAATGTCTTTCTGGACCGCGACGGCGTGCTCCTGACCCCGCCCGCGCGGCTCGGCCTGTTGCCGGGCGTGCTGCGCGAGGAGCTGGTCGAACGGGGCCGCGCGCGCGAGGCGGAATTGAGCCTGCACGACCTCGAGGACGGCTTCCTGCTCGGCAATGCGGTGCGCGGGCTTTTTCCGGCTCGGCTCATATGAAGATTCCCATTCTCTTCGAGGACGCGGAGGCGCTGGTGATCGACAAGCCCGCCGGGCTTCCCGTCGACCGGCCGAAGCGCGGCGGACCCTGCCTCGAGGACCGGCTGGACGAATTGAAGCTTGGCTTCCAGCGCGCGCCGGTCCCGGTCCACCGGCTCGACACCGATACCAGCGGCTGCCTGCTGCTGGCGCGCAACCCCAAGGCGCTCAAACGCTTCAACCGCGCCTTCGAGGAACGGCGGGTCGAAAAGACCTATCTCGCGATTCTCGCGGGGGCCCCGCCGGGCAAGGCGGGAAGCGTCGAATTGTCGCTGTCCAAGATCAGCTCGCCCGAAAAGGGCTGGCGCATGATCCCCGCCAGGAAGGGCAAGCCCGCCGTGTCGGCATGGGAGCTGGTGGCCATGCTCGGCGCAAACGCCCTGATCCGCTTCCGGCCCGAGACGGGGCGCACCCACCAGCTGCGCATCCATGCGCTGAAAGGTCTGGGTGCGGCGCTGCTGGGCGATCCGGTCTATGGTTCGGGGGCCGTGCCGGGGGCCGCGCGGACCATGCTCCATGCCGAAAGCATCACCCTCCCGCGCGAGGGCAAGCCGCCGATCGCGGCGTCCGCGCCGCTGCCGGCCGATTTCCTGGCGCTCGGGGCGCGCGATGGATAGGGGCCTGCTCGACCGCGCCCATGCGCTCGCCGAGGAAACCTTCCTCGCCGGCTCAGGCCCCGGCGGGCAAAATGTCAACAAGGTCGCGACGACAGTGCAGCTGCGCGTGAATGTCTACGCCCTGCGCCTGCCGCCTCCGGTTTTCGCGCGGCTGCGTGATATCGCCGGATCGAAGCTGACCGCGAGCGGGGACCTGCTCGTGACGGCGCGCGCGCACCGGACGCAGGATGCGAACCGGGCCGAGGCGCGCGAGAAACTGGGGGACCTGCTCGCCGAGGCGCATCGCCAGCCCAAACGCCGCGCGAGGACCCGGGTGAACAGGGTGGGCAAGACAAAGCGGCTGAAGACCAAGAAGGCGCGAGGGCAGGTCAAGGCGAGGCGCGGCAGGGTCGACCGGTCCGATTGGTGAGGGGCGCACCGTCCCACCCGCGCATCGGCCTGCGCCCTGCTTGACTTTTCCCCCGGAATCGCCCAATGGCGCGCGTCTGTGTGGCGGCGATCCCCGTATGGGCACGCGTCGCCCTTTGTTTTTGTTCCCTTGTTTTCCGGCCCCGCAGCCGCACCCTTTTCGACAGGAAACCGCCATGGCGAAGCCCGCAACCGTCAAGATCAAGCTCGTCTCGACCGAGGGCACGGGCTTCTATTACGTCACGAAAAAGAACCCGCGCAACATCACCGAGAAGATGACCTTCCGCAAATACGATCCTGTCGTGCGCAAGCATGTCGAGTTCAAGGAAGCGAAGATCAAGTAAGCGCATCGCTCCGCGACTGCGGATCGCGCCCGTCTTGCGCAGTTCACCCCCGGTTCAATGCCCCGCCGCTAGACAGCGAGGCATGATGGCATTTTCCTTTTCCCGGCGCGTCCGGCTGGTCGCCGTATCGCTCGGTGCCGGCCTTCTCGCCGTGGCCCCGCTCACCGCGCCGCTCGTTCCTGCGGCCCATGCCCGGCAGGCGAGCGGGAGCGTGGACGACGCGGTCCGCGCGCTGCGCGGCATCTCGACCATGCGCGCCGATTTCACCCAGATCGACCGCGACGGCCGCCGAGCCGCCGGCACGATGACGCTGAAGCGCCCGGGCAAGATCCGGTTCGACTATGGCCGGGATTCCGACTTTCTCGTCGTCTCGAACGGCAAGTCGCTTTACGTCGTCGACTACGAGGTCAGGCAGGTCGAACGCTACCCCGTCAAGCGCTCGCCGCTGGGCGCACTGCTCGATCCTTCGCGCGACGTTGCGAAATACGGCAAGCTCGTGCCCACTTTGCGCGACGAGGTTCTCAGCATCGAGGTGCGCGATCCCTCGCGGCCCGAATTCGGTGTCATCACGATGATCTTCGTGAAGAACGCGCGCGCGCCCGGCGGCTGGGAGCTCAACAGCTGGGTCGCGCTCGACGCGCAGAACCACCGCACGACGGTGCGCCTGTCGAACCATCGCTATGGCCTCTCGGTCGCGGAAAGCACTTTCGATTTCGACGATCCGCGCAGGGCAAGTCGTCGCCCGCGGTGAACGGTTCGCCCGCGCGCGGTTGTAGAAATGCGACAAACCTAGGCCCCCGTTCATTTACCGGAAAGCCATTTCGGCGTAATGCTGTCGATGACAAGACGATCGAAGACGGGTTTCCCCCCTGTTGCCCTCCCCTTCGCAAAGGTCGTCTTGCACAAGCGTGACGAACGCTCACAACGGACCCCCGACCCATCGCCCCCGGGTCGGGGGTTTTTGTGTTTGGGAGTCTTCGCACGCCTGCGTCTTCGACTTCGGCTCCGCCCTTGCCGCCCGCCGAGTCGGGCGGCAAGGGTGCCATAAGCTTCGTCCGCGCTGGTCGCGAAGGGCTATTCAATCCCACCCCAGCGCGCGGCGGATAATGTCGTAGATCACGTTCTGCTCGATCACGCCGCGCGCCCGATCCGCGCCGGGGCCATTGGCATAAAGCGCGACATCCTCGCCCGCATGGGTCTCGCTGCCGAGCGGGACCGTCGCCTGCTGTTGCGCCTCAAGACCCGTTTCCGGCACCGGGCGCTCTTCCATTCCTGCAATGGCACCCGGGCCGTTGGCGTAGCCGAGGGTCGTGTAGGGCCTGCCGTCGGAAGCGGGCATCGGTTCCTCGGTGTTGCTGATGTCGCCTTGTGGCGGCACGACAAGGCCGAGAATGTCGTTCCCGCGCCGCGGATAACCGGCAATGGTGAAGACGTGGCTGTGATCGGCCGTGACGAGGATCAGGGTTTCCGCCGGGTCGGTGTTCTCGATCGCATATTGGATCGCGCGGGCGAACTCGACCGTCTCCTCCAGCGCATAGCCCGCCTTGCCCGCATGGTGCGCATGGTCGATCCGGCCGCTTTCGACCATCAGGTAGAAACCGTCGGGATCGCGCTCCAGCCGCTCCAGCGCCTGTGCGGTCATGCCGGTCAGCGTGGGTTCGCTCGATCCTGCTCCGCGCTCGGCGACATAGGTCATGTGGCTGGGCGAAAAGAGGCCAAGCACGGGGGCATCCACGGGCGCGTTGGCGAGACCGGACGCATCGCGCACCACGGTCCCGCCGCTGCGCGCGGCCCATTCGCCGGGAAGGTCGGCCTGGACGTCCGACCGCCGTCCGCCCATGCCGCCGCCGAAGAACACGGCCGAGCCTCCGCCCAGCGCCACGTCCCATTCCGCCTCGACAAGCTGGGTGGCGATATCCTTGCAGCCATGCTGCGCCTCGGCCTCGGGCACGCTCGCTTCCCAGTTGCGGTCGGCGCTGCGGGCATAGACGCTGGCCGGGGTCGCATGGGTCAGCCGCGCGGTCGAGACGATGCCGAGCGCAAGGCCGCGCTGCTTCACTTCCTCTCCCAACAGCGGCAGCGGATGCGCCAGCGCGTCCTCGCACGATCCGCGCGTCGCTTCCGGCCCGATGCCGAGCACGCCGATGCGCGTCTTCGTCCCCGAATGCATCGCCGTCGCGGTCCCGGCGCTGTCGGGAACCTGGGCATTGGTGTTGTACGTCTTGACCAGCGCGACATTGGGAAAGCTCTCGAAGGAGAGCGTATTCTCCTCGCCGCTCTCCCCGCGTTTCTGGCCTTCGTAGATGCGCGCGGCGGTGATGGTCGAAATGCCCATGCCGTCGCCGATGAAGAGGATGACGTTCTTGGCCTTCCCGCTGCGGGAGAGCGACTTTTCGCCCCCCGTCATAACGGCATCGGACCGGTTCTCGTCGGCGTAATTGTAATTGTTGGTGGTCGTGCAGGCGGCAAGCGGCAGGGCGATAGCCGCAAGCGCGATGAGCGGGCGAATGGTGGGCATGGGGTGTCTCCTTGTCGCGCGCGCTATCGCCTTACGATGTGACGGTAAAGGGACGGTTCGCCTCTGCGGGCCGGAGCGCCGACTGGATTTTGCCCGCCGCCGCGCTTAAGTGCCCCGACCATGCTGTCCATTGCCACCTGGAACATCAATTCGGCCCGCCTGCGCCTGCCGCTGATCGAACGCTATCTCGGCGAGCACGCCCCGGACATATTGTGCCTGCAGGAGATTAAGTGCCAGGAATCCCAATTCCCGGCCAGGGCGCTCGCCGAGATGGGCTACGAGCATCAAGCGGTGTGCGGGCAGAAGGGCTATCACGGGGTCGCCACGGTGAGCCGCGTGCCGATCCGCGAGATGACCCGCCACGACTGGCAGGACAATGGCGAGGCGCGCCATGTCGGGGTCGAGGTGGTGGGGCGCGACCTCTTCCTCGAAAACGTCTACGTCCCCGCCGGCGGCGACGTGCCCGACCGGGAGGTGAACGCGAAATTCGGCCAGAAGCTCGACTTCCTCGAACGCATGGCGCGCTGGGCGGACGCGGTGGACAAGCCCACGCTGATCGTCGGCGATTTCAACATCGCCCCGCTCGAATCCGATGTTTGGAGCCACAAGCAGCTGCTCAAGGTGGTCAGCCACACGCCCGTCGAGGTCGAGGCGCTGGACCGTTTCCGCGGCGCGCATGGCTGGGTCGATATCGGGCGCGAGCATGTCCCCCACCCGGAGCGCTACTACAGCTGGTGGTCCTATCGCTCGCCCGACTGGCGGAAGAACGATCGCGGGCGGCGACTCGATCACATGTGGGCCTCGCCCGCCCTTGCCGCGCAGGCGCGCAGTCATTCCCTGCTGGAGGAAGCGCGCGACTGGGAAAAGCCGTCCGATCACATCCCCCTGCTTACCGGGTTCGACGTGTGAGCGATATTCCGCAGCCGTCGCCCGAGCGCCGCGCCGCGCAGGCCGTGGACGCGCTGCGCCATGGCTGGCCGCTGGCCTTCGCGGCCGGGACGCCCCAGGCGGTGACGCTGCTCCCCATCGAGACCGCCATCGCCAGCGGGGCGACATCGGCGCGCCTGCTGATTTCAGCCGCCCGCGCCGCGACTTTGAAGCTTGCCAACCAGCGCGAAGCCGCCGTGCCCCATGCCCCGGTCCTGCTCCACGGTGGCGAGCCCTTCACCCTCGCCGATGCGACCCCGATTGCCGACCCCGCGCTCGACCTCGCCAATCCGCTGAAAGGCCCCTTCCGCGCCGAGCCGCTGGCATGGGAAGAAACCGCGCGCACCGCGATGGAGCTGGCCCGGATCGCCGGGATCCTGCCCGCCTTCATGGTCGACGCGCAAGATGCGGGCGAGCCGCACCCGCTGCTGGCCGAAGACCTCGCCGAATACTCCGAGGCGGCGCGGCTGCGCATCGTCACCCGCGCGCGCCTGCCGATCGCGGCAAGCGAGAGCTGCGAAATCGTCGCCTTCCGCTCCCCCGCCGACACGCGCGAGCATGTCGCGCTGGTGATCGGCAAACAATCGGGCGAAAGCGCGCCGCTGGTTCGGCTCCATTCGGAATGCCTCACCGGCGACATCCTCGGCAGCCTGAAGTGCGATTGCGGGCCGCAGCTCGACGCGGCGCTCCACGCCATGGCGAGCGAGGCGCGCGAGAAGGACGGCTGGGGCATCCTGCTCTATCTCAGGCAGGAGGGGCGCGGCATCGGCCTCGTCAACAAGCTGCGCGCCTACCGCCTGCAGGACCAGGGTTTCGACACGGTGGAGGCGAACCAGCGTCTCGGCCTGCCCGACGAGGCGCGCGATTTTCCCACCGCCGCGCGCATGCTCGACCTGCTCGGCGCGGGCGCGATCCGTCTGCTGACCAACAACCCCTCGAAGGTCGAGGCGCTGGAAGCGGCCGGGATCGCGGTCGCGGAAAGAGTCGCGCACCAGCTGCCCGAAAACCCGCACAACGCCCGCTATCTTGCGACCAAGCGCGATCGTTCGGGACATTTGCTGATATGAGGATGGTTGCGCTGACTCATAAGGTCGTGAACCGGCTTGAGTATCATGACCGGTTTTAGCATTCTCAGCCCCGAAGGAGCCGTTCGATTATCGACCCCATTACGAGCATGCGCTGTCTCCGATACGCACACCCGACCAACCCCAAGAGAGGTATCAATGAAAGCCTTTTTCGTCGCTATTTTTTCGGTCTTGCTATTCGCTTGCGGCGCCAGGGCAGAGGGAGAGGCGTATGACTTCCGAGCTGTCTATAGTGCTGGGAATGGTGCCTTAGAAATGACTCTCGAATACTCTGCTGATGGTGATCTTAGGGTTGAAGAAAAAGGGCAAGACATGTGGCTCTTGCGGCGCGACGAGGTGAATTACTTTGTTATTCCGCAAGAGGACGGCGCTGCCGTTTTGGATACGCGAATTATGTCGAAGCTGATGCGAAATGTAATGCCCGACAACCTCCCGCTAAACGAGGCACCGCAACTTGAGTTGGTAGAGGCCGGTGAGACTGAGATTAACGGTCGGCAGGGGACGGGCTACCGTCTAGCCAGCGCACCATCAAGCGGGCCGTTCTTTATCGTTTTGAGTAGCGATGACTCTCTGTCCAGATTGGGTGACGCTATGCTGGCGCAGTTGCGAAGCTCGGTCGAGTTAAATCCGTTGGCAGGAAACTCGTTCGACAATGTTCTTGACATAATGGCCACCGGCGCTCCGATTTCCTACGCTGGCGCTGACTTAACTTCCTTCGAGATGGTCGAGTTGGACCCCTCTGTTTTCGAGCTTCCGAGCGAGCCATTGGATGAAGCTGGCTCTCGGCAATTGATGATCGAACGCGGGATGATTCCGAGCGAGAAGATGGAATTGCCTAGTTTCGAAGATTGAAGTCGCAACGCTTGCGGTTTGATTGAATACCGGCGAGCTGGAAACCGTTAAGCAATGCTATGCACGTTCTTCGAGTCCCGCAGTGTCCGCTTTCCACCCAGCTTCGGCCATGGACGGGGCTGCTCCAGCCTCCCGAAAGCGGACTTTCGGCGCGCTTTCCGGGAGAGGCGATCCTCAACGCCGCTCGTATTCCTCGATCCCCTCGGCAAGGCGATTGCCCGACAGCGCCACGCGCTCGCCCGTCCAGTCGGCGAGGAAGGCGCTCGACCGCCTCAGGCCGGGCACGAAGCGCGCTTCGTTGCCCGCGATTTCCAGCCCGTCCGACGGATGCAACCGGTCTTCCGCGCCCAGCGCGATGAAGGCCGAGTAATTCTCCTTCTCGCGGCCCTGCACGAACCAGTTGCCCGCGATGCGCCCGCGCGTGCCGGCGGGAAGGTCGATCATGTAGTTCGTGCCGCTACCGGCCGAATCGTCGAAGGAATTGCCCTCGATCACGTTCACCGCCGCGCGAGATTTGACGTAATGCCCGCCCGTGCCCTGCTCGAAGCGGCTTTCGCGTAGCGTGAGTTCGGGCACGTCGCCGATATAGATCGAATGCGCGCACCCGGCCGAGTTCTCGCAGGTGCCGAGCCGGGTGAAGGTGGAACGGGTGATGTGGATGCGCGCATTGGGGACCACGCCGGTGAGCAGCCCCTGCTGGCTCTCGGCGAAGGTCGTGAAGGCGACGTTGAGCGCGCCGTTCTCCAGCCTTATGCCCGCCCCGTTACCGTCGCCCACGGAAATCCCGCGCAGCACGAGGCCCTTCACCTCCGCGCCGCTCCCGCGCAGGACAAGCGCGGCCTTGCCTTCGCAGGCGCGCCCTTCCAGCACGGCCGTGCCATAGCGGCTCGCCTCGTAGGTGATGACCCCCGCCTCCTGCACCGCGCACTGGCGATACCGGCCCGGAGCGATGCTTATCGTCGCGCGCGAATCGCCGATCGCATCGACCGCCTGCTGCAGGCTCGCATAGGAAAGCCCCGTCTCCTCGACCGTAAAGGGCCGCTCGCTCGCCTGCGCCAGCAATGCCGCAAACGGGATCGCCAGCACTGCCAGGGCCGCCACGAAGAGGATCGCGGCGAGCGAGGGCCGGGAAAGCGTTCGGGCAGGCATCGGGGCGGAGCGGGAACAGGTCATGGTGGCAGCATAGGCGCAACAGGTTAATCGGCGTCTAACCATCGCGCCTTGGCGAATTCGCGCTTGGCGTTTGCGCCCCGGCTTGGCTAAACCCTGCCGCGTTGTTTTCGGTCCGCGCCGGACCGTCTGGAGGAGGATGACCCGATGAAAAAGACCCTCGCCCTTGCCCTGCCCTGCAGCGTCGCTCTCGCCCTTGCGGCCTGCGGCGGAACCGATAACGCCGCCGAAGACGCAAGCGCCGAAACGGTCGAAGGCCCGGCCGAGGAGGCGCTTTCGGGCGTGAGCGAGGAGCCGGTCGAGGACCCCGACCTCGCCGAGCCGGAAGAGACGGGCGAAACCCCGGCCCCCGTCGGCGAGGACACCGCCAGCGAAGCCGCCGATGCCGCCGCCGATGCCGCGGCCGAGATCGACGCGATGCTGGGCGAGGCCGAGGCGACCGCCGAAGCCGCCCGCGCCGAACTCGAAGCCGAGTAGGCGCATCGCCCGCATGCCCCGCCTCCTTCTCGCTGTCTGCACGGTCGCGCTGCTCGCGGCCTGTGGCAGCGAGCCGGATGCACCGCCCACAGGCGTGAGCGAAGGCGAGCGGCAGGCGCTCGAGGATGCGGCCGAAATGCTCGAGGCCGATCGCCTGCCCCAAGGCGTGGTCCCCGGGACCGAAACGCCCGCTCCGACCCCGCAGGACGACGCCGAAACCGCGCCCGAAAGCGGCGCGTAACTCCTTGAAGAACCCCGCGCACATTCCAAGCGAGACAGATTCATGAATGCCCCCATCGCAAATCCCGCCCGCACCAATCCCGGCATGGACGAAGAGACGTTCGAGCAGTTCGCCGAGCAGCTCTCCCGCTATGTTCGCGAGCGCCTGATCCCGGCGGAAGGGGATCTGATCGAAAACGACCGCGTGCCCGAGGAAATCCTGACCGAAATGCGCGACATGGGCCTGTTCGGCATTTCCGTTCCGCAAGAATACGGCGGCGCGGGGCTCAACACCCGGCAATATGCGCGCGTCGTCAACATCATGAGCTACGCTGCGCCCGCCTATCGTTCGATCTTCTCGATCAATATCGGAATGTTCGCGAGCGCGCTGAAGAACGGCGGGACCGAGGCGCAGCGGCAGGAATGGTATCCCAAGCTGATCGAAGGGAAGATCGCGTGCTTCGGCCTGACCGAGCCGGGCTCGGGCAGCGACAGCGCGGCGATGCAGACCACCGCCGTGCCCGACCCCGAAGGCAATGGCTGGATCCTCAACGGCTCGAAACGCTACATCACCAACGCCCCCCATGCCGACGTCGCGCTGATCATGGCGCGCACCGAAAAGGAGGCGCTGCCCAAGAACGCCCACGTCTCGGCCTTCATCGTGCCGATGGACACGCCGGGCATCTCGACCGGAAGCCCGGACAGGAAGATGGGGCAGGCCGGCTCCCACATCTCCGACATCATGCTCGACGACGTGAAGGTGCCGGGCGATGCCCTGCTCGGCGGGGAGACGGGGCAGGGCTTCCGCTTCGCCATGCAGAGCCTCGACAATGGGCGCATCTCGGTCGGCGCGGCGGCGACGGCCTATGCCCGCCGGGCGCTCGATTCGGCGCTTCGCTACGCCAATGAGCGCAAGGCCTTCGGCGAACCGATCGCGCGCTTCCAGCTGATCCAGGCGATGCTCGCCGACAGCGAGACCGAAATCTACGCCGCCGAATGCATGATGCGCGACGTGACCGAACGGGTCGATCGGGGCGAGAACACGATCAAGGCCGCCGCCGCGTTCAAGGTCTTCGCCAGCGAGATGTGCGGCCGCGTGGTCGACCGGGTGGTGCAGATCTATGGCGGGGCGGGCTACTTGGCCGAATACGATGCCGAGCGGTTCTACCGCGATGCGCGCATCTACCGCATCTACGAGGGCACAACGCAGATCCTCCAGCTCCAGATCGCCAAGCACATGCTGCGCGAATGGGAGGCGGTGCATGGTTGATGCGCCGACGACATCCGTCGTCGGCTAGTGCCGCGCCAAGGATCGGCCGGATGGCCGATCCGCACGCAACAGGGACTCCAATGTATAACCTCCTCAACGACCTTTCGGTCATCGAAGTCTCGAGCTTTGTCGCCAGCCCCACCGCGGGCCTCTACTGCGCGCAGCTCGGCGCGGAGGTGATCCGCGTCGATCACACGGCGGGCGGGCTTGATTACGACCGCTACATGCTGACGAAGGAAGGCCGCTCGCTCAGCTGGGAAAACCTCAACCGGGCGAAGAAATCGGTCGCGCTGGACCTGCGCAGCGGCGAAGGGCGCGAGCTGTGCGCCGAACTCGCGGCGCGCACGGGCCAGATGATCACCAACCTGCCGGAGAAGAGCTTTCTCGGGCACGATGCGGTCAGGGCTAAGCAGCCCGATGGCGCGCCCGACCTCGTCTCGGTCCGGATCATGGGCTGGCACGACGGGCGGCAGGCGATGGATTTCACCGTCAACGCGGCCTCGGGCTATCCGCTGATGTGCGGGCCGGAGGACTGGGAGATGGAAACCGCCCCGCCCGTCAACCAGGTCCTGCCCGCGTGGGATTTCATCACCGGCGCCTATTCCGCCTTCGCGCTGATGGCCGCTTTGCGCCACCGCGACGCCACCGGCGAGGGGAGCGAGGTGCGAATCCCGCTGGGCGACGTCGCCATCGGGACGCTCGCCAATTCGGGGACGATGGCGGAGATGCTCTATCGCGGGGCCGACCGCGAGCGGCTCGGCAATGCGATCTGGGGCGCGTTCGGGCGCGATTTCCGCTCGAAGGACGGCCAGCGGTTCATGGTGGCCGCGCTCACGCCGAAACAGTGGAACGGCCTTGTCGAAGCCTTCGGGCTGGAGACGCCGATAACGCAGCTCGAAGCCGAGGTCGGGGTGAAATTCGCCGACGGCGACCGCCCCCGTTTCGAGCATCGCCACCGTTTGTTCGAGCTGTTCCAGAACGTCGCCGGGAGCCACGACTACAAGGCACTCGAAGCGCGCATGGCCGCGCACGGCTGCACCTTCGAACGCTACCGCACCGCGCACGAGGCGGCGAACGACCCGGTGCTGGTTGCGGACAACCCGCTGTTCGGCCCCTCGCCCGCGAACCCCTCTGGCTTCGAATATCCCGCCACCCGCAGCTTCGCCAACCTCCCGGCGAAGGAGCCGGGCGACCCCGCCCCCGCGCCCTATCTCGGGCAGCATTCCGAAGAGGTGCTCGCCGACCGCCTCGGCCTGTCGAGCGGGGCCATCGGCAAGCTCGTCGATGCCGGGACCGTCGCGCTATCGGACAAGGACCGCTGAAATGACCAGACGCGCCGCCATCTGCACACCGCTGCGCACCCCCGTGGGCAAGTTCCTCGGAGGTCTTTCCGGCCTCGACGCGGGGCAGTTGGGTGCGGTGATCCTCAAGGCGCTGGTCGAACGCTCCGGCATCGACCCGGCGCGGGTCGACGACGTGGTGTTTTCGCAGGGCTACGGCAACGGCGAGGCACCGGCGATCGGGCATTGGTCCTGGCTCGCCGCCGACCTGCCGCTGGAGGTGCCCGGATTCCAGCTCGACCGGCGCTGCGGGTCGGGCGTGCAGGCGGTCGCGACCGCGGCGATGATGGTCGAGACCGGCATGGCCGACATGGTCGTCGCGGGCGGGGTCGAGTCCATGTCGAACGTCGAACACTACACCCTCCAGGGGCGCGGCGGCGCGCGGATGGGGGACATCACGCTGCACGACCGCCTCAGCCGGGGCCGCGTGCGCAGCCAGCCGATCGAGCGTTTCGGTGTCATCACCGGCATGATCGAGACCGCGGAGAACCTCGCCAAGGATTACTCCATCACCCGCGAGCAGGCGGACGAATACGCCGTGCGCTCGCACCGCAACGCGGCGATCGCGTGGGACGAGGGCAGGTTCGACGCGCAGCTCGTTCCCGTCGAAGTGCCCCAGCGCAAGGGCGATCCCGTGCTCTTCACGAAGGACGAGGGCTTCCGTCCCGATGCCTCGATGGAAACACTGGGAGCCCTGCGCCCCATCGACGGCAGGCGCGACCCGGACGCCATCGTGACGGCAGGCAATGCGAGCCAGCAGAACGACGCGGCGGCCGCATGCCTCGTCGTCGCGGAGGACAAGCTCGCGGAATTCGGGCTCGAACCGATGCTTTGGTTCGGCGGCTGGGCGGCGGCGGGCTGCGACCCGTCGCGCATGGGCATCGGCCCCGTCCCGGCGGTCGAGCGCCTGTTTGAGCGGCGTGGCTACAGCTGGGACGACATAGGCCTCGTCGAACTGAACGAAGCTTTCGCTCCGCAGGTGCTCGCCGTGCTCAAGGGCTGGGGCTGGAGCGATGACGATTCGCGCCGCGCAATCCTCAACGTCAACGGATCGGGCATCAGCCTCGGCCATCCGATCGGCGCGACCGGTGGGCGCATTCTCGCGGACATGGCGCACGAGATGCAACGGCGCGACGTGCACTACGGGCTCGAGACCATGTGCATCGGCGGCGGGCAGGGCATCGCGGCGGTGTTCGAGCTGGCCCGATGAATTACGAGGACTGGATCGGGCGCGAGGCGCGGGCGCGCGACACGCTGACCCCGGCGCTGGCGGCTCGGTTCTTTGCGACGTTCGATCTCGATGCGCCCGAGTCCCGGATCATGCCGCAGGGCATCCACTTCTGCCTCTGCACCCCCGAAGCGCCCACCGCCATGCTGGGGAAGGACGGTCACCCCGCGCGCGACGCCAAAGGAGTGCACAGCCCGGCAAGCTTCCTCCCGCCCTTCCCGATGGAACGGCGCATGTGGGCTTCGAGTGCGATCGAATTCCGCGCCCCGCTTCCCGTGGGCGCGGCGATCGAGCGCATCAGCCGCGTCGTCTCGATCAAGCAGAAGGAGGGCTCGAGCGGCCCGCTCGCCTTCGTCGATGTCGCGCACGAGACGCATGCCAACGGCACGCTCTCGGTGATCGAAACACAGACGCTGGTCTATCGCGAGGCCGCCGCGCCGGACGCGTCGCTGACCCCGCCCGAGCCGGGGGAGGCGCGCTTCGACACATCCGCATGGGACGCGCACACCGCGCTCACCCCGGACCCGCGCCTGCTTTTCCGCTATTCCGCGCTCACCTTCAACACGCACCGCATCCATTATGACGCGCCCTATGCGCGCGGGGTCGAGCGCTATCGCGGGCTGGTCGTCCACGGACCCCTTACCGCGAGCCTGCTATTGCAGCTGGCCACGCGCGAGCTGGGGGAGAACCGGGTTCGGACCTTCGCCTTCAGGGGAATGTCGCCGGCAATCGCGGGCGACCTCCTCCACCTCGCCATGCGGGAAGGTCAGGAAGGCTATGAGCTCGGGGCATTCGCGGCGGACGGGCGGCAGGTTATGGGCGCTGCGGCGACAGCCTGACATCACTCTTCCTTTGGCGGCCGGCCCCTGCGCGGCGGCTTTGTCCGCTTCACTTCGATCCCGCGCGCCGCGAGCGCCTCGCGCAGCAGCATCTCGATCTCGGCATTGGCCGACCTGAGGTCCGCCGCGGCGAGCCGCTCGACCGCCTTGTGCACCTCCGGGTCGAGCCGAAGGGCGAAAGCCTTTTTCGCGGGCGGTGCAGCCATCGCTGCCTCCTGCGGTTCACGTTACTGGTAAAGCGTTCCCGTATTCACCACCGGCTGCGCTTCGCTGTCGCCGCACAGCACGACCAGCAGGTTCGACACCATCGCCGCGCGCCGTTCGTCGTCGAGTTCGACGATGTCGTCGGCAGCGAGCTTTTCCAGCGCGTCCTCGACCATGCCGACCGCGCCGATCACGACCTTGCGCCGCGCGGAGATGACCGCGTCGGCCTGCTGGCGGCGGAGCATGGCTCCGGCGATTTCGGCCGCATAGGCAAGATGGGTGAGGCCTGCCTCGTCCACCGTGATTCCGGCGACATGCAGCCTCTCGTTGAGCTCGACGATCAGTTCGCGGTTCACCACGTCGGCGCTGCCGCGCAGCGTCGTCTCGTCGTCCTCCGACATGCTGTCATAGGGGTGGCGCGATCCGACCGTGCGCAGCCCCGCCTCGATCTGGATGTTCACGAATTCCTTGTAGTCGTCGACATCGAACACCGCCTGCGCCGTGTCGGCAACGCGCCAGACGACATTGCAGGCGATTTCGATCGGGTTGCCGCGCAGGTCGTTAATCTTGACCCTCTCGGAATGCATGTTGTGCGCGCGCACGGAGACCTTCTCGTTGCCGAACCACGGCCAGACCCAGTGCAGCCCGTCCTTGCGCACCGTCCCGCGATATTCGCCGAACAGCGTGAGCACGACCGCCTGGTTGGGCTGGATCATGAAGAAGCCGATGAGGATGAAGACGAGGGACACCGCCGCAAAGACTGCGGATGCGACCACCGCCCCCTTGGGCGCAGCGGCGATCAGGAGGAGGACCGGGCTCAGCAGCAGGACCAGCAGCAACACAAGCATGAAATAGCCGTTATACGCGTTGCCCCGGCTTTCGCTGCTTGGCGTCATCGAATCGATACGTTCAACCATGTCTTCCCCCTGATCGATATAAATATGCTATCATGATAATATTAAACAGCCGGCGTGTCAATCGCTCGCCTCGTGGTAGGTCTCGATCGGCTCGAGCACATCGTAACTTTCCACCTTCGGCTCGCGCCCGAGATCGGGAAAATCGATTGCCGGAGGCTCGACATGGGTATCGGGCAGGCGATCGAGCAGGTCGCGGATCAGCGTCAGCCGCCCGCGCTTCTGGTCGTTGAAATCGACCAGTGTCCACGGCGAATGGCGCGTATGGGTCGCGCGCAGCATCGCCTCGCGCGCATCGGTATAGGCATCGTATTTCGCGCGCGCGGCGAGATCGACCGGCGAGAGCTTCCAGCGCTTGAGGGGATCCTCGAGCCGTTCGCGCAGGCGCTCTTCCTGCCGGTCCTGGTCGGTCGCCAGCCAGTATTTGAACAGCAGGATGCCGTCATCGACCAGCAATTGCTCGAAAACCGGAACCTGGCGCAGGAAATGGGCGACCTGCTCCTCGCTCGCATAGCCCATCACCTTTTCCACCCCGGCGCGATTGTACCACGAACGGTCGTACAGCGCGATTTCGCCCGCGCTCGGCAGGTGCGCGACATAGCGCTGGAAATACCATTGGGAGAGCTCCGCCTCGTTCGGCTTGGGCAGCGCCACCGTGCGGCACTGGCGCGGGTCCAGCCGGTGGCGCACGGCCCGGATCGCGCCGCCCTTGCCCGCCGTGTCGCGGCCCTCGAACAGCACGACGATGCGCGCCCCCGTCGCCCTGGCCCAGCGCGCCATGCCGACCAGTTCGCGCGTCAGCGGCTTCAAGGCCCTGCGATAGGGCTTGCCCTTCAGCTTTTCGATCGAACCATCCGCCACTTTCGCCCCTTTCGTCTCTTTGTCCTTGCACAGCATATGATCTGGTATCAGATGCAACCATATGGCCAGCCTTGCCGACCCACAGCCCGATTTCACCAAGCTGCCCGAAATGTCGGGCGATGTCTTTACCGCTCCGCTCGCCCGCCCGCCGCATGTCGGCGAGGACTGGCTGGAGAAGGAGCAGACCGCCTATGACAGCGAGGACGATGCGGTATGGAACGACCTGTTCGCGCGCCAGATGGAGATCCTTCCCGGCCGCGCCTGCACGGCGTTTCTCGAAGGCCTCGACAAGCTCGACCTCGGCCGGGGCGGCGTGCCCGAATTCGCCCGGCTGTCAGACGAGCTGGACCAGCTCACCGGGTGGAGCGTCGTGCCCGTGCCGATGCTCATTCCCGATCACGTATTCTTCTGGCACCTTGCCAATCGCCGCTTCCCTGCGGGCAATTTCATCCGCACGCGCGAGACCTTCGACTACATCCAGGAGCCCGACGTCTTCCACGACGTGTTCGGCCACGTGCCGATGCTGACCGACCCGGTCTATGCCGATTACATGCAGGAATATGGCCGCGCCGGGTGGAAGGCGATGCGCTACAACCGCTTGAAGGCACTGGGCGCGCTCTACTGGTACACGGTCGAATTCGGGCTGATCGAGGAAGAGGCCGGCATCCGGGCCTATGGTGCCGGGATCCTGTCCGGCCCGATGGAGGCACGCTTCGCGGTCGAGGCGGAAAGCCCCAACCGCATCATGCTCAATGTCGACAGGGTGATGCGCACCGATTACGTCATCAGCGACCTGCAGCCGACCTATTTCGTGATCGAGAGTTTCGAGGACCTCTACCGCCAAACGGTCGAGCGCGATTTCGACCGGCTCTATCGCAATCTCGCACCCGGTTTCACCTACGCCAATTCGGCGGTGATCGATGTCGACAATGTCGTGAACCGCGGCACCCTCGAATACCACCTGCGCGGCGGGCGCGGCAGCGGGGCGGAACCCGTCTAGGCGCTCAGGCCTCGATCCGCTTGCGGACCACGGCGTGGTAGAGCACCAGCGCGCCCACGGTCGAGGCAAGCGCCACGCCCAGCGCGACCAGAGACAGCCCGCCCAGCACGACCCCGCCATTGACCAGCAGGCCGGAAACCAGCGCGACCAGCAGGCCGGCGGCGACCTGGCGCAGGATCTCGCCCGGCTCTTCGGTGCGGGCAATGATCGAGGATAGCCAGCCCAGCGTGGTCCCCAATACGATCAGCACCAATAAAGCCATGTCGTGAAATTGCCTCTTTCTGCGTTCGTCATGCGACCCATGTCAGGGCGTATATGATTGCGAAACCCGCATGCGACGCGCTTGGTTCCGCGAAAACGGCGGATTGCTGCCGAATTCAGAACACGATCAAGAGGACTGTGCCCATTATGACACGGTAGACCACGAAGACCAACATCGAGGCGTGCTTGAGGAAATTCATCAGGAAAGCCATCGTCGCGAAGGCCGCGAGAAAGGTTAACGTGCCGGTGACGACCGCGTCCCACAGCAGCGCGCCGTCGGCCTCGAGCAGGTCCGGCACGATCAGCACGCCCGCCCCCGCGACCGCCGGGATCGAGAGCAGGAAGGAAAACCGCGCCGCCTCGAACCGGCCATAGCCCAGCAACCGAGCCGCCGTCATGGTAACCCCCGAACGGCTCGTTCCGGGAACCAGCGCCAATGCCTGCGCGCAGCCGACGATCAGCCCGTCGCGCCAGGTCATCTGTTCGAACGTCTTGTCCTGCCGCCCGAAGCGGTCGGCGAGGCCGAGCAGGATGCCGTAGACGATCAGATTGGTCGCGATGAGATCGGTGAAGCGGATCGAGGCGAGCAGGTCGTCCTCGATAATGGGAATGCCGAAAGTCGCGCTCACCGCGCCGTTGAGAAAGCCCAGCTTGATCGCCAGCCCGAAGATCACGGCGGGAATCGTGCCAAGCACGATCCACCAGAACAGCTTGCGCTGGTCGGGCGCGTGGCCGATGCCGATGCTGGCGAAACCGCCCCGCGCGAGGCCTGCGACATCCTTGAAGAAATAGACGATGATCGCGAGCAGCGAGCCGACATGGACCGCGATATCGATCATCGGCCCCTGGTCGGGAAAGTCCGTCAGGAACGGGATCAGGATAAGGTGCCCCGATGAGGAGATCGGCAGGAACTCGGTGATCCCTTGCACCACCGCGATCAGAAGCATCTGGAAAAACGTCATGGCCCGCGCCTCATGGCTGAAGCGCGGGCCAAGTCAAACGCTTTGTTCGACGGCTCGGCAAGCCGCCCGTCCTACCAGATTCTCACGCGCTCTTCGGGCGGGATGTACATGGCATGGTCCTCGGTCACGCCGAAGGCTTCGTACCATTCGTCGAGATTCCGCACGACGCCATTGACCCGGTATTCCTCGGGGCTGTGCGGGTCGGTGCGCAGGCGCTGGCGATAGTTCTCCTCGCGCTGCATCGAACGCCACACCTGCGCCCAGGCGAGGAAGAAGCGCTGGTCGCCGGTCAGCCCGTCGATCACGGGCACGTCCTTGCCCTTGGTCGCGATTGTGTAGGCGCGGTAGGCGAGGCTGAGGCCGCCGAGGTCGCCGATGTTCTCGCCCAGCGTGAAGCGCCCGTTGACGCAGGTCTCGCCGTCGTCGAACGGGCAGAAGGCATCGTATTGCGCGACCAGAGCGTCGGTCTTGGCGTCGAAGGCGGCGCGGTCCTCGTCGGTCCACCAGTTGCGAAGCTTGCCGGTGGCGTCGTATTTCGAGCCCTGGTCGTCGAAGCCGTGGCCGATCTCGTGCCCGATCACCCCGCCGATCGCGCCGTAGTTCACCGCCGGGTCCGCGCTCATCCCGAAGAAGGGCTGCTGCAGGATCGCAGCGGGAAAGACGATCTCGTTCTTGGTCGGGTTGTAATAGGCGTTCACGGTCTGGGGCAGCATGAACCACTCGGTCCGGTCGATCGGCTGCCCCAGCTTGGCGACATTGTCCGCCCGCGCCCATTCGGCCGCGGCCATCGCATTGGCGATCGCATTGCCGCGCACGATCTCCAGCCCTTCATAGGTTTCGAGATTGTCGCGATAGCCGATCTTGGGATCGAAACTCGCGAGCTTATCGAGCGCCTGTTCCTTCGTCTCCTCGCCCATCCAGTCGATCTCGGCGATGCTTTCGGCCACCGCCTTGCGCAGGTTGGCGACCAGCTCCTCCATCGCCGCCTTGTTTTCCGGCGGGAAGTAGCGTTCGACATAGGATGCCCCGATCAGCTCGCCGAGCATCCCCTCGGCCGCCGCGATCGAACGCTTCCAGCGCGGGCGCTGCTCGGGCGTGCCGCGCAGGGTCTTCCCGTAGAAGGCGAAGCGCGCCTCGTCGAAGCGGGTCGGCAGGATGGAGGCGTTGTCGGACAGCATTTCCTTGACCGTCCACGCCTGCAAGGTGGCGACGGGGGTGTCTTCGAGCACCTCGAACATGCCCGGAAGGCCGGTCCCGATCTTCGCCAGCGCATCGGCGTCGAGGCCGAGTTCTTCGACCTTTTCCTCACTCGGCGGCATCATGCTGACGACATAGGTGGGCGAGGCCGACAGGCCCATCGCGTCCATCATCGCGGTGACGGGAAGCGGGCCGGACATCGCCGCCATTTCCTCGGCCGAAACGCGGTTATAGGTCAGGTCGCGGTTGCGCCGCATGGTGCGGTCCCACATGACCTCGCGCGCAAGCCGGTCCTCGAAGGCGTAGATCGCGGCCGCGGCGGTCTCGGGGTCTTCATAGCCCGCCTCGCCCAGCAGGAAGGCGATGTATTCGCGGTACTTGACCTGAACCTCGCGCCCCTTCTCGCTGTCGTCGAGGTAATAGTCGCGGTCGGGCAAGCCGAGCCCGCCGATCCCGATATTGGCGACATAGCGGTCGGGCTGCTTGGCATCGACGCCGACATAGCCGCCCACCGGGCTGGCAAAGCCGGGCCGTGCCCAGATCATGGCGAGACGGTCGAGCGAGGTCGCAGCGACAATTTCGTTCAGGTAAGGCCGCGCCGGCTCCAGCCCGGCGGCATCGATCGCGGCGGTGTCGAGATGCGTTTCATAGGCATCGACGATGCGGCGTTCGTCGGCGGACAGTTCGGCGCGCGGCTTGGCGGTGAGCTCGTCCATGAGAGCCTTCACGTCGGTCGTCGACTTCTCGCGCAGCAGGTTGAACGCGCCGAAACGGCTGTATTCCGCAGGAAGCGGGTTCGCGTCGAGCCATTCCTGGTTGACATAGGCGAAAAAGTCGTCGCCCGGCGCGATCTCGTCCGAGAGCAGCTCGGGGTCGACTCCCCATTCGCCGAAGCTCATCGTCGGCGTCTCGCTTTCGGCCCCTTCCTCGGCCGCGTCGTCGGCGAGCGTTTCGATTGCCCCTGCGCCTTCGTGCGCCGACGCGGGCAGGGCGACGGCAAGAGCGCCGGAAAGAATGAGCGCGAGCGCGCTGGGCCCGGAAAGGGCGGTGCGGTGGATCATGGTGCGATATCCCGTTTGCGTGTTTTCCTCGCCGCCAGATACGCCGCGCGCGGGACCATGGGTTTTCGCTCGTCCAAGCGCGAGGGCGCTTCATCGAAAAGAGCGGGGGTCAGGCCGCTTCGGTGGAAGCGAATTGCAGCCGGGCTAGCCGCGCATAGAGCCCGCCTGCGGCGGCGAGCTCGTCATGCGTGCCTTCCTCGACCACGATGCCGCTGTCGAGCACCACGATCCGGTCCGCCGCGCGCACCGTCGCCAGGCGGTGCGCGATGACGAGCGTGGTGCGCTCGGCCATGAGCGCCTCGAGCGCGTCCTGCACCAATCGCTCGCTTTCGGCGTCGAGAGCGCTGGTCGCTTCGTCGAGCAAAAGGATCGGCGCATCGCGCAGCAGGGCGCGGGCAATCGCGACGCGCTGCTGCTGGCCGCCCGACAATTGCGTGCCGCCTTCGCCGAGATAGGTGTCGAGCCCGTCCGGCAGGTCGCGCAGGAAGCTTTCCGCATTGGCGGCGCGCGCCGCATCCCAGATTTCCTCGTCGCTCGCGTCCCATTTGCCATAGCGCAGGTTGTCGCGGGCATCGGCGCTGAACAGCACGCCGTCCTGCGGAACCAGCGCGAGCCGGTCGCGGATCGCCGCCGGATCGGCCTTGGTCAGGGGCACGCCGTCGATGCGGATCGTGCCCCCCTGCGGATCGTAGAAACGCTCGACCAGCTGGAAGATCGTCGACTTGCCCGCGCCCGAAGGCCCGACGATGGCGACCGTCTCGCCCGGCTCGATCTCGAGCGTGAAATCCTTGAGCGCGGGCGTTTCGGGCCGCGCGGGATAGCGGAAGGTGACATTGCGGAAGGACAGGCTCCCGCGCGGCGGTTCGGGCAGGCGCTCGGGCCGCTCGGGCGCGGCGATGGCCGGCTTCGCCTCGAGCAGTTCGGCCAGCCGGCTCGCCGCCCCGGCTCCGCGCAGCAATTCTCCGTAGACTTCCGTTAGCGCGGCGAAGGAGCCCGCGACGATCCCCGCGCCGAAGACGAAGGACAGGATCGTGCCTCCGGTGATCTCTCCGGCGGCGACCCCTTCCGCCCCGCGCCACAGCAGCAGCACGATAGAGCCGAAGATCGCGAGGATGATGAGAGCGGTCATCGCCGAGCGCAGCACGATCCGCCGTTTCGCGGTGTCGAAGGTCCGCTCGACCGCACCGCCGAAACGGTCCGCCTCGCGCCCCTGCTGATTGAAGCTTTGCACGATCTTCATCGCGCCCAGCACTTCCGTCACCATCGCGCCGACATCGGCCACGCGGTCCTGGCTGTCGCGCGAGATCGTGCGGATGCGGCGGGCGAAAAAGACGATCGGCAGGATCACCGCCGGGATGCCGAGCGCCAGCCAGATCGTCAGCTCGGGCAGCAGCCAAAACAGGTAGGCCGTCCCTCCGATGCCAAGGAACGCGTTGCGCAATGCGACCGAGACGGTGGTGCCCACCACGGTCTCGATGATCGCCGTGTCGGCCGTCATCCTGCTGGAGATTTCCTTGGGGCTGTTCGCTTCGTAGAAACTGGGCGAAAGCGCCATGAGATTGGCGTGGACCTTGCGCCGGATATCGGCGACGACCCGCTCGCCCAGCCAGCTCACATAGTAGAACCGCACCGCCGTGCCGAGGGCGATGACGACGACGATGACCAGAAGGTAACGGAACCAGCGCCCGATATCGGCCGATCCGTCGGCATCGAAACCGCGATCGACGATCAGCTGCAGCGCGGCCGGGATCGCCAGTGTGCCGGCCGCAGTGACGGTGAGCGCGATCAGCGCGAGCACCACCTGGCGCGGATATTTCGCCGCCTCGCGGTACACCATGCGCAGAGGGGCGAGCGAGCGGGGCTTTTTCGGCTCGTCCCGGGCGAAGCTCTCCAGCTCGGCATCGGCGGCGATCTCGCTCGCCTCCCGGCGCTGGTCCTCGGGCGCGTCGTGACGCTCTTCCGGGAGCTGCGGGGCCGCGCTCCGTGCTGTCATATCCCCGTGCATCATGGAGCGATCTAATGCCACAGCCACACGATTTCACGTGTAAAAAGTGCATGACAAGCGCCGCGCACACGGTTTTCACCCCCGATTGTGCATTGCACAATGCCGGAGGAGCGGCCATTTAGGTTGCACAAGGCGCGTTTGCGCCGGATGATTCATTGTGAGGCACGAACCTCGCGCCGGGGGATCGGCGCGGGTCGGGCCGGATGGGAGCGGCATGCTGTACCAGGCCTACGAACTCCAGCGCAGCTGGCTCAACGGCGCGAGCCTTTGGGCGACCATGAGCATGGAAGCGCTGACCAATCCCGCCAATCCGCTCAGCACCACCCCGTTGGCCGGCATGACGGCCAACGCGCTCGACGTGTTCGCCCATGCCACGGCGACCTATGGCAAGCCCGCTTTCGGCATCACCGAGATCGAAAGCGGCGGGAAGACCTGGCCGGTGATCGAGGCGACGGTGCTGAACAAGCCGTTCGGCGATCTCAAGCGCTTCCGCCTCGACGGGATCGAGGAGCATGAAGGCAAGCCGCGCGAGAAGCTGCTGATCGTCGCGCCGATGAGCGGCCATTTCGCGACCTTGCTGCGCGGCACGGTCGAACGGATGCTGCAAAGCTACGAGGTGTACATCACCGACTGGGCCGATGCGAAGCTCGTGCCGCTGCACGAAGGGACTTTCGACCTCGACGATTACATCGACTACCTGATCGAGTTCCTCGAATATGTCGAACAGGTCAGTCCCGGACAGCGCCCGCACATGATGGCGGTGTGCCAGCCCAGCGTCCCCGCCTTTGCCGCGACCGCTCTGATGAACCTGCACAAGTCGAAGGCCACGCCTGCGACGCTGACCATGATGGGCGGCCCGATCGACACCCGCGAAAGCCCGACCAGCGTCAACAACCACGCCATGAACCGCCCGATCGAATGGTTCCGCCAGTCGGTCATCGCCACGGTCCCGATGAATTATCGCGGCGCGGGGCGGCGGGTCTATCCCGGCTTCATGCAGCTTTCCGCGTTCATGAGCATGAACCTGCAGAGCCACATGATGAGCCATTACGAGATGTTCAAACACCTCACCGCAGGCGACGAGGACAGCGCGAACGCGACCAAGGATTTCTACGACGAATATCGCAGCGTGTGCGACATGACGGCGGAATTCTACCTCCAGACGGTCGAGGAAGTGTTCCAGAACCACTCGATCCCCAACCGGACCTTCGAGCACAAGGGCGAGATCGTCGACATCACCGAGATCACCGACACCGCGCTGCTGGCGATCGAGGGCGAGCGCGACGATATTTCGGGGCTGGGCCAGACCAAGGCCGCGCTCAAGCTGACGCCCAAGCTGCCCGAGAAGATGAAGCACTATTACATGGCCGAGGGCGCCGGGCATTACGGCATCTTCAACGGCAGCAAGTGGCGCAAGAAAATCGCCCCGGTGGTCGAGGAATTCATCGCCGCGCACTCCTGACGCGGCCTTTCGCGTCAGGCAGGCACCGCCGGCTGCTGCTGCGTCAGGCAGTGAACCCCGCCGCCGTCCCAATTGGCCGGTAGCGGATCGATCTGCACGATTTCGCGATCCGGGAAATGCGCCTTCAGGATCGCGGCGGAGCGCGCGTCGCTTTCGGCGAGATGGTCGGGCCGCCCCTCGCCGCCATAGCGCGCGCCCACCACCACGCCGTTGGTGACGAGGAAATTGCAGTAACTCACCGCGGGCACGTCGATCACTTCGTCGCCGACCTTGAAATCGCGATAGACCGAACGCGCGTCGAATCCGCCGGGCGCGGCGGTGAAATCGCGTTCGGTCAATGTGCGCCGCCGCAGGAAAGGTCCCACATCGGGCACGGGCATCGTGACCACGTTGAAAGGCTTGCCGTCGGGGTCGCGCGCCCGTTCGAGCTGGCGGCGATTCTCGGTGAGGATTTCGTGATCGAGCCGCATCAGCGCATCGCGCTCGCGCTCGCGCTCGTCCACCTCGGCGAGGAGGATCGTGTCCTCGCTCACGAAGCGGACATATTCATCGACATGGCCGTTCGCGCCCCAGCCGAAGAAGTTGCCGACCTTGGGCCCGGCAAAGACGCGGTCGGTGATCGGCGCGCGGTCGAGCCAGATGACCTGGTCCTTGCCGTAAAGGCGCTTCATCTCGCGCTCGATCTGGTCCAGCGGCCTGCCCGGATTGCGGTGCAGCGTCGCATCACGATAGGCGACGAGGCTGCGCGAATTGACGTCGATCCCGCCGCCTTCCGCGATCACCTCGGAAGGGATCAGGCGATAGCCCCTCGCCGCTGCGATCTGGCGCGGTGCCCTGCCCCGCGCGAGCTGGCGCGGGCTGCTCCATGGCCAGGGAAAGCCGTAATTGCCCCATGTGAATCCCGCGATCTGCAGCCGCTGGCCGTTCGAGACGAAAAGCGGCCCGGTATCCCTGACCCACAGGTCGACAATGTCCTGAATGTTGAAGGCGACCCTGCCGGGCGGCACCTTCCTTTCCGCCATCAGGGCTCGGATTCGCCCGGCGCTCGCCTCGTCCTCGATATTGATCGTGACCGGGACATGGGGCGTGAGCGCGGCGAGCATGTCGAGCCGCATCGCCACGTGATCCGGCTCGTCGAACAGGCCTTTGGTCCAGCCGATCCAGACCGCTTCGTGGGCGTGCCATTCGGGCGGGAAGGTGAAGCCCGATGCCCCCTCATGAGGCGCGGCCGCCGCCTGCCGGGCCGTGCCGAGAGCGGTGCCCGCCGCTAGCGAGGTCGCCGCGGTGCTCGCCAGGAATTCACGTCTGTCCATCTTGCCCCCTTTCGCCCAGAGCCTGCGACAAAAGCGGGCGATGGGCAAGCGCGCCTAGGCGCGGCTGGGCGGAGGGCGGAAGAGCTGGCGGGCGAACAGGAACAGTCCGCGATAGAAAAGATAGGTCAAGGCGCCCGCGAGGACCGGCAGGCCCGGCGCGTCGAACGTGATCGCGTCCGTCCACAGCAGGCCCGCCCAGAGCGGCCCGGTCAGCAAGAGGTGCGCCGCAATGGCAAGCGCAACTGCGAGCGTATCGGCGGCAAGCTGCGGGACCGGGAGCCGTCCCAGCAGCCAGGCAAGGCCCCATGCCAGCGCGCACAGTGTCACCGCGCTCGCCAGCGTATAGCCCAGCCATACCAGGGGCGCGGCGGCGAAGGCGGAATCCTCGCGGCTTACGTGGTCCCAGTAATCGAGCGCAGTCGAAATCGCGACCAGCACGAAGAGCCAGAACCAGTGCGAGGCGAGCAGGCCCTTGCTGCCCGCGCCGTCCTCACTGGTTCCGGCCTCACCGGTTCCGGCCTCGCCCGTCATGGCGTGACTCAGAAGACCTCGAACAGGCCGGCTGCGCCCATGCCGCCGCCGACGCACATCGTCACGACGACATATTTCGCACCGCGACGCTTGCCCTCGATCAACGCGTGACCGGTGCAGCGCGCGCCGGTCATGCCATAGGGGTGGCCGATCGAGATCGAGCCGCCATTGACGTTGAGGATGTCGTTGTCGATGCCGAGCTTGTCGCGGCAATAGAGCACCTGCACCGCGAAGGCCTCGTTCAGCTCCCACAGGCCGATGTCGTCCATTGTGAGGCCGGTCGCCTTGAGGAGCTTGGGAATCGCGAAGACCGGACCGATGCCCATCTCGTCGGGCTCCGTGCCCGCCACCGCCATGCCGACATAGCGGCCGAGCGGTTCGAGACCCTTCTGCTCGGCGACCTTGGCTTCCATCAGCACCGCGGCGGAGGAACCATCGGAAAGCTGCGAGGCATTGCCCGCGGTGATGAACTTGTCCGGCCCCATGACGGGGTTCAGCGATTGCAGACCTTCGAGCGTGGTCGAGGGGCGATTGCCCTCGTCCTTGGTGATGGTGACTTCCTGCTGGGAAACCTCGCCGGTTTCCTTGTCCTTGGCCATCATCGTGGTCGTCACCGGCACGATCTCGTCGTCGAACTTGCCCGCTTCCTGCGCTGCGGCGGTGCGCATCTGCGACTGCAGCGCGTATTCATCCTGGGCCTCGCGGCTGATCTTGTAGCGCGCGGCCACCGTTTCCGCCGTGCCGAGCATCGGCATGTAGACATCCTTGTGCATCGCGATCAGCGAGGGATCGGGCGCGACGCGCATTTCCGGGGTCTGGACCATCGAGATCGAATCCTGACCTCCGCCGACGACGATATTCATGTTGTCGACGATGATCTGCTTGGCCGCGGTGGCGATCGCCATCAGGCCCGAGGAGCACTGGCGATCGATCGTCTGGGCCGCGACCCCGACCGGCGCGCCGCCGCGCAGCGCCACCTGGCGACCGATATTGCCCGCCTGCGTGCCCTGCGTGAGCACCGCGCCCCACACGACATCGTCGATCTCGCCCGCGTCGATCTGCGCGCGTTCGACAGCCGGGGCAAAGGAATAGGAGCCGAGCGTCGCGCCCGGCGTGGCGTTGAAGCCGCCCTTATAGGCGCGGCCGATGGGCGTGCGGGCGGTGGAGACGATGACTGCGTCACGGGTCATGATGAGGGGATATCCTTGTGATGTGTGGGCGCGCCCCCGCACTGAGGCAGGGGCGCGGTCAGTCAGAGGCGCGCGCCGCGAAGGGCGCTGAACGCCTCAAACGAAATACTGCGTGATCCACTCGCAGATGAGGGCGGGCTTGTCCTCGCCTTCGATCTCGATCGTGATCTCGGCGGTCTGCTGCCACTGGCCGGGGCGCTTCTCGACCATTTCAAGCAGTTTCCAGTGGCCGCGAATCCGCTTGCCGACGCGGACGGGGGCGATGAAGCGGGTTTTGTTGCCGCCGTAATTGACGCCCATCTTGACGTTGTCGATCTTGGGCATGTCGCTGTTCGCGCCGAGATAGGGGATCATCGACAGCGTCATGAAGCCGTGGACGATGGTCCCGCCGAACGGCGTCATCTTGGCCGCTTCCTCGTCGACATGGATGAACTGGTGGTCGCCGGTCGCATCGGCGAACATGTTGACCTTTTCCTGCGTCATCTCGACCCATTCGCTGGTGCCGATATTCTCGCCGGCCTTCGCGGCCAGTTCTGCGGGGTTCATGGGGCTCTCCTCGTCCTGGTGAATGGCGCGCGCTACATGGCGCATGAGGCCGCGCGTTGCAATCGCGCGAAAGGCGACCGGTCAGCCTGCCGCTACGGCTCCGGGCGAAGCCGCTTTGCGCCGTGCACGGCCGGCCCCGGCCTTCGCGCTGCGCGCCAGCCCCGCGCGCGCCGAATCGAGCCGCTTGCAATAGGTCGCAAGGCCGATCTGCAGCCCGATGATCATCAGCATCACCGGCTGGTATCCGATGCCCTGGAACAGCGCGCCGACGAAATAGACGAGGCTGGCCAGTTGCAGCGCCACCGCCATCGGCGCGATCCATGCCTCGCGTTCATCCGGTGTTTCGTCCCCCTGGCCTTTCCAGCGTCTGACGATGCGCTCCATCTGCACCACGCCCAGGCCCTGCAACATCAGCCAGATCGCGAGCCCCGGCCAGCCCTGCTCGCCCAGCAGTTCGAAGATCGCGGAGTGATAGGCCCGGCCCTCGTCGGTCACCTTCTTGTAGCGCACGCTGGAGGTGTTCCCCTCGCCTTCGCGCACCGGCATGACATAGGTGAAGGAATTGCCGCGATAGGCGTCGAAGCCGCCGCCGAAGGGATGTTCCTTCGCGTAGTCGATGGTCCATTCCCACACCGCCACGCGGGTCGAGGCGCTTTCATCGCCCGAAGGCTGGGTGATCGTCGCCATGCGCTCGTAATAGCTCTGCGGCAGGAACGGCAGCGCGGCGAGGCCGAGCACGCCGGCTGCCGCGATGAACAGCGCACGCCGCCTGACATAACGCAGCAACAGCACGGCCAGCACCGCGATGCAGACGAGACCGGTGCGCGCCTCGGTCCCGATCGGCACCAGCAGGCAGGCGAAGGTCAGCGCGGCGGCAAACCCGGTGACCATCCAGTGCGGGCGGAAAATCGTGCCGAAGCGGGTGAACCACCAGATCATCGGGATCAGCGCGATCGACACCGTCGCCAGAGTCGAGCTTTCGTAGATGCCGCTGTTGTCGTTGACGAAGAAATTGAGACTGCCATA
Organism: Erythrobacter sp.; assembly: GCF_040217515.1. Classification (GTDB taxonomy): domain Bacteria; phylum Pseudomonadota; class Alphaproteobacteria; order Sphingomonadales; family Sphingomonadaceae; genus Erythrobacter. The sequence continues at coordinate 338,421 of NZ_JAVJPT010000007.1, forward strand.
GCCGCCGCCGCCGAGCACGGTCTTGATTCCGGTCCCGATGACGATGGTCGCGACCGACAGCACCAGCGTGAGCGCCAGCCCCTCGATCCGCGCGCGGGTCGTCAGGGTGAAGGGCAAGAAGATCGCGAACAGCAGAGCCTTCCACACCCAGTCCCACTTGGTCGCCGCTTCCTCCGGGAAATCGGCGCTGCCCGTGGTCCACCAGCAATAGGCGAGCAGCATGACGAGCAGCGCCTGCCGGGCGGTGAAACGCGCGCCTTCCTTGCGGTCGAGCACGAGCCAGCCGCCGAAAGCGGCGGCGAAAGCAATCAGGGAAACGGGCAGCGAGGTGATCAGCGAATAGCCGATCCGCTGCGGCGCGACGATATCGATATAGACGTAGAGCAGCACCCAGACAAAGGGTCGCTTGATCCCGAGCACCAGCACATAGGCGATGAAGGCGAGGAAGACGAGGTCGAGCATCTTTTTTTGCGCTACCGCTTCGCCGCCTGAGCGCGATCACCTGCGCGCCGCTTCGCCGCCTGAGCGGGTTTTCCTGCGCTATCGCTTCGCTGCTTGAGCGCGGGATCGCCTTCTCCCGCATGCGCTGCTTGACCGCCGGATTGCGCGCCGATGCCCTCCCGGCCGGGCACGGCCCGCCCCGCGCGGCGCGCCGCCTTGCGTCCGGTGGGACTGGCTGCGCGGCGCCGCGCCGCGCCTGCTTCGCCGAGCTCGGCCACCAGCGGATCGGCATCGACATCGTCCCGCAGCGCGAGGCGCAGCAGCGCGGCGGCGAGCAGGCCGTGGCCGAGGGCGAGGGCGAACTGGTCGATCATGGGCGTCGCATCCGAATGGCAGGGCCGCCATCCGGCCCCGCGCGCCCCCGCTAACTAAAGGGCGGCAGTTGACGCGCCGTTAAGCACGCCTGCACTAGAGGCCGGGCCATGACCCGCGTGCTCCACGTCCTCGACCATTCGCTGCCGCTCCATTCGGGCTATACCTTCCGCACGCGCGCGATCCTGAAAGCGCAGGAGGCGCTGGGGCTGGAGGTGCGCGCGATCACCGGGCAGCGCCACAATGTCGAAAAGGGTTCGGGCGCCGGTCGCGAAAACCCCGAAATCGCCGACGGGCTGACCTTTCACCGAACGCCGGGCGTTCCCTCCGGCCCGCCTCTTCTCGCCGAAATCGGCGAGATTCGCGCGCTGGCAGGGGCGATCCGGCGGCTGGCGCGGGAATGGCGGCCCGATGTCCTCCACGCCCATTCGCCCGCGCTCGGCGGGGCGGCGGCGCTCATTGCGGGGCGCGCACTCGGCGTGCCGGTGGTCTACGAGGTCCGCGCCTTCTGGGAGGACGCGGCGGTCGGCAACGGCACGGGGCGGGAGGGATCGGTCAAGTACCGCCTGACGCGCGCGCTCGAGACGCATGTTGCGCGGCGGGCCGACGCGCTGTTCACGATCTGCAAGGGCCTGAAAGGCGATCTGGTAGGGCGCGGCATTCCCGAAGAGCGCATCGGCGTAATGCCCAATGGCGTGGACATGGCGCTGTTCGGCAAGCCGCCCGTCTATGACGAAGCGCTCGCCCGGAGGCTCGGCATCCCGAAATTCACCCCGGTGATCGGATATGTCGGCAGCTTCTACGATTACGAAGGGCTGGATGACCTGATCGAGGCGGTGCGGTTGCTGCGCGAGGGAACCTATTACGAGGACGAGGACAGCGATGAATGGGCCGATGTCCGCCTGCTGCTGGTCGGGGGCGGTCCGATGGAGGAAAGCCTGCGAGCACAGGCCGCGGCCCTGCCCGAACGCCACCGAGACGCGATAATCTTTACGGGCCGCGTGCCGCACGAACAGGTCGAAAGGTATTATTCGCTGATCTCTCTGCTGGCCTTCCCCCGCAAGAAATCGCGCCTGACCGACCTCGTGACGCCGCTCAAGCCGCTCGAGGCGATGGCGCAGGGGCTGGTCGTGGCGGCAAGCCGGGTGGGCGGTCATGAGGAACTGATCACCGACCAGGTGACCGGCTTCCTGTTCCCGCCCGGCGATCCGGTGGGCTGCGCGCAGGAATTGTCCGGCGCATTGCACCATTACGAGGGAACATGGCCGGACCTCAACCCGCACGTGGATTGGTGGGACATCAAGGAAAGCGGGGCGGCCCATGTTCGCGAGAACCATGACTGGGCACGCAATGCGCGGCGTTATCCGGCTGTTTACCAAGAGCTGCTAACTGCCGGGGGATAGCGACCGGACGCGTGCAGGCGACCCGGCCACAAGGAACCGGGCGCGGGCGGAACGGACCGCGCGCCCCGCTGCGATGTGTGAGGAACCTTCGGCGCGATGAGACTCGGCTGGATCAGGGCAGGCAAGCGCGCGAACGGGGGCTCGCCGGACGGCTCCTCCGATCGCTCCAGCGCTGCTGCACGGGGGCGCCGGTCTGGGGGGCGCCCGAAGCGCAGGCGGCTTTGGGCACATGCCGTTTTCGCCCCCGTGCTGGGCCTGTGGGGCGCGGCGCTGTGCGGGCTCGCCATCCTCGTCCTGCCGCCGGCAGCGACAGCCGGGATCGCCCCAGCGAGCGGGCTCGGCGCGTTCGGGGCGGCCGCTCATTACCTGATCGCCGCGCTGGGAGCGCTGGCAGGCGGCGCGCTCGCCTACGGCATCGCGCGGGCGGTGACGCAGCGCGCGCGGGGACGGCGCACGGTCTATGCGAGGGATGAACGGGCGGATGACGAAATCGGCGACAGCATGCGGATGCGCCCGATCGACCCGCGCGAGGATCTGGGCAGCGAGAGCTTCGATGCGCCGCTCGAGGCGATGCCGCTCGGGATGAATGCGCAGGACTGGTCGGACAACACGGAAGTGGCGGACGGGCAGCGCGAGGCTGCGGCCGATGCGCCCGATATAACGGAGGAGCCTAACCGGCACTCCAGCGCGATCCGCCGCCGCCTTGCCCGCGCGCTCGGGGAAGCGGAGGCAGCGGGGAACCCCAGCGAGTATGACCCGGTGGCCGGGAGAAGCGAGCCTGGTGCGACCGTTCCGCAGGACGGCGCGGCGCATCCCGGCGAAAGCGACCCGCCGGCCGATGGCCCGGTCGCCGGGATCGACCTTGCCCAATTCGCCGCGCTTCCCGGCCGCAATGCGGTGTGGGTCGAGGGCCCGCCTGCGGGCGAGATCGAGACGCCAACCATCGAGACGCAGGGTAGCGCCGGAGAGGAGAGCGACCCGGCGGATGGCGGAGCGCCTCCCGGATCGGCCGCGATCGCCCGCCTGCGCGGCCGCCCGACCGACGAGCTCAGCCTGGTCGAGATGGTCGAACGCCTCGCCGCCGCGCTCCACGAACGCCAGGCCGCCGAACAGGCGCAGGGCGTGGCGACACAGGCCTTGGGCGCGGCCCGGCCCCCGGACCGCGACGCGGCGCTGGCCGAAGCGCTCGAGGCGCTCGGCGAACTTGCCGACGGCGCGCCGTCGGGCGCGCAGGACGCGAGGACCAATGGCAGGACACGCGACCTCGCCGCCGCGCTCGCGAAGTTGCATGACATGCGCGGCGCTGCCTGAATCCCCGCGCGCGGCGCAACAGGGCGCGCTTTCGAACGGCGGCGAGCAACGAAATGATTGCCGCCCTGCGAGCAGGCGAAATATTGCTTCGCCTTTCGCGGTTGCAAAATCGCTTTTGCATCTCCATTAGGTTGGAGACCTGCGTGGAGCGGGCCAATTCGCTCGCCTCCATGCCGAAACACCTGCCGGCACACCCCCTCGCGACCCGGCCCCGACCGAACGGAAAAGGGCCCGCGAGCCGGCATCTGACAGAGTGGAACCGAGCCATGGGATATCCAGCTTCCCAGGGTCTTTACGACCCGCAAAACGAACATGACGCCTGCGGCGTCGGCATGGTCGCCCATATCAAGGGCACGAAAAGCCATGCGATCATCGAGCAGGCGCTCGAGATCCTGGAGAAGCTCGACCATCGCGGCGCGGTGGGCGCGGATCCGCTGCTGGGCGACGGCGCCGGCCTGCTGATCCAGATCCCCGATCCGCTTTTCCGCCGCTGGGCCGAAGAAAACGGCCACGACCTGCCGCAGCCGGGCGATTATGCGGTCGCGATGTGCTTCATGCCGCGCGACGATGCGGCGCGCGATTTCGTTTCGCAAAGCTTCGAGACCTTCACCGAAAAGGAAGGCCAGCGCTTCGTCGGCTGGCGCGACGTGCCGGTCACGCTCGACGGGCTGGGCGATGCGGTGATCGAATCGATGCCGGTGATCCGGCAGGCGATCATTGCCCGGGGCGAGGGCTGCCCCGACCAGGACGCGTTCGAGCGCAAGCTGATCGTCATCCGCAAGCAGGTCCAGAACCCGCTCGCCAAGCTCGAGGTGAAGAAGGGCCTGCCCGGCCTTACCGAGACCTACCTGCCGAGCTTTTCGAGCCGGACCATCGTCTACAAGGGCCTGCTGCTGGCAAGCCAGGTGGGCAGTTTCTACGACGACCTGAGCGATCCCGATTGCGTTTCCGCGTTCGGTCTCGTCCACCAGCGTTTTTCGACCAACACCTTCCCGTCGTGGCGGCTCGCCCACCCCTATCGCTTCATGGCGCATAACGGCGAGATCAACACGGTGCGCGGCAACGTGAACTGGATGAATGCGCGCCGCCGCACCATGGAAAGCGAGCTGCTCGGCCCCGATCTCGACAAGATGTGGCCGATCATCCCGCACGGGCAATCGGACACGGCCTGTCTCGACAACGCCTTGGAACTGCTGCTGGCGGGCGGATATTCGCTGCCGCACGCGATGATGATGCTCATTCCCGAGGCGTGGGCGGGCAACGAGCTGATGGATCCCGACCGGCGCGCCTTTTACGAATACCACGCCGCGCTGATGGAGCCTTGGGACGGCCCGGCCGCGGTGTGCTTCACCGACGGGCGCCAGATCGGCGCGACGCTCGACCGCAACGGGCTTCGGCCCGCGCGCTATTGCGTGACGAAGGACGATCTCGTCTGCCTCGCCTCCGAAAGCGGCGTGCTGCCCTTTGCCGAAGAGGAAATCGTGCGCAAGTGGCGGCTCCAGCCGGGCAAGATGCTGCTGATCGACCTCGAGGAAGGCCGCATCATCGAGGACGAGGAGCTCAAGGCCGATCTCGCCCGGGCCGAGCCCTTCGCCGAATGGCTCGAACAGGCGCAGTTCAAGCTTCCCGACATCGACCATATCGAGCCCGACCTCGCCGCCGTGCCGGAGGGCCCGACGACGCTGCTCCAGCGTCAGCAGGCCTTCGGTTACACGCAGGAGGATCTCGCGCGCTTCCTCGAACCGCTGGGTGTGAAGGGTGACGATCCGGTCGGCTCGATGGGGACCGACACCCCGCTTGCCGTGCTGTCGGACCGCTCGCGCCTGCTCTATGATTATTTCAAGCAGAACTTCGCGCAGGTGACGAACCCGCCGATCGACCCGATCCGCGAGGAACTGGTGATGAGCCTGACCTCGATGATCGGCCCGCGCCCCAACCTGCTCGGCCACGATGCCGGCACGCACAAGCGGCTCGAAGTCGACCAGCCGATCCTGACCAACGAGGACCTCGCCAAGATCCGCTCGGTCGAGGAAGCGCTCGACGGGGCATTCCGCTGCGCGACGATCGACATCACCTGGGATGCCGAAACCGGCGTCGAGGGGATCGAGATGGCGCTGAAGGAAATGTGCTGGGCCGCGACCGAGGCGGTGCTGCAGGATCACAACATCCTCGTCCTGTCCGATCGCACGCAGGACGAAACCCGCGTGCCAATGCCCGCTCTGCTGGCGACGGCGGCGGTGCATCACCATCTCGTCCGTCAGGGCCTGCGCATGCAGACCGGGCTGGTCGTCGAAAGCGGCGAGCCGCGCGAAGTGCACCATTTCTGCGTGCTCGCAGGCTATGGGGCGGAGGCGATCAACCCCTATGTCGCCTTCGAAACGCTGGAAGACCTGCGCGCGAGAAAGCATCCCGAACTGCCTGCCGAAGAGGTCGCGCGCAACTATATCAAGGGTGTCGGCAAGGGCATGCGCAAGGTCATGTCCAAGATGGGCATTTCGACCTACCAGTCCTATTGCGGTGCGCAGATCTTCGACGCGGTCGGGCTTTCGAGCGAATTCGTCGAGAAATATTTCACCGGCACGGCCTCGATGATCGAAGGCATCGGCCTTGCCGAAGTCGCCGAGGAAGCGCTGCGCCGCCATGGGCAGGCATATGGCGACAACCCGCTGTATAAATCGATGCTCGATGTCGGCGGCATCTACCAGTTCCGCCTGCGCGGCGAGGAACATGCCTGGACGCCGGAGAATATCGCCAAGCTGCAGCACGCCGTGCGCGGCAGCAAGGCCAAGGATTACGAGGAATTCGCGGCCTCGATCAACGAACAGTCCGAACGCCTGCTGACGATCCGCGGCCTGCTCGAATTCCGTAAAAGCGACGAACCGCTGCCATTGGACGAAGTCGAACCGGCGAGCGAGATCGTCAAGCGGTTCTCGACCGGCGCGATGAGTTTCGGCTCGATCAGCCATGAGGCCCATTCGACGCTCGCCATCGCGATGAACCGCATCGGCGGGCGTTCGAACACGGGCGAGGGCGGTGAGGAGCCGTTCCGGTTCAAACCGCTGGAATCGGGCGATTCGATGCGCAGCCGGATCAAGCAGGTGGCCTCGGGGCGCTTCGGCGTGACGACCGAATATCTTGTCAATTCGGACGATATCCAGATCAAGATGGCGCAGGGCGCGAAGCCCGGCGAGGGTGGCCAGCTTCCGGGGCACAAGGTCGACAAGCGGATCGGCGCGGTGCGCTATTCGACCCCGGGCGTGGGCCTCATTTCCCCGCCGCCGCATCACGACATCTATTCGATCGAGGATCTCGCCCAGCTGATCCACGACCTCAAGAACGTGAACCCCGAGGCCCGCGTTTCGGTCAAACTCGTCTCCGAAGTCGGCGTCGGCACGGTTGCTGCAGGCGTGTCCAAGGCGCGCGCGGACCATGTCACGATTTCGGGCTATGACGGCGGGACGGGCGCCTCGCCGCTGACCAGCCTCACCCATGCCGGGAGCCCGTGGGAAATCGGCCTTGCCGAGACGCAGCAGACGCTCCTGCTCAACGATCTGCGCAGCCGCATCGCGGTTCAGGTCGACGGCGGGTTGCGCACGGGCCGCGACGTGGCCATCGGCGCGCTATTGGGCGCGGACGAATTCGGCTTCGCCACCGCCCCGCTGATCGCGGCGGGGTGCATCATGATGCGCAAGTGCCATCTCAACACCTGCCCGGTCGGCGTCGCGACGCAGGACCCGGTGCTGCGCGCGCGCTTCATGGGCCAGCCCGAACACGTCGTGAATTACATGTTCTACGTCGCCGAAGAGCTGCGCGGCATCATGGCCGAAATGGGCTTTCGCACGGTCGATGAAATGGTGGGCCGGGTCGACCGGCTCGATTTCACCCGGATGGACCGCCACTGGAAGGCGCGCGGGATCGATCTCACCCGCATCCTCCACCGTGTGCCGCTGGCCGACAATGCGAGCCTGCGCAACACGGAGGACCAGGATCACGGCCTCGGCGCGGCGATGGACAATGTCCTGATTTCCGAATGCCGCGAAGCGATCGACAAGGCCGCGCCGGTCGAACTCCGGCACGAAATCCGCAACGTCAATCGCACGGTCGGCACGATGCTTTCGGGCGAAATCGCGCGGGCCCACGGCCATGAAGGGCTGCCGTCCGACACGGTACGGGTGCATTTCAACGGCGTTGCGGGGCAGAGCTTCGGCGCGTGGCTTGCGCACGGCGTCACGCTCGACCTCGTGGGCGATGCCAACGACTATGTCGGCAAGGGGCTTTCGGGAGGCCGCATCGTCGTGCGCCAGCCCGAGGGCGTGCCGCGCGAAGCCGCCGCGAACATCATCGTCGGCAACACCGTGCTTTACGGCGCAATCGCGGGCGAGGCCTATTTCGGCGGCGTCGCGGGCGAACGCTTCGCTGTGCGCAATTCGGGTGCCATCGCCGTGGTCGAAGGTACGGGCGACCATGCCTGCGAATACATGACCGGCGGGGTCGTCGTAGTGCTCGGCCAGACGGGGCGCAATTTCGCCGCCGGGATGAGCGGCGGGCTCGCCTATGTCTACGATCCCGAAGGCACGTTCTCGAAACTGGTCAACCATGCGCAGGTCGATCTCGTACCCGTCAGCGCGGAAGGCGATCTCGATGAAGGTCTAGGGAGGCCGTCGCAGCGCGCGCGTTCGGTGCACGACTATGGCATGGGCGACATGCTGCGCCACAATGCCGAACGGCTGCGCATCCTCGTAGAACGCCACCAGCTCCACACCGGCAGCGCTCGCGCGGGCGAACTGCTCGCGGACTGGGACAATGCGCTCGCCAAATTCGTGAAGGTCATGCCGCGCGATTACAAGCGCGCGCTCGAAGCGCTCGAGGCGGAACGGCTCGAAGCGGAAAGTGTCGCGGCGGAATAGGTCTTCATTCGTCATTCCCGCGCAAGCGGGAACCCCGCTTCCGTCGGAAGCGCTCAACCAAAGTGAAGCCGGACCCCCGCCCCTCGCGGGGGCTTCGGCCAAATCGGAGATTTGACCTCGTGGGCAAGGAAACCGGATTTCTCGAACTGGATCGGCGCGATCGCGACTATCTCGATCCGACCGAGCGGCTGAAGAGCTACCGCGAATTCGTCGTCCAGCCGGACGATGCGACTTTGGCCGGGCAGGCTTCGCGCTGCATGGATTGCGGCATTCCCTATTGTCACAATGGCTGCCCGGTGAACAACCTGATCCCGGACTGGAATCACCTCGTCTACGAGGACGATTGGCGCAACGCGCTCGACCTGCTGCACAGCACGAACAACTTCCCCGAATTCACCGGCCGCATCTGCCCCGCCCCGTGCGAGGCGAGCTGCACGCTCAACATCGTCGACCAGCCGGTCACCATCAAGTCGATCGAATGCGCGATCATCGATCGCGGCTTCAAGGAAGGCTGGGTCGAACCGCAGATCCCCGAAAGGAAAACCGGCAAGTCGGTGGCGGTGGTCGGCTCCGGGCCCGCCGGGCTGGCCGCCGCGCAGCAGCTCGCGCGCGCCGGGCATTCGGTCACCGTGTTCGAGAAGTCGGACCGCGTCGGCGGGCTGCTTCGCTACGGCATTCCCGACTTCAAGATGGAAAAGCACCACATCAATCGCCGCTGCGTCCAGATGGAAGCCGAAGGCGTCGAATTCCGCACCAGCAAGGAAGTCGGAGTCGACATTTCGTTCAAGACGCTGTCGGAAAATTTCGACGCGATCGTGCTCGCCGGCGGGGCCGAGGATGCGCGCCAGCTTGCCATTCCGGGCGCCGAAATGCCGGGCGTGCGCCTCGCGATGGAATTCCTCACCCAGCAGAACAAGCGTGTTGCCGGCGATGACGAGGTCCGTGCGGCCCCGCGCGGCTCGCTGCTCGCGACGGGCAAGGACGTGGTCGTGATCGGCGGCGGAGACACGGGTTCGGACTGCGTCGGCACATCGAACCGGCAAGGCGCGAAAAGCGTCACCCAGCTCGAAATCATGCCCAAGCCTCCCGAAAAGGAGGACAAGGCGCTGACCTGGCCCGACTGGCCGCTGAAACTGCGCACCTCCTCCAGCCACGAGGAAGGCGCCAACCGCGACTGGGCGGTGCTGACCAAGCGCGTGATCGGCGATGGCGAGAAAGTCACCGGCCTCGAATGCGCGCGGGTCGAATGGGTGGACGGCCAAATGCGCGAGATCGTCGGAAGCGAATTCACCATTCCGGCCGACCTCATCCTGCTCGCCATGGGCTTTACGGGTCCGAAAAAGGCCGGCCTGCTCGAACAGGCGGCGGTCGAACTGACCGAGCGCGGCAATGTGAAAGCCGACACCGACACGTACGCGACCAACGTTCCGGGCGTGTGGGCGTGCGGCGACATGCGGCGCGGGCAGAGCCTCGTCGTGTGGGCGATCCGCGAAGGCCGCCAGGCCGCGCGCGCAGTGGACGAGGCGCTGATGGGCGTGACCGAACTGCCGCGCTGAGGGTGCTGGCAACGCCCGAAGGCGGACTGCCTGCTTACGACCCTATTCTGTTGAAAAACTCCGCTTGCAGAAGGGTTGGGCTCCTGATTCATTGATCTCGGCAAACCTGCGGAGACATGCTGATGATGGGCGAGCGAACGGTGATGCAGGAGTCGCTGTTCTACAGCTTCCGCATCGAGGA